>NZ_JACMYF010000010.1:0-392286 GCF_015351605.1 Pseudomonas sp. p50(2008)
TCCTTGTGGGAGCTGGCTTGCCAGCGATGGCCACACCTCGGTGTTTCAGAGACACCGCGGTGATGCCATCGCTGGCAAGCCAGCTCCCACAGGCCCGCTTTCTCTTCCAGAAGGACATGCACCATGCGTATCGTCGTTGCTTTGGGTGGTAACGCCCTGCTCCGCCGGGGTGAACCCATGACCGCGGACAACCAGCGCGCCAACATCCGGATCGCCGCTGAGCAGATCGCAAAGATCCACCCTGGCAACCAACTGATCATCGCCCACGGCAATGGTCCACAAGTGGGCCTGCTGTCACTGCAAGCGGCGGCCTACACCTCGGTGTCCCCTTACCCGTTGGACGTGCTTGGCGCCGAAACAGACGGCATGATCGGCTACATCATCGAGCAGGAACTGGGCAACCTGCTGGACTTCGAAGTGCCGTTTGCCACGCTGCTGACTCAGGTCGAAGTCGACGCCAACGACCCGGCGTTCCAGCACCCGAGCAAACCCATCGGCCCGGTCTACACCAAGGCCGAAGCGGAAAAACTCGCCGCCGATAAAGGCTGGGCCATTGCCCCGGACGGCGACAAATACCGCCGTGTGGTCGCCAGTCCGATACCGAAACGTATCTTCGAAATCCGCCCGATAAAATGGTTGCTGGAAAAAGGCAGCATCGTGATTTGTGCCGGCGGTGGCGGCATTCCGACGGTGTACGGCACCGATGGCAAACTCCAGGGTGTGGAAGCGGTGATCGACAAGGACCTGTGCTCGGCGCTGCTGGCCGAACAGCTGAACAGTGATCTGTTGGTGATCGCCACCGACGTCAACGCCGCTTTCATCGACTTCGGCAAACCCACCCAGAAAACTATCGCCCATGCTCATCCTGATGAACTGGAAAAACTCGCCTTCGCGGCCGGCTCCATGGGGCCAAAGGTGCAGGCAGCCTGCCAGTTCGCTCGCAACACCGGCAAAGTGGCAGCCATCGGGTCACTGGCCGACATTGAAGATATCGTCAACGGCGCAGCAGGCACTCAAATCAGTACAACCGAGGAAGGTATCCGCTTCCGTTGACATTGCTTTTGGGTACTGAAGGGCACCCGCTGATGAGGCTGCTCTCGTCAGCGTAATGACCTTCAAGGCTGATCAATTTGAGTTAGTTCGACGCTGTCGCGATACTCCGGCACCGAAACCGACCACCCCAATTCCAGGCTGATACGTCGACGCAGTACATCCGAAGCATTGGGCTCCCCGTGCACTACGTAGGTGTGTTTCGGCGACCGCTTGAATCCGCGCAGCCATTGCATGATTTCATCGGCGTCGGCGTGCGCGGACAGGGTTTCCATCGGTACCACCTCAGCCCTGATCGGCACATCCTTGCCGTGAATGCGCACCGAAGGAGCGCCCGCGACAATCTGTGCGCCCCGGGTGCCGCCGGCTTGAAAACCCGGAACGAGCAGCGTGTTGATCGGGTTAGGGGCCAGCGCTTTGAGGTGGTGGATCACACGCCCCCCCGTGGCCATGCCGCTGGCAGCGATAATTACCGCCGGGGTGCGCTGCTGATCCAGCTTGATCGAATCCGCAGTGGTGCGCACGAACTGTGCGACGTGACACATGCCTTCGCATTCTTCGGGGGACAAACGGTGCTCGCTGCGAAAACGCTGGTACAAACTCGTGACGTCGGTGGCCATCGGGCTGTTGAGATAGATAGGCACATCGGGAATCGCGTGTCGTTGTTTCAGCCGATATAGGTGGTACATCAATAGTTGGGCGCGCCCTACTGCGAACGACGGAACCAAGGTGATGCCATGACGCAGCGTGGTGCGGGTGATGACTTCGGCCAATTGCGCCTCCGGTGACTCGACCGGATGTTTGCGATCACCATAGGTCGATTCCACCAGCAGGTAATCTGCCTGCTCGACGGTTTCTGGAGCGAACATCAATGGATCATCTGGCCGCCCCAGATCCCCTGAACAGACAAGCGTGATGCCATCGGCGATCACCTCCACCGTAGCCGCGCCCAATATATGCCCCGCGCAACGAAGCTGGATGGTCATGCCCGCGACAATTTGGACCCTGTGATGCAACTCCACTGGTCGTAACAGTTTCAGTGCCCGCTCGGCATCTTGCTCGGTATAAAGAGGCAACGCCGGTTTGTGCCGGGAGAAACCATGCCGATTGGCGAACTCGGCGGCCTCTTCCTGTAAGCGACCGCTGTCCAATAGAAGGATCCTCACCAGCTCACAGGTGGCGGGTGTGGCATAAACCGGACCGCGATAGCCGCTACGCACCAATACGGGCAGGTAGCCGCTGTGATCCAAGTGGGCATGGGTAAGGACGATGGCGCTGAGGTTGCCAACCGGGAGCTGGAACGGGTCCCAGTTATGCAACCGCAGTTGTTTATAGCCCTGGAACAGACCGCAATCGATCAGTACGTGTTGGTCGCGATGTTCCAGCAGGTATTTGCTGCCGGTGACCGTGCCTGCTGCACCGAGAAATGTCATACGCATGACCGTCTCCTTGAACATTCATGGGAGCGCTATTGATCGCTCCTTTTGGCGCAAGAGCAGTTGATTTTTATCAACAGCGGGCGCGACCGGGTCATCGTTTCAGTCAAACCAAGGCAGTGAATTGACGATCGTCAAGCTGCACGGGGCCCTGTTGAGTACGCTCTCGGCAGTACTGCCGATTAACCTGTCGATCCCGTGGTGATAGACCGTGCCCAGCACCACCATGTCGAATGCATTCTGTTGGGCGAAAAGTCCGATCACCTTGTGGGGAATGCCGGTCCGTAGATGTTGGCATTTGTTGTCGATGCCATAGCGTTCAACAAGCACCTCAAAGGCCTCCTTCTGGGCATCGTTGACGGCGTCTCTCAAACTGTCATCCAGACTCAGTGTCGGCACACTCCTCGTAGCGTCGTCCATCACCGACCAATTATTGACATTCAACACGTGCAAGGCAGCGCCACAGGAGACCGCCAACGTTGAGGCCAGGTCGAGAATCCGGTCATTGAGCCCTTGGGTCAGCTCCTCAAGATGGGACAGATCGATGGTCGCAAGAATTTTCAACGGTTTGGGATTCTTAGCTTCAGTAACCAGATGCAAGGGGGCCGGACAGTCGCGCAGCAACAGCCAGTCCAGGGGCCGATGGAACGCGCGATCGAGTGCCGGTACATGCTGGGTGTCCTTGATCACCAGATCCGCATGGAAGTCATTGACGTACTCAAGCATATGCGCCGCGGTGGATTTGGCCCAGACCACCTCGGTGGTTACCTGCAACCCGGTGCATCGCTGAAACCGGGCTTGCTGCTCCAGCCAGTGTCGATGCACCTGCAAGTAGCCCTCCCGTGCCTGCGCCATCGCATCGTGATCAAACAGCCCGGCCACCGCCAGCGCTTGCACATAGTCGAACGCGACGATGTGCAACACGGCTCCGGTGGAACAGGCCAGTGCGTGCGCTCGGTCAAACGCCGGCGTGCGGGTCATTTCGCTGGGGGCAATCAATAGAATACGTTTAAGTTTCAGCATCATAGACCTCGTCCCTGGAACGCGTTACCTGCCTGACTGCAAACCGGCTTCCTGTCCGGGACTCCTGGCCGTTGCCTGCGCCTGTTCCGCCTTCATGTCGGCTTATTCATGACTTTTCCCTTTGGTTTATCTCAACCGGAAAAGCTACAGATCGTTGACCCAAGTATCTGACGTCATCGCCTGCACACTCTGATTTTTGTCAACTAATGGCCCGCTGGCGATTAGTGAGGAACTCACTGAAGCCATGTTGATTTAGCTCAATGTCTTGGCGCCACTCAGGCGTAAAAAAAGAACCGGGCGCTGTGTCCCGTCAATGGCGGATTACTGGCGCTACGCTACTGCACCGCCGGAGGTTCGCCATGCTGGCAGGCACGTTGATCAATACGCTGGTGGTCATCCTCGTCGTGGTGATCCACTACGAATGCCTGTTGCGCCTGAACGATTGGCTTCCGCGGCTCAAGCTTTGGAGTCGTTTCAGGATTGTCGTCGGGGTATTCGGCGCGCTGGTAGCTCATGCGCTCGAAGTCTGGTGCTTCGCACTGGTCTATTACCTAATGGTGCGTTCCGGCGAATGGGGCGGCCTGACGGGCAACTTCGATGGTTCGATGCTGGACTGTGTCTATTTTTCCTTCACTACCTATACGACGATCGGTTTCGGCGATATTTCACCCGTCGGTAAACTCAAGTACCTGACCGGCCTGCAGGCGTTGACCGGTCTGGTACTCATTTCCTGGACGGCCTCGTTTCTATTTCTCGAAATGCAGAAATACTGGAAGAGCAAATAACAAGCGCAGGTATACGCTTTGCCAGACCCTTCTGTCGGTCTGGCATAAACGGCCTGTGTCTCTTCAGGCTCAGACCGCCAGGACGCTGCAAGGCACTTGATACAAAATATGCTCGGTCGTACTGCCCAACAGCTTGTCCAGCCCATGGGATTGGACTCTACCCATCACGATCACATCCACTTGATGCTCGTTAGCGAACTCGCTCAGCGCCGTGACGGGGTGTCCTGGAATGAAGTGTCGACGATCAGAGGGCACCCCATACCGACCGGCCAACGTGAGGAAAGATTTTTCCAGGTCTCTGCGCAGCGCTTTGGTGAGGTCAGCCAGCGTCAGACCGCCCATGTCCGCCAGAAAGGCGGCGGAAATATTGCAGGCGTACAGCAAATGCAACTCGGCATCACACTGCATGGCGAGGCCGCTGGCTTGCTGGATGATCCGGTCATTGAGTTCGTCGTCGGGAGACTCGACGTCCGACACTTCGACCGCCGCCACAACCTTGCGCGGCGGCACGAAGCCGCTCCCGCCCACCAGGTAAACCGGTATCGAACAGTGACGCAGCAAATGCCAATCCAGAGGCGTGAAAAAGGCACGCTTGAGCGCTGATTCATGCTGAACTTCCTTGATCAACAGGTCGGGCTGCATTTCCGAGACGTGATCCAGGATGTCTTGCTTCATGTCATCGGCCCAGGCCACCTCGGTGGTCACATCGATCCCCCTGCCCCGCAGATTTTTTGCCTGGTCCTTTAGCCAGTCGTGATGGTCTTGCAGGTAAAGCTCCCGAGCCTTTTCCCGGTCGCCTTCTTCGAGCAGCGACAACATTTTCAACGAAGGAATCAAGGCGACAATATGCAAACTCGCGCTGCTCGCCTTGGCCAGCGCTGCAGCATGATTGATTGCCTGGGAATGGCGCGCGGCCGGGTTGATGATCACTAACAACCGTTGATACTGGCTCATGATCTGCCTCCAGTCAGGTGGGTATTCGATGTCGCGCGGCCCTGTCGGACCTCAGCGACCCGCCACTGGCGTCCATTGCCAGTTCAGTACCTCGGGCATGTCTTGCCCGTGTTCAATGAGGTAAAGCTTGTGTTTCTCCATGATCGACCAATAGCGCGACCGCGCGGTTTGTAACTGATCGTGCAGCCGGGGCACGCGCTCGATGACGTCCAGCGCCAATTGATAGCGATCCAGGTTGTTGATCACCGCCATGTCGAACGGTGTGGTGGTCGCGCCCTCCTCCTTGAAGCCACGAACGTGGAAATTCTCGTGATTGTTGCGTTTGTACAACAGTCGGTGGATCAGCGCAGGGTAGCCATGGAAGGCGAAGATCACTGGCTTGTCGACAGTAAACAATTCATCGAACGCACTGTCCGACAAGCCGTGGGGATGCTGGAACGACGGCTGCAGCACCATCAAGTCCACGACATTGACCACCCTCACCCGCAGATCCGGCACGTACTCGCGCAACAGGGTCACGGCGGCCAGGGTCTCCAGGGTCGGGACGTCACCGGCGCAGGCCATGACCACGTCCGGGTCTTGATCATCCCGGCACGCCCAGTCCCATCGGCCAATGCCGGTCTGGCAATGACTGATGGCGGCATCGATATCCAGCCACTGCCATTCCGGTTGCTTGCCGGCGACGATGACATTGATGTAGTTGCGGCTTCTCAGGCAGTGGTCAGCCACCGACAACAGGCAATTGGCATCGGGCGGCAGGTAAATTCGCGCCACGTCCGACTTTTTATTCGCCACCAGATCGATGAACCCCGGGTCCTGATGAGAGAAACCGTTATGGTCCTGACGCCAGACGTGGGACGTCAGCAAAAAATTGAGCGAAGCAACGGGTTTGCGCCACGGCACCTCGGCGGCGGTTTTCAGCCATTTCGCATGCTGATTGACCATCGAATCGACGATATGGATGAACGCCTCGTAACAGGACAACAAGCCATGGCGGCCCGTCAGCAGATAGCCTTCGAGCCAACCCTCGCATACCTGTTCGCTGAGGATTTCCATCACCCGGCCGTCGGCGGCCAGGTTGAGATCATCGGGCTCCAGCGGTTCCATCCATGCCTTGGCACTGACCTCGTAGACCGCATCCAGTCGGTTCGAAGCGGTTTCATCCGGGCCGAACAGACGAAAGTTGCTCGCGCCCAGACTGTTTTTCATCACGTCGCGCAGAAACGAGCCCATGACTCGTGTGGCCTCCGCGCGCAAGCTGCCAGGCACTTCGAACTTCACGGCATAGTCGCTAAAGCGCGGCAAATCCAGAGGTCGCAACTGCAGTCCACCGTTGGCATGGGGATTGGCGCTCATGCGCCGGTGCCCGGTGGGTGCCAGTGCAGCGATCTCCGGCAGCAAGGTGCCATTGGCATCAAACAGTTCACCGGGACGATAACTTTCGAGCCATTCCTCCAGTTGCCGCAGGTGAATCGGCTGCTGGAAATCGGCCAGCGGCACTTGATGCGCGCGCCAGGTGCCTTCAACGCGATGGTCATCGACGAATTTCGGCCCGGTCCAGCCTTTGGGCGTGCGCAATATCAGCATTGGCCAAAGCGGTCGCTCTGGTGGTCCGGATGGCCCAGGCCGACGCGCCGCAAGCTGGATTTCACGAATTTTCAGCACCATCGTGTCCAGCGTTTGAGCCATCGCCTGATGCACCTGCACCGGGTCATCACCTTCGACGAAATACGGGTCGTAACCATAGCCATACATCAGGGCTGACAGTTCCTCCTCACTGATTCTGGACAGCACCGTGGGGTTGGCGATTTTGTAGCCGTTGAGGTGCAGGATCGGCAACACAGCCCCGTCACGTGCCGGGTTGAGGAACTTGTTGGAGTGCCAACTGGCGGCCAGCGTCCCCGTTTCGGCCTCACCGTCACCGATCACGCAGGCGACGATCAGGTCAGGATTGTCAAACGCGGCGCCATAGGCATGGGCCAGGCTATAGCCCAGTTCGCCGCCTTCATGGATCGACCCCGGAATCTGCGCCGAGACATGGCTGGAGATTCCGTAAGGCCATGAAAACTGCCGAAACAGGCGAACCAGACCGTTAGTGTTGCGTTCCACCGAGGGATAAAACTCGGTATACGTCCCTTCCAGATAAGTCTGCGCGACAACCGCTGGCCCACCATGACCGGGGCCGGCAACGAAGAGCATGTTCAGGTCGTACTGATTGATCAACCGATTGAGGTGGGTGTAGATCAGGTTCAGCCCCGGTGTCGTGCCCCAGTGCCCCAACAAGCGCGGCTTGATGTGCGCCAGGGTCAGCGGTTGCGCCAGCAGCGGGTTGTCCTTGAGGTAGATCTGCCCGACGGCCAGATAATTGGAGGCCCGCCAATAGGCATCCAGTCCCTCCAGTTGCTTGTCACTCAGAAAATCGTTCATGTACTTCTCCGCCAACGGCTCGACCTGCCGATAGTCATTGGTGGATTCTGGGAGTCTGAAACGTCCAGGACTTGATTTACATCAAGTCTCGCCGTCGGTGATCACGTTGAATGGCGTGGGACTCTCTGAACATCGGCCCGTAAGACGCGAGTTTTCCCCGTTCGTCGATTACCCCGGTGAACGCCCGAATGAGCTGCGCGCCCAAAGACTCACCATCTATGCTTAGCACACCCCCTGATGGCGTCCCCCCATGCCTGAAACACGTCCCCTTCAAGTTCAATACCTCAAGGCCGCCTGTTCCAATTGCAGCGTGTTGGAGTTGTGCCTGCCGATTGGCTTGAGCGGCGCGGAAGTCGAGCGACTGGATACGCTGATCGTGCAACGCTTCAAGGTCAAAAAGGGTGCCGCGTTGTACCGCACGGGCGACCCGTTGCGTTCGCTTTACGCAGTCCGTATCGGCTCATTCAAGACCAGCATGTTGTCAGTCGATGGTCGTGAACAGGTCACGGGTTTTCACATACCCGGCGAGATGCTCGGTCTGGACGCCATCAGCGCCGATGAGCACGCCTGCAACGCGTTTGCCCTCGAGGACAGCGAAGTTTGCCCCATCCACTTCGCGCAACTGGAGAAACTCGCCCAAAACCTGCCGTCGCTGCAGCACAACCTTAACAGGCTCCTGAGCCGTGAAATCGTGCGTGATCACAGCATGTTGATGCTCATGGGCAATATGAACTCGGATGAGCGACTGGCGGCTTTTCTGCTGAACCTGTCGCAACGTTTCAGTATCCGCGGCTATTCATCCAGAGACTTCGTGCTGAAAATGCGTCGCGAAGAAATCGGCTCCTACCTGGGGCTGCGACTGGAAACCATCTGCCGGGGCATTGCGCACCTGCGGGATCAGGGACTGGTAGAAATATCGGGCCGAGACGTCAAAATCCAGAACATGGAAGGGCTCAAGCAGCTGGTCGCGGGCTGTCATCGCTCCCCACGCTGACATCCGCACGTCTGGAGGATTGTCATGCGTGCCATGTTGCACTGGGCGATGCTAATCAGGCTTTCGCGTGCTCAGGGCCGGGCAGTTCAAGGGAGCGATCGTGCTCACCCCCTGATGTTCGACTTGACGGCCAGAATGCTGCCCGGCACCGAGTACAACGCTCGCTCGGTATTACTGCCGATCAACCGGTCAATCCCCACTCGGTGCACCGTGCCCATCACCACCACATCGGCCAGGTATTGCTCGACAAATTCGCTAATCACCGGCACTGGCAGACCCATGACGAAATGCCGCCGCTCCGGCGGTACGCCGTAACGATCGGCCAGGGTGACAAACGCCAGGTGCAGGGATTCACGCAGTTCCTCAACGTAGTCCACGCTCCAGCCACCGCCGACCAGCGACGCATCGCTATTGAAGGCCGGCGACAAGTCATAGGCGTAAAGCAGGTGCAGCGGCGCGTCGCATTGCAAGGCCAGTGCGTTGGCGTTCTGAATGATGGTGTCGTTCAGGCCGCCGATTTGTGTCGACGGATCAAACGGGTCCACCGCGGCGACGACCCGATGCGGCAAACCGTAACGGGCGTGATTGACCAAGTGCACGGGGATCGGGCATTCGCGCAGCAAGTGACAATCAAGCGGCGTGATGAACACCCGCTTGAGCACGGGCTCCAAGGTGACATCCTTGATCAGCAAGTCAGGCTTGAGATCTTCGACCGCGTTCAATATATCCAGTAGCGGATGGGTCGTGAACACGACTTTGACGGTCACCTCCAGTCCCAGGCCGCTGAGCCGCTCGACCTCTTCGACCTCCCAGCGGCGATAGCGGCGCAGATAGCGCTGATACCCTGCGTCGTCGATTTTCTCTTCCCACACATGCACGATCGGTGCGGGCTCGACAAAGGCTCGCACATCCAGCACAGCCCTACTCGCCTTGGCCAACGCGACGGCACGCAGCAGAGCGGGAGACTGATGCAGGGTTTGGTCGGCGATCAGCAACAAACGTTGATATACACCCATCACACACCTCGACTCGACACCGGTCGTTAAACGCCGGAGGTTTCACCATGCGCTAGTTGCCCCCTCCCCCAGGTTGATTTACATCAAACACGCGTAAATGAAGGCTCACGTTACGTCTCTCTGATCCAGATCAGATTCTGGCGGTGCCGGCGGCGTAGAAAGGAATGAACCGCGGGGCCCATCACCACGCGCCAACTTTTCAAACCCATGGAGGATCACCCCATGCTCACCGTCAAAGACCACAATGATCGTGCCGCTGCCGCCTACGCCGCGATCACCGGACAACACTGGATCGAAGCGCTCAAGGATGGTCGTCACGTGCTGATACGGCCGCTGGCGGAAAAAGACCGCGAGCGTGAATACGCCTTTATCAAACGGCTGTCTCCCGAGTCCCGGCACATGCGTTTTCTTGCGCAGATCAACGAACCTGGCGCCGCCATGCTTAACCAGTTGATGGACACCGATAACAAACAGCGCACAGCCTACATCGCGCTGGTCCACGAAAACGGCCAATTGATTGAGATCGGCGTCAGCCGCTACGCCGCCACGGGCGAGCATGAATGTGAATGCGCCGTGACAGTCGCCGATGAATGGAAACACCTGGGGCTGGGTACGTTACTGATGGAGCATCTGATCAAGGCCGCCCGCAGAAACGGTTTTCGGCAGATGTATTCGGTGGATGCCTCCAGCAATGCGCCGATGCGCGACCTGGCCAAGGCACTGGGTTTCGAGACGCACAACGATCCCGATGACAGCCGTCAGGTCATCCATCGCCTTTACCTGTAAACAATCGCCCCGCGATGTGCCGGCCAACGGTGCATTGCGGGGCTGTCCACGTCTCAGGATTGCAACATCTCGCTTGGTTTGATCGCCAGTACACTGCAAGGCGCCCGGTGCAAGAGTTGTTCGGCCGTGGTCCCCAGCAGCTTGTTCAACCCCTTGTGCTGCACCGTTCCCATTACGATGACATCGGTGCGGTGGTCAGCGGCAAATTCACAAATACTGGACACCGGTGCGCCCTCGATAAAGTGCCGACATTCCGATGGCACGCCGTGACGCTCTGCCAGGGCCGCAAACGCCCCGTGCTGAGCCACGCCCAACGCTTCATAAATTCCGACGGCCAGCGGCAGCGCACCAAATCCCATGTCCTGCGCATACACGGTCGTCCAGTCAAAGACATACAGCAGCTCAAGCCGGGCGTCACATTGTTCAGCCAGCTTGGTCGCAGCGTCGATAATCTGGTCGTTGAACACGTGGTCCTGCTCTTCGCTGCGCAGCACATCGACGATGGCCAGCACGTTGCGGGGTCGTGGATTGAGGGCATTGGTCACCAGATGCACCGGCACCGGACAATCGCGCAGCAACTGCCAGTCCAGCGGCGTGAAAAACACCCGTCTCAACGCCGACTCTTCCTGGGCATCCTTGATGATCAGCACCAGTGGCATTTCGTTGACGAAGTGCAGGATCTCCTCGTAAGGATGCTGTACCCACACCACCTCACTGGTGACCTCGACGCCGTGTTGACTCAACAACGCGGCTTGCTCCGCGAGCCATTGTCGATGGGTTTGTAAATAACCGTCCCGTGCCAGGCTCATCTGCTCATGGGCGAACAGGCCAGCCACCGCGAGAGCCTGCAAATAGTCGAACGCCACGATGTGCAACGGTAATTGCATAACGAGTGCCAACGCGGCGGCACGGTCGAACGCCGGCGTGCGGGTCATGGCTGAGGGGGCTATTAACAGTAAACGCGGAGTCTGCGACATGGGACACCTCGGCACGCGGCCATCTGGATGGAGTGAGTAGAACTCCAGATTGAGCGTTACCGCCAGAGGCGACTTGATCTTTATCAGCAACGACGCTCGGTTTAACGTTACTGAAGACAGATAAAGTTGATCTTGATCAACCGATCGCCTCCCCGGCCAGCGGCAAGATGAGCCTGAGGCTTCACTACCCAGAAGCACCGTTGCGATTGCGCACAGGCGTCGCTGGATTACCCACGGGAGATTTGTCATGTCTGAGCAATCACGTTTGATGCTGGTCGTCTCGCCCCTGATGGAAAACAGCCCCGCGTTCGACCGGGCCGCAGCGTTGGCCAAGGCTTCGGGTGCGGCATTGCATATTGTGGCATTCGATTACCTGGAAGGTCTGGCGACAGCCGGGATGGTCAACGAACAAGCGCTGGAGCAGATGCGACTCGGGTATGTCGAGCGCCATCGCCAATGGCTGGAAGAGCAGGCCCGTCCCTTACGCAAAATCGGCGTGCACGTCACCACCGAAGTGGTCTGGGTGGAAAGACCCTTGCAGGAAATCCTCATTCATCTTAAAGAACAGCCGATGACCGCACTGATCAAGGCACTCGAATACGAGTCACTGCTGTCGCGCCTGATGTTCACGCCGCTCGATATCCATCTACTGCGCGAATGCCCTGTGCCTTTGCATTTTGTCAGTCACGTGCAGCACGCCCTGCCACGCAAGATTGTCGCCGCAGTTGATCCTTTCCATCGCGATGGCCAATACGAAGGTTTCAACGACAGGATTCTGCGCGAGGCCTCAAAACTGGCGAGCACCTGTAATGCGACGCTCGATGTGATCTATGCCCATGACCTGTCATCCATCAGCACCGACGAATTCGGCTTCGAAAACGCTTCTGCATTCTTTTCCTCGGGTACTGCCAAGACGCTGTTCGATGCACAGGGCGATGCCTTCCGCGAGCTGGCGGAGCGCAACGGGATTCCACCGGAGCGCCAGCACATGATCATGGGCAACCCGACCAAGGTTCTCTCCAGTTACGCGGATGCCTATGGCATCGACGTCATCGTCATGGGCCGGGTCGGCCATCGGGGCATAGGTCGATTGGTCGGCAGTACAGTGGAACATCTGCTGTACAAAATGCCCTGCAGCGTGTGGGTGGTTTCTCCAGAAGAACTGGCTGACTGAAAGACACCCACGAATCAGAGAGAGGGAGAATGGGGTGTCAGCGCACCGCTGAACAATGCCGCCAACCTAATGCCTGCGAGCAGTGGGATTGGGCGGCGGCATCAACAGGATCACCTGATCGCGGCACCGGTACTGGCGGTTTCCATCAGTGACCGGCGCTTTGACCTCCATCGACGTGCAGGATTTCCCCAGTGACGAAGTTGGCGCTGTCCAGGTACAGCACCGCCCCGACAATGTCTTGCACCTCGCCCATGTGGCCGACCGGATGCAGGCTGCCCAGAGCGGCGTGGCTTTCCTCACCATGCATCGGGGTCTTGATGATGCCCGGCGATACAGCGTTAACGCGGATGCCGCGCTTGGCGTACTCGATCGCCAGGGATTTGGTCGCGGCGTTCATGCCGCCTTTGGTCAGCGACGCCAGCACCGATGGCACGCCATCGATGGCGTGATCGACCAGCGTTGTGGTGATACTGACCACATGTCCACCCTCACCTTGTTTCTCCATCTGGGCAATCGCCTGCTGCGACATGTGGAAGAAGCTGCCCATGTTGGTGGCCACGGTGTTTACGTAATCTTCGCGGGTATAGGCCGTGAACGGCTTGGCCAGGAAGATCCCGGCGTTGTTCACCAGAGTGTCAATACGGCCGAAACGCGCTACGCCTTCGCGGATGATTTTCTCGGCAGTCGCCGGATCGGCAATGTCACCTGCGACGGTCAGGATGTCCGGATCGGATGACGGTTTGATAGAGCGCGAAGTCGCAACCACTTGATAGCCGAGTTTACGAAAACCTTCGACGATCCCTGCGCCAAGACCCTGGGATGCGCCAGTAACCACGACGACTTTTTTTGAATGGCTCATGATAATTCCTCGATAGATTATGAAAGTAGTTTCAATGGAACAGTCGGGCCATCAGGCTGCCGCGGACTCGCGCGCCATTTGCCTGAGGACCTGTTCGTATTCCGCGACTGACTGCGATCCGGACACTAGATAACCACCGTTCATCACCATGGCCGGGACCGAGTTGATGCCGCGTTGAAGGTAAAAACCTTCCAGCTCTCTGATTTCCGTGGCGAACTCGCCGGTGTCCAGTATCTGCCGGGCGCGAGCGGCGCAAAGTCCCGCTTCACCGGCCAGGCGCACCAGGGTTTCAGGGTCGCTGGGGTTCTGGCCGTCGGTGAAATACGCCTTTAGCAGGATGTTCTTCAGCGCGATCTGTCGACCGTCCTGCGCCGCCCAGAACAACAGCCTGTGAGCATCGAAGGTGTTGTAGAAATGGCTGCGTTTTGCCAGGTCAAACTCAAAACCGATGGCCTTGCCGCGGGCGATCACGCTGTCATTACGCGAGGCAACTTCCCCGGCGCTGCGACCATATTTGCGCATCATGTGACTGACTGCGTGTTCACCCTCGGCCGGCATATCCGGATTGAGTTCGAAGGGTTTAAACGTCAGCTCGACGACAACTTCGCCGGCAAGATTGGCGATGGCCTGTTGCAAGGCCGTGGCGCCAAGCGCACACCAGGGGCACACGACATCCGACACAAAATCAACTCTGACGGGCTTCATTACGTGGGCTCCGCCAGCGACTTGCGGTACTCGGTGGTGGTTATTCCAGCGTAGCCCCAGTTATCGGTATCCACTTCCTCGATCACGATATGCGTCAGGTGCGGATCCTTGTTGAGCACGGTCTCCATGGTTTTGGTGATCTCGGCGATGACCTGAGCTTTCTGTTCTTTGGTAACGCCGTCGCGGGTAATACGAACACTGATGAAAGGCATGGGAGTGTCTCCAGTTCGCTCCCCATCGGCATGATGAGGCGGCAAGTGGAATGAACTGTAGAAGGTTGCCTGGAATGGATAAATGCGAGGCTGGGTACATCATTTGTGACGCGATGTAATGAATCGAGCGTAGCCAACCTTTGCAGGGCCATGGCTCAACGTTATGCTTTCGCGCACCTCGCCGATTACTCAGTGTGATTAATATGAAGCGCCATTTTGATGACCTGCAGCTTGGAAGCATCGAGCTATTCTGCCTCGCCTCGGAAACGGGCAGTTTTACGGCAGCAGCGCAGGTAGCCGGTGTTACGCCTGCGGCAGTAAGCCGCTCGATTTTACGTCTTGAAGAGCGCTTGGGATCACGCCTGTTCGTGAGAACCACGCGCAGCATCCGGATGACTGAACCGGGACGGGTGTTCTACGAACAGTGCCGACAAGCCCTGACTCAACTGGTGGAAGCGCAACAAGAAGTCATGGGCGCTCAATCGAAGCCTTCAGGACAGCTGCGCATCAGTCTTCCTACCACGTACGGGCACCACCGGATCTTGCCGCTTCTGCCGAAATTTCGAGCGCTTTATCCAGACGTCACCGTTGATATCCACTTGGGTAACCGAAATATCGACTTTGTGGCGGAGGGCTATGATCTGGCGATTCGGGTCCGGGCTCAACCGGACTCTAACCTGATTGCCCGCTTGCTCGAAGACGCAAAACTGGTGGTGGTCGCGACACCTGAATACCTGGCCAAGGCAGGCACGCCAACGACGCTGGATGACCTTGTCGCTCACGAGTGCATTCAATTTGAACTGCCCAGCAGCGGTCGACGCATCTCATGGCTGTTCAACGTCGAGGGCAAACAACGTGAGGTCTTCGCGGAGGGCGGATATTGCTGTTCGGATGATGTGCTGGGCGGCGTTACCCTGGCCAAACACAGTGCCGGTCTCTTCCAGACTTACCAATTCATTGTCGAGCGAGAACTGGCCGATGGGACCCTCGTCGAGGTGCTCCAACCCTACAATGGCCGCTCCAGGCCCTACACCCTTCTCTACCCCCATGGCCGCTACGTTCCTCAGCGGGTAAGAGCATTCGTCGACTTTCTGTTGCAGTATCGGACCGACTGGGCGGCATAAGACCCAATCCGGCGGTGCGGTTGGCTATCCATTGATTAAACCTACTAGTTGGTAGACTATTAGATTTGTATCCGGCAGAACTGCCACCACCCCCAAGAGAGAGACCCATGGACCTGCGCAAACTACCCACTTCCCTGCCGCCAGTTCCTTCTGTCTTACCGAACGCTTCAGGCACCCCCAACAATCCGCGAGCAAAGCCTGCGGGGCCAGACTTTCAGTCCCGATTAAACAGTCAATCCAGACCCCATCTCTTGCCGCCCGATCCGGTAAGCACGCAGGCACTATCAGAATCGATCGCCAATCTCTCACGCCGCCCGGACGTGGAAGTGATGCTTCAATCACTGGCATGGCGCAAGAACGCCAGGAGTGCCTCCTGTGGGAATGATCTCATCGCGGACGTTCCTTGCTGGGGCGGTCTCAATGCTGCAGCAATTGCCGTGGCGCTGTCTGGAAGCACCCTCATCTGGGTACCGTTCGAGCCCATTCGAGCGCCACTGCAATCGCCGCACTTTCGTGTTTTGCGCCGGCGCAAGGCTGTTGCAGCCGAAGGTCTCCCGGCTGGACGTCCGCTCTCCTCTACGGAATTGCCCAATCAATAAGCCTTTTGCACAGACAGGCGTTTAATTAGATTTGCGAAAGGCCACCGTCGACCATCAGTTCCACGCCGTTGACGTAACAGGCGTCAGCCGATGCAAGGAACAGTGCGCACGACGCTATGTGTTCCGGTTGGGCCATGTAGCCCAGCGGCACGATTTGCTCTACGTGTTTTTTAAGTGCTTCGATCTGGCTCTCATCCATCTTCAGTCCGTTGTCCATCAACGGTGTTCTGGTAAAGCCGGGGCTGAGCACGTTCGCGCGAATTTTTCGGCCTTTGAGTTCATTGGCCCACGTGCGTGCAAATGAACGCACAGCAGCTTTTGAAGCGTTGTAAAGACTCAAACCTTCCATCCCGTTACTGGAACAAATGGAGGCGGTCAGAACGATTGACGAGCCTTCCTTCATCAACGGCAACAGCGTCTGAACAGTGAAAAACACACCCTTAACGTTGATATCGAACAGGTTGTAGTAAGCGGCCTCCGTCGTTTCGCCCACCGGGTTTTTTTCGCATATACCGGCATTGGCGAAGACTGCGTCGAGTTGACCGTCCTGTTCTTCGACCAGGGATTTGAGCGTATCGAGATCGGCCTGCCGAGCGACGTCAGACACCACCGCCACGGCTTTATCGCCCAATACGGTAACCGCAGCGTCCAGCGTTGCCGCCGAGCGTCCGGTGATATAAACGCGTTTAGCGCCCGCGGCTAACAGTGCTTGGGCAATCGCAAAGCCGATGCCGGTCGAGCCACCGGTGACGACCGCTACTTGATTGATAAATTTGCCAGACATGTTTTGACTCCTGAGTAACGCAGATAGGGTGAGTTGAAAATTTGGCTACTGCTCGGCGCTGGAGTCAGTCAAGGTTCGGGCTGACCGAAACGCCGAAAGGAGCAGTTGCTTTTGGTAAACGAGGCATCGAGGCATACACAGACAGCAGCGCTGAAACGACCAGGCAGGCAGCGATGCCCAGCAGACTTGCAATGAATCCGGTGGCTAGCGAGGAAGGGGTTTGCGCAGGAGTCGCCAGTGCGTAAAAAACGCCACCGAGTACTGCCACCCCCAGCGCGGCGCTGATCTGCAAGGCCGAATTGACTACGCCGGAGATCATTCCTGATCCGCCGGGTGGTGCACGATCTATCACGGTTCGAATAAGTGTTGGCAGCGCCCAACCCTGGCCAAACCCGAGTAACCCCACTGCGAGGATCACGAGCGCCAATTGAGGGCTCTCCCCTGCCGGCGCGATAGCGACCGCTACGCTCAGGATCAGACATCCCATTACCTCAAGCATCATTCCAATGGCGGGAACAAAACGGCCGAACAAGCGGATAGCAAAGGGAGTTGTCAAAGGGCCAATCAGAAAGCCCACGCCAAACGGGACGAACATCATCCCCGAGGTCAATGGCGTTGCCCCCAGCGCGTCCTGTAGGTAAATCGAAAACGTTAGAAAGAATGCCGATATCACGTAGAAAAACAGTACGCCCGTCAGCCCGGCGATCAGGCCGGGTGCTCGACTGAGTTGCGGACTGACCAGTGGTGTGCCGCCTCGACGCTCCAGCGCGATCTCGTGGCGCCAAAAGGCCGCAGCGACTGCCGGCGATCCAAGCAGCAACAGACAAAGCCACCATGGCCACCCTGCTTCCCGGCCTTCAACCAACGGTACAACCAGCAGCCCGACCGTCAGCGCACATAGCAGTACTCCAATGCGATCCAGTGGCGCCGGAGTCTGGCTCCGGGTATCGGGAAGCAGCCGTATTCCGCCAATGAAAACAGCGATGACGATGGGCAGGTTTATCAAGAAAACTGCACGCCATTGCAGGCCCCAGACATTCATCGATATCAGCAGGCCTCCAAGTGCCTGAGCGACAACCGCCGCGAAGCCAATCGTCGCGCCATACACCGCTAACGCACGCGAACGTTCATGCTCCGGAAACAGAGCATGAATGGACGCCAGGCCCTGAGGTGCCATTGCCGCCGCGCTCAAACCTTGCAACACACGTCCGCAGATCAATATCGTCGGCGAGTTGGCAAGGCCACAGATCAAGGAGGCAACGCCGAAGCCGGCCATACCCGCAACGAACACTCGGCGGCGGCCCAGCAGATCACCCAGGCGACCTCCCGTGATCAGAAAAACGGCATAGCTGGCGGCATAGCCCGAGATCACCCATTGAACTTGTGCGGGGGTAATAGCCAGGCCACTGCGGATTGAGGGCAATGCAACATTGACGATGAAAAAGTCCAGCGGCGGAAGAAACGCACCGATCAGAAGAACAGCGAACGCAAACCATCGGCGCGAGTCGGCTGCCGGGGCGCAATCCAGTTTGGATGTCATTGGGCAACTCCAGAGAAACACAGCTAGCTGGCGCAGGCAGACTTCATATTCATTCATGTCCGCTGCCTGGCAGATAAAACGGCAAGCCCCAGGGGTTGTTGCCGTGGTTGAGGGTCTATTGTCCGAGTCGACGAGCGTCAGCGGCACTGCCAGAGATGCACATTCCTCGTGCATTTTTGTAAGGCTGCCACCGATATTCATGTGAAACCCCTCTCGCTTGCCGCATGACGTGGATGGATTAATTGTGCGGTGGGCCGGGGTTGCCACGGGACTGCCATTGCTGCATCTTCGCCGTACATTTTCGTTAGAGGTGGACGATGGACTGGAACGACTTGCGCGTCTTCCTGGCGATAGTCCGCACCGGCTCGCTGGGCGCCGCCGCGAAGCAACTTGGCGTGAGTCACCCCACCGTGGGGCGGCGACTGCACGTTCTTGAGCAGCACAGCGGGCAGGTTTTTTTCCGCCGCACCGGGCAAGGCCTGGTACTGACGGACAGCGGTGAAAAAATTCTGGGGCTGGCCGAGGAAATGGAGCGAAGCGCGCTTTCAATTGAGCGGCACCTCGCCGGCGACAGCAGTCAACCTGAGGGGCTGTTGCGGATTTCATCGGCTGACTGGTTCGCCTGTTATGTGCTGGCACCCGTACTCAGCGAACTGTCTCGACGATACCCATTGATTGTTCCGGAAGTCATCGCCGGGCATCGCCTGTTCGACCTGACGCGTCGTGATGCGGATATCGCCTTTCGCATTGTGCCGTTCACCGAACCGGACATCGTTCAACGTCGACTCACGACACTCAACTACGGACTCTACGTTGCTGCGCACTTGCCCTTCTCACCCGCGCAAGATGGAGGAGGCCTCGGGTTGATCCTCATGAACACAGCACAAGCTCACTACCCTGACGTGCTGTGGCTACAGCAGATGTTTCCGCGCGCGAAAACCGTGTTCACCAGCAGCAGCCGTACCGTGCAAGCACAGATGTGCGGTCGCGGATTGGGCGTGGCGGTTTTGCCCCGTGTATTAGGCGATCAATTGACCGCCCTCAAATTGATAGACGTCGGCAGTGAGCCACCAGGGCGCGATATCTGGATGGGGTATCACCACGACATGCGACAGATGGACAGGCTCCGCGCCCTCGCAAATCTCGCAGGCGAAATGATCGGGACCTAATGGCCACGGCGCTCAGTGCGAGGAAACGTAGAGGGACGCCGTCGTCGGCGCAGGCAGCGCGTAGGTCGCCTTCATCCAGGCGATTTCCGCATGGGGCGTGCGGCCAAAGAATCGTTTGAATTCGCGGCTGAATTGCGAGGGGCTTTCATAGCCGACGCTGAATGCCGCCGATGAGGCTGACACGTTGTTGCGTAACATCAACAGGCGGGCTTGATGCAGGCGGGTGGATTTCAGGTATTGCATCGGTGATGAGTCGGTGACGGTCCGAAAATGCAGATGGAAGTTAGGCACACTCATCCCCGCCTCCTGCGCCAGGGTTTCCACGTCCAGCCGCTCCTCGTAGCAGCTGTGGATCTTGCGAATGGCGCGCGTCACCTTTGCGAAGTGTCCCTGTGCGCCGAGCGCTGCACGCATTGATCCGCCCTGCTCGCCGGCGATGATGCGGTAATAGATTTCTCGCACCAGCGACGGACCGAGTATCCGCGCGTCGACCGGATGGCTCATGGCTTCGATAAAGCGCAGTGTCGACTGGCTGAGCCTTTCGTCCATTGGCGAGGCGTACATGCCTCTGGGCTCGGCATGGGTCGGGCCGATCGTTTCGTCGATCTCCAGGATCAGTTCGCCGGCGAGCTTGAAATCCAGTCGAATGTAGACAGCCAGCATCGGCTCTTCCTCGCTGGCGTCAGTCTCCATCGTGAACGGCACCGGCACTGAAACCACCAGGTAATGCCGAGCGTCGTAAACGTAGACATCTTCTCCCAGGTAACCGCGCTTGCGCCCTTGACACAGGATGACGATACCCGGCTCATACAGTACCGGCGTTCGGGTCAGTGGACGGTTGGAACGCAAAAAACGGATGTCATCCAGCGGGCTCAGGTTATAGCCCTCCAGCGGTGCCAGCTGTTTCATCAGCTCGATCATGCGCCGAGCACGCGCGGTACTGTGGTCCATAGGCAGCCCTTTTTCGACGTTCAACTGTCTGTTGATCGGGTCAGTGATTCCCATTGATCGATCTCTTTTAAAGACTGTGTGAGCTTGTCGCGAACGAGCGCGAGCGCATCGCTACCGAGCAGTAGATGAGCCGGCGGCTTGTCGCTCTGGATCAACTGCAACAGTGCCTGCGCGGCCTTTTGTGGATCTCCGAGCTGCTTGCCGCTCTTCTCTTCACGCGCCTGGCGAATCGGGTCGAAGCTGGCATCGTAGTCCGCAATGCTGCGAGGCGTGCGCTGCATCGAGCGGCCCGCCCAATCGGTGCGAAAGGAGCCTGGCGCCACTGCCGTAACGAAGATATTGAACGGGCTGAGTTCCTTGCTCAGGGTGTCGGAGAGTCCTTCCAGCGCGAACTTGCTGGCGCAATAGTAGGAAATGCCCGGCAACGTAATGGTGCCGCCCATGGACGTGATGTTGATGATGTGGCCGCGGCGACGCTCGCGCAAGTACGGTACGAAGGCCTTTGTGATCGCGACAGCACCGAATACGTTGACGTCGAACTGCCGGCGCATGTCTTCCAGTGGCGACTCTTCGAAAATCCCTTCGTGACCGTAGCCCGCGTTATTCACCACAACATCCACGGGGCCGTAGCGCGTGTGGATTTCAGCAACGACGCTGTCGATTCGCGCAAAGTCGGTGACGTCGAGAATCACTGCATGGGCCTCGGGCGATAAAGCCTCGAAGGCCTCCACCGCACCCTGATTGCGGACCGTACCGATTACCCGGTGCCCGACAGCGAGCGCCGCGCTGGCCAGGGCCTTGCCGAAGCCACTGCTGATCCCGGTGATAAACAAGGTTTTGTGAGCACTCATCAGACATTCCTCTCGGTTCAATGAGGCTCATGGTAGTGACGCTACTGCGACAGACCTATGCCGGAAAATCCGTGAGTCTTGCCTGTTCCTATCAAGACCGAAATGCTCGGCGAATTTAAGTCCGAACCAGTACCCGATTCTGCACATACACACGCCGGCACTGCGCAGTAAATCCCACGACGAACAGGCAGAAAAGGACCAGCAAGGTGATCTTCACCACGCTTGCGGTAGGACCTGCGGCCAGAGGCTGGGAAACTGGCAGCCGAGTGAGCGTTTCGTTGACCGCGGGCACCAGCGACAGGAAGAAACTGAACGACAGGCCAAAATCAGACAGATACGGACGTAGCCTCCCCAACAAGGTGAATTGCTGCACCAGCACACCCCCGAAAGCGGCAAGCAGAACCACGATGCCAAACGCATGTCCTGCGTTTAACCCCCCGGTGCTGGACACGCCAAAAGACGTGATCACCGCTAACACAAGTCCCGCCAGATAAATTTTCCCGGAGCGTGTCGTTTTATCGATCCTGCTGTAGCGAGCAAAGCTGTGGATCCCCGCGATGACGGGAACCAGGCTGATCACCGTGTGGATGATGCCTACAAACGACATGGGATGCGTCATGAATACCTCTCAGGAAAATAAGATCGGCGCCACAGGTGCGGCGATGACGGGTCAGGCACCGATGAGTGTCGATGCCGTGCTGAACTGATCGATACCGACAACTCGATGTGTAGAGAGGGTTGCAAGCATGGCCCGCGCAAGCGCCGATTTGGTTTTGTTGCCGGGACCGAACAAATCCAAATCTACTAGTAGGTAGGCTCGACTGTCAAGCTTGCCCGGTCCTGAGCGTTCGCATCTGAGTCATCTCACCACCGGCGCATGCTCGGCCATCAATTCCATGACCCAGTCGATAAATACCCGCACCTTGGCGCTGACGTGGCGATTCGGCGGGAATGCCAGGTACATCGGCATGGGCGCCATGTGCCAGTCCTCGAACAGCGGCAACAGCTCGCCGCTGGTCAGGTGCGGTTTGGCCATGTACTCCGGTAACCACAGCATGCCCAGACCCGCCAGGCCGGCGGCGAGGTACGCGTTGCCGTCGTCGACCGTGAGTTGCGGGCGGCCCTGAGCCTCGATGCGTTCCTCTCCCCGCTGCATCGCGTAGGGCAAGGATTTGCCGGTACGAAACCAGAGGAAGCCAACAGTACTGTGCCTGCCTTCCTCCAGCTCACGGGGGTGCTCCGGCGTACCAAAGCGCTGCAGATAGCCGGGTGCGGCATAGATGCCGAGTTTCAGATCGCCGACATGCCTCGCCATCAGGGACTGATCAGTGATCTCGCCGCCGCGCACTACGCAGTCGACGTTTTCACCAATGATGTCGACCATGCGATCGCTCACGCCCAAGGTCAGCTGGATTTCCGGATAGCGTGCAAAGAACCCCGGCAAGGCGGGTATCAGCAGCATTCGCGCCAGCGGACTGGGAACATCCACCCGCAGCCGCCCACGCGGGGTCATCGACGCGCTGGACAGGCTGGTCTCGGCGTCGTCCATATCGACCAGTAGCCGGATGACGCGCTCGTAGTAGGCCGCGCCATCGGCGGTGACGTTGACCTTGCGTGTGGTGCGGTTGAGCAGGCGCACCCGCAGCCGCGCTTCCAGTTGCTGAACGAGCTGCGTCACGGTGGTCTTGCTCATGTGCAGGGTGGCTGCCGCCTTGGTGAAGCTGCCGGTTTCCACCACTCGGGCGAAGGCCTGCATTGCATCGAACCGGTCCATTTCATGCCTCGCTCGGGTCTGGATAGTTTGGATTCTACAAACAGTCATGACCAGCGTTGCCTGTTTATTCCGGTGGGCCATCTTTCTACAGTGGCTCCATCATAAACAGCGGGCCGCGATGGCCCCGAAGGAAGTCTGCAATGACCAGCAAACGTGACGTCGTTTTCCCGCCTGACCGGCATGCACTGTATGAGCTCCATCGCTACTCGCCGGCCATTCGCGCCAATGGTTTTCTGTTCGTATCCGGTCAGGTCGGCAGCCGCAAGGACGGCTCGGCCGAACCGGACCTCGCAGCACAGGTTCGCCTGGCCTTCGAAAACCTCAACGCGATCCTGGCCGAGGCCGGCGGGAGTTTCGAGGATGTGGTCGACACGACCATCTTCATGGTCGACCCCGGCTCGGCATTCGAAACGATCTGGGCAGTAGCGGCCGATTACTGGGGTGAAGCGCCCTACCCGACGGTGACCGCTATCGGCGTGACCTGGTTGTCCGGCTTCGACTTCGAGATCAAGGTGATCGCCAAGCTCCCTCAATAGACAAAGCAGTGTCGTGGCAGGCGTCAGATAACCGGAGAAAGCCCCCCGTCGACGCGTAAATTGACGCCGGTGATGTACCCGGCCACCGGACTTGCCAGAAACGCGACCGCCGCCGCGATCTCGTCGAGACGACCGACTCTGCCGAGCGGGACCTGTGCAAACATCGGCAGGACCGCGCGCTCGATTTCTGCCCACGGCGCGTCTTCACTCGCCAGACCACGCTCCTCGGCGACCTCACGAAACCGGGCTTCTAGGGTGGCACTGTGTATCGTGCCGGGCGAGACGGCGTTGACCGTTATGCCCTCGGCGGCCACCGCTTTTGCCATGGAAGCGGTCATTGCGTTCATAGCGGCTTTGGCCGCTGAATAGTCAGGCGCCGTGGGTGGCGGCATCGTTGCAGCCAGACTGGAAATGTTGATGACTCGCCCCCATCGCGCTTCCTGCATCCTGGGCAGGAGGCGCGTGGTAACCCGCAAGGCTGCGAGCACATTTCGATCGAAGGCAGCCGCCCAGGTCTCAGGCTGTGTAAGACTCCAACTGTCTTTCGTCCCCCCTGAGCCGCCGGCATTATTGACCAGAATATCGATAGGCCCCGCAAGCGCTTCAGCGGTGTCGACAAGTTGCCTGACCTGGTCATCGTCGGTCAGATCACCCACCACCGCAAAGGCACTGCCGCCCAGCCTGATAATGTCTTTGGCGACCCGTTCTGCCTGAGCTCTATCGCGCCCGTGAACAATGACCACTGCATCCTCAAGGGCCAGTTTTCTGGCGATCGCTTCGCCAATGCCCTTGCTACTGCCGGTGATCAGTGCCTTCTTACCGCTTAATTGCAAATCCATGCACACAACCCCTATTCACGTAGTGTCGATTTCGCAAGGTAAATAGAGATGATGGATGAAACCAGTACGCACTTTTATGTGCCTATCAGTCAGGAACAACGCGAGGTGTGCCTGGGGCCTGAGGGTTCGGCCTGGCACGTGGCCCGGGTGATCAAAATGATTCAGAGTCGATGGAAACTGCCGATTCTGTTCAGGCTCTACGCCGACCCATCGATTCGCACACTGCAACTGAAGCGAGATCTGCCAGGCGTCTCGCAGAAGATGCTGACGGCTCATTTGCGCGAACTGGCACGAGATGGCTTGATTGAACGAGTGGACTTCGGGGAAAAGCCACTGCGAGTCGAGTATCAATTGGCAGAAATGGGGCGCCAGCTTCTTCCTGTTCTTATTGCGGCGCGCAGATTTTCAGAAAGCCATTTTCCCGAGGCTGACGATTTGCCAACGGACCTTTGAACAGGTCCGGAAAGAATGTCTGTGGTGCACCGCCACCCGCGTCCATCTCGACGTGGCTTCTTTGCGTGCTGCGCAATGATTAAGTTGAAAGCTATTGCTTGATCAACAACCTATCAATGAGCGGGAGCGTAATCACGCCAAACATCTCGGGATCGCCATATGCACGAGCCGAGAGCATCGCCCCATGAACAGTCGCCATAAACGCCTCAGCTTCGGAGCGAGCATCGCCGGATAGGATGAAACAGCCTTGCTGTGATCCTCGCTCAAGGACGGAAGTCAGCCAGGCGGAGAGCGCTTGAAAGTGAGTCCGCACTTCAATCACGACCTCTTGCGGTAAGACCGGAATCTGGGTCGCCAGTAATGCGCACACGCAGTAGGCCTTTGTTGCGTCGCCTATACAGGATTGCCAATAACCCATATAGGCGCGAAGTTGATCTTCGGGGGCTGGACAGTGGCGTTCTATTTCGCCCATGCCTGCTTCTGCTTCCTCTCGGTACTGCAGGACAAGCGTGCGGACAAGGTCGACCTTGGTCGGAAAGTGGTGGTGAATACTGGCTTTGCGAATACCCACGAACTCGGCGATATCCGCATAGCTGAAACCGTTGTACCCGCCCGCGATAATGAGCGTGCGGGCACAGTTGAGAATTTCGTAATAGGTGTTTGAGTGATTAGTCATGGCCCGGACGCTACCTTCTAGTAGGCTGAGCGTCAAGCATGTGAAACTCGCTCAATGGGCGGCAATCTGCGCACCGCCTCCTTGGGCAATCCTTCACAAAGCCGTCCCATTGCGACACCCAGCTTCATCCAGGTCGTGAAATACCGTGGTGGCGCAGTTTGCGATAGAGCGTATTGCGGCTGATCCCCAGGCGCGCGGCAACACGGGCGATATGCCAGTGTTCCGCCTCAATCAGGGTCAGCAGGGTCTGACGCTCGGAAACGCCCAGTGGATTTTCGGCCGCCGCAACTGCCTCTGTTGGCAACAACTCCGCCACATCGTCCAGCGTGATACGCCCCTCCACTGCCAGCGCGACCAGGGTGCGCAGACACGTACGCAGCTGCCGGACGTTTCCCGGCCAAGGCAGCGTCAGCAGGCGTTCTCTGACACCCGCATCCAGCCGAACCCGGGCACCCGCCGCCTCTTCGCGCAGCAGCAGGTCGAGCAAACTGCCTTTGTCCGAACGATCCCGCAGCGCTGGAAGCTCCACGGCAAATCCGGCAACCCGATAGAACAGATCCTCGCGAAAACGCTTATCCGCGACACACGCCTGCAGATCCTGGTGGCTGGCACTGATGAGGCGTACGTCGAGGGGTTTTGCCGTCGCACCTCCCAGCGGCACGACCTGGCGTTCCTCCAGCACGCGCAGCAAGCGGGTCTGTAATGCCAGCGGCATATCGGCGATCTCATCCAGGAACAGAATGCCGCCATGGGCCTGCTCCAGCTTCCCGATCATCCCGTCCTTGCGGGCGCCAGTGAAGCTCCCGCCGCGATAACCGAACAGCTCGCTTTCGATCAGCGATTCGGGAATGGCCGCGCAATTGATCGCCACAAAAGGCTGGTTCGCGCGAGTGCTGGCGCGATGCAGTGCCGCTGCAAAGGCTTCTTTGCCGGTGCCGGTCTCCCCTTTCAGGAACACCGGAACGTCACGCTCCAGAACCCTGAGCGCACGCGCAAAACCGCGTTGCAAGCGCGGGTCTTCCAGGCAGACGCGCACGTCGTCGATTTTGGGGATAGCAGGAATAACTGAAGGCGCTTGGCGCAAGGGTTCACGCAACTGTCCATAAAATAAGCGCCCGTCCACCAGGCGCACAGGCCAGCAGACACTCGGCTGTGCGCTGGCCTGACTCAGCACCTGTTCGATAGGCGTTTCCAGAAGCGTTGTCAGCGATTGCCCGAGCAAGTGATCGCGGCTGAGTCCCAACAGGTCCAGCGCCGCCTGATTGACTGAACAGATACGGGCACTCTCGTCGAAACTGAGCAGGCCTTCACCCAACAGCCCAACGAAGCCGGCCTCAGGGTGGAAACGCAGCAAGTAGCGCTGAGGATCATGCCCCAGGAAAAAACAACTCTCGATCAACTTGGCGGACAGGTTGGTCAGCGCCATGGCCTGGAAGTGTTTCTGAAGACTGTGCTCCTCTCGCACCGAAGAGAGGTTCAGCACCGCGAGCAACTCGCCGCTCGCATCGAATATCGGGCTGGCTGAACAGGTCAAGCCGACGTGCTTGCCACGAAAATGTTCGTCACGCCGGATGGTGACGTGCTGCCTCTCGACCAGGCAGGTGCCAACACCATTGGTGCCTTCGTAATCCTCGCTCCAGACGGAGCCCAGCCACAATCCGGAACGCTGCACCTCGGTGCGCTCGGACTCGTTGAACACACTGTCGATCGCCACGCCGCGAGCATCGGTGAGCAGCACCACATGGCCGTCACGCCCGAGCTGCTGGTGCAAACTGCTCATCTGCCAATGCGCCTCGGCAATGATGTGTTCCAGCGGCGCACGGTGATCCTGCAAACGGGGTTGTTCGACCACGTTAGGCGCGCGGCGGCTGGCGGGATCGAGCTGGTACTGATCCAGGCAACGGCGCCAGGATCGTGTGATCGCCAGGTCAGCAGCAGCGCTGTGGCTGGCAATACTGCCCTGCACGGCTTGGAGCACTTGTTGTGCATGGGCGTTGATCAAGGCCGGCTTCATTGTTCTTGTTCTCCGCTACGGTGAGGACACGGGGGCTGATCGAAGCTTATATGAAAAGCCCGCCACGAGTGCTCATTGCGCCGAGTGACACTCTGTCATCCCCCGTTCCCGAATCCGTGACAGTGTTTCGAGCCAATCCCTCGATCAAACGTCGGCAGCCGCTCTGCAATGGGGCTTTCGCGAAGATGGCCCGGGACTTGCCATGGTGTCAGTCGTTACAAAAACAACAAGAACGGGAGAGCTCATGAACATTGCTATCGAATCACCTGTGCAAACGCCAACTGAACAGCTCGCGGCGTGGGTCGAAAAGCTCGGCCAGCGCCTCGCCCAACGTGATGTGGACGGCGCACTCGAACTGTTTGCCGACGAGTGTTACTGGCGCGACCTGCTGCTGTTCAGCTGGAACCTGGTGACCCTGGAAGGCAAGCCTGCGCTGCGCGACATGCTTGAAACACGCCTCGACCAGACTCGCCCTCAAGGGTGGAAAGTGGAAGGTGAGGCGACGCTGAAAGACGGCGTGCTCGAAGGCTGGATCAGCCTGGAGACCGACGCGGCGCGAGGCAAAGGTTATGTGCGTCTGAAAGAAGGCCTGTGCTGGACGCTGCTGACCACCATGCGCGAGCTCAAAGGCTTTGAAGAAACCAGCGGCCGCCGTCGTCCGATGGGGGCCAATCATGGTCACGCCCATGCCGACAAGCGCAACTGGCTGGAGCGCCGACGGGATGAAGAAGCGTCGCTGGGCATCACCACCCAACCCTATTGCCTGATCGTCGGCGGTGGCCAAGGCGGGCTGGGCCTCGCTGCGCGGCTCAAGCGAATGGGCGTGCCCACCCTGATCGTCGATAAGGCTGAGCGTCCCGGCGATCAGTGGCGCGGTCGCTACAAGTCGCTGTGCCTGCACGACCCGGTCTGGTATGACCACATGCCTTACCTGCCCTTCCCCGATCACTGGCCCGTCTTCACACCGAAAGACCAGATCGGCGACTGGCTGGAGATGTACACCAAAGTCATGGAGCTCAATTTTTGGCCGCGTACGGAATGCGTAAGCGCCAGCTTTGATAACCACAGCGGCACCTGGAAAGTTGAAGTGCTGCGCGATGGCGAGCCCGTCACCTTGCAGCCGACCCAGTTGATCCTCGCCACCGGCATGTCCGGCGTGCCCAACATCCCTGCGTATCCGGGTGCCGAGGTTTTCGAGGGTCAGCAACATCACTCCAGTCGCCATCCTGGTGGAGACGCCTGGCGTGGCAAGCGCGCGGTGGTCATCGGTGCGAACAATTCGGCTCACGACATCTGTGCCGACCTGGTGGAGAACGGCGCCGAGGTGACCATGGTGCAACGTTCGAGCACCCACATCGTGCGCTCCGACAGTCTGATGGACCTCGTCTTCGGCGGGCTCTACTCAGAAGATGCCTTGGAGACGGGGTTGACCACGGACAAGGCCGATATGCTGTTCGCATCGATCCCGTACAAGGTCATGCCGAGCTTTCATCAGCCGGTCTTTGACGCCATCAAGGAGCGCGACAAGGTGTTCTACGAGCGTCTGGCCAAGGCCGGGTTCATGCTCGACTTCGGTGACGACGATTCGGGGCTTTTCATGAAGTACGTACGCCGCGGATCGGGTTATTACATCGACGTCGGCGCTTCAGAACTGATCGCTAACGGCACAATCAAGCTCAAGAGCGCGCGAGGCCTGGGTGTCGAACGCATCGAAAAAGACGCCGTCCTGCTCAACGATGGCAGCCGACTGCCGGCTGATCTGATCGTTTACGCAACGGGCTATGGTTCCATGAATGGTTGGGCGGCGAAGCTGATTTCCCAGGAAGTCGCTGACAAGGTTGGTCGCTGCTGGGGCCTGGGTTCCGGGACCACGAATGATCCTGGTCCGTACGAGGGCGAATTGCGCAACATGTGGAAGCCGACACAGCAGGCAAACCTCTGGTTCCACGGTGGCAACCTGCATCAGTCACGGCATTACTCGCTGTACCTGGCGCTGCAGCTGAAAGCGCGCTTCGAAGGCATCGACACCGCCGTCTACGGGCTGGCGGAGAGTCACCACAAGGGCTGAGCCCAATGGCGCCCAGCCGTGTGGTTGGGCGCCCCAAGACCTTCTCCACCGGGCCCTAACCGTTAAAGATCGTGCCCATACCGCTAAGCGAAGCTTCACTGTGTTCGGGGCCATTTGGCGCCAGTCGCAGGGTGTTACGCCCCAACCCCTTAGCCTCGTACAACGCCTCATCCGCCCGGGCAATCAGGCTGGCTGTCGTATCGTCTTCGTCTGGAATGACACAGCACACACCGATACTGATGCGCAGCGGGATGCTTGAATCACCATACTGCGCCGGTGCCTCCGCCAGAGAAGCGCGCAGCTCATCGAGAACGGTCATGGCGCCTTCAGGGCTGGTGTCAGGCAGCAAAAGCAGAAACTCTTCGCCACCATAGCGCCCCATGCTGTCGGAATGACGCAGGCGCTGACTGAGATGGTTAACGCAGTGGCAAATCACTTCATCACCGGCCAGGTGACCGTGCACATCATTAATCTGTTTGAAGTGATCGATATCGATCATGGCCACGGCCAGGTAAGCATTGTCGCGGCGTGAGCGTTCCAGCTCTGTGGAGAATTGCTCAAGGATGGCACGACGATTGAGAATGCCTGTCAACACATCCCGCAGTGCCAGATGCTTAAGCAAGGACTCACTGCGTTCTTTGGACAGCAGCACCAGCCCGAGAGAAATCATCATCGCGGTAAAAGTGCCGATGCTGACCGAGATGGTCTGCTTGAGGTTGCTGACGTCATAGCGCATCTCGGCAGCACCTCCGCCGAACACCGCCACCACCCGCATGCCCAAGCCAATCAGGCTGATACTCGCCCCGATGATCAACAGCACACGTGCACGTCCCTGGGCCGGGATGTAGCGGCGAGTCCAGTAGATGATCAATGCACACTGCACCATCAACACAATCGTGGCAGCAAGCATTCGCGGTTCCAGGGTATCGATCAGACTGACCATCAACACCAGCATCAAGGCCGCCGGAGCGAATACCCGCCACCAGGAGACTGGCAACTCGACAATCCGGAACACGCTGGCCCCATAAAACGCCAGCGCCACCGCCAGCAGTGTGTTGGCAGCGCCATAGGTAAACCATAACGGCGCATGACCGTAGAAGGTGTAGCCCACATAGGCCAAGGCATGCGCCAATAAACCGAAGCCAATGGTGAGCAAACCATCACGCTGGTTGAACTGTCCGACCAGAATCAGACAAAACGCCATGATCGTCGCCACTAATGCGACACAGGCAAACAGCGTGGGGGTATGGGCGATCATGACGTCTCACAGGGCGCAGGTGGAAGTAGCGCTGATCGCAAGTCTAGCTGAGCTGGCCGAAAGCCAGTATTGATAAATCGGCATGCACTCTAAAAAACAACCTTCCCCGCCTCTCGCATGAAAGAGACAGCGACCCGCACAATCAAGGCACGAGCAACGCTTCATGGACCTCGATTGAAGGAATGAACCCGTCAATACGCTGGCTAGCCAGCCAGCTTCTGGTTTTACTCACGTCGAAAATCTGTCCCTGCTCCATCAGCGTCAAGATGAGCTCATCCGAAACCCGGTAGCGCCCGCAGTCCGGACAGTCTCTTTCCTCCCATGGGCCTGCGCATTGAATGCGCTGAGCGACACCTACACAGATAAGACAATTCATCGTCATCACCTTTTTTATTAGGGTATCCGACACTTCGTGTGTCGCTTGCAACAGCCCACGAACGGACACCTGTCGGTTGCTCTGATGAAGCTCGTGTTTGATCGACTAAAAACAACGGATGAAGTTCGTTGCGCTGACGCTTTCAGTACAAACAGGTCGTATCCATGCGGCATCGGCATGATTGTGCGGTGAACTCGATGCCTACGTCCCAGGGTGATAGTCCTCCCCCGCCACCGCTCGCAAATAAGCTTGATCGGCCTCCCGTCGCAAGTCCCGCCACTCCTGCCAGCTAATCATGCGCTGCCTATCCATTTCGTCCGCCAAACGAAGTAATTCTTCATGGTAGGCGTCAGGACATTCCATGCGAAGGGCGCAGTTTTCCAGCGCGCGATGCCACGAACCCAGGGTGCGAAATTTTTGCTCCTGATGCGGTGTGAGCATGTTTTTAAACGAGTTCATGGCGTCGGGATTCCGCGGATATTTCTAGATGGAGACCAGGACCCCGGATTAGGTTCACAGGGGATGACCAGAGGTGCAAATCCTGCACAAAGAAGACGTTTGCTGATGACAAAAAAACAGGAAAGGCCAAAAAACTCAGGCGCCTGCGATTACCCCGAAAACGTTTTGAATTTTTTTTGACGTACTCACTCTTTTGTCCATGAGCATAAGGAGGACCTCATGAACACTGATCTTTTCGTCATTGAATACAAGCTCCACGGCGAGCCGAAGTCCTTCATCATCCGGACGAAGACGATGCGCAATGTGGACGCCTGGCATTGGGCGAGTTGTGATGCAGGGTTAGCGCCCATACCCAAACCGGGACGACCGCCGCTGAAGGTCGTGTCTAAACCCATGGCTGAAAAATATGGGGTGACTGACGTCAGGTGGCGCGCATCCGCGACGCTGGACTGGACGGAGGTTTCAACGTCATGAGTGCGTACATTGCAAACGACATTGGCGGCCTGGACGGCAGCACTGGGGCAGTTCATTAGACTGCGCGTTACGTTGAGGCGAATCGACGGGATGCGTTCGCCTCAACCCAATGCCGTGTCCAGAAACATCATGACCCCGAACCCCAACATCAGGCCCAGCGTCGCATAGGTTTCGTGCCCGTTACGGTGCGTCTCGGGAATCACTTCATGGGAGACCACAAAGATCATTGCCCCCGCGGCGAGCCCTAACGCAACGGGATAACCCAGCGCAAAACCTGAAGAAATGCCAAGGCCGACGACTGCACCAAGCGGCTCCATCAATCCTGACCCGATAGCGATTAACGCGGCGCGCAGTGCGGAGATGCCGGTCACTCGCAACGCCAACGCAACAGCAAGGCCTTCCGGAATGTCCTGAATGGCAATCGCCGTGGTCAACGGCAAGCCCACCTTCATATCCCCATTGGCGAAACTGACCCCGATGGCCATGCCCTCGGGCAGGTTATGCAGCGTGATGGCCAGGACGAAAAGCCATACGCGATTGAAGCGCTGAGCGTCCGGGCCTTTGCGTCCGCTCTCCAGATGCTCGTGGGGGACAAACCGCTCCAGTCCAATCATCAGTGCGACACCCAACCCCAATCCGGCCACTACGACACACGCGGCTAACAGCTTGTTATCGCAAATAGCCCGGGCCGCTTCGATACCTGGAAGGATGAGTGAGAAGGAGCTCGCAGCCAGCATCATGCCGGCCGCAAAGCCCAGCATGGTGTCTTGAGTCCGTGCGGTGATATCACGCAGGACCACCGCTACCACGGCACCGAGTGCCGTTGCGCCAAAACCGGACAAGCCCCCCAGAACGGCGTAGTGCAGGTTGACCCGATTTGCCCCGGTAAAGGCGCTGTATCCGCTGATCAGCAATAGCACGCTGACGCCGACCAGCGTTGACCAGAAAACGATACCCATCCACCCGCCGCTTTTTTCCAGGTCAAACCCGGAGTTCCACGATGCTTTGTCAGGCGTTGATGGTTCAGACATGTGGCCTCCTACTTGCCATTGAAACGCTTGCGAGAACTGCTCGATGTCGCCGTCAGGATTTGCTTCGACAGGCGCTTTGCTTCCCTCTCAAACGACATTGCCGTGCTGCTGAACAGCATGGCAAAACCCTCTGCCGAATCCGAAGAAACGCCCTTGGAATGCCCATTCATTTTCATTCACCTCGTTGTTTGAAAAACGCAAACACCGCACGCCATAGTGGCGTGCGGTGCACCTCATCACGCGTCTTCACGCCCTTGGGCACCTGCACCCAGATCGGCCCCGGTGATGGGATTGCTTTCAGGATCAGACATCGTTCGAGCTTTCATCGCCATCAGCAGTTCTTCATCTTCTGCGCTCAACTCGACACTGGCAGTGCCATCCCCACCGTCGACTGCGGGGGCTGGCTCTTCCACATAATCCCAGTCGTCACCTTCGTTCCATGGCCCACGCATGCTTTCAGCGCCTTGGGACATGTTGAAATAGACGTTGGTGAATTCAGGCATGCCTGGCAGCTTGCCTTGGGGGAAGTTGGGCTGAATGGAGTGCAGGGCTTTTTCGAAGGACAGTTGGTGCGCGATTTCTCTGGTCATCAGAAACCCGAGCGCCTCTTTTACGCCTGGATCATCGGTGACGTTCATCAGCCGCTCGTACACAATCTTGGCCCGTGCTTCGGCGGCAATATTGGAGCGCATATCGGCGGTAGGTTCACCAATGGTGTCAACGTAGGCGGCAGACCATGGCACGCCGGCGGAGTTGGTGAGCGGCGCACCGGCGCCGTACAAAAGGCTGGTGATGTGCGAGTCGTTACCCGCACCGTTGATTGCACGGTACAGTTCGCCTTCTTCTTCAACGCCTTCGGCTAATCGACCCTTGGCGCCCTTGTTGAGCATCACGATGATCGACCCGACGATCTCAAGATGACTGAGCTCTTCGGTCGCGATGTCCATCAGCAGATCCTTTCTGCCTGGATCATCCTCAGCCAACGCTTGGGTGAAGTACCTCGACGCAGCCGCCAGTTCACCCTGGGCCCCGCCAAATTGCTCAAGTAAAAGATTGGCCAACCCCGGGTTGGGTTGGGCCACGCGCACGGTGTATTGAAGTCGTTTGTTATGTAGGAACATGACGAATCTCCTCAGGCCTGAAAGGCGTCGATACTCATTCGGTGATTCACCGAATGCGGCGCCCACAGTCATCTGAAGCTGCTGCCCTTTCTAAAATTTTATAAAGATCGGTAACTCGCGACAGACGGCGTTTGCTACTGCCGCTCGGACTGATTGATCCCCAGTCGTCGGCTAATCAACCCCTGACTGAAAACTTTTACGGGCTCGTTTATCTCAACCGCTGTCTCGCCAAAATCCTTACGGGAAACCGGCCAGCTGAGCGGCATTTTTTACGATAGGCAGACGCTTTCGCGCTGCGTGGAAATCGTCCGATGGCAGCGCAATCGTCGAGAAGCCCTACCTGCCCCTTGCGGCATCGCTGGACGACAATCTGACTTTTTTGACCTCCGTTAAATTCCTCAGTTCGAACGTTACACACTCGGGTAATGAACTGCCAAACTCGAACTAAGAAGTCGCGCATGATGATTGAACGTCGTATCGCTATCTATTTAGTACATTTTTAAATTGCAAACTATGCAGAGCGCTAGTTAAGAACTACTTGCATTGTAGAACAATTATTTTTCCGAGATTTTTTGAACCTTTTAAACAGCGTTTTGCCTGATCGTGCACAAGGGGCAACAGCACCTTTTAATCCAGAACTTAAACCAATACGAACAGACAAGATGAAAAAATTAGTGACTGCTGCACTGCTACTTTCCTGTGTGACATTGGGCGTACAGGCCGCTGAATTGTCAGGTGCCATTGGCGCTACCAGTCAAGGCGGCATGACGGCCAGAGCGGGCCTGGGTTTCGATTGGGATAAATCCTGGATGCAAAGTTCTACTGGCAAGTTAACCGGTTACTGGGACTTGGGTTACACCTACTGGGAATCGGGAGAGGAAGCTGGCGGCCGTCATTCCTTGTCTTTCGCGCCGGTGTTTGTATACGAGTTCGGCCAGGGCAATATCAAGCCGTTTATTGAAGCCGGTATAGGTGTCGCCCTGTTCTCCGGAACGAGTGCGGGTGATCAGCAGTTTGGATCTTCCTTCAACTTTGAAGATCGGCTCGGCGCAGGTTTGAAGATTGGCGATACACAGCGCGTCGGTGTAAGAGCCATTCACTATTCCAATGCCGGCATTAAACAACCAAACGATGGTATTGAATCCTACTCGTTGTTTTACAGCCATTCGATTTAAGTGACTCGTGGCGAGGGGACTCATCCCCGTCCGGCTGCGCAGCAGTCGTTGAACCATCACACGCGGTGTACCTGATACACCTCAGTTGCAGGTTTTACGACTGCTTCGCAGCCGAACGGGGATGAATCCCCTCGCCACAGTGTTTGCTCACTCAATGCGTAAGCGCATAACGACGTCAATGCTCAAGACGAATTGCAACCCATGGATCGATAAGCCCGAAGGTCGCGATCCAGGAAGATGCCGCGTCGAGTACGCAGCACAAGCCCTGAAAATATCCTGAACTGTTACGCACCCCGAGCTTCTATGGATAGACCGCGTTGGTCATTCATCCAACCTAATTCTTCTTCGGAGTGCTTGATCATGTCTGATCAAACAGCGAGCGACAGTGCATCAAGCCAGGAACGTCCCGCCAGCCGCGTCAGCGAGGGCCTGCCCTATCCGCTCGGCGCGACGTGGGACGGGTCAGGTGTCAACTTTGCCATTTTTTCCGCCAATGCCACGAAGGTCGAACTGTGCCTGTTCGACGCGGACGGCCAGGAAGAAATCGAGCGCATCGTGCTGCCTGAATTCACCAACGAAATCTGGCATGGGTACCTGCCTGACGCCCGCCCAGGGACGCTGTATGGCTATAGAGTGCATGGCCCCTACGAGCCGGCCAACGGTCATCGTTTCAACCACAACAAACTGTTGATCGACCCGTACGCTAAGCAGATCTCCGGTGAGCTGAAATGGGACGATGCCTTGTTCGGCTATACCGTCGGCCATGAGGACGGCGATTTGTCATTTGATGAACGTGACAGCGCACCGTTCATGCCCCGCTGCAGAGTCATCGACCCTGCGTTCACCTGGGGCAATACGGCAAAGCCGAACGTGCCATGGGAAAACACGGTTTTTTATGAAACCCATGTCCGCGGCTTCACCATGCGCCACCCCTCGGTGCCGGAATCTGAACGCGGCACCTTTGCGGCCTTCCATCAAAATGATGTCGTTGAATACATCCGTTCTTTGGGTGTGACATCGGTGGAATTGATGCCCGTGCACTATTTCCTCGATGACAATCATCTGCTGGAAAAAGGCCTGCGCAACTTCTGGGGCTACAACACGCTGGGCTTCTTTGCTCCCCATGCTCGCTACATGGCAGGCCAGTCCATCGGCGAATTCAAAGTCATGGTGTCGCGTTTCCACAAGGCCGGGTTGGAGGTGATTCTGGATGTGGTCTACAACCACACCGCCGAGGGCAACGAGATGGGCCCGACCCTGTCACTCAAGGGCATCGACAATGCCAGCTACTACCGATTGATGCCCGACGACGCCCGCTATTACATCAATGACACCGGTACCGGCAACACGCTCAACATGAGCCACCCTTGCGTCTTGCAGATGGTCACCGACTCCTTGCGGTATTGGAGCTCGGAGATGGGCGTGGACGGGTTTCGATTCGACCTGGCCACTATTCTGGCTCGGGAACCAGACGGGTTCAGCGAAGGTGGCGGGTTCCTTGATGCCTGTCGCCAGGACCCGGTGCTCGCCAAGGTGAAGCTGATCGCCGAACCCTGGGACTGTGGTCCCGGGGGTTACCAGGTCGGCAATTTCCCGCCGGGCTGGATGGAGTGGAACGACAAGTTCAGGGACATTTCCCGTGCGTTCTGGAAAGGCGACGACGAAATGCTCGGTGACTTTGCCAAGATATTTTTGGGCTCGGGTGATCAGTTCAATCGACGCGGCCGCAAGCCCGCCTCCTCCGTAAATTTCATTACGGCCCACGATGGCTTCACGCTGAATGACCTGGTTTCGTACAACGAGAAACACAACGAGGCCAATGGCGAAGACAACCGTGACGGGCACTCCGATAACAGGTCGTGGAACTGTGGTGTCGAGGGCCCGACTGAAGACCCTGCGATCATCGAGCTGCGTTATCGGCAGATGCGCAATCTCCTGGCCACGCTGTTCCTTTCCCAAGGCACCCCCATGCTCCTGGCCGGCGACGAATTTGCCCGCACCCAAGGTGGCAGCAACAACGCCTATTGCCAGGACAGTGAGATCGGCTGGGTCGATTGGAACGTGAGTGAGAAAAGCAGCGAGCTCCAGGAGTTTGTCAGGTACTTGATCGATCTGCGCAATCGCTATCCCCTGCTGCGTCGCAATCGCTTTTTCACCGGAGAGTATGACGAAGGCCTGGGTGTGAAAGACGTGAGCTGGATTCAGCCGAACGGTGAAGAAATGGGCATGGAGCAGTGGCAGGACGGCAACAACCGCTGCATGGGCATCCTGCTGGACGGTCGCACTCAAACCAGCGGCATTCGCCGTGAAGGCGTCGATCATTCGCTGCTGATCATCGTAAACGCGCACCACGATGTGGTGAGTTTCAAGCTCCCGGAAGTCCCCCAAGGCAAACAATGGGTGCTTGAGCTTGATACCAACCAAGCAGATCTCGACCCCGGCGAATTGTTTTCTTTTGGCGATGAGTATCAGGTGACCGGGCGTTCAGTGCTGATGTTCGAACTGAAAAAACCGGCGACGAAAAGAAGGAAGTAGGCACTCGGTTAAGGACACAATCCCCTGTAGCCGCTGGGACCTGCGGTGAGGGGATGAATCCTCTGTAGCCGCTGGCAACCTTGTGGCAAGGGGACTATCCCCTATAGCCGCTGGCTACCTTATGGTAAGGGGATTATCCCCTATAGCAGCTGGCTACCTTGTGGCGAGGGGATTTATCCCCGTTGGGTCGCGCAGCGGCCCCAAAATCTTTACGACTGCTACGCAGCCGAACGGGGATAAATCCCCTCGCCACAGGCGCCAGCGGCTACATGGGCTGCAAAGCCCGAAGGACGCCATGAATCTCGGAAACCACCTGCGCCGTTGCTTCTTCGATCGTTCCTTCATTGCGACATAACACCCAACCCTGATCCGCAACCGCTCGCTCGAACGCCTGGGTACAAGCGACCTGCTCTTCCAGTTTGTGAATCACCGTACTGCCCAATCCACGGGTTCGTGCCGCGGCCCTCGCCCATGAAATTTCGGGGTCAGTGACCACGCCGACATGCAGGTCGGGCACTTGCACGTGTCGATCAAGGTTCAACTGCAGAATGTCTGTAAATGGGACGTAAGGGGACTATCCCCTATAGCCGCTGGCTACCTTGTGGCGAGGGGATTTATCCCCGTTGGGTCGCGCAGCGGCCCCAAGGTCTTTACGACTGCTACGCAGCCGAACGGGGATAAATCCCCTCGCCACAGGCGCCAGCGGCTACATGGGCTGCAAAGTCCGAAGGACGTCATGAATCTCGGAAACCACCTGCGCCGTTGCCTCTTCGATCGTCCCTTCATTACGACATAACACCCAACCCTGATCCGCAACCGCTCGCTCGAACGCCTGGGTACAAGCGACCTGCTCTTGCAGGTTATGGATCACCGTACTGCCCAATCCACGGGTTCGTGCCGCGGCCCTCGCCCATGAAATTTCGGGGTCAGTGACCACGCCGACATGCAGGTCAGGTACTTGCACGTTTCGATCAAGGTTCAACTGCAGAATGTCTGCAAATGGGACGAGCCGGCGAAACGCGGCGTCAGACGGGTACCAGCGATCGATCAGGATGATGCTGTCAGCTGGCTGTTCAGGCAGCACGTGGCGGGAAATCCAGGCACGGCTTTCAGCGAAGCGCTCACAAACCGCCCACTCCAGATCCCGACCGGGATGTCTGACGAGCCTGTTAACGAGGGCCATGGTCTCACCCCGGTAGGGATCGCTCTTTTTCTCGCACAGCCGAATCACCTTTTTGTTGTCTGCCCTCAATGCTTTCGTCACGGCTTCCAGCAGTGTGGTTTTGCCGGTGCCCTTGGGCCCATCGAGGGAAACAAACAGCGATCGATTCATGCGTCAAATAACGGTTGAAGGCGGGTTTTTCCAACGTTTGAATCGTGCGATTGCATCTTGCTTCCTTAACGACATCAACTAACTTAGGTGTACGGAGAAAACCGAAGCCCAACGGAGAGCGCTATTTTCCGCTGCACTGCGCTTGAGCAAAGTTTTAAAGTGGCGGGGACAGTACATTAGCCGACCCCATCTGAACACTCAGCGAAGCCAGGTACTCGCCAAATCCCCCGCGACATTTGAAATCCTTGCGTGCACTGGTCACCACCGGGTTGGTCGCTGTCCACACAATATTCGCGCTGATTTTTTCAAGATCCGCCACCAGATTAACGTCTTCATGGGCCGCCAGATGCTGGAAACCTCCGGCCTCGCGATACGCGGTGGCGCTCAGGCCCAGATTGGCACCGTGGATGTGCCGGTGGTTCTCGACGAACTGATAGCACTCCATGTAATGCGAGCGAACGGTCTCCCCATGCTCGGCCCAACTGTCCACTTCCACCGTGCCGCACACGGCGTCAGCCATGAAGTCGAGTTGCCGGGCAATCCAGTCGGGTGGCACCACGGTGTCGGCATCGGTAAACGCCAGCCATTGCGCGCCAGCGCGGAGCAGCTCTTCGGCCCCGGTCGCTCGGGCTTTGCCGACGTTCTGAAAAGAGACATTGACCGCGCTGACGTCCATCCCGCAGATCAGGCTGGCCGTGTCGTCCGAGCAGTCGTCCAGAACGACCACCACCCTGACCTCCCGCCCCAAAAGTCCCGGATGCCTGGCGGCAGTCAGGATGGACGACAGGCAGGCGGTGATGTGTCTTTCTTCGTTATGGGCAGGTATCACAACGCCGATCATAGACGTTCCCTCTTTCCGGCAAAGTGTGTGGTCTCCAGTTATCGACACTGTGCTTTATCAGAAGGTTTAAAGAATGTGAGGCGGTCAGCCACTCCAGACCAACGCGCCTGTCTACGGTTAAATCGTGCCTGCGTCCTCCGGACGATCCTGCACCCACTGCCAGAACAACTGATACCCCACCGCCAGCACCACCGGCCCGATGAACAGCCCGATAATCCCGCTGGTGACCATGCCGCCCAACGCGCCAATCAGTATCACCGGCATCGGTACATCAACGCCGCGCCCCAACAGCAAGGGTTTGAGCACGTTATCGACGAGGCCTGCAACGAACACGTAAATGGAGAAGGTAATGGTCCCGGTGGTGGCACCTTCAGTGGCAATGACGAAAGCAATCACAGGGATCGTGATCAAGCTCACTGGTAATTGCATGATACCGAGCAGCAACACGGCCAATGCGAGCAGGCCGGCACCGGGGACACCTTTGAACACGAAGCCGAGGCCGACCAGCAGCATCTGGATAAAGGCGATGCCGACCACCCCGAGTGCGACCGCGCGAATGGTTGCGGTGCACAGTTCGGCGATTTTCGGGCCCTTGACCGGACCGCTCAGGCGCGAAGCGATCTGCACCGCACTGCGGCTGCCGCTTTCACCGTAGGCCATGAAGATGCCCGCGATGATCAACGCAACGATGAACATCAGAAAACCCATGCCGACACCGGCGAGCTTGCTCAGCAGGCCCAGGGAGACGTGCTTGATTTGCGGAATGTATTTGGCGGTCAGGTCGGGAAGATTGGTCGACGCCTGCAACCACAGGTCAGAGAGCGGCTTGCCGACTAACGGCCAGTCGGCCACTGATGGCGCGGGTGGCGGCACATGGAAACCGCCCTCCTTGACGATCACCATGGCGTGCTCGACCGAGTCGGCAATCGAAGTCCCCATCAGGTAAATCGGCACCAACAAAATCAGAATGGCGATCAGAACGATCAGCGTCGCCACAAATCCGGGCTTTTTCCCTCGTCGTCCCATCAGCCAGGTCTGCAGCGGATAAAGCGTGATCGCCAGGATCAACGACCACAGCATCAGGTCGCGGAACGGGCTGAAGATCTCGAAGCAGAACAGCACCAGAACCGTGATCAGCCCTGCACGAATCAGCACATCAAGCAGGGTGCGGGAGAACGCCTTTTCGTTTACCGGTGAGGGCACCATAGAAGCAAACCTCCATGCTGGTCGGGACAACGCTCGGTGAAGCGATTAGCCCAGCATAGACGTTGGTTTGAAAAAGCGAGGTGTCAGCGCAATTTCAGCGGATCAATCAGCTCGGCGGCGATGGCCATGCCCACCAGGTCCGGCAAGGTCGTGGCCTGCATGCGTTTCATCACCCGTGAGCGATAGAGATCGACGGTTTTGGCGCTCACGCCCAGTTGCTCGGCAATTTCACGAGTGGTGTAACCCTGCACCAGCGGCAACAGCACATCGCGCTCCCGGGGGGTCAACGTCAACAAGCGGGCTTGCAGGGCGTCATGACCGGGACTGCCCGAGCGCTTGGCTGCGCAGTTGCTGAGCGCCTGTTGCACACTGTCCAGCAGCAACTGTTCGTTGTAGGGTTTTTCGATGAAGTCATGGGCGCCGGCCTTGAAAGCGCGGACCACGATCGGCACGTCGGCATGCCCGCTGACAAAGATGATCGGCAGGTCCAGCGCGCGCAGGCGCATTTCCTCCTGCACGTTCAGGCCGCCCATGCCGGGCATGCGCACATCGAGCAATACGCAGGCATCAAGACTGGCATCGCAGGCATCGAGAAACTCGACGCCACTGGTAAACGCCAGTGCCTTGAGACCGACGGACTCCAGGAGCCAGACCGTTGAATCGAGCATGCCCTGGTCATCGTCGACCACATACACCACGTGCTCCGTCGCACCTGCCATTGCATTATTCCTGTTGTTGTTTTGTTGGGCCGGCAAGCGGCAAACGGCACATCATCAGCAAGCCGCCAGGTTGGCGCTGCGCCTGGAGCGCGCCCCCGAAGCCTTCGATGATGCTGCGGCTCATGGACAGTCCCAGACCGAGGCCATCAGGCTTGCTGGTATAGAACGGGGTAAAAATCTGCTCCAGTTCGGACTCGCTGACACCCGGTCCCTGGTCTTGCACACTGATTTCCACGGTGGCGCTGCTGCCCTGCCCCGCAGCCAGCACGATCGATGACGGCTGGCCGGGATGCTGCTCGCGATTGGCATCAATGGCGTTGCGCACGACGTTGAGCAGGACCTGTTCCAGCAACACCCGGTCGGCATAAATCGGCGGCAGATTATCCGGCAGTCGATCCTCGATTGTCACTTGGCAATTGCTCGCCTCCCAGGCACACAAACGCACGGCTTCACGGGCGACGTCGGCAATGTCCAGCGCCTGCATGCGCCGCTGTCCCTTACGCAGAAACCCGCGCAATCGCCGGATGACTTCGGACGCATGGGTGGCGTGATGGGTGATGCGCTCAAGGCCCTGGGCCACGCGTTCGCCCGCCTGGGGATTGGAGTCCAGGGATTGCAAATACCGCTGGCTGGCATTGGCATAGTTCACCACGGCGGCCAGCGGCTGGTTGATCTCGTGGGCAATGCCCGAGGCCAGTTCACCCAGCGTGACCAGCCGCGCGGTATGCGCCAGTTCGTCCTGGTGGCGACGCTGCTGGGTTTCTCGCAACTCGCGTTCGGTCATGTCCCGCGCCACCAGGGAGTAGTAGCGCTCACCACCGGCGGATCGATGGGCCAGCAACACCAGCGACACCGGCACCGAGCTACCGCCACCCCGCGGTTGCAAACGCGCATCCGTGCTCCACACGCCATGACGCTCGGCACCACTCCAGCCATCGCGTTGCAGGCGTATCAGGTCTGCGCTGGCAAACACCTCGGCCACTGTCGGCATCGGTTGTTGCTCGTCGATCCCGAGGATGCGCCGCGCCGCCGGATTGAGGTAGGTGATGTGCCCTTCAGGGTCGATGAACAGTACCGGGTCGGTATTGGCCTCAACCACTTCGGCCAGCCGACGTTTGTTCTCTTCGGCCTGGACCCGGCCCGTGATGTCCCGCGAGACGCTGACCACCTCCACCACGGCGCCGGTGTAGGTTTCGCGAATGGCCCGGCTCGCGGTTTCAAACCAAAGGTAATGCCCGTCACGATGACGAATGCGGTACGTCATCGTGTGGTAACCGTCCTGCTCCAGTGCATCCCGCGCGCGCTGCATGAGGCTGGCCAGGTCCTGACCATGGAACAGGCCCTGGGCCATTTTCCCCCGCAGTTCTTCGGGCCAATAGCCAAGCAACGTCCAGGAAGCAGGCGAGGCATCCAGAAAGCAGCCGTCCGGCGTGTGCCGGGAAATCAGGTCGGTGGTGTTTTCGATAATCAGCCGGTAAAGCCGCCGCGCAGTAGCCGCTTCACGTTCGGCCAGCACTTGGGTCGTGGCGTCGCGACAGCGGGCAAGCACCCGGTTGTCCTGGGGATCGGGGATAAAAGTCCAGATCAGAATCTGCGCCTCGAATTGGGCTTCGACACCTTCAATGGCGCGCTGCTGGTCCAGGCACGCGCGGACCAGTACCCGGTGATTGACCGGTAAAAAACCCAGCACATCGGTCAACGGTTTTTCAGCCAGCAACGCCATCAGCGCGGCATTGAATTCCAACGGACGGCCCTGTGCATCGAGAAGCAACCCCGGTTGCGGATCGTGCCCCAACAGCGGCGAACCACGCAGCATGCCGTTGACGCTGCTGAGCAGGGTCGTCAACAAATCGCGGACCCAGCCGAGCCAGTCAAAACTCACCCCTTCACACACCTCTACCAACAACAGACCCGCGTGCCCCGGCTGCAACGCCAGGTCGAATACTTGGCCATGGCTGATCGCGGCTCGACGCAAACGCCCGGCCAGCCAGCAGTCGAGTTGACGCACCTGCGCCAAGTCCAGGCGCCCCGCGTCTACCAACGCTTCAAATAACAGTTGGTCGCTGGCCAGCGCCGGATCACCCTGCCCCGGAGGAAAATGCTGGGCGGCACCTTCGTGGCTGTAGATACCCGCCTGGGGTTGCCAGCTGAGGTAGACCGCCCGCCGGACTTCGGGACAATCCTGCAATGCCCGGCACAGGGCGTCGGCGCGGGCGGCCATGGGCACGCCCTCGCGCTGCAGTCGCAGCCAGCTGTGCAATCGAACGGGAGTCAGGCTCATCACGGGTCCGCTTCATCAGGGAGTGCAAGGATATACCGGCCTCGGAGGCACGATGGCACTCATTTAGAGCGATATAGTAGATGTACTATACGCTATAGGTTGTACTTCCATATCCATGGCTGAATGTTATATAAAGCACACCGGACATAAAAGAGGCTGTCGGCGGCGACGCTGCCAAGCCATCTATAGAGCTAACAATCAGCCACCGAGTACCCGCACATGTCGATCTATGAACAAGGGCTCAGCCCTGCGGCTGTCAATCACATTGCCTTGTCTCCGCTCAGCTTCATCGAGCGTACCGCCAGCGTTTACCCGCACTACCCTGCCGTGATCCACGGTTCAATTCGCCGGACCTGGGCGCAGACCTACACCCGTTGCCGACGCCTCGCCTCGGCGCTGGCCGGTCGCGGCATCGGTAAAGACGACACGGTCGCGGTGATGCTGCCGAACATTCCAGAGATGCTCGAAGTGCATTTCGGCGTGCCCATGATCGGAGCCGTGCTCAACCCGCTCAACGTCCGCCTGGATGCCGAAGCCATTGCGTTCATGCTGCAGCATGGCGAGGCCAAGGTGCTGATCACCGACCGCGAGTTTCACAGCGTGATTCACGCCGCGATCGGCATGCTCGACCACCCGCCACTGGTGATCGACGTCAACGACCCCGAGTACGGTGAAGGCGAAGCGGTCAGCGAACTGGATTATGAGGCGTTGCTGGCCGAAGGCGACCCGGCGTTTGACTGGAAATGGCCGGCGAACGAATGGCAAGCCATCTCCCTGAATTACACCTCGGGCACCACCGGCAATCCAAAAGGCGTGGTTTACCACCATCGCGGCGCCTACCTGAATGCCCTGGGCAATCAGATGACCTGGGCTATGGGCAATCACCCGGTGTACCTCTGGACCCTGCCGATGTTCCATTGCAACGGCTGGTGCTACCCATGGACCATCACCGCGCTGGCCGGTGTTCATGTGTTCCTGCGCCGGGTCGATCCACAAAAAATCCTCACGCTGATTCGCGAACATCAGGTCACTCACCTGTGTGGTGCGCCTATCGTGCTCAACGCACTGGTGAACATGCCGGAATCGGCCAAGGCGGCCATCGACCACCCGGTCAACGCCATGGTCGCGGGCGCTGCGCCGCCAGCCAAAGTGATCGGTGCCGTGGAAGAAATGGGCATCAAGGTCACCCACGTCTATGGCCTGACCGAAACCTACGGCCCGGTGACGTTGTGCGCCTGGCACGAAGAATGGGACGAGCTGCCGCTGGAAGAACGGGCGCAGATCAAATCCCGCCAGGGCGTGCGCTACCCGACGCTTGAAGGGGTGATGGTCGGCGATTCGAAAACGCTTGAACCGACACCGCGGGATGGCCAGACCATCGGCGAGGTCTTCATGCGCGGCAATACCGTGATGAAGGGCTACCTGAAAAACCCGACCGCCACGGCCGAGGCGTTCGAAGGTGGCTGGTTTCACACCGGCGACCTGGCGGTCTGTCATCCCGATGGTTATGTCGAGATCAAGGACCGGCTTAAGGACATCATCATTTCCGGTGGCGAAAACATTTCCACCATCGAACTCGAAGGCGTGCTGTATCGCCATCCGGGTGTCATGGAAGCGGCCGTCGTGGCGCGACCGGACGAAAAATGGGGCGAAACGCCTTGCGCGTTCATCACGCTGAAGGCCGATCACCAGAACGTTCGCGAGGCCGACATCATCAGTTTCTGTCGCGAACACCTGGCCGGCTTCAAAGTCCCGCGCACGGTGGTTTTCACCCTGCTGCCGAAGACGTCGACCGGCAAAGTCCAGAAGTACGTACTGCGCGACAGAGCTAAAGCGCTCTAACCCGAACGAAGCAAAACCCGCCAGGCGGCAGGCTGTTTTCCTGCCGCTTCGGGTTCGTGCGGGCCGAATTCGGCCCTGCGCCTCGCACCGATAACAACAACAAGGTGGAGCTACCCATGATCGACATCCATTCAACCGATACCCAACGCTGCGAACGTATTCGGTCCAACCCGAAATTCCTTCAACTGGTCAGCAGTCGCTCGCGCCTGGCCTGGTCGCTGAGTGCTGCGGTCCTGGGCACCTATTACGCCTTCATGCTGGTGGTGGCGTTCGCCCCGCAATGGCTGCACGCACCGCTCGGCGAGCATCGGATGTTGACCCTGGGCATGCCGGTCGGCGCCGCGATCATCGTGTTTTCCTGGTTGCTGACGGGCTGGTACGTGTACCGCGCCAACACCCGTTTCGATGCCTTGGGCGCCGCCATTCTTGAGGAGAGCAAATAATGAACCTGCTCCGTAAACTCCTGCTCACCCTCAGCGGCCTGTTGCCGGCGACCCTGGTGATGGCTGCTCCGCTGACCGGCGCAGCGGAAAAACAACCGCTTAACCTGCATGCGATCGGCATGTTCTTTGTGTTCGTCCTCGGCACACTGGCGATTACCTGGTGGGCCGCCCGCCAAACCAAATCCACGTCCGACTTCTATACCGCTGGCGGTGGCATCACCGGTTTTCAGAACGGGCTGGCGATTGCCGGCGACTACATGTCTGCCGCTACGCTGCTGGGGCTGTCCAGCCTGGTGTTCGCCAAAGGTTATGACGGCTTCATCTACACCATCGGCTTTTTCGTCGGCTGGCCGATCATCACTTTCCTGATGGCTGAGCGGCTGCGCAATTTGGGGCGCTACACCTTCGCCGACATCGTGTCCTACCGTCTCGATCAGAACAAAGTGCGGATCTTCGCCGCCTTCGGTTCGCTGACCGTGGTGTGCTGCTACCTGATCGTGCAGATGGTTGGCGCGGGTCAATTGATCAAGCTGTTGTTCGGTCTCGAATACCCGGTGGCCGTGGTGATCGTCGGCGCCTTGATGCTGGTGTACGTGATCTTCGGCGGCATGATTGCCACCACCTGGGTGCAGATCATCAAGGCCGTGTTGCTGCTGGCCGGTGGCACCACCCTGGCGGTCATGGCCATGTCGCAGTTCGGTTTCAGCTATGAAACCCTGGCCGACAAAGCCGTTCAGGCCCATGCCAGCGGCTGGAACATCATGGGGCCGGGCTCCATGCTCGCCGACCCGATCAACACCGCATCGATGTCGCTGGGCCTGGTCTTCGGGATTGCCGGCCTGCCGCACATCCTGATGCGCTTCTTCACCGTGCCTAACGCCAAGGAAGCGCGTAAATCGGTGTTCTACGCCACCGGTTTCATCGGCTTCTTTTTCCTCGTGGTCTGCACCCTGGGCTTTGCCGCGATGGTGATCATCGGCACCGATCCGCAGTACTACGTCAATGGCGAAGTGGGCGGTACGCTATTGGGTGGCGGCAACATGGTTGCCATGCACCTGGCCAAAGCGGTCGGCGGCAATCTGTTCTTCGGTTTCCTCTCGGCAGTCGCGTTCGCCACCATCCTCGCGGTGGTCTCCGGGCTGGCCCTGGCCGGCGCCTCGGCGATTTCCCACGACCTCTACGCCACCGTGTTCAAGAAAGGCAAAGCCACCGAGAAACAGGAAATGCGCGTGACCCGCATGGCCACCGTAGGCCTGGGCATCATCGCAATCCTGCTGGGCATTCTGTTCGAGAAGATGAACGTCGCGTTCCTCGTGGGCCTGACCTTCGGCATCGCGGCGTCGACCAACTTCCCGGTGTTGATCATGGCCATGTACTGGAAAGGCCTGACCACCAAAGGCGCAATCATCGGCGGTTTTGCCGGACTGATCTGCGCGCTGGTGCTGGTGATCCTGTCGCCGGCCGTTTGGGTCACCGTGCTCGGTCATGCCCACGCGATCTTCCCTTACGACCACCCAGCCCTGTTCTCCATGCCCTTGGCGTTCCTGGTGATCGTGGTGGTTTCGCGCCTCGACAGCAGTGTTCGCGCCGACAAGGAGCGTGGTGCCTACGCCGATCAGTTCGTTCGCGCCCAGACCGGCCTCGGTGCCGCCAGCGCTTCCAGCCATTAATCGATCCGGCACGACCCGCTTGCGGCGTCGTGCCCTTCGCACAAACCGTCCTGACGAGGTTCACGCTATGCCCGAATTCAACGCCCCGCTGCGCGACATGCGCTTTGTGCTGCATGAAGTGTTTGACGCCCCGGCCCTGTGGGCGCGCCTGCCAGCCCTGGCCGACACGGTCGATGCTGCCACGGCTGACGCGATACTCGAAGAGGCCGCCAAGGTCACCTCACACCTCATCGCGCCGTTGAATCGCAGCGGCGACGAAGAAGGCACCCAGTGGCTCGACGGCAACGTCAGCACGCCGATTGGCTTCAAACAGGCTTACGCCACCTACATCGAAGGCGGCTGGGTGGGCCTGTCGGGCAACACCGATTTCGGCGGCATGGGCATGCCGAAGATGCTGGCCGTGCAGTTTGAAGAAATGCTCTACGGCGCCAACTCCAGTTTCGCGCTGTATTCGGCCCTCAGCTCCGGCGCCTGCCTGGCGCTGGACGCACACGCCAGCGACACCCTGAAAAATCTTTACCTGCCACCCATGTATGAAGGCCGCTGGGCCGGTTCCATGTGTTTGACCGAAGCCCACGCCGGCACCGACCTGGGGCTCATCCGCACCCGCGCCGAGCCCCAGGCCGACGGCAGCTTCCTCATCACTGGCAGCAAGATTTTCATCACCGGCGGCGATCAGGACCTGACTGAAAACATTGTTCATCTGGTACTGGCCAAACTGCCGGATGCGCCAGCGGGACCGAAAGGCATCTCGCTGTTTGTGGTGCCCAAAGTGCGGGTCAATGCAGACGGCTCCCTGGGTGAAGCCAACGCTGTCAGCTGCGGCTCGATCGAACACAAGATGGGCATCAAGGCCTCGGCCACCTGCGTGATCAATTTCGACGGTGCCAGCGGCTGGCTGGTCGGGGAAGCCAACAAGGGCCTGGCGGCGATGTTCACGATGATGAACTACGAACGCCTGTCCATCGGTATTCAAGGCATCGGTTGCGCGCAAGCGTCTTACCAGAGCGCTGTGGCGTATGCCCGTGAACGGGTGCAGAGCCGCGCACCGACCGGTGCCATGGCTCCGGAAAAACTGGCCGACCCGATCATCGTCCACCCCGATGTACGACGCATGTTGCTCGGTATGAAAGCGATGACCGAAGGTGGCCGCGCCTTTGCCAGTTATGTCGGGCAACAACTGGACCTGGCGAAGTTTTCCGATGACGCCCTCGAGCGCGACAACGCGCAGAACCTGGTCGCGCTGCTGACACCTGTTGCCAAGGCCTTTTTCACCGATACGGGGCTGGAAAGCTGCATCAACGGCCAGCAAGTCTTCGGCGGCCATGGCTATATCCGTGAATGGGGTCAGGAGCAACTGGTGCGTGACGTGCGCATCGCGCAAATCTACGAAGGCACCAACGGCATTCAGGCCCTGGACCTGCTGGGGCGCAAAGTGGTGGGCAACCAGGGCGTCGCGCTGCGCCAGTTCACTGCCGAGATCCGCCGTTTCGCCGACTTGCCGGACGCCCCTTATGCGTCGCAATTGCTCGACGCGGTGCAACGCCTGGAAAACCTCAGTGACTGGGTGCAAGACCGATCCGCAACCAACCGCAACGAAATCGGCGCCGCATCGGTTGAGTACCTGCACCTGTTCGGTTACGTCGCCTACGCCTGGCTATGGGCGCGCATGGCGCATGTCGCGGGGAAAAACCGCAGCACCGACGAAGTTTTTTACGGTGCGAAGATCGCCACCGCCGACTTCTACATCCATCGCCTGCTGCCACGCATCTTGAGCCTGGAGCAATCCATTCGCGCGGGCAGCGCCTCCCTGTACGGCCTGAGCGCTGAACAGTTCTAACGATTGAACCGCACGCGGCGCCTTGCTCCTCTCATTTTGGGCGTTCGCGTTTTTTATCGAGAAGCCCTCGCCCGTCCGGCGAGGGCTGCAGTACCCGTTATTTCATAATAAAAACAAAGGGGCTTCACCATGGACCGTCACACCCGCAAGATCGCGAGCCGACTGCTTCTGGCCGGCGGCGTCATCAGCCTCTCGGCGACCGCCTCTGCTGAATTCATCAAAGACAGCAAAGCCAGCGTTGAACTGCGCAACTTCTACTTCAATCGTGATTTTCGCCAGGACAACGCTGCGCAATCCAAACAAGAGGAATGGGCTCAGGGCTTTCTGATGCGCTTCGAATCGGGCTTTACCGAAGGCACCATTGGCGTCGGCTTCGATGCCATCGGCCTGCTGGGCGTCAAGCTCGATTCCAGCCCTGATCGTGCCGGTTCCGGCTTGCTCAAGCGTCACAGCGACACCCGCAAAGGGGCTCAGGATGAATACGGCGAAGTGGGCCTGACCGCGAAAGCTAGAGCGGCCAAAAGCGTGCTGAAACTCGGCACCCTGTTGCCCAAGTTACCGACGGTCCTGGCCAACGATTCACGGTTGTTGCCACAAACCTTCGAGGGCGGTCAGTTGACGTCGCTGGACATCGAAGGCCTCACCGCGGACGCCGGTCGCCTGACCCAGGTCAATCAGCGCGACTCCTCGAACTATGAGGACATGGGCATCACCCGAACCGGTGCCAAGGGCATCATCAGCCGTCACCTGGCCAGCGACAGCTTCGATTTCGCCAGCCTCAACTACAAATGGACACCCAACCTCGCCACTGGCTACGCCTACGGTCATCTGGATAATTTCTACAGCCAGCACATGGTCAACCTGACTCACGTTTTGCCGATCACCACCGGGCAATCGTTCAAGAGCGATCTGCGCTTCGCCCGCTCCACGGATGAGGGCGGCAGCAACGTCGACAACAAGGCCCTGGGCGCCATGTTCACCTACAGCCTCGGCGGCAATGCCTTCGGCCTGGGTTATCAGGGCATGAGCGGCGACACCGGTTTTGCTTACATCAATGGCACCGACGCGTTTTTGGTGAACTTCGTGCAGATCGGCGACTTCGCCAGCAAGGACGAACAATCGTGGCAGGCTCGCTACGACTACAACTTCGCGGCCATGGGCGTACCGGGCCTGACGTTCATGACCCGCTACCTGAGCGGCTCGAACATCGACCTGGGCAACAACCGTCCTGAAGGCAAGGAATGGGAACGTGATACGGACATTGGTTATGTCGTGCAGAGCGGACCGTTGAAAAATGTCGGGGTGAAATGGCGTAACGCGACAGTGCGTTCGACCCACTTTGGCAGTGATCTGGATGAGAACCGGTTCATCGTCAGCTATACCTTGCCGATCTGGTGACACCTTCGATGTTTCAAAGGGGGAATTCGCCTTGTGCGGTTCCCTTGTTAATGCGTTCAAGCAGTACGCAGACATTTGTGGTGAGGGGATTTATCCCCGCCGAGGTGTTTCAGGCACATCGCGTACTATGGTTTTGGGGCTGCTTCGCAGCCCAACGGGGATAAATCCCCTCGCCACAGGATTTTGCTCCCACAGGATTCTGTTCCTACAGGGTTCTGCTGCTACAGGGTTCTGCTCCCCCAGGGGGCTGTTATGTCTGGTCAGGCCTCCCTCCCGACTCCATCCCGCGGCAATGGCGATAGTAGGATAAGATGCCCTGCAAACCAGGCTCGCCACGGGACGCCCCGCATGACAGATAACAGTCGGAACACTCCCCGCCTGATCAAGAAATACCCCAATCGCCGGCTGTACGACACCCACACCAGCAGTCACCTGACGCTGGCGGACATACGTCAATTGGTCGTCGATAAAGTTGCGTTTCAGGTGGTCGATGCCAAGAGCGGCGAGGACCTGACGCGCAGCATCTTGCTGCAGGTAATTCTGGAAGCTGAAAGTGGCGGAGAACCTATCTTCACCAGCGAAATGCTGATGGGGATCATCCAGTTCTACGGTCCTTATCAGGGCGTTCTCGGCAGCTACCTGGACAAGAGCATCCAGACCGTCATCGACATTCAGTCCCAGACCGGCGCGCAATCGTCCGAGGCCTGGAGCACGTTCATGCACCAGCAAGCGCCTGTGATGCAGGACTTGATGCGCCAGTATGTCGACCAATCCAAGGCGTTGTACCTCAATACCCAGAACATGTTTGGCATGTTTGGCGGCAAGCCAGGCGCCGATAACGGGACGAAAAAAAATGGCGACGGGGAATAACCCGTCGCCATCGGTGCCGCTGGCCTGATTTGACTTACTTGTTACCGCTGGAGGCCTTGGCGCTTGGCTCCGGCGCCGCTTTTTCGGCCGCACCAGTCGCTGCGTCGAAACCGCTCTGAGCCACATCGGACGCCTGTTTCACGGCTTTTTGTGCGCTTTCAAAGACGGTACCGGCATTGGCCAGGCCCGATTTGAATGCGGCCACGACGGGCTCGGAGCCGGCCGGTGCATTCTTGCTGATCGTTTCAACAAACTCGTGAACCTGCTGGGTACCGGCTTCGACCTGACTTGACGCCAGTGTCGCGATGTCCGACTGCGTGCCCACGATCAGCGCTTGAACCTGACGATTGAACTCGGCCAGACGTTCGGTCTGCTTGCTCGGCTGGGTGAAAGAAGCCTGAAGCTCGGCGAAACCTTGTGGGTCACGCACGGCCAGTAACTTGCGAACACCCTCAAAGTGCTCCTCGGTGGAATCGCGCAGTGCCTTGAACTGCAACTGGCTGAGCTGTTCGACGCTGGCGAAGACTTTGCCGCTGATTTGCTGCAAAAGATCGAGGTTGGCTTTCTGAGCGGTTTGCAGTTTTTCCGAATTGAAAAAAGACATGCTTGAATCTCCTGGTACTGGAAGGCCTGAAGGGGCCTGAGGACGCGATAGCGATCCGGCCAGTCATCGCGCTGGATTTTATATTGCAGCGCACAAAAGAATTTGGCAATGAGTATTTTGTGCAGCGCACAATAAAACGTGTCCGCTGGACAGGTATTAGCGCTAGACTCCTGAAAATCGAGCGTTTCGCCCCTACCGGCTTATCTACAGCGTCAGGGCGGAATGCTTTCCATGCAGGTCGTCAGGAGATCACGATGGGTCAGGAAGAAAATATTGCGGTGCACGATGAAGCGCATTGCACAGCGTCCGGTGTGTTCGAACACCTCAACCATCTGCAACGTCTCAACACCCGCAACGTCCTTGACGCCGTGCACAAGCGCCAGGCCGAAACCTTCGCGCCCTCGCGTCTACAGCAACTCAGGCAACCCACGGCGGCCGACTGGCAGGAATACCTGACCGACCTCGGCGAGCGCAGCGTGTTGTTCATGGACACCTTGCGCCAACGGGGTGACAACACACTCGCTCACGAGCGCGCCGGGTATCCCCTGCTGCTTAAATTCGATCATGAAACCCTGGTCAACGGCGAAGACTTGCCACGCCCGGTCAATTACTCGCTGTTAAGGATTCTTGAGGGATCCGGGCAAGTGATCGACAGTAAAAAACAGCCGGTCATCATCATCGATCCACGGGGCGGCCATGGCTCGGGCATCGGCGGGTTCAAACAGGATTCGGTTATCGGTGAAAGTCTGCGGGCCGGGCACCCCACCTACTTCATCTCGTTCAGTCACGCACCAAGTCCAGGACAAACCCTCGCCGACATTGTCCAGGCGCAGGCGCATTTCATCGAAGTCGTCAGCGCCCGGCATCCCGACAGCGCGAAACCGGTTGTGATCGGCAACTGCCAGGCAGGCTGGGCGTTGATGGGGCTGGCCGCGTCCAGGCCGGAGTTGCCCGGGCTGATCATCGTCAATGGCGCCCCCCTGTCCTACTGGGCCGGAACCAACGGCCGCAACCCGATGCGTTACACCGGCGGTTTGCTGGGTGGCGGCTGGATGGCCCGGTTGGGCAGCGACCTGGGCAATGACCGATTCGACGGCACCTGGCTGGTGAGCAATTTCGAAAGCCTGGACCCGGCCAATAGCTGGTGGGGCAAGTACTACCACTTGTTCAGCGAAGTCGACAGCGAGGCCCCGCGCTTTCTGGACTTTGAACGCTGGTGGGGCAGCCCGACGCTGCTCAATGGCGAAGAAATCGAAATGATCGTCGACGACCTGTTCATCGGCAATCAGTTGTCCGGCGGCCTCGGACGCAAGAGCAATGGCCTGGACCTCAAACGTATCGAAGTACCGGTGGTGGTGTTTTGCTCCTACGGCGACAACATCACCCCGCCGCAACAGGCACTGGACTGGATCAGCGACGTTTACCCCAGCGACCTGGCGCTGCAAACCAGCGGACGCACCATCGTTTATCTGCGCCACGCGAGCATCGGACACCTGGGCATCTTTGTGTCCGGCGAAGTCGCCCGACGCGAACACCGTGAACTGCTGGGCGCGGTCGCCACGATCAATGCGTTGCCGGCCGGGTTGTATGAAATGCTCATCGAGGACCAACCTGAAGACCCGGAAACGCCCTATGCCGTGCGTTTCGAGCCTCGCCGAATCGCCGATATTCATGGCGAAGAGCAACCCGCTCGTGATGACGATGGCGAGTTCGCGCTGGTCGAACGTGCATCGGCCGTCAATAACAGTCTTTACGACGGTTTTGTCCGTCCATGGTTACGCCAGTGGATCAACGAACCGACTGCTGAAATCATCCGCAGATCGCACCCTTTCCATCAGCAACAACTGCTATGGAGCAGTTTGAACCCGGCTCAGTGGTGGCTGAACGCAGGCGCCGCCCGGGTCAGCCATGATCGCCACCCCGTCAGCCAGGACAACCCGTTGCTGGCGTGGCAAGGATTGTTCTCCAGCCAGGTCCAGGATGCCTTGAACGGTTATCGAGACCTGCGCGACGCCACCCAGGAGCTGTGTTTCTACGGAGTGTATGGCGTGTTGAATAGCTTCAGCGGCCCTGCGCCCAAGCAAAACCTGCAAGCGCCTGCCGAGCAGCACGACGCGCTTGTGATTGAACGCCTGCAAAATGTGCTGCCGCCGTGTGGCCCGTTAGATGCGTTGGTCCCGGTGGTGTTGCCGGAGAAAAGCCCGATTCAACCGATAGTCGAGCCTGATGTCCCTGTCCCGCCGGACGTCGCCCCGGTAGTGCCGGAGCCGATCCAACAAGAACTCCCCGTCGCGGGTGCGGCCGTAGTTACTACTGCAGTCAGCCCGGCACGCAAACCGAACAGGGGTGGAAAAGGGCCGAAAAAACCCCACACGAAATAACCCGGCAACCATGACCGCGTCAGACCGGCGCGGTCTCTTCGATTTCAAACGATTCATCGGAGCGGTACTGGCCAGGCGTCATGCCAAACCAGCGGCTGCAGGCTTTATTGAAGCTGCTGTGGTCGTGAAATCCCAAGAGATACGCCACATGCTTCATGTTGAAACGAGAGTGGCGCAGGTAGAAATCGGCCAGTTCACGACGCACCGCATTCTGGACATCCTTGAATTGGGTGCCGTCCTTTTCCAGGGCACGTTGCAGCGTCCGCTTGCTGATGCTCAGCGCCGCAGCGATGGACTCCATGTCGCAAAGCCCCCGGCCCTGACTCAAACGTTCGGTGATCAGCGCACGAATCCTGCCAACGATGGAGAAGCCAAACAGCAGATCCAGTTGCGCCTCGGCAAAGCTGTCATGCAATACCGCCAGCGCTTCGTTCGCCATGCTCAAGGGACGCAACAGTTCCTGGCCATCAAACAGGATGCTGTCGTAGGCCGAACCAAAATGCAGATCACAGCCAAACAGGCGCCGATGTTCAGAGGTGTCTGGCGGTTGCGGATAACTGAATTCCACACTCAGGGGTTGCGGTAACTTGCCGTCCCCCAGCCAGCGGCAGAAGCCCAGCAAGGACGCCAGGCCCGCGTCGGCGTATTGGCGAGGCTTGATCGAGCCGGACTGTTGATGGTCAAGGGAGGCCAATCGGAAGTGGGCTTGCTCGGGCACAAAAAAAAGGCTGAATCCGGTACCGATCAACGGGCTGAATCGCACCAGTCGTTCCAGTGCGCGCTTGAGATTGAGGCTGGACATCATGGTGTAGCCGACGATCTGAAAACTCCCCGGATGGAAATGCCCGTAGGCTTTCAAGCCGATGTCCGGATCAGCGCTGGCTTGGGCACCCAGTTGCCACAAACGATATATCACCCTGCGCTCGCACCACGCTCCCGGGGTATTCGCGATCGCCATGTCCAGTCCGGCTTCCTGGCACAGGCTGGCAGCATCCAGCCCCTGCGCCGAGAGCGTAGTGACCAGCACATTGGCATAGCCTGAGCTCATTCTGTACATGGCGTCCTCGTTGACCTGGGACCCGGACACCCTGTCCGGAGCCATGACTGATTTGGGTGAATTGAATAGTAAGTGCGTACCTGATCCGGGGCGTTGATCTGAGTATAGGTACTCACCGGTTGGCCGTACCTTCCATCCCCCATGCACCACAAAACCTGTAGCAGCTGCCGAGCCCGCGAGGCTGCGTTGGGTCCTGCGAGGACTTCGTCCTCGAACGCAGCCTCGCAGGCTCGGCAGCTGCTACAGGTGATCGCTGTGATTTCGGAGGTTTCAGGCAGACTTGGCACCGTTGGACACCAGACAGTCACCTCCCAACACTTCCGCACCGCCTGGCAATCAGAAACACTCCCTCATCTTGCAGCGCAAAACAAAAAAAAGAACGGAGTGTATGAAGTCGCTTGGTCGTATTGCGCAGATCACCGCCTGTATGGGTGGGATTTGAGCAGCGTCCGGGCCGACTTTCCGGCCAGGACGGCGTTGATAAGCAGTCAAAGAACCGCGTTTGTTTTCACAACCTATACGGCGCCGAAGCCCGGCGTTGCGGTTTTTTCTGCCCGGATTACACCTCAGGGCAAGGAGTGACATGGACAACAACACGCATACGTTTAATAGCTACTGGTCGGGCCAGGTGCCGTTCATTGCCTCCTTTGCAGTGCAACAATTGCGCCTATGGGTCAGCACCAATCCGTGGTTTACCGGCCAGGACTACAACGCCTGGTTCGAACTGCCACGCGGCACCCTGGATGCCCTTCAATCCGAATACCAGCAGCAATGGGGCGAACTCGGCCAGCAGTTGCTGAGCGGTCAGCCGTTCAGTTTTGAAGATCGACGTTTCGCCAGCGGAAACTGGAGCCAGCCGCTGTTTGGCTCACTGGCAGCCTTCTACCTGCTGAACGCCGGCTTTCTCCTGAAACTGCTCGACAGGTTGCCGATTGAAGAAAAGAAGCCACGCAAACGCCTGCTCTATCTGGTGGAGCAAGCCATCGCCGCTGGCGCCCCGAGCAACTTCCTGGCGAGTAATCCCGATGCGCTGCAACGTGTCGTCGATACCCAAGGCAGCAGTCTGCTGACGGGTTTGTTGCACCTGGCCAGTGACCTGCAGGAAGGCAAGATGCGCCAGTGCGACAGCGACGCTTTTGAAGTGGGCGTCGACCTGGCGAACACCCCCGGCGAAGTGGTGTTCGAGAACGCGCTGTTCCAGCTGATCCAGTACTACCCGCAGAGCGACACCCAGTACCAGCGACCGGTATTCATCGTCCCGCCGTCGATCAACAAGTACTACATTCTTGACCTGCGCCCGGACAACTCGATGGTTCGCCATCTGTTGCAACAGGGCCATCCGGTGTTCCTGATGTCGTGGCGCAACTTCGATCAGGCACACGCCGCTACTACCTGGGATGACCTGATCGAAACCGGCATCATTACCGGGCTGAACGTCACCCGCGAGATCAGTGGCGAGGGTCGCCCGAACTGCATTGGTTTTTGTATCGGCGGGACCCTTTTGAGTACGGCGCTGGCCGTCCTGGCGGCGCGTGGCGACCGGGAAATTGCCAGCGTCAGCCTGCTGACCACCTTCCTCGATTACCTCGACACCGGTCCGATCGACATCTTCGTCGACGAGCAACTGGTGGCGTACCGCGAGCGGACCATCGGTGGCATCGACGGCCCCATCGGTCTGTTCAAGGGCGAGGACATGGGCAACACCTTCTCGCTGCTGCGCCCTAATGATTTGTGGTGGAACTACAACGTCGACAAGTACCTCAAGGGCCAGAAACCCAACGCCCTCGACCTGCTGTTCTGGAACAACGACAGCACCAATCTGCCCGGCCCGATGTACTGCTGGTACCTGCGCCATACGTACCTGCAAAACGACCTGAAATCCGGCGAGCTGGATTGCTGCGGGGTCAAACTGGACCTGCACGCCATTGAAGCGCCCGCCTACATACTCGCCACCCACGACGACCACATCGTCCCGTGGCGCAGTGCATACGCCAGCACCGCGCTGCTGGGCGGCACCACGCGTTTCGTGCTGGGCGCGTCGGGGCACATCGCCGGAGTCATCAACCCACCGGCCCGCGAAAAACGCCATTACTGGACCAATGACCGGGTCACCGAGGATCCGGAGCTTTGGTTCAAGGATGCCCGGCAACTGAGCGGCAGCTGGTGGAATGACTGGTTTGTCTGGCTGGCTGAACACGCCGGCGAACGCCAGCCATCAACCACGCCAATCGGAAGTGCACACTACCCGGCACTGGAACCGGCACCCGGGCGATACGTGAAGCAATAACCTTCACTTCCCGAGGGAGCGGCGGCGAACACAAAATCCGCATCCAACACACACCCCTTGTAGGAGTGAGCCTGCTCGCGATAGCGGAGTATCAATCGACATCATCGTTGCCTGACACACCGTCATCGCGAGCAGGCTCACTCCCACAGTTTGATCCGGGTACATCAGGGAGTTATGGGTTGCCTGCGCGAGCAAGCTTGGCTCCCACAGGTTAAGCAAGTACCGGAATGAACACCGCCCTTCAAAACTGGATTGGCAATCAAGCCCCCTGTCCCAAGCCGCTCGCTCCTGATAGCTCAGGCGATTATCATGGCCATCATCCTCAATCCAGCCTTCGATGAGACTGTGCATGACCTTCGATTTTGATCAGGTGTTCGATCGCCACAACACTGGCAGTACCAAATGGAGCCGCTACCCGGCAGACGTGCTGCCGATGTGGGTGGCGGACATGGATTTCGCTGCGCCACCGGTCATTGTTCAGGCGCTGCAAAAACGTCTTGAGCACCCACTGCTCGGTTATAGCGTGTCCCAGGATGATCTGCGCGAGGCCATCGTTGCCGACTTATGGAACAAATATGCCTGGCGTGTTGATCCGCAGGCGCTGATCTTTCTGCCGGGGGTCGAGTCGGGGTTCAACATGGCGCTGAATGCGTTGATCGAGCCGCAGCAGAATGTCGTGGTTCAGGTGCCGAACTACCCACCGTTGCGCCATGCACCTGGTCATTGGGGGCTGAACAAGGTGGAGCTGGAGTTCGTCGCCCAGGCAGACGGCACGTATTCCACTCCCCTCGAAACGTTGCGCCAGTCGCTGCAAGGTGGCGGCGCCTTGCTCTTGAGCAATCCGCACAATCCACTGGGCAAGGCATTCCCTCGCGAAGAGCTGCTAGCGGTGGCGCAAGTTTGCCTGGCGCAGGACGCGTGGATCATCTCCGACGAGATCCATGCCGAGCTGTGCTTCGACGGTCGCGTGCACATTCCGACGGCCTCCCTGAGCCCGGAAATCGCCCGCCGCACCATCACGCTGATGTCCGCCAGCAAGGCCTACAACATTGCCGGGCTGAAGACCTCGTTCATGATCATTGAAGACCCGGCATTGCGCGCGCGGGTCAACCATGCCCGTTGCGGCATGGTCGACAGCGTCAACCCGCTGGGCATGGAAGCGACACGTGTGGCCTACAGCGAAGCCGCGCCGTGGCTGGCGGAGCTCAAGACGTACCTGCAAGCCAACCGCGATTACCTGGTCGACGCCGTTCGCACCCGGTTGCCCGGCATTACCATGAATGTGCCGCAAAGCACGTATCTGGCGTGGCTCGACTGTTCGGCCCTGGGCCTGGACAATCCGCAGCAGTTTTTCCTGGAGCAGGCAAAAGTCGGTTTGAGCGCAGGCCTGGACTTCGGTGATCAACACCAACAGTTCGTACGCCTCAACTTCGGCTGCCCGCGTTCATTGCTTGAAGAAGGAATTGCGCGGATGGAGCGCAGTCTGCGCCACCTGAAGGCCTGACAGCTGCCGCATTACCCGGCGAAAACACCCACCCCTGTAGCAGCTGGCGAAGCCTGCGTCCGACTGCGCAGCAGTCGTAAACCTGGCAATCGCAGTCTTCCTGACTCACCGCGTTTGCTGATTTTACGACTGCTTCGCAGCCGGACGCAGGCTTCGCCAGCTGCTACAGGGGGCTGGGTCGCCAAGCAAACCACAGGGTTATTGGGTACTATGTCGCCCCTCTTTTGCAGCCCCGTTCTGCGCCCTGCCGAATAAGCCGATTCCATGCCCTTTGAACTCAGCGTTGACCTCACTACTTTGGCCATTCTGGCCTTCGTTGCCTTTATAGCCGGATTCATCGACGCCATTGCCGGTGGCGGTGGTCTGTTGACGACGCCCGCGTTGCTGACCGCCGGCCTGCCCCCGCATCTGGTGTTGGGCACCAACAAACTCAGTTCGACCTTCGGTTCAGCCACCGCCAGTTTCACTTTCTACCGGCGCAAGCTGTTTCATCCGAGGCAGTGGGTGCACGCCATTGTCGGCACCCTGATCGGCGGGCTGGCGGGCGCGGTGGTTGCGCACTACCTCCCGGCAGAATGGCTGAACAAAATGCTCCCGGTGATCGTTTTCGCCTGCGGCCTGTACCTGTTGTTCGGCGGCACGCCGAAGGCTCCCCAGGACAGCGACGCACCGATAAAGAAGAAGTGGCAGTCGACTCAGGGCTTCACCCTCGGTTTCTACGACGGCATTGCCGGCCCTGGCACGGGCGCGTTCTGGACTGTCAGCAGTATGCTCATGTACCCCATCGACCTGGTGAAGGCCAGCGGCGTGGCGCGCAGCATGAACTTCGTCAGCAACATTGCGGCGCTGTCGGTGTTCGTGTTTTCCGGGCAGGTGGACTGGATCATCGGCCTGAGCATGGGCCTGTCAGTGATGGTTGGCGCGTTCTTCGGGGCTCGCACCGCCATCAGCGGCGGCGCGAAGTTCATTCGCCCGGTGTTCATCACTGTGGTGCTGGGCTTGACCGTGCGGTTAGCCTGGCAACACTGGTTCAGCGTGGCCTAAGCGCCGCGCCACGTAGACGTCGATCAGGTAACGGGCAATCGAGCGTGACGCCGGCAACGGCGGCAAGTCGTGAACGTTGAACCACTGGGCGTCTTCGATCTCGTCTTCCTGACACACGATTTCGCCACCGGCGTACTCGGCGTGAAACCCCAGCATCATCGAATGGGGAAACGGCCAGCACTGGCTGCCCAGGTACTGGATGTTCCTGACCTCGATCTGCACCTCTTCGCGCACCTCGCGAATCAGGCACTCCTCGGCTGATTCGCCCGGCTCGGCAAACCCCGCCAGCGTGCTGTACACCCCGGTGACGAAACGCGGGGAGCGCGCCAGGAGGACTTCATCGCCTCGGGTGATCAGCACGATCATGCTCGGCGAAATCCGCGGGTAGCTGCGCAGATTGCAGGGCGCGCAAAACATCGCTCGCTCACGGGGAACTTGCACCATCGCCTGACCGCAGTTGCCGCAGAAGCGATGCTCACGCGCCCAGGTGCCAATTTGCGCGGCATACCCCAGCACCTTGTACAGCGTGTGGTCGCCCTCAAGCATGAACGCCCGCAAGCCTTTCCAGTTGCAGCCCGGCACTTCGCTGTGGCTATGCAGCTCCAGCAGGTAAACCGGCTCGCCATCCAGATGACCGATGCCATGCTCGGCCAGAATCGACAGGTCCTGGCGCTTGAGCCACTCCCGTGGAAACAGCGCGCCGTTGTCATCGAACAGAAAGCCTTCAGGGCTGCGCGCAACGCACCAGCCGCCGGGTTGATCGGTATCCAGTACTGCAGTGGTCCAGCGTGAAGTCATGTTTTATCAATCCAGAAATTCGGGTTTCTGTTTGCTCATATGGGCGGCCATGGCCACGCGCAAGTCAGTGGATTGCAGCATGGCGGCGTTCCAGGTGGCGACGTATTCGAGGCCGTCGTCGATGCGATGATCGCGCATGTAACTGATCATCTCCTTGGTGCCGGTGATGGCGATCGGCGACTTGCTGGCGATCTCGCGGGCAATGCCCATCACGCCGTCCAGCAGGCTGTCCTTGTCGCTGTAGACGCGGTTGACCAGGCCCATGCCGCGTGCTTCCTCGGCACCAAACGAGCGACCAGTGTAAGCCAGTTCACGCAGCATGCCGTCACCGATGATGCGCGGCAAGCGTTGCAGGGTGCCGACGTCGGCGGCCATGCCGATGTCGATTTCCTTGATCGAAAACTGTGCATCTTCGGCGGCGTAACGCATGTCGCACGCTGAAATCAGGTCGATGGCACCGCCCAGGCAATAGCCCTGAATCGCCGCGAGCACCGGTTTGCGGCAATTGTCGACCGCATTGAAGGACGCTTGCAGGGCGAGGATCTTGCGCCGTAACAGGCGCGCATTGCGCCCAACGTCCTTGCCCAGTTCATTGGCCACGCCGGCCAGCATCATCAGGTCGATACCGGAGGAGAAATGTTTGCCGTTGCCGCTGATCACCACCGCGCGCACTTCATCGGTGTCATCGATCCAGTGAAAGATCTCGATGATCTCGGTCCAGAACGCCGCATTCATCGAGTTGATCTTTTCTGGCCGATTGATCTGCACATGGGCGACTTTATCAACCAGTTCGACGGTGAACGCAGTGTACTGAGACATGGCAGTGATCCTTTACCGGGTAAAAAATTGAGGCCGGAACTATACCAAGGCCGCCTGCCGGGCAGTAAGGCAGTGGTTCGGCCAAATGCGGGACTCGGGTGATCGCACCACAACAGTGCAAACAAACTGTCACACATCGCCCATTATTGTGACTCGCCAGTCACTTTATGAGGCGATACGAAAAATAAAACTGCCCTTCGTCGGTGCAATCTCCCTGCGAAGGGCTACGTTCGTTACCCTCTAAATACGATTGTCGAACAATTTACCCAGCTGGGCTGGCCCGCTCTAGGTTCTGGCCTAGACTCAGTTTCGCCGGTCGAAACCGGTCGGTGACGGTTGGGGAAAATAGAAGAAACTTTTGTGACACGCGGCAGGTCAGCTTAAAGACGGGGGCGTTGCGACTGGTTCGATCCTTGCACTACCTCCTCCAGCCATTCTGCTTTAACGCATTGGCAGCGTTTGCTCACCGATGCGTAGCGCGTTTGCGCCCGGCCACAGGGACAGGCCACCGAACACCGTTGGTGCCAGACCTAGAATTAGATCAACAACACGGGAGATTCATATGATCAGTGCGGCTTTAGATATTCAGGGAGAACGTGCTCATCAGCAGGTCGGCGATACGAGCGCCGTGAGTGCACCCGCTGCGCAATCGGTCATTGTGCCCAGCGCCCGACCGCTGACACCGGTCACCAGCCAGAATCCGAACAAGAAACGCGTGCTGTTCGTCACCTCGGAAATCGCCGACCTGGTGAAGACCGGTGGTTTGGGTGACGTGTCTGCCGCCCTGCCCCGCGCCATGGCGCATTTGCATGATGTGCGAGTGTTGATCCCTGGCTATCCGCAGGTGCTGAACAGTGAAAACCCGATTCACATCATTGGCGAACTGGGCGGCCACGCTGCCCTGCCGCCCTGCAAGATCGGGCGCATGGACATGCCCGACGGTCTGGTCATCTACGTCTTGATTTGCCCCGAGCTCTACGAGCGCGAGGGTTCGCCTTACGGCGCCAACAACGGTCGCGACTGGCCGGACAACCACATTCGTTTCGCCCGCCTGGGTCTGGCCGCTGCCGATATCGCCGCCAACCTCGCGCAAATCCACTGGTGCCCGGACCTGGTCCACGCCCATGACTGGCCTGCCGGCCTGGCGCCTGCCTATATGCACTGGCGCGGACAGCGGACCCCGACGCTGTTCACCATTCACAACCTCGCCTATCAGGGCGTGACCAGTCTGGGCTCCTGCCCTGAGCTGGGCATTCCCAACCACGCCTTGCAGCAGGAAGGCATGGAGTTCTACGGCAAGATGTCGTTCCTCAAGGCCGGCATGGCTTACTCCAGCCACATCACTACGGTCAGCGCGACCTACGCCCAGGAAATCACCACGCCGGACTTCGGCTGTGGCCTCGACGGTTTTCTCGCCGCCAAGACCCAGCAAGGCCTGCTCAGTGGTATTCCCAACGGCATCGACGAAAGCTGGGATGCCGCCACCGACCCGCACCTGTTCTGCCCTTTCAGCATTGGCGATTGGGAAGGCAAGGCGGTCAACGCGGCCCATGTCCGCGAACTGTTCGGCCTTGCCGATTCGCAGGGCCCGCTGTTTGCCGTGGTCTCGCGTCTGGTCTACCAGAAAGGCCTGGACCTGACGGAGGCGGTGTCCGAATACATCGTCAAATCCGGCGGTCAAATTGCGATTATCGGTCGTGGCGAGCCCGAAGAAGAGCAAGCCATGCGTGAACTCGCGCTGCGCTTCCCGGGCCAGATTGGCGTACGTATCGGTTTCAACGAAACCGACGCCCGGCGCATGTTCGCCGGCAGCGACTTCCTGCTGATGCCTTCGCGTTACGAGCCTTGCGGCTTGAGTCAGATGTATGCCCAGCGCTTCGGCTCGTTGCCAGTGGCACGCAATACCGGCGGCCTGGCCGACACCATTGAAAACGGCGTAACCGGTTTCCTCTTCGACGAATCAACGGCCGAGAGTTATCAGGAAGCCCTGAGCCGCGCATTCAAGGTCTTTGCCTACCCCGATCTGCTCAACGCCATGCGTTGCCGTGCCATGGCCGCACCGTTCAACTGGTGCAAGGCGGTCGAACCCTACGCCGAACTTTACGAACAGCTAGTCGCCAAGGCGCTAGGAAAGTCGCACAAACAGTAAGAGGTTTTCATAGATGCCGTTACGGACCCTTGAAACCTGGCCCCACGGCGCAATGATGCTGGACGCAGAGCACACGCGCTTTGCCTTGTGGGCGCCAGACGCACGTGAAGTCAGTGTCGAACTGGAAGATGGACAATCCTTGCCGCTACTGCCTCAGGCCAATGGCTGGTTCGTGATCGAAACGCGTTGCCCCGCTGGCACGCGTTACCGCTATAACATTGATGGTGAACTGCAAGTGCCTGACCCGGCTTCCCGGGCACAGGCTGGCGACCTCCACGAGCACAGCGTGGTGGTCGACCCCCTCGGCTACCCATGGCAACACACCGCCTGGCAAGGGCGCCCCTGGAACGAGGCGGTCATATACGAATTGCACGTTGGTGCGCTTGGCGGCTTCAGTGGCGTCGAACAGCACCTGGCGCGTCTCGTCGATTTGGGCATCACCGCTATCGAACTGATGCCCTTGGCGCAGTTTCCCGGCGACCGCAATTGGGGTTACGACGGGGTCCTGCCCTATGCGCCCCAGTCCTCCTATGGCACGCCGGAACAACTCAAACACCTGATCGACACCGCCCACGGTCACGGTCTGGCGGTGATTCTCGACGTCGTCTACAACCACTTCGGCCCGGACGGCAACTACCTGCATCGCTACGCCAAGGGTTTCTTCAACGAAGACAAGCACACCCCCTGGGGCGCGGCCATCGACTTCCAGCGACGCGAAGTACGCGACTTCTTCATCGACAACGCGCTGATGTGGCTGATGGAGTACCGCTTCGACGGGTTGCGCTTCGACGCGGTACACGCCATCGAAAGCCCGGATTTCCTGCAGGAAATGGCGGAGCGCATCCGCCAGCAGACAGATCCGGCGCGGCATGTGTGGCTGACGGTCGAGAACGAGCACAACCAGGCCAGCCTGCTGCAGGAAGGCTTCGATGCACAGTGGAACGACGACGGCCATAACGCCTTGCACGTGCTGCTGACCGGTGAGACCGACGCCTATTACGCCGAGTTCGCCGACAACCCCACGGAAAAACTGGCGCGTTGCCTGAGCCAGGGTTTCGTGTTCCAGGGCCACACCAATCGCGACGGTGAAGCGCGCGGCGAGCCCAGCGGGCATTTGCCGACCAGTGCGTTCGTGTTGTTTTTGCAAAACCATGACCAGATCGGCAATCGCGCCTTTGGCGAGCGGCTGCACCAACTGACCCATCCCGAGGCGTTAAAAGCGGCGACTGTGTTGTTGCTGTTGTCGCCGATGATCCCGTTGATGTTCATGGGCGACGAGGTGGCCGCCGAGGAGCCATTCCTGTTCTTCACCAGCCACCACGGTGAACTGGCAGCGCTGGTTCGCGAAGGCCGCCGCAACGAGTTTTCCGCTTTCGACGCCTTCGCCGACCTGGAAAAACGTGAACGAATTCCCGACCCGAACGCACAGCAGACCTTCGAAGCCTCCCGTCCGAACCTGACGGCAAATCGGCAATCCGCCATCTACGAGCTGTATCGACAGCTGTTGAAGATTCGCCATCAGCACATCATGGCCCACCTGGCGGGGACCCATCCGCTGGGTGCCGATGTGCTGGCGAAAGGCGCGGTGTCGGCGCGCTGGCAACTGGGCGACGGCAGTGAGCTGCGCATTGACCTGAACCTCAGCGACAAGCCGGTGGTCCACACTCCACAGGCCGGCGGCAGGCTGTTGTTCGAACACCCTGCGCAATCCGCCAGCCTGTTGGACCAGGGCCAACTCGCCCCGTATTGCGCGCTAGTCAATCTCAAGGCCGCAGCCCCTTTGCTACCCCCGGATGGAGAGCGCCAATGAGTGATGCGCAACTTGAAATACTGGCCAGCCGCGCCGGCCTGGCCGTCGACTGGATCGACGCCAACGGCCGCCCGCAGAAAGTCGCCCCCTCGGTATTACGCAATGTCCTGACCGGCCTCGGCCACCCGGCGGGCAGCGCGCAGGAAATCGATGAAAGCCTGCTTCAGTTGCAGGCAGTGCAACTGACCCGCCACCTGCCACCGATGCTCACCGTGGATTTCGGTGCCGCGCTCGACCTGGCGCATTACTTCGAGCCAGAGACACCCTGTGAAATCCACCTCGAAGACGGATCGCGGCTCCATCTGAAACTCGACTCAAAAGCGATGTTGCCCGGCCTGGTGCCCGTGGGTTACCAGCACGTCAGCATCGACGGACAACAATTCACCCTGGCCGTGGCGCCCGCTCGTTGCTACAGCGTCGGCGATGCCGTGGATAGCCCGATTCCCCGGGCCTGGGGGCTGAGCGTGCAGCTCTATTCCCTGCGCCGTCCGGGCGATGGTGGTTTCGGCGATACACAGGCGCTGGAAGATCTGGCTCGTGTCGCCGGTGAACGAGGCGCCGAGGCGCTGGCGATCAGCCCGCTGCATGCGATGTTCAGTAGCGACACCCAGCGCTACAGCCCGTATTCGCCGTCCAGCCGTTTGTTTCTCAACAGTCTGTATGCGGCGCCCGGCGCTATTCTCGGCGAACGTGCGATGCGTACTGCCATTGACTCCACCGGCCTCGCAGCCGAGCTCAAGCACCTGGAAGAACTGCCGCTGATCGACTGGCCGGTTGCTGCTGAGGTCAAACACCGCCTGCTGCAGGCGTTGTATGAAGGCTTCATCCAGGGCGAGCACCCGCTGCATGCCGACTTCAGCAGCTTCCGGCATGCCGGCGGTGAGGCGCTGGAAAACCATTGTCGCTTCGAAGCCATTCAAGAGGCTCGTGCCGCCAAGGGCGAACAGCTCGACTGGCGCGAGTGGCCCGAGCAATGGCGCGATCCGCGCAGCGCCGCACTTGCCGATTTCGCCGAAGAAAACGCGGGACGCATCGGGTTCTTCGCCTTCTGTCAGTGGCTGATCAGCCGATGCCTGGAGCGTGCGCAAACCGCCGCCCGCAGCAGCGGCATGAGCATTGGCCTGATCGCCGATCTGGCGGTCGGTGCTGACGGGGGTGGCAGCCAGGCCTGGAGTCGCCAGGATGAACTGCTCGCGTCCCTGACCGTGGGTGCGCCTCCGGACATTCTTAATCGCAGTGGCCAGGGCTGGGGGATTTCCGCTTTCTCGCCTGAGGGACTGGTGCGCAACGGCTTCCGCGCATTCATCGAAATGCTCCGCGCCAATTTCGCCCACGCGGGCGGTTTGCGCATCGATCACGTCATGGGCCTGCAGCGGCTGTGGGTGATCCCTAACGGTGCATCGCCTGCCGATGGCGCCTACCTTTATTACCCGGTGGACGACCTGCTGCGGTTGCTCACACTCGAATCCCACCGTCACCAGGCCATCGTTCTCGGCGAGGACCTCGGCACGGTGCCGGACGGGCTTCAGGAAAAACTCATCGCGCGCTCGATCCTCGGCATGCGAGTGCTGTTGTTCGAGCAAGACAACGCGCACTTCAAATCGATCCTGGACTGGCCGGACAACGCCCTGGCGACCACCAGCACCCATGATCTGCCGACGTTGAATGGCTGGTGGCACGGACGGGACATCGACTGGAACGCCCGACTCGGCCTGACCGACGCCAACGGTGAAATCGAATGGCGCCAGCACCGTGAACGCGAGCGCGAAGGCTTGCGTCGTGTGTTCCAGGAGGACCCGCAGAACTTCCGTGAAGAGTCCCATGAAACCGATCAGGTGCTCGACGCCAGTGTGCGTTTCCTCGGCCATACCCGTGCGCCGCTGGTGTTGCTGCCGCTGGAAGATGCCCTGGGCGTCGAACAGCAAGCCAACCTGCCCGGCACCACCAACACACACCCCAACTGGTGCCGGCGTTTTCCCGGCGACAGCGAAGCGCTATTGGATGACCCGGACGCCGCGCGGCGTCTGGAATTGCTCGCCTGCGCGCGACTTCAGGCTGGTGAGCGTGACCAATGACTCAACTAACTATCCAACCGCTGCGCGCGACGCTGCGACTGCAATTTCATAAAGGCTTCACCCTGGATCAAGCGGTGCCCCTGGTGCCGTACTTCGCTCGACTGGGCATAAGCCACGTCTACGCCTCGCCATTGCTCGCGGCCCGTGCCGGCTCCATGCACGGATATGACGTGGTCGATCCGACGGCGGTCAATCCGGAACTGGGCGGCGAACCCGCATTACGCCGGCTGGTAGCGGCCTTGCGTGAACAGAACATGGGGCTGATCCTCGACATCGTTTCCAACCACATGGCCGTTGGCGGGAGCGATAACCCCTGGTGGCTGGACTTGCTGGAATGGGGACGTCTCAGCCCTTATGGCGAATTTTTCGACATCCAGTGGCATTCCCCCGACCCGTTGATGGAAGGCCAGTTGCTGCTGCCTTTTCTCGGCAGCGACTACGGCGTCGCGTTGCAGGACGGCACCCTGCCCTTGCGCTTCAATGCGCAGCGCGGTTCGTTCCATGTCGAGCATTACGACCACCACTTCCCGATCTGCCCGTCCAGTTACGGCGAATTGCTCAAGACCGATGATGACTCGCTCAAAACACTGGCCGACCGTTTCACCACGCTGAGCTATCAGACGGACGCCCACAGCCTGGCGATTCCATTGAAGGCTGAGCTGAGCGAGTTGGCGAGCGATCCGGCTGTCCTCCAGCGCATTGAACAGAACCTCAACGCCTACGACTCGCTCACACCGGAAGGTTTCCAGCGCTTGCACCAACTGCTGGAGCGCCAGAGTTATCGCCTCGCCAGCTGGCGCACCGCCGGGGACGACATCAACTGGCGGCGGTTTTTCGATGTCAACGAACTGGGTGGCTTGCGTGTCGAGCGTCCAGCGGTGTTCGAGGAAACCCACGCGAAAATATTCGAGTTGGTGGCCGAGGGTTTGATCGACGGACTGCGCATCGATCACATCGACGGACTCGCCGACCCTCGGGGCTATTGCCGCAAATTGCGTCGCCGTGTCGACAGCCTGTCGCCAGACCGGCACCTGCCGATCTACGTCGAGAAAATCCTGGGCGAAGGGGAAACCCTGCACCGCGACTGGTCGGTGGATGGCACCACCGGCTATGAATTCATGAATCAGTTGTCGCTGCTGCAACACGATCCCGCTGGCGCTCAGACCTTGGGTGATCTGTGGAACCGTTACAGCGAACGCCCTGCCGACTTCGGTCAGGAAGCAAAGCTTGCGCGGGCGCAGATCCTCAACGGCTCGTTGGCCGGCGACTTCGAAAGCGTCGCCCAGGCCTTGCTGCAAGTCGCCCGGGACGACTTGATGACCCGCGACCTGACCCTGGGCGCGATTCGTCGAGCGTTGCAGGAATTGATCGTGCATTTCCCGGTGTACCGCACCTACATCAGCCCCCGTGGACGCTCCAGCGAAGACGATGTGTTTTTCCAGCAGGCCATGGACGGTGCTCGACAAACCCTGGGCGAAGCCGATTGGCCAGTGCTCGACTGCCTGGCGGGATGGCTGGGTGGCAAGCCGTGGCGTGAACGTCCGATCGGTCGCTCGCGCAAGATCCTCAAGCATGCCTGTGTGCGTTTCCAGCAACTGACCTCGCCCGCCGCCGCCAAGGCTGTGGAAGACACCGCGTTCTACCGCTCGGCCGTGTTGCTGTCGCGTAACGATGTGGGGTTCAGCACCGAACAGTTCAGCGCACCGATCGCTGACTTCCACCAGGTCTGCGTCGATCGCCTCGAAGCCTTCCCGGATAACTTGCTGGCCACCGCCACCCACGACCACAAACGCGGTGAAGACACCCGCGCGCGCCTGGCCGTGCTCAGTGAACGCAGCGCCTGGTACGCCGAACAGGTACCACTCTGGCAAGCCCTCGCTCGCCCGCTGCGCAACGACGATCAGATGCCTTCCACCGGTGACGAACTGATCCTCTATCAAGCCATCCTCGGCAGCTGGCCGCTGGACTTGCGCAGCGATGATGGCCCGGCCCTCGAGGAATACGCCAAACGCCTGTGGCAGTGGCAACAGAAGGCGTTGCGTGAAGCCAAGTTGCAAAGCAGCTGGAGCGCGCCCAACGACGCGTATGAAAGCGCGACCCAGGCATTCATCGAACGCCTGCTGTTAAGTCCTGACGGTGAGCTGCTGCGTTCTGCCCTGGGTAAAGCGGTTCAGACCATTGCTGCGCCCGGTGCACTCAACAGTTTGGCGCAAACCTTGCTGCGCATGACCGTGCCGGGTGTGCCGGACCTGTACCAGGGCAACGACTATTGGGACTTCACCCTGGTGGACCCGGACAACCGCCGGCCCTTGGATTACCTCAGCCGGCAACAGTCGCTGGAACAGCCGCTGGACCTGACTGACCTGCTGGCGAACTGGCGGGACGGGCGGGTCAAGCAGGCGCTGATCACGAACACGCTGAACCTGCGGGCCGAGCACGCCGAACTGTTTGCCCGGGGTACTTATCAGGCGCTCGAAGTGGTCGGGAGCGAGGCCCACCGGGTACTCGCATTCGCTCGCGAGCTGGCGGGTAAACGAGCCATCGTGATCGTGCCGATTCGCTGCGCGCCATTGCTGAAAAACGGTGCCGAACCGCGCATTGATGCGCCGCAGTGGGGCGACACGCGGGTCAAGTTACCGTTCGAGTCATCCGACGAACATCTGAAGGGACTTTTTTCCAGCACCGCAGTCACAAAAAACAGGGAGCTGAACATCAGCGCCGCGCTGGGGGATTTCCCGGTCAATCTCTTTATCCATTTTTCTACCCAAGCTTGAGTTCAGTTCAGGAGCATAGCGATGAGTACCGACGATAAACGCGTTCGAGAATTTGCCTATCAGATCTGGGAGTCGGAAGGAAAACCCGAGGGCCAGGAAGCCCGTCACTGGGAGATGGCTCGCAAGCTCGCCGAGGCGGAAGCCCTGGCCCCGAGCAAGTCGCCCAAAGCCGCCGGTAGCAAGGGTGCCGCCAGCAAGACAGCTAAACCCAATGGCAAGCTAGACGAAAAGCTCGACATCAAGCCGGCGGCGAAGCCCAAGGCAGCAGCGAAGGCAAAGCCAGCTGCGGCGTCTTCGGTGATTCCGCCAGGCGAAAAAGCCGTCGAGAAAAAGCCGAAAACCACGAAAAAGCCAGCGGTCTGACGCCCGACATCTCTGACCTGAATGAACCTGTGGCGAGCTCGCTCGCCACACAGGGTTCGTTTTCCCTGAGAAAAACATCGCTAACACCGCATTCCTCTGTGCGAGCAAGCCCCGTGGCGAGGGGATTTATCCCCGTTGGACTGCGCAGCAGGCCTGAATTTTTTGAGCAGGATTGAGTTTTTTGGGGCGGCTTCGCCACCCAACGGGGCGGTGCGACGTTTCGATAAATCCCCTCGCCACAAGGCCCATCCCCACAAGGTCCACGATCCATCCCCATTTTGCAGGAGCAAATATGACCAGTCCGAAAAAACCCGCGACAGAACCTCATGCCGAGGCCTCGCGAATCCGTGAAGGCCTGCCCTTCCCGCTCGGTGCGACCTGGGATGGCCTGGGGGTCAACTTTGCCTTGTTTTCAGCGAATGCCACCAAAGTCGAACTGTGCATTTTCGATGACTCAGGTGAAGTCGAACTCGAGCGTATCGAGTTGCCCGAGTACACCGACGAGATCTACCACGGCTACCTGCCCGACGCCCACCCAGGGTTGATTTACGGCTACCGCGTGTACGGTCCGTACGACCCGGCCAACGGTCATCGTTTCAACCACAACAAACTGCTGATCGACCCGTATGCCAAGCAACTGGTCGGCCAGTTGAAATGGTCCGAAGCCTTGTTCGGCTACACCATCGGCCACCCCGACGCCGACCTCAGCTTCGACGAGCGCGACAGCGCACCGTTTGTGCCCAAGTGCAAAGTCATCGACCCGGCTCACACCTGGGGCCACGACCACCGAGTCAGCGTGCCGTGGGACAAGACCATCATTTATGAGACCCACGTCCGCGGCATCAGCATGCGTCACCCCTCCGTCCCCGAAAACGTACGCGGTACGTTTGCCGGGTTGATGGTTGATGACGTCCTTGAACACATCCGCAAACTGGGCGTGTCGTCCGTTGAGTTGCTGCCAATCCATGCGTTCGTCAACGACCAGCATTTGCTGCACAAAGGCATGACCAACTACTGGGGCTACAACAGCATCGCGTTTTTCGCCCCGGACCCGCGTTACCTGGCCAGTGGCAAGATCGCGGAATTCAAGGAGATGGTTGCGCACCTGCACGAAGCCAACCTGGAAGTGATCCTGGACGTGGTTTACAACCACACCGCCGAGGGCAATGAACAGGGCCCGACCCTGTCCATGCGCGGCATCGACAACGCCTCGTACTACCGCTTGATGCCAGAAGACAAACGCTACTACATCAACGATTCGGGCACCGGCAACACCCTCGACCTGAGCCACCCCTGCGTCCTGCAAATGGTCACCGACTCCCTGCGTTACTGGGCCACGGAAATGCACGTGGATGGTTTCCGCTTTGACCTCGCGACGATTCTGGGACGCTATCACGACGGTTTCGACGAGCGTCACAGCTTCCTGGTGGCCTGCCGCCAGGACCCGGTGCTGCGCCAGGTGAAAATGATCGCCGAGCCTTGGGATTGCGGTCCCGGTGGGTATCAGGTCGGTGGCTTTCCACCGGGCTGGGTCGAATGGAACGACAAATTCCGCGACACCGTGCGTGCCTTCTGGAAAGGCGACGACGGTCAGTTAGCCGATTTCGCCAGCCGCATGACGGCCTCCGGCGAAATGTTCAACCAGCGGGGTCGACGCCCGTATGCGTCGGTGAACTTCATCACCGCCCACGACGGCTTCACGCTCAATGACCTGGTGTCGTACAACGACAAGCACAACGAAGCCAACGACGAGAACAATCAGGACGGCAGCAACAACAACCTGTCCTGGAACCACGGCGTCGAAGGCCCGACCGACGATCCGGAAATCAACGAGCTGCGTCAGCGGCAGATGCGCAACTTCTTCGCCACGCTGCTGCTGTCCCAGGGCACGCCGATGCTGGTCGCCGGTGATGAGTTCGCCCGCACCCAGGACGGTAATAACAACGCCTACTGCCAGGACAGCGAAATCGGTTGGGTCAACTGGGATCTCAGCGAAGACGGCAAAGCGTTGCTCAAATTCGTCAAACGCCTGATCAAGCTGCGCCTGGCTTACCCGATTCTGCGTCGCGGACGTTTCCTGGTGGGCAATTACAACGAGGACATTGGCGTCAAGGACGTGACCTGGCTCGCGCCCGATGGCAATGAAATGACCATCGAGCAGTGGGAAGAAGCCCACGGTCGCTGCCTCGGCATGCTGCTCGACGGCCGCGCCCAGGAAACCGGGATTCGCCGCAAGGGTGCGGACGCCACGCTGTTGCTGGTGGTCAATGCGCACCACGACGTGGTCAATTTCACCTTGCCGGAAGTGCCGGATGGCGGTTTCTGGACCTGCATGATCGACACCAACCAGCCCTCGATCCGAGGTCAGGAGCGCTTCGAGTTCGGCCATGAGTATTCAGTCACCGGCCGCTCGTTGTTGCTGTTCGAATTGCAGCGTGAGGAAGAAGAGTGAAATGGACCTCAAGACGTTTCTTGATCGGCAGGCAACGGATCATGCCAACGCGCAAGCACTAGGACAGTGCCTGCGCGAGCTGGTTGAAGCCGGGCTTGATCAGCTTCCATTACCCGGTAGCGGCCAGACGCTGGAGCGTTTTCAGCGTCTGGCCGAAGTTGGCGGGCATGATTTGGGGCTGTGCAAGTTGTTCGAGGGGCACACCGACGCACTGGCGATCCTTGCTCAACTCGGTGCATCTGCCCCACCTTCCAGCACCTGGGGCATGTGGGCGGCCGAACCGCCCAACGCGCGGGTAAGTGTGGCGGTGCGAGGTTCATCGGCAGTGCTCAGCGGTCGCAAGGCCTGGTGTTCGGGCGCGGCGGTGTTGAGCCACGCGTTGCTGACCGCTTGGGACGAGCAGGATCGCCAGCAATTGGTCGCGGTCGCACTGGATCAACCCGGCGTGACGGTCACGGATCAAGGCTGGCAGGCGGTGGGTATGGCGGCGACCGGGAGTGTCGAAGTGCTGTTCGATGGCGCGCAGGCGCAAGCCATCGGCAACCCTGGGGACTACCTGCAACGCCCCGGTTTCTGGCAAGGCGGCATTGGTATCGCGGCGTGTTGGTATGGCGCCGCTTGCAGCCTCGCCGAACGCTTGCGCACCCATTGCGCTCGCCGCGAAGAACCCCATGCCCTCGCCCACCTGGGTGCCGTCGACAGCGCGTTGTACAGCGCGGCTTCAGTACTGCGGCTCAGCGCATCGACCATCGACGCCGCTCCCCACGACAATGCCGAGCTGTTGGCCCGGCGCGCTCGCGCCGTCGTGGAAAACGCTGCCGAGCAGATCATCCATCACGTGGGCCGCGCGTTGGGTGCCGCCCCGTATTGCAAGGACCCTCAATTTGCCCGCCTAAGCGCCGATCTGCCGGTATTCCTGCGGCAAAGCCATGCCGAGCGCGATCTGGCGGCGCTAGGGCAAACAATCATCCAAGGGACCTGGACGTTATGAAGACCAATCCAATCGTCGGCCAGGGCACGCCACTGCACCTGTGGCAGACCTCTCGCCACCTGGCACAACTGGCCACCGTCGATATTCTGGAACTCGTCCCTGAAGGCGCTCGGGCGGTCATCATTGCGCCGCACCCGGACGACGAAATACTCGGCTGCGGCGGCTTTCTGCAACTGCTGGCGCAGGCGGGTCGGGCGTTGCAGCTGATCTCGGTCACCGACGGCAGCGCCAGCCATCCAGGTTCCGAGCGTTGGTCGGTGGAACGACTCAGCACGGTGCGCCCACAGGAATCCGTCGAGGCTCTGCGCCGGCTGGGTCTGCCATTGCACAGTTTGAGATGGCTGCGCGGCGGGTTTGCCGACAGCCAGGTGGCGGCTCGGGAGACGGAACTGGTCGAGTTCATCCAACGCCATCTGCGCGCCAACGATGTGGTGTTTACCACATGGCGCGAGGATGGCCATTGCGACCACGAAGCCGTAGGCCGCGCCAGTGCCGAAGCAGCGCAACGGGTCGGGGCTACGCTGCACGAACTGCCGGTGTGGACCTGGCATTGGGCGACGCCCGAAGACAGCGGCGTGCCGTGGCATCGGGCGCGAAAAATCCTGCTGGACCCGCCGCTGGTAGCGCGCAAACGTCACGCCATCCATGCATTCGCCAGCCAGCTGGAAGGTGATCCCCAGGTCGGCTTGCCGCCGGTGCTGGCGCCGTTTGTACTGGACCGGTTGCTGCAACCTTTTGAGGTGGTGTTTTTATGAGCGTAGAGGATCGCTATTTCGACGGGCTGTTTGCCGGCAACGATGACCCCTGGGCGTTCCGCGACCGCTGGTATGAACAACGCAAACGCGCAATCACCCTGGCGGCACTACCCCGCCCCCGGTACCGCGCCATTTTCGAGCCTGGCTGTGCCAATGGTGAATTGAGCGCCGATCTTGCGACGCGCTGCGACCGCCTGTTGTGTTGCGACACGGCCAGCGCGGCGGTCACGCTGGCGCGTACACGTCTGAGTTTGTTTGACCATGCCGAAGTGCGTCAGGGCCGCTTGCCCAATGACTGGCCGGAAGAACAGTTTGACCTGATCGTGCTGAGCGAGGTGGGCTATTACCTCGACGCCGAAGACCTCAAGCAGCTGATCGAAAAGGCCGGGCGGTCCCTGACTGCCGATGGCCAGCTCCTCGCCTGCCATTGGCGTCCGCCCATCGATGGCTGCCCGTTGAACGCGCGGCAGGTGCATGACTTGCTGCACGAACAGTTGCATTTGCCGCGGCTGGTGCTGCATCAGGAGGCGGATTTTCTGCTGGAAGTCTGGAGCCGCGAACCCCGTTCCGTGGCGGCGCTGGAGGGACTGCGTTGAGACAGCGCGAAATAAAACGTACCGGATAGAACATCGGGGCGACGAATCGCCAGACATGAGCAATACTCTTCCCGCGGCAATCCAGGGTACGGAGCGCCGACATTGTTCATACACCTACAACAAGGATGTCATTGCGATGAAATCTGCCTCCACCAGCGAAAACAGCCCGCCTGCACAGATCTGGAACAGCGCCCCGCAACTGGACAACATTCCCGTCATCAATACCGAAACCCTCGTCCCACCGGGCGCGCGAGCAGTGGTCATCTCGACCCACCCCGGCGATGAAGTGATGATGTGCGGTGGCCTGTTGCAACTGCTCAGTGCCTTGAGTCATCCCTTGCAATTGATCTCGATTTCCGACGGCAGCAGCAGCCAGCCGGGGTCGCAACAGTGGTCGGAGAAGCGCCTGAGTGTGTTTCGCTCCCAGGAAAGCGTCGAAGCGCTGCGCCGGCTCGGTTTGCCCATGCACAGCCTGAAATGGGTGCGCGGCGGGTTCACCGACAACGCCCTGGCCGAGCAGGAAGCTCAATTGACCGAATTTATTGCGCGTTACCTGCGCCCCGGAGACGTGGTTTTCAGCACCTGGAGCGAGGACAGTAACCGCGACCACGACACGGTCAGCCGTGCCAGTGCCAAGGCGGCAAAAATGGTGGGCGCGACGTTCAACGAAGTACCGATCCAGGCGTGGCATCGGCCCCTGCGGGATCGCGAACAAATCCCCTGGCACCGTGCGCGCAAAGTCCGCCTCGACAGCTGGACCGTCGCGCGCAAAAGCCACGCCACTCACGCCTATGCGAGCCAACTCAACGGTGAACCCGCCATCGGCCTCGCCCCCCTGTTGCCCAGGGTGCTGCTGCAACGCATGCGATTGCCGTACGAGATTGTGTTTGTCTGAACGCATCGCTAACGGCCAATTTCGTACAAATCCTGTAGCAACTCATCAGGTTCACGCAAATCCCCTGTAGCAGCTGCCGAAGGCTGCGTCCGACTGCGAAGCGGTCGCTTTCCGGGCGACGAGTTGTCCACTTGAAAATCGGGGGCCGCTTCGCGCCCCAACGCAGGCTTCGCCAGCTGCTACAGGGCGCGGGGTGTACGTGGGCTCCGTGTTAATTTGAAATTCATGACATGCGCTGAACTGCTCGGCCCTGCATCAGTCGCATACATATGAAGCCCGACTCAGAGGTATGAACGTGACGAGTGATCCAACGCGGCAGGCGATCGATTCGGTGCCGTTGAACACCCCGCAGGCCGTTCATCGGCTACGCGTATTGACGGTCAATACCCACAAAGGATTCACCGCACTCAATCGACGTTTCATTCTTCCCGAGCTCCGTGAAGCCGTGCGCAGCACCTCGGCGGATCTGGTGTTTTTGCAGGAAGTGGTCGGCGAACACGAGCGCCATTCCTCCCGGTTCAATAACTGGCCACAAACGTCGCAATACGAATTCCTCGCCGACAGCATGTGGAGCGATTTTGCCTACGGTCGCAACGCTGTTTATCCCGATGGTCACCACGGCAACGCATTACTCTCCAAATACCCCATTCGCGAGTACCGCAACCTCGACGTCTCGATCACAGGCCCCGAGCGTCGCGGCTTGCTGCATTGTGTGCTGGACGTACCGGGACACGCCGAAGTCCACGCCATCTGCGTGCACCTGAGCCTGTTGGAAAGCCATCGCCAGCTGCAACTGCAACTCCTCTGCCAGTTGCTCGAATCACTGCCTGACGACGCTCCGGTGATCATCGCAGGCGACTTCAACGACTGGCAGTTGCAAGGCAATGCGGCCCTCGCCCGTCGCGACTATCTGCATGAAGCGTTCGAACGCCACCACGGTCGTCCCGCAAAAACCTACCCGGCGCGGTTTCCTCTACTACGCCTGGATCGGGTTTACCTGCGTAACGCCAGCAGTCATGAGCCGCGGATACTGGGGCACAAACCCTGGACGCACTTGTCGGATCACCTACCGTTGGCAGTAGAAGTACATCTCTGATTGCGGAAATTAATCAGCACGACCTGTCAATTGTGTCAGTAGTTTCCTGTTGGAACTCTTGATAGGTTGTTGTAAATGCTGATGACCACGTGGAGACGAGAATGGATTTTTCGACAGCACGGCCCAAGTACCGCTTTAGCGTTTGTGCTGTTCCCCTCTGTTTTTGCATCGGCTGGTCGGTGAATGCCCAAGCCGCTTGCACACTCACTCCCTCTGCCGGCAATGACAATTACGTCTGTGACAGCGCCACCAGCGGACCGCTGACCGACCTGCTCGGCAACAACACCCTGACCTTTCCTGCCAACGGTACCGGCCGCATCAATGGCAATGTCGCCTTCGGTGCCGGCAGCGACACCGTGGAAATGAACTCCGGCACCCTCGCCGGCACGCTCGACCTGGGCGATGGCGTTGATCGGCTGCTGATCACCGCCGGGCAAATCACCGGCGCCGTCAGCCAGGGCAATGGCATTGATGACTTCGTCATGAGTGGCGGGAGCATTCAGTCCCTGGCACAAGGCGATGGCCGTGACACCTTCCTGATGACCGGCGGCACCATCGTCGGCGCGTTCGAGGACGGCGACGTGGCGAAAATGACCGCGGGCAGCATCGGGCGCGTCGACATGAAGCTCGACAACAATATTTTTGACCTGTCGGGCGGGCAGATTCTCGGCAACCTGGTGACGGCCTTCGGCACCGATACCATCATCGTCTCCGGTGGCAGAATCGGTGGCAACGTCAGTGTCAGTGGCGGCAACGACAGCATCACTGTGACCGGTGGCGAAATTGCCGGCGAGATCCGCGCCAGTGTCGGCGATGACGTGCTGAACTGGAACGGTGGCGGGATTATCCGTTCGGCGATCCTGATGGGCGAAGGCAATGATCGTGCGACCCTGGGCAATCTAACCGAAAGCACCCTCGCCCTGACCCCGAGCATGGATGGCGGTCCGGGCAACGATCTGCTGGCCTTTGACCAGACCACGACGGCCGGCGCCGCCCGGTACATCAATTGGGAAACGGTCAACCTGAACAACAACTCACGACTGGACCTCGATAGCAGCAGCTTTGCGCTGGGCGACAGCACCAGCGGTACCGGAGTGTTCAACATTGACGGCAGCAGCACGCTGACGTCGACCCAAGGCAGCATCACAGCTTTCACGGCAGGCCAGCTCGCCACGTTGAACAACGCCGGCACCCTCGACCTCACCCGTGCCAACACCCGCACTAACGACACATTGACCGTGCAAGGCAATTACGCTGGCAACGGCGGCAAACTGTTGCTGCAAAGCGTGCTTGGCGATGACAGCTCGGCCAGCGACAAACTGGTGGTGAATAACGGGACTTTGACCGGCAATACCTTGATCACCGTCACTAACCTGGGCGGCGCGGGCGGATTGACGCAGCAAAACGGTATTCAGCTTGTGGAAGCCCAAGGCACGGCGGTCAGCAGCAACGGCGCTTTCGCACTGAACGGCGGCCTGATCTCCGCCGGTGCGTTCGATTACCGCCTGTTCAAGGGTGGTGTCACGGCAGGCACGGAAAACAGTTGGTACCTGCGTTCGGCCGTCGTTGCGCCACAAGTCACGACTGTTCCAAATCCCGACCCGGAACTGCCGCCCATTGTTGTTCCCGTGGTCGCGGTGCCGGTCGCGGCGCTGGCGCCTGAAGGCAATCCCGAACTCCCACCCTTGCCTGCCGCCGTGCCGGGCGCCGAACCCATCGCTTTGTATCGTCCTGAAGTCCCCAACTGGTCAGTGTTGCCGCCGGCGGCTGCGCAACTGACCCTGATGGCGCTGGGCACGTTCCATGATCGCCAGGGCGATCAGCGACTGCTGACCGAAACCGGTGCGTTTGGCGCTGGCTGGGGTCGGGTGTATGGCAAGAATCTCGACCAGACCTGGGCGGGCACCGTGTCGCCTCGCTTCGACGGTTCGATCAGCGGCTTCCAGGTCGGCAATGACCTGTACAGCTCACAGTGGTCCAGCGGGCAGACGCAACGCACCGGGTTCTTTGTCGGGCATACCCAGATGAAGGGCAATGTCGATGGATTCAACGAAGGCTTCAAAGGCAAGCGCGCCGGCAAGATCGACCTTGAGGGCGACAGCTATGGCCTGTACTGGACGCTGACCGACCCCAAAGGCTGGTACATCGACACAGTGTTGATGGGCACTCGACTGGATGGCGACAATCATTCCGAACGCGGCCTGAAAATCGACAATCGTGGCCATGCGCTCACAGTTTCCGCCGAAGCGGGCTACCCCATCGCCGTGGCTGGCAACTGGGTGGTGGAACCCCAAGCGCAAGTCATCCACCAGAAAATCTCCCTCGACAGCCAGGATGACGGCGTGTCTCGCGTTTCGTTCGATTCCGATGGTGCCTGGACCGGTCGCTTGGGCGCTCGGCTCAAGGGCCGTTACGACGTCGGGGGACGTCCGCTGGAACCCTATCTGCGCGCTAACCTGTGGCACACCTTTTCAGGCAGCGACACCGTGACCTTCGACGACGTCGATCAGGTCACTACCGAACAGAAGTCCTCCTCCGCCGATGTCGGCCTGGGCGTCATCCTGAGCCTGGCTTCGACCGTGAGTGTTTACGCCGGCGCAGACTACAGCAGCAATATTGACAGCCAGGACCTGCGTGGTTTGTCGGGAAACGTGGGGCTCAGGGTTAGCTGGTAACCATCATTTAAACGCTCTGGCGCGGGTTTTTTTGACGATGTCATGTACAAACAAGTACTTAGATCAGTGCCGTAAATCAGTCACTTGACAGCGTTAAATTAACCCTACCATTTATCGGCCATTTTCTTGACGCAACGTCAGGGGTCTTCTTAGCTACACGGTACTACCCCCGGAAATACCATCAGGTTCAAGCCTCCAGACACCCGCATACACGGGAGGTCAGAGGCTTGCCCTACTCCATTCGGTCGCCCCTCATTCGGGGTAGGAGAGACGCCAAAGCGAGATAGCGCATGCGATTGCAAGGTAGACCACCATGAGAACTTCACTCACCCCTCAAGAGATCAAAGTCACGTTTTGCACCGTTTCAAGCTCAATCCTGCTGTGTTCATCCATGGAGGTGAAGGCAGGCTCTGCCGAAGATGAAACGCTGCCCTGGTATCGCCAGGACATACCGGTGCTGTCACTACCCGCTATTTCCATCACCGCCCCCTACCCAGGCCACTTCAGCCCCGCTGACGATGTGCGAAGTTCACGCCTGACGATTGAAGACGCAGCACCCTCCGCCTGGGATCAACTCTACGGCCAACCTTCGCGCCAGGCTCAAACCGACTTTATGGCCCAAGGCTCGTCCCTCTCTGGCGGTACCGAATTCAAAGGCCCGGCGATCCTGACGCTGCAAAGTAGCAGCGGACATACCCAGCGAGTCGGGCTGATCGGCGGCACCACCCAGTTCCAGGGCAACAGCAACGGGTTGTTGACCAGTCGCGCCCTGACGGATCCCGCCACCGACACCCTCAACCTGCAAGGCCAGAGCCTCGGCGCGTACTGGAGCCTGACCGGCCCACAAGGCTGGCACGTGGATTTGTCTGCCAGTGGTGGCCGGGTCAACGGTTTCAGCCGCAATGAACAGGGCGCCCGGCAGATGACCGAAGGCAGTGCAGTGACGTTTTCGGTTGAGGGCGGCTTTCCGATCGGCGTGAGTGAGAACTGGGTGGTCGAACCCCAGGCCCAGTTGATCAACCAGCGCATTACCCTGGATACGCCCTATGGCGGATCGGGCAACGCATCATCCAGCGACCTGACGTCGTGGAGCGGCCGGGTCGGTGCGCGATTGAAAGGGAGCTACGACATCAATGGCCTGGGCGTGGAACCTTATGTTCGGACCAACCTGTGGCACACGGTGTATACCGGCAACACGGTGACCCTCGATCAGGTCGACAAGATCAGCAGCAGCCGCAAATCATCGACGGTGGAGTTGGGGTTGGGTCTGGTGGCGAAGGTGACACCGGTGGTGAGCCTGTACGTCAGCGCCGATTACAGCAGTGATGTGGATGAGAACGATTTGAACGGGTTGATCGGCAGCCTGGGCGTGCGGATGCGCTGGTGAGCGGTTGGCATTAAGAAAGATCGCAGCCTGCGGCAGCTCCTACATTGACCGTGTGTTAACCCGATACTGTAGGAGCTGCCGAAGGTTCGGGCCGCGTTCGGACGATCTTTTGATTTACAGTTCCGGCCGCAGGATCAACACCGCCAACGGCGGCAAATTCAAGTCCAGCGACAGCGGCTGCCCATGGCTCGGCTCTTCTTCGGTAAACGCCCCGCCACCGTTGCCGTAGTTGGAACCGGCGTACATCGCCGCATCACTGTTGATGACCTCGGTCCAGCGACCGGCAAACGGTACGCCCACGCGATAACCCTGACGTGGCACCGGGGTGAAGTTGGCCACCACCAATACCGGACGCCCGTCCTTGCTCCAGCGCAGGAACGCATAGACGCTGTTGATCGCATCGTCGCCGATCAACCACTGGAACCCTTGCGGCGCGTCGTCCTGATCGTGCATCGCCGGTTCTTCGCGATACAACCGGTTCAGGTCACCCACCAGCTTCTGCACGCCTTTGTGCTCGGAGTACTGCAGCAAGTACCAGTCCAGTTGCTGATCGTGATTCCACTCGCGCCACTGGCCGAATTCGCAGCCCATGAACAACAATTTCTTGCCCGGGTGCGACCACATGAAACTCAGGTACGCGCGCAGGTTGGCAAACTTCTGCCAGCGATCACCCGGCATCTTGTCAATCAGCGAATGCTTGCCGTGCACCACTTCGTCGTGGGAGATCGGGAGGATGAAACGCTCGGACCACGCATACACCAGGCCGAAACTCAGCTCGTTGTGGTGATGCCCGCGGTACACCGGGTCCTGTTGGATGTAATGCAGTGAGTCGTGCATCCAACCCATGTTCCATTTGTAATCGAAACCCAGACCGCCCTGTTGCGTGCTCTGGCTCACACCCGGCCAAGCAGTGGATTCTTCGGCGATCACCAGCGCACCCGGCGCTTCGAGGTTGACCACGTCATTAAGGTGGCGCAGGAAGTCGATGGCTTCGAGGTTCTCGCGACCGCCATGCCGGTTCGGTACCCACTCGCCAGCCTTGCGCGAGTAATCGCGATACAGCATCGACGCTACTGCATCGACACGCAGGCCATCGACGTGGAAATGCTTGAGCCAGTGCAACCCCGACGCCAGCATATAGCCGTGCACTTCGGTGCGGCCGAGGTTGTAGATCAGCGTGTCCCAATCCTGATGAAAGCCTTCCTGTGGGTTGCCGTACTCGTACAGCGCAGTGCCGTCGAACTGGGCCAGGCCGTGGGTATCGGTCGGAAAATGCGCCGGAACCCAGTCAAGGATCACGCCGATATCCGCCAGGTGGCAGGCATTGACGAAGGCGGCGAAATCATCCGGCGAACCGTAGCGGGCACTCGGGGCGAACTGCGAGAGCAGTTGATAGCCCCACGAACCACCAAACGGGTGTTCCATGATCGGCATCAATTCGATGTGGGTGAAGCCCAGTTCCTTGACGTAAGGAATCAGCCGTTCACCCAACTCATGCCAGGTGTACTGACGGGCGACTTCACCCAGATCGTCCAGTTCACACTGCCAGGAACCGGCGTGCAATTCGTAGATCGACAACGGTGCGCTCGGCTTTTGACGCTCGCCCCGCGCCTGCATCCACTCGTGGTCCTGCCAGTCAATGTTCAGCGGTGAGGCGACTTTCGACGCGGTGTCCGGTGGCAGCGAGGTTGCCAGCGCCATCGGATCGGCCTTGAGCGGCAGAATGCCTTGGGCTCCGAGGATCTCGTATTTGTAGGCCTCACCGGCCTGCATGCGCGGGATGAACAACTCCCAGACACCGGTAGGATGACGCAGGCGCATCGGATGACGACGGCCGTCCCAATTGTTGAAATCGCCGACCACCGACACCCGCTTGGCATTCGGTGCCCAGACGGCAAAGCGCACGCCATCGATGCCATCAACTGTCTTCAGCTGCGCACCGAGGCAACTGCTCAGGTCGCGGTGATTGCCCTCGGCAAACAGGTACAAATCCATCTCGCCCAGCAACGGGCCGAAGCTGTAAGGGTCTTCCGACACCTGCTCGCCTCCAGCCCAACGGGTGCGCAGCACATAGGGCTGAGCGCGGTCGAAATGGCCAACAAACAATCCAGGGGTCTGGGTCGCTTCAAGGTTGCCGAGTTCTTCCCCGGAGTCCTTGGCGATGACCTGCACGCTCAAGGCGTCCGGCAGATAAGCCCGAATGTATTGCCCGCCGGCGCCATCGCCGTGGGGGCCCAGAATTGCAAAAGGGTCGTGATGCTCGGCGCGTACCAGCGCGTCGATGTCCCGCGATCCGGGCAGCAGCGCTTCTTTAGCGTGACCCTGTTCCTTGTTCGAGAAACTCATGACTACTCTCCACCAAGATCGGAAAAGGGTTTAAGCCCACTCAATAATCCATATAAACCATGCAACGGCACGGGCAGCCAGGTCGGGCGATTCTCCGCCTCATAGGCCACCTCGTACGCGGCCTTTTCCAGACCGAACAACGCCAGCGCAGCATCCTCGCCTTCAGGATCTTGCCACGCATGAGCAAGACTAGCTGCCGCTCGCCGATAGGCGTCGATAAATGCGATTTTTGCCTCACTCAAATAACGCTCGGCAACCCGCGTGCGCGCAGCTTGCGCAGTTTCGGTGTTGTCGACGTTGTGCACATTGATCGTCATCGCCGCTGCGTAATCGAAGGAACGCAACACGCCGCTGACGTCTTTATACGGACTGTGCTTGCCCCGTCGTTCATGCAATGGCCGCGCCGGTTCGCCTTCAAAGTCGATCAGGTACGCATCGCCCTTGATCACCAACACCTGACCCAAATGCAAATCGCCGTGTACGCGGATGCGCAAACCACCGGCCGACTTTTTACCCAGGTCCTGGACATGGCTAAGGATCGCCTTTTTGTTGTCCAGTAAACGACTGACCAACGCTTGGTCTTCGGGGTTCAGTTCGTTTTGATGCTCCTTGAGCAACTTCAACGAGTGCTCAACTTGAGCCGCGACATCCTTGGCCGATGCGAGGGCCTCTTTCTGCGTGGTGATGTGCGGCGCGAAGTCCGGGTCGTCGGTGGGCGCGGCCAGCACCTGGTGCATTTCGCCCAATCGCTGACCCAGCATGCCGGCGAAATCTTTCAGCTCCCCAAGCGCGTTGTAATGTTGTTCCTGCTCGGAGATGGCTTGCGCCAGTTCGTCGCGCAACGCCCGTTCGAGATTGTTCTGGGTCCATTCCCAGGCGTCGCCCTGATTGCTAAGAAAGCCCTGGGCGATCATCAGCAGCGTGTCTTCACCCTGAGCATCACGGCGAATCACCGAACCCAGCAGCGGCGAAATATTGCTGAAGCCGGCATTGGTCAGGTAAGCGCTCATCTCCAGTTCCGGGTGCACGCCGGAGGCGATTTTACGAATCAGCTTGAGCACCAGGCTCTTGCCGACCACGACCGAACTGTTGGATTGCTCGGCAGACAGGTAACGCACCTCGGACTCTGCATTGAGCCCCAGTTTGGCCAGTTCGGCAGTCGGTTCGAAACGGATCTCCCCGGCTTCCGAGGGCAAAACCGAATTGCTCTGCATGCCTTGCAGGACCGCACGAATGAAGTTTTCCAGGGCGAACGCATCCGTGATGACGCCGACCTGACGGCCACGCCGTACTCGAGACAGCGCCAACTGTTGCGGCAATGCCGGCCCGACCTGATCTTCGGCGATAAAGCCGAACGGCAGTTGGTAGCGGCTGGTCTGGCCATTGCTGGTGACATCGATTTCACTGAGCAATACCGGGTGCTGCGCATCGCCAAAGCGCACGCCGTAGGCCAGTTTGACCTGCTCGATGGCGGCATCCTTGCCGGCAAACCAGCGACGGTTCTGCAGCCAGCTCGGCAGAATGCCTTGTTCCAGGGTGTCCCGGGCCGGCGCGTCGAGCAGCTCTTCCATGCGGTGTTTGAGCACCAGCGTAGTGAAGTCCGGCAGGCTTTGCGCCGGTTCGACGTGCCAGCTGGGCATCTGATTCTCCGCGGCCAGGCCAAACCAATAGAAGCCGTACGGGGCCAGGGTCAGCAGGAAATTCAGCTGGCCAATTGGCGGGAAGGCATTACCGCCAAGCATTTCCACCGGCACCATGCCGACGTAGGCCGACAGGTCCAGCTCCGCCGCTTGTGCACTGCGCGAAACGTTGGCCACGCAGAGGATGATTTCGTGCTTGCCATCCTCCCCAGTGAATTCACGGGTGTAAGCCAGGATCCGCCGGTTGCTCGGCGAGAGCATTTTCAACGTACCGCGACCAAATGCCTTGGACTGCTTGCGCACAGCGAGCATGCGGCGGGTCCAGTTCAGCAGCGAATGCGGGTCGCCGGCCTGGGTTTCGACGTTGACCGACAGATACCCGTATTGCGGGTCCATGATCGGCGGCAGCACCAGGCTCGCCGGATCGGCGCGGGAGAAGCCGCCGTTGCGGTCAATCGACCATTGCATGGGCGTACGCACGCCGTCGCGGTCGCCAAGGTAGATGTTATCGCCCATGCCGATTTCATCGCCGTAGTACAAGGTCGGCGTGCCGGGCATCGACAACAGCAGACTGTTCAGCAGCTCCACGCGACGGCGGTCGCGTTCCATCAGCGGCGCCAGTCGTCGGCGGATACCCAGGTTGATCCGCGCCCGACGGTCGGCGGCGTAGTAATTCCACAGGTAGTCACGCTCTTTGTCGGTGACCATCTCCAGCGTCAGTTCATCGTGGTTACGCAGGAAAATCGCCCACTGGCAGTTGGCCGGGATCTCCGGGGTCTGGCGCAGGATATCGGTAATCGGGAAACGGTCTTCCTGGGCCAGCGCCATGTACATGCGCGGCATCAACGGGAAGTGGAACGCCATATGGCATTCATCGCCATTCTGGCCTTCAGCGTCGGTGTCACCGAAGTACAACTGCGTGTCTTCCGGCCATTGATTGGCCTCGGCCAGCAACATGCGGTCCGGGTAGTTGGCGTCGATTTCGGCGCGGATCTGCTTGAGGACGTCGTGGGTCTCGGGCAGGTTCTCGTTGTTGGTGCCGTCGCGCTCGATCAGGTAAGGAATGGCATCCAGGCGCAGGCCATCGATGCCCATGTCCAGCCAGTAACGCATCACCGACAGCACGGCTTTCATGACTTGCGGATTGTCGAAATTCAGGTCCGGCTGGTGGGAGTAAAAACGGTGCCAGAAATACTGGCCAGCCACGGGGTCCCAGGTCCAGTTGGACTTCTCGGTGTCGAGAAAGATGATGCGGGTTTCGTCGTACTTCTGATCATCATCCGACCACACATAGAAGTCCCGGGCCGCCGAGCCTTTCTTGGCTTTGCGGGCGCGCTGGAACCAGGCGTGCTGGTCGGAGGTGTGGTTGATGACCAGTTCGGTGATCACCCGCAGGCCGCGTTCATGGGCCTCGGAAATGAACCGCCTCGCGTCGGCCATGGTGCCGTAATCGGGGTGTACGCCCCGGTACTCGGCGATGTCATAGCCATCGTCGCGCCGAGGGGACGGGTAGAACGGCAGAAGCCAGATGGTGTTGACGCCGAGATCGGCAATGTAATCGAGTTTGGCGATAAGACCGGGAAAATCGCCGATCCCGTCATTGTTGGAGTCGAAAAAAGACTTAACGTGTACCTGGTAGATCACCGCATCCTTGTACCAGAGCGGGTCCTTGATAAAAGTGGCTGCCTTGGGTTTCTTCGCCATTTGAAACTCCTGTTGAATTCAATAAAGCCACTGCAGCGCAGCGCTCGCAATACACCGGCGTACCCTGTAGGAGCTGCCGAAGGCTGCGATCTTTTGACTTTGACTTTAAAGGTCAAAAGATCGCAGCCTCGTTGCACTCGACAGCTCCTACAGGGGGTGCGGCGGTGTAGTTACGACGTGGAAATCCGCCAAATCCCGAACGGCTGGTGCGCCGGGTCGATGCGCATGAACTGATACTTGCCGTACCAGGTCCAGCGATGGCCACTCATCAAGTCCTCGCCCTGGGTATGGGCGTCGTCAGGCAGGCCCATCTCCCACAGTGGCAACTCGAAGTTCGCTTCCTGCACGTTATGCGGATCAAGGCTCACCGCCACCAGAATGAAATTGCTGCCGTCAGCGCTGCGTTTGCCGAAATACAGAATGTTGTCGTTCCAGGCGTTGTAGATCTTCAAGCCCAGGTGCGTCTGCAGTGCGGGGTTCTGCCGGCGAATCCGGTTGAGCTGGGCAATTTCGGCAATGATGTTGCCCGGGGCATTGAAATCCCGCGGACGGATTTCGTACTTCTCGGAGTTGAGGTACTCCTCTTTGCCTGGCACCGGTGCCGATTCACACAGCTCAAAGCCCGAATACATGCCCCACAGACCGGAGCCCATGGTCGCCAGCGCTGCGCGGATGAGGAAACCGGCGCGACCGGATTCGTGCAGGAACGCCGGATTGATGTCTGGCGTGTTGACGAAAAAGTTCGGCCGGTAGCACTCGCGCCACGGCGACTCGTTGAGCTCGGTCAGATAAGTCGACAGCTCGTACTTGGTGTTGCGCCAGGTGAAATAGGTGTAGCTCTGTGAGTAACCGACCTTGCCCAGCCGCGCCATCATCGCCGGGGTGGTGAAGGCTTCTGCGAGGAAAATCACTTCCGGGTACAACGCTCTCACGTCTGCAATCAACCATTGCCAGAACGGCAGCGGTTTGGTGTGCGGGTTATCGACACGGAAGATCTTCACGCCCTCCTCGACCCAACCCACCACGATGTCTCGCAGTTCGACCCACAGGCTCGGGATCGCGTCAGCGGCGTAGAAATCGACGTTGACGATGTCCTGGTATTTTTTCGGCGGGTTCTCGGCGTATTTGATCGTGCCGTCCGGACGCCAGTTGAACCAGCCCGGATGCTGCTGGAGCCACGGGTGATCCTGGGAGCACTGGATCGCGAAATCGAGGGCAATCTCCAGCCCGTGATCCGCCGCCGCGGCGACCAGCCGACGGAAGTCTTCGCGGGTGCCCAGCTCCGAATGAATGGCCTCATGACCCCCTTCAGCACTGCCGATGGCGTAAGGGCTGCCCGGATCGTTGGGACCGGCGGTCAGGGAGTTGTTCGGACCTTTGCGGTGACTGCGGCCGATGGGGTGGATCGGCGGGAAGTACAGCACGTCGAACCCCATGTCCTGGATCATCGGCAGCCGCGAATGCACGTCATTAAAGGTGCCGTGGCGTGCCGGATCGTCGGTGATCGAACGGGGGAACAATTCATACCAACTGGCGAATTGTGCCAACTCGCGTTCAACGTCCAGCGGGTATTCCGGGCTGAGGCTGACGAAGGCACGGTGATCGGCCTGGGCCATCAAGTCAGCGCTACGCTGGTGCAGAAACAGCGCGACCTGCTCGGTTTCGAGCAGACCGGACAGTTCATGATGCAGGGCCGCCAGCGCTTCGCTCAGTTGTCCTTCCGAACGTTCGGCTGCCTGTTGAACGTGCGTGCGTCCTTCCTGCAGCTCAAGGCTGACCGGCACCCGTGCGGTGTGCTTTTTTTCCAGCTCGTAACAGAAGCTGGCGAACTGGTCGATCCAGGCTTCGATGCAATAGACATAACGGCCCTGGCGTTCCACGCGGAACTGGCCCTGCCAACCGTTATTGCCGAGCTCGCCCATGACTGCGGACTGCCACTGCTCGTCGCCTTCGGCGCGCCAACGCACCCGTACAGCCATCTTGTCGTGACCGTCGGCAAATACCTTGCTGGTCACCACCACGTCCTGCCCGACCACGGCCTTGACCGCGAACTGGCCGCCATCAAGGGTCGGCATGGTGTCTTCAATGGCAATACGCGGCAGCAATAAAGCCTGCGACAGCGGAATGTGCGGGTTGTAGCTCAACTCATTAGGTTTTTCGATCGTCATCGAGCATCTCTCCTTTACGCCCCATGGACGCTCTTGTGCTGGGTCGACGTTCGCGCAAAGCGCTCAGCCCTGGAATGAACTCACTAAGGTTCCGAGCGACCTGCGCCGCTAAAGTTCACGCTGATTCGCTTGGCTGATTACGGGAATCAATTCATTTGTCCGGTGGTCAACAGACTTAAGCACGACTCACGCCATGTGCCACTGGAGCTTGAACGATGAATATTCCAATCCCTGCTGAAACGCCCGATCCGAATATCGACAATCCGACGATCCCCCCGACCGAGCCTGAGCCGGTTCCCGAACAGGAACCGCCTGGAACCACCCCGCCACCTCGGGAAGATCCGCCGGAGACTATGCCGCCTGTGATTGTGTAATCGTGTAGGTGCTGTCGATGAGTCCTACGGCTCATCACGTTCCTTATCCTCATCCTTATCCAGCAGCTTCACGATCCTCGGCATCACGCTGAAGATCGCCAACGCCAATAACGTACTGAGCACCGCTGTCGATTCACGCCCCAGCCCCGCGGCTACTCCAATCGCAGCGGTCATCCACAACCCGGCGGCGGTGGTCAGGCCCTTGACGTGGCCTTCATCGCCTTCGGTGTTTTTCAGGATGGTGCCAGCGCCCAGAAAACCGATCCCGGCAATCACCCCCTGCACCACCCGGCTCATCGCGTCAGCCTGAGACCCGGACATCTGCGGCACCAAAACAAACAGTGCCGCGCCCAAGGCCACCAGCATGTGGGTACGAACCCCGGCGGCCTTGCCCTTGTGCTCGCGTTCAAACCCGAGAATGCCGCCCAACAGCGCAGCAATCACCAGTCTCACGGTAATTCGTGTCAATTGTGCGGCGTCGCCGATGTCGGCGAATTCCGCTTGCAGGGTCACCCATACTTCATGCCACCACGCGTTCATGCGGCTGTCCTTGTGAATTGGTCTAGACGATGGACCGCGCCGACCATTAATCGGTTGCACCGAACGATGCCGACGACTGACGCCCTAATGCAGAGAACCCCCGCAGAAAAAAGGACATCACCATGACCGTGCGCATCGAAAACCAGACTTGCTTCTTCACCCTCGAGAACGGCGAGGAAATTCGCCTGTGCCCCGACGTCACCGTGATCACCGATTCCGAAAAAGCCATGTCGGCGGTGGAGCTCAATGGCCAGCGCGTTTACATCACCGAAGCAGAAGCCGACGCATTGACCGTAGCAGGCGCAGTGGATGGTCGTAAGCATTTGAAGGCGACCGACAGTGATTCGGTGATTTAGCTGACGCTGATCAACAACGCCCGCAGACGGCTGATATAGGCGTTGATGTCCCGCTGTGGCGGATGCTTCAACTTGTCGCAGGGAGCGGATCAGGGCTCATCTGATCCGCTTTTTATTGCGATACCTGAGTCTGTTATGCAAACAGATCGACGCTCATAGTGCTCCGGCCTGATGGAGGCTGATGAGCGAAAGACCATGAGCGAAAGAATTCCCGTCCGAACCGTAGAAAGTATCGCGCCTGTACAGACCTATGAGCCCTCGCGTCCAAAGATGAAGGCCAGGTCCAGCGACAACCTGATCCACACCCGCAGCTTCACCGGACTGTTTCGCAACCTGCGATTGACCGGTGCCGGCTTCCTGTTCTTGCTGTTCTTCGGCACGGTGTGGTTGAACTGGGGTGGCCGCCAGGCGGTGCTGTGGGACCTGTCCGAAAGCAAATTCCACATCTTTGGCGCGACCTTCTGGCCGCAGGATTTCATCCTGCTGTCGGCGCTGCTGATCATTGCGGCGTTCGGCCTGTTCGCAATTACGGTATTTGCTGGCCGGGTGTGGTGCGGCTACACCTGCCCGCAAAGCTCCTGGACCTGGATCTTCATGTGGTGCGAGAAGATCACCGAAGGCGAACGCAACCAGCGGATCAAACTGCAGGCCGCGCCCTGGACGCTGAACAAACTCATGCGCCGCTCGGCCAAGCACACGCTGTGGCTGGCGATCAGCCTGCTCACGGGCCTGACATTTGTCGGCTATTTCACCCCGATCCGGCTACTGGCCGAAGAGCTCCTGACGCTGCAAATGGCCGGTGTCAGCCTGTTCTGGGTGCTGTTCTTCACCGGTGCCACCTACATCAACGCCGGCTGGTTGCGTGAAGCCGTGTGCATGCACATGTGCCCGTATGCGCGGTTCCAGAGCGTGATGTTCGACAAGGACACCCTGACCATTTCCTACGACGTCGCTCGCGGTGAAAACCGTGGCCCGCGCAAACGCGAGGTCAAGCCTGCCGACGTCGGCCTGGGCGATTGCATCGACTGCCAGGTGTGCGTGCAGGTCTGCCCGACCGGCATCGACATCCGCGATGGCTTGCAGATGGAGTGCATCGGCTGCGCGGCGTGCATCGACGCCTGTGATTCGATCATGGACAAAATGGGTTATGCCCGTGGACTGATCAGCTATACCTCCGAGCACGAGTTGCAAGGCGGCAAGACGCACTTGTTGCGCCCCAGATTGATCGGTTACACGGCGGTGCTGCTGGTGATGATCGGCGCCCTCGCCCTCGCGCTGGTCGAGCGGCCCATGGTATCGCTGGATGTGAGCAAAGACCGGGGCCTGTTCCGTGAAAACAGCCAGGGCCAGATCGAAAACATCTACAGCCTGAAGGTGATCAACAAGACCCAGCAGCGTCAGGATTACCGGCTGACCCTGGTCGATGGCGATGGTTTTCAGCTCCAGGGCAAGACCGAACTGAGCCTGGCGCCCGGCGAGATCGTTGATGTGCCGGTGTCGGTGGCGATGACGACAGAACGCCCGAGCAGCAGTTCTCAGAGCATCAGCTTCAAGATCGTCGACAGCGATGAGCCGCAGATTTATAGCGTGGCGAAAAGCCGGTTTGTAGCGCCGATGAATCGGTGATCCCTTAACATGCAGACGCACGATCCCCTGTGGCGACGATTCGACAGGCTCCCTCGCCACAAAGGACCGCGTCATATGAACAATTTCAATTCGGGCATTCGATGAAACGCTACGAAAAATTCGCCGACGACATCGCTGAACTGATCCGCTCCGGCGTTCTCGGCCCCGGCCAACGGGTGCCTTCAGTGCGCTACGCCAGCCAGACCCATGGTGTCAGCCCTTCGACGGTGTTCCAGGCGTACTACCTGCTGGAGCGCCGCGGCCTGATCCGCGCCCGGCCGCGCTCTGGCTACTTCGTCAACGCCCATGCACCAAGCCCGTTTTCCGAGCCGGTGATCAGCAGTCAGGTCAACGAATCCACCGAAGTCGACGTCAGCGAACTGGTGTTCTCGGTGCTCGACTCGATCAAAGACCCGAACACCGTGCCCTTTGGCTCGGCATTCCCCAGCCCGGCGCTGTTTCCGCTGCAACGGTTATCACGCTCCCTGTCCAGTGCCGCGCGGGAAATGGACCCGCGCATGGTGGTCACCGACATGTCGCCAGGCAATCCGCACCTGCGCCGTCAGATTGCGTTGCGCTACATGGTCGGCGGCCTGATGCTGCCCATGGAAGAACTGCTGATCACCAATGGCGCCCTGGAAGCGTTGAACCTGTGCCTGCAAGCCGTCACCGAGCCCGGCGACCTGGTGGCCATCGAAGCGCCGGCGTTCTACGCGTGCCTGCAGATCCTTGAACGCCTGAAACTCAAAGCCGTGGAAATTCCCGTGCACCCGCGCGACGGCATCGACCTCGGCGTCCTTGCGCAGACCCTGGAACGGCATCCGATCAAGGTGTGCTGGTGCATGACCAGTTTCCAGAACCCCATGGGCGCGACCATGCCCGAGGCGAAGAAACAGGAACTGGTGGAGTTGCTGCGTCGTCATCAGGTGCCGTTGATCGAGGACGATGTCTACGCCGAACTGTATTACGGCCAACACGCGCCGAAGCCGGCCAAGGCGTTTGATACCGAGGGCCTGGTGATGCACTGCGGCTCCTTCGCCAAAAGCCTCGCGCCTGGTTACCGCATCGGCTGGGTCGCGGCCGGGCGTTACGCGCAGAAAATCGAACGGCTGAAACTCATGACGTCGCTGTGTGCGTCGATGCCCGCTCAGGCGGCGATTGCCGATTACCTGCAACACGGTGGTTACGACCGGCATCTGCGCAAACTGCGCTATGCGCTGGAGGAGCAACAAAGCGCGATGCTCGCCGCCATTGCCCGTTATTTCCCGGCGCAGACACGGGTCAGCCAGCCTGCAGGCGGGTACTTTCTCTGGCTGGAATTACCGGCACAAATGGATTCTTTGAAGTTGTTTCAGATGGCGCTGGCGCAAGGCATCAGCATTGCGCCGGGGCCGATATTTTCGCCGACCCAGCGCTTCAGGAATTGCATCAGGCTGAACTATGGCAGCCCTTGGGATGAAGCGGCCGAGAAGGCGATGGAGACGTTGGGACGGATCGTGCGGTCGTTCTGATGTATTGATGTATTGATGTCGACTGACCTGCCGCCATCGCGGGTAAACCCGCTCCCACAGGTATTGAGGTGTTCACAATTTCTGTGTTCCACCACTCCACTGTGGGAGCGGGCTTGCCCGCGATGGGGCCAGTTCAGACGACAACTTACTCAGGGTCTAGCGCCCACCGCCCAGATCGACAAACGTCCCCGTCGCATACGAAGCCTTGTCCGACAGCAGCCACACAATCGCCTCCGCAACCTCATCCGGGCGCCCGCCCCGGGCCATCGGAATGCCTGACTCCAGCTTGCTGACCCGATCCGGATCGCCACTCAACGCATGGAAGTCGGTATAGATATACCCCGGCCGTACGGCATTCACGCGAATGCCCTCACCCGCGACTTCCTTGGACAGGCCGATGGTAAAACTGTCCAGCGCGCCTTTGGAGGCGGCGTAATCAACGTATTCGTTAGGCGAGCCCAGGCGCGAGGCCACCGAAGAGACGTTAACGATACTGCCGCCCTGCCCGCCATGCTTGGGCGACATGCGCAGGATCGCGTGCTTGGCGCAGAGGATCGGCGCCAGCACGTTCGTCTTGAGAATTTTGAGAATGCGAAATTCGGACATTTCGTCGACCCGGGATTTGTGCCCGACAGTACCGGCGTTGTTCACCAGTGCGGTGACCCGGCCCAGCTCGTTGTCCACTCGCTGAAACAGGCCGATCACTTCATCTTCGTTGCTGACGTCGGCACGTACTGCGATGGCTTGAGCGCCGAGGGCGCGCACCTGTTCGAGCACGTTATGCGCGGCTTCTTCGTCAGCCTGATAGTTGATGCAGATCCGGTAGCCCTGTTTGGCGGCCAGTAGCGCTGTCGCGGCGCCGATGCCTCGGCTCCCACCGGTGATGACGATGACTTTGTCCATGCTGTCTTTCCCCATTTGCAAGCTTAAGCAGTCGGGGCCAAGAATAACCGGCATTCGCAGGATTTGCATAAACCTTGTAGCAGCTGTCGAGCCTTCGAGGCTGCGTTCGGCGACGCAGTCGTCGTCAATCAAGCTCATGCTCCTGAACCATCGCGCAGCCTGATCTCACGACGACTGCGTCGCAGTCTCGACAGCTGCTACAGGATTAAGTGTTAACCGCTGCCAGCTGCTCTCCACGCACAATGTCCATCATGAACCGCTCAGCCGGCAGCGGATGTCCGAGCAGGTAGCCCTGTAACGAATCACACCCCAACTGCGTCAGGAAATCCTGCTGCATGTCGGTTTCCACCCCTTCGGCAACGATGCGCAAACCCAAAGCCTGGCCCAAGGCGACGATGGCCGACACGATCGCCGCATCATCGCTGTCGCGTTCCAGATCGCGGACAAACCCACGGTCGATCTTCAGCTCATTGGCCGGCAGGCGTTTGAGGTACATCAGGCTTGAATAGCCAGTACCAAAGTCATCGATGGACAGGTCGACGCCCATCTCCGACAACGCCTGCAGCACGGTCATACTCGCGTCGGCGTCGCTCATCGCCGTGGTCTCGGTGATTTCCAGGGTCAGGCTGTTGGGCGGCAAATGGTGGGTGGCCAGGGCCTTGGCAACGCTCTGGACCAGACCGACGTGGCAGAACTGCAGCGCAGAAAGGTTCACCGCAATGCGCCAGTCGGTGTAACCGAGCACGTACCATTCGCGCATTTGCCGGCAGGCTTCGTTCAATACCCACTCGCCAATCGGAATGATCAGGCCGGTCCGTTCCGCGAGCTCAATGAACTTGTCCGGCAACAGCATGCCCTGAGTCGGGTGTACCCAGCGCAGCAGCGCCTCGGCGCCAACCGGCCGGCCATTGGCGGCGTCGAACTTGGGTTGGTAATACAGGCTGAACTGCTGCTGTTCCACGGCAGCACGCAGGTCTTGCAGCAATTGCAGCTGTTTGCGGGCGTTACTGTTCATGGACGCGTCGAAGAAGCTGTAGCCGTTTTTGCCGGCGCCTTTGGCGTGATACATAGCGGCATCGGCGTTCATCAGCAACTCCTGAGCCGTTTCACCGTTACCCGGATAGATCGCGATGCCGACGCTGGCGGAGATCTGCAAATCGTGTTCAGCAACACGGAACGAACGCCCGATCAACCCGACCTGCCGTGCTGCCAGATTCAACGCGTCATTCTGTTCGGCCAGTTGCACCAGCAGGAGAAATTCGTCGCCACCAATCCGTGCCAGGGTGTCGTGGCTACGCAGGTCCTCGCGCAGGCGAGCCGCGACTTCGCGCAACAACTGGTCGCCCATATGGTGGCCGAACGCATCGTTGACCGGTTTGAAACCGTCCAGATCGATAAACATCAGCGCAAAACAACCGCCTTGTTCGCGGACCATCAGCATCGCCTGGTCGATCCGGTCGGCGAGCAAGACCCGATTCGGCAGGCCGGTCAGGGGATCATGCAGGGCCAATTGAGTCAGTTCGCGGTTGGCTTCGGTCAGCGAACGGGCAAGACTCGCGGTGCGTGCTTCCATCCGCGCATCCAGAATCGAGGTCAGCAAGGCAATGCTCAACACTGCCAGCGTGGTGATCAGCACCAGGTTGTCGAGGCCCTTGCTGTTCAGGCCGTTGACCGCCGCACCGCAGAAACTGCCGTCCGGAAAACGCGCCGCAGCCATGCCGGTGTAGTGCATGCCGACGATGGCGATGCCCATGATGATGGCCGCGCCACAGCGGATCAGAGCGACGTAAGGGGTGTGCTGGCGCAGTCGGAAGGCGATCCACAACGCCGCTCCCGATGCGCCGACGGCGATCAGCAGCGAGGCCGTGAAGAGTGTGGGGTCGTAATCGATACCCGGCTGCATGTGCATCGCCGCCATGCCGGTGTAATGCATGGCGCTGATCCCGCCCCCCATGATCAACGCGCCGAACAGCAGTTGCCACGCGGGCAGTCGGGGTTGACTGACCAGCCACAGGGCAAAGCCGCAGGAGAGGATTGCAATGAGCAACGACAGCGACGTGAGGGTGACGTCGTAACCCAGGTCAATGGGCAGCTTGAACGCGAGCATGCCGATGAAATGCATCGACCACACCCCGACCCCCATCGCCAGCGCGCCACCCGCCGTCCATAAATGCACGGCTCGGCCCTTGGCCGTGGCAATACGTTCGGTGAGGTCGAGCGCGGTGTAAGAGGCGAGAATCGCTACAAAAAGCGAAATGACGACCAGCGTGGGCGAATAGCTTCCGATGAGCATGTGGCTTCTCTGAATCCCCTCCGTACCGCTTCCCTTCTCGGAGGCTGAAAAGTGGCGATTGTACGGATTCCAAATGAGAACGCACTCACAAAATGAGCAAAATGCCAGCAGTCCGATGAAACGCTTGTTTGATTTCATTGGAGTGTCGCAATTGCCGAGCTTTAGAGGCTACGGGAATCAGGAATTACGGTTGCGATCTTGAGAATCGGGGGGCGCTTCGCACCCCAACGCAGGCTTCGCCAGCTGCTACATGAGGCGTGGTGCGGCTCTGTAGCAGCTGTCGAGCCTGCGAGGCTGCGTTCGGCTCGGGCCGCGATCGGACGCAGCAGCCGCGCTCCTGAATCGGCCTCACCTACATTGGTTCGGTGTGCCCGTCCCACCCGCCGCCCAGCGCTGCGATCAGTTGCACACTGGCGATCAGACGACTCTGCAGCAGATCGAGCATGCTGCGTTCGTTGTTCAGGGCCGTGGCTTGAATCACCACCACGTCGAGGTAGGCAATCAAACCGGCCTTGTACTGGTTCTGGGTCAGGCGCAGGGACTCGCGGGCTGCGTCCAGCGCTTGCTGGCGCACTGCGGATTCGTTTTCCAGCACCTTGAGCTGGACCAGGTAATTTTCCACTTCACGAAAGCCATCGAGCACGGTCTGGCGGTACTTGGCCACCGTCTCGTCGTAGGCGGCTTCGCTGCGGTCGACTTCCGCCGAGCGCTGGCCGCCGTCGAACAGGGTCATGGCCAGTTGCGGGCCGACCGACCAGAAGCGGTTCGGTACGCTGATCCAGTTGGAGGAAGTGCTGCTGCTGTAACCGCCATTGAGGCTCAGCGTCAGGTCCGGGTAATAGGCCGCCTTGGCCACGCCGATGTTGGCGTTGGCCGCCATCACTGAACGTTCGGCGGAAGCAATGTCCGGTCGCCGTTCCAGCAATTGCGATGGCAAGGTCAGCGGCACCTCTGGCAACACCGGAATGTTCCGGGATTCTGCCAGGCTGAAGTCAGCCGGAGGCAGCCCGATCAGTACGGCAATGGCGTTTTCGAACTGTGCCCGCTGCCAGATCAGGTCGATCATGTCAGCCTGGGTGCTCTTGAGCTGAGTCTGGGCCTGCGCCACCGCATCCTTGCCGGAGACGCCTGCACGGTACTGGTTCTGAGTCATTTTCAGCGAGCGCTCATAGGCCTCGACCGTGGCTTCCAGCAGGCGTTTTTGCTGATCGATGACTCGCAGTTGCAGGTAGTTCTGCACCAGCTCCGACTGTTGGCTCAAACGCATCGCCGCCAGATCGGCAAAACTCGCCTGGGCGTTGGCGGTGTCAGCTTCGAGCCCGCGACGCAGCTTGCCCCAGACATCCGCCTCCCAACTCACACCGGCCTGCGCCGTGTAGGTGTCGCGAATACCGCTGGAAGAACTGCTCAGGCTCGAACTGCTGCTCCCCGTGCCTTGGCTGGAACGGTTCTTGCCAACGGTCAAGTCCACGGTCGGAAAAAACGCACCGCGCGCGCTGCGCACCAAGGCCTGGGCCTGACGGTACTGTGCTTCGGATTGAGCCACGGTCTGGTTGGCGCTGTTGAGTTTCTCGATCAGTGCGTTGAGCTGCTGGTCGCCGTACAACTCCCACCAGGCACCCCGCGCCAGGGAATCACTGGGATTGGCTTGCCGCCATCCGGCGGCTTCCTTGTATTGCACCGGTGCCGCTGCTGGCGGGCGCTGATAGTCCGGGCCGATGGCACAGGCACTGAGCATGCCCACGCACAGCGCCAGGCTCAACAATCGCGAGCCTCGGGCCGTGATCACGGGTGCAGCCAGGGAGAAAAGCGAACGGTCAGTCATAGCGGAGTTTCCAGAGCAGCATCGGTACGCACCCCACGCCAGTGGTTGAAGCGATGGCGCAGTTTGTCGAGATAGAGGTAAACCACCGGGGTGGTGTAAAGGGTCAGCACCTGGCTGAAGATCAGCCCGCCGATAATCGTCAGGCCCAATGGCTGACGCATTTCCGCCCCTTCGGCGCGGCCGAGCAGCAAGGGCAAGGCGCCAAGGATCGCCGCCAGCGTGGTCATCAGGATCGGCCGCAGACGCTGCAGGCAAGCGCTGCGAATGGATTCCAGAGGCGTCATGCCTTGATGTCGCTCAAGCTGCAACGCGAGGTCGATCATCAGAATGGCGTTTTTCTTCACCACGCCGATCAGCAGGAACAGCCCCAGCAACGAGATCAGGCTGAATTCCCCCCCGAGCGCGTAGATCGACAGCAGCGCCCCCACCCCGGCGGACGGCAAGGTCGACAGAATGGTCAGCGGATGAATGTAGCTTTCATAGAGCACGCCAAGCACCAGGTACACGGCGACCAACGCGCCGAGAATCATCCAGGGCTGACTTTTCTGGGTGGCGGCAAAGGCATCGGCAGTACCGGCCATTTTGACGATCACGTCTTCCGGCATACCCAGTCGGGCGATTGCGCGCTCAATGGCGGCCGTGCCCTGCTCAACCGTGGTCCCTTCAGCCATGTCAAAAGAAATGCTCTCGGAGGCGAACTGACCTTCGTGGCTGACACGATCGTCTTCCAGGCTGGCTTCATAATGGGCAATGGTCGACAGCGGAATCCGCGCACCGTCGGCGGTGATCACCTGCACCTGCTTGAGGGTGATCGGGTCCTGGGCGTATTTCGGATTGACCTCCATCACCACCTGATACTGGTTGAGGCTGTCGTAAATCGTCGAGATCTGCCGCTGGCTATACGCGTTATTGAGCACCGAGGTGACCATGTCCATGTCGACACCCAGGCGCTTGGCCTGGTCGCGATCAACGATCAGCGTCACTTGCTGGGCGCCACGGCCTTCGCGGGCGTCGATCGCCGTCAGTTCCGGCAGGGCCTTGAGCGCTGTGACGACTTTCGGGTACCACTCGCGCAACTCGCCCAGGTCGGCACTTTGCAGGATGTACGAATACTGCGACGTAGTCTGTTCACGGCCACCGCCGAACTGCAGGTCCTGATCGGCCATGAGCATCAGCTGCGCACCTGCGACTTTGGGCATCTCCTTGCGCAGCCGTTCGATGACCTTCTGCGCGGAGAGGTTGCGTTCCTTGATTGGCTTCAATCGCACCAGCATGAACGCGTTGTTGGTTCCGTTACTGCCCCCGATGAAGCCCGCCACGCTTTCCACCGCCTCATCTTTCAACACGGCGCGCCGGAATGTTTCCATCTTCGGCTGCATCACGCTGAAGGACAAACCGTCGTCGCCCCGAACGAAACCAATCAGCTGCCCGGTATCCTGCTGCGGCATAAATGTTTTAGGAACAACGATATACAGCGCAATGTTAACGCCAACTGTCACGAATAAACTGAGCAGTGTCAGGCGTCGATGACGCAGTACCCAGTCGAGGCTGGTCGCGTATTTGCCAACCATCCATTCGTTGGTACGCCGGCTCCAGCGTTGCAGGCGGTTTTCCTGACCCGGCGTGTGCGGCTTGAGCCAGCGGGCGCAGAGCATCGGTGTCAACGTCAGCGAAACCACCAGCGACACCACGATGGACGCAGCCAGGGTGATGGAAAACTCGCGGAACAGACTTTCGATGATCCCGCCCATGAACAGGATCGACAGGAAGACCGCCACCAGCGAGACGTTCATCGACAGCAAGGTGAAACCGACCTCCTGCGCCCCGAGGTACGCGGCTTTCATCGGCGGGACGCCGTCGTCGATGTGGCGAGAAATGTTCTCCAGCACCACGATCGCATCGTCCACCACCAGGCCGGTGGCAAGAATCAACGCCATCAGCGACAGGTTATTCAACGAGAATCCGTAGAGGTACATCACCGCGAACGTGCCCACCAGCGACACCGGTACCGCCAGCGTCGGAATCAGAGAAGCGCGGAAATTACCCAGAAACAGGAACACCACCAGAATCACCAGCGCCACGGCGATCAGCAGGGTCATTTCCGCCTCGTGCAGCGTGGCCTTGATGACGGGCGAGCGATCCATCGCCAGGTTCAGTTTGACGCTGGCCGGCAATACGGCCTGCAGCGCCGGCAACTGCGCCTTGATCTCGTTGACCGTCTCAATGATGTTGGCGCCAGCCTGACGGTTGATCACCAGCAATACAGCGGCGTCATTGTTGAAGAAACCGCTGTTGTAACGGTCTTCGACGCCGTCGCTGACCTTGGCCACGTCCTTCAGGCGCAAGGCTGCACCGTCCGCGTAGTGAATGATCAGCGACTCGTAATCCTTGGCTTTTTCCAGCTGGTCATTGGCCTGGACCTGCCACAACCGCTGGCCGTCCTCGACCGAACCCTTCGGGCGACGGACGTTGGCATTGGCGATGGTGTTGCGCACGTCATCCAGCGCCACGCCGTATTGGTTGAGCGCCTGGGGTTCGAGTTCGATACGCACCGCAGGCAGTGAGCTGCCGCCAATCTGCACTTCACCGACGCCCTGCACCTGGGACAGGCTTTGGGAAAGAATGGTCGAGGCCAGGTCGTAGAGCTGGCCCTTTTCCAGAACATCGGAGGTCAACGACAGCACCATGATCGGTGCCTGGGACGGGTTGACCTTTTTGTAGGTCGGCATGCTGCGCATACCGCTAGGCAGCAAGTTGCGCGAGGCGTTGATCGCCGCCTGCACTTCACGGGCCGCGCCGTTGATATCGCGATCAAGGTCAAATTGCAGGATCACCCGGGTCGAACCCTGGCTGGAGCGACTGCTCATGGTGTTCACACCGGCAATTGCACCAAAGGAACGTTCGAGCGGTGTGGCCACGGTCGACGCCATCACCTCCGGACTCGCCCCGGGCAGGCTGGCCTGGACCACGATCACCGGGAAGTCCATTTGCGGAAGCGGTGAGACCGGCAACAGGCCGAAGCTAACGCCCCCCAGCAGCATGATCGCCAGGCTCAGGAGCATGGTCGCGACCGGCCGCTTGATGAAAGGTCCTGACAGGTTCATGGCTGCTCTACCGCTTCCACAGGCTCGGACTTGTGGCCCCAGCGACGGCCCAGACGGTCGAAATACAGGTAGATGACCGGGGTAGTGAACAGGGTCAGCACCTGACTCACCAGCAAACCGCCCACCATCACCAGACCCAGAGGCTGACGCAGTTCCGCACCGGAACCGGTGGCGAGCATCAAGGGTACGGCGCCGAACAACGCCGCCAGTGTGGTCATCAGGATCGGCCGGAAACGCAATAGCGCGGCTTGATAGATCGCGGTCTCAGGGTCCAGGCCCTGATTGCGTTCAGCGTCGAGCGCGAAGTCGATCATCATGATCGCGTTCTTCTTCACGATGCCGATGAGCAAAATGATACCGATGATCGCGATCATCCCCAGGTCATTGCCACTCAAAAGCAACGCCAGCAAGGCGCCGACAGCGGCCGATGGCAAGGTCGAGAGGATGGTGATCGGGTGGATGTAGCTCTCGTAAAGCACGCCCAGCACGATGTACATCGTCACCACCGCCGCCAGGATCAGCAGCAAGGTGCTCGACAGCGACGCCTGGAAGGCCTCGGCGGCACCCTGGAACTGCGTCTGCACGCCCAGTGGCATGCCGATGTCCTTCTGCACCTGCTCGATGATCTCCACCGCATGACCCAGCGCCACGCCAGGGGCCAGGTTGAAGGACATCATCACCGCCGGGAACTGGCCGATGTGCGTGATGGCCAACTGCGCTTGACGCTCTTCGATATGCGCCAGGCTCGACAGGCGCACCTGGCCGCCATCGGTGGTCTTGACGTGTATCTGGTTCAGCGCGTCCGGGCCGATTTTCTCGCCGGACTGCGATTGCAGGACCACACGGTACTGGCTGGCCTGGGTGTAGATGGTGGAAATCTGTCGCTGTCCAAATGCGTCGTACAAGGCATCGGTGATGTTGGCAACCGAAACACCGACGCGCGACGCGGCATCGCGGTCGATCACCAGGTAAACCTGCAAACCCTTGTCCTGCAGATCGCTGGCAACGTCGGTCAGTTCTGGTTGTTGCGCCAGGGCTTCGACCAGACGGTTGCTCCACAGGCTCAGCAACTCCGAATCCGGCGACGACATGCTGAACTGATACTGGGTGCGGCTGACCCTGTCTTCGATGGTCAGGTCCTGTACCGGCTGCATGAACAGCCTGATGCCGATCAGCTTGTCTACTTCCGGCTGCAGGCGAGCGATGATTTCGGTCGCGCTCAGGTCCCGCGCGCTGTGAGGCTTGAGGTTGATCAGCAAGCGGCCGCTGTTGAGCGTGGCGTTGTCACCGTCGACGCCGATGTAGGACGACAGGCTTTGCACCGCCGGGTCCGCGAGAATGATTTTGGCAAGGTCCTGTTGACGCTCGCTCATGGCCGCAAAGGAGATCGACTGCGGCGCCTCGGAAATCCCCTGGATCACCCCGGTGTCCTGCACAGGAAAGAAGCCTTTCGGCACGATCAGGTAGAGGAACACGGTCAACGCCAGCGTGCCAATGGCCACCAGCAACGTCAGCGGTTGATGCTTGAGCACCCACTGTAATTTGCGCCCGTATGCCGCGATCATCCAGTCGATGGCCGCACCACTGGCCCGATAGAAACGGCCCTGTTCTTCTTCCTTGGGTTCACGCTTGAGCAACCGCGCGCACATCATCGGCGTGAGGGTCAGGGACACGACCAGGGAAATCAGGATCGCTACCGCCAGGGTGATGGCGAATTCGCGGAACAGGCGCCCTACTACGTCCGCCATGAACAGCAGCGGAATCAGTACGGCGATCAACGAGAGCGTCAGGGAAATCAGGGTGAAACCGATCTGTTTGGCGCCCTTGAGCGCCGCATTCAGCGGTGTTTCGCCCTCTTCGATGTAGCGGGAAATGTTCTCCAGCATGACGATCGCATCGTCCACCACGAAACCGGTGGCGATGGTCAGGGCCATCAAGGTCAGGTTATTGACCGAGAACCCTGCGAGGTACATCACGCCGAACGTACCGATCAGCGACAGCGGCACGGCGACCGACGGAATGATCGTGGCACTGGCTCGGCGCAGAAACAGGAACGTCACCATCACCACCAGCGCGATGGCGATCAGCAACTCATGCTGTACGTCTGTTACCGAGGCGCGGATGGTTTGCGTGCGGTCGGTCAGGACCGTGACCTCGAGGCCCGCTGGCAGGTTGTCGGTGATGCTCGGCAGTAGCGCCTTGATCCGGTCGACCACTTCGATGACGTTGGCGCCGGGTTGGCGCTGGATGTTCAGCAATACCGCCTGGTTTTCGTTAGCCCACGCAGCCAGTCGTTCGTTCTCGGCGCCATCGACGATTTCCGCCACATCCTTGAGCCGCAACGGTGCGCCGTTGGCGTACGCGAGGATCAGGTTGGCGTAGTCCTTGGGTGATGTCAGCTGGTCGTTGGCGTCGAGCATCGACACCCGGGTCGGGCCGTCGAAGTTGCCCTTGGGCTGGTTGACGTTGGAGGCGCCGATCAGGGTGCGCACATCGGAGAGGTTCAAGCCATTGGCCGCGAGCGCCTCCGGGTTGACCTTGATCCGCACCGCCTGGCGCTGGCCACCGGCAATGCTGACCATGCCGACGCCGCTGATCTGGGCGATTTTCTGCGCCATGCGCGTGTCGACCAGGTCATTGAGCTTGGGCAACAGCATGGTCTTCGAGGTGATGGCCAGGGTCAGTACCGGTGTATCCGCCGGGTTGACCTTGTTGTAGACCGGCGGTGCTGGCAAGTCCTTGGGCAGCAGGTTGGTGGCGGCGTTGATCGCGGCTTGTACCTGTTGCTCGGCGACATCCATGTTGATGTCGAGGCTGAAACGCAGGGTCAGCACCGAAGCGCCGCCGGAACTGGTCGACGCCATTTGTGTCAGGCCGGGCATCTGGCCGAACTGACGTTCCAGCGGCGCCGTCACAGCACTGGTCATCACATCGGGGCTCGCGCCGGGATAGAGCGTCATCACCCGGATGGTCGGGTAGTCGACCTGGGGCAATGCCGACACGGGCAACAACCGGTAAGCAATGATGCCGGCCAGGATAATGGCCAGCATGCTCAGCGTGGTGGCTACCGGGCGGAGGATAAACAGCCGCGAGATGTTCATGCGCCGCCCTTTTTCGCCTTGTCGACTGTCGCGTCAGGCGCACTGGCCGCGGACTTGCCTTGCAGGTGTTCGGTCGGCGTAGCCGGTACGTCCTTGCTGTCGTTGACTACTTCCACTTCGCTGCCTTCCTTCAAGCGGTCGGTGCCTTCCAGGACCACGCGATCTCCGGCGGCAAGGCCTTCGGTGATCACCGTGTTGTCACCGTCGCTGACACCCACTTTCAACTGGCGGATCGTGACTTTCTTGTCGCCATCCAGTGCGTAGACAAAGGTGCCGGTGGTGCCGAACTGAATCGCTGCCGACGGTGCAAGCACGACGCCTTTGAGGGTGTCGGCCAGCAAGTGGACGTTGACGAACTGGTTGGGGAACAACGCTTGATCGCGATTATCGTAGCGGGCCTTGAATTTCAGGGTGCCGGTGGTGACGTCGATCTGGTTATCGAGGCTCTGCAGCACGCCGGTGGCCTGCAACTTGGTGTCGCCACGGTCCCAGGCTTCGGCAGGCAATTTGGCGCCTGAGCGATAACGCTCCAGCACCACGCTCAAATTGTTTTCGGGCAAGGTGAAGGCAACGCTGATGGGTTGAGTTTGCGTGATGATCGCCAAGGCGGTGGTGTCATTGGCCGCCACCAGATTACCCACGTCCAGCTGACGCAGGCCGACACGGCCGGCGATTGGCGCACGAATCCTGGTGAATTCGAGATTGAGCTTGGCGTCGTTGACGGCCGCCTGATTGGTCTTGACCGTACCCTGATACTGGCCGACCAGTGCTTCAGCGGTATCCAGAGTCTGTTTGGCGATACTGTCTTCGCGGAACAGGCCACGGTAGCGTTCAACATCGACCTGGGCGTTTTTCAACTGCGCCTGGTTTTGCAGCAAGGTGCCTTCAGCCTGCAACAAGGCATTCTGGTACGGCCGTGGATCAATTTCGGCCAGCAGATCGCCGGCCTTGACCATCTGCCCTTCCTCGAAGGAAATCTTGATCAGTTCGCCGCCGACACGACTGCGTACATTGATCGTGTTGAGCGCGGTGACCGTGCCCAATGCCTTGTAGTACAGCGGGAAATCGCCCTTGACCGCTGGCGCCACGCGCACAGGAATCGGTCCTGTCGCCCCGCCGAAACCGGGACGCATTCCGCCTGACTTGCCCGTTTCCCCGGCGGCGGCCTTCTGCTCTGCGGCCACCCTTTGGTCACTGCCTGCCGGCCAGAATTTCCAGCACACGCCTGCGACAATCAACAGGACAAGCAGGCCGAACAGCCAGCGACGGGGACTACGGGAAGAGGATTGCATTGAATGATCAACCATTGGGCGCGTGGGCTTCTTTTACGGGAGGCTGAACGATAAGCACTGGCGGGTATTAAGCAAAGCGGCTTTACCGGCAATTTACCTTCGGCTTACGTAACAGGATGTTTGGACAAGACACTGAATCACAAATGAAAACGGCCTGGGCAGGGCCAGGCCGTTAACAATTGTAAGCGCGAACTTATTTCAGAACAGCAAGTGCAGCTTCGTAGTTCGGTTCGTCAGCAATTTCCTTGACCAGTTCGCTGTACAGAACGTTGTCGTTTTCATCCAGTACAACCACGGCACGTGCGGTCAGGCCTTTGAGTGGGCCATCAGCGATTGCCACACCGTAGTTCTCGATGAATTCAGCACCGCGCAGGGTCGACAGGTTCTGGACGTTTTCCAGACCTTCGGCGCCGCAGAAACGTGCTTGGGCGAACGGCAGGTCAGCGGAGATGCACAGCACGACAGTGTTGGCGACATCATTGGTCTGGGCGTTGAACTTGCGCACCGAGGTCGCGCAGGTCGGAGTGTCTACGCTTGGGAAAATGTTCAGCACTTTGCGCTTGCCGGCCAGGCTGGCCAGGGTCACGTCGGACAGATTACCGGCCACCAGGGAGAAGGCTGGCGCCTTGGAACCGGCTTGTGGCAGTTGACCGTTGACTTGAACCGGGGAGCCTTTGAGGGTGACTTGAGCCATGAACTGAGTCCTTCTGAACGTTGATAGAGAGAATTCGACGAGGCAGAAGTTAACCATGAAATGGGCCGGCGACCTATGCCCAGATACAAATTGTGAAGTTCTGTCGAATGAATTGGATACAACTTCTGCCGCCGGACATTTTCGTGGCTCACCCTGTCGATTTGGATGGCCGCCATTCGACTACTCGTGAATCCAACCAACCCTGCGGAGAAAAGCCATGCGATTCATGATCATTGTAAAAGCCAGCACCGACTCAGAGGCGGGAGTACTGCCCAGCGAAGAACTGATGACCGCCATGGGCAACTACAACGAGGAACTGGCCAAGGCCGGCATCCTCATCGATTGCGACGGCCTGCAACCCAGCAGCAAAGGTGCCCGCGTGCGTTTCTCGGGTGAACAGCGCACGGTGATCGACGGCCCGTTCGCCGAAACCAAGGAGCTGATCGCCGGTTACTGGATCTGGGAAGTGAAGTCGAAGCAGGAAGCCATCGACTGGGTCAAGCGCTGCCCTAACCCGATGCCAGGCACCGACGCCGAGATCGAGATTCGTCCGGTGTACTCGGCGGAAGATTTCGGTGAGGAGTTCACTCCTGAATTGCGTGAGCAGGAAGAAAGAGTGCGGGCTCAGGTCAAGAAGTCCTGAAGCGGGACTCTGGAAATCGCCCACGCGACCCTCAGCACCATGACCACCCCTGTGGCTCGGCGGCTTGCTCCCGCCACGTCGCGAAGCGTCCTCAATAAGTACGCATGCAATGCAACAGAGAAATCCGGTTAGCTAAATGCTTCGCGACTGCAAGGCAGTCGAGCGGAGTGATGTCGCGCACGTGATACCGCCATCGCGAGCAAGCCCGCTCCCACCAGGTCCGTGTACACCAGAGATCAAATGTGGGAACGAGCCTGCTCGTGATGAGGCCATCAGCCCCGATACATTACTTGGACTTGAGCTTCAGGTAAGACTGATGCAGATCCGCAGCCCAACCATCGAGAACGCCTTTGACGTCATCGGCTTTCATGACCTGGGAATCGTTTTCCAGCGGTTTACCGGTGCCTTTGCGCACCACCTGGGCGATTACGTGGTTGTCGCTGCCATCAAGAAACACCGCTTCAGTGGCCAGGTCGGTTTCTTGATCACGAATACCGCTGGCCGTGCTGACCGCTGCGGCGACCAGTGCGATCGGGATCACTTCATACGGCTTGAGGCCTTCGGTGGAGCTGCTGACGGCAGTGATGGCGGCACGCACCACGATCACACCAGGACCTGGGCCTGCGGCCAATGGCAAGGATTTGCCGATTTCACGCTTGAGGGCTTGATCGTAATAGCTGGTAATACCGTTGAGGGTTGCCTGAGGAATTTTCACGGTTGGCTGAGGCTTTGGATAAAGCTGGGTCGGTTCGATGTAAACGCTGTTGTACTTGTTGACGTCCAGCTTGGGATCTATCCAGCGCATCACCGTAGCACCTGACGGTGACTCGGTTTCCTTGAGTTGGCTGTAATCTTTGAGAAAGCCCGAGTACTGGTCGGGTTCAACAACTTTGCTGGCACAGCCCACAACTCCGATCGAGGCAATGCACAGCGTGCTCATCATTAACGCTAGCTTCATGCGGTAACTCCTGTAAGTAAGCGCACAACATTACGGGTAAGAGTGTTACAGGTATAGACACAGCAACAGATGTTGTACGAAAAATCACCCTGGCTGTTTAACGGCGTACGTACGCCTACAACCGTTATTTGACGGTCGCCGGTCATCCGGCAAAGCTGCACTGAGCTTGAACGCGCGTCTGACGGCAAACGCGCATGGACTGCAGAAGTCGGGCCCAGCCGCAACCGGTCGCAGGCGCCAGCGAAGATGGTCGATGAGCAGCAGTGTCAGGGCTGTGACAGCGAGCAGGTCAAGGACTGGCCAGGAACGAGCGCCGTTGTTAACGCCGTGGTTGAGTGATCCGGTGAAAGCGGTACGCATTGCCACCGCACGGGATCTGCTCAGTGCTTCTCGGATGGATTGGGCAGCGCGCAGGTCAGTTGGGGGCACCTTCGTCTCAAGACTGAAAAACCATATCAGCGAGCGGCAAAACGCCGCAGATGTGCCTGCTAATCTGATCCGTATAAATGACGTTTTTCTGAGTCTGTTTTGTTTCGGGCAGGGTTTCTACAGTGCAGGACCTGTCAGGCCGGGTGGCCTGGCACTACTTTGCAACCGTGGAAGCAATGACCATGAGCACAGCAACAACCGGCCAGGCCTATAACTACAAGGTCGTGCGCCAATTCATCGTGGCAACCATCGTCTGGGGTGTCGTGGGGATGGCGATGGGGGTGTGGATCGCCTCGCAACTGGTGTGGCCCGAGATGAACCTCGACCTGCCATGGACCACCTTCGGCCGCCTGCGACCGCTGCACACCAGCCTGGTGATTTTCGGTTTCGCCGGCAGCGCACAATTCGCCGCCAGTTATTACGCCGTGCAGCGCACCTGCCAGGTACGCCTGTTTTCAGACAAGCTGGCAGCGTTCACATTCTGGGGCTGGCAATCGGTGATCGTGGTCATGCTGGTCAGCCTTCCCCTGGGCTACACCACCACCAAGGAATACGCCGAAATCGAATTCACCGGCGCGGTATGGATGACCGTAGTCTGGGTCGCGTACGCCATTGTGTTCTTCACCACTGTGGTCCAGCGCAAGACCAAACACATCTACGTAGGTAACTGGTTCTTCGGCGCCTTCATCGTGGTAATTGCCATGTTGCACGTGGTCAATCACCTGTCGATTCCGGTGGACTGGTTCAAGTCCTATCCGGTGTATGCCGGGGCCACCGACGCCATGGTCCAGTGGTGGTACGGGCATAACGCGGTGGGCTTTTTCCTGACCACTGGATTCCTCGGGATGATGTATTACTTCGTACCCAAGCAAGTGAATCGTCCGGTGTACTCCTATCGGTTATCGATCGTGCACTTCTGGGCGCTGATCACCTTGTACATCTGGGCCGGTCCGCACCATCTGCATTACACCGCACTGCCGGACTGGGCGCAGTCGCTGGGCATGGCGATGTCGCTGATCCTGCTGGCACCAAGCTGGGGCGGGATGATCAACGGAATGATGACGCTGTCAGGCGCCTGGCATAAGTTGCGCACCGACCCGATCCTGCGTTTTCTGGTGCTGTCCCTGGCCTTCTACGGCATGTCGACCTTTGAAGGGCCGATGATGGCGATCAAGACCGTCAACGCCCTCTCCCACTACACCGACTGGACCATCGGCCACGTGCACGCCGGCGCACTGGGCTGGGTCGCAATGATCACCTTTGGCGCGGTTTATCACATGGTCCCGAAGGTCTTCGGGCGCGAGCAGATGCACAGCACGCCGCTGATCAACACGCACTTCTGGCTCGCGACCATCGGCACGGTGTTGTACATCGCTTCGATGTGGGTCAACGGCATCACCCAAGGGTTGATGTGGCGCGCGATCAATGACGACGGCACGTTGACCTACTCGTTCGTCGAAGCGCTGCAGGCCAGTCATCCGGGGTTCGTCGTGCGGTTTGTCGGTGGCGTGTTTTTCCTGAGCGGCATGCTGCTGATGGCTTACAACGTGTGGCGCACGGTGCGGGTCGCCGATGTGGCGATGGCTGAACGCGAAGCGCAGATTGCCTGAAGGGAGCAACCGCAATGTTCGAGCTGATGATGAATGGCGTGGCGGTGATCGCGCTCTGGCTGGCGGTCGAGTATTGCTTCAAGCGCCAGACCGCGCAAAGCCTGGAGGATGCGAGCCTGATTCCGTTTGCCGATGACCCGGAGGTGGCGCGGCGGGTGGAAATGGCGACCGGGTTGAAAGTGAAAGCGGTCGCGCCGGAAGAGGCGAAACCAGGCTGGATCAACCTCGATATCTAATCCACCCACAACCCCTGTAGGAGTGAGCCTGCTCGCGATGGCGGTGTATCAATCAATTTGGTAACTGACACAACGCCAATCGCGAGCAGGCTCACTCCTACAGAGGGAGGTGCCATGTTTCCGGTTATCAGCCACGTTCGCGAGGAATCAGGCTCTGCAGCTGCTGCGCCAAAAAGTCAGCATCGAAAGCGAACGTATCCGGGTCTTTCAAGCCATTGGTCTTGCGCCATTGCCAGCTAGCGGACGGTGGCAGGCAGACCAGCGAAATGCTGCCGTAGCGCGCGGCCGTCAGGCCCATGACCGCCAAAGAAATCTGACCGCCCGTGCCCATGACGTCCGGGACGAATTCCACAGGCTTGCCGGCGATGACAATGCTGAGTTTTTCAGTCTTGAAAATCGACGTTTCGACCGGAACGCTCGGCCCGAAGGCGACATATGCCTCGCGTTTGACTTCCAGCAAGTTCGGCGTCTGAACCGGTTCCAGCCATTGCTGGATCTGATCGAACACTTCACCAATGCGCGTTGCCCACACAGCCGATTGCGACTCAAACAGTTGTTTCTTGTGCGCTTCGCTTTCTGCGTATTGGCGAAGCATCTCACCCAGTTGCTTTACGTCGTCCATTGCGGTGTTCCTTTGGTTGAAGCAGTGCTGCGGACTTTGAGCATGGCAGATGCGCGCTACCGATGTTTGACTAAAAGCCTGAACGGCATTTTGCGGTGGATCTGAATGCCGATCCACGGCACTCTGCTTTTCTTCAAACCCACAGGAATACACCATGCACACCATCGGCCTTATCGGCGGTATGAGCTGGGAATCCAGCGCCGAGTATTACCGTCTGATCAACCAAGAGGTTCGCGACCGGCTGGGGCCATTGCGTTCGGCAAAACTGCTCATGCACAGCGTCGATTTCGGCCCGGTCGAGCAGGCCCAGCATGCGGGGCGCTGGGACGATGCGGCGGCGATTCTGGTGGACGCGGCGCAACGGCTGCAAGCGGGTGGCGCTGAGTGCGTGGTGCTGTGTACCAACACCATGCACAAAGTCGCAGGGCAGATTCAGGACGCTATCAGTATTCCGTTCCTGCACATTGCCGACCCGGCTGGCCAGGCTGCCGTCAACATGGGCGCACTGAAGGTTGGCTTGCTGGGCACGGCGTTCACCATGGAACAGGACTTCCTCAAGGATCGCCTGATTGCGCAAGGGCTGAGTGTGCTGGTGCCCGAGACGGATGAGCGCCAGGCCGTGCACCGGATCATCTATGACGAGTTGTGCGTCGGCGTGATCAGCGAGGCCTCACGCAAGGTCTATCAACAAGTCATTGAATCCCTCACCCGACGTGGGGCGCAGGCCATCATCCTTGGCTGTACCGAAATCGGCCTGCTGATCAAACCCGAACACAGCACCCTGCCCTTGCTCGACACCACCGAACTGCATGCACAGGCGGCGGTGGCGTTTGCATTGGGTGACTGAATCAATGGGTGCCAGGCATGTGACGCAGGCGCGCCATGCTCAAGGCATCCACATAGACGCCGTCACGCACGGCATAGTCGCGCAACGAGCCTTCGGTCTCGAAGCCGAACTTGCGATACAAGCCGATGGCCGCTTCGTTATCGCTGTAGACCGAAAGCTCGACCCGTCGCAGGTTCATCCAGTTGTCGGCGATATCCAGCGCGGCAGTCAGCAGTTTTGTGCCGATGCCTTTGCCTTGCCACGCCGACGCGACACCCATGCCGAGGCTGCCCGCATGGCTGCGCCGAATCCGCGAGTACTGTTCAAGGCCGAGATTGCCGATGACCGTGCCCTGATGCAGCGCAACCAGCTGCACCACGCGCTCATTGTCCGACGCCAGGCGCTTGCGCCAGACGTCGACGGTCTGAAACGGCATCTGCAGCACCTGGCGCGTGACCACCGGGTCGTTGTAGAGGGCGGTAATGCCGTCGAGGTGCGTTTCGTTGAAGCGTTCGAGGGTGATGACGAAGTCGGAAAGCGACATGGGTGATTCATCCTTGATGCAGACATGGCTGCTTACTCTATAACGCCATCGTCGACTGTGGCGAGATCCAATGTGGGAGCTAGCCTGCTGGCGATTAGCGGTGTGTCAGGCAACATGGATATCGACTGGCAGACCGTAATCGCTAGCAGACTAGCTCCCACAGTGGTGTTGTGTTCAGGCTTGGAACCATTCACGTCGTTCGTTGAAGGTGTTCTCGATCAGCTCGACGAGCATCTGCACATCAGGCTGTCCTTGCGACTCGGTATTGACCGCCATCCACACCTGGCGCTCCATCGGTTGTTCGAACAACCCGGGCAATGCGACCAGCCCTCGGTCAAGCTGACTCATGTAGTGCGGCACGAGCCCGATGCAGGCGCTGGAGCGGATCATCTCCAGCATCAGCTCGTAGGCGTGCACGCGCACCACTGCAGCCAGGCGTTGATCCACCAGGCTGTTCCAGGGATTGAACGCATCGAGCTGGCGGTCATGCTGCCATTGCACCAATAAAAAATCGGCCAGGTCATCATGACTTTCCGGCCTCGCCGCGACCCGCGAATAGCGCTTGGAGATGTGCGGCACGTAGCCCAGCCGCGCCAGACGCTGCGGCTCACCGACGTTAAAACTGGGCCCGGGCAGCGGCGAGTCGGTGCCCGCCAGCCACACCACCACATCGGCACTGATCGCTTGCAGTGACAGCTCGCTATCCAGAGTGACGATATCCAGTCGAACGCTGGCGTTACGTCTTACCAGCGAGATCAGGTCACGGCCGAGGATGTCATGCAGGATCGGTTCGGCCACGGCCAGACGTATCAGGGGCTGCTCGATCACCGGTAAGTCGCGCTCATGGGCCAAGGCGATCAAGTGCGCCTGAAACTCCAAACCATCGCGACTCAACGACACGCCATTGTCCGAGGGATTGAACAGCGAACACTGCAGCTGCGTTTCCAGCTGCGCCAGTTGCTTGCGCAATTGGGTCGCCTTGATGTTCAGGCTGCGAGCCGCTTGTGTGAAGCAGCCACAACGGGCGCTGACCCGGAAAGACCGCGCCAGCACGGGATCAATGTAGCGGGTGCGGGTGGTTTCGATCGTTGGCATCGCTGACTCCCTGTCGATCTGTCGGTGAAAGCTTCATCTTGCGCACTATTGATGAATTCACTGTGACAGGTGGGGGCATCAACGCATCAGGCGCTGGGGGTTTGTCTGAAGCTCACGGCCAGGCGATTCCAGCTGTTGATCGCGGTGACGGCAACGGTCAGGTCGACCATTTCGCTTTCATTGAACTGCTCACGGGCCTGGGCGTAGACATCGTCCGGCACGTGGCTTTGCGAGAGTAAGGTCACCGCTTCGGTCCAGGCCAGTGCGGCGCGCTCGCGGGGATTGAAAAAACCGCTGTCGCGCCAGACCACGACTGAATACAGCCGGCGATCGGTCTCCCCCAAACGCCGGGCGTCTACCGAATGCATGTCAGTGCAGAACGCGCAGCCATTGAGCTGCGAGGCACGGATCTTGATCAGGTGCAGCAAGGGCTGTTCGATACTGAGGTTACTGGTCAGCGCTTCCATGGCGATCATGGCTTTCATCGCTTTGGGTGATGCGCTGTAGTAATCCAGACGGGAATTCATGGCGAGCCTCGAGTGTCGATGGATACGCTTTACGGTAGGCGCTCAAGGAGGACGATTACAGGTCCAATTATGCGAAAAAACCGTGGACCACCCTGGCCTCAGACCAATCCTCGGTTTTTCGCCCACGCAACTACTGCGCGAGCCCTCATGCAGGTAATCTGGCGCGACGCACACGCGCTCAACAGCTCCGGGAGCCCCGCCGGTATGGAACTTCATGTTGTCATCAATGGCCGCAAGGACCTCACCGGCCAGCTCTATACACAGCTGCGTAGCGCCATTGAATCCGGGCGCCTGGCCGCCGGGACACAACTGCCTCCCAGCCGTTTGCTGGCGGAACAACTGGGTATTTCGCGCAAGACCATTTCTGATACCTACGCGCAACTGACGTACGAAAACTTCCTCACCGGCGTGATCGGCAAAGGCACTTACGTCAACGCCAGACCGTCAAAAGTCACCCGCAAGCAAAGCCACTCGGAACTGGCCAGTGCCGAGGTCATCGAGTCCTGGCGCAACCTCCCGGTGTTTCTGCGTCACCCGACCCTGGAAGGCTCGCTGCGCTATGACTTTATCGGCGGCGCCACCAGCAAGGGACAGTTTCCCCAGGACGACTGGCGTCGCTGCACCTCCCATGCCTTGCGCCAGATGGCCGGCTCCAAGGGTTTGTACAGCCTGCCTGAAGGTTTGCCGGCGTTGCGCAATGCGATTGCCCGGCACATTGCGTTTTCTCGCGGGGTCAATTGCCAGGACGAAGACGTGGTGGTGTGCAACGGCGCGCAACAGGCGCTGGACTTGATCTCACGGGTAATGACTCGCCCCGGCAACATTGTGGCCATGGAAGATCCCGGCTATCCGCCTGCCCGCCTGTTGTTTGGCAGCCACGGCGCTACCGTGATCGGCGTGCCGGTAGATGCCGAGGGTATCCAGGTGGACAAGATTCCGCTGGGAACGCGACTGATTTATGTGACGCCGTCTCACCAGTTCCCGCTGGGTATTCCGATGAGCCAGGAGCGGCGGATCGCGTTGCTCGAACGGGCCTATGAGCTGGGTGCAATCATCATCGAGGACGATTACGACAGTGAATTTCGTTACGAAGGCCGACCTACCGACTCGCTGCAAAGCATGGATGAGCGGGGCATCGTCGCTTACGTCGGGACATTCTCGAAAACCCTGTTGCCGGAACTGCGCCTCGGTTACGCCATTTTGCCACCGGCGATTCTTGAAGCGGTGATCCGCGCCAAGCAATTGACCGATCTGCACACGTCCACCCTGCCCCAATGGGCGCTGGCCAAGTTCATCGCTGAAGGCTGCCTGCTCAAGCACATTCGACGTTGCCATACGATTTATGCCGGGCGGCGCGAGCGGATTCTCACGCGCGTGGCCACCGACCTTTCTCCTTGGCTGGAGGCGGTGCCTTCCACGGCAGGTTTCCACATGGTGGTTATGTGCAAAGTGCCTATCGATATGCCTTTACTGATCGAACTGGCCAAAAAAGTTGAAGTCGGGCTCTATTCGATTGAAGGCTTTTATTATCAGCAAGCGCCACAGGCCGGACTTCTCATGGGGTTCGGGGCCATCGAAACCCTGGACATCGACACCGCCCTGGACCGCTTGCGCGACATTTTGCAGCAACTGGCCTGACGCATTGGTGTGGGGGTTTATCCGGCGATTGGCTATTGGTGGTCCGGGGGTGCAAGCCTATCCTGCATAGGCGTTATCCCTCAGTGAGCAGGATTCGTCCGGCCTGATTCAGGAGTGTGAGCAATGTCCAATGATGTGATCAACACCGTACAGGTGCAGGCCGCCCCCGGCCGAACGGAAGAGCTGGGCAAGCAACTGCAAAAGATTGTCGAAACCCTGCGCGAACTTCCGGGCTGTGATTCCTATATGGTCGACCGCTGCCCAGAGGACAGTAACCGCTGGAGCGTTAGTGCACGCTGGCAATCGGAAGCGGCCATGCAATCGCATTTCAACTGCCCTGAAGTCCAGGGTTTTATCGGGCTGATTGACAGCCAACTGGCCAATGCCGTGGATTTCAACAGTTTTCCGATTCGCTGAAAAAAACGAAGCCTTGCAGCAACCTTGCAGCAACCTTGTAGCAGCTGCCGAGCCAACGCAGCCTCGCAGGCTCGACAGCTGCTACACGTTTCGCCGCGTTTTGATTGGTCACCTGACCTTCCAGAAAATTGGCCGTTTGTTTGCCGTTACTTGCGGATTAATGTGGTTTACGACAACTACTCTGCGCAGGTGATAAACCATGAAAGCTTTGCGTTTCTGTACCGCTTCCCTCGCCGCCCTGGCCCTGACTGTTTCTGCTGCGGCTTTCGCCCACGAAGGCGACCCTTCGGAAAAAGTCACCGTGTTGCAGGACCAACTGCTGAAAAACGTTCTCGGCAAGAAAGCAATGATGATCGAGGTCGACTACGAGCCCGGCCAATCGTCCATTGCCCACAAACACCAAGGCACCGCGATGGCGTATGTCCTTTCCGGAGAAATAACCTCACAAGTGAAGGGCGAAAAAGCGATCACCTACAAGGCCGGTGAATACTGGTATGAGCCGGCGGGCTCGGAGCATCTGGTCTCGAAAAATGCCAGTGCCACCCAGCCTGCGAAGTTGCTGGTGTTCATGGTGTTGTCGCCGGATGAGAAAGTGCTGATCCCCTTGAAAAACTGATAGCTGAGCACCGATGTATAAATAAAAAGGCCCGAATGACAACTTCGGGCCTTTTTATTTCTCAACGCTATTAATCAGTGCGGGTTAAGCCAAACAAAACTATTCATTTCTCGATATAAGCCGCGAGTGCCTGTTTCATTAGGGAACGACAGGTTTAGTCTAAAACCTGATGCCGGCTACTACCGGCGCTCTTAACTTGCCGACTCAGGTTGTTTCACTGGAGTAACACCATGAAACGTGCACTTGCCAGTACCTTTGTAATAACCATTGCTTTAACCGGCTGCTCAATTCCCACGGCGCCCACGGCGGTGTCGTCGCTCGATGGGATTTTCACTCAACCGGTTGGCCGCAGCAGTGCGACACAGGTTGCCAGCGGTGCGAATGTGTCTCTGGGTATCGTCTATAGCCGAAACACCCAGACCAATCGCGCCTATCTGCAGGATTACCAGGCCAACGCCGGCACCGGTTTCGGCCAGAGCCTGCTGGTGCAGCCCATCCACGACGCCTACGTGGCCACCTCCAAGCCGGATCTGGCAGTGGACTGGGTCAAGGCTTCGTTGCAGCGTCAGTTCGGCTCAGTGTCGGTGTACCCGGACATGGAAAGCCTCAAAGCCGCGAAACCTGATGTGGTCGCCATTGTGGACAGCCGCAGTCAGTTGATCACTTCCCGCAGTTCGGATGTCTCAGCGGATGTCAGCGCGGATTTCTACGACAGAAACTTCAACTACATTGGCACAGCGCATGGGCACGATGCCAAAGCATTGAGTCCGGTATGGGCGGATTACAAACGCAGTGAAGAAATCGTGGCGGATATTAATGAACAGCAAAACGTTCAAGTTCGAGCGCTGCAGAAGTTCGACCAGTCGCTGGCTGGTTTACTGACTCAACAAACCAGTGAAGTATCAATGTTCGACCACCGAAACAACGGCAAATCACTTTGACATGAACGACCTCTTCGGGACTGTTCTCGAAGAGGTTATTCGAAACAAGGTATTCACTACCCTCCCACCCACTTGTCAAAACGACAAGCAACACAACGCAATACTTTGTAAGTATCAATAATCGACCGGTGTATTATTTTAATTCGGCAAAGATGCCACCCTACTCAAACAAGGACGCTATGATGAGTACCGAACAAGAAAGATCTTTTATTGCACGTATCCGATACAACGGTGATTACCTGGGTTTTCTCCAAGAGAAGTATATCCTCAGTGGACCGCAGCCAAACTTGCTGACCAGTTATGATCATGAGGAAAGACTCAGCAGATCTTCATATGGCTGGTCGATGAGCGGAGGACTCCCGGATAGTCGCGCGTTCGCCGAGGAGCGCGTAGGCCAGCAAAACCTACATCTCGAAATGATCGTATATTTCAGGTGCTACGAGAACTACTACAACATACAGATTCGTAATAAATATTTCCTCGGACAGTTTTTCAGCAAGAGTGAAGACGGCAGTCTCGGGGCGTACCCTCCGGCGGGTGGTAACACCACATCATACAATCTGCTCGACGCAAACCTAAACATCATAACCCTGGACGATATTGAGACGGATGAAGCGAGGGTTTATTTCAAAGCCCGGAATGCAGGCCTCATCAATTCACGCAAAAATCAGCTGCGCGATCCAGGCGTCCGGAAAAAACATCAGCAATTCAATACTTTTGGTGATCATTCCGGAACACCCGCTCAGTTCGAGCTGAAGATACTGGAGCGAAATGTTCCTTACCCAACCAAACATGTGCCTTATACCTGATGCTTCCCGCGACATTCGCAGCGACAACGCTAACCTTTTAAGTCTTGCATGACGCAAGGCTCTTCCAGACAAGGACGAACTCATGAGTACCGAACAGGAAAAATCTTTCATCGCTCGCATCCGATGTGGTGCTGCAAAACTGGGCTTTATTCGTGGATGGTTATCAGGCAACGAACCGAACCTGCTGACGACCTCAGATGACAACGATGATTTGATTGCCTACTTCAGATGTTACGAGGATTACTACAACATCCAAATTCGCAGTGCAGCTTGTTTCGGAAACTTTATCAGCAAAAACAGCAATGGGAATCTTGCCGCCTGCCTGCCCGCTGGCGGCAATACCACCTCATACAACTTGTTGGATACCCACCAACGAATCATCACACTCGATAGTATTCAGGGCGACGAAGCCATCATTTACTTGAAGGCCCGAAGCGCGTCGACCATCAAGTTAGAAGAAACCCCTGCCTATGAATGGTTTAGCGGCGACCCTCATGGAAACGTCGTGCAGTTCGAGCTGAAAATTCTCGAGCGAAACGTTCCTTATCCAACTAGTAATGAGCCGTACTCCTGATATCAAGAACACTGTATACAAACCGCCCATCGTTCGCAGTTATGTGAAAAGCTGCACTTCGATACATGCAAACAAAGGGGTAATATGAGCACTGAACAGGAGAGATCTTTTATCGCACACATTGCATGCGACAACTCCGAGATTACTTTTTTCGAGGAAGAGCTGCATGAAAGCTGGTTTCAACTCAGATCACCCTATGATCACAGACCTTCCTTGCAGTGGAACTGGCTAACGACCAATCCAGGAAATTTCCAATTAAAGCAGATGATCGTATATTTCAGATGTTACGAAAACTACTACAACCTACAGATTCGCAGCGCTGGCTATTTCGGAAAATTTTTCAGCACCAATAGAGAGGGCACACTGGGTGCCTATACGGCAGCCGGCGGAAAAACCACTTCGTTCAATTTACTCGACGCCAGTTTCAACATCATCACGCTCGACGACATCAAGACGAATACGACCAGCGTTTATATGAAAGCTCGTAATTCAGGCGTCATCAATGGAGCACAAATGTACGATCCAGACATCTATAGTTACGGTAATAAACCTGGAGATCCGGTGAAGTTCGATCTCACCATTCTCGAGAGAAACGTGCCGTACCCCACCGACAACGAGCCTTACCGCCTTTGAAATAAAAAAAAGCCCCGTATTTCACAATACGGGGCTTTTCAGTTCAACGACTTATCAGGCCGCTGGCTCCAGTTCGGCGCTGACACTGGAATTGGCAATGGCAGGCACTACCGCTTGCCCGCTCAATGCCAGGTCCAGCAACTCACGGTTGGCTACCGCGTACATGGCGTAATCAGTGCCGCTGGCGGCACGGATTTCCACCAGCATGGCACGCCAGCGTTCGATCATGCCGTCGTGCTGCTCCATCCATAGCGCCAGACGGGTTTCCACGTCCTGGGTGCCGTCGCCCTGTTGCAGGACCGAGATGGTGATCGCACGTTGCTGCCAGTCGACGTCATCGCGGAACGCTTCACGGGCCAGGGCTTGCCAGTTGTTTTCAACCGGCAGGGCACTGATCTGTTGCAGGTACCAGGTGATGTCCAGCGCGCTGCCCACAGCGAAGTAAGCCTTCGCCACGTCGGCTGCGTTCTGGCCGGTCACATCGGCGGCCTCGATGATTGGCAGCAGGGTGTACAGGTGAGTGGTGCCTGCAACCATGCGCGCCAGCAACTCAGGTACGCCAGCGGCGACGTAAGCCTGGTAGCGGGTTTGCCAGCCTTCGCGAGTCGGGCCTTCCAGCAGTTCGTCGAGCTTGAGGCCCAGCGCTGCGAGATGTGGACCGAAGTGCGCGACGTCACGGGCAGCGTTCTGCTCGTTGCGACGGCTGCGCAGGAACCAGCGCGTTGCACGGCGACCCAGGCGCATCAACTCGTCCATCAGCTCCAGTTGAACGTCGGCCGACACCTGGTAATCCAGGGCTTCGATCTGACGGAACCAGTGCGGAAGGTGGAAGATGTCACGCACGATCACGTAAGCGCCAGCTACGTTCGCCGGGCTCATGCCGGTCGACTCTTTGAGACGCTGAACGAACGTGATGCCCATGTGGTTGACCAGGTCGTTGGCGATCTGGGTGCTGACGATCTCGCGCTTCAGACGGTGGCGGCGCATGGCTTCGGAGAACTTGCTCACCAGGCTTGGCGGGAAAGCGGTTTCCATGTCGCGCGTCAGGTAGTCGTCGTCCGGCACCAGGGAGTTGAGCAGCTGCTCCTTGAGGTCGATCTTGCTGTAGGAGATCAGTACCGACAACTCGGCACGGGTCAGGCCGTGACCTTCCGCGACGCGTTCGTTGATAGCCTCTTCAGCCGGCAGGAACTCAATGGCGCGATCGAGCTTGCCGCGGCTTTCCAGATCGTTCATCAGACGCTTGTATTCGGCAATACGCGGCAAGGCGCGACGGGCCGCCAGGGACAGCGCCTGGGTCTGCTTGTAGTTGTTGCCGAGCACCAGATTGCCCACTTCGTCGGTCATGCTCGCCAGCAACTGGTTACGTTGCTTGTCGGTCATGTCACCGGCCTGAACCACTTCGTTCAGCAGGATCTTGATGTTCACTTCGTGGTCGGAGCAGTCCACACCACCGGCGTTGTCGATGAAGTCGGTGTTGGAGCCGCCGCCATTGAGGCCGAATTCGACACGACCCAGCTGGGTCATACCAAGGTTACCGCCCTCGCCCACGACTTTGCAGCGCAATTCGTTGCCGTTGACGCGCAGTGCATCGTTGGCCTTGTCGCCGACATCAGCGTGGCTTTCGGTGCTGGCCTTGACGTACGTACCGATGCCGCCGTTCCACAACAGGTCCACCGGCGCCTTGAGCAAGGCATTCAGCAGTTCGGTCGGGGTCAGCTTGTCAGCCTGGATGTCGAAGCGTTCTTTCATCTGCGGGGAAATCGCGATGCTTTTCGCGCTGCGCGAGAAGATGCCGCCGCCTTCGGACATGATGCTGGTGTCGTAATCCGACCACGCCGAACGCGGCAGGTCGAACAGGCGCTGACGTTCGGCGAAGCTGTTCGCCGGCTGCGGATTCGGGTCGATGAAGATGTGCAGGTGGTTGAATGCAGCGACCAGTTGCAGAGTTTCGGACATCAACAAGCCGTTACCGAAAACGTCACCGGCCATGTCACCGACGCCGACCACCGTGATGCTGTCTTTCTGAACATTGATGCCACGTTCACGGAAGTGACGTTGTACGCCAACCCACGCGCCCTTGGCGGTGATGCCCATTTTCTTGTGGTCGTAACCGGCGGAACCACCGGACGCGAACGCGTCGCCCAGCCAGAAACCGTAGTCGATGGCAATGCCGTTGGCGATGTCGGAGAAGGTCGCAGTGCCTTTGTCCGCGGCCACTACCAGGTACGGGTCATCGTCGTCGTGGCGAACCACATTCAACGGTGGAACCAGTGCGCCGTCCTTCAGGTTGTCGGTAATGTCCAACAGGCCCGAAATGAAGATGCGGTAGCAGGCGATGCCTTCGGCCGCGATCTCGTCCCGGCTGCCGCCCAGTGGCAGGCGACGCGGCAGGAAGCCGCCCTTCGCGCCGACCGGCACGATGACCGAGTTCTTCACTTGCTGGGCTTTTACCAGGCCCAGGACTTCGGTACGGAAGTCTTCTTCACGGTCGGACCAGCGCAGGCCGCCACGCGCAACGTTGCCGAAGCGCAGGTGCACGCCTTCGACGCGTGGCGAGTAGACGAAGATTTCGAACTTCGGAACCGGCTTCGGCAGCTCTGGAATCTGGTGCGGATTGAACTTGAAGCTGAAGTAGGACTTGTTCTGACCGTTGGCATCGGTCTGGTAGAAGTTGGTCCGCAGCGTGGCCTTGATCAGGTCCAGGTAGCGACGCAGGATGCGGTCTTCGTTCAACACCTGGACGTCGTCCAGTGCGGTGACGATGGCTTGCTCCAGACGTTGTTGCTTGTCTTCCAGATCATCGCTGGTGAGCTTGCGCGCCAGGTAGAAACGGGTCTTGAACAACCGGGTCAGCTCGCGAGCGATGTCGGTGTGGTTGTTCAGGGTGCTGGCAATGTAGCCCAGGTCGAAGCCAAGACGAATCTGCTTCATGTAGCGCGCGTAGGCACGCAGCAACGCCACATCGCGCCATGGCAGGCCGGCAGTCAGCACCAGCCGGTTGAACGCATCGTTCTCGGCATCGCCACGCACGATGTGGACGAAGGCGTCCTGCAAGGTGTCGTTGAGCTGCTGGATGTCGAGTTCCAGGCCTTCAGCGGCGGTGAACGCGAAATCGTGAATCCAGAACTCGCGACCATTGTTGTGACGCAGGCGATACGGGAACTCACCCAGCACGCGCAGGCCGAGGTTTTCCAGGATCGGCAACACATCGGACAAGGCCAGCGGGGTATCGGCGTGGTACAGCTTGCAGTGCAGTTCGCGCTTGCCGGACACCTGACCCAATGGCTGATAAAAACTCATCACCAGTGGATTTTTTTCGTTCAGGCTCAGCAGGTGCTGCATGTCGACCACAGCCGAATGCGCGGCGAACCGCTCGCGGTAGCCGGCCGGGAAGCCTTTCGGGAAGTCAGCCAGCACGTTGGTGCCGTGGGCTTCACCGAAGCTTTCGACAACCAGGCTCGCGTAGTCGTCCTGCCAGCTGCGGCAGGCCTGCACCACTTCTTTTTCCAGCAGTACGGGGTCGATATCCAGGCGATTCTTCGGATCGACACGCAGGATCAACTGCACGCGAGCCAGCACGGATTCGGAGAAGAAGGTCCAGAACTCGCAGTCCGAGGCTTTCAGGCGATCCATCAGCACTTGCTGGATCTTCTGGCGCACTTCGGTGGAGTAGATGTCGCGCGGCACGTAGGCCAGGCAGTAGCAGAAACGACCGTACGGGTCTTTGCGCAGGAACACGCGAATCTTGTTGCGTTCCTGGATCTGCACAATCGACATCACGGTGGTGAACAGTTCGTCGACCGGGGTCTGGAACAGGTCGTCACGCGGCAGCACTTCGACCACCTGTGCCAGTTCCTTGCCCAGGTGAGCCTTGGCCTGGAAGCCGGAACGGCGTTCGATTTCTTCGACCTTGCGGCGGATGTACGGGATGACCCGCACGCTCTCGCCATACACCGATGAGGTGTACAGGCCCATGAAACGGCATTCCTTGATGACTTTACCGTCGGCATCGATTTCGCGAATCGACACGTAGTCGGGGTAAGCCGGGCGGTGTACACGGCTTGGGTGAGCGGCCTTGGCGAACGACAGCAAAGTCGGTTCGCGCAGGTAGTTCACGGCGTAATCTTCGATGCGCAGGTCATCGTAGGTCAGGCCGGTGCGCAGCAATTTGGTCAGACCGAGGAACGAATCCTGGTCGTAGACGATGTGGCCGCCGTCGGCTTCATCGCGCACCACGAATTCTTCATAGCCGAGGAAAGTGAAGTGGTTGCCCACCAGCCATTCCAGGAAGCTTTTGATTTCGGCCTTTTCTTCTGGGTCGACGTTGAACTGGCTATTGTCCAGACCGGTCAGGATTTCCAGGACCTTGTCTTTCATCGGTTCGAAATCGGCCACCGCGACGCGGACTTCACCGAGAACCTGTTCCAGTTCCTTGCTCAGGACATTCAGCTCGGCCGCGTTGGCACAACGGTCGATTTCCAGGTACATAAGGGATTCTTGCAGGATCCCTTCGCCCTGAGTGCCTTTTGGCAAGATTTCCAGCAACTCGCCCTTGCTGCCGCGACGCACGCTCAGCACGGTGGTTTGCAGGGTATGTATGCTATAGCCGCGACGGTTCAGCTCGGTACGCACCGAGTCGACCAGGAACGGCAGGTCGTGGTGCAGCACTTCGACCGCCGTGTGGGTCGACTGCCAGCCGTGGCGTTCGTAATCAGGGTTGTAGACGCGCACCTGCGGTTGCGCGTGATCGAAGCGCTCAAGCAGGCGCCACGCAGAAAGGGTACAGCCAGCAAGGTCGGACAACCGACGCTGCGTCAGCTCGTCAAGGGAAATGATGCCGAAGAATTGTTCAGCGAACAGCGCCACTTGTGGCAGTGCCTGTTCACTGATGTGCTGCGCCAGTGCCGCTTGCAGTTGGTGCTGGAAGTCGGCTTTGCTGGCTGCGGTGAAGAACGCCATCTGTGGTACTCCGCTTGGGCTTGTTATTGATGGAAGCGTCGCGTGTAACACCCCTTTCGGGGCGATCCGTCACCCTGTTCCTGATTCTCGGGCAGAGGAAACAGGGAGACAGGTGGGTGAAGCTGGACGAGACACTCAGGTCACATTCACCTTCCATGAATGGGCATCTGCAAAAACGCCTGGGCGATCGATTGCGCAAGGTTTTTACGGGTATCCATTCGATGCGCAGCTTACCCAGTGCGGCAAGGCCCGTGCTTGCGGTGCTGCGACATATTCGGTCATCGGTATGCAGCTTGGTGGTGGAGCATCGACTAACACTAGCAGCCGGGGGGCAGTTTTGGACTATTTATGAGCATACAAATGGTATGGCTGCACCAGAAATGACTGATGGGAATGATAACGCCTTCAGAATAGAAGGCTTTTTGTCTACCTTTGCATTTTCTGCCAAACCACTCGACATGTGCACTCCGAAAAATTGAGATCGGGGGGAGAAACGCACTCGTCTTTCAATCAACATTGAGTACCGGTTTTTATTAAGGCTCAATAGACATGGTTAATCGCCTCTCACATTTGTATTTAAACGATCTAGACCTGCAAAGTGGACCGGCCGATATTGCGCACCATACCGTACGAGAGCGCCAGCATCCTTTGCAATTCCGAAGTAATAGGGACCCGCGTAAGTCTCACTTACTTTTAGGCCTTCGAACACGCCTCCAGTATTGATAGCACCCACTACCCCTTCATAGGCTTTAACCGGACGCTTTGCCAATTGACTAAACCCTTCAGCAAAAGAAATATCCGCTATACCATAGATGTTTTTTTCTACATCTGCCGAATGACAAACCACCATCCGAACATAGTCATATTTTTGAACATCGACACCCTGTCGCCTGGCGAGATCATGCAGTTCTAATACACTAAAGCCTTCTCCCACCTCCCCTTGAAAATAATGTCCGTCGAAGGTAAGCCTTGAGCGCCCCTTGTAAACATCTTCAAATGTATAAATGCCTTCGGAGAGCCGCGTTACATTCTTAACAGCTTTAAGTTTAATACCAAGTTCAAAAGATCTGGCCATCGCTGAAACCTTTGAAAGATACTGACTGAGCGCAGAAAAAAAATGCCCCGTTTGATCACTTCGATTTATTGGATCTCCTTGACAATACGCATACGAATTCAGCCCACCCTTTCCAAACGGACTAAAATTATCGGGGCTGTTGAACCGCATCAATACCGGGTTGAACGCACGATAACCATTACCCAACAAATAATGCCCCGTCACCGGTTCCGGTCGCTGCCCATTGAAGCCCAACAAGCTGCTCAAACCACTGTCAACAACCCGATGACCGTAAGCAGAGTACGCAACGGTTCGCATGCACCTCGCTCGAAGCGCGTGAAGTACAGAACGCTGCTGGTCCGCAGCAATCAAGGCACTATCGACCTCACCGCCGTGAAGCCGTTGCTGCGCGAGCAATTGATCGCCATTTTGAACGATTGAAATATGCTCATCGCCTTGAACCTCGGTGACCAAATGACTTGCGCAATAGAAGCGCTGGCAATCGGAGTTGTCCAATTGGCGATGGCTCGATAAACGATCCAGCGCATCGTATCGATAGCGGATAAGCGGGGTTTGCTGCTGGCGCGACATGGGCACTCCGAAAAAACATGACCAGGGACGCCCTTCACTGTCGAACGTTTTGCCAAACACGGCAACTATCAGAACTGCTAGGTTCAACGCGCCCCAGCAAAAAATACCCGATGCTGGCAAAATCGCGCTTTTCCTGCCAACACCGCGCCCAGCGCCAGGACCTCTCACATGCAAATGACCACCTCCCTCTTGATCGTCAACCCATGCGATGACGAAGAAGACAACATGGCCATGCTCGCCTGCCACAGCGATCAGGGCGATATGTTCCTGATGACCCGCTACCCGGACGAGGACGAACTGGAGATCACCCTCGACGGCGAACCGTCCACCCTCGACGGCGTAAAAGTCACTCTCAGCCCTACCCGCCTGCTGATCGAGATTGCCGCGGCGGATGCGGATGCACTGAATGGCGATGATTCGCTGGAAATTACTCACAGCACGGATGCCGGCGATCTGGCGGAAGTGGAAGAAACCTTGCAGAACATTCTCAAGGGGACGGGGACCTATATCAGCGAGCTGGTCTGACAGCTCCAAGAATGATCGTCCGCTGAGCCGATTCCCGGAAGCCTGCAGTTTCTTGACAACAAATAAGCCCACTGGCATTGTCTGACAACCTGATCTGCGAGCCACACTTCTCATGCTTCAGCTACAGCGCCCCGACTCCCTGGTTGAACGAGTGGTCAATGCCATCCGCGAAGAAATCGAATCCGGCCGGCTGACCGCCGAATCGCGCCTGCCCACCGAACAACAATTGACCGAACAGTTGAATGTCAGCCGCTCGGTGGTGCGTGAGGCCGTGGCTCAGCTCAAGGCTGATGGCATCCTGGTCAGCCGCCGGGGTCTGGGCTCTTTCATTTCCCAGAATCCCAGCGGCACGGTGTTTCGGTTTCCCAGCCAGAAAGGCCGCAAGCCAGACCTGGTGCAGTTGTTCGAAATGCGCCTGTGGACCGAAACCCAGGCCGCGTCCATCGCCGCGCAGCGCCGTGACGAAGCGGACCTGCTGCGCATGCGCACCGCCTTGCAGGAAATGCATGACAACCGCAGCGACTTCGCCGCAGCGGCCCTGGCCGACGTCGAGTTCCACCGGGCGATTGCCGACGCCAGCAAGAATGACTATTTCGTCGCGTTCCACGATTTCCTGCGCGGCCAACTGGCCGAAGCCCGACGCACCGCCTGGGAAAACTCCGCAGCGCACTCAGTGGGCGGCTCCGCCGATGCTGGACGCGAGCACCAGGCGCTGTACGACGCCATTGCGGCAGGAGACCGTCACCGAGCGGCCGCCTGTGCTGAAGCGCACCTGCGCGCAGCTGCCAAACGCCTGAAGATTGACCTTCCCAGCATCGACTGATTTCCGGCTGCACCGAGGACGCTGCGATTGAGCGTCTTTTTTACCAATTACTTTGTCTGACAACCTGATAAGCAGACTCTCTGCCAGCAATTCAAGGTGACACCTGCATGATCTATGACTATTGCATCATCGGCGGCGGTATCGTCGGCCTCGCCACCGCCATGGCGCTGCTCAAACGCCAGCCCGGCGCCTCCTTAGTGATCCTGGAAAAGGAACCGATGCTGGCGCAACACCAGACCGGGCATAACAGCGGCGTGATCCACGCCGGCATCTACTACGCCCCTGGCAGCCTCAAGGCCGACCTGTGCAAGCGCGGCGCGGAAGCGACCAAGGCGTTCTGCACCGAGCACCGGATCAAATTCGACGTCTGCGGCAAGTTGCTGGTGGCCTCGACACCGCTGGAAGTCAGCCGCATGCATGCCCTGTATGAGCGCTCGAAACAGAACGGTTTGAAAGTCGAGCAACTGGATGCCACCGAACTGCGCCGCCGCGAACCGAACATCGTCGGTCTCGGCGGCTTGTTTCTCGATGCCACCGGGATTGTCGACTATCGCCAGGTGTGCCAGGCCATGGCCCGGGTAATCGAGGCCGCGGGCGGCGAAATCCACCTGCAGACCAGCGTCACTGCGATCCGCGAGAGCGCCGACAGCGTTACCGTCAGCAGCCTCGACCAGGTCTGGCAGGCCCGACAACTGGTGGCGTGCGCCGGTTTGCAGTCCGACCGGCTGGCGAGAATGGCTGGGGTCAAGATCGACCATCAGATCATTCCGTTTCGTGGCGAGTACTACCGCCTGCCAGCGTCCAGAAACGAGATCGTCAACCACCTGATCTACCCGATTCCCGACCCGGAGCTGCCGTTCCTCGGGGTGCACCTGACACGGATGATCGATGGCAGCGTCACGGTCGGCCCCAATGCCGTACTCGGCCTGGGTCGGGAGAACTACCGCAAGTTTTCGATCAACTGGCGCGACGTCGCCGAGTACGCGGGCTTTCCGGGCTTCTGGAAAACCATCTGGAACAACCTCGGCTCCGGCACCACGGAAATGAAGAACTCGTTGTTCAAACGCGGCTACCTGGAACAGTGCCGCAAGTACTGCCCTTCGCTGGAGGTCGATGACCTGCTGCCCTACGAAGCCGGGATCCGTGCCCAGGCGGTGATGCGCGACGGCACCCTGGTCCACGACTTTTTGTTCGCCGAGACGCCGCGCATGGTGCACGTATGCAATGCCCCCTCGCCGGCCGCGACCTCGGCCATTCCAATCGGCCAGATGATCGCCGAGAAAATTCTTACAAGTCGCTGAACCCGCTGCACGGGTGCCATCACCCTTAAAAATAACTACAAAGACCAAAGGAAATCATCGATGTCTGTACATCAAGCGGCCCCGACCGCCCCGGAAACTCCGCTCCAAAAGCAAAAACGCCTGCGCAAGGTGGCTGCCGCAACAATCTTCGGCTCAATGCTGGAGTGGTATGACTTCTATCTGTACGCCACCATGGCGGCGATTGTCTTCTCGAAGATCTTCTTTGATCCGAGCAATCCGGCGGTCGCATCACTGCTGGCCTTCTCGACCTTTGCCATCGGTTTCATCGCCCGCCCGTTTGGCGGCATCCTGTTCGGCTACCTGGGCGACCGTTTTGGCCGCAAGCAAGTACTGGTCATCACCTTCTGCATGATGGGCGTGTGCACCACCCTGATCGGACTGATCCCCAGCTATGCCTCGATTGGCATCTGGGCACCGATCATCCTGGTGCTGGTGCGGATCATCCAGGGGCTGGGCGCGGGTGCCGAACTCTCCGGCGCAGCCGTCACGTCCTACGAGCATGCCAGCGAAGGCAAGCGCGGCAGCCAGGGCGCCTGGCCTGCCTTGGGCCTGAACCTGGGCTTGCTGCTATCGTCGCTGACCGTCTACGTGCTGACCATGAATGGCAACGAGTTTCTGTTGTCCGGCGGCTGGCGCATTCCGTTCATCTGCAGCATCGTGCTGGTGGGTGTTGGCCTGTGGGTTCGTCGCAGCATTCCGGAAACCCCGCAATTCAAGGAACTCGACACGACCGCCGCCAAAGAACAGGTATCGCCGCTTAAACTGCTGTTCAGGAATGACATGAAGGGCCTGGTGGTGGTGCTGTTCGTGGCGATTGGCTACAACGCCCTGAGCTATATCTTCAAAACCTTTTCCCTGGCCTACCTGACCCAATTCAAAGGTGTCGAAGCCCACGTCACCGCGTTGTCAGTCACCATCGCCAGCCTGGTGGCAATCGTTGCCGTGCCGTGCTTCGGCTGGCTCTGCGACAAGTGGAGCAGCAAAAAGGTACTGATGCTCGGCGGCCTGTGCTCAGCGATATTCGCCTATCCATTCCTGACCCTGCTCAACACCGGCGAGCCGCTGATGATCTATCTGGCCATCGCCATCGGCACCGGGATTCTCGCCCCCATGATGTTTGCCCCCCAAGGCTCGTTCCTTAGCCGCCAGTTTCCGACCCAGACCCGCTCTTCGGGGTTTGGTACCGGTCGTGAAGTCGGTACAGCGATCGCCGGTGGTCTGGCGCCTCTGGGCGGCCTGGCGCTGGTGGCGAATTCGGCGACCCATTCCACCGATGGCGTGGCGGTAATCCTGCTGATCTCCGGGGTGCTGGTGGTGGTTTTTGCGTTGTTTGACCAAGGGCGTAAGCACTCCAGCTTCAAGAACTAACGTTTGTGATGGCAGCGGGCGCCTATCTATTTCTGTGGTAGCGACCGCTGATGGTTTACGACCATTTACGGCGGGTTACTTTGAAGTGGCTGCGCGCCCCAGCGCTCAGTTACCCGTCGTGAAAGCAGAATCACTTGAGGTCGTATTGGCAGAAATGGACGACGATCCTTTGATCTTTACTCTGTCGCGCCTATCAATATCTCTGCGAGAGCCGATAGATAACGCTCGAAAACGCCTCAAAATCGATCGAAAAACTTATATCCTCGCAAAATCTTAAACACTGCAAGGCATTGTATTTAAACCACAAATACCCAGAAACAAGCGAAAACGCAAATCCCGCCCGTTTCCTCCTACCTGATGACAAGAGCTCACCTACATCAGTATCGGAAGGTCTGATCTAGCCCACCAATAACCATCCTGCTATTAATTAGTCACTTGCGAAAAAAACTTCGCAAGTGAGGCGCCTGCTATTGCAGCGCTCAAAAATAAATATCAAAGGAGTTAATTGATATGGGTAACAAACGCTCTGAAATAAACACAATGACCGGGCTGCCGTGGGGACCTAAGGATTGGTTGATGTCTGAAACTGATTTCTTCTGTTCTCTAACTAACTGAAATCACTGATCGACTATTCATCCATAAAAAGATGCCGAAGGGGCCCTTTCGGCATTCATAACTTCAAGAGGGTATTATGTTCGAGCGCGAAACAACATCGTCTGAAGCTTTATACAACATCATGTCCACGATCCACGCGCTAGGTCTAAACCCCATTGCGCGCTACGCAGATGCGACCAAGCTCGTGGCTACAGCTCAGCTTTTTGACAACTGCAATAATTTTGTTGAGTCTGGAGCAGGAAAAGGCCCCGACGCGCTGATAGGTGCGCTGGCCGAAAGTATTGAGCATTTCAGCACCTTCCGCTCGCATACTGACGATCACATATCACAGCGGTCCGAAAGTATAGCCACTCAGAAAACCGCTGAAAACGACGGGCTTTTTATCAATCTGCCGCACAGCGAAGAGCTGATCAAATGCTTCAAACTTACAACTCTCGACAACAAGCAAACCCTCCTTATTCCATGTATCCTTCTTTGCCCTCGCACAGCAGATAAATCTCTCAGCAAAAACAGTTCTGCGGTAAATTTCCTTGATCGGTATTCTTCTAATTCAGGAATTGCTTATGGATGCACAGAAGACGAAGCTCTCCTGCACGGGACCCTTGAGGTAATAGAAAGACACATTCTCTCGCTTTTCTTTATGGCTACTTGCGCAATCGGCCCAAAAATTGACTTATACAAGCCCTCTAAGGACCTGCTTAGAAAATCGTTGCAAAACGATGAATCTTCACTAGAGCGCGCTGACAAGCTCCAAATAATAATCATAAAAGATGTAATGTCGGTCTACTTCTCGGTAGCAATCCCTAAAGAAGGTCCTAGAGGTCTCCATTTGTCATCTATCGGCTCAGGGTGCTCTCTGGATATTTGCACCGCCATTCAAAGGGCTGTTACTGAGCAGTTTTAAGCCGATGTTCTTTATGACGCTGCCGAAGAAGCCAACGATAGAAAAACCCTAGATCTGCTTTCCAGCTCAAAAAACTTAAAATCTCTTATAGACTTCTCACCTATAAAAAATTTAAGGCTACCTACGTTTCATTATCATTCACAAAACTCGAGAATAACTGTGTCAGAGCAAATAAAAACCCTAGACGCAGAGCTACTGAAAACCAACAAACAAATTTTTCGTAGAACTGTGACGCGCTTTTCCGACAAAAGCATAGTTTCCCAAACCTATATCCCTGGACTTGAACGATTCAACATTATCAGAAATGGGCTGCTCGTTGCACCGCAACATATCCTGCGGGGTAATTAACTTAACGCACGTAAAATAATGGACAGCCGCCATGCACCCCATGCTCACTCTAATTAAATCCGCCTGCCAAAAACATACTGCATTACTTGTTTCGACCATTACCACACTAATAATACTAAAACTGATAGTTCTCGCCCCTCCCCTGCTACTAGGAAAAATAGTTGATGCTCTCTACAGCGGCATCGGTGCAACCCACTACACGTTACTAGCGTTCACCGCAGGCCTTGTTCTCGCTGGCTTCATCCACGCCATCGTTAGTCCTTTGCAAACGTTTTTTCTTTCAAGGCTGGTCCAAAACATTGTACTGAACGCCTCTATCAAGTGGTTGGCAGAATTGATGCGCAAAGAGTTTGTGCAATTTAGTTCGTGGCGAATTGGTCTATTCATAAAATCAGTGGAGCGAGGAATAACGGCTCACGAACAATTACTCACCTTCTTCGTCACCACTGGCGTTCCAATTTTCATCGAGTTCCTGATCGTTGGCAGTGCATTCTTATATATGGGAGGCACAGAAGTATTCCTCGCCATGACCGGACTCGGTATCGTTTATCTAGTATTCACCCACAAAATTATCAGATGGCGCAGAAAACATATTGATGCGGTTAATGAGCAAGAAGATGAACTCAGCGCTCTTTTGTTCAACACCCTTGGCGCTGGCAAAGCTATAAAACTTGAAAATGCAGAATCTATGGCAATGCAACCATTGAACCGGGCCTTTGAGCGCTATTCGCAGGCAGCGGTGACGGCTACGACCTCGAGTGGACTTTTGAGCGCAGCCAGAATTCTGTTCATCAGCCTCTCAACGGGCGGATTGCTGGCATGGGGCGTTGTCGATCAATTGTCGGGGCAGCCCAGCATCAGCGTCGGGGAACTGGTTGCCATTTTTTCGATTGCAGGCAGTTTTTTGCTCAATGTGGCTGCATTGACGGAAGGTTATAGGGTTCTGGATCAGTTCCTTGCAGACCAGCGTCGACTTCATGAATTGTTGACGCTACCCGATTTTGATCATTGTGAACGACTGATGAATGTCACGTTCAAGGAGGCTTCATCACTGCAGCTGCATCCGTGCGCGGTGACTGAAGGTGCTGAGGTTCGGTTGTCCATCAGGAAAACACTGTCATTCAAACAAACTCAGTCTGTAGCAATTACCGGCCCCAGTGGTGCGGGAAAATCCACCTTGCTGGAAGCGCTCGCCGGGCTGGATAGTTCGATTAGAAATCAGCTAACCATTGACGGAGTACCGATTTCCACTCTGAACCCGAAAACCCATCTGAATGCATTGAGATACTGCCCTCAGCAGCCCCGGTTTTTGGAGGGAACATTCAGGGAGTCAGTTTTGTTCGGAACGGAAGCATCACCCAATCTGATGCAAGCGATATCACGACTGTGCATTGAGGAAATCGCGTCCCATCGCAACATTAGCGAAAACGCCTCCAACATTTCCGGCGGCGAAGCCAAACGCCTGTCATTGCTGCGCTTGATCAACAAGCCAGGGCAATTCAATCTGTTCGACGAGCCAAGCGCTTCGATTGAACCGCAACTGGCCAACGTCGTATGGGACCTCCTATTCGATACGTTTGATCAGCGCGGTCTGATTTGTGTAACCCATGATGTCTCAAGCCTAGACCGTTTTGATCGAGTCATCGTGATGCAGAATGGAGTGATCGTTGGGGACGGGGCCTGGTGTGAACTCGTCCAGCGATCAGCGATCAAGCACCTGCTCAGCGACCTTCAAACGGAGAAGTAACACGGGCGCGGTTTTGTTGATTTTCCAGCGCAGACGCGGGACAGAGCTCAAATCCCCGCATTTCAAGCAAAAAGCCGTTAGTCGCCACCCCCCGCCATGCATTAAAGTAACGCCCCCAGCCCTGGCGTTATCAGAACGTCTTCGGTCACCCTTTCCAGGAACAGTCATCGATGGAACATCGTGAAGCGCTGCTCGCGCTGCGAACCTTTCTTTCAACGCAGATTCTCGGCCAGGAAAAACTCATTGAGCGCTTGCTCATCGCCCTGCTTGCAGACGGCCATATGTTGGTCGAGGGCGCCCCTGGCCTGGCCAAGACCAAGGCCATCAAAGAACTCGCCGAAGGCATCGAAGCACAATTCCACCGCATTCAATTCACGCCTGACCTGTTGCCGGCCGACATCACCGGCACGGAAATCTATCGTCCGGAAACCGGCAGTTTCGTGTTTCAGCAAGGGCCGATCTTCCACAACCTGGTGCTGGCGGACGAAATCAACCGTGCGCCGGCCAAGGTTCAGTCGGCGCTGCTGGAAGCCATGGCCGAGCGCCAGGTCAGTGTCGGGCGCAGCACGTATGAACTGTCGCCGCTGTTTCTGGTGATGGCGACGCAGAACCCCATCGAGCAGGAAGGCACCTACCCACTGCCCGAAGCCCAGCTCGACCGTTTCCTGATGCACGTGAAAATCGGTTTCCCGGACGCGGCCGTTGAGCGCCGTATCCTGCAACAGGCGCGTGGTGAAGCCCTCAATGGCGAAACCAAGCCCGAGCGCCGCGTCAGCCAGCAAGCCATCTTCGCCGCGCGCAAGGAAATCCTTGGCTTGTACATGGCGGATGCCGTGGAGGAATACCTGGTGCAACTGGTCATGGCCACCCGCACCCCGGCCAAGTTCGATCCGGAAATGGCCGAGTGGATCGCTTACGGCGCCAGCCCGCGCGGTTCGATTGCCCTGGACCGCTGTGCCCGGGCCCATGCCTGGCTGGCCGGTCGCGACTTCGTCAGCCCTGAAGACATTCAGGCAGTGCTGTTCGACGTGTTGCGCCACCGCATCATTCTCTCTTTTGAAGCTGAAGCCGCCGGCATCGACCAGGACCGGGTGGTCCAGCGGATTCTCGACGTCGTAGCCGTCGCTTGACCCCGATGAACGCCCTCCTGCCGCCCGAGCCGGGCATCCGTGTCAGTCTTGCCGAACTGATCGAGATGCGCCACCGCGTGCGTGAAGTGCAGCTGTTTTCCACGCCGAGCCAGCGCAGCCCGTTGATCGGCCTGCACCACTCCAAGCTGCGCGGTCGTGGCGTGGATTTCGATCAGGTGCGGGTTTATCAAGCCGGCGACGATGTGCGCACCATCGACTGGCGAGTCACCGCCCGCACCCAGGAGCCGCACACCAAGCTGTTCCACGAAGAACGCGAGCGCCCGATTTTCATCATGGTCGAACAGAGCCGCCGGCTGTTTTTCGGTTCCGGCCTGATGTTCAAATCGGTACTGGCCGCCCAAGCGGCGAGCCTGATTGGCTGGGCTGCCCTCGGACACAATGATCGAGTGGGTGGACTGGTGTTCGGCGACAACGAGCATTACGAGATCAAGCCGCGGCGCAGCAAACAGAGCCTGCTGCAATTGCTCAACCGTCTGGTGCGCGTGAATCAGTCCCTGCACACCGAAGGCGAAACCAACCGCGATGCGCTGAACCTGGCCCTGCGCCGTGCCCGTGAAGTGCTGCGTCCCGGCAGCCTGGTCATCGTCATCTGCGACGAACGCGCATTGACCGAGGGTTCCGAGCAGCAGTTGAGCCTGCTGTCACGGCATTGCGACCTGTTACTGCTGCCGTTGTCGGACCCGCTCGATCACGCCCTCCCCGCTGCCGGCTTGCTGCGTTTCGCCGAACGCGGCGCGCAACTGGAGCTCGACACGCTGAATTTCGACCTGCGCCAGAGCTACCGGGCCCAGGCTGAAGCGCGCATTGCTCGCTGGGAACTGCTGGCGCAGAAGCTGCGGGTATTGCTCATGCCGCTGAGCACCCAGAGCGAGATGGTCGAGCAACTGCGCGAGTACCTCAACCCGCAGAAACCGGGGAAAGGTCGATGAGCAGCCTCGATCAACTGCAACCGCTGATCACACCGCCCCCGATCAGCTTCTGGCCACCGGCACCGGGCTGGTGGCTGTTGTTGCTCCTGATACCCCTGATGGGTTTCGGCCTGTGGCAATTGCGCCGTTTGATTCCAGACAAGCGTCCGATCGTTCGCGCCGAACAACCGCTGGACCCGGTGCGCCTCGCCGCCCTGGCTGAACTGGCGCTGATGCCCAAACCGTATGACGGCGCGCCTGCCGGTGCCTGGTTGCAACAGCTCAATGGCTTGCTCAAACGCCTGTGCCGCAACCATTACCCCTACAGCCAGAGTCACACCCTCAATGGGCGTAAATGGCTGGCCTTTCTCGACAACCGCTGCCCCGCCGCCGGGCTGACGCGCTGGATGGTGCTGGTGGAAGGCGCCTACAAACCCGAATGCAAACTCGACGACAAGGCCATCGCCGGCCTCACTCAAGCCGTCGACACCTGGATTCGCAAGCATGTTTGAGTTCGCCTGGCCGTGGATCTTTGCCCTGCTGCCGCTGCCGTGGTTGATGCGGGTCGTGCTGCCCGTTGCTGACAGTGGCGAGCCGGCACTCAAAGTCAGCTTTCTCAGCGACCTCGAAGGCCTGGCGCGACGCCGTGCCCGGGCCAATCTACCGGCCTGGCGCCAGCAAGCACCGTTCATTTTGTTGTGGCTGTTGCTGCTGATCGCCACGGCGCGCCCGCAATGGCTTGGGGAGCCGCTGCCAATTGCCGCCAGTGGCCGGGATCTGCTGGTAGCCGTGGACGTGTCCGGCTCCATGGATTTCCCCGACATGCGCTGGAAGGACGAGGACGTCAGCCGTCTATCCCTGGTCCAGCACTTGTTGGGTGACTTTCTTGAAGGTCGCGAAGGCGACCGCGTCGGCCTGATCCTGTTCGGCAGTCAGGCCTACCTGCAAGCGCCCCTGACGTTTGACCGCCGCACGGTGCGGGTGTGGCTCGACGAAGCGCGAATCGGTATTGCCGGCAAGAACACGGCCATTGGCGATGCGATCGGCCTGGCCCTTAAACGCCTGCGCCTGCGCCCGGCCCAGAGCCGCGTGCTGATCCTGGTCACCGACGGTGCCAACAATGGCGGAGAAATCGACCCGTTGACAGCGGCACGCCTGGCGGCCAACGAAGGGGTAAAAATCTACCCGATCGGCATTGGCGCGGACCCGGAGGAAAGCGGCACCTTGGGCTTCCTCGGGGTCAACCCGAGCCTGGACCTCGACGAGCCCGCCTTGAAGGCCATCGCCGAGGTCACCGGAGGACAATACTTCCGCGCCCACGATGGCAAAGAACTGCAAGCGATCAAGGACACCCTCGACACACTGGAACCGGTGACACAACAACCGACCCAGGCACGTCCCGCGCAATCGCTCTACCACTGGCCGCTGGCCCTGGCTTTACTATTGAGCATGCTGCTGGTGGCCCGTGAGCGCTGGCCGAACAATCCGCTGCAGCGACTGTTTACCAAGGATCTGTTTTTGCAAACGCAACTCCCTGACTGGCGCCAGCGCCTGAAACGACTGCGTCTGCGGAGACGCCGATGAGCGCGCTCTGGCCTTTCTGGTTCCGCCCGGCGTGGCTGCTGCTGTTGCCGCTGCTCGGCTGGCTGCTGTGGCAACTCTGGCACCGGCAAAAGCGTGCCGGGCGTTGGCAGATGATTCTGCCACCCGCCTTCCACGCGGCGTTGCTCAGCGGCGGTAATGGACGCGACAGCAAACTGCCGTGGGTCGCCCTGGGCGTGGCGTGGATGCTGACACTGCTGGCGCTGCTGGGGCCAAGCTGGGAGCGTGTCGAACAAACCAGCCAGAAACCGGCCGACCCGATGGTGGTGCTGCTGGAATTGACCCCGGAAATGCTCGCCACCGACGTGACGCCAAACCGCCTCGAACAAGCGCGGCGCAAGGTGTTCGACCTGCTGCAACACCGCAGCGATGCGCAGACCGCAATTGTCGTTTACGCCGGCAGTGCGCACACACTGGTGCCGCTGTCGGACGACCTGGCCACCAGCCGCAACCTGCTGGATGCGCTCAAGCCTTCATTGATGCCCGAGCCTGGTCATCGCGCCGATCTGGCGGTGATCAAGGCCCTCGCGCTGCTGAACCAAGGCTCGCTGGGTGACGGGCGAATCCTGTTGATCGGCGCTTCGCTGACCGAACAGGAACGTCAAGGCATTCGGCAGGCACTGAATGGCAAGTCCACGCAGTTCCTGATGCTCGGCATTGGTACCGCCGACGGTTCGCCGATCACCCAGGAGGACGGTAGTTTCCTCAAGGACGAACAGGGCGCGATTCTGGTGCCGCGTCTGGACGAGCCGAGCCTGAAAGCCTTCGCCGATGCCGTGGATGGACACTATCGTCACGCCCGTCTGGACGATGCAGACCTGCGTGCCCTCGGCTTGTTCGATGGGCCTCGGATGCTGCGTGACGACGGCCAGACCTTGCGCCTGGACACCTGGGCCGATCAGGGTTACTGGCTGCTGTTACCGCTCCTTTTTCTGGCGGCCTGTGCTGGACGGCGCGGCTGGTTGTTCTGCCTGCCGCTACTGTTCCTGATGCCCCAACCGAGCTACGCCTTCGACTTCGAGGACCTGTGGTTGCGCCCCGATCAGCAAGGCCTGCACCTGCTCAAGCAAAAACGACCGGCTGACGCGGCGCAGCATTTTGAAGACCCACAATGGCAAGGTGTGGCGCTTTACGAAGCCGGCGACTACAGTGGCGCCGCCCAGCGGTTTGCCCAAGGCAGCGACGCTCACGCCCACTACAATCGTGGCAACGCCTTGGCAAAAAGTGGTGAGTTGGAAGCCGCGCTGGATGCCTATGACCAGGCACTGGAGCGACAACCGGATTTGCGCCCGGCCTTGACCAACAAGGCGCTGGTGGAAAGTCTGCTCAAGCAGAAAAACACGCCACCGCCCGAGGAACCGGAAAAAAAGCCGGATGAGCCAGCTCAGCCCGCGGAGCAGGAACCACCGCCCGGCGCGGCCACTCAACCAGCGACCGAAGGCGATTCCAAAACCGAGGCACAGCAGGCCACGTCAGAGGCAGAAGAACCGTCCACGACGCCGCCGAAACCCGGCGCCAATGAAATCCCGGGCAGCGAACTGGGGGACGAACAACACACCACGCCACCGTTGCGTCCCGCCAGCGACACGATCGATGGTGAGCAGCGTCAGGCACTTGAGCAATGGCTGCGCAAAATTCCGGATGACCCGGGTGAATTGCTCAGACGCAAATTCTGGTACGAACAGCAACAACATCAGGATCAGGGAAAAACTCGATGACCCGCTTCACCGTCTTCATGCTTGCACTGTTGCCCGCCCTGCTGATCGGCACCGTTCAGGTCCAGGCTGCGGAACTGGTGGCCAGTGTTGACCGCAGTCGCCTGAACACCGGCGAAACGGTGGAACTGACACTGGAATCCAGCGATGTGACGCAGTTTGGCAAGCCTGACCTGACACCACTGGAACCTGCCTTCGAAGTCCGTGGCACCCGCCAGGTCAACCAGTTGACCACGTTGAACGATGGTAATCAGGCCACCACTCGCTGGATCATCACCCTGCTGCCTCGCCAAAACGGCAGCGTGGAGATTCCGCCGCTGCAACTGGGCGATGTACAGAGCCAGCCGCTCACCGTGCAAGTGCTCGAAAGCGAAAACCAGGACAGCCCGAAGAAGCTGAGCCCGGTCTTCCTCGAAGCCAGCCTCGATCAACCCAGCGTGTACGTCCAGGCCCAGGCGATCCTGACCCTGCGTATCTACCACTCGGTGTCGCTCTACGACGACAGCAGCCTGACGCCCTTGCAGATTCCCGATGCGCGAATCGAAGCCCTGGGCGATTCGCGAACCTACGAGAAAGACATCAATGGGTTGCGCCACGGTGTGATCGAAATGCGCTACGCGATCTACCCGCAACACAGCGGCGAATTGACCATCCCGGCGCAGGTTTTCAGCGCCACGCTGGTTGACGCACAACCCGCGCAAGAGGCAGATGGCCAGGCACCGAAATCCGGCAAGATGATGCGCGTCGCTTCCGCCGAGATCATGCTCAACGTCAAGGCCAAACCTGCGAGCTACCCGACCGATGCAGCCTGGCTGCCGGCGCGCCGTATCAGCCTGAGTGAAAACTGGAACCCGGACCCGGAGCATGCCCAGGTGGGCGACTCCCTGACCCGCAGCCTGACCTTGAAAGTCGAAGGCCTGGCCAGTTCGCAACTGCCGCCGCTACCGGCCACCGACGTCAATGGTTTGCGTCGCTATCCGGATCAGGCGGTGCTCGGTAACGAAAATACCGAGCGTGGCCTGGTCGGCAGCCGTGAGGAGCGCGAAGCCCTGGTGCCAACCCGTAGCGGTGAAATCGAGTTGCCGGCGGTGGACGTGATCTGGTGGAACACCTTCGAAGACCATCTGGAACACACCAGCCTGCCGGCGCAGACACTTCAGGTAGCGAACAATCCAAGCCTGGTGGTCGATACCCCCGCCAGCACCCCACAAGTCATGGCCGGCGACAGCGAAACCCTCTGGTGGTGGAAACTCAGCACGCTGATCCTCGCCTGCACCACCCTGCTCGGCTTTGGCCTGTGGTGGCGTGCCCGCTGGCAACCCGCCATCCTGCGCGCTGCGCAAACCGGCCCCAGCCCGCGCACCGTACTTGACGACCTCAAGCGCGCCTGCCAGGCCAACGACTCTCACGCCACTCGCCAGGCACTCGATGCCTGGGCCCGGCAACAACCGGAAACCCTGGCCGATATGGCCGCGCGCTTCGTGCCGTTGTCCGATGCCCTCGACGGGTTGAATGGCGCGCTGTATAGCGAGACCGGGCAGCACTGGCAAGGTGACGATTTGTGGCGGGCGATTCGGGCGATCCCCATTGCGGAACGGGTTCACGATCCCGTGGGTGACAGTGGATTGCCGCCGCTGTATCCGAAATAGGCCTGCTGCGTCCTGATGTGGCGGCTGTCGTGGCTGAAAGCCGGGGTGCCCGACCACATCCCATCCGTTTGCCAGTAAACTCTCTGCCTTTTCGCCGCTTCCATTTTCCTCGCGGCCATTACCTTATTTCCTACGGAGTTTGCCTTGCGTCTGTTTCACACCTCCGACTGGCACCTTGGGCAGAACCTGCACGGCCAGGATCGCGACTTCGAACACGGCTGCTTTCTCGAGTGGCTACTGCGCCAGCTGAAGCTCGAACAGCCTGATGTGCTGTTGATTGCCGGCGATATCTTCGACACGGTCAACCCGCCGGTCAAAGCCCAGGAACGCCTGTACGACTTCATCGTCAGCGCCCATGAGCAACAACCGAAGCTGACCATCGTCATGATCGCCGGCAACCACGACTCCGGCTCGCGCATCGAATTGCCCGCACCGTTGATGCGTCGTCTGCGCACTCACGCGCTGGGTCGGGTGCTGTGGCTGGATGACGGGCAACTTGACGCCGAACGCCTGCTGCTGCCGCTGCCGAACGCGAAAGGAAAGGTCGTGGCCTGGTGCCTCGCGCTGCCATTCCTGCGGCCTGCCGAAGTGACCGGGGCCCACTTGGGCGACAACTATTTACGCGGTATCGGCCAGGTGCATGAATGGCTGATCGAGGCGGCGAATGCCAAGCGCAAGCCCGGTCAGGCACTGATCGCGATCAGTCATGCGCACATGGCTGGCGGGTCGGTTTCCGAAGACTCGGAACGCAGCCTGATCATTGGCAATGCCGAAGCGCTGCCCGCCAGCCTGTTCGGCCCCAGCATCAGCTATGTCGCCCTCGGCCATTTGCACAAGCCGCAGAAGGTCAACGGCGAAGATCGCATCCGCTACAGCGGCTCGCCGATTCCCTTGTCGTTTTCCGAAATCGGCTATCAGCATCAGATTCTCGACGTCGTGTTCGAGGGTGAAACGCTGGTGAGCGTCGAACCGAAACTCATCCCACGCGCGGTCAACCTGCAACGCATCGGCCCTGCCCCCTTGGCGGACATCCTGCTGCAACTGGCTGACCTGCCGAACATCGACCTGCTGGCCGACATCCAGCGCCAGCCCTGGCTGGAAGTGCGAGTACGCCTTGATGAGCCGCAGCCCGACCTACGCTATCAAGTCGAAACCGCGCTGCAAGGCAAAGCCGTGCGACTGGTGCGTATCGCTGCGGAATACGCGGGCAGCGGCAGCCGCGACGGCCTTGAGGATGGCGCCACGTTGATCGAACTGGATCAGCTCACGCCTCAGGAACTGTTCAGCCGCGCCTGGCAGGACAATTACGGCAGCGAGGTCGATGAGCAAACGCTGAAAGACTTTGCCGAGCTGTTGCAGGACGTGCAGATGGAGAGCGAACAGCCATGAAGATCCTCGCGATCCGCCTGAAAAACCTGGCCTCCCTGGCCGGTCCGTTTGAAATTGACTTCACCGCCGAACCCCTGGCGAGCGCCGGTTTGTTTGCGATTACCGGGCCAACAGGCGCGGGAAAAAGCACCTTGCTGGACGCCTTGTGCCTGGCGTTGTTTGGCGCCGTGCCTCGACTGAGCAATGCCCAGATGTCCGCCAAAGCGCCAGACGCTGACGGCGAAATCAGCACCGGCGACCCGCGCACACTGTTGCGTCGCGGCACCGGTGAAGGCTATGCCGAAGTGGATTTCGTGGGCATCGATGGCCGTCGCTACCGCGCTCGGTGGGAAGCCAACCGCGCGCGGGAGAAAGCCGGTGGCAAGCTGCAAGCCAGCCGCCAGAGCTTGCGCGATATCGATCAGGACCAACTGCTGGCCAGTCAGAAAGTCGACTTCAAAACCCAGCTCGAAGCCGTTCTCGGCCTGAACTTCGAGCAGTTCACCCGGGCCGTTTTGCTCGCCCAAAGCGAGTTCAGCGCGTTCCTCAAGGCCAACGATAACGAGCGCAGCGAACTGCTGGAAAAGCTCACTGACACGGCGCTCTACACCCGTCTCGGTCGCCGCGCGTTCGACAAGAGCAAAGAAGCACGCGAAGCCCACAAGCTGCTGCAGGACCAGGCCACCGGCGTCACGCCGCTGCCACCTGAAGCAAGAGCCGAACTCGATGAGCGCTTCAACGAGGCTCAGCAGCAACTCAAACTCCAGCAGGCGCAACTCAAGCAACTGGAGTTGCAACACGCGTGGCTCAAAGAACTACGGCTGGTGCAAGACGCGCAGCAAAGTGCCGCCGAGCAATTGCACAGCGCGCAGCAACAGTGGGAAAGCCTGGCAGGCGAGCGCCTGATGCTCACGCGCCTGGAACAACTGGCCCCGCAACGGCACCAGTTCGCCCGCAAATCCGAACTCACCACGCAGCTCACCCCGCTGATTGCGCAGATCCGCCAGCACCTGCAACAGCAGACGGAACTGACCGCGCGCCAGGGGCAACTCGAACAGACCTTGAGCGCCGCGCAAACCGCACGCGCCGAAGCGCAAAACCAACATGCCAGCAACGCGCCGCTACTGCGCCAGGCCTTCGAGGAGCAGAGTGCCCTCGCCCGGTTGATTAAAGACGCGAGCCTCGGCGCCGATCTCAAGCAACAGGTGGACCAAGCCTGTGCACAAGGCCAGAGCACGATTCAAGGTTTGGTCGAGCAACAAGAGCGGGTGGCCGCTCGCCTGCAACGCATTGCCGCACAACTTGAACAAAGCGTCCATCTGGCCCCGTTGAGCGATGCCTGGAACGCTTACCGGGATCGCCTGCAGCAGCTGATGTTGATCGGCAATCGCTTGAACAAGGGGCAGGCTGAACTGGCTGCCCTGGAGCAAAGCGCGGTCCGTGCAGCGGATGAATTCGCCACGCAAAAGCAGAGCCTGGAAGTGCTTTACAAAGAAGCCGGTGCCGAGCCCGAAGCCGTGGCCGAACAGATCCAGTTGCTGGGCAATCTGCTGCAGGACAACCGCAAGCAACTGCGTGCCTTTGAAGAGCTGACACGCCTGTGGGCCAGTCAGCAGGATCTGGATAAACGCGGTACCGACCTTCAGCAGCGCCAGTCTGTCGTGCAGCAAGAGCGGGATCGGCTGACCCAGGACGGGGTAAAAACCAAACACGAATTGGTCATCGCCGAACAGACTCTGACCGTCACCCGCGAGCTGCTGGAGCGTCAGCGGCTGGCCCGCAGTGCCAGTGTTGAAGAACTGCGCGAACAGCTGCAGGACGACCAGCCCTGTCCGGTCTGTGGCAGCCCGGATCATCCCTATCATCAGCCTGAAGCACTGCTGCAGAGTCTGGGTCGGCATGATGAAAGCGAGCAGGCCAACGCCCAGAAAGCCGTCGACCTGCTCAAGGAAAAGCTCACGGATTTGCGTGCGGAAGTGGGCGGCCTGATTGCTCAGCAAAAAGAACTGCTGCAGCAGCAGGAACACCTTGAGACTCAGCGTCAGAGCCTGGCGCCGGCCCTCGAAGCGCACTCGCTGTCGACACAGTTGCTGGCTAGAGACGCCAATCAGCGCGACACCTGGCTGGCACAGCAAAACACCCAATTGAATCAGAGCATCTCCCAGGATGAGCAACGGCAAACCGCCCTGCTCACCCTGCAGCAGGACGCCGCGCGTCTGGCGCAGCAGTTGCGCACTGCCGAAACGGCGAGCCTGCAAGCCGCTCAACACCTGAGTAACCAGCAGCGCGAACTCAGCAGTGATCGCCAGCGCCTGGATGAAGAACTGACAGCCTTCAGTACGCTGCTACCCGCTGAAACGCTGGAGGCCTTGCGCAATGAACCAGCCGCAACGTTCATGCAATTGGACCAGCAGATCGCGCAGCGCCTGGAACAGCTCGATCAGCAACGGGATGAAATCAGCGACCAGCAGCAACGCCAGCAAGTGCTGGAGAAAGAACAGGATCGCCAGCTCACCCGCCTTCAGCAGCAGGAAACCGCGCTGGCGCAGTTCAATGCCCTCGCTGAACAGCAGCAGGCTTGCCAGCAGAAACTGACGCAGTTACTGGGCGATCGCACCAGCGCCGAACAGTGGCAGCAGCAACTCGATCTTGCCGTCGAACAGGCACGCAACGCCGAAACGACGGCCCATCAGGAACTGCAAACCGTGCGCACGCAGCTGGTCCAATTGGCCGCAGAGCTCAAGGCCCACCAGGAACGCCTCTCGGCCCTGGAAACCGAGGACCGCGAACTGGGCAGCAAGATTGCCGATTGGCGAGCGCTGCATCCGGAGCTCGACGACGGCGGACTGGAGACGTTGCTAAGCGTCGACGATCAGCACGTCAGTGAGTTGCGGCAACGGTTGCAGCAAAGCGAAAAAGCCATTGAGCAAGCCAAGGTGTTGCTGCTGGAGCGGGATCAGCGTCTGCTGAATCATCAGGCGCAGCACAACGGCAATCTCGACGCCGAACAGTTGGCCAGTGCGCTGGCGGACCTGCAAACCCAGTTCACCGCCAGCGAGCATCGATGTGCGGAGTTGCGCGCAGAACAGGCCGAAGACCAGCGTCGGCAAAACGCCAATCAGGCACTGGCCCAACAGATTGACGCGGCCTACGCCGAGTTCCAGCGCTGGGCGCGGTTGAGTGCCTTGATCGGCTCGGCCACGGGCGACACCTTCCGCAAGATTGCCCAGGCCTACAACCTCGATTTGCTGGTGCACCACGCCAACGTGCAGTTGCGCCAATTGGTCCGACGCTATCGCCTGAAACGCGGCGGCAGCATGCTCGGTTTGCTGGTGATGGATACCGAGATGGGCGACGAATTGCGCTCGGTGCATTCACTGTCCGGTGGCGAGACGTTCCTGGTGTCGCTGGCCCTGGCCTTGGGGCTGGCATCGATGGCGTCGAGCACGTTGAAGATCGAGTCGTTGTTCATCGACGAAGGCTTCGGCAGCCTTGACCCCGAATCCCTGCAACTGGCCATGGACGCCCTCGATGGCTTGCAGGCCCAGGGTCGCAAGGTCGCGGTGATTTCTCACGTCCAGGAAATGCATGAACGGATTCCCGTACAGATCCAGGTCCACCGCCAGGGCAATGGCCTGAGTACGCTGGAGGTGAAATGAATACGCTGTATTCCTTCCGCCGCTGCCCTTACGCCATGCGCGCACGAATGGCCCTGCGTTACTCGGGGGTTGCCGTGGACATTGTCGAAGTGAGCCTGAGGGCCAAACCGGCCGAGATGCTCGCGTTGTCGAGCAAAGGCACGGTGCCGGTCCTCAACGCTGATGGCCAGGTGATCGATGAAAGCCTGTCGATCATGCGCTGGGCGCTGGCGCAGAACGATCCGCAGGATTGGCTGCTCAAGGATGATTCGGCGGGCCAGGCGCAGATCGACACGTTGATTGAAGAGAATGATCAGGTGTTCAAGGTGCACCTCAATCGCTACAAGTACGCCGAGCGCTATCCTGAGCAGCCGATGGAGGTGTATCGCGCCGAAGGCGAGGTGTTCCTGCGCAAGCTCGATGCGTTGCTGGCAGGACGGGATTACTTGCTGGCCGGGCACCCTAGCCTGGCGGACGTGGCACTGATGCCGTTCGTGCGGCAGTTCGCCCATGTGGATCGCGAGTGGTTTGCGCAGACGTCTTATGCGCGATTGCAGATGTGGTTGCAGCGGTTTCTGGAGTCGGCGTTGTTTACTGGTGTGATGCAAAAGTAGGTACGCCGAATTACATGTAGCAGCTGGCGAAGCCTGCGTTCGGCTGTGATGCCTGTTTCGACTGTGCTGGCCAGGTTACCTGTGGCGAGGGGATTTATTCCCGTTCCAGTGCGTAGCACTGGCAATTAATCTTGGGGTCGCTGCGCAACCCAACGGGGATAAATCCCCTCGCCACAAGGCATAGGGCACAGGGCACAGGGCACAGGGCATAGGGCACAGGGCATAGGGCATAGGGCATAAATAGGGCATAAATAGGGCATATGGCACAGGCCATAGGGCACTCAGGATTCGTGTTTACGCCAACACCTCACACATCTGCAACGCCGAGCAATCCACCTGGAACGGTCCGAAAAAATCTCCCTGGCGTTTCATCGGTGGATTGCCAGCCAGCATGCCCAACGCTTTAGCCGTCTGAATGTTATGCGCCATGTTGTGATTGGCTTCGATGGACCGCGCCACCGCCCCTGCCGAACCTTGCCCGAACCCCAACAACGAAGCGCCGTTAGTCATGAACGCCAAAATGGCGAGCAACCAGAATTTGTGCCCTTTCATGCGCCAGCAACTCCCAAACGCTCAGCCTGATCGACCGTGGCGAGGGGATTTAGCGAAAAGTCGCACCGCCCCGTTCCAGTGCGAAGCGCTGGCAGACAATCCTGGGGTCGCGCGCGACCCAACGGGGCGGTGCGACTTTTCGCTAAATCCCCTCGCCACAGGAGAGCGATGGCCAGATAGGCGCCGTGTTTGGCTGAGGTGAGGATAGCGCTGGCCATGGTGTTCTCCGTGGGCATGTTTCAGAGCCCACAGAATCATTGAAAACCACCGCGGCGACCAACAAGGCTTATCTATAGTGACTATCAGTTTCGTTGATCGTGAATTCCTGAAACTGCGCAGGGGCATGCGCCAGGGAAGCCAGTATTTAAAAGGCCCGCAAACGCGTTATGCAGGAGCGACATCACTCATGGCTTCTCGACGCAACGGCTATCGAGCTGTCAAAAGTGACTTCGCTCCTGCATAAAAAGTGCAGGGCCAGAACTTCAGGCTTGGGTTTTGTGATCCAGGGCTGCGTGGAAGTTGGCGCTCTGTTGCAGGTATTTCGGGGTGTAGCTTTGGGTGTGGGATTTTTTGCTGCTGATCTCGACGCTGGCACTGGTTGGCAGCGCTACGGTGGCAGAGATAGCGGAAGCGGCAATGATGGAGAAAAGATTGAAGTTCATGGCGGTATTCCTCGGAGTCAGTTGGCTTGCTTGCCCGGTGGGGCCGTGAAGCAAACTTAACCTTCGAAGGTGATCGCCTTGAAATGCTTTGTAGCACTTCCACATATCAGTGTCATTGATAGAAGGATGCAGGCCCCATCAACCGGGGCCTGCGGCCTATTGACGCACCAGGAATTTGAGATCGCTGGGCGCGTCCATGGCTAGCTTCTGCACGGTTTTACCCAACAAACCGCTTTTGGCATCGCGCTCGACGACGACAATCTGGTTGCTCTTCTGGTTGGCAATCAGCAAAAACCTGCCACTCGGGTCGAGGCTGAACTCACGCGGGTGATCACCTTCTACCGAGCGACGCTGCAACTCCGTGAGGTGGCCGGTGGCCGGATCGATGGCAAACACCAACAGTTGATTGGCAGTCCCGCGGTTACTGACGTACAGGAACTTGCCATCTGTCGAAGCATGCAACGCCGCAGCGGCCTTGTCCGAGACCGGCTGACCCGCCGCCAGATCGACCATTTGCGTCTGCTCAAGCTTGCCGTCCTGGTAATCGAACACCGCGACCTGCGCGCTCATTTCCATGGTCAGCCAGGCATGCTTGCCATCCGCGCTGAACAGCAAATGTCGCGGTCCACTGCCCGGTGGCAGCTGAACCGACGCCGGGGCGGCGGCGGTCAAGGGCAGTTGCGGATTGGCCTTGGGGTCGAAGCGATAGACAAACACCTTGTCCGCCCCCAGGTCATTGGAAAACACATAGCGGCCGTCCGGCGACGAGATCGTCGAATGCACATGCGCCGACATCTGCCGCTCAGGATTGACCCGACTGGACGGATGACTGCTCATCTGCACCACCGGTTTGAGCGTGCCATCGGCGCTGACGGGCACGACCGCCAGGGTGCCACCCGGGTCTTCCACGACTGAGTAGTTGCTGACGAAAAGGTGACTGGCGTCAGCACTCAGGCTCGAATGCGTGGGCTCGTTGCCCAGGCTCTGAACCTGGTTGATCAGGCTCAATTGGTAGGACTTGGGATCGATCGAATAGCTGCTGACGCGGCCTACCGGATCAGCCTGTCCCGGACCGTTTTCGTTGACCACGAACAGACGTTGCTGATCCTTGGACAAGGTGAGCCAGGACGGGTTTTCGGTTTTGATCACTTGCAGGGGTTTAGCGTCGATCTGCCCGGTAGCGCTGTCGAAATTCAGCCGATAGATGCCCTGGCTCTGGCCGGCGGTGTAGGACCCGACCAGCAATTGGAAGTCATCGGCCGGCGCTGCCTGAACACCCATCGCGCCGACGCTGCCGGCGATCAACAGTGGCCAGAAATTACGCATCCTCATTCCCTTCGTCCTCGTCGTCACCACCGCCGAACGCTGTCAGGCAGACCAGTCGATGCTCGCCGGAGTCACCCGTGATCACCCAGCTCTGCAAGGTGGGGTCGAACGTGGCAGCCTGAATCTGCGCCGGGGTGAATTCCCAGTGTTTGGCCGCACGGCCGTCCATGCACTCGATGTGCAGGTTGTCATCCTCGTCCAGCGAGAATTCAAAGGCGTGCAGGCCGTCGATTTCAACCATGTCGCAGTGTTCGAGGGTGTTGAGCAAGGTGTCGTTTGCGGCAGTCATGGCGGTCAATCTTTGAAAGGGGAAAGACGCAATGATAGCTCAATGTGGGGGTGGGTCTGCGCGTGCCACGTTATAGATATCGATGCGCCCCCTGTGAGAGCGAACTTTTGTGGCGAGGGGATTCATCCCCGCTGGGCTGCGAAGCGGCCCTTGTAGGAGCGAGCCTTTGTGGCGAGGGGATTCATCCCCGCTGGGCTGCAAAGCGGCCCTTATGGGAGCGAGCCTTTGTGGTGAGGGGATTTATCCCCGCTGGGCTGCGAAGCGGCCCTAAAAGTTCTGCGACTGCTTCGCATTCGAACGGGGATGAATCCCCTCGCCACAAAGGCTCCCTCCTACAGGAACGTGCGTTTCGTCCTTAGAGGGCATCAGTGGACGGTTTGCCATCCACAAGGCGCTGAATGCGCAGCGGATTGCCGTTCTTCAACGCATCCGGCAGCAAACTCTCAGGGTAGTTCTGGAAACACACCGGACGCAGGAAACGGTCGATCGCCAAGGTGCCCACCGATGTACCACGGGCATCGGACGTTGCTGGATACGGCCCGCCATGGACCATCGAATCGCAGACCTCCACACCGGTCGGATAACCATTGAGCAGGATGCGCCCTACCTTCTGTTCCAGCAGCGGTGTCAACTCGGCGAACTGCTCGAAGTCTTCCGGCTCGCCAATGAGGGTTGCTGTCAGTTGCCCGTGCAGGCCATTAAGTGCAGCGCTAAGCTGCGCCTGATCCGCGACTTCGACGAACACCGTGGTCGGACCGAACACCTCTTCCTGCAACACTTCATCGCCGTGGATCAACAAATCCACATTGGCCTTGAAGAGTTGCGGCTGTGCCTGATTGCCCTGTTGCGACTGGCCGGCCAGGTGCTCGATTGACGGGTGCGCGAGCAGCTTCTGCAACCCTTTGCCATAACTGCTGAGCGTGCCGGCATTGAGCATGGTTTGCGCCGGTTGGTCATTGATCAGCGCCGCTACCTGTTGCACGAACGCGCTGAACTGCGGCGAACGAATGCCGATCACCAGACCGGGGTTGGTACAGAATTGACCACAGCCTTGAACCACCGAAGCGGTGAGGTCGCGGGCGATGGTGTCGGCCCGCGCTTGCAGCGCCTGCGGCAAGATGATCACTGGGTTGATGCTCGACATCTCGGCGAACACCGGGATAGGTTGTGCACGGGCTGCGGCCATGTCGCACAAGGCTCGGCCACCCTTCAATGAACCGGTAAAACCGACAGCCTGAATCGCCGGATGTTTGACCAGCGCTTCACCGACCCCGCCGCCGTAAATCATGTTGAAGACGCCCGCGGGCATGCCGGTTTTTTCCGCCGCGCGAATGATCGCATCAGCAACGAACTCGGCGGTGGCCATGTGACCGCTGTGCGCCTTGAACACCACCGGGCAACCGGCGGCCAATGCAGACGCCGTGTCGCCGCCGGCAGTGGAAAATGCCAACGGGAAATTGCTCGCGCCGAACACCGCCACCGGACCGAGGCCGATGCGGTACTGGCGCAAATCGGGACGGGACAGCGGTTTGCGATCCGGCAGTGCCTGATCGATCCGGGCGCCATAGAAGTCGCCGCGACGCAGCACGTTGGCGAACAGGCGCATTTGCCCGCTGGTACGGCCACGCTCACCTTGAATGCGTGGCGCGGGCAACGCGGTTTCGCGGCAGACCAGTGCGACGAAATCATCGCCCAGGGCGTCCAGTTCATCGGCAATCCCATCGAGGAATTGCGCGCGGCGTTCGGCACTCAGACGCCGATAGGCCGGGTACGCGGCAGCTGCCGCCTCGGCCGCGGCATCAACTTCTGCCGGTGTTGCCTGATAGAAGTCATGGGGCAACGCCTCGCCGGTAACGGCGTCGACGCTCTGGAGTGTGAGGGTGCCGGCAGCGCTGCGCTGCCCGCCTATGTAGTTATGACCAAGAATGCGGGACATGCATGTATCCTTAAAGTGTGCCGACGGTGCCAGGTTCAAACGCTGCTTCCACGGGTGTGATGCCGTTAATCAGCGGCGCGCCGAATTCGGCCTGGCTGATCTCGAACAGATCACCGGGTCGGGTGCGAATGCCCTCGGCAAAGGACAGGGTGGCGGTGCCGAAGAAGTGAATGTGCACATCCCCCGGCCGCAGGAACTGGCTGTATTTGAAATGGTGGTACTCAAGGTTTTCCAGGCTGTGACACATGTTGGCCTCGCCGCTGAGAAACTCGTTCTGCCACAGCACTTCGCCGTCGCGCAGAATACGGCTGGTGCCCGCCAGGTGTTGCGGCAGTTCACCCAGCCGAAGCTCCGGGCCGTAGCTGCAGCTGCGCAGTTTTGAATGCGCCAGATAGAGGTAGTTCTTGCGTTCCATGACGTGGTCGGAAAACTCGTTGCCCACCGCATAACCGAGGCGATAGGGCCTGGCGTCGGGACCGATGACGTACAAACCACTGAGCTCCGGCTCTTCCCCGGCATCTTCAGCGAACGGCGGCAGTGGAAACGGATGACCAGGGCGTACAACGATGCTGCCGTCACCCTTGTAAAACCATTCAGGCTGTACACCCGCCTGCCCTGCTGCGGGTTTGCCGCCCTCCACGCCCCATTTGAAGATGCGCATGGTGTCGGTCATCGCGGTTTCGTCGCCGATCTGCTGGTGCATCTTGTCGCGAGCCGAGGCGCTGCCCAGGTGGGTCAGGCCGGTACCGCTGATCAGCATGTGCGCCGGGTCCGGGTGATCCAGCGGTGGCAGGATGCGACATTGGGTCAGCAGGTCTGCATAGTCGTGACTGAGGCCCAGCCCCAATGCCTGGACCTGTTGCTCAAGATTTTTACCGGCCTCAATGGCCGCCAACGCCAGATCGCGAACCGTGCGCGCATCCTGCACCTCACGCACCAGCCCCTCCTCGACCACGCCAACCCGGCGCTCGCCGTTAATCAATTCGAACTGAACCAAACGCATGGTTTTCTCCTTTAAACAAACCTTTCAACAGCACTGCAAAATCCTGTGGGAGCTGGCTTGCCAGCGATAGCGAACTGTCAGGTACATCAACGCACAACGCGCTGCCGTCATCGCTGGCAAGCCAGCTCCCACAGGGGGCGGAGTCAGTTGTTCAAGTACGCGTCGCACCCCGTGCGCTGGCGGCGAATTGGTCCGCCGGCAGCACATGTTTGCGCTCCAGCAAGCGGTACACCACGCCGGTCAACACGAGCCCGAAGACCATCACGCCGGACAGGAAATACAGCCCCGAGGCGAGATTTCCGGTGTATTCCTTCAACGCACCAATAACGAACGGACCGATGTAGCCGCCCAGGTTGCCCACCGAATTGATCAAGGCGATGCCCGCTGCGGCACTGGCGCCGGCGAAGAAACGACCCGGCAAGGTCCAGAACACGGCGGTGCACGAGAACAGCGCGAACGCCACCAGACACAGCGCCGCCAATTGCGCCACCGGCATCGTCAGCCAGGCGCTGAAGAACAGACCGATCGCGCCCAGTACATAGAGCACCGCGAGATGACCGTAGCGATCATTCAGTCGGTCTGAGCTGCGCGGGATGATCAACAAGCCAATGATCCCGAAAATGTACGGCACCGATGACACGAACCCGGTCGTCAGGTCGCTGCCGCCAAATTGCTTGATCAGCGTCGGCAGCCACAGACCGAGCCCATAAATGCTCAAGGTCACTGGCAGATAGAACAACGCCAGCAGCAACACCCGTTTGTCCTTGAGGGCGTGCAACGGATTGCCGTGGCGAGTCTGGCCATATTCCTGAAGGTCCTTTTGCAGTTCGCCGGTCAGCCAGTCCTTCTCGGCCTGGTCCATCCATTTAACCTGTTGCGGACCGTCCGGCAGCCAGCGCAGCACCGGCCAGGTCAGCAGGATCGCCGGGGTGCCGATGACGATGAACAGCCATTGCCAACCGTGCAGCCCGAGGGTGCCGTCCATGCCGAGCAGACCGCCGGACACGGGGCCGGTGATCATCATTGCGATGGGTTGCGAGAGGATGAACAGCCCCAGGATCTTGCCGCGATGGCGCACCGGGAACCATTGGGTGATGTAGTAGAGAACGCCCGGAAAGAACCCGGCTTCGGCGGCACCGAGCAGAAAGCGCATGACATAAAAACTGTGCGGCCCCTGAACGAAAGCCATGCCGATGGTGATCGCGCCCCAGGTCACCATGATCCGCGCAAACCAGCGCCGCGCGCCGAAGCGTTCGAGCATCAGGTTGCTGGGAATCTCCAGCAGGAAGTAACCGATGAAGAACAGCCCGGCGCCCAGTCCATAGGCAGCGTCGCCAATGCCGATGTCCGCGCCCATGTGCAGCTTGGCGAACCCTACGGCGGAGCGATCCACATAGGCGATCAGGTACAGCAGGATCAGGAAAGGAATCAGTTTCAGCGTGATGCGACGTATCAGCCGCAGTTCCTGGCTCATGAGATCGGTCTCCGATTGTTGTTGTTATAGAACCTCGGGGGACGCCTCTCGCAGAAAACCGCCAGGGCAATCCCTCCGTTGCGACCGACTATATAGTATTACTATTTACTCAACAACACTTCCAAACCGTCGATTTAGCGCTTATGTTATCCATCAGCCGGAACAATATAGTCATACAATAAGAGAATCGATCATGTCTGATAAAAAACCCAATCTGCGCTCTGCCCAATGGTTCGGCACGGCTGACAAGAACGGCTTCATGTACCGCAGCTGGATGAAGAATCAGGGCATTGCCGACCACCAGTTCCATGGCAAGCCGATCATCGGGATCTGCAATACCTGGTCGGAACTGACCCCCTGTAACGCGCATTTCCGCCAGATCGCGGAGCACGTCAAACGTGGGGTGATCGAGGCAGGCGGCTGGCCGGTTGAGTTCCCGGTGTTTTCCAATGGCGAATCGAATCTTCGTCCGACCGCCATGTTCACGCGAAATCTGACGAGCATGGATGTTGAGGAAGCGATTCGCGGCAACCCGATTGATGGCGTCGTGCTGTTGACCGGCTGCGACAAAACCACGCCTGCCCTGTTGATGGGCGCAGCCAGTTGCGACGTGCCGGCCATCGTCGTGACCGGCGGGCCGATGCTCAACGGCAAGCACAAGGGTCAGGACATCGGTTCCGGCACCGTGGTGTGGCAACTCAGTGAGCAGGTCAAGGCGGGCACCATCACCCTCGATGACTTCCTCGCGGCCGAGGGTGGCATGTCCCGTTCGGCGGGCACCTGCAACACCATGGGCACCGCCTCGACCATGGCCTGCATGGCTGAAGCCCTGGGCACTTCCCTGCCCCACAACGCGGCGATTCCAGCCGTCGACGCACGCCGTTATGTGTTGGCGCACATGTCCGGCATGCGGGCGGTAGAGATGGTTCGCGAAGACTTGAAGCTGTCGAAAATCCTCACCAAAGAAGCATTCGAAAACGCCATTCGCGTCAACGCCGCCATCGGTGGTTCGACCAATGCCGTTATCCACCTGAAGGCCATTGCCGGCCGCATCGGTGTGGACCTGGAGCTGGATGACTGGACCCGCATGGGTCGAGGCATGCCGACCATCGTCGACCTGCAACCGTCCGGTCGTTTCCTCATGGAAGAGTTCTACTACGCCGGAGGCTTGCCCGCCGTACTACGCCGCCTCGGCGAAGCCAATCTGATTCCCCATCCGGACGCGTTGACCGTCAACGGCAAATCCATTGGCGAGAACACCAGGGACGCGCCGATCTATGGCCAGGACGAGGTCATTCGCACCCTCGACAATCCCATCCGCGCCGACGGCGGCATCTGTGTGCTGCGCGGCAACCTGGCGCCGCTCGGTGCCGTGCTCAAACCGTCCGCCGCCAGCGCTGAGCTGATGCAGCATCGCGGTCGTGCGGTGGTGTTCGAGAACTTCGACATGTACAAGGCGCGGATCAACGATCCAGAGCTGGACGTGGATGCGAACTCGATACTGGTCATGAAAAACTGCGGCCCGAAGGGTTATCCGGGCATGGCTGAAGTTGGCAACATGGGGCTGCCCGCGAAGCTGTTAGCCCAAGGCGTGACGGACATGGTGCGCATTTCCGACGCGCGCATGAGCGGCACGGCGTACGGCACGGTGGTGCTGCATGTCGCCCCCGAAGCCGCTGCCGGCGGGCCTCTGGCGACGGTGAAGGAAGGTGACTGGATCGAACTCGATTGTGCCAACGGGCGACTGCACCTGGATATTCCGGACGCGGAGCTCGCGGCGCGCATGGCGGATCTGCAACCACCGCAGCAACTGATTGTGGGCGGTTATCGTCAGCTGTACATCGATCATGTACTGCAAGCAGATCAGGGCTGTGACTTCGATTTCCTGGTCGGATGCCGAGGCGCCGAAGTCCCCCGCCACTCGCATTAAGCGCAAAAGATCGCAACCTGCGGCAGCTCCGACATTGGAATGCATTTCCCCTGTGGGAGCCAGCCTGCTGGCGCCCACATTTGGTTTGTGTATCCACCTCAATACTGTGTCGTGCCTGCTATCATGCGCGGCATCTCCATCCCACAGGATCGCGCCGTTCCCCATGGATTACCGCAAACCCTCCGACCGCAAAAGCATGCACTCGCGCATCGTCCAGGAACTGGGCATGCAGATCGTTTCCGGGCGGTTCAAACCGGACGACAAGTTGCCCGCCGAAGCGCTGTTGTGCGAAGAGTACGCGGTCAGCCGACCGGTGCTGCGCGAAGCCACGCGGGTACTGGTTGCCAAAGGCCTGGTGTATTCCCGTCCGCGCGTCGGCACGGTGGTCAAGCAGCGCAAGGAATGGCACATGCTCGACCCGGACGTGTTGCACTGGCTGATGCAAAGCAGTCCGCAAAATGAATTCTTCGACCTGCTGACCAGTGTGCGCAGCATCATCGAACCCGCTGCGGCCGCCCTGGCCGCCCAGTTCGCCACCGACGCGGACATCGCCTCCATCGGTGAAGCCTATCAACGCATGGAAGCCGCGCCGACACCGGAAGCCTTGCTGCAACCGGACCTGGATTTCCATAGCCGGATCGCCGATGCGACGCACAACGATTTGCTGGCGAACCTGTGCAACATGCTCTCGGTCGCGATTGCCGAAGCGCTGAAGCATTCCAACCAGCGACCGAACCTGCACGAGCTGGCATTGCCACGGCATAAGGCAATCCTCACCGCCATCGAAAACCGCGACGCTCTCGGTGCACGGCATGCGACGCTGGTGCAGCTGGATGATGCGCGCAGTGCGCTGAACGTGGTGTTGGGTAGCGATTTCTGACAGCCAGCGAGGCGTGTCTATGTTTTACGATGTTTATCGGCCCACTGAGTGCTGCTGACCCATTGAACGGTTGATGTGCGATATCCCTTTACCGCACGTTAAGCCTGCTGCCGTTCTATGTTGTGCAATCCTGAACGTGCCAAGGATTGCACCATGCCAACATTACCGACACCGACCTCACTGGACTCAACCAGCATCATCGCGCGTGCCGTCAGCGCCCGATTCGACAACCGACCGACATTACGCTCGCAAACCGCTCGCCTGCTCAAGGAAGGTTTGCTGGAAAAGTACCCCGAGCTCGACTTCGACCCTTATCAAACCAAGCTTGCCCAGCCCATTCCGAACGGCGCGTGGCGTCTGTCTTTATTACTTGACGAGGTGCTGGAGTACCTCGCCAGCGGCGTGAAACTCGATCTTGGAGATCAATACGGTCGCAACTGCTTCCTGACCAATAAAGTGCCCAAGCAAATGGGGGTCAGCAAAACCACCTCGCGTTTGCCTGACATGCGGGTCATTGAAGCGGTTATCCTCGAGCTCCCGGACATTCTGTACATTGGTTTACAGGAAGCCCTGACGGCTTACTGGAATGACGATACCGGCGCGGGGGGCAGCCGCTGGGAATGGCTTGGCGATCTCCTCGCTGGCCTGCTGAAAACGGCAGCGGTCCGCCACACAGGTCTTGACGCCTCACAAGCCGGGGTCTTGACGGAACTGGCCAACCACCCTGATCGTCAGGTCCGTTTGCAAAAGCCGTGGTCCGGAGGCGTTATTCAAGCCTGTACGCTTCAGACCACTCTGAGCAAAGGCACTGTCTCGGCCAGCCTGCAGACGCCCGACCTGCTGCTCAGTTGCGCTGAAACCCACCTGTTGTGCAGCTTGACCGGCGGTGTCGAGGCGTACTCGTCACTGGAGGAATTTGGTCGGGCCTGGGCGGAGCGTTTTCAGCAGGACTTTACTGTCGACACCATCATCTGGAAGCGGTTCGAGCCGGCGGGCAACATCTTCGACACCCAGGCCGCCTTACTGCTGAATCAGCAGCTGGAAAACCTGGCGGCACTCAAGTTTCCCGCGAATCAAAGCCTGGACGCACTGCAACAGCGCATCGACGCCATCACCGATGTCGCCCGTCTGTTCATTGACACGCTGAGTGATCCCCGCAACCTTCAACCGATACAAGCGACCCTCCCGGAATGGTTGCAAGCGGCCAGCGCCACAGATCGCATGGCTTACCGGCAACATATCCTGGCGCTCGCCAGCACCAAACAGCAAACCCACGGGCGCTCATATCGCGATGGCATTGATGACCTTCACACCTTCGCGAAGAAAGCGCTGCACAAGCAAATGCTGGAAGATCAACCACAGGCCCCCGGTTACAACGCCGACGAACTGGAACTGACCTTCCACGTGCCTGTCGGTAACATGGGCAGCGGCTACATCGAACCAGTGAAGATGTCCCTGACCGAGCTGGCAATCAAGAACCTGGCAGGCAAACCCAAAGGCCGGATGACCATTCGTCACACGGGCAATCAACTGATCCAGGATTGGACCACCGAAACTTACCTGCTGGATCTGGTGACGCGCGTCGATGTCGGTAAGCACTACCCCGAACTGATCGATAGTCTGCTGCTGGGTGATAGCGCTGAAGCGCGCGAACGTGAAAAGCTGTTCTCGCTGGAACTGGCCATTCAGTTACCACTGCAGGCGCTCGAACACTCTATCCGGGGCGAGCATGGTTTCAACCGACTGGGCTATCAATACGTCAATGCGCTGATGAAAAAAACGGCCACCGAACGCATAGTCGAAGAGCAGGTGATTGTCATCAGGCCCTTGGCGTTTCAACGCAAAGCAGCCGCGGACTGCGATGTGGTCGCCAACATGTTTATCATCGAAGCCAAAGACCTGAACGCCGACGGTCCCCATGTTCTTTATCGACCACTCTACACACCCGCCCTGCAGCAATACGCTACCCGCAATGACCTGCTGAAAGCGATCGCCCTTGCCGGACCGTTGCAAAGCAGCGTGCTGACGTGGCTCAGCGATCGTGCAACGCCGATCTATGCCAACAATGGATTCAACGAACCGCACATCGTCCATTATCATGTCGGCGACGACTTCACCCCTTTCGAAAAACCTGCGCCGGCAATCCTGGTGGGCGATGCGGCGGCAGCGGATTGGTTGAAGGCTGTCGAAGAGGATCGATTACTGGCCCGTCTGTTCATCAGCAACGTTCGAGCATTGGTCGAGCTCGCAGACCGGCAATCCGTGTCCGATGCGCAGAGTCGTTGGGCGATCATTCTTGAAGGCGGTTGGCTGGTCTTCAACCTCCTGATTCTGCCGTTACGCGGCCCTGCCATGGCCGTAGGCTGGATGTTACAAATCACCCACAGTCTGATCAACGATATTCCAGCACTGGACAGCGAAGACGCTGTCACCCGAAATCTGGCGTGGACCGATCTGTTTTTGAACATCGGCCTGGTGCTGCTGCATGGGGCGAAAGAACCCGACATGGCAACGCTACCCGACAGGGTAGAAAAGCTCGCCCCGATCGCACTGGAGCCGTTGCGCCATCCTTTACGTTCGTACCCGACGCCACTGGATCCAGTCATCCACCAGAGAGCACCCGGCTTACCCTCGCAGCCTCCTGGCAGTGGCAATACGCTCTTGGATTTCAACCTGTCGATGGCTCGGGATTCGGCCTCAGCCAGACTGTTCAACACCTTGCTGGAGGTTCAGGTCCCATGGCCAGAACCTCTGCCCGAGCCCGTAGCGGCCGGTGCGTTCAAAGGGCTGTACCTGATAGATAACAAATGGCACGCAACGCTTGCCGGTTTGCTGTTGCGCGTGCGCATCGTGCCCGGTTTCGGCGAGGTGTTTCTGATCCATTCGGACCATCCGGGCATCAAGTTGAAAAGCAATGGAAAGGGTCAATGGAGTCTGGACTACGGTTTGAAACTCGTCGGTGGCGGCCGAGAGTCAAGAATCAAGGCCCAACGTCGAGAGGCGGTAGATCGCATCAATCTTCTCGATCGCAATTACGAGGCGTTTCTCGGTCAGCAGGTGGAGGTGCAGCGAGGCGTGGATATTGCTGAACAACTGATGAACCAGCAAAGAGACCTTCCTACCGCTACCGAACAGGTGCGAGCGAGGTTCAGGCAGATTTTCAACAGTAAGCTGGACAAGCAGACCGACACTTATGTGACGCAGATCGCCGCACTGAAGGAAATTGCCGCACTGAAAAAAGCGGATCTTCCACAGCCCCGAATGGCGGCCCTGCTGGAGAACACTATAAACAACGTCCGCAAACGGATTGTTACCGCTGATATGGACCGTCAAGCCAATGTCAGCAACTATCCTGAATTCAACAATGGCCTCGAGCGGATGGATGCTGCACTGTTTGACGGCGGTGTTGCCGCGAGGGATCGCTACCTCGAATTCCTCCGCAAAACTGCCGATATCAACGACACCATGATCAAGCTTTACGAAGAGGTGGACACTCGACTGCTGGAGTTAAAAGAAATTTCCCGCCAGGGGCGAGATGCCTGGCAGCGATTGACGAGCAATCGATCCGGCAAAGAATTTACAGCACTGCGCCTCAAAGCTTTTCATCTGGAGATATTGCGCCCGCTCAGTATCAAGCGCTGGGGGGTTCGAACCGTCCTGGAGCTGGACGAGGCTATGGTTCCAGTGGTGTTATTGTCTCGTTCGCATTCTGAACTGCAAGGCTCGACAGTCTATGAAAGTGCCGATCGTATCGCGGTGCTTGATAATCTTGTCGGCCGCTACAGTAAGGCGCAGGACGCGTTGGAAAGTATTGGCATTTTCAGCAATGATGAATTGGACGCCACCGCGTTCAATCGTCTACGCGAGATCATCGGCGAATTACGGCTCGATGCCGAGCGTCGCCTGGCGGACGAATTGCAAAGCCTGCCAGCGTTGGAATCGCCTGGCCCTTCGTCTGGCCCCAACCATCCCCCTGCCAAACCTCCCGCGCCGAGAGCGAGCCGAAAGAGGGTCATCAAAACCGACACCAACGGCACATTGATTGGCGACCTGCGTCCACGGGTGACCAATCAGGTGGCAGACATTGTCGACATCAAGAGCCCCTTGGAAGGCAGCACCCTGGCTTCTTTCCACGAACAAGAGCCAAACGTTTGGGTAGCAATCGAACCAGTGCAACCGGCACCTCGTGCGCTCGCGACCCCCTACCCGCAACTCAAAGGCGATGCCCGCAAAGCCTTGGCCAACGTTGACAATCAGGTGCAGAAAATCGAGGGTTATGCACGGCGAGCGAGTTCTCCCAGGGAAATTGAAGAACAGTTGCAACGCGAGGCGCAGAAGCTGACCGGTTATGCGGACAAACTCGAGAGCCACGAAAATGCTCCGGTCAATCCAGGGCAGGATGTGGGCCTGATTAGCGGACTGCGGGCCAAGGCAAACACTCTCGAGAGCAAAGCGACTGAACTTCGCACGCAGATAACGTTGGCCAGGCCACCGACTAGCGATGGGGTGGCGTATCTGCTGCGTAACAACGCGATTTACGTCCGGGTCTTTAGCCATCGGGTCCAGTTGAAAACCGGTCGAAAAGACTTCATGCAGGAGTACGTTCTGCTCGACAGCCAAAATCAACCCTTGTGGTACGCCCACTTTCACTATGCAAACGCAGTAGACGGGAAAGCCAATTACACCCGCGCCCATCTGAAAACCAAAGACCAGCAATTTGAAACCTATGAATCGGCCATGTTGAAGGCCAAGGATCCGCAGCAAAAAATCGATGTTTATCATGGGATCCTCAGCGAAGAGCTCGCGAGCCGCGAATTCCTGCCATTGGAACCGCGCTGATTCGAGACATCGATCAGGAGGCGGCCTCACCTCCGTCGCCCTCTCACACCCAGAGCAGATCCAGCTGATCCGATAGTTTTTCGGTAGCGCCGGATTCATATGCGACGCAGAGCGTCGTGAGTCATAGCGGTAGTATCCCGATACCGCACTCATGATGACGAAATGCGATTTCCTGTGACGGACCGCTCAGCGGTCCGTTTTCCCCGCAGCCACGACGGCACCGGGTTCACACAGGAAAAAGGACGTTGTCATGCCCGCTTCAAACACCGACGCAAAGTCGACCCTCCCGAGTCAATTGGCCGCCGTGGCCATTCATAAACGCTTCGCCCATCGCCCTTCGTTTTTTTCAGTGGTTTTCAATGCGCTGCGCGATCGAATCATGGAGCACTATCCCACTCTCGAAATCGACCTGCGAGACGTCAAACTCGCCAGCCCACACCCCGATGGAGGATGGGAATTCAAACTGTTGAGTAATGTCGCAACGGAGCATGTGCTTAATCCGCAACTCCTGGATCTGAGCCCTCGGCGCGAATTGCCGTTTTACCTCACTCAAAACATCCCCACCCGCCTGAAGTCCCCAGCCCCGCCTTACGTACTGGACATGCAGGTCATCGCCGACATCATCGCCGCTCTACCCTCGACCCTTTACATCTATTTCCAGCAGGCGCTGGCTGACCACTGGAGCGAGTCCGATACCCAGGGCAGCAACCGCTGGCAATGGTTCGGTGAGTTTCTCAAGGGTCAGATGATGGCCGCTGCCGCGTCGCGGTCGGACCTGGATCCCACGCAGCGTGACATGCTGTCTCTCGTCGCCGCGTGGCCGGAACGGCTTGCGCGTTTGTCACGCTCAACCCCCGTCACTGGCGCCTCTTTCATCGAAACAACCCTCAAGAAAGCTGGAAAAGAAGAGCGCCTGCTAACACCGGACCTGCTGCTCATACGGGGCAAACAGGTGTTGCTGTATGGCGTGGCCGGAACCATCGAGCTGTTTGACTCCATCGATGCTTTCGGCAAAGCCTGGGGTCTGCGAATGCAGCGTCGGTTCGAGTTCGACAGCATCAGTTGGCGGCGCAACGAACCTGACGGCAATGTGTTTGAACAGCAGGCCGGCCTCATTCTTAACCAGCAACTGGAAGACCTCGGAACAATGAAGTTTCAGGGCCAGAGCGAACGAGCCCTTGAGCGGCGCCTGGACACACTCACGGACCCGGCGCTGCTGTTCTCCAAAGTGCCTGAAGCCACATCTGCCCAGCTCGAACAGGTCCGCACTCACCTGCCCGAGTGGGTGACGCAAGCCAGCGTTGCAGACCGGTTTGCCTATCACCGTCATATGCAGGACATGGCCCAAGTGCTAAAGCAGAACCAGGGCCGATCATTCAACGAAGGGATTGCGAGCATCCATACCTTCAGTCGCGACGCCTTGCGCAGACAGATGCGCACAGATCATGGCGATCAGGACCCGGACGATGTGGTGCTGGATTTCTCTGTGGCCGCCGGGTACCCGGGCGGCGCGGGTTTTATCGGGCATGTGAAGATGTCGTTAACGGAACTGGCCCTCAAGAATCTTGCTGGCAAACCGAAAGGCACTCTCAAGCTGTCCTCGAAAAGCGGCAAAGCACTGCCGAACTGGCTTGATGCGGATTACGTGCTGGGGAGCAAAGGGCTGATTCAACGCGTCGACATCGGCGCGACCTACCCACAGAAAATCAAGGATCTGTTGCTGTCCGATACCCTAGACGCCCGTCGACGAGAGACGCTGTTTACCCGTGAACTCAAGGTCAGTTTGCCCACGCAGGCGCTGGAATTTGCCATGCGTAAACAACACGGGGTTACTGTCCAAGGCTACCGCTGTGTAAAGGCCGTGTTGGGTGAAACAGTCCGGGATAGAAGCATCGACGGACAGGAGATCGTTCTGCGCCCATTGGCTCTTTGCAGAGCCGCCGGTGCTACACCCGATACTGTAAACAACATCTTTATTATCGAACCCCGCGACACCAACGTCGGTCCGCACCTGCTGTACCGGCCGCTGTACGCCGACTGCCTGTACGAATACCCGACACGCCAGGCCCTTCTGGACGCCATCGCCACACCCGGTGAACTGCAGACCAGTGTATTGATGTGGCTGACGGACAAGGCTCGGCCCATTTTTGACCACGGCGGAATCAAAGAACCGCACATCATTCGCTTCACGCTGGGGGGTGAGTTCGATCCTTACAGTAAGCCGTCACCCGCGACCCTGGCCGTCGACGACGGGGGCGACAGATGGTTGCAGGCGCAAGCCGACGGACAGTTGCTCAACCATCTGTTCCACAGCACCGCGGGGGCGCTCGTCGAACTGGCCGATCGGGATTCGGTGTCCAACAGCGAAAGCCGCTGGGCCATCGTGATGGAAGGTGCGTGGCTGCTGTTCAATACCCTGGTATTGCCGTTGGTCCAGGGGCCGGCCATGTTGGCGGGCTGGTTCCTGGTGTTAGTCAGCAGCCTGGAACAGGATCTGGCAGGACTCGACAGCGACGACCCGACCACCAGAGAGCTGGCGTTGATCGACCTGTTGCTTAACACCGCGATGGTGCTGCTGCACGCGGCATCCAACCCCAAGCGGCAACCGTTGCCGGAGCCCGCCGCGCATGACAGCAACCTGCACCTTGCCTCATGGCTGCGTTCTTCAGCGCCCCACCCTGAGACCCCGCCGCTGGTGCGGCAGAATCCGCTCGCGTTGTCTGGTGAACCGCCGGCGACAGGACGTACGGCGTTGGATTTCAGCCGTTCGCTTGCCAGTGCCGGGGCCAGCGCAAAATTGCTGGACGCGTTGCTTTCGGTCCACGTGCCGTGGCCCTCCCCTCTGCCGACTCCGGAGGCCAGCGGTCGCTTGAAAGGCTTGTACCGAATAGACAATCTCTGGCATGCCAGCGTCGGCGGTTTGCTCTTTCAGGTCAGCATCGAACCCGGCTTCGGTGATGTTTATCTGGTCGATCCCAAGCACTCCCATCACCCCGGCTTTCAGCTTGCCAGCGATGGCTTGGGTCATTGGCGCTTGCGACGCGGCGTCAGGCTGGAAGGGGGAATGCCCAGGGAAAGAGTTCAACGATGGAGAGCCGAAAACCAGGATCATCTGGATCAGTTAAGCGCCCAAACCGACGCGCTCAGAATTGAGATCTCGCCGCTGATACCACCTTTGCGAGAAGCCAGGGAGGCATTGCAAACATCCCGCGTAACGTTGGATAAACAAAAGAAACGCTTGAGAGTGCTCTGGAATCTGACGCTCGCTGACGCAGGTCCTGAAAAGAAAGCCGAGTACCTCAAAAAGCATGAAGAGCAACGAAACATCACGGCCGTCGCGAAGGCTGGCATGGACATCGAGCTCGACAAATACCTGGACGCCGTCGCAGCGATTGCTCCTTTGATTCTCAAAATTGTCGAGAAACGTACCGAGCAAATGGCAGCAGACCTGACGAATGGGAATCACCTGACCCTGCGCAACCAGTCGGCGTTGATGGAGTTCAATAACTGGAACATCGCTTTTGACTATCTGGTCACAGCTCGCATGGACCTTTTGGAACTGGAAAGCGGTGAGCACATCGATGAACTAAGCGTCCGTATCAACGATGAGTTGAGTAAGGGCATTACTACTGCCTACAACACATTTCTTAACATTCAAAAACAACTGCTTGCAATAGAAGAAAAACAGATTCCAATCGCCATGCGGATAGAGGCGCAATTGGATCAGGCGGATCCCGCTCTGCGTCAGTACTTGCTGACAGTGACGCCACTCGACCAGTACGTCTTCGCTGACCCCTTGGAGCAATCCAAGCTGCTGACGCTTCTTGAGCTGTCAATTGACCGGAGTTTCCAGCCTGGAGAACCCGTGCAGTTTTTCTTGGCGCTAAAGCTAATGGATTCTCGGATATTACAAAGCGTTCTTGCGCATTCGGAAATGCGTTCCCGCTCAGGCTACTCGACACTTGAGAAAACGACGGTCCTCCAGGATGTATTAGAGCACTACAAGCGTGTTGAGAACGCGTTCAATTCGTTGTCCGACATGCGGTCAGGTTACATTCGGGACGAATACCGGGAAGCCTTTCTGAAGCAATTCAGTGATGCCCGTTCCAGCCTTGAATCGCAACTGGCCGACCTGATCCTTGTCGAAGAAGGCTTCTTGCCTGAGCCATCCCCCGAAAAACCGGTGAAGGCGAAAACGCCAAACAAAAGAGTCATCAATACCAGCAAGGGCAGCCTGGTGGGCGACCTGCGTCCTTCTGACAGAGGAACTCAAGGCAGGGTTGTCGACGTCATAGACTCAAGTACCGGGCAGACCGTTGCTTCCTATCAGGAGCAAGGCACTACAGGTCTTTGGGAAGAGGTCAACGAGACAGGTTCTGCGACGCCACAGGCCGGAGTTCCGGACGTACCTGCGGGCCCTTCTGTTCGTTCACTGAAAAGGATAAAGGCAGACGCGGAAAAGATAGTGAACGAGCGGGCACGCATCGAGGGCAACATCCGCTTTGAACAGAGGCAGCTAAAGGATCCTCGCCGCATTGAAGACCTCCGCCCGTGGGAGTGGGATCACATGCTGACCAGGCCTGCCGAACAGCTCGAGTCCCTGGCCAACGAAATACAACGCGGGCACGCCGCCGATGCTAACGCAGTCAAATTAGCGGGTACTTATCTGGCCGAGGCGCAGGCGATGAAGACACAGGCTCGCGAATTCTGCCGCGAAGGGTACCTGTTACAACGCCCAAGAGCCTCCAACATCGAGTATCTGTTGGCGAATGATTTCGTCAAAATCACCCTCGTCAAAACTCACTTCCCATTGCAGGCGGGTGACTTTCTGACCGAGTACGCCGTGCACGACAAACGCAGGATCGGACAAGGTAAACCGGATGACAACAATGCCCTGTGGTACGCGCATTTCCATTACCCAACGGTTGATACGCCGAAACTGCAACCGCAGTTCGCCCACTTGAAGACGCATGCAGAGCGTTTAGTCACCCGTCGACAACTGTTTGAACAGGCGCAAAAGGACGCCCGAGCCGTCATCAATCTGAACAAAGAAATCATTGCACTGCCTTTGGCTAAAAAGCTGTTCCTCGAGATGTAAAACCAGAAGTGAAGTGAAAAAAAAGCCCGGGCACAATGCCCGGGCTATTTTTTTGCTGCGGTCAACTATCAGTGAGCAAACAACGAATTGCCTTTCTGCCCCGCCAGTTTCTCCGGCTTGATCAGGAACCGTGCCAGCGCTGGCAACAGCCACAGCGCGCCGAACATATTCCACAACAGCATGAAGGTCAGCATCAGGCCCATGTCGGCCTGGAACTTGATCGCCGAGAAGATCCAGGTGCACACGCCGATGGCCAGGCACAGGCCGGTGAACAGTACGGCTTTACCGGTGGATTTCAGCGTCTGGTAGTACGCCTCTTGCAGCGGCAGACCGGCACGCAGGAAGCTTTCCAGGCGGCTGTAGATGTAGATGCCGTAGTCCACGCCAATCCCCACGCCCAGTGCCACGACCGGCAAGGTCGCCACTTTCACGCCGATGCCCATGAACGCCATCAGCGCGTTACCGAGTACCGACGTCAGCACCAGTGGCAACACGATGCACAAGGTCGCCGCCCAGGAACGGAAGGTGATCATGCACATGGTCGCAACGCAGATGTACACCAGAATCAGGATGGTCAGCTCGGATTCCTTGATCACTTCGTTGGTCGCCGCCTCGATCCCGGCGTTACCCGCCGCGAGGATGAATTCCAGGCCGTCCTTGTTGTTCTCCTTGGCGAAGTCCTGCACCGCGTGAACCGCTCGGTCCAGGGTCGCGGCCTTGTGGTCGTTGAGGAACACCAGCACCGGGGCCAGGGAACAGCTGTTGTTGTACAGGCCATCTGCCCGGGCGATGGAGTTGTTCAACACATCCGGGTTACGTGACAGGGTTTCCCATTTCAGGTTGCCCTCGTTCATGCCCTTGATCATCTGCTTGGACACGGTCACCAGCGAGATCGCCGACTGCACGCCCTCGGTGTTCTGCATCTTCCACATCAGCTCGTCGATCGGCGCCATGGCTTCGTAGCGCGAGCAGCCTTCGGCCTTGGTTTTGACCATCACCACCAATACGTCAGAGCTGGTGGAGTAATTGCTGATGATGAAGTTGTTGTCCTTGTTGTAACGCGAGTCCGGACGCAGCTCCGGAGCGCCCTGGTCCAGGTCGCCAATTTTCAGATTCTGGCTGTACCAGAGGCCGCCACCGAAAGCGATCAGTGCCAGGGCAATCGACACCGGGGCGACTTTCGGGCTGGCGAAATTCGACAGCAGACGCCAGAACGGATGCTCGCGCACCGCGTCCTTCTTGCTGCGCTCCACGGCGCGCTTGCTGATGCCGACATAGGAAATCGCCACCGGCAACAGGATCAGGTTGGTGAACACGATCACCGCCACGCCGATGGACGCGCCGATGGCCAGTTCACGAATCACGCCGATGTCGATGATCAACAGGGTAATGAAGCCCACCGCATCCGCGAGGATCGCAATCATCCCCGGCAGAAACAGTTGACGGAAGGTCCGTCGTGCGGCGGTCAGAGCGTTGTCCGCCTCGCTGGACTGCAAGGCGATACCGTTGATTTTCTGTACGCCGTGGGAGATACCGATGGCAAAAATCAGGAACGGCACCAGCATCGAATAGGGATCGAGCCCGAAGCCGAAAAAGTGCATCAAGCCGAGTTGCCAGACCACCGCCACCAGCGTGGTACTGAGTACCGCCACGGTGCTGCGCATGCAGTTGGTGAACCAGTACAGCAGGATCAGGGTGATCACGAAGGCGATGCCGAAGAACATCACCACCATGACCAGACCATCGATCAGATCGCCTACTTTCTTGGCGAAACCGACGATGTGGATCTTGATGTTGGGGTTCTGTTTCTCAAACTTGTCGCGGATCTTGTCTTCGAGCTCGTGGGAGAACTTGCGATAGTCCAGGGCCAGCAATTTGCCCTGGTCCTGCGGGTCCGGGTAGGACTCCAGCAATGGAATATCGACGATGCTCGACTTGAAGTCGTTGGACACCAGTCGCCCGACTTGCCCGGACTTGAGCACGTTGTTGCGCAGCAGATCGAGGCTTTCCTGCGAACCGTTATAGCTTTGCGGGATCACTTCACCACCGGAGAAGCCTTCTTCCGTCACCTCGGTCCAGCGTACGCTCGGACTCCACAGCGACTTGAGACCGGAGCGGTCGACGCCGGAGATATAGAACACTTCGTCGTTGATCTGACGCAGGGTCTCCATGTACTCCTTGGAGAAAATGTCGCCGTCGGTGGCTTCAACCGAGATCCGCACCGTGTTGCCCAGGTTCGCCAGGTCGTTGCGATGCTCCATCATCTTCTGAATGAAGGGATGTTCCAGCGGGATCATTTTTTCGAAACTGGTGGACGGACGAATCAGCGTCGCCTGCCAGAACAGGAAAATACTGACCAGCAGGCAGATCGTGATCACTGCCGGGCGGTTGTTGAAAATCAGGCGTTCGAGAAATGTCGCCTTGTCTTGGTGATGGCTGCTTAGGGATGTCATAGACCCGCCTTCTTATTATGTGCCCGGCTCATTTGCCCAACTCGGCGCCCGATGGCGAAGTAGCGCGAACGCCGCCCTGTCCTGCCAGAATCAGATTTCCGTTGCCTGCGGCAGTGACAGCCGACACGGAAATGCGATCCGCACGGTTGAACACGCTGAAGGTTTCGCCGTTGTCGTTGCTGCGGATCACCGAGCCACCATTACCAACGATCACGATGGAACCGTCATCGAGCAACGTAGCTCCGGACAGACCAAACTCCAGCGCGCCACGGGTGGCCTTGAGTTCAACCGGCTCCCAGGTGGTGCCGAAATCGGTGGAGCGGAACAGGTTGCCGCGCAATCCGTAAGCCAACAGGGTGTTGGCTTGGGCCGTACCGATCACGCCGAAAAGAGAACCTTCGTACGGGCCTTCGAGTTTTTCCCAGGTCTGACCCCAGTCCGCAGAGCGGAACATGCTGCCCTGCTCTCCGACGATGAACAGCCCGGCATCCTTGACGGCTGCGATGCCGTTGAGGTGAAACTGGTCTTCGTTATCGAGGCGGTCGCTGGCGTCTTCCCAGTGCTTGCCGCCATCGGTGGTTTCCAGCAATGCGCCATAGGCACCCACGGCAAAGCCGCTGTTGGCGTCCTTGAACCAGACGTCCAGCAGCGGCGCTTCGCGTGTCAGATCTTCGTATTGTTTGGTCCAGGTGACGCCGCCGTCCTCACTGGCGAGGATCTGCGCGTCATGACCGACGGCCCAGCCGTGTTTGTCGTCGACGAAAAATACCGAGGTCAGCAGTTGCCGGGTCGGTACCTTGGCCTGCGTCCAGGTAGCGCCCTGGTCATCGGAATAAAGGATGTGCCCACGATCACCGACGGCCACCAGCCGCTTGCCGGCGTGCACGACATCGAGCATCAGGCTTTTGCTGGCCTTGGCGGATTCAACGGAATAGACAACATCGGATGCCGGCGCGGCCGCGGCCAGCACAGGAGCCGACAACATGGCAGTGCCCAACAGCGAGAGCGCTGTAGCCAGCAACGCGAATTTGCGTAATGCCGGCGGGCGGCAGATACCCACACCCATGACAGGCTCACTCATAGACCTTCCCCCATTATTATTGTTAGGTCGTTCAACCTTTCAGGGCGCCGTAAGGGTGTTCATCCTGATCGGCTTTCTGGAGCATAGTCCTGAAATGCGCAATCTAGAGCCCCTTCGGAAGCTGGCTTATCCTATCGGGGTTTGGAAAGGTCTGACAATCGACGCCACGTTATCTTTTGTTAACTGGCGGGATAAGGGCTGGAGGTGAATGAGGCGGTATTCGGAGAGGTGATGTGGAAGAAGATCGTTCCCACAAATTCATCTAGATCATTCTCACGCTCTGCGTGGGAATGCCTCACTGGACGCTCTGCGTCCGCTTTGGGAGGCGGAGCGTCCCGGGCTGCATTCCCACGCAGAGCGTGGGAACGATCAGAACAGGTTTAAGGGATGAGCCAGCGTCAGGCCAGGCTTTTGCTGACCACTTCGAACACGTCGCTCGACAGCTGACCCGAAGCCCGAATCCGCTCCAGCTCACCCTTCATCAACGCCTGACGAGCGTCGTCGTATTTGCGCCAGCGAGTCAGCGGCGCCAGTTGACGGGAAGCAATCTGAGGATTGAACCCGTTCAGCTCGATCACCAGGTCCGCCAGGAAGCGATACCCCGAACCATCCGCCGCATGGAAGTTGATCAGGTTCTGCCCGGCAAACGCGCCTACCAGTGCCCGCACCTTGTTCGGGTTCTTCATGTTGAACGCCGGGTGCTGCATCAGCTGACGCACCCGCTCCAGGCCACCAGGCAACGTGCTGCCGGCCTGAACGCTGAACCACTGATCCATGACCAGCGGATTGTCCTTGAAGTGCTCGGCAAAACTGGCCAGCGCCTTCGCTTTCTCTTCGTCGAATGGCGAATTGACCAACACCGCCAGCGCCGTCAGGCGTTCGGTCATGTTGTCGCTGAACTCGAACTGTTCAAGGGTCGCGGCCAGGACTTCCGGTTTTTCGCTGAGCATCAGGTACGACAGCGCAATGTTCTGCAGCGCACGACGAGCAAAGTGCTCGGCCTCGGCCACATAAGGCGTCTTTTTCGACAGGTCGCGATTGGCCTGATAACGCAGCCATAGCGGCTCGAACAGGTTGTCCGCCAGTTGCTCGCGAGCAAACTCGCGGGCGATGTGGATGGCGTCAACGTCAGCAACCTCGCTGATTTCTGTCAGATAGGCTTCACCCGGCAGCGAAAGCATTTCCGCGACCATGGCCTGGTCCAGCGTTTCGTCGGTCAGCACCGAATGCAGGGCCGTGATCAGTCGTTGATCCAGCACCAGCTTCTCACCCTTCTGGTGATCGGTGATCAGCTCTTGCAGCACCTGGACCGACAGTTGCTGGCCGGCGTCCCAACGGTTGAAACCGTCAGTGTCGTGCTGCATGAGGAACATCAATTGGTCGCGGCTGTACGGGAAGCTCAGCTTCACTGGCGCCGAGAAACCACGCAGCAACGAAGGCAACGGCTGTTCCGCGACGTCTACGAAGGTGAACGTCTGCTCGGCTTCGGTCACCGAAATCACTCGCGAAGTGCCCTGGGCGCTTGCTTCACCTTGCAGGCGCAGGGCGATTTCGCCGCCCTTGCTGTCCAGCAGGCCCAGCTCGACCGGGATCACGAACGGCAGCTTCTCAACCTTGTCCGGAGTCGCCGGGCAGCTTTGGCGGAAGGTCAGGCTGTAGGTTTTCGCCACGGCGTCGTAAGACTCACTCACCGCCAGGCGTGGCGTACCAGCCTGGCTGTACCAGCGTTTGAATTGGGTCAGGTCGACGCCATTGGCGTCTTCCATGGCCTTGATGAAGTCGTCGCACGTCACGGCCTGGCCGTCATGGCGGTCAAAGTACAGGTCGCTGCCTTTGCGGAAGCCTTCGGCACCGAGCAAGGTGTGGATCATACCGACCACTTCCGAGCCCTTCTCATATACGGTCAGGGTGTAGAAGTTGGAGATCTCTATGAAGCTGTCCGGGCGCACGGCGTGGGCCATGGGGCCAGCGTCTTCGGCGAACTGGTGAGTACGCAGGTAGGCCACGTCCTGGATGCGCTTGACCGTGGCCGAGTTCATGTCGGCGGAGAAACCGGAATCACGGAACACCGTGAAACCTTCCTTGAGCGACAGCTGGAACCAGTCGCGGCAGGTCACGCGGTTCCCCGACCAGTTGTGGAAGTATTCGTGGGCGACGATGGCTTCAACGCGCTGGTGAGCGGCGTCGGTCGCGGTTTCGGCCTTGGCCAGCACGGCGCTGGAGTTGAAGATGTTGAGGCCCTTGTTCTCCATGGCGCCCATGTTGAAGTCGTTCACGGCGACGATCATGAAGATGTCCAGGTCGTACTCGCGGCCGTACACCTCTTCGTCCCAGCGCATGGATTTCTTCAGGCTGTTCATGGCGTGCTGGCACTTGTCGATGTTTTCCGGCTCGACATAGATACGCAGCGCCACGGAACGCTCGGTCATGGTGGTGAAGGTGTCTTCGACGCACCAAAGATCACCGGCCACCAGCGCAAAGAGGTACGCCGGCTTCATGAACGGGTCTTCCCAGGTCGCCCAATGCCGGCCTTCTTCGCCGGGGCCTGAGGCAACCGGGTTGCCGTTGGACAGCAACACCGGGTAGCTGTGCTGCTCGGCGACCACCGTGGTGGTGAACTTGCTCATCACGTCCGGGCGGTCGAGGTAATAGGTGATCTTGCGGAAGCCTTCAGCCTCGCACTGGGTGCAGAACATGCCGCTGGATTTGTACAGGCCTTCCAGCGCGGTGTTGGTTTCCGGGTGGATCCTGACGCTGGTGTCGACCGTGAACGTGGTGCTGGTCGGGTGCAGGGTCAAGTGATTCTCGGTCAACTGGTAGTCCGTGTCGCTCAGCTCTACATCACCGAGGTTCACCGACAGCAATTCAAGCTGCTGGCCATCCAGCACCAGCGGCGGCAAGCCTGGGCCACGCTCGGGATTGCGGCGCATCACCAGTTGCGCATGGACCAGGCTGTGGTCCTCGAACAACTCGAAGGTCAGGTGCGTCTCGTCGATCAGGTACTCGGGCGCCTGATAGTCCTTCAGGTAGATCATCTTCGGTTGTTCGGTGCGCATGCTGGAGTCCTTACTGATGCACGGCGAGCTGGTAAGCCGTGTATTTACGAATATTGATGACGCCGGTGTCGAAGATCAGGTACTGGCCCTTGATCCCCAGCAGCGTGCCTTCGGCAATCGGGTTCTTGTCCAGATTGAAGCTGACGATCTTGGCCGGGTACTGCTCGACCGGGTAGCGGATTTCAATCGGTTCGACATCGGCAATGGTCTGGATCGCCTGCAGTCCGAAACGTTCCTGCAAACCTTGCAAACCTTCGGCGCAGCTGTCGAACAACTGATCGCGAACAGCTGCCAGGTCCACCGAAACCGCTTCGCCCTTGAGTAAAGCACGCCAGTTGGTCTTGTCCGCCACCTGGCTGCGAAACAGGTCCTCGACGAAGCCCGATTGCTGACGCGTCGACACACGCATGATCGGCAACGCCTGACGGGCGCCCTGATCGATCCAGCGCGTTGGCAGCTGCGTAGCGCGAGTAATACCGACTTTCACGCCCGACGAGTTGGACAGGTACACGATGTGATCGGTCATGCAGAACGTCTGGCCCCACTCGGGTTCACGGCAGGTGCCGGCGTCGAAGTGGCAGCGCTCAGGGCTCATGATGCAGATATCGCACTGCGCCAGCTTGGTCATGCACGGGTAGCAATAACCCTGGCTGAAACTGGTTTTGGTCTTGCGTCCGCAATGGGAGCAATGGATCGCTCCCAGGTATTCCAGGCGCACTGTGGTCCCGATCAACGGATTGACCGGGACCTCGACATCACCCAGACGAAACGCGTACTGCACGTCCGGCCCGTCAAGGCGTGCCGACATCTTGCTGATTGCACCGCGGCCAATCTCGATCAATGGATGGCATCCGACTTGAACAGAATATTAGGCACTTCAATCGACTTGGAGCTGCATTCCTGAGGACCCATGTAGCCGGTGCGCTCTTCTTCGGGCAGGTTCTTGATTTCCCAGGCGATCATGGCCTGCAACGACAGTTCGCGCTGTTCGGCGGTGAGTTTGCCACCGTCGGACCATTTACCGATTTCCACCGCCAGTTTCAGGCTCTGGTAGATGTCGGGGGTGATGTTCTTGATCATTTCGTTAAAAGAGGACATTGGGTCTCCGCGCTCTTGAATCTGCACAAAAATTTTAGACGGCCAGTTTACGGCGGTTGTACAAACCACCCAACAAACCGGTGAAGCATCCGATGAGTAACCCGCCGACATGGGCTGCGTTGGCAATTTCACCGAAGCCGATCATCGAGACCAGCCCGGACAGGCACAGCAGCAGCCAGACCAGCATCATCACCAGCACGCCCCGTGGCAGGCGATAAGCCGGGTTCGGCGACAGCATCTGGAAGATCCAGCAATGCCCGAGCAAGCCGTACAACACGCCGGACAACCCGCCGAACAACGTCGCACCGCTGAACAGATATTGGGCATAGTTGGAGACCAGGCTGAACAGCAGGGTCAGGCCAATCAGATTGATGCTGCCCTGGCGGGATTCGATCCGCCGCCCCAGCTCCCAGTACCACATGCCGTTCATGGCCAGGTGCAGGATGCCGAAGTGGATCAGCATTGGCGTTACCAACCGCCACCACTGCCCCGCTGCCAGGCTGTCTGCCAGTGGCACGAAATGGATGTACTCGCCGACCACACGGAAATCGAGGAAGGTCAGCCAGTGCATCGTCTCTAGATTTTCGCCCAGCAGCGTGATGACGCCGACGATCATGCTCAGCACCAACACCACGCCAGTCGCCTTGGCGTAGCGCAGTTGCTCGACGAAGCCCGGGCGCTTGGTGGTCTGCGCAACCGGGATGTCCAGCTGCTGATCGGGATCACCCGCCGGAAAGCGTTCGTACAGCGAGCGCACGTCTTCGCTGATGTTGGCGGGTACCCACAGCACCTGTTCGCCAGATTCCTCGCTGACCCGATGCGGAACCTGCATGCGCTGCAGCAGTTTGACGAACCCGCTCAGGTCCACCGCCAGTGGCAGGCGCAGTACGGCGACGGTACTCATTGCAGCACCTCCGGACGCTCGACATCGACCCAGACGAACTTGTTCGGATCCAGTTGTGTTTCCTGATCCAGGCGATAGGCGACGAGTTTGCCGTAGAGCACCGCGCTGTAATCCAGGCAACCGAGGTTTGGACGGATCGGCGCGGGTTTGCCGCTGCGCCAGTAATGACCGACGAACAGCAGCGGCTCGTCGACGCCGTAGCGCAGCAAGGTGTTTTTTTCGTTAGAAGACAGTGGCGTCTTGGCCACCGGGTCAGGCAAGGCATCAGGCTGGAACACAATGTCTCCGTAGGTTTGCGGGTCGTCTTCCCAGAATTTGGTGCGAAAGAACGATCGCGTCAGGCCATCGCCACTGGTCATGGTCAATCCGTCCGGCAGGCGCATGTCGGTGCCGCGCAACAGGCGGTCGAACACGGTGCAGGCAAAACTGCCGGGCACCGCAGAGGCCTGGAGGAAATGCTCATCGACGCACCCATTGGGGAACTGGGCCCGCAACGGTGCAATCAGGCCGGCATCCCAGCAGGCGTGCACCACCCGGAAACGCCCGGCATCGACGAACAACGGCATCTCATAGAACCATTGCAGGAAGTCGTGCCAATCGGCGGGATGGTTTTCGAATTGGGTCAGGGTTTCGGCCAACAGGCGGGCATGGCGCGGAGTGTGTTCGCGCACGTATTGCTTGCCGCTGCCCGGTGGCGCAGGTGTGCTCCAGCCGAGGGCATTGAACTCGTGGTTGCCCATGATGCACAACGCCTGGCCGGCTTCGACCATGTCGTGGACGATGTACAGCGCCTCGCGAATCCGCGGGCCACGGTCGATGATGTCTCCGACGAACACCGCCATACGCGACGGATGGCGCCAGACGCCACCTTGTTTGTGATAACCGAGTCGGTCGAGCAAGTGCTCAAGGGTCAGAGCGCAACCGTGCACGTCACCGATCAGGTCGTAGCTACGCGCGGGATCAAGCATCAGTCGCCTCCACCACCCAGCCGACTGCCCCAGCCGAGCTTGGTCCGGCAGACTTCATAGTAGTTGTGGTCCAGCGGGTGGATCAGCCGCAGTTTCTGGGCTTTCTTGCTGACGGTGATGGTGTCACCCGGCGCGCAGGTGAAGTGGTTTTGCCCGTCACAGGAGACTTGCGGGTAGATCTGCATATCCTTGGACACGACGATTTTCAGCTCACTGTTGCCATCGACCACAATTGGCCTGCCTGACAAGGTATGGGGGTACATCGGCACAATCACAATAGCGTCGAGCTTGGGGTGCATGATCGGGCCGCCGGCTGACAGCGCATAAGCCGTCGAACCGGTGGGCGTGGCGACGATCAGGCCGTCGGCCTTCTGGCTGCACACGAACTGGCCATCGATATACAACTCGAATTCGATCATTCGCGTGGATTTGCCAGGGTGCAGCACCACGTCATTCAGCGCATCGCCCTGCCCGATGGCTTCGGCGTGGCGGCGGACTTCGGCCTGGAGCAGGAAGCGGTTTTCAACCAGATAATGGCCGTCCAGCACTTCAGCCACTTTGACTTCCAGCTCATCCGGGCGGATGTCGGTCAAAAAGCCCAGGCTGCCGCGGTTGATACCCAGCACCGGAATATTGTGCCGGGCCAGTGCCCGGGCCGCGCCGAGCAGGCTGCCATCACCACCGACCACAATCACCATGTCGCACACTTCGCCGAGCATCTTGCGCGACGAGGTTTGCAGGCCATGACCTGGCAGCACTTCGGCAATGGTGTCTTCGAGGATCACATGCAGGTGACGATCGAGCAGAAACCGTTTCAGTCGGCGGACGGTATCCAGCACCTGCGAACTGCCGAGGCGACCGATGATGCCGATATTACGAAATTGCTCCATGGGGCTTCCAGGCTCTGCGACGGCGAAAAACACGATTATGGGCGAAAGCGCGGCATAGACAAAATCCTTTCAGCGACAAGGGTGTAGTCACGTTTAGAGCTATGCTCGCAAGATGATCCTATTTCCAGACTTGCTTCAGTTGCCCCACCAGTTACGCCATCCGGAGGTGCGTGACCTGGCGTGGGTGATCCTCGCGCCGCCCATGCTCAGCGATACGCCATGGCCGCAGCGTCACCCGCTGGCCGGCAGTGACTGGGTGCAGACACCCGAACGCCTGGAGAGCTGGCTCAGGCAACTGGATCGCGACAGCTACGACTTGCTGCACTGGCTGGCCCAGGCACGAACCCGTCGACTGGGTTTGTACTACGAGCGCCTGTGGCAGTACGCGGTGCGCCACGCGCCGGGTATCGAGTTGATTGCCGCGAATCTGCCGATTCGTCGCGAAGGTCACACGCTGGGTGAGCTGGACATGCTGTTGCGCGATCGCGATGGAGTGCACCACCTGGAACTGGCGATCAAGCTTTACCTCGGCCCGCAGAATGGTGACGGGACCGATCCGGCGCAGTGGCTCGGACCTGGCTGTCATGACCGGCTGGACCGCAAGCTGGCACACCTCAGCCAGCATCAACTGCCCATCTCGGCACGCCCGGAAAGCCGCGAGGCGCTGGCGGCGCTGGATATTCAGCAGTTCAGCGCTCATTTGTGGCTAGGGGGTTATCTGCTGTATCCGTGGCCCGGGCAGGCCCAGGTGCCGCGCGGTGCGCATCCGCAGCACCTGCGTGGAAGCTGGCTGCATCAGAAGGATTGGGCGCACTTTGTCGCGCAACGTCCGTCAGGTCGCTGGCAACCCCTGCCCCGTCACGCCTGGCTGGCACCGGCGCACTACCCCGTCGAGCAGACGTGGAACGATGAGCAGTTGAACGCCTGGCTGGGCGAACTGGATCCGCTGGCGCCCGCGCAGTTGCTGGTGAGATTGACCGAGAATGCCGAAGGGGACTGGGAGGAAGCGGAGCGGCTGTTTCTGGTGGCGGATCTTTGGCCGAATGTGCCGGGGAATGGTTGAGAGGTGTTGAGTCTTGGCCGGCCCCATCGCGAGCAGGCTTACTCCTACAAGGGATTGTCGTATGGCAAAAATCCAGTATTGGGGCCAGTCGCCCCTGCACCGAATGTGTGCAGGGCGGAAGATCCAATGTGGGAGTGAGCCTGCTCGCAATGGGGCCGGCCCGGTCTAAATCGACAACCGCACAGCCAGCGCCGCCAGCGTCACCAACAACACCGGGACCGTCAACACGATCCCGACCTTGAAGTAATACCCCCACCCAATGCGGATGCCCTTGCGCTCCAGCACATGCAACCACAGCAATGTCGCCAGACTCCCGATTGGCGTGATCTTTGGCCCCAGGTCACTGCCGATGACGTTGGCATAGATCATCGCCTCTTTCACCGCACCCGTTGCCTGGCTGGCATCGATCGATAGCAGGCCGATCAACACGGTCGGCAGATTGTTCATGATCGAAGACAGCAGCGCCGTCAGCACCCCGGTGCCCATCGCCGCGCCCCAGACGCCGTAACCGGCAAACCCGTCCAGCCAACCGGCCAGATAGCCCGTGAGCCCCGCATTACGCAGCCCGTAGACCACCAGATACATGCCCAGCGAGAACACCACGATGTGCCACGGGGCCTCTTTCAATACCTTTTGGGTGGAGATCTTGTGGCCGCGGGCCGCAATCGCCCAAAGCAACGCGGCACACACGGCGGAAATGGCACTGATCGGAATGCCCAGGGGTTCGAGGGCAAAGCAGCCCGCCAACAAAATCACCAGGACCACCCAACCGGCATAGAACGTTGCCTTGTCATGGATTGCACTGACAGGGTCCGCGAGTTGTGCGGGGTCGTAATCCTTGGGAATGTCACGACGGAAAAACCACATCAACACCAGCAGCGTCGCAGCGACACTGACCAGGTTGACCGGAATCATCACTGCCGCGTAGCGATTGAATCCGATGTTAAAAAAGTCGGCGGAAACGATATTTACCAGGTTCGACACCACCAGCGGCAGGCTCGCAGTGTCGGCAATAAAACCTGCACCCATCACAAAAGCGAGGGTCGCTGCCGGTGAAAAACGCAACGCCAGCAACATGGAAATCACGATGGGTGTGAGGATCAGTGCAGCCCCGTCATTGGCAAACAGCGCCGAGACCAGTGCGCCGAGCAACACCATATAGGCGAAAAGCTTGCGCCCGCTGCCACGCCCCCATCGGGCGACGTGCAGGGCTGCCCAGTTGAAGAAACCGGCCTCGTCCAGCAGAAGACTGATGATGATCAGGGCGACAAAGGTACCGGTAGCGTTCCAGATGATTTGCCATACCAGCGGAATGTCGCTCAGGTGTACCGCGCCGAAAATCAGCGCCAATACCGCGCCGAGTACCGCACTCCAGCCGACGCCAAGGCCTTTGGGTTGCCAGATCACCAGAGTAATGGTCAGCAGGAAAATCAGTGACGCCGTGAGCATGCGATGCAACCTTGGAAAAACGATGAAACATACAGCATCTCGACGACTGCCTCTATCCTGCCAATGCCGAACCTGAGCCATAAACCTTGTAGCAGCTGCCGAGCCTGCGAGGCCGCGTTCGACTGCGAAGTGGTCGCTGTCGGGAAGGCGAGGACTTCGTCCTCGAACGCGGCCTCGCAGGCTCGGCAGCTGCTACAGGGAATGCGGGGGATGCATCCAATAGTTACGACAACAAATACCGTTGCTACAGACGCATCAGGCTTTTTTGTGTTGCTCGACCCACTTCCCGTACGCATCGATGAATTTTTGCAAGAACGGTTTGACCGACTCGGACAGATTGCCCGCCTCATCGAATGCCGAACCTGCGCCGCCAAGGTAGGCTTCCGGCTGCTGCATGCACGGTACATCAAGGAAAACCAATGACTGGCGCAGGTGGTGGTTGGCGCCAAATCCGCCAATCGCGCCCGGTGAAACGCTGAACACCGCACCCGGCTTGCCGCTCCAGGCGCTCTTGCCATAAGGACGCGAACCGACGTCGATCGCATTTTTCATGGGGGCGGGTACAGAGCGGTTGTATTCCGGGGTCACAAACAGCACCGCGTCGGATGAACTCACTTCTTGTCGGAAAGTGCTGTAGGCTGCCGGCGGTGAAGCGCCATCGATATCTTCGTTGTAGAGCGGCAATTCACCAATTTCGACAATGTTCAGCTTGAGATTCGCAGGCGCCAGATCGGCCAACGCCAGTGCCACCTTGCGATTGAGCGATTCCTTTCTCAAGCTGCCGACTACTACGGCGATTGAATAAACATTGCTCATGGAAGATTCTCGACTGTTCAACGGAAAGAACTTGTAGTTATAGATGACGATTCAAGCAGCGGGCGACTGAAAATTGCCGCCCCTGACTATTTTTTTCTTGCAGGAAAACTTACTTCACTCAGCCACGGTCTACCCAACCGCAAATTGAGTGATTTATCTCCAGAGGTTCTAAGCAGATGGCAGCAGTACTCGTCGGTCAGTTCCATGCAAGAGACGCGGAAGGCCGTGTTTATTCGGTGCATGAGTTCCAGGAATCCAACCCGTCGGCAGACGGCCTGACCGGCTCCGTGCCCGTCACCACCTACAAACTGGCAATTGGCGACCGCGTCAAAAAGCTCGATGACAATCAGTTTCTGCTGATTCAATCGGACGTCACCATCGTTCGCGAACCCGACACCTATGTCGGCAGCCGCCCGGAAACCACCGTCGCTTCATAACCTTGCGTTATGAGCAGAAGTCATATGCGCGGACTTGGGTTAGGATTCAGCCACTGACTCCCTCACCTGCTGAACATGGACTTCACGCATGCGTTTACGTCATATCGAAGTGATCCAGGCGCTGTTGCAGACCGGTCACCTGGGTACTGCCGCCGAATGGTTGCAGTTGCCGGTGACCGAGGTGGAACGCATTTTGCGCGACGCTGAGGATCAGCTGGGTTTCATGCTGTTTTCCAGCGTGCGTGGACGCCTGCAGGCCACGCGTGAAGCGCGGGAGTTGCAAGTTGAAATTGCACACGTCTACGAAGCGCTGGAGCCGCTGCAGCGTCTCGCCAGCAGCCTGAAGCAATACCAGGCGCCTCCCCTGAGAATCATCTGCACGCCGCCCTTGGCCCAACAACTGTTGCCACAGAGCATCGCGGCCCTGCGCCGGCACCTGCCCGACGCACCTTGCACGCTGTTGAGCCAGCCCACCCGCGAAATCGTCAAAAGCCTGTTGCTGCGCGAAAGCGACCTGGGCCTGAGCCTGCACGATCCCGATCACGCCGACATTCAGTGCCAATTGATTGCCCAGGGCAAACTCCAGTTGCTGGCGCCCCACGGCTGGGTCAAACCGAAGCAGAAGTACATTTCGCTGCAGGATCTCGCGGGGCAATCATTGGTGGGTCTGGAAGGGCACGATCCGCTGAGCCCGGCGTTCGATAACAAACTGCATGCACTGCGCCCTGCCCCGGTCATCCACACACGGGTTCAGACGCATCAGATGATGCGCAGCATGGTGGAGGCTGGGGAAGGCCTGGCGATCGTCGATCCGTTTACCGCGCTCGGCGCCCGATCGGCCGGCCTGGACGTCTGCCCACTGGCGCCAGCGGTGCCCATCAGTCTCTATGCCCTGACGTTGAAAAACGGCGAACCGTTACCGGCGGTTCAGGCGCTGCTGGAAATCGTTACGGAACAAGCCGTGGCGATGTTGGCGAACTGAGCGGGTTTTCCAGCGGATTATCAAACAGCCGGTACCAGAACAGTGCGACTTCGGCAGTGTTCGGATCAATACCGCGATAGCGCAAGTAATCGATCCCACCGACTACGTATCCACAACGTTCATAGAGCCTGCAAGCGCCCAGGTTGTTGTTCTGGGTTTCGAGCATGATGCCCGGCAGTTTCTTTTTTCGACTCCAGAACTGCGCCACGTCCAGCAGCGCCTTGGCGACACCATGCCGACGGGCCGGTGCATGCACCGCCAGTTCGTCGATGTGGGCAAAACCGTTCCAGTTGGTGCTGACCACCAGATGCCCCACGGGCTCGTCATCGAGAAACGCCATGAAGATCGCGCTGTCGGTCGCGTCACGGAAACTGCTGAACTCTTCAGGATCGATGCCATAGCACTTGCGGTAGGGGGTGATTGGCGTCACAGGCCACTGCGCCACCGGCTTGCCAACTTCGGCTCCGCCGTAGGCAGTGACTTCAAAACTGAAATCACTGCCCCAGATATAGGCGGCAAAGCCATCGTCGGCAACGCGCACCGACAGCCCTGGGTATTTTGGATTCATAACGGGTTGCATACTGGGAAAAGTCCTCATTCCTTGATGCAATCAACGGTGTAGTGCCGTCCATTGCCCTCGTCTTCGTGTTGCAAACCATGCACATCAGCAACGAACCCCGGGAAGCTGCTATCGAATGTGCGGGCAAACGCCAGGTAATCGATGATTGAGCGGGTTGCCTCGGTAAAACGTTCCCCGGGCATGATCAGCGGAATCCCCGGTGGATACGGTACCAGCATCACAGCGGCGATCCGCCCATCCAGAGCATCGATCGACACCGCTTCAATATCGCCGCGTACCAGTTGATCATAGGCGTCAGAGGGCTTCATGGCGATTTGCGGCATCACCGTGTACATCCGCTTGAGATGTTTGGCCGTGGCATTGCTGCGGTAACAGGCGTGCAACTGATCGCAAAGATCGCGCAGGCCCATGCCGCGATAGCGTACGCCGTCCTCTTGAGCCACGCACGGCAGGCAGGCCGTCAAACTGACGTTGGCGTCGTAGCTGCGCTTGAACTCCAGCAACTCCGTCAGCAACGTACTCCACTTGCCCTTGGTGATGCCCATGGAGAACAGCACCAGAAACGAATACAGCCCGGTTTTTTCCACGACCAGGCCGCGCTCCCATAGGAACTTGCTGACCACCGCCGCCGGGATCCCGCGCTCGCTCAACGCGCCGCCAGCCGTCAGGCCGGGCATGACCAGCGTGACCTTGATCGGGTCAAGTAACACATAGTCGTCCGTCACACCGCCAAAGCCGTGCCATTCCGCATCCGGTTGCAACAACCAGTCTTCAGTGACGACCCGATCAATGCCTTCCACAGACGGCGGCTGCCAGATCGAAAACCACCAGTCATCCGCGGCGATGTGTTGACGCAAGTTGGCCAGGGCGCGGCGAAAGCTCAGCGCCTCATCGAACATTTCCTGCAGCAATGACCGCCCCGCCGGCCCTTCCATCATGGCCGACGCGACATCCAGCGAGGCAATGATGCTGTATTGCGGCGACGTGGAGATATGCATCATGAACGCTTCATTGAAGCGATCGCGGTCCAGCTGCCGGGCGCCGCCGTCCTGCACATGAATCATCGAGGCCTGACTGAAGGCCGCCAGCAGTTTGTGCGTGGAGTGGGTGGTAAACACCAGTGGGCTGTCTTCACTGCGCGATGTGCCCATGCCGTAGCGGCCGGAGAAGAACTCGTGAAACGCCGCGTAGGCGTACCAGGCTTCGTCGAAGTGCAAGACCTCGACGCTGTTGCCCAGACTTTGCTTGATCAGCTCTGCGTTGTAACAGAGGCCGTCATAGGTTGAATTGGTCACGACGGCGAGTTTGACCTTGGGCGCGCGGCCTTTGGTCAGCGGGCTGGCGTCGATTTTGGCTTGAATTGATTCGCGGCTGAACTCGCTGAGGGGGATCGGCCCGATGATTCCCAACTCATTGCGTTCCGGGCACAGGTACAACGGAATGGCCCCGGTCATGATGATCGAATGCAGCACCGACTTGTGGCAGTTGCGATCTACCAGCACCAGGTCATCGCGAGCGACCATGGAGTGCCAGACGATCTTGTTGGCGGTGGACGTGCCGTTGATTACGAAAAACGTGTGATCGGCGCCGAAGTTTCGCGCGGCGCGCGCTTCAGCTTCCGCCAGTGGCCCGGTGTGGTCGAGCAACGAGCCGAGCTCCGGCACTGACACCGACAGATCGGAACGCAGGGTGTTTTCGCCGAAGAACTGGTGGAACGCCTGCCCTACAGGACTTTTGTGATAAGCCACGCCACCACCGTGACCCGGCGTGTGCCACGAATAATTGGAGTCGGCCGTGTGCTGAACCAATGCCTTGAAGAATGGCGGCAGCAGGCCATCAAGGTATTTGCGGGCGGCCCGTGCGACCTGGCGTGCGAGAAAGGGCACGGTGTCTTCGAACAGGTAAAGAATGCCGCGCAACTGGTTGAGTTCGGCCATGGCATCGGCCGGGGCATTTTCCAGGGTCACCTGCTCGCCCAGCGCGAAGATCGGCAGGTCCGGCGCACGAACCCGCGCAAGACCGATCAATTCGGCCATGTTCTGTAACAAATGGGAGTGAGCGCTGGCATCTTCACTCGCGATCAACATGCACGAGAGGCCATGGTGGGTCGAGGCGACCAGGCGTCCTTCGGTGTAATCCACCGCCGAGACAATGCTGAAGCCTTCCTGCTCCAGCTCCCGGGCAATGCCACGTACTCGATCACCGGCAACGGTGTCGGCCTTGATGTCGCGATGGACAATCAGGACCGGAAATTTCAAATCTTTATACATGGGGCTCAGTGTCCTGAGGCGGCAGACCATGGTCGGCCAATCACCTCAGGGTAGAGGGTTGAAGCGAATGTGGCGAGTGTGGATGCCCCAATCCAGGTCACTGACGACGCCTGATGGTGCAAGTACGCACCCTTGCAGCAGCTGCTACAGAGAATCAGGCCTGCGCCTTGGCATCCGCCAGTTGCTGCCACAGCGATGCCGCACCGGCCGCCTTGGCAACCGCTTCAAGCCGCGCGAGGTGTTGGGACAGGTCGTCCTCGCTGGCGCGGATAATCCGTGTTGGCTGGCGATCAGCCGGCAAGCGTCGAATTTCGGTGGCCGAGTTGTCCGCCCCTTCGCCGGAACCGTTGCCATCGGAGGCATTGCCCGCCAGCGAAAGGCTGGTCTGGCCACCGGTCATGGTCAGGTAAACGTCGGCGAGAATCTCGGAGTCGAGCAAGGCGCCGTGCAGTTCACGGCCGGAGTTGTCGACGCCATAACGTTTGCACAAGGCATCCAGGCTGTTGCGCTGCCCAGGGTGACGTTCCCGGGCCATCATCAAGGTGTCGAGGATCGAACAGTGTTGCGTGATGTCCGCGCGATCGTGCTGACCCATCAGGGCAAATTCGTTGTTGATGAAGCCAACGTCGAACGCCGCGTTATGGATGATCAGCTGAGCGCCTTTGATGAACTCGTAGAATTCTTCGGCCACTTCATTGAAGCGCGGCTTGCCCACCAGGAATTCGTTGGTGATGCCGTGGACGCCGATCGCGCCTTCGTCACTTTCACGGTCTGGCTGCAGGTAAACGTGGAAATGCCGGCCCGTCAGGCGCCGACCAATCAACTCGACACAACCGATTTCGATAATCCGGTGGCCGTCGGTCACCGGCATGCCGGTGGTTTCGGTATCGAGTACAACGGATCTGGTGGCCATCAGTGCTCAGCTCTCAACGGGTCAAACTTGAAAAAGGGGGCGATGTTAACACGCTCGCGAAATCAGGCGCATGCAGCGCGGTGAACCTGCAAACTACTGTATTAGCAAAGCTTGCTCGCGATGCAGACGCTACGGTTCTTGGGGCTATGCGCGTTAACGTTCATCGCGAGCAAGCGTTGCTCCCACAGGGATTGGCAGCGCTTTTAAGCTTGCTTGTACCCGCGAACCTCATCGACCCCACGGTTGGCCAACTGATCCGCGCGTTCGTTGCCATGATGGCCAATGTGCCCACGTACCCACTTCCAGGTGACGTTGTGGCGATTGACCTGCTCATCCAGCAGCTTCCACAGGTCAGCGTTTTTCACCGGTTCCTTCGCGGCGGTTTTCCAGCCGCGCTTTTTCCAGTTGTCCATCCACTCGTTGATGCCTTTCATTACGTACTGCGAGTCGGTGACCAGCAGCACGTCACACGAACGCTTCAGCTCTTCGAGGCCGCGAATCGCCCCCATCAACTCCATACGGTTGTTGGTGGTGTTGGCTTCACCGCCCCAGAGTTCTTTTTCCACGCCCTTGCACACCAGCAACGCGCCCCAGCCGCCTGGACCAGGATTGCCCTTGCAGGCGCCGTCGGTGAAGAGTTCTACGCTATCGCTCATGCCAGTCTTTCCAGAAAATGCGGTGGCTCGCCGATCTGTGATCGACGATGCCCGAGGCCGGGGCAAACCCGGCCGGGAATTAAAAGAGGGTATTACGGTTCGATGCGGCGACGGTTGACCTTGGCCATCGGCAGTGGAATCAGCTTGCCCATCGGCTCGCGGCGCTCCTGACGGACAGGGCGCAGCCCTACCACGATCTTGCGTGCCACTAATAAATAGAAGCCTCCGCCCGACAGCTGCCAGTCACCGGCCTTGCGTTCCCAACCGGCCAGACGGGTCTGCCATGCCGGGGACGCAAGCGGCGGACGATAGCACCCGAAGCGGCGTTTCTCCAGCGCGAAGCCCAGCAGGTTCAACCAGTCACCGACTCGCGACGGAGAGATGCAACGTGCCTTGCTCAGGGCATCATGGGCGAACACATGACGCAGTCCCCAGCTACTCCAGGGGTTGATGCCGATAATCAGCAAATGGCCACCGGGGCGCACGCTGCTTGCCGCTTCGCGCAACAGACCGTGGGGTGACAGGCAAAAATCCAGCCCATGCTGCAGCACCACGACATCGGCTGCATGTTCGCTGAGTGGCCAGGCTTGTTCTTCGCAAACGATCTCGACACCCGGCAACGGCGCGCCGAGCCGCACATTGCGCTGAACCTGCGGCGCCGAAGGCGGTGTCTCGGCCGACGGCCCGTAGTGCACCAGGTAGCCACCAAAGAACCGTCCCAACTCGTCCTCGAGCATGCGACGCTCTTCATTCAGCAGGAATTGCCCGATAGGACCGGACAGCCATTCACGGGCTGCGCTGATCAGTTCCAGCCAGTCTGGATCGGCCTGTGCGAACGCTTTATCGGTCATTGCATTCTCCAACGCGCCAGGAAGCTCTAAGATGCGCCAATGTTTTCCGCTTGGCGAATTCGACGATGATACAGATCAGTGCCCTACCCGCCTTTACCGACAACTACATCTGGTTGTTACAAGATCACGGTACCCAACGCTGCGCCGTGGTCGATCCGGGCGATGCAGCGCCCGTCCAGGCCTGGCTTGCCGCACACCCTGGCTGGGTGTTGAGCGACATTCTGATTACGCACCACCACCATGATCACGTCGGTGGTGTCGAGCAGCTGAAAAAGGCGACGGACGCGACAGTATATGGCCCCGCCAGCGAAAGTATCCCGGCCCGGGACGTCGCGCTCAAGGACAACGACCGCGTCAGCGTTCTGGGTTGGGAATTCGATGTCTTCGCCGTTCCCGGCCATACCCTGGGGCATATCGCCTTTTATCATCATGGTTTGCTGTTTTGCGGCGACACCCTGTTCGCTGCTGGTTGCGGCCGTCTGTTCGAGGGCACGCCGGAGCAAATGTTCACCTCGCTGACGCGGCTCGCCGCGTTGCCTGAAGATACGCTGGTGTATTGCACACATGAATACACCCTGAGCAATTTACGCTTTGCCGCGGCGGTCGAAACGGGCAATCAGGACACTGCCGAACGGCTCGCAAAAGTCGCTCAACAGCGCGAAGCCGGGATCATGACGCTGCCTTCGACGTTGGCCCTGGAAAAACTGACCAATCCGTTCCTGCGTGCCGGCGAAACATCCGTTAAACAAAAAGTGGACGAACGGAGTGGCACTGATAATGCCAGTCCGAGTGCGGTTTTTGCTGCCTTGCGTGCGTGGAAAGACAAGTTCTAGGGGGGCTACTCATCGGTACAAGAATTCTGAATGGTTGACCGCAGGGGGTGCGCTTTCTAGAATCGCCCGACATTTTTGCCCGGAACTAACTTCCAGCCAATGTCGTCATCTATTCGTAAAGCCATCAATTCAGACGCATTGACCCGCCTGGCTCAAGCCATCGCGGTGGCTGTGTCCGCCACCCTGGCGGGCTGTTCAAGCCATGTGCCGCAGACCGAAGCGGCACACACCCCGAATATCGCCGCACGAGCCAAACAGAAGCCCATCTGGCTCAGCGAAAAACCTGTACCGCAAATCCCGCAGGATGTCTGGGAGCGCATGCGCCAAGGCTTCCAGCTGCAGGACGGCCTGGGCGTCAACCCGCGCATCGAGCAGCAGCGCCTGTGGTTCGCCAGTAACCCGTCATTCCTGGAAAACGCCGGGGATCGCGGCAGTCTCTATATCCATTACATCGTCGAACGCCTTGAAGAACGCAACATGCCACTGGAACTGGCACTGTTGCCGGTGATTGAAAGCGCCTACAACCCGATGGCCTATTCCCGGGCCAACGCGGTGGGTCTTTGGCAATTCATCCCTTCCACCGGGCGTTACTTCAACCTGCGTCAAACCCGTTTTTACGATGGCCGACGTGATATCACCGCCTCGACCACCGCGGCGATGGATTACCTGACCAAACTGCACGACATGTTCAACGGCGACTGGCTGCTGGCCCTCGCGGCTTACAACGCGGGCGAAGGTACGGTCAGCCGTGCTATCGAGCGTAATGAAAAGCTGGGCCTGCCAACCGATTACTGGAACCTGCCGCTGCCGGCTGAAACCCAGGCTTATGTGCCGAAACTGCTGGCACTGTCGCAAGTGGTGCTTTCGCCTGAAGCCTACGGGGTGAACCTCAACCCGATCGCCAACGAACCCTACTTCCAGGTTGTCGAAATCAACCAGCGCATGGACCTGTCCAAGGTTGCAGCGGTCGCCAACATCGACGAAGACGAGCTGTTCCAGCTCAACCCGGCGTTCAAACAGCGCACTACCATCGATGGCCCCCAGCATCTGCTGGTGCCAACATCGAAGGCACAGCTGTTAACGACCAGCCTGTCGACCATGCGTCCCGACGAGTTGATCAGCAAGCGGCCGCTCAAACCGGTTTTCGAAGGCGTAGACAGTCGTGAGGTGGCGACCCTCAAGCGCACCTATCGGGTCAAGCGTGGCGACAACCTCGGCACGATTGCCAAAGCCAACAACGTCGACGTCAAAGACCTGCAACGCTGGAACAAGCTGACGGGCAAGAACCTCAAGGCCGGTCAGACCCTGGTGATGCAGGACAACACCAAACGCAGCGCTGGACGTATCAACACGGTAGTCGCGTCGAACAGCAAGAAGCAGCAGACGAAATACAAGGTCAAGCAAGGCGACTCGTTGTACATGGTGGCCAAACGTTTCAACGTTGAAATGCAGCACCTCAAGCGCTGGAACCCGCGCGTAGGCCAGGCCCTCAAGCCTGGACAGATGCTGACGGTCTACTCCCCGCATTAAAAAAAGCCCCTGACTTCAGGGGCTTTTTTTTGCTCGAGAGCATTATGCAAATCCCCTGTAGCAGCTGGCGAAGCCTGCGTTCGGCTGCGAAACAGTCGTCAAACCTGCGTCACGATTTTCCCCAAAACCCGTGCTGTCTCAATTCACGACTGCTACGCAGCCGAACGCAGGCTTCGCCAGCTGCTACAGGTCTCGCTGCATGAATTAAGGCGTCATTAATCTCCGTCTTTTTCCTGTCCATACAAGCTGTTACTGTACGGACCACAAAGCCCAAGCCGCCTGGATCGGATCTCTGACTTGAAGCGTCCCCTCCTCCTGCTCCTGATCAGCCTGGCCTTGAGCTCCACCGCAAGCGCGACGATCAGCGAAAGCCATGGTTATGCGCAGTTCGGCACACTCAAGTACCCGGCCAGATTTACCCACTTCGACTGGGTCAACCCGCAAGCGCCGAAAGGCGGTACGTTGCGGGTGATGGCGTTTGGCACCTTCGATACGCTCAACCCCTACACCTTCAAGGGCTTAAGCCCGGTTTCCACGCCGAACTTCCCACAATATGGCATCAACGAGCTCAACGAGCCGCTAATGGTCGGCACCGGTCAGTACGCACCCTCCGGTGACGAACCAACCTCCAGTTACGGCTTGATCGCCCAAACGGTCGAATACAGCGAAGACCGCAGCTGGGTGGTGTTCAACCTGCGCCCTGAAGCACGCTTTCACGACGGCTCACCGATCACCGCGTACGACGTCGCGTTTTCCTACCGGCTGCTACTCAAGGAAGGGCATCCGCAGTACCGCACCAATCTCCAGGAAGTGTTGCGGGTCGACATCCTCAACCCGCATCGCATCCGGTTCGTCTTCAAGCGCGCCGGCAATCCTTTGCTGATCCTGCGCCTGGGCGAGTTACCAGTGCTGCCACAGCACTACTGGAAAGATCGTGATTTCAAGGCCACCACCTTCGAACCCCCGCTGGGCAGCGGACCTTATCGCATCACCTCGGTCACTCCGGGGCGCCAGCTCATATTCGAGCGGGTCAAGGATTACTGGGGCAAGGACCTGCCGGTCAATCGCGGCAAATACAACGTCGATCGCATGGAGGTCGAGTTCTACCGCGACAGCGACGTCGCCTTCGAAGCCTTCAAGGCCGGTGAATTCGACATCTACATCGAACACCAGGCGAAAAACTGGGCAAACGGCTACCGCTTCCCGGCCGTCACCCGGGGCGACGTGATCAAGGCACAGATCCCGCACCAGATCCCGACCCAAAGTCAGGGCCTGTTCATGAACACCCGTCGGGCAACGCTCAATGACCCCAAGGTCCGCGAAGCATTGGGGCTGATGTTCGACTTCGAATGGACCAATCGCACGTTGTTCAGCGGCGCCTACAAGCGCGCCATGAGCTACTACCCCAACAGCGAGTTTTCCGCCACCGGCCTGCCGGTCGGCCATGAATGGTTGATGCTCAAGCCCTACCGTGACCAGTTGCCGGCAAAACTCTTCACCGAGCCCTTCAGCCTGCCCCAGACCGATGGCCGCGGTATCCCGCGGGACACGTTGCGCAGGGCGCTGGGCCTGCTCGCTGAAGCGGGCTGGAAACTCAATGGCCAACGCGTGCAGAACGCTGCCGGCCAACCGCTGCGGCTGGAGATTTTGCTGGTCAACCCCAACCTGGAACGCATTCTTCAACCCTATGTGGAAAACCTCGCCAGCATCGGCATCGATGCCCGGCTACGCACGGTTGATCGCGCCCAGTACAAACAACGCCTGGATCAGTTCGATTTCGACATGATCCTGATAACCCTCAATCAGACACTGAGCCCGGGCCTGGAGCAATGGCAGTACTTCCATTCGAGCCAGGTCGGGGTCAAGGGCAGTAAAAACTACGCGGGGATTGCCAACCCCGTTGTCGACCATCTGCTTGAGCAATTACTCGCGGCCCAGACCCGAGACGAACAAGTAGCCGCCGGCAAAGCCCTGGACCGGGTGCTGTTGTGGCAGCACTACATCATTCCCAACTGGTACCTCAATTATCACCGCCTGGCCTACCGCAACCGGTTCGCCTTTGTTACCACGCCGCCCTACACCCTGGGCCTGAGCGCGTGGTGGCTGAAATCTTCGGAGAAGGATCGATGAAACCCGTACGTGCCTTGCTCTTGCAGGCCAGCGGTCTGTTGTTTGCCGGACTGGCCTGCGCCGCCCCGCAACACGCCCTGACCTTGTACAACGAGCCGCCGAAATACCCCGCTGACTTCAAGCATTTCGATTACGTGAACCCGGACGCCCCGAAAGGCGGGATTTTTCGGCAGGCGGGATTTGGCGGCTTCGACAGCCTTAATCCGTTCATCAGCAAAGGTGTCCCGGCCGATGACATCGGCATCATCTACGACACCCTGGCCAAACAGGGGCTGGATGAACCGTTTACCGAATACGGCCTGGTCGCCGGCAAAATCGAAAAAGCCCCGGACAACAGCTGGGTGCGTTTCTACCTGCGCCCGGAAGCACGATTCCACGACGGTCACCCGATCCGCGCCGAAGACGTGGTGTTCAGCTATGACATGCTGACCAAAGAAGGTGCGCCACTCTATCGCGGCTACTACAGCGACGTCGCGGAAGTGGTCGCCGAAGACCCGCTGACGGTGCTGTTCAAATTCAAGCACAGCAATAACCGCGAACTTCCGTTGATCCTCGGCCAATTGCCGGTCCTGCCCAAGCATTGGTGGGCCACCCGGGATTTCAACAAGGGCAATCTGGAACTGCCGTTGGGCAGCGGTCCCTATAAAGTCAGCCAAGTGAAGGCCGGACGCTCGGTGCGTTATGAACGGGTCAAGGATTACTGGGGCAAGGACCTGCCGGTCAACCGTGGTTTCTATAACTTCGACGTCATGACCACCGATTACTACCGCGACAACACCGTGGCCCTTGAAGCCCTCAAGGCCGGGCAGTTCGATTACTGGCTGGAGATGACCGCGAAAAACTGGGCCAACGCCTACAACATCCCGGCGGTCACCGAAGGTCGATTGATCAAGGAACAGATCCCCAACGGCAACCCCACCGGCATGCAGGGCTTCGTGTTCAACCTGCGCCGCCCGGTATTTCAGGACGTGCGCGTGCGCCAGGCCCTGACGCTGTTGCTGGACTTTGAATGGACCAACAAGCAACTGTTCAACGGCGCTTATGCGCGCACCCGCAGCTACTTCGAAAATTCGGAGATGGCCGCCACGGGCCTGCCGGACGCCGATCAGCTGGCAATCCTCGATCCGTTTCGCGGCAAGATCCCCGACCAGGTATTCAGCGAGGCGTTCCAGAACCCGGTGACTGATGCCAGCGGCATGATCCGCGCCCAGCAACGCAAGGCCTATCAACTGCTGCAGGAGGCCGGCTGGAGAATCGTCGACGACAAGATGGTCGACGCCACGGGTAAACCGGTGACCATTGAATTCCTGCTGGCCCAGACCGAATTCGAGCGCGTGCTGCTGCCATTCAAGCGCAACCTCAGCGACCTCGGTATCGATCTGGTGATCCGTCGGGTCGACGTCTCCCAATACATCAACCGTGTGCGCTCCCGGGACTTCGACATGATCGTTGGCGGCTTCCCGCAGTCCAACTCGCCGGGTAACGAACAGCGCGAATTCTGGATGTCGGCCGCCGCCGACAAGCCCGGCAGCCGCAATTCCATGGGCCTCAAGGACCCGGTGGTGGACCAGTTGGTCGAGCAGTTGATCAATTCCGATTCGCGCAACAGCCTGGTGGCTCACGCCCGCGCGCTGGACCGCGTGCTGCAATGGGGCTACTACGTGATCCCCAACTGGCACATCAAGACGTGGCGCGTGGCTTACTGGAACCATATCGGCCATCCGAAAATCTCACCCACGTACGATGTCGGCATCAACACCTGGTGGATCAAGCCCGACGCGAAACCGGCGATAGAGATCGAAACCAAACTGCAAACCGACGCTGCGGGCACGGAGTAATCAGATGCTGGCGTATATTTTTCGGCGACTGCTGCTGATCATTCCGACGTTGCTCGGCATTTTGCTGATCAACTTCGTCATCATTCAGGCTGCACCGGGTGGCCCTGTAGAGCAGATGATCGCCAAGCTCGAAGGCTTTGAAGGCGCCACCAGCCGCATCGCCGGCGGTGGTGCGGAGGTGTCGGTCGCCGGCTCGGCCTACCGCGGTGCCCAAGGCCTGGACCCGGCGCTGGTCAAGGAAATCGAGCACATGTACGGCTTCGACAAATCGGCGCCGGAACGCTTGTGGATCATGATCAAGAACTACGCCACGCTGGATTTCGGCGACAGCTTCTTCCGGGACGCCAAGGTCATCGACCTGATCAAGGAAAAGATGCCGGTGTCGATTTCCCTGGGCCTCTGGAGCACGCTGATCATGTACCTGGTGTCGATCCCGCTGGGGATCGCCAAGGCCACTCGACACGGCAGCCATTTCGACGTCTGGACCAGCTCGTTGATCATCGTCGGCTACGCGATTCCGGCGTTCCTGTTTGCCATCCTGCTGATCGTATTGTTCGCCGGCGGCAGTTACTTCGACTGGTTCCCGCTCAGGGGCCTGACCTCGAACAACTTCGACGAACTGAGCATGGGCGGCAAGATTCTCGACTACTTCTGGCACCTCGCGCTGCCGGTGACGGCCCTGGTGATCGGTAACTTTGCGACCATGACCTTGCTGACCAAGAACAGCTTCCTCGATGAAATCAACAAGCAATACGTGGTCACGGCCAAAGCCAAGGGCCTGACGAACCATCGCGTGCTTTACGGTCACGTCTTCCGTAACGCGATGCTGCTGGTGATCGCCGGCTTCCCGTCGGCGTTCATCGGGATTTTCTTCACCGGCTCGTTGCTGGTGGAAGTCATCTTCTCGCTCGACGGTCTCGGGCTGATGAGTTTTGAAGCGGCGATCAACCGCGATTACCCGGTGGTGTTTGGCACGCTGTTCATCTTTACCCTGTTGGGGTTGGTGGTGAAATTGATCGGTGACCTGACGTACACCTTTGTCGATCCGCGCATCGACTTCGAAAGCCGGGAGCATTGAGATGAATCTTTCCCCGCTCAATCGACGACGTTTCGAACTCTTCAAAGCCAACAAGCGTGGCTGGTGGTCACTCTGGCTGTTTCTGGTGCTGTTCGGCCTGAGCCTTGGCGCCGAACTCATCGCCAACGACAAACCGCTGGTGGTGCACTACGACGACGGCTGGTATTTCCCGGCGCTCAAGCGCTACCCGGAGACCACCTTCGGCGGCGAATTTCCGCTGGAAGCCAACTACAAAAGTCCCTACATCCGTGAACTGCTCAAGGCCAAGGACGCCTGGGTGCTGTGGGCGCCGATCCCCTATAGCTACCAGAGCATCAACTACGACCTGAAGGTGCCAGCTCCGGCGCCGCCGTCGGCCGACAACCTGCTGGGCACTGACGATCAGGGCCGCGACGTGTTGGCCCGGGTGATTTACGGCTTCCGGATTTCGGTGCTGTTTGCCCTGACGCTGACCGTCCTCAGCTCGATCATCGGTGTGATCGCCGGCGCCTTGCAGGGGTTCTATGGCGGTTGGGTCGACCTGGCCGGTCAGCGCTTTCTGGAGATCTGGTCCGGGCTGCCGGTGCTGTACCTGTTGATCATCCTCGCCAGCTTCGTCCAGCCGAACTTCTGGTGGCTGCTGGGGATCATGCTGCTGTTCTCCTGGATGAGCCTGGTCGACGTGGTACGCGCCGAATTCCTGCGCGGCCGCAACCTTGAGTACGTCCGCGCAGCCCGTGCCCTGGGGATGCAGAACGGTGCGATCATGTTCCGCCACATCTTGCCCAATGCCATGGTGTCGACCATGACGTTCATGCCCTTTATTCTGACCGGCGCCATCGGCACCTTGACCGCACTGGATTTCCTCGGCTTCGGTTTGCCAGCTGGTAGCCCGTCGCTGGGGGAGCTGGTGGCACAGGGCAAATCCAACCTGCAAGCGCCGTGGCTAGGCATGAGTGCCTTTGCCGTACTGGCGTTGATGCTGAGTCTGCTGGTATTTATCGGTGAGTCCGCTCGCGATGCCTTCGACCCGAGGAAGTGAAATGAATCAGGACAATCTGATCGAAGTACGCGACCTCTCCGTCGAGTTTGTCGTGGGAGAGCGCTGTCAGCGCGTGGTTGAAGGTGTCAGTTTCGATATCAAGCGCGGTGAAACCCTGGCACTGGTGGGTGAAAGCGGCTCCGGAAAATCCGTGACGGCCCACTCCATCCTGCGGTTGCTGCCCTACCCGCTTGCCCGGCATCCCTCCGGGACCATCGAGTATTCGGGACAGGACCTGCTGAGCCTGAAAGAAAAAACCATCCGGCATATCCGCGGTAACCGGATCGCGATGATCTTCCAGGAGCCGATGACCTCGCTCAATCCGCTGCACTCGATCGAGAAGCAGATCAACGAGGTGCTGGGCATCCACAAAGGCCTGGTCGGTAAAATCGCGACGAAACGAACCCTAGAATTGCTGGAAATGGTCGGTATTCCCGAACCGCACAAGCGCCTCAAGGCGTTGCCCCATGAATTGTCCGGCGGGCAGCGACAGCGCGTGATGATCGCCATGGCGCTGGCCAATGAGCCGGAACTGTTGATCGCCGATGAACCGACCACTGCGCTGGACGTGACCGTTCAGCTGAAAATCCTCGAACTGCTCAAGGAATTGCAGGCGCGCCTGGGCATGGCGTTGCTACTGATCAGTCACGATTTGAACCTGGTGCGAAGAATTGCGCATCGAGTATGTGTCATGCAGCGCGGTTGCATCGTCGAACAGGCATCGTGCGAAGAGTTGTTCCGCGCGCCGCAGCATCCGTACACTCGGGAGCTGCTGGCAGCGGAGCCCAGCGGCAAGCCGGCGACCAATGTCATCGGCCCGCCATTGCTGCAGGTCGAGGACTTGAAAGTCTGGTTTCCGATCAAGAAAGGCTTGCTGAAAAAGACGGTCGATCACATCAAGGCGGTAGACGGAATCAACTTCAGCCTGCCTCAAGGCCAGACCTTGGGAATTGTGGGGGAAAGCGGTTCCGGCAAATCGACACTGGGTCTGGCGATTTTGCGGTTGATCGGCAGCAAAGGCGCGATCCGTTTTGAAGGCAAGCAGCTAGACTGCCTGACGCAGCAACAGGTTCGACCGCTACGGCGGGAGATGCAGGTGGTGTTTCAGGACCCGTTCGGCAGCTTGAGTCCTCGGATGTGCGTAAGCCAGATCATCGGCGAAGGCCTGCGGATCCACAAGATGGGCACCGAGGCTGAACAGGAACAAGCGATTATTGCAGCACTCAAGGAGGTAGGCCTGGACCCGGAAACCCGGAACCGCTACCCCCACGAATTTTCCGGTGGGCAGCGGCAGAGAATCGCCATTGCCCGGGCATTAGTGTTAAAACCGGCGCTGATTCTGCTGGACGAGCCAACCTCGGCGCTCGACCGGACAGTGCAACGCCAAGTGGTGGTGCTACTGCGTTCACTGCAAACCAAGTACAACCTGACGTATCTGTTTATCAGCCATGACCTGGCTGTCGTCAAAGCGCTGAGCCACCAGCTGATGGTGGTCAAGCATGGCCAAGTGGTCGAACAGGGAGACGCGCAAAGTATCTTTGCCGCCCCCCAACATCCGTATACACAGCAGTTGCTGGAAGCCGCTTTCCTGGCACCAGCCACTGCGCAATAACCTGAAAGAGAGGAGCAACACATGGGTTTTCTCGCCGGTAAGCGCGTACTGATCGTCGGTGTCGCCAGCAAGCTGTCCATCGCATCCGGCATCGCTGCCGCCATGCATCGCGAGGGCGCTGAGCTTGCCTTCACTTATCAGAACGACAAACTCAAGGGTCGTGTCGAAGAGTTCGCACAAAGCTGGGGTTCGAACCCGGACCTGTGCTTCCCGTGCGACGTGGCCAGCGATGAAGAAATCGCCAAGGTCTTCGTTGAATTGGGCAAGAAGTGGGACGGCCTGGATTGCATCGTGCACTCCGTAGGCTTCGCACCGGGCGACCAGCTGGATGGCGACTTCACCGAAGCCACCACCCGTGAAGGATTCCGTATCGCTCACGACATCAGCGCCTACAGCTTCGTGGCCTTGGCCAAAGCCGGTCGCGAAATGATGAAAGGCCGCAACGGCAGCCTGCTGACTCTGTCGTACCTGGGCGCTGAGCGCACCATGCCTAACTACAACGTCATGGGCATGGCCAAAGCTTCCCTGGAAGCTGGCGTGCGTTACCTGGCCGGCTCCCTTGGCCCGGACGGCACCCGCGTCAACTGCGTCTCGGCAGGCCCGATCCGCACCCTCGCCGCTTCCGGCATCAAGAACTTCCGCAAGATGCTGGCCGCCAACGAAGCGCAAACTCCGCTGCGTCGTAACGTCACTATCGACGAAGTCGGCAACGCGGGCGCCTTTCTGTGCTCGGACCTGGCTTCGGGCATCAGCGGCGAAATCATGTACGTAGACGGCGGTTTCAACACCACCGCCATGGGCAGCCTCGAAGAGTAATCTTCAGCTCGCCAATGAAAAAACCCGCCTCTTCTGGCGGGTTTTTTTACGCCTGCAATTTACCGAAAAACACAAATCCCTTGTGGAAGCGAACCTGCTCGCAATATCGGTATGTCATTCAGCATGTATGTCGCCTGGCAAGCCACTATCGCGAGCTGGCTCACTCCTGCAGGGTGGCTGATTCGCCTCTCAGGCACTGCGCAAACAATTGCTGGATCGGCTGCATACGATGGCTGTACCGCTGCAACAACACCATCTCCCGATAAAACGTCAGTTCGCCCAACGGGATCACCCTGACCTTCGCGCCATACTCCAGCCACAGCCCGGCCCGAGGCAGCAACGAAACGCCCAGCCCGCACTCGACCATTTTCACGATGGCCTCCAGCTCATCCAGCTCAAGAGCACTCTGCACGTCGATCCGCTGCTCACGCAAAAAGCGCGTCACCAGGCGTCCGCCGAACGAGTTACGGTCATAGCGCACATGGGGATGGTCAGTCAGTAACTGCAATGGGTCATCGCCCGGCTGATCGAGTGGAACAATCAGGACAAAAGGCTCCCGCCGAATAACCTGCGCCGACAGTTCCTTGGGCAGTTCGAACGGCGGTTTGATCAGGATTGCCAGGTCCACTTCTCCCGTGTCCACCTGACTCAATAAGTTCAGTGATACCCCTGGCACCAGTTTCGGTTCCAGCTGGGGCGCCTGTTGCCGTAAACGCAGTAATGCCTGTGGCAGCAATCCGGTTTGCGCCGTCGCTACCGCCCCGATTTTCAGCTCTCCCCGGTATTCGCTCACGTCATCGCTGATCGCCATGCGGCTGAACGTGTCGAGCATGTCCCTGGCCATCGGCAACGCGCGCAGCCCCGCCGCATTCAGCAGTGCCTGGCGCCCCGTGCGATCGAACAGGCGAATACCCAGTGCCTGCTCGAGATTACGAATCTGCGCGCTGACCGCCGACTGGGTAAGGCCGATGTGCATGCCCGCCGCGGCAAAGGTGCCGTAGCGCGCGACAGCGAGGAAGGTTTTCAGCTCTCGTAACATTGGCGTCTCAACTGATCGAAATAATTCATGCTCGGCGCAAAAACTATCGTCTTTCAAACACAATTCACAGAGATAAACTCAGCGTTCACTCTATCGAGATCCAGCCTATGTCTCTTTCTCCTTTTCACCTGGCCATCCCGGTTTACGACCTCGCCGCCGCGCGCCATTTTTACGCGGCCGTGTTCGAGCTGGAAGAAGGCCGTTCCAGCGATCATTGGGTCGACTTCAACTTCTTCGGCCATCAGCTTGTGATCCATCTGGCACCGAAGAATGCTTCCCAGGAAGCCGCCCACACCAATGCCGTCGACGGCCACAACGTGCCCGTGCCGCATTTCGGCGTGGTATTGGGGATGTCGGAATGGGAGGCCCTGGCCGAGCGTTTGCAATCCCTGGGCACGCGCTTCGTGATCGAGCCCGGCATCCGATTTCAGGGGTTGGTGGGCGAGCAGGCCACAATGTTCCTGTTCGATCCTTGCGGTAACGCACTGGAGTTCAAGGCCTTCAAGGACATCGATCAGCTGTTTGCCAAATGAGTGAGAGACGCAGGACGCTTAAAACCGGACCGATCCCTGGTGCCGTGCAAGATCAATCGCGGCCATCAGGCCATCAACAGTGCCGTGAGTCTCAGGATCGAATTCGATTTGTTCAATGCTGAAGCGAATGTCGTAACCAGGGTGCGCGGTGGCAAGGCGCTCATCGAGCATTTCCTGAACCCTTGCCCTGATACCGGCGATTTCTACCGCAGACGAGCCGGCCAACAGCACCGCGAACTCATCACCGCCTACGCGTCCAACCACGTCACTTTCGCGAAAGGCGATACGCAAAACATCGGCAAAGGATTTCAGGGCTTTGTCGCCCTCGCCACGCCCGTACACGTCGTTGATCTGGTTGAAATAAGTCAGGTCGAATAGCAGCAACGTCGCCGGTTTCTCCAGCTGCTGACAGGCATCCAGCCACAACTGGGCCAGAACCAGAAACCCGTGAAGGTTCGTCAGCAGGGTCAACTCGTCCATGCTTGCCATTTGCACCGCCGTTAGCTGTTGCTCGAACGAACGTGCCAGCTCTCTCATCCGTTCCCGATCTTGCACTGCATTTTCGAGAACACTGCGTTCGCATGAGAGCTCTGTGTGAGCACCGGATTTACCCGGTTTTCCTGAAACGACCATCAGTCACTCCGCAGGAGGGTATATACATTAGAGACCCCCTTTCCCGGTATGACTCACTATTTTGCTACCGCTGGTCAGATACCCTCGACGGGGCAAGGCCCTCCTGCATCAGCCCAAAGCTTGAACTGGGCGACAAAAATGTCGTGTGGAACCGGTACCGGCGCTCGTCCTGCACCAGGGTTCCAGCCCCATAACACCAGCTTGTCATCGCTGACATGTTTGATCAGCGCCGCAAAATCCCGGTCGCCATTGCTGGAACGGTCCTTGATCATCGCGCACAGTTTGTCTGCCGGAAGTCCGATCCAGGCCATTTTGTGCGCTGCTGGCGGCAGGCTCCAATGCGGTGCTCCGGGCGGTGCATTGGGACCGTAACTGGCCGGCGGATTGGCTTCCGCATGGCAGGTAGCACAGGGCAAACCCGCCGCGCCCTTCCCGTCCATGCCACGGACCACATTCATGGCGTGGGGAACGCCGGCGTCGAACTGCAGTGGAGAATCGCCGGGAATGTGGCAGTTTTGGCAACGGGGGCTCTGGAAGACTTTCTGCACCGTCTCGAACGCCTTCAAGGCTTCTTTATCGTCGGCGAACAGGTCTTCGGCATACGCTGCCAGGCCGAACAGAATCACCGCACCCAGTACCAGATGTCGTCTCATCTCACACCCCCGACAGTTGCAGCGGCAGTTCCCGCAGCCGTTGCCCGGTCAATGCGAATACCGCATTGGCCACCGCAGGTGCCGTGGGCGGTACCCCCGCCTCGCCAATGCCTCCGGGCTTGTCGGTACTGGGCACGATATGCACTTCGACCACGGGCATTTCGTTCAGGCGCAGCACTTGATAGTCGTGGTAGTTGGACTGCACCACTTTGCCGTCCTTGAACGTCAGTTTGCTGTGCAACGCAAACCCCAGGCCGAAGGTGATGCACGATTCCATCTGCGCCGCGATGCTTTGCGGGTTGACCGCAATCCCGCAGTCCACCGCACAGACCACGCGATGCACACGGATCGCCAGGTTGTCCTGGGACACTTCGGCCACTTGCGCGACGTAGCTGCCGAACGACTCATGCACCGCCACGCCCAGCGCGTGGCCGTCCGGCAGCGGCGCTGTCCAGTTGGCTTTTTCGACGGCAAGGTTGAGTACGCCGAGATGCCGTGGGTGGTCCATGAGCAAAGTGCGTCGATAGTCGACCGGGTCCTTGCCCGCCGCCTCGGCCAATTCGTCGATCAGCGACTCCATCACGAACGCCGTATGACTGTGTCCGACCGAGCGCAACCACAACACGTTGATGCCGGTTTTCGGCGAATGCAGCTCGACCTGATGATGCGCCAGACCTTCGAGATAGGGACTGTCCGCCACCCCTTCAACCGAGGTTTTGTCGATGCCACCCTTGACCATCGCCTCTTCGAGCATCGTACCGGCCATGATCGATTGCCCGACCATGACATGCTTCCATGCGATGGGCATCCCGCCAGCATCCATGCCGATACGCGCCTGATGCAGAAACGCCGACCGGTAGTAGCCGCCACGTATGTCGTCTTCTCGCGACCATACGGTTTTCACCGGACCACCTGCGGCTTTGGCGACCTCCACCGCTTCCGCGACGAAATCCGAGGTCGGGTTGGCTCGCCGACCAAACCCGCCGCCGAGAAATTCGGTGTGAATAATGACCTGCTCAGGCTTTAGCCCGGTGATTTTTCCGGCGATCATTTGATCCAGTGTCTGAAACTGCGTACCCGTCCAGATCTCGCATTTGTCCTGGGTGATTTTCACGGTGCAGTTAAGCGGCTCCATCGGAGCGTGGGCCAGGTAAGGCACGCTGTATTCGACGTCGATCGTTTTCGCCGCCTTGCCCAGCGTGCCCTGGGCGTCGCCGGCCGTGCTGGCTGGCAGCCCTGTGGTGCCAGCGAGCTTGCGGAAACTCTCCAACAGGATTTGGCTGTCGAGGCCGGTGTTCGGGCCCAGGTCCCAATCGACCTTGAGTGCATCGCGGCCCAGTTTCGCGGCCCAGTAATGATCGGCGATGACGGCGACACCGCTGGGTACCTGCACCACTTTGTGCACACCCGGAATCGCCAGCGCCTCGGCGCCTTCGAAGGATTTGACGCTGCCGCCGAACACCGGCGAACGCGCGACCATCGCCGTCATCAGGCCTTCGAATTGCACGTCGATGCCGAACCTGGCCCGCCCGGTGATTTTCTCTGGTGTGTCCAGCCGTTTAGTGGGCTTGCCGATCAGTTTCCAGTCCTTGGCTTCTTTGAGTTTGATCGAAGCAGGGTCGGGCACGGGTAGCTTGCCGGCGTCGTCCGCCAGCTCGCCATAGGTGGCGCGGTTGTCGCCTGCGATGACCACGCCGGACTCGGTACGAATGGCCGAAGGCGCTACGCCGAAACGTTTGGCTGCTGCGTCGATCAGCATTAACCGGGCTGCCGCGCCGGCCTGGCGGTAACGGTCGAATTCCATCCAGGTCGACGTTGACCCACCCGTAATCTGCATCCCGCCAAACCCGGCCAGGCCATAGTCGGCAGCCGATGCCGGTGAGTGTTCGACGATGATTGTCGACCAATCGGCATCCAGTTCCTCAGCGATCAGCATGGTCAGGCCGGTCCAGATGCCCTGGCCCATTTCCGAATGCCCGAGCAGTACCGTGACGCTGTTGTCATTGCCGATTCGCAGAAAAGCATTCGGTGCAAACACGTTCCCCTGGTTCTCGGCGCCCGTCGCGAACCGGTGGGCACCGGGGATGACGAACGCCACCACCAGCCCGCCACCCAACACGACGCTGCCTTTGAGAAATCCACGCCGCGATAACGGATTGAAGCTGTTCATTACTCACCCTCCCTCACCGAGGCATCAACCGATTTGTGCAGCGCGTTTCACCGCCGCACGAATGCGCGGATAGGTGCCGCAGCGGCAGATATTGCCGGACAGCGCCTGGTCGATATCGGCGTCAGTGGGCTTGGGGATTTTCGCCAGCAGCGCGGCGGCCGACATGATCTGACCGGACTGGCAATAACCACACTGGACCACATCGAGCTCGGCCCAGGCTTGCTGGACCGGATGCGAACCGTCGGTGGACAACCCTTCGATGGTGAGAATTTTCTGCCCATGGGCCACGGCGGTGGCGGGCGTGATGCATGAGCGCAGCGGCGCGCCGTCAACGTGCACCGTACAGGCGCCGCATTGAGCCATGCCACAGCCGAATTTGGTGCCAGTAAGGTGCGCGACATCGCGCAGGACCCACAGCAGCGGCATGTCCGCGGGGACATCCAGCGCCTGGTCCTTGCCATTGATATTCAGGGTCAGCATTGCGGTTACCTCAGACTCACGGGGACGCGTTTTTTCGGTGGGAGCACGCGTTGCTCCTACCGCACGGCGCGTCTTTGCGCGCCTGGTTCATCCCTTACAGCTAAGCGCAAATTGCCGAACCAGACTGGCGCATCGACCACCGGTCACGCAGTCACTGTCCTGAGGCAAGCGCCGAGTGGCGTTTTGCGCTTGCACCCATGTCGCTAAACCCTTGGCCCCAGCAAGATGCCGGTATAGCGCATCAGGAACAGCCCGAACGCAACACACCAGAGCAACGCCGAGATGCCCAGGCCGACAGTGGAAAACGGCACCAGCAAGACGCGACAGACCGCACCAATGGACAGCAAGGCGAATCCAAGGATGATTGCCTTCGATGGCTGCAACGGTCGCCCGGTATGACCGAGACTGACCCGCGCAATCATCGCCAGGATCAAACCGCCGATTCCTCCCACCGCCAGCGAATGCGTGGCGAGGCTTTGTTGCGGCATCAGCCCCGCATGCCACAGCGCCATCGCCAGCGCTGCAACCACCAGCCAGGCATAGGCAAGGTACAGCGACCAGAGCAACGGCACACGCCATATACCCCGGTCGTACCAGCGCCAGAGCCGCAGCAGATGCAAACCGCCCATCAGCCCAAACAAAACGGCGAGCCAGCGGTTAGGGACGTTGTCCAACCCTGCGGCAAACGACAGCGCCGCCAGCATCCCGCCGAGTAGTAACCCTTTGAACAGCCAGGGTTGCGCCACTGAGGCGGTGGGGCGATTCAAACCTCTTTGGATGAAGAACGGAATCACCCTCCCGCCGATTACGCTCATCAGCGCGCCGATTAACCACAACGCCGCCAGTACGCCCCGCCGTTGCAGGTCGACATCCTCGGTGGAGATCCCCGCCAGCGTCATGGCCTGGCACCCCGCGAGCAAGGCGATCACCAGCAGAATCGGATAGTTGTCGCGCTTGCCGGCAGCGATCAGCTCGCGGCCCAACATCCAGGCCAGTAACGGCAGAAACGGGATTTGCAACGCAATCAATACCACCGACGGCATCGGCAGCCACCAAGCGAGTCGCGCCGTCAGCCACACCAGCAAAAGACCGATAAGCGGCCCGCCGTGCAGACCTGGACGCCCGGTCCAGTTCGGCACTGCCGTCAGCAGAAATCCGCCAATGATCGCCGAGGCGAACCCGAACGGCATCTCATGCCGATGCCAGACCAGCATGCCGCCCACGGGTTGCGCCGCTGGAAACCAGCCGTATAGCCACAGGCCCCAGACCGCAACGGCAATCGCCGCAAACCCCGCGCCGGCCAGAAAGAACGGCCGAAACCCCAGCGTGAACACCTGCGCCCTGGCGAACTTGCGCGTCACACTCCAGCTCCGACCGGGCATTGTCCCAGCCGATGCTGGGACAGCAGGCGCATGACGTAGCCGATTTTGAGCAAGGTCGGTCCGATGATCGTCATCGCGTGCAACGACACCAGCGCGACGATGGGCAAATGACCTTCGTACAGATAGGCGCCGTAAATGCCAGCGAGCAACAGTGCAAGACCTGCGCCCAGTACGCGATTCGACAGCTGAAGAACATTGTGGGGATTGGTGAAGAAGTCGAACATTTTTCGGTACTCCTGAAGTCGTTCAGTTGTACCGGGGATGTATCAAGAGCCGTGCCAGGTGTTAAGCCCTTTTAAATCAATGAGATCAGAGGCTCGATGTCATTTAGACCATATTCAACAAGAGTCTTTATGACATCATCTCGAGTCATTACGACTCCATAATGATGAATCTGACGAGGGATCACGCATCACAAAACGGATGCAGAAAACTCGACATCAACGCGCGGGGACGAGCCTTTGACGGCGAGAACAAATACACTCAGGCGCTGACCTGCCGAGGAACCTAAGCATGAAGCACGCCGTTGCCAAAGACGCAGACAAGGCCCCGCGCTTCTGGCGCGATGACGCCCTACCCTTCATTGAAGCCCGCTCCATCGCTGACGGGCGCGAGGTCTGCTACACGCGTCATTCTCACGAACACTTTTCGATCGGCGCCATCACCGCCGGGCGCAGCACCTACATTCACGAACAAGCCCGGTTTCAGGTCAGCGCCGGCACCGTCGTGCTGATGAATCCCGGCGATGTCCATGCGTGCAATCCGATCGACGACGAACCGTGGTCGTATCTGATGCTGTACATCGACACCGCGTGGCTCACTGATCTGCAGCACCAGCTGGGCTTCAGCTCCGACTTGGCGTTCCGCCGTTTTTCCATCACCCATGACCGCGACACCCAGCTATTCGACGGACTGGTGGCGCTGTATGAGGTGTTGGTGGACACAATGCAGGACCACCTGCAAAAACACAGCACAGTGGTGGAGTTTTTTACCGAGGTGCAGCAACGGTTCAATCCGGCCGAGCAACCGCTACGCGAACCTAACTTCAAGCTGGAGCGGGCCGCCGAATTCATTCGGGATAACTGTACGCAATTGCTCAAGCTCGAAGACATTTGCGCAGCCGCGCAGCTGTCGCCGTCCTACCTGATCCGTGCATTCAAGCAACACTTCGGCATGACGCCCCACGCCTTCCTGGTCAACCGACGCATCCAGTTCGCCCAGGAGAGACTGCGCAGCGGCAAACTGATTGCCGACGTCGCCCTCGAGGCGGGCTTCGCCGACCAGGCCCACTTTCAACGCGCGTTCAAACAGCACCTGGCCGCCACGCCGGGGCAGTATCGCGGGTGACGTAGGTCTGTGAGCGCTCTTCAGGCAAGATCAAGGCAACAACAAATACCCCGCGCTCACCGCCAACAACGCTACCATTCCCCGGTTGAACATCCGCATACCCGCCGGGTTGTTCAGGTAGCCGCGCAAAAACGTCCCCGCATAGACCCAGCAACCGACGGACACATAGCAGATCACCAGATACACCGCCGCAAACTGCCAGACCAATCGCGCCTCGCCATCGGCAACAAAAGCCCCCATGCCCGCCACACAAGCCAGCCACGCTTTGGGGTTGAGCCACTGCATGACGGCACCGTAGAGCATTGACGGCGCCCGGCCCGAATCCTTCGCATCGAGACGCCCATCGTCGGCGGCCAGTTTCCAGGCCATGAACAACAAAAACGCCACCCCCGCCAGTTGCACAACCCGGGTCAGACCCGGCCAGATCTGCAGCACTTCGTGCAGTCCCAACCCCATCAACACCAGCAACAACACGAACCCCAGTGTCGCGCCGGCAACATGCCGCTGACTGGCGCGAAAACCAAACCGCGCACCGGAACTCAACGCCACGATATTCACCGGCCCCGGCGTTATCGAAGCCACCAATGCAAACGCCGCCATGGAGACAATCAGACTCATCACACACCCTCTTCAATTCAGTGGTACCCGCCATGACGGTAAGGTGCGACTCAATTCCTGTATTGAACAAAACACCCCCTCACCTGTACCGCGACGACCGTCAATCACTGTACGGGTCGGCTGTTAAACGACCGTGGTAAAAATACCGTTCTCGCTTCTGGAGCCGATCATGGACCTCACCACCCTCTCCCTCTTTCTTCCCGCCTGCTTCGCGCTGAACATGGCGCCGGGTCCGAACAATCTGTTGTCGGTCAGCAATTCCACCCGTTATGGCTACCGCACCGCGTGCATGGCGGGCCTGGGTCGGCTGCTGGCGTTTGCCGGAATGATCGCCCTGGCGTCTGCGGGATTGGCGGTTGTGCTGCAAACATCCGAACTGTTGTTCTATGGGATCAAGATTCTGGGTGCGGCCTATCTGTTCTACCTCGCCTGGCAACTGTGGCGAGCCGACTCTGGCACTGAAAACGTCGCACAGGGCGCGCCCGTCGGGCTTTTAGCGCTGGCACGGCAGGAGTTTCTGGTCGCGGCCGGCAACCCGAAAGCGATCCTGATCTTCACCGCATTCCTGCCGCAGTTCGTCAATCCGAACCAGGCGATCACGCCACAATTCGCCGTGCTGGGCGCGCTGTTCCTGGTCCTCGAATGGATTGCCATCGCTGCTTATGCCTATATGGGTCTGCACATGCGCCGCTGGTTTGCCAAACCCAGTGGCAAACGGATCTTCAACCGCTGCTGTGCAGGTTTGCTCTCGGCGGCCGCATCGGTGTTGCTGATGGCACGCCGGGCCTGATGAGGAATTCTCTGTCGATTTTCCGGTGGAGACACTGACCGACGCCCCCTATGCTCACGTCATGAACCTACAAAACGCTTTGCTTCCGCCCCACGCCGAGATGGTTCGCGCCATGCTCGAACGAGACACCTCCTACGAGGGAGTGTTCTTTACGGCCGTCAAAACCACCGGCATCTTTTGTCGGCCCAGTTGTACGGCGCGCAAGCCAAAACCGGAGAACGTCGAGTTCTTCGCCCATGCCGATGAATGCCTGTCGGCGGGTTATCGCGCGTGCCTGCGCTGCAAGCCTCTGGATGCTGCCGCCATTGCGCCGGACTGGGTGCAAAAACTGCTCACCTGCGTCGACAGTGATCCCGACCAGCGTTGGACCGATGCCCAACTACTGGCCGAAGGCGTGGAGCCGCTGAAGCTGCGGCGCTGGTTCAAACAGCATTTCGGCATGACGTTCCACGCCTGGCTACGTACCCGGCGTCTGGGCATGGCGTTGGGCGGGATCAAACAGGGCGATTCCATAGATAACGCCGCGTTCGACTCGGGTTATGAGTCCCTGAGCGGTTTCCGCGATGCCTTCCAGAAGTCCTTCCACATCACCCCCGGCCGCGCGGCCCAAAGCGAACCGCTGCTGTTCACCCGCCTGACCAGCCCGCTCGGGCCGATGATCGCCATGGCTGAACAGCGAGGGTTGGTGCTGCTGGAGTTTCTTGATCGACCGGCGCTGACGCGGGAAATCCAGGCTCTGCAGAACCGCCACGGGTATGCCGTCGCACCCGGACACAACGCTCACTTGCAGCAAATCGAAGCAGAACTGGCAGCCTATTTCGCTGGAAAGCTGACCGAGTTCAAAGTCCCGCTGCACCTGCCCGGCAGCGAGTTTTTCAGGCAGGTCTGGGCCGAACTGGCGAAAATCCCTTATGGCAAGACGAGCACCTACGGCACCATCGCTGCGACGCTGGGCAAGCCCGGCGCCAGTCGTGCGGTGGGCCTGGCGAACGGGCAAAACCGCCTTTCGATTGTCTTGCCCTGCCACCGGGTAATCGGGGCGGATGGCTCGTTGACGGGCTATGGTGGAGGACAACCGCGCAAGGCATTTTTGCTCAGGCTGGAAAATGCTGCGCTACAGATCACTCGACAACTTGCGTTCTGACATGCCCGATCCCTACCTGCCCGCGAGCGTTTTTCTGTCGTCCATCGATGACGACTGGCGGCGACACATTGCCGCCATCGGCCCTTGCCTGCATCAACCACACCCGGCACGCGATCCTTATGAATCGCTGGTGCGGGCCATTGCCTATCAGCAACTGCACGCCAAAGCCGGCGACGCCATTCTCGGGCGATTACTCGCGTTGTTCCCCTCGGGCTCTTTTCCGAGGCCTGAACAGATGGTGGCGACCGGGTTCGATCAGCTGCGCAGTTGCGGATTCTCGGCCAGCAAGATCACGACCATTCAAGGCATAGCCCAGGCAGCGTTAAGCGGTGAGGTACCGGACTACACAACGGCGTTGGCGATGGACGACGAGGCGCTGATCGAGCGCTTGATCACATTGCGCGGGGTCGGTCGCTGGACCGTTGAGATGCTGCTGATTTACAGCCTGGAACGCCCGGATATCTTGCCGGCGGATGATTTCGGTGTTCGTGAAGGCTACCGACGTTTGAAAGGGCTAGAGGTGCAGCCGACGCGCAAGCAGATGATCGAAATCGGCCTGGCGTGGCGCCCCTATCGCACGGTCGCGGCCTGGTATTTGTGGCGAGTGCCACGTCCGATCCAGAACATGTAGCAGTACAAACCGCGTAGTGTCAGTGAAGATTTAAGTCAAACCGACAAATGCTCGTACAAGATCGTCGCGCCGACGATGATCAACACCACGCCACCCAGAATTTCAGCACGTTTGCCCATCACGCTACCGATGACACGGCCCAGCATCACGCCGATCGTCACCATGGTCAGGGTCGCCAGGCCGATCAGTCCGGCCGCCAGCCAGATGTTGACGTCCACAAACGCCAGACCTACACCCACGGCCAATGCATCAATGCTGGTGGCAAATCCCGTGACGGCGAGCAGCCAGAAACCATGTTGCTTGGGCTTCTCGACCTCTTCTTCGGGCTCTTCGTCTTTCACCCCGTTATGGATCATGTGCAATCCGAGCAGCAGCAACAGGGTGAAAGCGATCCAGTGGTCCCAACTGGCCACGAATTGCGACGCGGCCTGGCCGATAAACCAGCCGATAATCGGCGTGATGGCTTCGATCACGCCGAAGATCAGTCCGACACGCAAGGCTTCGAGAAATTTGGGTTTGTGCAGGGCCGAGCCTTTACCGATAGCGGCCGCGAAGGCATCGGTGGACATGGCGAAAGCAAGGAAAACAAGAGAGGCTGGGTTCACGCTGTAGTACCGGTCGGGCTTGAGTCCACGACATATCCGCGCGCCCGACTTCAGCGCAGGTATGTCGATGGTCTCACCAACCAGAAGGTGCCCGCACCACGGCATGTTGCCGAGAATGTTGATACGGGCGCTTGCGACGAATCGCAAACAGGCTACTCCCCAAAGAGGCGCGCAGGGTAACCGGTGGGATGTGAAAAAATCATGAATAGCTGGCCTGAGTCGCAATGAACAGATGAACACATTCACCACAAATCCAACGGCACATCACCCTCCTTTATAGACAATGACACCCTAAGAACCCAGGCGCATCTTGGCTCCTCATTCGGAGGGATTCGTCATGCTGAACACGCTCAAACAGATCAACTCAACCTCAGCGTTCAATCGTTGGGCCGGGCTGGAAGTCACCCGTGCGCAGAGCGGTGAAGTGGAACTGACCATGGCCTTTCGCGAAGCGGACATGGCGCAATATGCAGGGTTCCTCCACGCGGGCCTGATCGGCGGCTTGCTCGACACGGCCTGTGGTTTTGCAGCAGGAACGGTGGCGGGCAACGTGCTGGCTTCGCATTTTTCGGTCAATTGCCTGGCGCCTGCCATCGGCGAAGTGTTCATCGCCCGGGGCCGGGTGGTGAAGACTGGAAAGAAGCAGGTGTTCGCTCGCGCCGAGCTGTTCGCACAAACCGGTGATCAATTGAAACTGGTGGCGACGGGCGACGCGATTCTGGTACCGGTCTAGGAGCGCTGAGGATCTAAGCTGTCCCGGTGAGTTGAAGAACTACCGGAGGTTTCCATGCAGCTCGAAGGTTCCTGCCACTGCGGCGCCGTGTCGTTCAGTTTGACCAGCGTCCACCCTTACCCTTATCAGCGCTGCTATTGCTCGATTTGCCGCAAGACCCAAGGTGGCGGTGGTTATGCGATCAATATCAGCGGCGATGCCGACAGCCTCAACGTGCGTGGGCGCAAACACATCACGATTTACCATGCACGACTCAAGGAGGACGGCGACAAACGTGCCCATAGAAGCACCGCCGAGCGGCATTTCTGTTCCCTCTGCGGTTCCGGCTTATGGCTGTTCAGCCCTGAATGGCCGACATTGATTCACCCGTTTGCGTCCGCCATCGACACCCCGCTGCCGGTGCCACCGGAACACACGCACCTGATGCTTGGCTCGAAGGCGCCGTGGGTCGAGGTTGAATCAACACCGGGGGATCAACAGTTCGATGTCTACCCTGAAGAATCCATCGCCGACTGGCACACCCGCCTGGGCCTGAGCGGCTAGGCGCGCTCGCGAATGTTGTTCCTGCGACTCAAGCGGCTACTGGCACGCCACTGTGAAACCGAAACTCGACGTCGGGGGATTCAATCAGCTCTTGCTCGGCGGCACGAACCCTGTCGATCACTTGCGCGATGTCCTTGGCGTCCCCGTACTGGTAGGCCAGCTTCAGGTAACCCTGGAAATGCCGGGCCTCGCTTTTCAGCAGACCAAAGTAGAATTTGCCCAGTTCTTCATCCAGATGCGGTACCAGCGCCTCGAAACGCTCGCAGCTGCGCGCCTCGATGAACGCGCCGACCACCAGCGTATCGACCAGCTTCACCGGCTCGTGACTACGTACTACTTTACGCAGGCCCGACGCGTAGCGCCCGGCGGACAATTGACGGAGTTCGATCTTGCGTTTTTTCATCAGGCGCATGACCTGTTCGTGATGCACCAGCTCTTCCCGGGCCAGGCGTGACATGAGGTTGATCAGATCGACATGGGAGTGGTACTTGGCGATCAGACTCAACGCCGTACTCGCGGCTTTGAATTCGCAGTTCTTGTGGTCGATCAGCAGCGTGTCCTGATCGGCCAGCGCGGCCTGGACCCAGCCGTCGGGAGTGCGGCAGCCGAGGAACTCGTGAATTTCGGGAAGGATCATGGGGCTCACGGATAGAAGGTTCAAAACGAAGGGCGCCGATTATACCGGCCTGCCCGCAGACCACCAGTCGCTAACCGTTGATATGCATCAAGTCCCGAACTCGCGACCAGCAACTATAGTTGTCCCACGCAGTATTTTTTACTTCCTGGAGATCCCGAACATGCAAGCCATTCGTAGCATTCTGGTGGTCATCGAGCCCGAACACTCGGAAAGCCTGGCGCTCAAACGCGCCAAATTGATTGCCGGCGTGACCCAGGCCCATTTGCACCTTCTGGTGTGCGATCGCAAGCACGACCACAGCGGCATGCTGGGCGTGCTCAAAGCCGCGCTGCTGGAGGACGGCTATAGCGTCACCACCGAGCAGGCCTGGAATGAAAGCCTGCACGAAACCATCGTCGATGTGCAGCAGGCGGAAGGTTGCGGGCTGGTAATCAAGCAACATTTCCCCGACAGCCCATTGAAAAAGGCCCTGCTGACACCGGCGGACTGGAAACTGCTGCGTCACTGCCCGAGCCCGGTGCTGCTGGTGAAAACCGCGAAGCCGTGGAAAGACGGGGTTATTCTGGCCGCCGTCGATGTTGGCAATACCGATGGCGAACACCGCCAACTCCACTCCACCATCATTGATTACGGCTACGACATCGCCAGCCTGGCCCACGCGCATCTACACGTGATCAGTGCCCATCCGTCGCCGATGCTGTCCTCGGCCGACCCGACATTCCAGCTCAGTGAAACCATCGAGGCGCGTTACCGCGAACAGTGCAAGGCGTTCCAGGCCGAGTTCGATATCGACGACAGTCACTTGCATATCGAGGAAGGCCCGGCGGATGTGCTGATTCCGTTCATGGCGCACAAGCTCCACGCGGCGGTGACTGTGATCGGTACGGTGGCGCGGTCCGGGTTGTCCGGGGTGCTGATCGGGAATACGGCGGAGGTGGTGCTGGATGCGGTGGAGAGTGATGTGCTGGTGCTGAAGCCGGAGGGGATCATGGATCATCTGGAAGAGATCGTGGCTCATCATTGAGGTTTAAAGCGGCGGACAGAACGCTACCGCGGGCAAGCCTTGCTCCCACAGGATGTTCACTGAAGATCATTTGTGGGGACGCACCCCATAGAGCGCTCACTGAAGATCATTGTGGGAGCAAGGCTTGCCCGCGATGCTTTTAACCGCCGAAGGCATCCTTGAGAAACCCCGGCGCAATGTAGCGCTGGTAATGCGCCTCGGAGAGCAAAAAGAACTCGCGATCAATCGCGTCTCTCAATTCCGGCAGGTTCCAGTCCCGAAACTCCGGCATCAACACCATCCCGTAGGCTTCCAGGTTGTTGATCACCCGCGCGCCCCGCGCGATGAGCTGATAGGCCCAGCAGTATTCCGACTGGTGCGGCACAAAGCGGATCTTGCGTTGTTCCAGCTGCACACGCAGGCGCTGGGGATCGAAAACTTCCAGCTTACTGGCCATCACCTGGGACAACAGCTGTTCCAGACGCAACCACACGGCGCGCTTTTCCTCCTCGTTGTAACCATTCCAGTTGATCACTTCGTGGTGGAAACGCTTGCAGCCACGGCACACCAGGTCACCGTAAACAGTGGAGCAGAGGCCGACGCAGGGGGTCTTGATGGTCTGATTGGGCATAGGTAAGGAGAGCACGGGAAAGCAGGACAGGTCGGCATGTTAGCCCTTTGTCCCACATTGATCACCCCTCAACGTCGAGGGCCTTTGGGTCGACTGGATTTCGCCACGCGTCGTGACCGCCGCCCGCGCCTTGCTTCACAGCAGTTCCCCCGGCAACGCAACTCTCCACCAAAGTCCAATAGGCACTGACTTACCTTTAAATTTTTTTTGCCGTAGAATCAGCCAGCCTTTTAAGGCGCCAATGTCCGTTAGAAGCTGTTTTCAAAGCGTCACGAGCACAGTCGTTCCTTCAGAGCGGTGTTGGCGAAGGGTTTTTCCAGCGGGGAAAAGCCCAACGCCAACCCTCATCAGCTCCCCGTTCTGCAGGCGTAAAACTTTGAAAGCAGCTTCTGTAAGGAATTGTCGGTAATTCTGGCTAAGTGGCCCACAACGCCACGCAGCGCATGAGTACGGCAATTTCGGGATGAGCGTCCCGGACACCCATTTGGGACCACTGATGAGGGTAATAACTGTGCTTGAAGCCTACCGCAAACATATCGAAGAGCGTGCAGCACTGGGTATCGTTCCCCAGCCGCTTAACGCCGAACAAACAGCCGGCCTGGTCGAGCTGCTGAAAAATCCCCCGGCTGGCGAAGAAGCTTTCCTCGTTGACCTGATCACCAATCGCGTTCCGCCAGGTGTGGACGAAGCAGCCTATGTAAAGGCTGGTTTCCTGTCCGCCCTCGCCAAAGGCGAAGTCTCCTCCCCTCTGATCGACAAGAAACGCGCTGTTGAACTGCTCGGCACCATGCAAGGCGGCTACAACATCGTGACCCTGGTTGATCTGCTGGAAGATGCCGAACTGGCACCCGTAGCCGCCAAAGAACTCAAGCACACCCTGCTGATGTTCGACGCATTCCACGACGTCGCGGAAAAAGCCAAGAACGGCAACGTTCACGCCAAGGCCGTGCTGCAATCCTGGGCTGACGGCGAGTGGTTCAAGAACCGCCCTGTACTGGCCGACAAGATCAGCCTGCGCGTGTTCAAGGTCACCGGCGAAACCAACACCGACGACCTGTCCCCTGCCCCGGACGCCTGGTCCCGCCCGGACATCCCGCTGCACGCCCTGGCCATGCTGAAAATGGCCCGTGAAGGCATCGTGCCTGACGTCCAAGGCGTCACCGGCCCGATGAAGCAAATCGAAGAAATGCGTAACTCCGGCTTCCCGATCGCCTACGTCGGTGACGTGGTCGGTACCGGTTCTTCGCGTAAATCGGCCACCAACTCGGTGCTGTGGTTCTTCGGCGACGACGTTCCTTTCGTGCCGAACAAGCGTGCTGGCGGTTTCTGCTTCGGCAGCAAAATCGCTCCGATCTTCTACAACACCATGGAAGATGCTGGCGCACTGCCAATCGAATTCGACGTTACCAACATGAACATGGGCGACGTGATCGACCTGTACCCACATGCTGGCAAAGTCTGCAAACACGGCACCGACGAAGTCCTGACCACCTTCCAGATGAAGACTCCGGTTCTTTTGGACGAAGTCCGTGCTGGCGGCCGTATCCCGCTGATCATCGGTCGCGGTCTGACCGACAAGGCTCGTGCCGAACTGGGCCTGGGCCCTACCGACCTGTTCAAGCTGCCTGAAGCACCTGTCGACACTGGCAAAGGCTTCACCCTGGCACAGAAAATGGTCGGCAAGGCGTGCGGTCTGCCAGAAGGCAAAGGCGTTCGTCCTGGCACCTACTGCGAACCGAAGATGACCACCGTCGGCTCCCAGGACACCACCGGTCCAATGACCCGTGACGAACTGAAAGACTTGGCATGCCTGGGCTTCTCGACCGATCTGGTGATGCAGTCCTTCTGCCACACCGCGGCCTATCCAAAGCCGATCGACGTGACTACCCACCACACCCTGCCTGACTTCATCATGACCCGCGGCGGCGTTTCCCTGCGTCCGGGCGACGGCATCATCCACAGCTGGCTGAACCGCATGCTGCTGCCGGACACCGTCGGTACCGGTGGTGACTCCCACACCCGTTTCCCGATGGGCATTTCGTTCCCGGCCGGTTCCGGTCTGGTCGCGTTCGCCGCAGCCACTGGCGTTATGCCGCTGGACATGCCGGAATCGATCCTGGTGCGCTTCAAAGGCAAAATGCAACCGGGCGTCACCCTGCGTGACCTGGTTCATGCCATTCCTTACTTCGCGATCCAGGCTGGCCTGCTGACCGTCGAGAAGAAAGGCAAGAAAAACGCCTTCTCCGGCCGCATTCTGGAAATCGAAGGCCTGGACAACCTGAGCATCGAACAGGCTTTCGAGCTGTCCGACGCCTCGGCTGAACGTTCGGCTGCCGGTTGCACCATCAAGCTGTCGAAAGAGTCGATCACCGAGTACCTGAACTCCAACATCACCCTGCTGCGCTGGATGATCGGCGAAGGCTACGGCGATGCACGTACTCTGGAACGTCGCGCTCAAGCGATGGAAGCCTGGGTTGCCAACCCTGAGCTGATGGTTGCCGATGCTGACGCCGAATACGCTGAAATCATCGAAATCGACCTGGCCGACATCAAGGAGCCTGTGCTCTGCGCGCCAAACGATCCGGACGACGCCCGTCTGCTCTCCAGCGTTGCTGGCGAGAAGATCGACGAAGTATTCATCGGTTCGTGCATGACCAACATCGGCCACTTCCGCGCTGCCGGCAAGTTGCTGGAGCAGGTCAAAGGTCAACTGCCAACTCGTCTGTGGCTCTCGCCTCCGACCAAGATGGACGCTCACCAGCTGACCGAAGAAGGCTACTACGGCATCTACGGCAAAGCTGGCGCACGCATGGAAATGCCGGGCTGCTCGCTGTGCATGGGTAACCAGGCACGTGTAGAGCCGAACTCGACTGTAGTCTCCACGTCGACCCGTAACTTCCCGAACCGTCTGGGTGACGGCGCAAACGTCTACCTGGCTTCGGCTGAGCTGGCGTCTGTTGCTTCCATCCTGGGTCGCCTGCCGACCGTCGAGGAATACATGGAATACGCTGGCCAGATCGACAGCATGGCGGCTGATGTATACCGCTACCTGTCCTTCGACCAGATCGCCGAGTTCCGTGAAGCTGCAGCGAACGCCAACATCCCGGTCGTTCAAGCCTAACGTTACACAGCAATAAAATACGCCGCCCATCGTGAGATGGGCGGCGTTTTTTTGTCTGTAAGAAAGGTGCTTATAGTGCTGACCTCATCGCGGGGAAGCCCGGCTCCCACAGGGTTTGTGATGTGTCTAGATGCAGTGCTCGAACGCAGTCACTGTGGGGGCCGGGCGTGCCCGCGATAGCGGTATGTCAGTGGGTACATGGCCAGCTGTCACACTGTCGCAAACAGCCTCACTCTCACGTTGGGTCAAGTGTTCAGCCTCAAGGCCTGCTGAACCGCCCCATCCACGCTCAATCCACTCAGCACCACGCTGTTAGCCTCTACCTCCGGCAACTCAGTCAGCGCGATTTGCGCGCGATACTTGAGACGGGCCAACACCAGCCGTTTACCTTCGCCATGCACGCGTCGAAAAAACTCCTGCAACGCTTCAATACTGGTGCCATCGAGGTCCGGCGACTCCTCCAGACTTAAAATCACCGTGTGAATCGGCGTCTGCGAATGCCGGATCAAGTGCAAAGCGCCGCCTAGAATCCGTTCGACGTTAGCAAAAAACAACGCCTCACTCGGCCTGACAATCAGCACACCGGGTTCCGTTACAGCCGCGGGATGGCGCTGCACATCGACAAAATCGTGTCCGTCATCGATGCGGCCGAGCACCTGGATATCCGCAGCCGACAGCTGCTTGAGCATCAGCAACACACTTATTGCCACCGACACCAGCAAGCCATCCAGTACACCCAGGACCAGCACCGCGGCGACGGCACAGATCACCAGCACTCGATCACGGCGCCAAATGAAATACCGCCCCAACGGTTGCAGGCTCAAACCACGGCCCAAGGCATGAATGACGATGGCAGCGAGAATGGGCTCCGGGGTCAGGGCAATGTAGGGCAGCACGGTCAAGAGAATCAGCAATACCACCATCGCCGCCACACCACCGGCCAGGCGTGAAGTGGCGCCCGCGGCTTCATTGGCCGACGTCGCCGAATACCCGGCTCCCGCCGGCATGCCGTGAAACAGGCCCGACAGCAGATTGGAGGCACCCAGGGCCAGCAGATCGCGGTTCGACGTGACGCGATCCCCGTGTTTGAGTGCATACGAACTGATCGAACCATAGGACTCGGCGTACAGGATCATCACCATGGCAAACGCCAACTCGCCCAGCCGCAGCCAGTCGGTAAATGGCAACGCCGGCCAGGTGGGCACATCCAGGCTCAGGTCGATGACACCGATCAGCTTCACCCCATAGGCCGACAGGTTCAGCCACTGCCCCGCCATGATACCGATCACCACCACCAGCAACCCGCCCGGCAGGCGCCGAAAGCGCGCGAACAGACACAACAAGGCCAATGCCACGGCGCCCACCGCTGCCGCCACCCAGTTCCATTGCGGCAGTTGTTCCAGCAATTGCGGCAGAAACCGCACCAGATTGGTTTCGGTCAGGTGCACGCCAACCACGCTGGCAACCTGCTTCAAGATGATGGTCAGGGCCAGGCCAAAGGCAAAGCCGCGCAGTACCGGTTTGGCGATGAAGGATGTCACGCTCCCCAACTTGAACAGCCCCGCGAGCAGGAAAAACGCGCCCGTCATCAGCACCAGGCCTACGGCCAGGGTTGAGCGCAGTTGCGGATCACCGTCGGCCAGCGTCGCGGTGGCAGCAGCCAACACCGCCGCAGAGGAGGAAGTCGCTGAGACAATGGCAAATCGGCTGGTACCGAACACGCCATAACAGAGCAAACCGGCAAACAGCGCGATCACTCCAGCCTGGGGGGCCAGCGCGGCGATACTCGAATACGCGACCGCTTCCGGCAGCAGCAGGCCGGCAATCGACAACCCGGCCAACAGGTCCCGCCAACGGTTGGGCTGTTCGGTAGAATTTGAGGCTTTGGCACTGGGCAATCCGCTGTCTCCAGGCGAAAAAAAACCGCTGCAGGTAACGCCTGCAGCGGCCACTGTAACTGTCATTCAGGCACTGCGCGAGCAGGCCGGGCGATCACGCACTCAACGAATAAATCAACGCCGAAATCGCCACCAGACCTACCGCCGTCACGAACACATTGGAAGCCTGCCCACGGTAACGCGCCATCGCCGGAACCTTGCGGATCGCGTACATCGGCATCAGGAACAGAATCGCCGCAATGATCGGTCCGCCAAGGGTTTCGATCATCCCCAAAATACTTGGATTGAGCGTCGCAACGATCCAGCACACGATCAACATGAACGCCGCCGTCATGCGATCCAGGGTCTTGGGCGCCGGACGCTTGCCGCTTTTCGCGATCAGGCCCTTGAGACCTTCACTGGCACCGATGTAATGCCCCAGGAACGACTTCGAAATCGCCACAAAGGCAATCAACGGCGCCGCAAAGGCGATGGTCGGATTGCTGAAATGGTTAGCCAGATACGAAAGGATCGACAGGTTCTGCGCCTTCGCTTCTGCCAACTGCGCCGGTGACAAGGTCAACACACAGCTGAAGACGAAGAACAGCACCATGACCACCATCAGCGCGTGGGCGCGCGACAGGATCTGCGAGCTGCGCTCTTCGGCATGCGCACCGTAGCGACGTTTCTGATCCACCGCGAACGCCGAGATGATCGGCGAATGGTTGAACGAGAACACCATCACTGGAATGGCCAGCCACAGCGTGTGCAACAGCGCCGACGGCTCGGGAAGCGTCGACGCGGTGGCCAGGATGCCGCCATTCCAGTGCGGAATCAGGAACACTGCCAGGAACAGCAACGCAACGATGAACGGATAGACCATCAGGCTCATCGCCTTGACGATAACCTGCTCACCGCAGCGCACCACGGCCAACAGGCCAAGAATCAGCACCAACGACAACACGGCGCGCGGTGGCGGCATGATGTGCAGTTGATGCTCGAGGAAACTGCCCACGGTATTGGTCAGGGCCACGCTGTAGATCAGCAGGATCGGGAAGATCGCGAAGAAGTACAGCAATGTAATCAGCGCGCCAGCCTTGATCCCGAAGTGCTCTTCGACCACTTCGGTGATGTCGGCACCTTCACGCCCGGACAACACGAAGCGGGTCAGGCCACGGTGCGCATAAAACGTCATCGGGAACGCCAGCACCGCGAGCACCAGCAACGGCCAAAAACCGCCCAGCCCTGCGTTGATGGGCAAAAACAACGTGCCTGCACCGATTGCAGTGCCAAACAGGCCCAGCATCCAGGTGGTGTCATGGCGATTCCAGCCTTCGAGGCTGGTCGGTTTCGCCGTTACATAGCGTTCGTCGACGCTATTGGCCTGATCATTCATCCGGTGGGATCTCCGCATTCCGGTCAGTTGCTACCCGGTCAGGACGAGTCGGAAAAATCCGACAGGCAGCGCCCTGGCCGAAACAGGGGCGCGATTGTCCGGGATTAATGAACAGAAGCAAAGACTTAGCTGAGGAGTGGTTGTACGGATCAAATGATGTACGCGAAATCACCCGCCTACAGGGCCCCGTTGCATTAAAGGAGAACCGTCATTCCCCGCTTGATAAAGGTCCTCCATCATGTATTTTGGCTTGACTGACAATTGACTGGAGTCATCCCATGCCACTGGTTCGCGTCGACATCAAAAAAAATCAGGACCCCACCTTCGCCAAACGTGTTGGTCAGCAGATTTATGCCGCGATGCGTAGCGCCATATCTGTGCCGGAGAACGATAATTTTCAGGTCCTGAACGAACACGACGAAGATCATTTCATCTTCGATCCCCAGTACCTGGGCATCCACCGCACCGACAATTTGGTAATGATCCAGATCACCCTGAGTGAAGGCCGTTCCGATGACCTGAAGAAACTCCTCTACAAGACCATCGTCGACAACCTTAATGCTGAGCTGGCGGTGCGCCGGGAGGATGTATTCATTAATCTGGTGGAAGTGAAGAAAGAAAACTGGTCGTTCGGCAACGGAATTGCCCAGTACGCCCTCTGATTTCCCACCTTTATAGCTGTGAGCCGCCCATGCCCCGTGTTTCCCGCAAACAAGCTGATCTCAACCGCGAAATCATCGTTGATTCCGCCACGCGCCTGTTCCGTGAGCGGGGGCTGCACGGAATCAGCGTCATTGATGTCATGGCCGCTGCAGGTCTGACCCACGGCGGCTTCTATGGCCATTTCGAGTCGAAGGAAGCCTTGGCGCGGGAGGCCAGTGATCGCGCGTTCCAGCAGTCGGGTGAGCGTTGGCAAGCCAGAATCGCTGAGAGTGCGGATAACGACACTGCCCGCCGCGCCCTTATCGAGCCTTACTTGTCAGCCGCCAGTCGCGACAACCCGGGTGACAGTTGCCCGGTAGTGGCCTTTGCCGGGGACATGTGCCACGAAGCCGTCGATAGTGGATTGCATCAGACATTCAATGAAGGGCTCAACCAATTGCTACAAATTTTTGGATCGTTGCAGAACACTGGCGACGACGCTCAGGATCGAAAGCAGGCGCTGGTGCAGTATTCGTTAATGGTGGGGGCACTCACTCTGGCCCGAGCCACTCGGGGCGAACCGTTATCCGATGAGATTCTCGAGGCCGCACGGTGTTTTCTGAGCCAGGCTTGAAATACTCTTCTAGCAATATGTTCTATCACTTTATATAAGCAGGAATAGTCCTACAGACAAAACATATAAAAACCTATACAGCGCACTACTTTAAACATAAACACTTAATTGTAACAAGCAGCCATCCGCTATTGAGCGACCCGTCTTCTCGGACTATATTTTTTGCGCTTTTACTGTTTACGCCTAAAAAGCGGCAATCAATAAATCTGAGAAGGCGATAGTTCCATGCATAAAAAAACGATGACGTTCAGATGCCTGCTTCTGGCGGCACTGTTGTGTCCACTCGCTAGCGTTGCACAACAAGCGCCCGCCACGGCCGATATTCGGGACCTGGCCTCCTCTCCTCGATGGCTGACCACCAAGGTGTATATCGAGGGTGCCCCACAAACGGACGTGAAAGCCAATTATCCAGGCGTGGTCGGAATATCGACGTGGGACCCGGAACGCAATCGCTATGAGTTTTTTTACACCGACACAGGAAAATCAAAGTACGACAATGGAGGTGGCGGGTACTTCTTTATCACCGGCGATCATAAAACCCACGTTCTGGTTCCCGATGTCGGGCCGACCAAGACAATGGTCAGGCGGCTGGAAACATTGAATCAGTGTGAGTTTACCTACTCTCGTGAAGTGCCCCGAGACATGGTAGAAAACAACCCGCTTGTGCGCATTCATGTCGTTCATGCCCCTTACACTGGAACTGTAGAGACACTCTCTGCGCTTAAGCCGGGCACACCTGCAACTCCATAAATCAATCGATCATCTCTACATTATCTCTCTGCCGGGTCCTGACCCGAATTGTAACTTTATTTGAATTACCATCGACCAAGTTCAAACATGGAGATTCACCGTGCAGAAAACAATCAGGACATTGCTGGTATCTACGCTATTTGTTTCCGCAGCCTTCTGCGGCGCGGTCAATGCGCAGACAACAACAAACTCCGCTGCTAAAACTGCCGTTGCCACACCGGAAAATGCCGTCATGCTGACAGTTTTTTTAAAGCATGATCAGTCAAGGCCCCTGGGCGAACTGAAAGCTCAGCTTGCCCGCCAAGGCTTCTATAAGACATTCCCTCCCGCGGGAGTCGAGGTTGTCAGCTGGAACATCATGATGGGCATCGGACAAGTCGTCACACTGCGACTTCCAGCCTCTCGTTTGGCTGAAGTAAACCTTGCACTCGAAAATACGGCGTGGGGAACCTACAGAACCGAGTTCTACCCGACCTATGATTTCAAAGCCATCGCACTGGCGGAACAAAACAAGGCTAACCAGTCGCTAACAACCCAGTGACACTTAAGCAGCACACTGCATTTGCAGTGTGCTGCGCCATGACGTCAAAACCCTTGCAGGTACCTGAGTCGTAAATTTGCTTCTTGCGCGAAGCAGGCCAGACTGAAAAACACCGACACGGCGATAACCACCATTGCCAAGTGGTTCTGTAATCAGCACTCTGAAACGACGTATGACGCCCGACACGCCTACGACCACAGGAGCATAGTAATGCCCGCAACCGTTCTGATACTGGTTGAAACCATCAATGACTACCTGCCGATTCTCGAACACCAGGGCTTCCACCTGATTCTGGCCCCGACACCTGCCGAACGCGCGGCAGCCATCACCCGCCATGGTGCTCAAATCGACGCAGTCCTGACCCGTGGCCCGCTGGGTTTATACGCCGATGAAATTGCCGCACTGCCGGCGCTCAAGATCATCTGCGTGATCGGTGCCGGTTATGAACACGTCGACCTGCAAGCCGCTGCCGACCGGGGCATCACCGTCACCAACGGCGCCGGGGTCAACGCCTCCTCGGTTGCCGACCACGCCATGGCCATGCTGCTGTCGCTGGTGCGCGATATCCCCCGCTGTGATTCTGCCGTACGCCGGGGCGAGTGGCCGAAGATCATGCGCCCTTCCCTGGCAGGCAAACACCTGGGCATTCTCGGCCTCGGTGCCGTCGGCATGGCCATCGCCAAACGCGCCGCCCTTGGCTTCGACATGACGGTGAGCTATCACAACCGGCAACACCGCAAAGACGTGCCGTACGATTTTTGCTCCACCCCAACCGAGCTGGCGCGTGCATCGGACTTCCTGGTGGTGGCAACACCCGGCGGCATAGGCACCCGGCACCTGATTAACAGGCAAGTGCTCGATGCTTTGGGCCCGAACGGCTTTATCGTCAACATCGCTCGTGCCAGTGTGGTCGCAACCGCAGACCTGATCAGCGCCCTTGAGCAACGCAGGATCGCCGGAGCGGCCCTGGATGTCTTTGACAATGAACCCCATGTCCCGGATGCCCTGAAAGCCCTGGCCAATGTGATCCTTACTCCGCATGTCGCCGGGCTGTCGCCCGAAGCCACTCAAGGCACCGTGGAATTGGTGGGTCGCAATCTGGTGGCGTTCTTCTCGGGCGAGCCGGTGCTGACACCGGTCAGCCTGCCGACTGCCCTGAGTAGCGCAGTGCTGTAAGCGCAATTCAAACAGCTGTATCAAAAACAATGATCGCCCGGCAACACGCTCACCTATAAGGGCGGTTGGTGGTTGTGGGTGCCGGGTGTGCGCATTAGATTAGCCAATAGTTTCAGGCCACCAGAATAAGCAGAAGGGATAAGCATGGCGCTTACTGACCAGTCCACCCGTACTCGCACCGGCGAAGAACTCGATGCCAGCCTTATCGACCCCTACCTCAAGGCCCACATTCCTGGCTTGAGTGGCTTGCCTCGCATCAGCCAGTTCCCGGGTGGCGCATCAAACCTCACCTATCTACTGGAATACCCCGAACAAGAGTTTGTCCTGCGTCGGCCACCTTTTGGCCACAAGGCCAAGTCCGCGCATGATATGGGCCGCGAATTTCGCATCCTCAATCAACTGCGTGACGGCTTCCCGTACTGTCCCAAAGCCTACGTACACTGCACCGACGAATCGTTGATCGGCTCCGAGTTCTATGTGATGGAACGGGTCAAAGGCATCATCCTGCGCTCTGAACTGCCCCCGGAACTGGGGCTCGATGCCGCGAACACCGAAACCCTGTGCAAGAGCTTCATCGACAAGTTCGTCGAGCTGCACCAGGTCGACTACAAGGCCTGTGGCTTGGGCGACCTTGGCAAACCCGAAGGCTACGTGGCGCGGCAGATCCGCGGCTGGAGCGATCGCTACGAAAAAGCCCTGACCCCGGACGCCCCTCAATGGGAAGTGGTGAAAGCCTGGCTTAATGACAAGATGCCCGCCGATCACCCAACGTCGAGCATCGTTCACAACGACTACCGCTTTGACAACGTAATCCTCGACCCGAACAACCCGATGCAGATCATCGGTGTGCTCGACTGGGAACTGACCACTCTCGGCGACCCGCTGATGGACCTGGGCAATACCCTCGCCTACTGGATCGAGGCTAGTGATCCCGCGCCGGTCCAACTCATGCGCCGCCAACCGAGCCATGCGCCCGGAATGCTCACGCGCCGCGAGTTCGTTGACTACTACGCCGAGCGTGCGGGCATTCAGATCGACAATTTCGATTTCTACTACACCTACGGCCTGTTTCGCCTGGCCGGGATCGTGCAGCAGATCTACTACCGCTTCTTCCATGGTCAGACCCAGGACAAACGCTTCGCGCAGTTCATTCACATGAACAAACTGCTGGAGCAGATGAGCTTGCAGGTCATCCAGAAATCCAGCCTTTGATAACGCTTCAGGCCCAATAACAAGACTTTTTACAAGGGAATTCCATGTCCAAGACTCAGTTGTTCGACCTCGACGGTAAGATCGCTTTCGTCTCCGGCGCCAGCCGCGGTATCGGTGAAGCCATCGCCAAACTGCTGGCCCAGCAAGGTGCCCATGTGATCGTCTCGAGCCGTAAGCTCGACGGTTGCCAGCACGTCGCCGACGCGATCATCGCGGCAGGCGGCAAAGCCACCGCCGTCGCTTGCCACATTGGTGAAATGGACCAGATCAGCCAGGTCTTCGCCGGTATCAAGGAACAGTTCGGTCGTCTCGATATCCTGGTCAACAATGCCGCGACCAATCCGCAATTCTGCAACGTATTGGACACTGACCTCAGCGCCTTCCAGAAAACCGTCGACGTGAACATTCGCGGCTACTTCTTCATGTCGGTGGAAGCCGGCAAGCTGATGCGCGAGAACGGCGGCGGCAGCATCATCAACGTCGCGTCGATCAATGGCGTTTCGCCGGGCGTGTTCCAGGGCATCTATTCGGTGACCAAGGCCGCCGTGATCAACATGACCAAGGTCTTCGCCAAGGAATGCGCGCAGTTCGGCATCCGCTGCAATGCGCTGCTGCCGGGCCTGACCGACACCAAGTTTGCGTCTGCATTGGTGAAAAACGAGGCCATTCTCAATACCGCACTGCAGCAGATCCCGCTGAAGCGTGTGGCCGATCCGAGTGAAATGGCAGGGGCGGTGCTGTACCTGGCGAGCGATGCTTCGAGCTACACCACCGGTGTTTCCTTGAACGTGGATGGTGGATTCCTTTCCTGATACAACAGCGTCCCCCTGTGGGAGCGTGGCGTGCCCGCGATGGCCGTTAACGATGACGCGTATGTCCAGTAAGAACACATCATCGTTGACGACCATCGCGGGCAAGCCTTGCTCCCACCGGGTGCGGTATTTACTGAGTGATACAGCGCGTCAATTCGGTCTGACGCGTTACCTGACCATCACCTCGCATATCACCTTGCACCTCAGTGCTTTGTGATGTTTCACAGGTGCGTTCGAGCGGCGGTGGCGGAGCGGGAGGTGGCGGCGGTGGCGGACTGGAACAACCCGCCACAATCAGTGCGCAAAGGACAAGCGACAGCGGCGAAAAAATGCGTTTCCCAAGACTGTTCATAGGCTGACCCGCGGTAAGTAATCGACACTTTCCGCGACACGACGACAACACCGCGAAATCGCGGACCGGTCACAGAAAATAATACCCTCGCTTTCCTTATAGCCTAGCCAGCGCTCAATGCCAGTAAATGGCCACTCTGTGACTACAAAGGGCCGAGTTGATGCAGATTGTTACTTTCAAGCTCGTAGCGCAGCTCTTCTACCAGCGCCACCACCGCATTGGGCGTTCTGAGGTTGTGCAGGCTCAATCCACTGACCACCAGGTCCACCTGCCCTGATGCGGGATGGTAAAGCTTCACCGTTAACGAGTTGTCACCCGTCAAACTACAATCACAGGCCAAGGGTGAAAAACTCCGCTCCAGTTCGGTACGCAATTGCACTAGAGAAATCATAAGAATTCACCTCGGCAGCGGCGCAAAATCGACCGGCGGACTGCTGTGTTCGTTGTCAATATTGCAATTCCTTCAGCGGGTTCACAAAAACGCAACCAGGGTCTGGACCCCCATGTCGCATTCTTTACAGGCTACGAGTAGCACCTCCCGCACGACACGTACATTTGCACCCCCTCCCTTAGTGCATTTGCACCCTATCGCTGTCCTTTGGTTCTCCATTCACCCGAAAACAAGCCACGCTCCCTCGCCCAGACAATCGCCTCACTCCGGCTGTGTATATTGAGCTTCGAATAGATGGTCGATACGTGATTACGCACCGTGTTGGGCGCCAATTTCAGTCGAGCGGCAATTTCCTTGTCAGCCAGGCCTTCACAGATCAACTCCAGCACGTCACGCTCGCGCGCCGTCAGATCAGTAAAAGACGCGCTGAGGAGTTTCGGCGAATTGACGCTTTTCACATTGGCAAGCTTCTCGATCAGCGTGCGACTGAACCATGACGCGTCTTTCATCACTTCTTCGATCGCCGCCACCAGCTCCAACTCAGTGCGTTTACGCTCGGTGATGTCCATCATCACCAGCAGGTAGCAAGGGTTGTCCTGAATGTTCACGGTGTCGGCCGACACGGCGCAGTCGATCAGCTCGGCGTTTTTCTTTCGCAGGCTGACATCGATGCGGTCCAGGCTGGCCGATTTCTCCAAGGCGGCAAACAGGCGTGCCTGAGCACCCTTTTCATGGATAAAGCCGATTTCCGTAATGGTCTTGCCCAGCACTTCTTCACTGGGATAAGCGAAGGTGTCGAGGAAGGCTTCATTGATATCCATCACCACCTGATCGCTGGCGCCGCATACCAGGATCGGTACCGGAGTCAGGCGAAAAGCCTTGGCGAACCGCTCTTCACTTTGACGCAGCGCTACCTCGACCTTGCGCCGGGGTTCCATATCGACAAAGGAAAACAACATGCAGTCCTCTTCGTTGAAATCCAGCGGCTGCCCGGCAACGATTACCTGTTTGCTACCGCCCTCAGGAAGTTTCAATTCAGCCTGCATTTGCGGAATGGTCGCGTGTTCACGCAATCGTGCGATTGCCAGGTCCTTCTTTTCAGCACCCTCCAGGATATCCAGCTCATAGGTCGAAGCACCGATCACTTGATCGCGGGTGTAACCGGTCATCTCCAAAAAGCCCGAGTTGACCTTGATGTAGCGCAAATCGCTGAGACGGCAGATCACTGCCGGCGCCGGATTGGCATGGAATGTCTTTTCGAACCGCTGTTCAGCGCTGGCCCATTCCGTCACATCGTCCATGATCAGCACCAGCGACTCAGGGTCGCCGGCACTGTCGGTCAGCACCATGCTGCGCACGTTGTGTACCCAGACGCGTTCGTCATCGTCAACCGGGGTCACTTCAACCAGCACGTCACCGAAGGTCTCGCCACGGGCAACGCGGTTGATCGGGTAGTTTTCGACGGCGACCGGGTGATTATTGCGATAGCGCAAGGCAAAACGCTTGGCGTACTCCGTGGAATCGGCGCCCAGATCGCTGATGCGACCCACACCGTGCATCGTCAGTGCAGCTTCGTTCGCCCACAGAATGGTCTGGTCAAGTTCGAGCAGGATCACACCATCAGACAGGCCGGCGATGATCTGCTGCAGTTGGCGGCGATTGGTTTCGGTGGTCAGGACGTCCTGGCTCATTGGCTCTCCACTTATAGGTCCGCACCAACTTGCGGTGCTCAGTGAAGATGTCGACCTCAGCGACTTGCGATAGTGCAAAGACCTTCAACGGCCGCTGCAGTTTCCCTATGTAGCAGCTGTCGAGCCTGCGAGGCTGCGTTCGGCTGCGGTGTGGCGAGGGGATTTAGCGAACCGTCGCACCGCCCCGTTGGGTCGCGCAGCGGCCCCAAAATCTTTGCGACTGCTGCGCAGTCGAACGGAGATAAATACCCTCGCCACACCGCAGCCTCGCAAGCTCGACAGCTGCTACAGCTGACGACGCCGGTTGTTACTGGTTTTTCGTGTCCTCCAGGACCAACTCCCGCAAGGTATCCAAAAACAGCTTCAGCACCGGCGATTCGTCGTCGGCGCGGTACGTGGCGTACAGCGGCACTTCCGGCAATGCCGGCGTCAACCGACGAAACACCAGTCCTGCAGGCGCCAACTGCTCAATAGACGCAGGCAACAGCGCCACGCCGAACCCGGCCCGCACCAGGCTGAGCAGCGTTTGTACTTCGATCACCTGCTGGCGAATCTGCGGGGTGAACCCGGCCTTGATGCAGCACTGATACAGAAAATCCGCAAACCTCGACTGCTTGAGCTCCAATGCCACGAAGGGCTCGGTTGCCAGGTCCAGCGGCGCCAAAACCTCTCGCGCCGCCAAGGGATGTTCAGCGGGCATTACCACGCGAATCGGCTCATAGATCAGCAGTTCATTGCGCAGCAACGGATCGTCGTAACCCACACGAAACACGCAGGCATCAATGCGCTTTTCCTTCAGCGCCTTGACCTGCGCCGCTGGCGTCATCTCATGCAGGCGCCAGTTGACCTGCGGATAGCGCTCGCGAAACAGGTGCAACGCACGAGGCAATACGCCGACCATGACCGAACTGATCATGCCGATTTCCAGCTCACCCAATTGCCCGCGACCGGTCTGACGCGTCAGGTCGAGGGCGCGGTTCAGCTGCTCGAACACCAACGGCGCCTGTTCCTTGAGCATTTGCCCGGCCGCCGTCAACTCGACCCGGTGGTGACTGCGCTCGAATAACGGTGTGCCGAGTTCATCCTCCAACAAACGAATCTGCTGACTCAACGGCGGCTGGCAAATGTGCAACCGCGTGGCCGCCCGACCGAAATGCAGCTCTTCGGCCAGCGCCATGAAATAGCGCAACAGTCGCAGGTCCATGGCGTTTTATCCCAAGGTCAGAGGCGTCGAACGCTGGCGTACGCCGGTCAGGCTGAACAAGGCGTTGGCGATGGCCGGCGCCACCGATGGGCTGCCCAATTCACCGACGCCACCGGGCTTGCTCGGCTCACCGTCCAGCACCAGGATGTCCACCGCCGGCATGTCGGACATGCGCGTCACCCGGTAGTCATGGAAGTTGCTCTGCACCACCCTGCCCTGTTTGATGTCCATGCGGTCGAACAGCGCGTGGCCGAGCCCCCACATCAGACCACCGTAAATTTGCTCTTCGACGCCTCCCGGTGACACTGCCAGGCCGCAATCGACCACGCAGGTCAGCTTCTCCACGCGAGCCACGCCGTCCTTTTTCGACACCTGCGCAACCACGGCAATAAAACTGGTGTAACCCTGGTTGGTGGCGATACCGAGCGCCGTCCCCTCCGGCAACGACTGCCCCCACCCGGCACGTTCGGCGGCACTTTTCAGCACCGCGACATGCCGTGGCCGCTCTTGCATGTGGGCGAGCCTGAAGGTCAGCGGATCCTGCCCGGAACCATGGGCCAGCTCATCCATGAAGCTTTCGACCGCGAAAACATTCGGGATGAAACTCACCGAACGGTACCAGCCGCTGGGCACCTGGCTTTCATGCTTGACCCACACCAGATCGAGATTCGCCGGGCGGTACGCGAAGTCCCACGCGGTGATGGCCTCGGTGGTGCTGTAGTCCATGTGATCGGGACGCTCGAAATAGCCCGGTTCCCACTGTTCCGGCGACGCGGGCGACACCGCCTCAAGTCGCAACGCCGTCAAATGCCCCTGGGCATCCAGCGCGCCTTTGGCTCGATGCAAGGTGGCCGGGTGCATGAACAGCGAGCGCATTTCATCTTCGCGGCTGTTCATCAACTTCACCGGCACCTTGGCCTGTTGCGCCAGGTAAGCCACTTCGAACAACCAGTACTTGGCTTCTCGCGCACCGAAGCTGCCACCGGACACCCTCTCGTTGATCGTGACTTTGTCCTTGTGGATGTTGCACACGGTTTGCGCCGCTTCCAGTGCCGAGGAAGGCACCTGCACGCCACCCCAATAGGTGATCCCGTCGTTCTGAACCTGTGCGGTGATGCACACCGGCTCCAACGGGTTTTGCACTTTGTAGGGCATGCGGTAATCGGCTTCGAGCAGCTTCGTCGCCATAGGCCATTTACCATCGACATCGCCGGCCTTCATGGCAGACACCCGCTGAGCACGCGTGTCATCGAGGGCCAACGCTTGTGCGGCAGCCAGTTCATCACTGTCGAACCTGGCCAGCGGAGAATCGCTCCACTGCACCTTGAGCACCGCACGCCCCTGCTGCGCGGCCCAGTAGTTCTCGGCCAACACCGCAACGCCTTCCTGATTGCCGCCCAGCACGTCCGGCCGCCCTGGAATCGCGATCACTTTACGCACGCCCGGCACCTGCATCGCTGCCGCCGAATCCACCGACACCACCTTCGCGCCGACCACCGGCGTGCGCTCGATCACGGCCACCAGCATCTCGGGCAACACCACATCAATGCTGTACTTGAATCGCCCGCAAACCTTCGCCGCGGCATCACGTTTATGCCGCAGTTTGCCGATGTATTTGAACTGCGCCGGGTCCTTCAGGGTGACGTGGGTCGGGGCGGGCAAATGCGCGGCGACTCCGACCAGTTCGCCGTAACCGAGGCGGCGCTGGCTGGCGCTGTGAACCACGTAACCTTCTTGCGTGGTGCAACTGTCAGGTCTGACCTTCCACTGTTTGGCGGCAGCGCTGATCAGCAACGCCCGAGCCGTGGCGCCGGCCATGCGCAAGCGATCGTACTCCAGGGAAACGCTGGTGCTGCCGCCAGTGGAGAAGACTTTCCAGACCGGGTGAATGTAGGTGTCGAAGAACGGATTTTCCGGGGTGATCACTTGCACGGTCATCGGATTGACGTCCAGTTCCTCCGCCACGCAGGCCGCCAATGCCGTCTGGGTGCCGGTCCCGGAATCGTGCTTGTGCACCACCAGTTTCACCGTGCCATCGGGCAACACCCGAACCCAGGCATTCGGTTCGAATGTGGCGGCAGGCGTTGGCGCTTTCGGGTCGCTGGCGGCCCCACCCGAAGGCAGGTAAAACGCGATGGCCAGACCGGCAGCAACGGTCGCGGTTTGCTTGAGAAAAAGTCTGCGGGGCAACTCAACTTGAGTGAAGCTCATCACGCCTCCTTCGGCGCATTGGCGGCGCGCTTGATGGCTTTGTTGATCCGTCCATAGGTGCCGCAACGGCACAGGTTGCCGGACATCGCGTTGCGAATAGAGTCATCGGTGACCGCCGCCCCGGTGTTGAGCAATGCTGCCGCCGACATGATCTGACCGGATTGACAGTAACCGCATTGCGGGACATCTTCGGCAACCCAGGCCAGTTGCAGCGGATGCTGTTCGGTCGCTGACAAGCCTTCGATGGTGGTGATGCTGTGCCCCGCCACGGCGGCAACCGGCAGTTGGCACGAACGCACTGCGACACCGTCAAGGTGCACGGTGCAGGCGCCGCACAGGCCCATGCCGCAACCGAACTTGGTGCCCGTGAGTTTCAAGTGGTCACGCAATACCCATAACAAGGGCATGGAGGGCGACGTCTCTACCAGCTCGCGTCGTTCGCCGTTTACCGTGAATTCGATCATTGTCAGGCTCCAAGAGAGCGGCCCGTCTTTGTGCAGGCCTGGTGATCGATTATTGGAAGCCTGCGCAATATCGGGCCAGCGACGATTTCTGCCACGTTGTGTAAGTAGGACTAACAGCATGTACAAGCGATACCCGTCGGTGCAGTCCATGAGCGCATTCATTCAGGCCGCCCGCAGCGGCAGTTTCTCCAGCGCTGCGCGCAAGCTCGACCTGACCCACAGCGCCATCAGCCAGCAAATCCGCTCCCTGGAAGACTTCATCGGCCAGCCCCTGTTCGTCCGTGAAGGCGGCGGCAGCAACCTGACCGACGCCGGGCAGCTGTTCGCCAGCGTGTTGTCCGATGGGCTGGCACAAATCGACCGCGCACTGTCCTCGGTAAAAAACCGCAGCGTGGCGCAACGGCTGACCCTGGATGTCGACAGCGAACTGGCCCAGAGCTGGCTCAATCCGCGCCTGCCGCAGCTGCTGGAACTCTTGCCCGACCACGAGGTGGTGCTGCTGTCGATGCCACGCTCGGATCGTAGTTCGTTCGAACGAGTGGACCTGGCGTTGCGCTACGGGTATGGCGATTGGGAAGACTGCGAGATGACGCAGATTTGTGGCGACAGCGTCAGTGCCGTGGCCTCGCCGGCACTGCTTGAGCGGCATGGTTTGCAAGTGCCGATCACGCCAGCGCAGATACTGCAATTGCCATTGCTGGGGTACACGCGCAGGTCGTGGATTCCGTGGCTGGACGCCGCCGGAATGACCCCGACCGAACCGGCGGCGCGAGTGGTATTCGATAATGCGGCAAACCTGATTGCGGCGGCCGAGGCTGGCGTAGGTGCGGGCTTGGTTCGGGGATTATTGGCGGCGGATGCGCTGCGCAGCGGGCGACTGGTGGCGCTGAACGAGGCGCGGATTGCGGCGCATTACAACCTGTATGCAGTGTGGCCGACCGGGCATCGAGAGCGGGTGGCGCCGGTGGTTGAGGCGGTCAAGCAGTTGGCTTTGCGTACGCTGGTGTGACGCCATCGCGAGCAGGCTCGCTCCTACAGTTGGAATGCATTCCCCTGTAGGAGTGAGCCTGCTCGCGATAGGGCCGGCAAAAACACCACAAAACCCTGCCCCATATCGAACAAGTATCAACCCCTCGCCCAATTAATATTGTACGAACCCCTACCCCCCTTCCAATACTCCTCCCCAAGCAGCCAGCGTCCCGAGCCGGATGCGACCAGGCGAGGGAATGTGCAGCCAGCTGCGCATAGAAATGGCCGATTGCCCGGGATGCGACTGCTGTGAACCGCAAGGTTCCCTTCCCCGCTATCAGGAGATCGACTTCAATGATCATCGATATCAGTTGCTATCCCACCGACCTGGTGGACCTCGCCTGGAGGCATGACGGTGACCCGTTCACCGGCGAGCGTCTGCTGGAGATGATGGATGGCCCGTACATGGTCAACGGCAAACCTCGCCGCATCGACAAAGCCTTCATCCAGCCCCCCCAAGGCAACACCATTTACACCTGGACCGACGGTGACCTGACCGGTCGCGAGTCCATCGACGCGTACATGGCCTACACCCTGAAAATGGTCCAGACCTACCCGGACCGGTTCATCGGCTGCTTCGTCTACAACCCGCGTTGCGGTGTCGAGAACGGCGTCGAAGCGATCGAGCGCTACGTCAAGGAACACGGCTTCAAGATGGTCCAGATGCAGGCCAACATGCATGCCTACCGTCCTGACCGGGCGCTGGACTGGGTCCGTCCGTGCTTTGAGAAATGTGCCGAGCTTGGCATCCCGGTCAAGCTGCACACCGGTGACGGGCCCTACAGCATCCCGTCGGAATGGGTGCCGATGATCAAGGAGTTCCCCAACGTCGATTTCATCATGGCCCACTTCGGCGTGCAGACCGGTGGGGTCTATGTATTCGAACCGATGCAATGGGCGATGGAGCTGCCCAACGTCTACTGCGAATCGGGCTGGTGCCTGCAATCGCGGATCGTCGAGTTCGCCAAGGTCCTGCCTACCCACAAGATCCTCTTCGGCACCGACACCCCGCCGAACGAACCGGGCATGTGGCTGCGCCTGCTGGAAGTGCTCTGCCACGAGCCGCCACAGGGTTTGAACCTCGACGAGGACACCCTCGAAGACTACCTGGGCAACAACACCGCCCGGATGATCGGCCTCGAACCGACCCCGCCGCCACGTTCCGTTTCCGAAGCAGAGGCGCAGCTCAAGCGCCCCGTTACCACTCAACTGGCCAGGAGCTGAACCGATGATTATCGACACCCATCTGCACCCCACCAACCTGGTCGACGAGGCCTGGCGCCACACCGGCGAACCGTTCACCGGCGAGCGCATGCTCAAGCTAATGGACGGCCCGTACATGATCAACGGCAAACCCCGGCGCATCGACATGGGCTTCATCCAGCCGCCACCGGGCAACACCGGTTATCGCGACGGCAACCGCCGGGGCCGCGAGGGCGTGCGTGACTACATGTCCTACGTCGCCGAACTGTGCGTGAAGTACCCGGACCGCTTCATCGGCAACTTCAATTTCAACCCGCGCTGGGGACCGGAAAACGGTGCGGCGGAGCTGGAATTCCACATCAAGGAATACGGCTTCAAGATGCTCAAGCTGCACGCCAACATGCACGGTTATCGTCCGGATCGCGCCCTGGACTGGCTGCGCCCGGCGATGAAAGTCTGCGCCAAGTACAACATCGTGGTGTTGATTCACACCGGTGACGGTCCGTACACCATTCCGACGATGTTCTACCCGATCATCCGCGAATTCCCGATGGTCAACTTCATCATCGGTCACTTCGGCATCCAGACCGGTGGCAACTATTCGTTCGAAGCGTTCTGGATGGCCATGGACACGCCGAACGTGTACTGCGAATCCGGCTGGTGCTTCCAGTCACGCATCGTCGAATTCGCCAAGGACCTGCCACGCAACAAGATCGTCTTCGGCACCGACTCACCGCCGAACGAACCGGGAATGTGGCTGCGCGAACTGGAGGTGCTGTGCTCGCCAGCGCCGCAGGGTCTGGGCATCGATGAGGATCACCTCGAGGACTACCTGGGCAACAACATCGCGCGGTTGTGCGGCATCGAACCAACGCCGCCACCCAAGGACCTGATCGAGGCGGACATTCGCCTGACCACGACTTACCTGTAGTTAACTCATAACCTTGGTTAATGAGGGGATGAGGGATGAGGGATGAGGGATGAGGATATGAGCTCATTCTGTGGCGAGGGGATTTATCCCCGTTGGGTCGCAAAGCGACCCCAAAACCAGCAAACGCGTTGTATCAGGCTAACCGCGCTTACCGGTTTTACGACTGCTTCGCAGCCGAACGGGGATGAATCCCCTCGCCACAAAGGCCCTTAGATCCACAGGTCCACAGGTCCACAGGCCCCCAGGTAACAGTGCAACAACACAGCGACTTTACAGGCGCGAAGATGAATCGGCGTTCGATCGACCGGCGGGCCAACGGCTTGTCGATCGAACGTCGCCCTCAACCCTGCGCGCCTGCTTTTTACGAGGTGAAAGCATGACCCTCTCTACGCTCGGCGATACCCAGGACTTTCACGCATTCATCGATGCCTATCGCCGACAGTACCCCGACGATGTGCTGACCCTTTCTGAATCGCTTTCTGCCGATCAGGATGTCACCGCGCTGGTCGATGCCCTGGCTGCACAGGGCCGCGATCCCCTGCTGATCTGCGAAAACGTCGGCGCTCTCGGCGTGCCGGTTGCCACCAACCTGTTCGCCTCCCGCACCCGCATCGCGCGTATTTTCGGCGTGAATCCAGCGCAATTGCACGAGACCTTCCAGGCCCGCGCCAACCATCCGATCCCGCCGCGCTACGTTGAAACCGGCCCGGTGCTGGACGAAATCTTCGAGGGCGAAGCGGTAGACCTGGCGCTGTTGCCGATGCTCAAGCACTTCGACAGCGACCGCGGTCCGTACATCACCAACGCCATCATCATTGCCGAAGACCCGGTCAGCGGCATTGCCAACATGAGCTATCACCGCTCGATGCGCCACGCCCGCCAGGCCCTCGCCACCAGCCTGCATTCCCGTGGCCACCTGTGGCGCATGCTGCAAACCGCCCGGGAACGCGGCGAGGAATTACGCGTTGCCATGGTCGTCGGCGCCCATCCGCTGTTCATGCTGGCCGCTGCTGCGCGGTTGCCCTTTGGCAGCGATGAGCGAGCGGTCGCCGGGGGCCTGTTTGGCGCACCGCTGGAACTGGTCAAGACCCCGCGCTACGGCATTGGTGTGCCGGCCTACGCAGAGTTCGTACTGGAAGGCGCCATCGATCCTGCGGCCTATGCAGAGGAAGGTCCGTTCGGGGAATTCAGCGGCTATTCCTCAGACCGCTCGACCAACAACGTGCTGCGCGTCGACACCCTTATGCGGCGCAAGGATGCCTGGCTGGTGGACGTGGTGGGCGGCCGTTACGCCGAACACCTGACCCTTGCGCGGCTGCCCCGGGAAGCGGAGATGAGCGAAAAACTCAAGGCGCGCTTCCCCGCCGTCACCGCCGTGCACTACCCCAATTCCGGTACCCACTTCCATTGCTATGTCGCACTGGATCAGAGCCGTGACGGCGAGGCCCGGCAGATCATGCTGGCGTTGCTGGGGTGGGACCCTTACCTGAAAACCGTGATCGCGGTGGACAGCGACATCGACATTACCGACGACAGTCAGGTGCTGTGGGCGCTGGCCACACACTTCCAGCCCCACCAGGACATCTTCGTCATCGACGGTCTGCCGGGCAGCCCACTGGACCCTTCCTCTTCGGTCAACGGCACCACCTCGCGCATGGGCCTGGATGCCACGCGCGGTTCCGGGTTCGACGGAATAAAGGCACAACTGGATCAGGACGCGGTTGAACGCGCACGCAACCTGCTCGCGAGCTACCCATCATGAATCGCCAGCGCATCGTCGTCGGCATCAGTGGCGCGTCCGGGTTCATTTACGGCGTGCGCCTGCTGGAGTTGTTGGCGCAGTTGAATGTCGAGAGCCACTTGATCATCAGCCGCGCCGCACTGCTGACCATGGCCCATGAAACCGACTACAAACTGGCGGACGTCACCGCCCTGGCGAGTCATTACCACCGTGCTGACGATGTCGCCGCCGGGATTGCCAGCGGTTCGTTCCGCTGCCTGGGCATGGTCGTGGCGCCGTGTTCGATGCGCACCCTGGCGGAAATTGCCACCGGCACGTCATCGGGCCTGATCGGCCGCGCCGCCGACGTGACGCTGAAGGAACGTCGAACCCTGGTGCTGATGGCCCGGGAAACCCCGTTGACCCTCGCGCACCTGCGCAACATGACGGCCGTTACCGAGATGGGCGGGATCATCGCCCCACCCGTGCCGGCCTTCTACGCCCGCCCGCAAAACCTTGCACAAATGGTCGATCACAGCCTCGGCCGCGTCCTCGACCTGTTCGGCCTCGATGCCGGCACCGCAACGCGCTGGCGAGAACCCGATATCCCTGAAACCACACACAAAACCTGTGGGAGCGGGCTTGCCCGCGATAGCGGTGGGTCAGTCAGCATCAATGCCAGCTGACAGGCCCTCATCGCTAGCAAGCTAGCTCCCACAGTTGATTGCACTCCGACAACACACAGGTAAGGAGCTCTACATGAACACCCCCTTCAACGCCCCAACCCCCAACACCAAAATCCCCGTGACCATCCTCACCGGCTTCCTCGGCGCCGGTAAAACCACCCTGCTCAACTACATCCTCAAGGAAAACCACGGCCGCAAAATTGCCGTGATCGAAAACGAATTCGGCGAAGTCGGCATCGACGGCGACCTGGTGCTCAGCTCCGAAACCGAAGAAATCTACGAGATGGTCAACGGCTGCGTGTGCTGTACCGCCGAGGTGCGAGAGGACCTGGTGCGTATCGTCCGCGAGTTGGTGGCGCGGCCTGTGCGGCTGGACCATATCCTGATCGAAACCAGCGGCCTGGCCGATCCGTACCCGGTGGCGCAAAGCTTCTTCATCAACGACCCGATTGCCGATGAGGTGGAGCTGGATGCGATTGTGACCATGGTCGATGCCAAACACATCGCCCAGCATCTGGAAGACTTGAAGCTCGATGGCGTGGACAACCAGGCCGTGGACCAGATCGTTTGCGCCGACCGGATCGTCATCAACAAAGTCGACCTGGTCAGCGCTGCCGATGTCGCTGCCCTGAGTGAAAAAATCCGTGGTTTGAACGCGACGGCGGAGCTGGTGACCTCCAGCTACGCCGAGATCGACCTGACGAAAATCCTCGGCATTGGTGCCTTCGAATCCACGCAAAAACTCATGGAAATCGGCTCGGAGCATGACCACCACGCCGAAGAACATCATCACGATCTGGATCATGACCACGACCCGAGTGTTTCGTCGGTCGGGATCGCCGTCGACGGGGCCGTGAACCTCGGTGCGTTCCACCGCTGGATCAGCGAACTGCGCACCGAGCAGGCCGACAATCTGTACCGCATGAAAGGTGTGCTGGCGGTCAAGGATCAGGATCAGCGCTATGTGCTGCAAGGCGTGCACAGTCTGGTGGAGTTCCGCGCATCAACCTTGTGGGGCACCGAACCGCGCTCCAGCAAAATCGTATTCATCGGCCGCGACCTGGACCGCGCGGCGTTGAACCAGGGCTTTGCCGCCTGCCTGGCAGGCTGAACAAAGGCATCGGAGCCGGTGGATGGCGGGTCCGAGGCGCATCGAACGAGTGATTGATGCCAGTCAGAAGAACAATGCAAAACCTGTGGGAGCTGGCTTGCCAGCGATAGCTGATTGTCACTGAACAAATTCGGTGGCCGGCCAGCCCTCATCGCTGGCAAGCCAGCTCCCACAAGGATTGCGGCGTCCCTGAACCGGCATCAGAACGAATACCCCTCTCTACAGCATAAAAACAGCAAGAGGTGTTTCTCCATGTCGTCAGCCAACACAACAACCCCCCTCCATCCGGTAGACCAGGTTCTGCCGATCCGACAAATGCTCACCCTCGGCCTGCAGCACATGGCCGTCTCGTACATCGGCGCCATCGCCGTGCCGTTGATCGTCGCCAGCGCCTTGAAAATGTCCCAGGCGGACACCGTGGTCCTGATCAGCACCACGCTGTTTTGCTCGGGCATCGCCACCTTGTTGCAAACCGTGGGTTTCTGGAAATTCGGCGTGCGCCTGCCGATCCTTCAGGGCGTTGCATTCAGCAGCGTTGGCCCGGTCATCGCCATCGGCAGCAACCCGGAGGTGGGATTTGCCGGGGTCTGCGGAGCGGTGATCGGCGCGGGGGTTTTCACCATGCTGGTCGCGCCCTTCGTGGGGCGATTGCGGCGGTATTTTCCGCCGGTGGTCACCGGGTGCATCGTCACCGTAATCGGCTTGCAGCTGTTCCCGATTGCCTATGAGTGGGTCGGTGGCGGGCGACATGCCAGCGATTTCGGCGCGCCGGCGTACCTGGCCGTGGCCGCCGTGGTGCTGCTGACCATTCTGCTGGTCAACCGCTATGGCAGCCCGATGCTGCGCAACATGGCGGTGCTGGTGGGCATGCTGGTGGGGGCCGCGCTGGCCTATGGACTGGGCATGGGCAGTTTCAGCAGCGTGCAGGAATCGCCCTGGCTCACCGTGCCCTACCCCTTCTACTTTGGCCTGCCGACCTTCAGCCTGATCCCGATCGCCACCATGGTGGTGGTGATGATCGTGCAGATGGTCGAATCCATGGGGTTGTTCGTCGCGATCGGCGACATCGTCGACAAACCCGTGGAAGACAAACAGGTGATCAACGGCCTGCGCGCCAATGGCCTGGCGAGCACCATCGCCGGTATGTTCGCGGCGTTCCCGTTCATTGCCTTCATGGAAAACGTCGGCCTGGTGATTCTTACCGGCGTGCGCAGTCGCTGGGTGGTGGCGATCAGCGGGTTGCTGATGTGTTCCGTGGCGCTGGTGCCAAAGGCCGGGGCGATCATCGCTTCAATGCCGACCGCGGCCCTCGGTGGCGCCGGGATCGCGATGTTTGGTGTGGTCGCCGCAGCCGGTATCCAGACCCTGGCCAAGGTCGACTACGAGCGCAATCGCTACAACGTGCTGATTGTCGGTTTCACCATCGCCGCCGCCCTGGTGCCGGTGCTGGCCCCGGCCTTGTTCAAGCAACTGCCTGAGTGGAGCCAGCCGTTCCTGCACAGCAGTGTCGTGATCGCCTGCCTCGTATCGGTGCTGCTCAACGCCTCGCTCAACGGCGTCAGCGTTCCTGACAGCGCCGCCACCAAACCCGCCTCCCACAGCCTTTGACTGGAGAAGCCCCATGACTCAACTGCAAAATATCCTGATCAAAAATCCGCTGGCGGTGATGACCGGCCTGCGGGGCGCCCGTGCCCGGGCCGGCAGCGTCGACATCCGCGTGGTCAACGGGCGCATCGCCGAGATGGCCACCGGACTGGAGGCGCAACCCGGCGAGCGCATCATCGATGCTCGACACTGCCTGGTGTATCCGGGCTGGATCAACACGCACCATCACCTGTTCCAGAATCTGCTGAAAGCCGTGCCTGAAGGCTTGAACGAGGACCTGCAAGGCTGGCTGGCGAGCGTGCCCTACCCGCGTCTCAACCGTTTCACGCCACAGTTGTCACGCATTGCCGCGCGGTTGGGCATGGCCGAATTGTTGCTTTCGGGCGTGACGACCTGCGCCGATCACCATTACCTCTATCACGCCCACGGCACCACCGAGACCGGGGACCTGCTGTTCGACATGGCCGACGAATTCGGCCTGCGATTTGTCCTGTGCCGCGGCGGTGCACTGGAGTCCGCCAGCGCCCACCCGGGGTTCTCGAAAACCGCACTGCAACCGGAGACGCTGGACCAGATGGTCGGCGACATCGAGCGACTCAAGTCGACGTATCACCAGAACATCCCGGACGCAATGCGCCGGGTCGTGGTAGCCCCCACCACGCCGACTTTTTCGCTGCCACCGACCTTGCTGCGGGAACTGGCGCACACCGCACGCGGCCTCGGCCTACGGCTGCACACACACCTGTCAGAGACGCAGAACTACGTGAATTTCTGCCGGGAAAAATACAACTGCCTGCCCGTGGAATTCGTCGCCGAACACGAATGGCTCGGCCCCGACGTCTGGTTCGCCCATGCCGTACATCTGCAACCCGGCGAAATCCGCATGCTCGCGCAAACCGGCACCGGTGTTTCCCACTGCCCGGTGAGCAATGCGCGGTTGGGCAGCGGGATCGCGCCGATCCCCCAGATGGTCGAAGCCGGCGTGCCCGTTTCCCTCGGCGTGGACGGCGTGGCGTCGAACGAGTCCGGGAGCATGGTCGGCGAAGCCAACACCGCATGGCTGATTCATCGGGCGGAACAAGGGGCCTCGGCGACCACGGCAGAAGACGTCATCCACTGGGGCACGGCCGGCGGCGCGCAGGTGCTGGGACTCGGTGCGGTGGGCACGCTGGAGATAGGTCAAGCGGCGGATCTGGTGATCTATGGCCTGGACCACCCACGCTTCTTCGGCTTCCACGACATCGCCGTTGCACCCGTGGTCGCAGGCGAACCGATTGCCGTGCGCTACAGCCTGGTCGGTGGACGCGTCGTGGTGGATGACGGCGTGATCCCGGGCCTGGACCTCGAGCGCATGCGCGCCGAAGCCTGGGAAGGCGTGCAGCAACTTATGTACGTCGACGACTGATCACGGTGCCCCAAGTCTGCACCCTGTAGAAGCTGTCGAGTGAAACGAGGCTGCGATCTTTTGATCTTGCTTTTAAAAGCCAAGTCAAAAAATCGCAGCCTCGTTTCACTCGACAGCTCCTACAGGGAATTTGCGTTTAATCTCAGGAATACCTCCAAAATCACTACCGTTTCGAAAATACTTACAATCCTGTCGGAGGAACAGTCAACGGCCATTGTACTCACCCTCACCGTCGACTTGGATTGCGGACTGAAAGCATTTTATTTTGAAACTCGGCAGCGTCTAGGCGTTCGATCGCGCCCAATAATTCGCTCATTGTCCTGCCCTTGGCATTACGATATTGATACTTGAAGCTCCCCTGAACATCGGGAGTCCAGTTTTGCTGCTTAATTAAACGAGAGTTTTCGCTTTCCAGCATCGCCGTATGTCTTTCTATTTTTAGTTTCACCTTATTCAGCTTTTTATAATCACTGCGATAAAGCAAAATCCCCGGCTTGTAATTTTTACTACCGCTAGGAACATCAGGTATATGTGAAGGTAATTTCATAGCCTGACCGTCCAGACGCACAATATCTGCTTTTCGCATCTGCCTGGCAACAGAACTCGACGACTGCCGACTAGTAAAAATATTTCTCGAGGGTTTCGTAATATAGGAACTAGAAAAGCTAGAAAAAGATTTAAAAAAATGACCATCAGGATCACTTCTCATTACTGGCTCGCCTTCACAATAGGCATACGCATTCAACCCACCCTTGCCAAATGGACTCATATCGTCCGGACTGTGAAACCGCATCAATAACGGGTTGTATTGGCGATAACCATTACCCAGGTGATAACAACCGGTCAGAGGGTCCGCAAGTTCACCGTTGAATCCCGGCGAGCTGAGCAGCCCGTTCCTCTGGTGATGGCCATAAGGTGTGTAGGCCGCGGGATGACGAAGTCCGATAGGGGCGAGAACTTCCAACACTGAACTTTTGAGATCACTCGCCAGCAGTGATATGTCGAGTTCATCAATATGCCTTCGTTGCTGCGCTAGCGGTTGATCCTCGTGACGGAAGATGCTGATTTTTACTGCACCCTGCAGGTGAGTCGCCAAGCGGTTGTCACAGTAAAAACGTAGGAGGAGATCTTGCTCTGCAACGGCACAACCGGTCTGTCGGTCCAGCGGATCGTAACGGTAGCGGCGCAGTTCGTCTTTACGGTGGTTAGAGGACATTGAATAAACTCCATGCACGACTTCACACTAGAGTTCTTAAACTGTTTCATTTTACAGGCGTTGTCTACCTAACAGATCTGATAGTCCCGAACAATCTCCGGGTCTATCTCTCACCGAGTTGAAGTGCGCCGGTCCTTCAGCGCATTTCACCTGTTTCAAGCAGCCAGTTGCCCTTTCGCAATCGCCGCCGACGCCGCCAGCATCGCCCGCAACAACACCGCACACCCGGCTGCCAGATCATCCGGCGCGGCGTTTTCAATTTCGTTGTGGCTGATCCCCCCTTCACACGGCACGAAGATCATTCCCGCCGGACCCAGTTCAGCCAGGAAGATCGCGTCGTGCCCCGCTCCACTGACAATATCCATGTGCGACAAGCCCAGCCCCTGCGCCGCATTGCGTACCGCTTCGACACACCCCTTGTCGAAGTACAGCGGCGGAAAATCCGCCGTCGGTGTGAGTTCGAACGTCAGCCCATGCTGCTCGCACGTGGTCTCGATGATCTCGCGCACTTCGGCAATCATCGAATCCAGACGGGCCGGCTCCAGATGCCGGAAGTCCAGGGTCATGCGCACTTCACCGGGGATCACATTACGCGAGCCGGGATACGCCTGCAGGCACCCGACCGTGCCGCAGGCGTGAGGTTGATGGCCGAGCGCGGCGCGGTTGACGGCGCCGACGATGATCGATGCGCCGACCAGAGCATCCTTGCGCAGGTGCATCGGCGTCGGACCGGCGTGGGCTTCGACGCCACGCAGTTTCAGGTCGAACCATTTTTGCCCGAGGGCCCCCATAACCACGCCGATGGTTTTGCGTTCGTCTTCAAGGATCGGACCTTGCTCGATGTGCGCTTCAAAATAGGCACCCACCGCATGGCCGCTGACCTTGCGTGGGCCGGCGTAGCCGATGGCATTCAGCGCTTCGCCGACCGTGACACCCTCGGCATCGACTTTGGCCAGGGTTTCTTCAAGGGTGAATTTTTCCGCGAACACGCCGGACCCCATCATGCACGGTGCGAAACGCGAGCCTTCTTCATTGGTCCAGACCACCACCTCCAGCGGCGCTTCGGTTTCCACGCCAAGATCGTTGAGTGTGCGCAGCACTTCGACGCCGGCCAATACGCCGAAGCAGCCGTCGAACTTGCCGCCGGTGGGCTGGGTGTCAATGTGACTGCCGGTCATCACCGGGGGAAGGTTGGGGTTACGGCCGGGGCGGCGGGCAAAGATATTGCCGACGGCGTCGATGCTGACGGTGCAGCCAGCCTCTTCGCACCAACGGACGAAAATGTCCCTGGCCTGACGATCCAGGTCGGTCAGGGCCAGGCGACAAACGCCGCCCTTCACCGTGGCGCCGAGCTGGGCCAGTTCCATGAGCGACTGCCACAGGCGGTCGCGGTTGATGTGCTGATGGGTGGACTGCAGAACGTCTACAGCAGCGTTCATGGTGATCTCCTCAGGCTGTTCTTATGAGTATTTGTGTTGTGTCTGTCAGGCCGCCATCGCGGGCAAGCCCGGCTCCCACAGGTATCAATGTCGTACACAAATGCTGTGTACACCTCAGTACCTGTGGGAGCCGAGCTTGCTCGCGATGAGGCCCTCACTTACACCGCAGATTTCGCAATAGACGGACTAGGCCGCATCGAGCACAACCCGTAATAAATCAACCCGCCAAGCGCCGAGCCGGTGAACCAGCCATAGCTGTAGAACCAGCTGAACGCATCACTGCCCAGCGACAGCAGCGTCAACACCACGGGCACGCCAAACGCAATAAAACCGTTCCAGTTCCACGCCGGGTAAACGTCATCGCGGTACAAACCTGCCAGGTCCAGCCGCTGTTTCTTGATCAGGAAATAGTCCACCACCATGATCCCGGCAATCGGTCCCAGCAGGCTGGAATAGCCCAGCAGCCAGTTGGAATACACCGTCTCAAGGCTCACGTCAGACACAATCAAACCGAGCTTTTTCAGCAGCTCATGGGCCATCAGCAACAACCCCACCAGCCCGGTCAGCATGACTGCCTTGGTGCGGTTGATCACCTTCGGCGCGATGTTCTGGAAGTCGTTGGTGGGCGAGACGATGTTAGCTGCGGTGTTGGTAGACAGCGTGGCAATGATGATCAGCGCCATGGCCAGCGCAACCCAGACCGGGCTCTGGATATGACCGATCAACGTCACCGGATCAGAGACCGTGACACCCACCAGCTTCACCGAGGCAGCGGTCATCACCACACCCAATGAGGCGAACAGGAACATGGTCAGTGGCAAGCCGATAATCTGCCCGACGATCTGGTCCTTCTGGCTTTTCGCATAGCGGCTGAAGTCCGGAATATTCAGAGACAGGGTGGCCCAGAAGCCGACCATTGCGGTCAGTCCGGCGGCGAAGTAGCTGACCACGCTCGCGCCTTCCGGACGTTTGGCCGGGATCGCCATCAGCTCGGTCATCGACACGTTCGGCATCGCCCACACCAGCAGCCCTGCGCCCACCAGCACCAACAACGGTGCGGACAGGGTTTCCAGCCACTTGATCGACTCGGCGCCGCGAATCACCACCCACAGGTTCAGCGCCCAGAACACCATGAAGCCGATGACTTCACCGGTGCCACCCAGGGATTTCCAGCCCTCGAACACCGATCCCAGAAACAGGTGGATCGCCAGCCCGCCGAACATTGTCTGGATTCCGAACCAGCCACACGCCACCAGTGCCCGGATCAGGCAGGGAACGTTGGAGCCGAGGATGCCGAAAGAGGATCGCAGTAACACCGGAAACGGGATGCCGTATTTGGTGCCGGGGAACGCGTTAAGCGTCAGGGGGATCAGGACAATGATGTTGGCGAACAGAATCGCCAGCAGCGCCTCACCCACGCTCAACCCGAAATAGGCGGTGAGCACACCACCGAGGGTGTACGTGGGCACGCAGATCGACATGCCGACCCACAACGCGGTGATGTGCCATTTGTTCCAGGTTCGTTCGCGCACCTTGGTCGGTGCCATGTCGTGGTTGTAACGGGGACTGTCGAGGACATCGCTGCCGGCTTCAAGCTCAAACAAGCCGTCGCGCTCGGTCACTTGCGATCTGATCTGTTGCATGGCCGCTCCACTGTTCTTTTGATTATTTTTGCTCATCAGGGGCTGGCGACATCAATAAACATGCCGATTACCCCGCTTGCGCATCGGGCAGATCCATAAAAAAACGGTAACTAACTGAAGTTCATCATTTTTATTTAAACAACTCATGAGTCCTCGGTAACAGGTCTGTTCACTCAGGCCGAATGCCAGGCAAGTTGTCCGATCAGTCAGGACTCAATCTGGTGCATCAAACTTTTTTCGCGTGTTACGCATTAACCATAGACCCTTCTCAAGCAGCTGATTTCACATAGGAAATCTCGTCTATTTTTCGAACCTGTCAAGTGCGTCAAAATGGTGAGAGGCGGTACCATTTTGGTGATTCTCGGTTTTATTCGTTATTTATCAATACCTTAAAACAGTCATAAGCTTATAAAAAATAATCTTGCTCATTTCTTTAACTCAGACTAGCTTCTATTCCTGACAGCGATGACAGGAATACACCTGTTTGCGTCTGCTTCATATAAAACATTTAGAACCGGCACAAGTCGGTCATTGCCTGCGAGGAACTCGGAATGTCTCTGTTGATCCGTGGCGCCACCGTTGTTACCCATGATGAAAGTTATCGCGCCGACGTCTATTGCGCCGACGGCGTGATTAAAGCCATCGGTGAAAACCTTGATGTTCCGGCGGGTGCGCAAGTGCTCGACGGCAGTGGTCAATACCTGATGCCCGGCGGCATCGACCCGCACACCCATATGCAACTGCCCTTCATGGGCACCGTGGCCAGTGAAGATTTTTTCAGCGGCACCGCGGCGGGACTTGCAGGTGGCACCACGTCGATCATCGACTTCGTGATTCCCAACCCGCAGCAGCCCTTGATGGAAGCCTTTCATCAGTGGCGCGGCTGGGCGGAAAAGTCGGCATCGGATTACGGTTTCCACGTCGCCATTACCTGGTGGAGCGAGCAGGTCCGCGAAGAAATGGCCGAGCTGGTCAGCCATCACGGCGTCAACAGCTTCAAGCATTTCATGGCGTACAAAAACGCGATCATGGCGGCCGACGACACGCTGGTCGCGAGTTTCGAACGTTGCCTTGAGCTCGGTGCGGTGCCCACCGTGCACGCCGAGAACGGCGAACTGGTGTATCACCTGCAACGCAAGTTGATGGCACAGGGCATGACCGGGCCGGAAGCGCATCCGCTGTCGCGACCTTCGCAAGTGGAAGGTGAAGCGGCCAGCCGGGCGATCCGCATCGCCGAAACCCTGGGCACGCCGCTGTACCTGGTGCATGTCTCGACCAAGGAAGCCCTCGACGAAATCACCTATGCCCGCAGCAAGGGGCAGCCAGTCTATGGCGAAGTGTTGGCCGGGCATCTGCTGCTGGACGACAGCGTCTATCAACACCCGGACTGGCAGACTGCCGCCGGTTACGTCATGAGCCCACCGTTCCGTCCTCGCGGCCATCAAGAAGCACTGTGGCATGGCCTGCAATCGGGCAACCTGCACACCACCGCCACCGACCATTGCTGCTTCTGCGCCGAGCAAAAAGCCGCTGGCCGTGACGACTTCAGCAAGATCCCCAACGGCACCGCCGGCATCGAAGATCGCATGGCCGTGCTCTGGGATGAAGGGGTCAATACCGGGCGCTTTTCGATGCAACAGTTCGTGGCCCTGACCTCTACCAACACCGCCAAGATTTTCAATCTGTATCCGCGCAAAGGCGCGATCCGCGTTGGCGCCGATGCCGATCTGGTGTTGTGGGACCCGCAGGGCACGCGGACCATTTCGGCAGCGACGCATCACCAGCAGGTCGACTTCAACATCTTCGAAGGCAAGACCGTGCGCGGGGTGCCGAGCCATACCGTGAGCCAGGGCAAGGTTGTCTGGGCGGACGGTGACCTGCGGGCCGAGCGAGGTGCCGGGCGATACGTCGAACGGCCGGCGTATCCGGCGGTGTTTGATTTGTTGAGCAAGCGGGCTGAGCAGAATAAGCCCACTGCGGTGAAACGCTGAACTCCAGGCCTTCGGCCATCGCGGGCAAGCCCGCTCCCACATTTGAAATGCAGGTGATCCAGACACTGCCCATCAGAGGCAGCACCTCAATAACCGTGAGGCAAAAACCGTGATCAAGACCCTCGACCATCTCCCGCATCCCTATGAAAATGCGGCCGCCCTCGCCGGCCACTTCACCGACCTCGCGCCGCCGCTCAACGACCGCCAGGCGCACCTCGAAGCGTCGCGCTGCCTGTATTGCTACGACGCCCCGTGCGTGAATGCCTGCCCGAGCGAGATCGACATCCCCTCGTTCATCCGCAATATTCACGCGGAAAACGTTCAGGGCGCCGCGCACAAAATCCTCTCGGCGAACATCCTCGGTGGCAGTTGCGCTCGCGTCTGCCCCACGGAAATCCTTTGCCAGCAAGCCTGTGTGCGCAACAACGACCATGAATGCGCGCCGGTGCTGATCGGCCTGCTGCAGCGCTACGCCGTGGACAACGCGCACTTCACTGAGCACCCGTTCGCACGCGCCGCCGCCACGGGCAAACGCATTGCCGTGGTGGGCGCCGGTCCGGCAGGGCTTTCCTGCGCTCACCGCAGCGCCATGCACGGCCATGATGTGGTGATTTTCGAGGCGCGCGAAAAGGCCGGTGGCCTCAATGAATACGGAATTGCCAAATACAAACTGGTGGACGATTACGCACAGAAGGAACTGGACTTCCTCCTGCAAATCGGCGGCATCGAGATCCGCCACGGGCAGAAGCTCGGCGAGAACCTGACCCTCAGCGAACTGCACCAGCAATTCGACGCGGTGTTTCTCGGCCTGGGTCTCAACGCCAGCAAGCAACTGGGCCTCAACCACGAAGACGCCCCCGGTTTAGTCGCCGCCACGGATTACATCCGCGAACTGCGCCAGGCCGACGACCTGACCCAACTGCCGCTGGCGGATCGCTGCATTGTCCTCGGTGCCGGCAACACCGCCATCGACATGGCGGTGCAAATGGCCCGCCTCGGTGCTCGCGACGTCAATCTGGTGTACCGCCGTGGCGTCGAAGAAATGGGCGCTACCGGCCATGAGCAGGACATCGCCAAAGCCAATCAGGTGCGTTTGCTGATCTGGGCCCAACCTGAGGAAGTATTACTCGATGCCAACGGCAATGTCCGCGGCATGCGTTTCGCCCGCACCCGGCTGGTGGATGGCTGTCTGCAAACCACCGGTGAAACCTTCGAACTGGCCGCCGACGCCATCTTCAAAGCCATCGGCCAGGCCTTCGACGGCACAGCTCTCAGCGACCCGCTGGCCCGCGAACTCAAGCGCCAGGGCGATCGGATCGAGGTCGATGCACAGCTGCGCACCAGTATCCCCGGCGTGTACGCCGGTGGCGACTGCACCAGCCTCGATCAGGACCTCACCGTGCAGGCCGTGCAACACGGCAAACTGGCCGCCGAGGCCATTCACGCCCAACTCGTGCTCAATGTGGAGGCTGCGTAAATGGCCGATCTATCGATCAACTTCGCCGGTATCAAATCCCCTAACCCATTCTGGCTCGCCTCCGCGCCGCCCACCGACAAGGCTTACAACGTGGTCCGCGCCTTCGAGGCCGGTTGGGGTGGCGTGGTCTGGAAAACCCTGGGTGAAGACCCGGCGGCGGTCAACGTGTCTTCGCGCTACTCGGCGCACTTCGGCGCCAACCGTGAAGTGATGGGGTTCAACAACATCGAGCTGATTACCGACCGCTCACTGGAAATCAACCTGCGGGAAATCACCCAGGTCAAAAAGGACTGGCCGGACCGCGCGCTGATCGTTTCGCTGATGGTGCCCTGCGTCGAAGAGTCGTGGAAATTCATCCTGCCGCTGGTGGAAGCCACCGGTGCCGACGGCATCGAACTGAACTTCGGTTGCCCCCATGGCATGCCCGAACGCGGCATGGGCGCAGCGGTCGGACAGGTCCCGGAGTATGTCGAACAGGTCACCCGTTGGTGCAAGACCTATTGCTCGCTCCCGGTCATCGTCAAGCTCACGCCGAACATCACCGACATCCGCGTCGCCGCCCGCGCGGCCCATCGAGGCGGTGCCGATGCGGTGTCGTTGATCAACACCATCAACTCGATCACCAGTGTCAACCTGGAGCGCATGGTCGCCAACCCTGTCGTCGGCAACCAAAGCACCCACGGCGGTTACTGCGGTTCAGCGGTCAAGCCCATTGCGCTGAACATGGTCGCCGAGATCGCACGGGATCCGCAGACCCGGGGCCTGCCGATCTCCGGCATCGGCGGCATTGGCACGTGGCGCGACGCCGCAGAGTTCATCGCTCTGGGCAGCGGATCGGTTCAGGTGTGCACGGCGGCGATGCTGCACGGTTTCAGGATTGTCGAGGAAATGAAAGACGGACTGTCCCGCTGGATGGAAAGCCAGGGCTACGCCAGCGTGGCGGATTTTTCAGGACGTGCGGTGGCCAACACCACGGACTGGAAGTACCTGGATATCAACTATCAGGTGATCGCCAAGATCGATCAGGAGGCCTGCATCGGCTGCGGTCGTTGCCACATTGCCTGCGAAGACACCTCGCACCAGGCGGTGGCCAGCATCAAGCAGGCGGACGGAACGCATAAATATGAAGTGATCGACGACGAGTGCGTAGGCTGCAACCTGTGCCAGATCACCTGCCCGGTGCAGGACTGCATCGAGATGGTGCCGATGGACAGCGGCAAGCCGTTTCTGGACTGGAATCATGACCCGAGGAACCCGTATCACGTTGCTGTTTGAGTTCAGCGGCGTCTGAATGGACGCCATCGCGGGCAAGCCACGCTCCCACAGGATCTGAGTACAACCGACGTCAGGCCGGTCGACACAGAACCTGTGGGAGCGTGGCTTGCCCGCGATGGCGTCAGCAGCCCCGACTATCAGTTCTGTTAGTAGACAAGGACTCAGGGTTACCCGACTCTAGCAACACTCCACCGGCAATGGACCCACGCCCATGTCCTCGTCTTTGAAAATACTCCGCCGCTTCCGCTACGACCCCTTGGACCGACTCTCGAGCGCAGGCCCTTCAGAGGGTACAAGCACCCAACGGTTTTACCAGGGCGACCATCTGGTGACCGAACGGGAAGAACGCTCACAACGAACAATCATCCGCCATGAAGCTCAACCGCTGGCGCAGCAACATTGTACGGCTGGGGAAACCGAAACCACGCTTCTGGCGACAGATCAGGCTCATTCGCTGCTGCGTACTGTCGAGCAGCAAGTGGCTTATACCGCTTACGGCCATCACCCGGGCGAAAGTGGTTTGAGTCGCTTGATTGGGTTTAACGGTGAGTCTCCCGACTCTATTACCGGTCACTATCTATTGGGACAGGGCACGCGTGCATTCAATCCGGTACTGATGCGCTTCAATAGCCCGGATGAATTGAGTCCTTTTGGTAAGGGAGGCTTTAATCCATATGCTTATTGCGGAAACGACCCCATTAACTTTCGCGACCCAACCGGTAACGTTCGCTTAATGCAATTCCTAAATCAGCATAGACGGTCGGTAATCGTCAACCCATTGCATCGGCTACAACCCTCCTCCCAATCTATAGTCCGGCCCGCTCGTCCGGCATCTGCTCCCACTCCTTTTGTTTATACCGCCACTCCAATTGCAAAAACAGAAGTAATGTTTAAACCGCTGCCGCCCGAGGCAACAAGAAAAGTACGTCCTTACAACGAAGGAAAAATACGGACCAGCCACAACAAGAGAACACACGCAATACACAAAAATCTAAGTGATGTTGCACGTGAATACGACGAACACATGCGCCTTCATCCGAGTACAAATATAACGCCTGACAACGCCTTTCTACAGCCTTTCCTTTTGGCCGAAGAGCAATACAAAAAAAGGCAAATTAGCTCAGGTCAATTTGCCTATAAACGACACCGAGCCAAGCAAAACGCACTAGAGAAAATCAAAAAGGCAAGCCAATCAATTCGAAACGATGACATGGACTGACGACCCGTAAGGTTCGCGAAGGCCAGCAACTTGCCAAAAAAACTCAGGGCTCCAACCCAATCCCCCGCAAGATCACACTCGTCACCGTCTGCACCGCCCTTTCAAACTGCATGTCCGACAACGGCTGATGATCATTGAGGATATTCACCTGATGATCAAAGTCGGCGTAGTGCTGGGTCGAGGCCCAGATCATGTACAGCAGGCTTGAGGGCTCTACCGGCAGGATGCGTTTGTCTTCGACCCATTGGCGGATCTTGGCTTCTTTCATCTTGGCCCAATCGTAGAGGCTCACGTCCAGTGCCTCGCCGAGGGTCGGGGCGCCGTGGATGATCTCGTTGGCCCAGACTTTGGAGCCGTAGGGACGGCTGCGGGAGTGGTTCATTTTGGCGCGGATGTAGCTACTCAGCACCACGCGCGGATCGTCGAACATTTCAAAGCACAGGGCGTCCTGCTTCCAGACTTCCAGCAGATCGAACAGCACGGCGCTGTAGAGTTCGGTCTTGGTGCTGAAGTAGTAATGCAGGTTCGAGCGCGGCAGTTGCACTTCGGCGGCGATGTCGGCCATGGCGGTGCTGCCGAAGCCTTTTTCGGCGAAGACCTTTTCGGCCCCCAGCAGAATCTTTTCGACGTTACTGCGACGAATCTCGATCTTGTGATTGCCCATGAGGGCTCCCTGACGACAGCGTTGGTCAAGACTAGCATCCGCTCTACCTCGCGGCGACAAGGGAAAACGAAACTTCGTACAGGCCGCTTGCGGAAGGTAAACTGACGGCCTCTTCGAACCTGCCCAAGAGGTATTCCACGATGCTGCTCAAGAAAGCCCTGACCACCGCTGCCCTCCTCGGCAGCCTGTTCGCCGCCTCGTCGGTGTTTGCCCACGCCCATCTGAAAAGCCAGACGCCCGCTGCCGACAGTACTGTCAGCGCGCCTGCCGAGTTGCGCCTGGTGTTTTCCGAAGGTGTCGAAGCCACCTTCACCAAGGTCACCCTCAGCAAAGACGGGACTGACGTGCCGGTGAAAAGCCTGACCACCGAAGGCAGCGATAAAAAAACCCTGATCGTGACGCCAGCCGCGCCGTTGACCGCCGGCGCCTATAAAGTCCAATGGCACGCCGTGTCCGTCGACACCCACAAAAGCGAAGGCGCCTACAGCTTCAAGGTGGGTCAGTAATTCATGACGAGCGCGATGGTGCTGTGTCGTTTCCTGCATTTCACCGTGGTGCTGATGCTGTTCGGGGCCTGGGTATTCAGGCCTCTGCTGTTGAACCGTGAATCGCTGGCGCTGGACCGACGATTGGCAAGCGTATGCCGTTGGCTGACGGCAGTGGCGCTGCTCAGCGGCGTGTGCTGGTTGCTGTTGATCACCGCCAGCATGGCTGGCGCCTGGGAAGCGGCGTTCGATCCGGCGACTTTGCAATTAGTGCTGACCAACACGTTTTTCGGCCAGGTCTGGGGCTGGCACCTGCTGATCAACGGGGTGTTGATGGCGCTGCTGCTGACACCCTTGGGCGCTAACCTGCCTATTCGGCTGACCCTGGCCAGTCTGTTGCTGGCGACCCTGGCGCCGGTTGGTCATGGCGCGATGCTCGACGGCCTGAACGGGCAGTTGTTGATCCTCAACCAGATTGTCCACCTGACCTGCGTCGGCATCTGGCTCGGCGGATTGATGTTGCTGGTGATGATCCTGCGGCAACCCACGGGTCATACAGTCAGCGTCATTCTGCAGCGATTCAGTGGCGTGGGTTACGCGTTGGTCGCGGGATTGGTCATCACCGGACTGATCAATGTCCGGGTACTCACCGGGCAATTCTGGCCGACGCCGTTGTGGTCCGGTTTTGCCTTGATCCTGTTGATCAAGGTCTTGCTGGTCGTGGTGATGCTGGGGCTGGCGTTGTTCAACCGACTGCGGATCAAGGATTGCGAACAGCGAATGGGGGCACTTAAAAGCAGCGTGATCATGGAGTGGCTGCTGGGAATTGGCGCCGTGGCGGCAGTGTCGCTGCTGGGCACCATGCCGCCAATGGTTGCGGCCTGAGCACCTCAATCCTGCAGGCCATGCAGTTCACTTAAGTGGTACGCCTACTCTGTGGCGAGGGGATTTATCGTTATCCCCCTCCGCCGCCGTATCGATACTCACCACCACCGACATCCCCGGTCGCAGACGCTCGCTGCCTTCCTGCCCGTCATTCACCGTAATCCGCACCGGCACGCGCTGGGCGATCTTGACGAAGTTGCCGGTGGCGTTGTCCGCCTGCAACAACGCGAACTCCGACCCGGTCCCCGGTGATATTCGCTGCACCTGCCCATGAAATAGTCGGTGATTGAGGGCATCCACGGTAAACGTTACCGGCTGGCCGACCCTCACGTTGTTCATCTGGGTTTCCTTCATGTTGGCGATCACCCACAACTGATGCGGCACCAGCGCCATCAGTTGCGCGCCGGAGTTCACATAGGCGCCGAGGCGCACGCCGATCTGCCCGAGCTGACCGTCGCGCGGCGCAATGATCCGGGTGTTGGACAGGTCGATGCGCGCCAGTTGCACCGCGGCGTCCGCACTGGCGACCGCCGCTTCCAGCGAGCCACGATTGACGATCACCGACTGCAAATCCTGGCGCGCAATTTCCAGATTGGCCTGGGCTTGAGCCACTGCCGCAATGGACTGCGCGTTCGCCGCCAAGGCGACGTCCAACTCGCGCCTGGACACAGAACCGTCACGCACCAGCTCGTTGTTTCGGCGCAGATCCGCTTCACTTTTACGCACCTGAGCCTGGCTGTCAGCGACGGCGGCCTGACGCAGCTTGATGGTCGCCTCGGCGCTGTTGCGTTGCTGTACCACGTTGGCCAGGGCCGCTTTCTGTACCGCCAACTGCGCCAGCGATTGATCGAGACGCTGCTGGTAGATCCGGTCGTCGAGCCGCACCAGCAGATCCCCGGCCTTCACAAACTGAAAGTCCGACACCGGCACTTCATACACATAGCCGCTGAGCTGCGGGCCGATGATCGTCACCTGACCACGCACCAAGGCGTTCTCCGTGGTTTCGACCGCGCTGCTGAACGGCGGCAGTTGCCAGGCGTACAACACGATCAGTACACCCACGATGGCAATGGCCGCAAAGCCCATGGACGAAAGCACCCGCACTCGCAATGAACGTGGTTCTGTGGCGGGCGTGGACGGTGGTTCGACACCTTCAGGCGTCGCTGCGATGGCATTGGTGGTGGTTGTGGTCGGTTCGGTCATGAAGAAGAAACACCGCTAGGGGCTACGGGAGGCGTTGGGGCGACGTTTTTGGTGGTGCTCATCAGCCACAGGGCGCGAAGGGAAATCCAGATCATGGTCAACACGGCAATCATCGCGATCAGCATGAACACATCGTTATAGGCGAGCACATTGGCCTCGTGTGCGGCGGCCGTGGCCAGACTGCGTATGCCTTGCAGATTGCGCAGGCTCGGGTCAGCGATCACTGAACCGAGTGCATTGCCGCCGCTCTGAACACGTGCGGCCACACGCGGATCGGTCATGGTCAGGTGTTCGACAATGTTGCTGGAATGGAATTTCTCGCGAGCGATCTGAAACGTGCCCAGCAGCGCCGCACCAATCAGGCCGCCGAGGTTCTGGCAGATACCGAACAGCACGGAAAAGCTCACCAGGTTGCGCGGGTTGGTCAGGACGTTGCGCGTCCCCAGCACCATCGTCGGGCCCAGGAAAAAGGTCCCGCCAAAGGCTAGCAGGAACTGGCTGAAATACATGTTTTCCGGGCGGGTCAGGTTATTCGAATGGCTGTCGATCACCGAACCGACGGCCATCAGCGCCAGCGACACGATCAGCGGCATGAACAAGTGCTTGGGGTTGATGGTCAGGGCGCTGGTGACCAGCCCGGCGATGCTGCCGATCATCATCACCACATAAAGACTGTGCAGCTGCTGGCTGCTCATGTTGAGGAACTGCATGAACCCGACAGCACCGGTGGATTGCTCCGAGGTCACCATGCGGATAAGGACCACCGCCAGTGCCAGGCGAATCATCACGCCACTGCCGAGCCAACGGGTCATCAGCATCGGGTTGCTGCGGTTGTGTTCGATCGCCAGCCCCCCGAGGATCAATGCGATGGACGCCGCCAACGCCACGCCAATCCACGGCGCTTCCAGCCACCAGTCGATCCTCCCCAGCGACAGCACCGCGCAGAGCAACGCCACACCGCTTGAAAGAATGGCGAAAGTCAGGAAATCGAGTTTTTCGAAGGTCTTGAAGCGGTCGCCCGGTGGCAACTTGAGGAGAAACACGCAACCCAGGGACAGCAGCGCCATGCCCAGTTCAAACAGATAGAGGCCGCGCCATTCGGCGATCTGCAGCAGGTCTTCGGAGAACAGCCGTGCCAGCGGCAAGGCCAGTTGCGAGGTCCCGAGCCCCAGGACCAGCGCCTTCATCCGCCACTTCGCCGGGAACGCCTGGATCATGTAATACAGGCCCAGGGAACTCAACGCCGCCCCCACCATCCCGTGCGCCGCCCGCACCGCGATCGCCGAGTTCAGGTCGTTGACGAACAAGTGGCCGAAAGTGACCAGCGCATAGAGCACCAGAAACACTTCCGTGAACGCCCGCAGACCGAACTGTTGGCGAAATTTCACCAGCAGCAGGTTCATCGACACGTTGGTCATGACATAGGCTGCCGGCAGCCAGGCCATCTCGGCCGTGGTCGCCCCCAACGCGCCTTGCAGGTAAGTCAGATTGGCGATCACCAACGAGTTGCCCAGGCCGCCAGTCAACGCCACCAGCAATCCCACCAGCGCGAAGGCGAACCGCTTTGGCGTGGAGTGCAGCGGCGTTGAGGGGGAACCGGGCAGGCTGGGCCGTTCATGGGGTTGCCAGTCGCGCGGGGCGTAGTGATCCATTCAATAACCTTGTTTGAGAGTGATGACAGTTTGCCGCAAAATCACTGATGAACACACAAGCCATGAACGACCTACATTCCTGTGGGGCTTTTTTAAAAAAAGTTCAAAAGATCGCAGCCTCGTTTCACTCGACAGCGCCTACACAGCTCCTACGGGTTCCTAAGGCTCCTGCACAGGTTCGTACACAGCTCCAACAGGGGTTGAGGTGTATTTTTTATAGGATATACAGACATGGCACCTACGTTGATCGAGCTCGAAGACGAACTCACCCGCCTCACCCTCGCCCCTGAGCTCGGCGGCAGCATCGCCAACTGGACCGTGCGCAGCACCGGGCAGCCGCTGCTTCGACACAGCGACACCCACGCGCTGAACACCGGCCTGCCCGGCAAGCTTGCCTGCTTCCCTTTGGCACCCTGGTCAAACCGAGTATCAGCAGGCGGTTTCGACTGCCCCGATGGCTGGCTCACTTTGACGCCCAACAGCCTCACTGACCCGCTGCCGATTCATGGCAGTGCCTGGCAGCAGCCGTGGCAGGTGGTGGCGCAGTCGCGTAATGACGCCGTGCTGCAACTCGACAGCACCACACCCTTCGCCTATCGCGCCTGGCAACGTTTTCATCTGAACGAGGGTCGACTGAGCATCGAGTTGCACGTCACTCATCTGGCCGAACGCGCCGCTTGGCACGGCCTGGGTTTGCATCCCTACCTGCCACGCACCCCGGATACGCGCCTACAGGCAAAGGCCGGGCACGTGTGGATGTGCGACGCGAGCAAACTGCCCACCCAGCTCAGCGCTGTACCGGCAGACTGGGATTTCCAGTCGCTCAAGGCGTTGCCCGACAGACTGGTCGACAACGGATTCTGCGAATGGGACGGGCATTGCCTGATCCAGCAACGCGACCTCGGTTACGAGCTGCACTGCCAGGCCACTGGCAGCGGTGTTTTTCTGCTCTACTGCCCACCGGGACTGGATTTTTTCTGCATCGAACCGGTCAGCCATCCGGTGGATGCACACCACCTGCCGGGCCGACCTGGCTTGCGCCTGCTGGAGCACGGGCAAACCACCGAACTCGGTTTCAGCCTGCAATACCGCGCATGCTGATCACCCCAGCAACTGGCTCAGCACCGCACGCAACTTGCCGGGTTTCACCGGTTTGTTCAGCAGCGGCGCATTGAGTCGCTGCAGCGAACGCCGGCACTGATCGGTGCGGTCGGCGGTGATGATCACGGCCGGGATGGTTTGACTGAAGTGCTCGCGCAAATGCCTGACCACCTCGCAACCCACCACCCCGTGATCGAGGTGATAGTCCGCCAGAATCAGCTCCGGCGCCTGCCCCTGCAACGCGCTCAACGCTGAAGCCTCGTCCGTGGCCGTCACCACCTCACAGCCCCACTGCCCGAGCAACGCGCTCATGCTTTCAAGGATGCTCACTTCATTGTCGAGCACCAGCAAACGTCGACCCGGCAGCGGATTGCCCGTACCCGGTTGCGGCACCGCCAGGCTGATGGGCAACGGCACCTCGCGGGACATGGGCACCTCGATGGCGAACCGCGAGCCCCGACCCGGCAATGAATGCACCTGGACCCGATAATCAAGAATCTTGGCGATGCGTTCGACGATCGCCAGCCCCAGGCCCACCCCTTTGCGGTCGGCGGCCCGGCCAACGTCCAGCTGATTGAATTCGAGGAAGATCGAGTCGAGGCGATCGGCTGCAATCCCACGCCCGGTGTCCCACACTTCCAGGCTCAACTGCTCGCCCCGGCGACGTGCCGCGAGCAAAATGCAGCCCTGATCGGTGTAGCGACACGCGTTGCTGAGGAAGTTGCGCAGGATGCGCGTCATCAGCCGCAAGTCGGTGCGGATCGCGTAGTCGCCCATGTGCACACGCAAGTTCAAACCGGCCGCCTCGGCCACCGATTGAAACTCCGACACCAACGGCCCGAGCAATTCGTCGAGGCGATAAAGCGCGATGTCCGGCTTCACGGCGGCCTGGTCGAGCCGGGAAATATCCAGCAGATCCGTGAGCAAATCCTCCGCCCCTTCCAGTGCCTGGTGCGTGCGTTCGACCAGTACCTGCTCGATGTCGGGCAGCTTGCGCTCGCGCAGGGTAGAGATCAGCAAACGTGCGGCGTTGAGCGGTTGCAGCAGGTCATGGCTGGCGGCGGCGAGGTACTTGTCCTTGCTGTGATTGGCCGCCTCGGCAGCGTCACGGGCATCGCGCAAGGCTTCGGCGATCTGTTTGCGCTGGGTGATCTGCTGCTGCAGGTTGCGGTTGGCTTCAAGTAGTTCATCGGTGCGCGCAGTGACCCGCTGTTCCAGTTCGTCATTGAGCTGCTGCAGGCGTTCCTGAGCCAGTTTGCGTTCGGTGATGTCGGCGACAAAACCTTCCACCAAACCTTCCTGATCGGGCTTGAGCAACAGGTTCATCAGCACGTCGAGGCTGGTGCCGTCCTTGCGCCGCAGCTGGGTCTCATAGCCGTGCAGGCTGCGTTGTGTTTTCAGCAGCTCGCCGATGTTTTCGAGCTCCTGGGCGCCACCGACAAACAGGTTGCTGGCCAGGTCCGCCAGGGAGAACAACACCTCTTGCGGGTCTTGATAACCCAGCATCCGCGCCAGTGCCGGATTGGCGGCGCGCATGCCTTCGAGCAGGCTGGCCTGGAAGATCCCGTGCACGGCATTTTCGAACAACCATTTGTAGCGATTGCGCTCGGCTTCCAGCTCGTCAAGGCGCGCCGCGAGTTCCGGATAATGGCTCTTGCGTGCCGAATGGCTGCCTAAACCCAGTAACCCGGCCAGCGCCCGTTGTTGCTCGTCAGAGGGCTTCGCCATAGACGACCTCGACATCACGCTGACTGGATTCACGCGGATTGGTGAGGATGCACGGATCGTCCATCGCGTGTTGCGACAGGAATGGAATGTCCGCCGTCCGGACACCGTGCAACCCCAGGGTTTCATGGAACCCGATGGCGTGTTTGAGGGCAATCAGGTGGTCGACCAGGCGCCCGCAGATCTCCCGGTGATTGAGGCCCCGGCAATCGATGCCAAAGGTCTCGGCAATGACTTTGAAGCGGTCCGGTGCCGAGCTGTAGTTGAACGCCACCACGTGTTCTACCAGCACCGCGTTGCACAGGCCATGGGGCAAGTCGAGAAACCCGCCGAGGCTGTGGGACATGGCGTGCACGGCCCCCAGAATCGCGTTGGAAAACGCCAGCCCGGCCTGCATGCTGCCCAGCATGATTTTCTCGCGCAGGGCAATGTCCGTCGGGTTGGCGATCATCTGCACCAGATTGCCATTGATCAGGCGCATGGCCTCCAGCGCATGAGGGTCGGTCAACGGCCCGTGCCCGGTGGACACGAAGGCTTCGATGGCATGCACCAGGGCGTCGATGCCGGTACAGGCCGACAGGAACGGGTCCATGCTGAGGGTGGTTTCCGGGTCGATCAGCGACACGTCTGGCACCACGGCCTTGCTGACGATCGAAAACTTCATGCGTTCTTGCTGGTTGGAAATGATCACGAATTGCGAGACGTCCGCCGACGTGCCGGCGGTGGTCGGGATCAGGATCAGCGGCGGGCTTGGCACGCGGATGGTATCGACGCCTTCGAACTCGAGGATGCTGCGCCCGTGAGCGACGACAATGCCGATGCCTTTGCCGCAATCCATCGGGCTGCCGCCTCCGACCGCCACGATCACGTCGCAGTGGTTTTCCCGGTACAGCTCGGCGCCGAGCATGACTTCTTCGACACGGGGGTTGGGCGACACGTCGCTATACAGAAAGTAGTCGATGCCTTGGGATTGCAGGCTGGCCTCGACGTCGGCGACCCACCCGGCGGCAATTACCCCGGGGTCGCTGACCACCAGGACCTTGCGCGCACCAAAGGTCTTGGCGTAGTTGCCGACGTTATGCCGGCAACCGGCACCGAAGATGATTTCAGGGGAAACGAATTTACGCAGCTGGCTGAGACTCTGGCTCATTGGAAAGCCTGTTTTTTATTGTTTTGAAAGGTACAGCCACACTAACCCATCCGGCGGTTAATGCAATCAGACCAATGGGTAGCGTGTGGCGGTCCGAGCATGGAGCGCTGCTCGATTGTTAATCCATTGGAGATCCAATGTGGGAGCCTCTGTTAGAGCCTCTGTGAGAGCCTCGGTTAGAGCCTTTGTGGCGAGGGGATTTATCCCCGTTCGGCTGCGAAGCAGTCGTAAAGCTTTTGGGGCCGCTTCGCAGCCCAACGGGGATAAATCCCCTCGCCACACAGGTTCACTCCCACAGGGTTCCATGTGCACAAATCACCCGCGGTAGATCAGCCGCGACGCCTTTTCGTTGCGCAAGGTCAGGTGTTCCATGCCCTGCCCCGGTGCATCCGCTTCATCCCGGGCCTTGAGGATGACGCCGTGATGCGCTGACTTGCTGCACACCGGATCGGCATTTTCCGCATCGCCCGTGAGCATGAACGCCTGGCATCGGCACCCGCCCAGGTCCTTGTGTTTTTCATCACAGGAACGGCACGGCTCCTTCATCCACTCATCACCGCGAAAGCGGTTGAAGCCGAAAGACTCGGTCCAGATGTATTCAATGCTGTGCTCGCGCACGTTGGGAAATTCAACCGGCAGTTGTCGGGCGCTGTGGCATGGCAGCGCGGTACCGTCCGGGGTGATGTCGAGAAACAGGTTGGCCCAGCCGTTCATGCAGGTCTTGGGGCGCTCTTCGTAATAGTCCGGGGTGACGAAGATCAGCTTGCACGGGTGACCCTGGGCTTCAAGGCGCTCACGGTACTCGTTGGTGATGCGTTCGGCGCGTTGCAACTGTTCGCGGGTCGGCAGCAGGCCGACGCGATTGAGCTCGGCCCAGCCGTAGAACTGACACGTCGCCAATTCGACGAAATCCGCCCCCAGCTCCAGGCACAGCTCGATGATCTGCGCGATCTGGTCAATGTTGTGCCGATGGGTGACGAAATTCAGCACCATCGGGTAACCCTGGTCTTTCACCGCCCGCGCCATGGCCATCTTCTGCGCGAAGGCCTTGCGCGAGCCGGCCAGCATGTTATTGACCGTTTCGTCCGCGGCCTGAAAGCTGATCTGGATGTGGTCGAGACCGGCGACCTTGAAATCGCGGACTTTCTGCTCGGTCAAGCCGATGCCCGAGGTGATCAGGTTGGTGTAGTAGCCCATGTCCCGCGCGGCTTTGATCAACTCCGCCAGGTCTTGGCGGACCAGTGGTTCGCCGCCGGAGAACCCCAACTGTGCGGCGCCCATTTCCCGTGCTTCACGGAACACGCGAATCCATTCTTCGGTGGTCAATTCGGCACCCTGTTGGGCGAAGTCCAGCGGGTTCGAGCAATACGGGCATTGCAACGGACAGCGATAGGTCAGTTCGGCCAACAGCCACAGCGGTGGTCCTGGCTGCGCTCTGTCCCCGTTCACAAGGCAATCCCCCGGTGCCAGACGTGCTGCGTGGTGACGGTGTGATACGGCGGGCGCTCAAGCTCGTAGGCCATGCTCATGGCGTCAAGCATGCTCCACAGCACATCGAGCTTGAATTGCAGGATCTCCAGCATGCGTTGCTGACCTTCGGCGGTCACGTAATGCGCCAGAGTGATGCGCAATCCGTGCTCGACATCCCGCCGCGCCTGCCCCAGACGTGTCCGAAAATAGTCATAGCCGGCCACATCGATCCACGGGTAATGGGTCGGCCAGGCGTCGAGCCGAGACTGATGGATCTGCGGCGCGAACAACTCGGTCAGGGAGCTGCTGGCCGCTTCCTGCCAACAGGCACGACGGGCGAAGTTGACATAGGCGTCCACGGCGAAACGCACACCTGGCAGCACCAGTTCCTGAGCGAGTATCTGCTCGCGATCGAGTCCTACTGCCTCGCCCAGCCGCAACCAGGCTTCGATGCCGCCCTCGCTGCCGGGAACGCCGTCATGGTCGAGGATGCGTTGCAGCCATTCGCGGCGCACGTCGCGGTCGGGGCAATTGGCGAGAATCGCGGCGTCCTTCAGGGGGATGTTGACCTGGTAATAGAAGCGGTTGGCGACCCAGCCCTGGATCTGCTCGCGGGTCGCGCGGCCGGCGTACATGGCTTGATGGAAGGGGTGGTGGATGTGGTAGTAGGCGCCTTTGGCACGAAGGGCCTGTTCGAATTCGGTGGGGGTCATTGCCGGGGTGGTCATTTTGTTCTCCTTATCGGCATTGCGGCGTCTGGACCGGCCTCATCGCGAGCAGGCTCACTCCTACAGGTTTTGGGTACATCGCAGTGTTGGGTAAACCGAAAATCCCGTGGGAGTGAGCCTGCTCGCGATGGGACCAGCCGCTACAACTCAATACTCATGCCGTCATAGGCCACTTCAATCCCGCGCCGATCCAGGAGCGCGCGCTCCGCCGAGTCTTCATCGAGGATCGGATTGGTGTTGTTGATGTGGATCAGCACCTTGCGTTGGCGCGGGTAAGCCTCCAGCAACTCGAGCATGCCACCCGGTCCGCTCTGCGCCAGATGGCCCATCTCACTGCCGAGGCTCTGCCCGACTTCACACACGCGCATCTCGTCATCGCGCCACAAGGTGCCGTCCAGCAACAGGCAATCGGCTTGCTGCATCCAGCCCAGCACTTCCTCATCGACCTGCCCCAGGCCCGGCGCATAGAACACAGAGGCGCCGCTGCGCAGGTCCTCGATGAACAGACCGATGGTGTCGCCTGGTTGCGGATTGCCGCGATTCGGCGAATACGGTGGTGCGTTGCTGGTCAGTGGAATCGCGCGAAACTGCAAGTGCTTGCAGGCCGCGATACTGAAGGGTTCACGGTCCAGGGCTATGGGGTGCCACTGCAAGCCGCCGTTCCAGTGCTTGAGCATGGTGAACAACGGAAAACCACTGCTCAGGTCTTCATGCACGCGCTCGGTGCAATACACCGAATGCGGGCAGCCTTCGCGCAGGCTCAGCAGGCCGGTGCAATGGTCGATCTGGCTGTCCATCAGCACGATCCCGGCAATCGCCGTATCGCGCAATCGACGAGCCGGTTGCAGCGGCGCGAAGCTTTCAAGCTGCGCGCGAATATCCGGTGAAGCATTGCACAGCACCCAATCCACACCGTTGTCGCTCAGGGCAATGGACGACTGCGTCCTTCGCTGCGCGCGCAGGCTGGCGTTGCGCACGCCGGTGCATTGGCGGCAGTTGCAGTTCCATTGCGGAAAACCACCACCGGCGGCGGAACCAAGAACACGGATGTGCATGAGCAATGCTCCAGAAGGCAGGCCCGGCCAACACAACGGCTGGCCGGGTGGACAATCAACGATTGGCGAAATACATCGTCACTTCGAAGCCAATGCGCAGATCGGTAAACGCGGGTTTATTCCACATGGGTCAATCCTCTTCTTGTTCCGGGCAATTCCGGTAGAGCCATTAATGCACGGCGGGCCAGGCGGCCGAATGCTACTTTCGAACGAAGTCGCGGGTGCGTTGGTAGGGGGTGTTGCACGGTTTTCCAAATACACACAAAACCTTGTGGGAGCGGGCTTGCCCGCGATGGCGGCGTCACATTCAACACACTTGTTGACTGACATTGCGCTATCGCGAGCAAGCTCGCTCCCACAGGTTTTTCAGTGTTCTTGAGGAATCAGAAGAACCCCAACGGATTGATGTCGTAGCTCACCAGCAGGTTTTTGGTCTGCTGATAATGGTCGAGCATCATTTTGTGGTTTTCACGACCGACACCGGATTTCTTGTAGCCACCGAATGCGGCGTGCGCCGGGTACAGGTGATAGCAGTTGGTCCATACCCGTCCGGCCTTGATCGCCCGGCCCATGCGATACGCGCGGTTGATGTCGCGGGTCCAGAGGCCCGCACCCAGGCCGAACTCGCTGTCGTTGGCGATCGCCAGTGCCTCGGCTTCGTCCTTGAACGTGGTCACACCCACCACCGGGCCGAAGATTTCTTCCTGGAACACACGCATCTTGTTGTGCCCCTTGAGCAGGGTCGGCTGGATGTAATAACCCGTCGACAAGTCACCCTCCAGACGCTCGGCCGCGCCGCCGGTCAACAATTCGGCACCCTCCTCCTGAGCGATTTTCAGGTACGAGAGGATCTTGTCGTATTGCTGCTCGGACGCCTGGGCGCCGACCATGGTTTCGGTGTCCAGCGGGTTGCCGCGTTTGATCTTGACGATTTTCTTCATCACCTCGGCCATGAACGGTTCGTAGATCGACTCCTGAACCAGCGCGCGTGACGGGCAGGTGCACACCTCGCCCTGGTTGAAGAACGCCAGCACCAGACCTTCAGCGGCTTTCTCGATGAACTGCGGCTCGGCGTTCATGATGTCTTCGAAGAAGATGTTCGGCGACTTGCCGCCCAGTTCGACGGTGCTTGGAATGATGTTCTCGGCAGCGCAATGCATGATGTGCGCGCCAACCGGAGTGGAGCCGGTGAAGGCAATCTTGGCGATGCGTTTGCTGGTGGCCAACGCCTCGCCGGCTTCGCGACCGAAGCCCTGAACGATGTTCAATACGCCGGCCGGCAGCAAATCGGCGATCAATTCCGCGAAGACCATGATCGACAAAGGCGTCTGCTCGGCAGGCTTGAGCACCACGCAGTTACCGGCAGCCAGGGCCGGCGCGAGTTTCCAGGCGGCCATCAACAACGGGAAGTTCCACGGAATGATTTGCCCGACCACGCCCAGTGGTTCGTGGAAGTGGTAGGCAGTGGTCAGCTCATTGATTTCAGCGGCGCCGCCTTCCTGTGCGCGGATGCACCCGGCGAAATAGCGAAAATGGTCAGCGGCCAGCGGCACGTCGGCATTCAGGGTTTCGCGCACGGCCTTGCCGTTGTCCCAGGTTTCGGTGACGGCGAGGATTTCCAGGTTCTGTTCGATACGGTCGGCGATTTTCAGCAGCACCAGGGAGCGGTCCTGCGCCGAGGTCTTGCCCCAGGCATCCGCAGCGGCGTGGGCGGCATCGAGAGCTTTGTCGATGTCGGCAGCACTGGAACGAGGGAACTCGGCGATCGCCTCACCGGTGACGGGGGACGTGTTGGTGAAATACTCGCCATTGACCGGGGGGACAAACTCGCCGCCGATGAAGTTGCCATAGCGCTGTTTGAAGGAAACGACGGCGCCGGGGGTTCCGGGTTGTGCGTAGATCATGATTAGGCCTCAGTCTGGGTCGATGCCTGTCGGGCAAACAGGCGATGAACCGATAGTAGAGAGCCCCGCGTGCCAGACGAATGCGCCGTTGGCAGGGGGGTTCTCGTTATTTGGTCGTAGAAAACAACTTGGGATGCTTAATGCTTTTCACTTAAGAAGAACTTCAGAGGAGCACAATACTGTGGCGAGGGGATTCATCCCCGCTGGGCTGCGAAGCAGCCCCAAAAACATCACACACGGCTTACCTGATACACCTCGGTTACAGGTATTGGGGCCGCTTCGCAGCCCAACGGGGATGAATCCCCTCGCCACAGGTGGGTGTTCACCTCACAGTTTGTAGTTGTCCGCATCAGTGCTTCGCCACTACCAGATCCTTCGGCAATTTGAACGTCCAAAGCATCCCGCCCTGGTTAAAGTCCTTGATCCGCTTGGCCACTTCGCCACCCCACAGCGGCACCGCGCCACCCCAACCGGACAGCACCGACACATACTGCTCACCGTCCATTTCCCAGGTCACAGGCGAACCGAGGACGCCGGAGCCGGTCTGGAATTCCCAGACTTTCTCGCCCGTCTTGGCGTTGAACGCTTGCAGGAACCCTTCAGGCGTACCGGTGAACACCAGGTTGCCCTTGGTGGTCAGCACCCCGCCCCACAGCGGCGCGAAGTTCTTGTGGCGCCAGACTTCCTTGCCGGTTTTCGGGTCAATGGCCCGCAGCACGCCGATGTAGTCCTCGTTCAATGGCTTGATGGTGAAACCGGCACCAAGGAACGCGGCGCCTTTCTTGTAGGCAATGCCTTCGTTCCAGATGTCCATGCCCCATTCGTTCGACGGCACGTAGAACAACCCGGTGTCTCTGTTGTACGCCATCGGCATCCAGTTCTTCGCACCCAGGAACGCCGGCGCCACGAACACCGAACTGCCTTTGGTTTCAGTACCCGGCGCGCCCGGCCGGCTGGCTTCGTTGTAGATCGGCCGGCCTTCCTTATCCAGCCCGGTGGCCCAGGTGATCTTGTCCACGAACGGGAAGCCGCGGATGAATTTGCCGTTGGTGCGGTCCAGCACGTAGAAGAAACCGTTACGGTCAGCGGTGGCGGCGGCTTTGATTTCCTTGCCACCCTCGGTGTAGTTGAACGAGATCAGCTCGTTGACGCCGTCATAGTCCCAGCCGTCGTGAGGCGTGCTCTGGAAGTGCCATTTGATCGTGCCGTCGTCGGGGTTGAGTGCCAGGCGCGAGGACGAGTAAAGGTTGTCGCCAGGACGCAGGTGCGAGTTCCACGGGGCCGGGTTGCCGGTGCCGAACAACAGCAGATTGGTTTCCGGGTCGTAGTAGCCGCCCAGCCAAGGGGCCGCACCGCCGGTTTTCCATAGGTCGCCGGGCCAGGTCTTGCCTGCTTCGCCACCAGAGATGCCGTTCTCGATCGCTTTGCCATCCTTGTAGACGTACCCCATGTGGCCTTCCACCGTAGGGCGGGACCACAGCAGGTCGCCGTTTTTCGGATCGTAGGCTTCGATCTTGCCAACCACCCCGAACTCGCCACCGGCCACGCCGGTAATCAGCTTGCCGTTGATCACCAGCGGCGCGGCGCTGATCGAGTAGCCCTCTTTGTGATCGGCGACTTTCTTGCTCCAGACGACTTTGCCGGTGTCCTTGTTCAGGGCCACGAGCTTGGCGTCGAGGGTGCCGAAGAACACCAGGTCGCCATACAGCGCGACGCCGCGGTTGATCACGTCGCAGCATGGACGGATGTCATCGGGCAGGCGTGCATCGTATTGCCAGAGTTTTTTGCCGGTGCGCGCATCCACCGCGAACACCCGTGAGTAGGAACCGGTCATGTACATCACGCCGTCCTTGATCATCGGCTGCGCTTGCTGACCGCGCTGCTTCTCGCCGCCGAAGGAAAACGCCCAGACCGGCCGCAGTTCCTTCACGTTATCGACGTTAAGCGTGTCCAGCGGGCTGTAGCGCTGGCCCTGGACGCCCAGACCGTTGGTGACAATCTGGTCCGGGTTTTTAGGGTCCTGGAGGATGTCCTGGTCGGTAACGCCCGCCAGCGCCTGGCCGGACAGCAGCATGGCACTGAACAGAACGCTCAAGATGAAGGGTTGGCGACGTGCGGGTTGGGTCATGACGGCTACCTCTGCGATTTTTGTTATACCCGGGAAATTTTCCCGGTCAGGTGCAGATTCTTGGGCGCCGCCGCCCTGGCAACAATTGCCCGCAGTGCTGAGATTGCTAGTCCCTTAGTACAGGGTCGGATAAGACCAAACCCGGACATACACGTCCCCTGTAGCAGCAGCCGTACACCGCCCCTGTAGCAGCTGATGTACACCGCCCCTGTAGCAGCTGCCGAGCCTGCGAGGCTGCGTTCGAGTGCGCAGCGCTCGCAAAATGGCTGGCGAATGCTTCGCATCCGAACGCAGCCTCGCAGGCTCGGCAGCTGCTACAGGGGACGTGTTGGCAGTGGGGTAAAGGGTTGCGTCGGCAGAGCGGGTTATTTGCCCGCAGTGGAATCGACTCGGCTCATCTGCGCGCGCTCATAGCGCGGATACAGATGGCTGACGCCGCGGATCAGCTCGTAGCGGCTCAGATTGATGCCCGCGAAACGCTCGGGAATGGGGCTGCGGATCATCTCGGACATGTCGCTGCCCTGGGCGGCGCCGTCGCGCAGGAGTTGATCGAGCCAGGACAGGTAATCGCGCATCTGCTCGAAGGGTTTTGCATCCGTGGCCACCGGCCCATGACCGGGCACCACCCGCGTCCAGGGCAACGCCTGCAAGGTCGCGATGTCTGCCAGCCACACCGCCAGCCCCGGAGAGTTTGGCGTGGTCAGCGCCCGTTGATAAAACACCAGATCACCGGCAAACAGCACCCCGGTTTGCTGGTCGAGAATAGCCAGATCCGCGCCCGTGTGCCCACCCAGGCTCAGTACGCGTAAATCGTGATTCCCAAAACTTTTCACACCCGGCTCCAGCGTCCGGTTCGGTAACACCACTTCGGTGCCGCGCATCCAGTCGCCAACGAGTCGATACATGTTCTCGGCCATCGCATCGCCCTGCTGATGCAACAACTCGGTAGTGCCCGCCAACGCGGCAATCGGCACATCACTGAAGGCCTGATTGCCCAGCACATGGTCAGGGTGATGGTGGGTCAGCCACACCTCGATCACCGGCTTGTCGGTGGTCGCGGCAATGACCTTGCGCATGGCTTCGCCGTAGCGCTTCGAGGGCCCGGTATCGATCACCACCACGCCGCGTTCGGTGACAATGAACGCGGTGTTGACGATGTTGCCGCCATTGGCCTTGGCGAAATTGTCGGTGCTGCCTTCCAGCAACCAGGTGTCCGGGGCGATGAGCCTGGGTTTGAGCGAATACTCAAGATCGGCCAGTGCCGGCCAGCTCAAACCGATGAACAACAACAGCATCCAGCGCATCGCGCGCTCCTTGGGTCAGGGTATGGCCGCATCGAACTCATTGCCGCTGTTGTCACGCAGCAACAGGCGCGTCTGCCCTGCCCCTTCGATGTCGAAGGTCAGGTTGGGGTTTTCGCTGACGGCGGGAAACAGCTCGAGACGGGCCAGCACCTGATCGTTCTGGTCCCTCAGCTCGGCGTGATTGATAAAGAATTCCGGGATGCCGCTGACCATGCCGTTGTCCATCGGATGCGCCACCTGCACGCGCACGCGACTGAATTCGCCACGGGGATACCGGCCGCCAAGGACTTCGCCGATGTGCTCCTCCCAACCCGGCTGCGTGCGCACCACACTCGGTGCGGTGCAGCCGCCGCCCGCCGCATCGATCAGGGTCGAACCCACATGCCACAGGCCATCCCGGGTCAGCACCGCCGCGCGCAAAGGCGTGGCCTGCTCAATGCGAATGCGGATCGACAGCCAGGGCAGCACGCCAGTCACAGGCTGGAAATCGACGATTTTGGGCAAGGGATTGAGTTCGGCCCAGGCGAGGATTTTCACCACGTCGCCCTTGAAAGCCCTGGCGTCGATTTCCAGGGGGACTTGCCGCGCGTCCTCGGCGAACGGTGGTGCCAGCAGCTTGACCCGGTCATCGAACACGAACGGCGCATCGCCCAGCATCTGCTTGTGGTAGAACGCCCACATCACGGATGGCACCGGGTCTTTGCCGGGGTCGATGTCCGCCGCGTGTGCCGCGATCGGCAACCAGACGGCTAACAGGCAACTCGCTCGCCAGTTCACTGTTGATACATCTCCGGCACGTCATAACGCAGGCCATAACGGGCATACAGGGACTTGACCGAGCCGTCGCGAATCAGGCCTTCCAGCGCCTCTTCCACGGCATACGCCAGCTGCCGGTTGCTTTCGTGCACCGCCATGCCGATCTCCCAGCGTTGCTTGCCCATGTTCGGGTAGGCGTTTTCCGCCAGCGCCACCTGCGGATCGGCCGCTTCGTGGACTTGCCAGTCAATCTCGCCACGCATCGCCATTACCGCATCGACTTCGCCTGCCTTCATCCCCGCAAAAGCCTGGGGCACACCGGGATAGTGGCGGGTTTTAGCGGCGAGCATGCCGTTGAACACAGAGGTCAGGTAGAACGACGGCACGCTGTCGACTTCGACGCCGATGGGATGCTGTTCAAACACGGCGACACTGCCGACTTTGTCCAGTCGACGACGGTCATAAGCGACTTGCCATTGTTCGGTCTGGTACGGCCCGAACATCACCACGTGAGCGTTTTCCAGTTCGCCCAGATCGTTGCGTTTGCGGGCGTAATCCTGATCGTAAGGCACGCGCATCATCATGTCGGCCAGTTGCAGATCGTGCAGCTGACTGGCGCGCCAGATGTAATCGCGCAGGTCGTCGTCAAGCTTCTCTCCCGCCGGTGCCCAGATCAGTGTCAGGTGCACGCCTAGGGCTTTGGCGAGCGCCTCGGCAAGTTCGACGTCCACGCCTCGCGCCTGGCCGGCGTCTTCGAAACTGTAGGGGGCAAAGTCCTTGTAGACAGCGACTTTCAGCTCCCCGGCGGCGATCATTTCGTCATAGGTTCGCACTTGCGCCTGCGCCGTCTGGCAGCACAGCAACAGCGCACTGATCAATACCGCGAGCAGGCGCATGGATTACTCCTCGACGTGGACCGTGTCCAGGTAAGTGCGCACCGCCCACAAGGCTTCCTGGCTCAGGTAATCCGCCATTTTCGGCATGTACACCCGCCCGTCACGCACCGCGCCGTGGCGCACGCGCTCGACGAACCACTCATCCCCGGCGTCACCGACGTCAAGCATGCGCAAATCCGGAGCGATGCCGCCCGACTTAGCTTCCAGGCCATGGCAAGCGGCGCAGTTCTGGTTGTAGGCTGAAGAGCCGATTTCCACGGCCTTATCGTGCTGCGGGGAGCTGCGATACGGGTTCACCGCTGCCCAGCCATCGGCATCGACCTGTACGCCGGCATCCTTGACCGGGGTCAGGCCCTGGGTTTCCACCGCTTGCGGTACGACGTTGCCGTGCGCCCAGACCGAGCCTGCGCTGATCACGCCAGCCAGTAAGCCGGCAATTAGCAAGGCGTTGTGTTTTGTTGTCATTGTTATGCCCTCAGGATTGCACGCAAAACCTCTTGGCAGAGGCTATGGCAACCATCTTAGGAAGCGCATTGCGCCAGCCCCATGCTGCTTTGGTGGCCGCTTTCTAGTCCCTTGGTAGTAAGGCCTGTGGCGCACACCTAAATCAGGTCCTACCTGGGAAGTTTTCCCGGCAACAGCGGGACTTTTTCCGTATCCGGCAACATGCCGGGAGCACCACCCTGTGCAGGCCAAAACCTCCACTGGGAACTGCAACCATGACAATAAGATCGCTACCCGCCCTTTCCCCTTTGACCCTTGCCGTGCAAACCTTTTTGCTGGTGAGCAGCCTGTCGTTGAGCACTGCCAGTCATGCCGCCACTGCTCCGGCCACCCCCACCCGCAATGTGACGTGGGAAGACATTGCCAACGATCACCTGACCACCAAAGACGTGCTGCAATACGGCATGGGCACCAACGCCCAGCGCTGGAGCCCGCTGGCCCAGGTCAATGACAAGAACGTGTTCAAGCTCACGCCGGCCTGGTCCTATTCGTTCGGCGATGAAAAACAGCGTGGCCAGGAATCCCAGGCCATCGTCAGCGACGGCGTGGTGTATGTCACCGGTTCCTATTCCCGGGTGTTCGCCCTCGACGCGAAGACCGGCAAGCGCCTGTGGACCTACAACCATCGCCTGCCGGACAACATTCGTCCGTGCTGCGATGTGGTCAACCGCGGTGCGGCTATCTATGGCGACAAGATCTACTTCGGCACCCTCGATGCGCGGCTGATCGCGCTGGACAAGAACACCGGCAAAGTCGTCTGGAACAAGAAATTCGGCGACCACGCGGCGGGCTACACCATGACCGGCGCCCCGGTGCTGATCAAAGACAAAACCAGCGGCAAGGTGCTGTTGATCCACGGCAGTTCCGGTGATGAGTTCGGCGTTGTCGGCCAGCTGTTTGCCCGCGACCCGGACACCGGCGAAGAAGTGTGGATGCGGCCTTTCGTCGAGGGTCACATGGGCCGTCTGAACGGCAAGGACAGCACCACCACCGGCGACGTCAAGGCGCCGTCGTGGCCGAACGACCCGACGACCGAAACCGGCAAGGTCGAAGCCTGGAGCCACGGTGGCGGCGCGCCTTGGCAGAGCGCGAGTTTCGATCCGGAAACCAACACCATCATTGTCGGTGCCGGCAACCCTGGCCCGTGGAACACTTGGGCGCGCACGTCCAAGGACGGCAATCCCCACGACTACGACAGCCTCTACACCTCTGGCCAGGTCGGCGTCGACCCGAGCACCGGCGAGGTGAAATGGTTCTACCAGCACACCCCGAACGATGCCTGGGACTTCTCCGGCAACAACGAACTGGTGCTGTTCGACTACAAGGACAAGGACGGCAAAACGGTCAAGGCGACCGGCCACGCGGACCGCAACGGTTTCTTCTATGTGGTCGACCGCAACAACGGCAAATTGCAGAACGCCTTCCCCTTCGTCGACAACATCACCTGGGCCAGCCACATCGACCTGAAGACAGGTAGGCCGGTAGAGAACGAAGGCCAGCGTCCGGCCAAGCCATTGCCGGGCGAAACCAAGGGTAAATCCGTGGAAGTGTCGCCACCGTTCCTCGGTGGCAAGAACTGGAACCCGATGGCGTACAGCCAGGACACCGGGCTGTTCTACATTCCGGGCAACCAGTGGAAGGAGGAATACTGGACCGAAGAGGTCAGCTACAAGAAAGGCTCGGCTTACCTGGGCATGGGTTTCCGCATCAAGCGCATGTACGACGATCACGTCGGCACCCTGCGCGCCATGAACCCGACTACCGGCAAGGTGGTGTGGGAGCACAAGGAGGCATTGCCGTTGTGGGCCGGCGTGCTGGCGACCAAGGGCAACCTGGTGTTCACCGGGACCGGCGACGGTTTCTTCAAGGCCTTCGATGCGAAAACCGGTGAGGAATTGTGGAAGTTCCAGACCGGCAGCGGCATCGTCTCGCCGCCGATCACCTGGGAACAGGATGGTGAGCAGTACGTCGGCGTGACGGTGGGCTACGGCGGCGCGGTGCCGTTATGGGGTGGCGACATGGCCGAGCTGACGAAACCGGTAGCTCAGGGCGGGTCGTTCTGGGTGTTCAAGATCCCGAGTTGGGATAGCAAGACGGCGCAGAAGTAGGCCCTCCCCCTCTGATCATTCCCACGCTGCGCGTGGGAATGCAGCCTCGGACGCTCCGCGTCCACTCGGCTACCCCACTCGAGAACCCCGTCATGAAATACGCACCCCTGTTTCTTCTGCTGACCTGCGTCCTGGCACACGCCAACGACGGCGACGACGCCCCGCTCATCATCAACGGTTGCACCATCGCCGATCATAGCCAGTGCCCTGGCGCCGATCTCAAAGGCGCGAACCTGCGTAATCAGGACTTGCGCAACATGAACCTCAGCGGCGCGGACTTGCGCGGTGCCGATCTGCGCCATGCCCGACTCGACCTCGCCAACCTGGAAAAAGCCCAGCTGCAAGGCGCCAACCTGACGCGCGCCAGCCTGCAACAGAGCAATCTGCGGCTGGCGGATCTCACCGGTGCCACCTTGATGGCGATTCAGGGCTGGGGAATGTTTGCCCAAGGCGCGCAGTTCCAGGACGCCAACCTCAGCGCCGCCTACCTGCAATTCGCCCGCCTCTCCGGCGCCAGACTGCACAACGCCAACCTGCGCGCCGCCGACCTGGAGATGACCTGGCTGAGCAAGGCCGACCTCAAGGGCGCCAACCTGAGCGATGCCAACCTGCAGGAGGCCAAGTTTGGTGAAAGCAATCTGGAGCAGGCCAACCTGACCGGTTCGCGTCAGCATTACGCGAATTTCCAGGATGCGAACATGGAGGGCTGCACCGGTTGCCCGACGACGTGGGATAAGTGAGCCATCTCATCCCTACAACAAATCCCTGTAGCAGCTGCCGAGCCTGCGAGGCTGCGTTCGAGTGCACAGCACTCGCAAAAAGAACGGCGAATGCTGCGCATTCGAACGCAGCCTCGCAGGCTCGACAGCTGCTACAGAATGACCAGGGCGCGATAGAATCGCACAGGGTTCAACCCGCCTTTCTCACCACCCCCATATCAATCCCCAAATGCACCAACTCCGCGTGGGAGCTGACCTGCAATTTGCTCTTCAACAAGGTCAGGTGATTGGAGACGGTCTTGCCGCTGATGCTCAGTTGTTCAGCAATCATCCGTGCCGGCGTGCCTTTGGCGAGCATCACGAAAATCTCCAGCTCGCGCTGGGTCATGCTCTGCAAGCGCGGGTCGCTGGCGTCCTGTTGCGGGTGACACGCGAGTTGAGTGGCCAAGGGCTGTTCGATGTAAGCGTGGCCGGCCAGGATGCGCCGTACCGCCTCGATCAACACGTCGGGTGCCGAGCTTTTCGTCAGGTAGCCCGACGCCCCCGCGTCCAGCGCCTGGCGCACTAACGGCAACTCATCGTGCATGCTGAAAAACAGCACCCGCAGTTGCGGCAGGCGCTGACGCAAGCGCCGGGTAGTTTCCAGTCCGCTGATGCCCGGCAAGCCGAAATCCATGATCACCAGGTTCGGCACGGCTTCCTGCACCCGGATCAATGCGTCCTCCCCCGTCGCCGCTTCGCGCACTTCCATGGCGGGCAGCAAGGCCCGCAACAGACTGGCGTAGCCCTGACGGACCACCGCATGGTCATCGACCAGCAAAATATTCATGACACCTCCAACGGCATGTTCAAAGCCAACGCCCAACCAGCGCCGGGACGACTGAAAACCCGCAACTCGCCGCCCAGGCTGCGGGCGCGCTCCTGCATCGAGTACAAGCCCACACCAGGCTGCGGCGGCTGCTGTGCTCCTCGCCCGTTATCCCGAACCAGCAAGCGCAGACGTCCGCCACGATGTTGCAGGCGAATCCGCACCTGACTGGCGTCGGCGTGGCGTGCGATGTTGGTCAGGGCTTCCTGGAGCAGGCGATAGAGGTGGGTTTTGTCCGATGTGGTCAGCGCTGGCAACTGCAGGCCGACCCGCAACTGGCACTCGATGCCTTGGCGCATCTGCCATTGGTCCACCAGCAAACCAAAGGCCTCGGCCAACGACAAATGCTGCAGCATCACCGGGTACAGGTCATGCACCAGCGCACGAAATCCCTGATGCAGGTGTTCGCAGTTGTGTTCCAGATCGCGCACGGTGCGCTCCACCGTCGCCGGCTGATCCGCCACCAGTCGCAGCAAACAGGCCTGGGCGCGAATACCTGCCAGGTACTGGCCCAGGTCATCGTGCAGGGTTTGCGCCAGATGCGTGCGCTCCTGCTCCTGCACCGCGAGCAGGGTCCGGGTCAAATGAGCGTTATCGGCACGGGCGTGTTCCAGCGCCTGGGTCATGTGGTTGAAATGGCTTGCCAGCTGCCGCGCTTCCGGCACGCCTTCAGCACGCAATCGCACGTTGAGCTGGCCGCCCGAGACCTGCTGCAAGGCACGCAGCAGCTCATCGAGCAGCCCCATTCCCCGGCGTACGGCCCAGCGAATGGTCAACAGGCTCAGCAACAACGCCAGCCCGCACAACGCCAGCAATTGCTGCAGGGAATCCCAGACTTCGTCGATTTCATCACGGGGATCCACGGCAATCTGCACCCGCCGACCGTCCTTCAAATCCAGCACCCGCGCGCTGTGCCGGGCCTCAGCGAAGAGTAACCGCCCAAGCCAGCCATCAATTCCGTTCTGCTCTGACAGACGAGCCGTTTCGCCGGGCGCCAGCCAGCGCACCCGCACATGACGCAAGCTGCGCGTCAGCCTGGGCTGCAGGCTGGCCGGGTCACGCTCGGCGGTTTCACTCAGGTACCCCACCACCGCTTCGGCGGATTGCAACTCGCGCTCCACATCCGCCAACGCCTGATGCACCAGCAAGCCCATGCAGGCCAGCGTGACCAAGGCGAAAAATCCGCACACCCACAGGTTGATCCGCCACAGGGCCGACATCCCTAGCGCCCCTGTATCGCTGGCATGACCGCCACCGGGGCGGGACGCGGGCCGTGGAGCTTGTCGACGCCGATCAGACTCAGGATCAACAGGAACGGCAGGAGCAGCGCTTTGAGAATACGCATGGTCGATCTCCTTTGAGTAATGGCCGTTGTTGACGATGCTGCTGTCCATCCTTCTTTCCATCCTAAGTCGGCGCCGCCCAGGGCAAGTTACTACCTTGGTACTGGCTGACTGGTACTTTCTGCATATTTCCTATCACCCAGCGGGTTCCTATGCTGGCGCTACCCGGAATGGAGTGTCCTATGCGCCAGCTTGCCCCTTACGCCCTGTTCTACCTGCTGGCGATCGCTTGTGCCGCCGGGCTGGCGACCCAAAGTCAGGCGGCCGATGCGCCGTTGCAGGTGCAGATCGGCTACCTGGGTTACCGCCCCGACCCTGGACCGCTGCTGTCGAATGTCATCCCCGAGCCCGCCGATGCCGGACTGCGCGGTGCCGAGCTGGCGATCACCGACAGCAACAGCACCGGACGTTTTCTCAATCAGCATTACAGCCTGCTCAGCGCCAGCGTCGACCATCCCCAGGCCCTGATCGACGCTGCCAGGGTTCAGCACGAACAGGGTGTCAGGCTGTTCGTGGTGAATGCCCCGGTCGACACCCTGCGCCAACTCAGTGCCGCCCTGCCCGACAGCTTGCTGTTCAACGCCGGTAGCGCCGATGACACGTTGCGCACCACCGATTGCCTGCCAAACGTGCTGCACAGCCTGCCGAGCCGGGCGATGCTGGCCGATGCGCTGGCGCAATTGCTCGTGGTGCGCAAATGGCAGCGAGCGCTGCTGATCGTCGGCCCGACCGCCGATGATCAAGCCTACGCCGCCGCCCTGCGACGCGCGGCCAAGCGTTTCGGCCTGAAACTGGTGGCGGAGAAAGCCTGGAGTTTCGATAACGATCAACGCCGCAGCGCCCAGGCCGATATGCCGCTGTTCACCCAGACCGCCGAGTACGACGTAGTGCTGGTGGCCGATGAGCGCGGTGACTTTGGCGAGTACGTGCCCTACCAGACATGGTTTCCGCGCCCGGTCGCCGGCACCCAGGGCTTGACCCCGGTGGGTTGGCACAAGACCGTGGAAACCTATGGCGCCGCGCAGTTGCAGAAACGCTTTGAAGCCCTGGCCGGACGCTGGATGAATGACCGCGATTTCGCCGCCTGGATCGCCGTGCGCAGCATCGCCAGCGCCGTGAGCAAACTGCGTCAGGCCGATCCGATGGCGATCCGTACGTTGGAAATCAGCGATCAACTACCGCTGGACGGCTTCAAGGGTCGCAAGCTCAGTTATCGCCCGTGGAACGGCCAGTTGCGTCAACCGATTCCGATCGTGCAGCCCCGGGCACTGGTCAGCACGTCGCCCCAGGACGGTTTCCTGCACCCCTTCAACGAAATGGACAGCCTCGGCTACGACAAGCCTGAGGTCAGCTGCCGCTTTCCCTGATTCAAACCTCCAAAAACAATAAGGAATCCGCCATGCGCCGCACCCTGCTTTCATGCGCCCTGTTGCTCGCCGCCGGGCACGCCGCGGCCAGCACCGCCTGGGTCTCCAACGAGAAGGACAACAGCCTGAGCCTGATCGACATGCAGACCCTGCAAGTCACCGATACCCTGCCCGTCGGGCAACGACCCCGTGGCCTGTTGCTGTCCCACGACAGCAAGCTGCTGTACATCTGCGCCAGCGACTCGGACCGGGTCCAGGTAATGGACGTGGCCACGCGCAAGATCATCAAGCAGCTGCCTTCCGGCAAAGACCCCGAGCAATTCGCCCTGCACCCCAACAACCGCTGGCTGTACGTCTCCAACGAAGACGATGCACTGGTCACCGTGATCGACACTGAAACCTCCAAGGTGCTGAGCCAGATCAATGTCGGCGTCGAGCCCGAAGGCATGGCAGTCAGCCCGGACGGCAAGTGGGCCGTCAACACCAGCGAAACCACGAACATGCTGCACTGGATCGATACCAGTACGCAGACGCTGGCGGACAGCACCCTGGTGGACCAACGCCCGCGTTTCGTCGAGTTCGCGCCGGACGGCTCACAGTTGTGGGCCTCGGCGGAGATCGGTGGCACGGTCACGGTGCTGGATGTCGCGACCCGCCAGATCCTCAAGACCCTGACCTTCCAGATCAAGGGTGTGCACCCGGACAAGGTGCAACCGGTGGGTATCAAGCTGAGCGCCGACGGCAAGTACGGTTTCGTCGCCCTCGGCCCGGCCAACCATGTGGCCGTCATCGACGCCAAGACCTTCGAGATTCTTGATTACCTGCTGGTGGGCAAGCGCGTCTGGCAGATGGCGTTCACCCCGGATCAGAAGCAATTGCTGGCCACCAATGGCGTCAGCGGCGATGTGTCGGTGATTGATGTCGACAGCCTCAAGGTCACCAAATCGGTCAAGGTCGGGCGTTATCCATGGGGCGTGGTGGTCACGCCATGAACGCGCTGGAGGTCAGCGACCTGAGCTTTGCCTACGGTGCACGGGAGGCGTTGCGCCAGGTGAGTTTCAGTCTGGCGCCGGGGCGTTTCGCGGCACTGCTGGGGCCTAACGGCGCGGGCAAATCGACGCTGATTGCACTGCTCACGCGGCTTTACGATCTGCAACGGGGCGAGATTCTGGTGGGCGGCTGTTCACTGCGCAATACGCCGCGCCCGGCGCTCAAACAGCTGGGCGTGGTGTTTCAGCAAAGCACGCTGGACCTGGACCTCAGCGTTGAACAGAACCTGCGCTATCACGCCGCGCTGCATGGCCTGTCACGGCGCCAGACCGGTCTGCGGGTGGATGCTGAACTGGCGCGACAGGCGTTGACCGACCGTCGTCGCGAACGGGTGCGCGAACTCAATGGCGGCCATCGCCGCCGGGTGGAAATCGCCCGCGCCTTGCTGCATGAGCCGCGTCTGCTGCTGCTCGACGAAGCCAGTGTCGGCCTCGACCCGGCCAGCCGCCTGGCACTCAATCAACACATCCGCAGCCTTTGTTGCGAGCAACGCATCAGCGTGCTCTGGACCACGCACTTGCTCGACGAAGTGCAGCCCAGCGATGACTTGCTGATCCTTCATCAAGGGCGATTGGTCGCCAGCGGCCAGGCCGATGCCTTGAGCCTGGAACATGGCGGCGATCTCGGTTCAGCCTTCGCGCGCCTCACCACATCTTCACCTTCAGGAGCCGCCGTTCGATGAATGCTTACTGGCAGTGTTTCAGCGGCATCGTGCTGCGTGAGTGGTTGCGCTTCGTGCTGCAACGAACGCGGTTCCTCAGTGCATTGGTGCGGCCGTTGCTGTGGTTGCTGGTGTTCGCCGCCGGTTTTCGTGCCGCATTGGGGATCGCGATCATCGAGCCCTACGACACCTACATTCCCTACGAGGTGTACATCATCCCGGGGCTCGCTTGCATGATTCTGCTGTTCAACGGCATGCAGGGTTCGCTGTCGATGGTCTATGACCGGGAAATGGGCAGCATGCGCGTGCTGCTGACCAGCCCCCTGCCCCGGACGTTTTTGCTCTGCAGCAAACTGCTGGCGACGTCGCTGATTTCGCTGCTGCAGGTGTATGCCTTCCTGGCCATCGCCTGGGCGTATGGCGTGCAACCGCCGCCGATGGGCTTGTTGATTGCCTTGCCGGCGCTGTTGCTGGTGGCCCTGATGCTCAGTGCGCTGGGGCTGTTGCTGTCGAACGCCATCCGCCAGCTGGAGAACTTTGCCGGGGTGATGAATTTTGTGATTTTCCCGCTGTTTTTCCTGTCGTCGGCGTTGTACCCGCTGTGGAAAATGCGTGACTCGAGCGAGTGGTTGTACTGGTGGTGTGCGTTGAATCCGTTCACCCATGCGGTGGAGCTGGTGCGATTTGCGTTGTATGAACGGTTCAATCCGCTGGCCTTGGGCGTGTGCGCAGGATTGACCCTGGTGTTCGCCCTGCTCGCGGTCCTCACCTTCAACCCGCAGCATGCGGCCCTGCGCAAAGCCACCTGACCCCACAGATTCACCTGCCTCAAAAAACATTTCCGGTAGGAGCAAAGCTTGCTCGCGATGGCGTCGTATCAGTCGATATCAGTGGTGGCTGGAACTGCCCCATCGCGAGCAAGCTTTGCTCCCACAGAAGACGGCCACCCCCTGTGTTCAAAAAATCGCGTTCACCCATCACTCAACCGGATTTACTACTTTAGTACTGGTTTACCTGTCTATCGTCGCATTCCCAACGCACCGCAACTGGCATGTAATGGGTTCATAACTATAAGGATTGAACCCCATGCTGCGTGCCCGACGTTGCCTTCTGCGTCCCACTCTTGCCGCGCTGTCCCTGAGCCTGCTGCTGGGCGTTGCACACGCCGAAACGGCGCTGTTCTCCTCCGACGGTTATCGCATCGCGCTTTACCGCAGCCCGACACCGAATCAACTGGATGGCGCCGCCATCATTGACACCACGGCCCTGCAAGCATTGCTCAAGCAAACCCCTCGCCCGGTATTGATCGACGTCTACCGCCGCCAATGGCTGCAGGGGCGTTTTATCGAAGATCAGCCCCACGAAAATGTACCCGGTAGCCACTGGCTGGCGAACACCGGCGACGGCGACTTGAGCGCCGAGTGGGCGGGCTATTTCGCGCGCCACCTGACGGCACTGACCGCAGGCGATCTGGCGCAACCGCTGGTCTTCTATTGCCGCTCCGATTGCTGGCTGAGCTGGAACGCGGTAAAACGCGCCGCCGCAATGGGCTATAAGACACTGTATTGGTACCGCGACGGCCTGGATGCCTGGCAAGCGGCGAACCTGCCCGTGATGGCCGCCCAGCCCGAACCCTTTCCCTGACCTTTACGCTTGCGTGTTGTTGCCACACCATAATGAAAATAATGAGGTGAAAGGCCATGTACAAAATTCTGATTGCCGACGATCACCCGCTGTTTCGCGAAGCCATTCATAACGTCATCAGCGACGGATTTCCCGGCAGCGAAGTGATGGAAACTGCCGACCTGGATAGCGCCCTGCTGCTGACCCAGGATCACGATGACCTGGACCTGATCCTGCTCGACCTGAACATGCCCGGCATGCACGGCCTCAACGGCCTGATCAACCTGCGCAACGAGGCACCGACCATTCCCGTGGTGATCGTCTCGGCCGAGCAGGACAAACAGATCGTGCTGCAAGCCATCACCTATGGCGCCGTGGGGTTCATCACCAAATCCTCGCCGCGGGTGCAGATGACCGAAGCCATCCAGCAAATCCTCAATGGCAACGTCTACCTGCCGCCGGACATCATCCGCACGCAGAAAAGCGGTACGCACCGCCGGATGAACGACAACCCGAGCTTTGCGCCGGAACTGCTGCAGGCGTTGACCCGCAAGCAGCTGCTGGTGCTGGAGCGCATGACCAAGGGCGAATCGAACAAACAGATCGCCTACACCCTGGAAATCGCCGAAACCACGGTCAAGGCCCACGTCTCGGCGATCCTGCGCAAACTGAATGTGCACAACCGGGTGCAGGCGATTCTGAGTGCCGGGGATATTGATTTCGGGTCGTATCTGCGGCGTTGAGCGCGTCCTCCGACCCCGATACCAACCCTGTGGCGAGGGGATTTATCCCCGTTGGGTTGCGAAGCGACCCCAGGATTTTCTGCCAGCGCTACGCACTGGAACGGGGTGGTGCGGCATTCCGATAAATCCCCTCGCCACATGTCGCCAGCTGCTACAAGGTGCCTGGCTTATCGGGTCTGGCCGAGCAAATGACTCATCGCCGTCTTCAGCTTCATCGGCCGGACCGGTTTGTGCATCAGCGTATGGCCCAGTTCACGGATCTGCAGTTTCAGCTCGTTGCTGTAGTTGGCGGTGATCATCATTGCCGGTATCGCGCTGGCCCGTCGGGCATTGATTCGGGCCACGGCGTCGACGCCATTCTGGTCGTCATCCAGGTGATAGTCGGCAATCAGCAAATCCGCCTGGGCATGGTAGTTGTCCACCTGGCGTGCCAGGTCCTGTTCCGACAATGCCGTCACCACCACACAGCCCCAGCCCTCCAGTAACGTGCGCATGCCGGCGCAAATGGCCGCGTCGTTATCCAGCACCCACACTCGCGCGCCACGCAGACGCTCCAGCATCGGCTCACTCATCAACAGACTGGGCAGCGCCTTTGGCGCGGTGGCGCTCAGCGGCACCTCGACGGAAAACATCGAGCCCCTGCCCGGCCACGAGCGCACGTGGATGCGATGCCCGAGAATCCCGGCAATTTTTTCCACGATCGCCAGGCCCAAACCCAGGCCACGGTCCTGATCCGGCCGTTGCACGTCACCGCGCTTGAACTCCTGAAAAATCTCTTCCAGCCGATTTTCCGCAATGCCCATCCCGCTGTCCCACACCTCGATCGACAGGCGCTGGTGATGACGCCGGCAGCCCAGCACCACTCGCCCGCTGTAGGTGTAGCGAATGGCGTTGCTCAGCAGGTTGCGCAAGATCCTGGCGAGCAACTGGATGTCACTGCGCACCAGCGCCGAGCAGCCAACGAAATGCAGCTCCAGCCCCTCGCTGAGGGCGACCTGGGTGTATTCGGCGGCCAGGTTTTCCAGCAGCTCGCTGAGGGCGAACGGCGCAATGTCGGCTTTGATCACCCCGGCATCGAGCTTTGAAATGTCCACCAGTGTGCCCAACAGGTTTTCCACGTCCTCAAGCGAGTTGCTGACGTTGCGCACCAGGATTTCGTTGGCCATCGGCTCCCGGCGCTCCAGCAATGCACTGGTAAACAGCCTTGCGGCATTCAGCGGCTGCAGCAGGTCGTGGCTGACGGCGGCGAGAAACTTGGTCTTTGACAGGTTGGCCTGCTCGGCTTCCAGTTTCGCTTCGCGCAAACGCGACTCGACCCGCCGGCGCTCGTCGATTTCCCGCAGCAGCTGGTCGTTGAGGGTGGTCAGTTCCGCCGTGCGTTCCCGCACCCGAAGCTCGAGATTCTGATACGCCTGATGCAATGCCTCGGCGGTGCGACGGCGCTCGGTGATGTCACGGATCAACACGAAAATCCCCACCACCTCTCCGGTGGCCAGGCGATTGGGCACGTAGGAGCGCAGCATGTAGCGCTCCTGATTGTTGATGTTGGTTTCGGCGAATTCGAACGTCACGCTTTCACCCGCCAGCGCCCTGGCGACGTAGGCTTCCAGGCGTTGGTAATGCTGTTCGCTGTGCACTTCGCGCAGGCTCTGGCCGAGCATCACGCCCCGTGGCCAGCAGTACCATTGTTCGTAGACTTTATTGGTGAATTCATAGACCAGGTCGGCATTCAGGTAGGCGATCAAAGCTGGAACGTGGTCGGTAATCAGGCGAATCCAGCGCTCGCTTTCGCTCAGCGCTTCGGCGTGCTGATAGCGCTCGGTGATGTCGGTGAAGGTGTTGACGAAGCCCCCGGTGGGCAATGGATGGGTGCGAATTTCCAGCACCCGGCCATCGTAAAGACGCTGCTCGCACTCCTGCACCGGGCGGCCGTTGATGTCGCGACTGGCCGGTGTCAGCAGGTGCAATTCGCTGTCGGCGATCACCTCGGCAAATGGGCGGTGGGCGGCCACTGGCGCCAGGCCGCTGAGTTCAAGGAACCGCCGGTTCCACAGTTCCAGCACGCCGTCAGCGTTGACCATTGCCACGCCCTGGGACAGGTTGTCGACTGCCCGTTGCAGCAAGTGGGATTTCTGCGCCACGGCTTGTTCGCGACGCATCGTTTCACTGAGTTTGACGTCGGTAATGTCAGTGAACAGGATCACCCGCCCACCCTCCTGGGTCGGCCGTTCACTGACTTGCAGCCAGCGCCCGTCTTGCAGGCGATAGAGCAGGTTTTCGTCGGCATGCCCGCGAGGCTCTTCGGTGAACAAACCGGTGGCACTCATCAAGCGTTTGACTTCGGCCAGACGCATGCCGGCATTGATGCGCACCCGGCTGTTGCCCCAGAACGCCTTAAAGCGGCTGTTGAACAAGACGATTCGCTGATCGGCATCGAACAACACAAACGCGTCGGAAATGCTTTCGATGGCGTCGATCAAATGCTGATGGGCCGTCTCCGCCCGCAGCCGCGCTTCGCTGAGCAGGTGATTGCCGGACTTGAGTTCGGCCATGGCCTGGTTCAACGCATCGGTGCGCTCGCGCACCTGTTCGGCGAGCACCACCGAATGCTGGAACGCCGCGTAGGGGTCATTGCCGCGGGTGGCGCCCGATTCGATGCGCTCGATCAGCGCACTGTTGATGCGCTGGAGTTTGTGATTTTCACGTTGCAGGCTGGCGAGTTGGGCCTGGAGCTCAACGGTGTCCAGGGGATCGGCCCCGGGCAATGGCAACGCCGGTGAAGGTCTGGTTGATGTGCATGCCATTGAACTGTTCTCCGTAGGTGTTGAAACCCATCACCCGCTGGTCGCGCAAAAACGCGCCGACGTGTTCCAGATTGCCGCTGTTTTCCAGCTCCATGCGCCGTAGAAAACAATCGCAACCGAGGGTCAGTAGCAGATCACCGAGTCGCTCGTGCAAGCCTTCGAACAGGTTTTGCAGGTTGGGCAGCATCGGCCCCGGCGCCATGACGGTAAGGACGATGCCGTTTTCCACTGCGCAGTAAAAACTCAGGCTCAGGTCCGGATGAACCTGCTGGATCGCCCGTACGTAGTACTGATCGTTGATCCGCACCGCCAACGGGTGCGCCGCGAATACCCGATGATCCAGTTCGGCAACGGAGACACCGATGTGCCGTGCGTACTCCTCGGCGGCGGGTTCGGCGTTGAGCTCGAAGACCCGACGGGATGCACTGTCGGCCCCTGTCACCACGAGTTTTTCGGCTCGGGGCAAAATGTGGTGGGTGGTGAAGACTTCAAAGTCCAGCCAGGTGTTGACCAGCACCACCACCGCCGCACCGCTGTGAAATTCGCCCCCGAAGTAGACGTGGGTGTGGGTCAGGTAGTTGTCGTCACCGGCCGAACCACCGAAATGCGGGATGTCACCCAACGCTGCACTCAGGGCGCCGAGGACCATTTCTTCGCGGCTGGACAAGCCGTCGAGCAAGGTCAGGGCGAAGCTGTTGCCCTTGATCGGCGCCAGGGTGTTGCTGCGACAGCCGCTGACCAGCCGTTCGACCATCTGCTGAGCGTCGATCAGGCTGAAGTGCTCCATCTCGTCGATCAGTTCGGCGTCGATGGAAAAATGCCGGTGATCGAAACCCACCGCCGTGACGCAATTGCGCCCGTAGCCCAGCGGCGTGATTTCCCCGGCACTGGTGCAGCCCACCAGGCGAATGCCGCCGAAGCTCTGTTGCAATGCTTGCCCCAGCGCCTGGAGGTCGTACTCGGCGGAACAGAAAAACAGCACGAAGCCCAAATGCGGGTGCAACAGCTGTCGCGCCAGCTCCTGGGCAACCTGTTGCGCATCGGTGGCCTGGGACATCGCACTGACCACACCTTCATTCCCGACCTGCTGCATTGTCGCCTCCCGCAGGTGCGCGTGTATGAGGTTCGAGTGTACGAAGGCCGGGTAGCGCGACCTATGCTACTTGGGTAGCGGGTAGGCACTTCGATGGGATGAGAGCGACCTGAACGCTATCGCAACTTGTAGCAGCTGCCGAGCCTGCGAGGCTGCTACAGGGGCCTGTGTTGTTTGGGCGTTACCAGGTCAGCACCGCCCCCACCGCGAACGTATCGGTGTCTTCATTCTGCGCATCGGTGTCGTGGCCGTTGATTTCGAACTGGTTGTACTCGGCGACCAGTTTGAGGTTGTCGTTGACGTCATGAAACAGCGCGACGCCCCGGGTTTCGTAGTCTGCGCCGCTACCGACCGCGCCGTTGCCATCGTCCTTGGTCTTGCCATAGGACAAGGCCAGGCGGTTCTTGCCCAGCTTGTACGAGCCCTGCAGCAAATAGCCGTCGCTGTCGATGTTGCGCAACGTCGGTTCGCCGGCGTTGTTGGTGTAGAACGGGTTGATGCCCTTCGCCTGGAAGCCCGAGCCGGTGAGCGACAAACCGCCCATCTTCGCCTGCACGCCGTAACCGACACCTTTGGAGGTCACGGACTCAACGCTTGCATCGGTATTGTCCGAGGTCTGGTAGCTACCGTTGACCCAGCTATAAATCTTCGCCCCGGCGAGGTCGAACTGGTAGGTGATCTCGCTCTCGGTGCGCGGGTTTTCCTGGTAGGCCTTGCCGGTCGGGCTGCTATCGTTGGTGTCGACCGGGTCCATGATCCCTACCGCCACCCGCAAGCCTTCCATCACCGGCGTGCGGTAGGTGATCTGTGAGGTGGGAAACGGGTACGGATAACCGGTGCCGATGTTGCCGAACGACACGCCGCCGCCATCCACCAGGCCCAGCGTATCGCTGACCTGGCCATAACCGGCGAGCAGTTCATCCAGCAGAATGTTGGAGCGCGCAAACAGACCGAAGTCCTTGCCGATCAGCACTTCGCCCCACTCGGGGTTGGCCACCGTGCCGTAGAACTGCCGCACGTCGATGGCGGTGTCGGTGCCGTTGGTCTCGCTGTCGTTGATGGTCACCCAGAATGAAGCACGCGCGCCGAGCTTCAAATCATCGACCTGCTTGCCCATGTTGAAGCCCAGGTAGTTGGGCAGGAACCCCATCTTCACGCGCGACTGTCGACGGTCGTATTGGTCGCCGGCGCGGTCGACGTCACTGTTCACGTAGAAGGCGTTGATGTAGCCGTCCGTGGAAAAGGTCGTCTGGTCCTTGTCGTACAGCATGATCTCGGCCTCGGCCATCGGGGCCAAACCCAGGGTCGACAGGCTGGCAATCAAGGCAGGCAAGTAACGATGCTTGAAATTCTTATTGTTGTGCATGACGCGCTCCGCAACGTGGACTGGATGTCGGAGGCGATTATCGAAAGCTGACCGGCGGCGTCATACGCTGCCTTGGAGGCGTTTATGAAGTGCTTTGGGTTGGCGGGTGCGGCGCGGCAAGTTCGGTGTAAGACCGGGCCGCGACAGGGCCCGGGACCAAGGGTGTAAGACTGTCAGACGCTCGCCCGGTACAACATGCAGGCCGCAATCAGTACACACAGACTGGCGAAACCGACCTGCAAGGCTCTGGCCGGGACTCGCGCGCAGAGGCGTCGACCGATGATCATGCCGACAATGCTGGCGGCAATGAATGCTCCGCCGCTGGCGTCGATCCGGACGCCGGCGTGGAATGCGCCAATCACCCCGATGGCCGAGATCAGGCTGATCACCATCAAGGAGGTCGCGACGATTCCGCGCATCTGCACGTCGGTCAATTGCTTGAACGCCGGGACTATCAGAAACCCGCCCCCGACGCCGAGCAGCCCGGAGACGACACCCGTCACCGCGCCCAACGCCGCCAGGGTCGCGGTGCATTTGGCGGTCCAGGAGAAACGCCCGGTCTGCTGATCGAGCATGCAGTTTTTCTGGCCCCAGTTGGCGTGGCCGTGGTCGCTCGGTCCTTCTTGGTGGCGCTCGCGGCGCAGCATGCGCCAGGCGACCATGATCATCAGCAGGCTGAACAGGATCATCAGGATTTTTTCCGGCAACTGATGGGCGAAGAAGATGCCGAGTGGCGAAAACAGTGCGCCCAGCAATGCAATCAACAGCGCCGCGCGATAGCGCACCAGTCCATGACGCAGACCGTCGATGGCGCCCACTGCCGCTGCGCTGCCCACTGCGAACAACGCAACGGGGGCGGCTTGCGTCATCGTCAGACCCATGCCCAGCACGAGCGCGGGCACCGCAAGAATCCCGCCTCCGGCCCCGGTCAATCCAAGCACCAGCCCCATCACCACACCAAAGAAACTAGCCAGCAACATAAAAACCCGAGACCCATGAAAAGCCGGGAACGCCCGGTATCGATTGGTTTACAGGATAGAGCCCCCACGGCTTTTTTCCTTCACTGAATTGACCAGGGCTGGTCAAGCCGGTGCAAATGACTCTACGCTCAACAGCTGTCCCACGAAGAACCGGCCATCATGCCTGCCCAGATTGAAGCTTTTCTAGACCCCGCCTCATCGACCTACAGCTACGTGATTTACGAACACGATGGCAGTGCCTGCGCCATTGTCGACCCCGTGCTGGATTATGACGCGGCGGCCGGTCGGACCCGTACCGTGCAGGCCGACCGGATCGTGGCTTTTGTGCGCGAGCATCAGCTGCAGGTGCAGTGGTTGCTGGAGACCCATGCTCACGCCGATCACCTGTCTGCCGCGTTCTATTTGCGTCGGGAACTGGGCGGCAAGATCGCCATCGGGCAGACCATCAGCAAGGTTCAGGACGTATTCAAAAGCCTGTTCAATCTGGAGCCGGAGTTTCGTGTCGATGGTTCGCAGTTCGACCATCTGTTCGCGGCGGACGAATCCTTCATGATCGGCAATCTCAAGGCCAAGGCCTTGCATGTGCCCGGGCATACTCCAGCGGACATGGCCTACCTGGTCGATAGCACGATGATTCTGGTGGGCGACACGCTGTTCATGCCGGATGTCGGCACTGCCCGCTGCGACTTTCCCGGTGGCGATGCCCATCAGATGTTTACCTCGATCCGCAAACTGCTGGCATTCCCGGCCAGCGTCAGCCTGTACGTGTGCCACGACTACCCGCCCGAGGGCCGCGAGCCCCAGTGCATGACCACGGTCGGCGAGCAGCGCAAAAGCAATATCCATGTGCGTGACGGTATCGATGAAGCCGCTTTTGTTGCCATGCGCAACCAGCGGGATGCGGGTTTGGGCATGCCGAACCTGTTGCTGCCGGCGATTCAGGTGAATGTGCGGGCGGGGAATTTGCCGCCGGCGGAAAGTAATGGCGTGACTTACTTGAAGATCCCGATCAACAAGCTTTGAGATCATTAGATCGCAGGCTCGACAGGGTACCGTTTACTTAAGAAATCCTGACTGAATGATCACCTGTGGCGAGGGAGCTCGCTCCCTCGCCACAGGTTGTGTTCAGCTCGTCAGGGTCAAGCCGTTGGCCGGCAATGGCAGCGCCGTCTTGTAGCGCACCTGCTTGAGCGCAAAGCTCGAGCGGATGTTCGCCACCCCAGGCACCTTGGTCAAAAAATCCATCATGAAGCGTTCCAGCGACTGAATGGTCGGCACCAGCACCCGAATCAGATAATCCGGATCGCCCGCCATCAAGTAACACTCCATCACCTCCGGGCGATCCGAAATCGCCTCTTCGAAATGCTGCAGTGCCTCTTCCACCTGTTTCTCCAGGCTGACGTGGATGAACACGTTGACGTGCAACCCCAGCAGCTCGGCATCCAGCAGCGTCACTTGCTCGCGAATGAGCCCCAATTCCTCCATGGCCTTGACCCGATTGAAGCACGGCGTCGGTGACAGGTTGACCGAGCGGGCGAGGTCGGCGTTGGTGATGCGTGCATTCTCCTGAAGGCTGTTGAGAATGCCAATATCGGTACGGTCCAGTTTGCGCATGAGACAAAATCACCTGTTTTTTTTGTTTATGCAGATTTTTTATCCTCAAATGATCTCGAGCGCAACGAAACAGAGAGAAATATTCTTCTTGCGCCGGCCTATGATTGTTGTAGGACAAGATTTCTTCCACAGAAGAAAGACGGTCAGCTCACTACAAGAAATTCACAAGATCGAGCGTAGAAGCCATGAACCAAGCGTATGAACCGCTGCGCCTGCACGTTCCCGAACCTTCGGGCCGTCCAGGGTGCAAAACCGACTTCTCCTACCTGCGTCTGACCGACGCCGGTACGGTGCGCAAACCCCCTATTGACGTAGAACCTGCCGACACGGCCGACCTGGCCAAGGGCTTGATTCGCGTACTCGATGACGAAGGCAACGCCCTCGGCCCATGGGCTGAAGGGGTTCCGGTCGAGATCCTGCGCAAAGGCATGCGTGCCATGCTCAAGACGCGCATCTTCGACAACCGCATGGTGGTCGCCCAGCGTCAGAAAAAAATGTCGTTCTACATGCAAAGCCTTGGCGAAGAAGCCATCGGCAGCGCCCAGGCCCTGGCCTTGAACATTGACGACATGTGCTTCCCGACCTATCGCCAGCAGAGCATTCTGATGGCGCGGGAAGTGCCTCTGGTAGACCTGATCTGCCAACTGCTCTCCAACGAACGCGATCCCCTCAAGGGCCGCCAGCTGCCGATCATGTATTCGGTACGCGATCACGGGTTCTTCACCATTTCCGGCAACCTCGCCACTCAATTCGTACAGGGCGTGGGCTGGGGCATGGCCTCGGCGATCAAGGGCGACACCAAAATCGCCTCGGCCTGGATCGGCGACGGCGCCACCGCCGAATCCGACTTCCACACCGCCCTCACCTTCGCCCACGTTTACCGCGCGCCAGTGATCCTGAACGTGGTCAACAACCAATGGGCCATTTCCACCTTCCAGGCCATTGCCGGGGGTGAAGCCACTACCTTCGCCGGTCGTGGCGTTGGCTGCGGGATTGCCTCCCTGCGGGTCGATGGCAACGACTTCGTCGCGGTCTACGCCGCTTCTGCCTGGGCCGCCGAACGTGCGCGCCGCAACCTCGGTCCGACCATGCTCGAGTGGGTCACCTACCGTGCGGGTCCGCACTCCACCTCCGATGATCCTTCCAAATACCGTCCTGCCGACGACTGGAGCTACTTCCCGTTAGGCGACCCGATTGCGCGCCTCAAGCAGCACCTGGTGAAAATCGGTCAGTGGTCCGAAGAGGAGCACGTCGCTGTCAGCGCCGAACTGGAAGCCGAAGTGATCGCCGCGCAGAAAGAAGCCGAAAAATTCGGCACCCTGGCCGGTGGCCAGATTCCAAGCGCCGCGACCATGTTCGAAGATGTCTATAAAGAGATGCCGGAGCACTTGAAGCGCCAGCGTCAAGAGTTGGGGATCTGACATGAACGATCACAACACTACTATCGAGCTGGAAACCGCCATGACCACGACCACCATGACCATGATCCAGGCCCTGCGCTCGGCCATGGATGTGATGCTTGAACGTGATGACAACGTTGTGGTCTTCGGCCAGGACGTCGGCTACTTCGGCGGCGTGTTCCGTTGCACCGAGGGCCTGCAGACCAAGTACGGCACCTCCCGGGTGTTCGACGCACCGATATCCGAAAGCGGAATCGTCGGCGTCGCGGTGGGCATGGGTGCCTACGGTCTGCGGCCAGTGGCTGAGATCCAGTTCGCCGATTACGTTTACCCGGCTTCGGACCAGATCATTTCCGAAGCCGCCCGCTTGCGCTACCGCTCGGCGGGCGAATTCACCGCACCGATGACCCTGCGCATGCCTTGTGGCGGCGGCATCTACGGCGGCCAGACCCACAGCCAGAGCATCGAAGCGATGTTTACTCAGGTCTGCGGCTTGCGCACCGTCATGCCCTCCAACCCTTATGACGCCAAGGGCCTGCTGATCGCCTCCATCGAAAACGATGACCCGGTGATCTTCCTCGAGCCGAAACGCCTGTACAACGGCCCGTTCGACGGTCACCACGACCGCCCGGTAACCCCGTGGTCGAAACACCCTTCGGCACAAGTGCCTGACGGCTATTACACCGTGCCGCTGGACGTCGCAGCCATTGCCCGTCCGGGCAAAGACGTGACCATCCTGACTTACGGCACCACGGTGTATGTGTCGCAAGTGGCCGCCGAAGAAACCGGGATCGACGCTGAAGTCATCGACCTGCGCAGCCTGTGGCCGCTGGACCTGGAAACCATCGTCAAGTCCGTGAAGAAAACCGGCCGTTGCGTCATCGTTCACGAAGCGACCCGTACCTGCGGTTTCGGCGCTGAACTGGCTGCGTTGGTGCAAGAGCATTGCTTCCATTACCTGGAAGCGCCTATCGAACGCGTCACCGGTTGGGACACCCCTTACCCGCACGCGCAAGAGTGGGCGTATTTCCCTGGCCCGACCCGTGTGGGCGCGGCTTTGCATCGGGTTATGGAGGTCTGAATGGGCACGCACGTTATCAAAATGCCGGACATTGGCGAAGGCATTGCAGAAGTTGAGTTGTCGGTGTGGCACGTCAAGGTCGGTGACCTGGTCGTTGAAGATCAGGTACTGGCGGATGTCATGACGGATAAGGCGATGGTCGATATTCCATCGCCGGTTCACGGCAAAGTGATTGCGCTGGGCGGTGTGCCGGGCGAAGTCATGGCCGTTGGCAGCATCCTGATCAGCATTGAAGTCGAAGGCGCGGGCAACGTTAAAGAGTCTGCCCAGCCTGCGGCTGCTGTCGTTAAAGAAGCCCCTGTCGCGGCACCCAAAGTCGAAGCCGTGGTAGCGAGCAAACCGGTCGCGGCTGCAGCGCCGCGCCCTGCTGTCAGCCAAGGACCTATGGTTGCTCGCGAGGCCGATGAGCGCCCGCTGGCCTCCCCGGCGGTCCGCAAACACGCACTGGACCTCGGCATTCAACTGCGCCTTGTACGCGGCACCGGCCCTGCGGGTCGGGTACTGCACGACGACCTGGAGGCCTATCTGGCTCAGGGTCAGTCGAACGCCTCTACCGTTTCTACCGCGTACGCCCAGCGTAACGACGAAGAGCAGATTCCGGTCATCGGTATGCGCCGCAAGATTGCCCAACGCATGCAGGACGCCACTCAGCGCGCCGCTCATTTCAGTTATGTCGAGGAAATCGACGTCACTGCAGTGGAAGAGCTGCGCGCCCATTTGAACGAGAAGCACGGTGCAACCCGCGGCAAGCTGACCTTGCTGCCGTTCCTGGTCCGCGCCCTGGTTGTCGCCCTTCGGGATTTCCCGCAAATCAACGCCCGTTACGACGACGAAGCCCAGATCATCACCCGCCTCGGCGCCGTGCATGTCGGCATCGCCACCCAAGCCGACATCGGCTTGATGGTTCCGGTGGTGCGTCATGCGGAAGCCCGCAGCTTGTGGGACAACGCCACGGAGATCTCACGCCTGGCGACCGCCGCGCGCACCGGCAAGGCCAACCGGGACGAACTGTCCGGTTCGAGCATTACCTTGACCAGCCTGGGTGCATTGGGCGGCATTGTCAGCACTCCGGTGCTGAACCTGCCGGAGGTGGCCATCGTCGGCGTGAACAAGATCGTCGAGCGCCCGATGGTGATCAAAGGCCAGATCGTGATTCGCAAGATGATGAACGTCTCCAGCTCCTTCGATCATCGCGTGGTCGATGGCATGGACGCGGCGCAATTCATCCAGGCCGTTCGTGGCCTGCTCGAACAACCCGCCACCCTGTTCGTGGAGTAAGGAACTGCAATGCAAACTCTAAACACAACACTGCTGATCATTGGTGGCGGTCCCGGCGGCTATGTCACGGCGATTCGTGCTGGCCAACTGGGCATTCCGACCCTTCTGGTGGAAGGCCAATCGCTGGGCGGTACTTGCCTGAACATCGGCTGCATTCCGTCCAAGGCGTTGATCCATGTGGCCGAACAGTTTCACCAGACCCGGCACCACAGTCAGCATTCAGCGCTGGGGATCAGCGTTTCGGCACCAAGCCTGGACATCGGCAAGAGTGTCGAATGGAAAGACGGCATCGTTGATCGCCTCACCACCGGCGTTGCCGCCCTGCTGAAAAAGAACAAGGTGCAGGTCATTGAAGGTTGGGCCCGCATCATCGACGGCAAGACTGTCGAAGTGGGCGATACGCGGATCCATTGCGAGCACCTGGTGCTGGCCACGGGTTCGAAAAGCATGAACCTGCCAATGCTGCCGATTGGCGGGCCGGTCATTTCTTCCACTGAAGCCTTGGCGCCGACGTCCGTGCCCAAGCGTCTGATCGTCGTGGGTGGCGGTTACATCGGTCTGGAACTGGGTATTGCCTATCGCAAACTGGGCGCCGATGTCAGTGTGGTCGAGGCGCAGGATCGTATCTTGCCGGCCTACGACGCGGAACTGACCCAACCGGTTCATGAAGAACTGAAGAAGCTTGGGTTAAAGCTTTACTTGAAGCACAGCGTTGAAGCCTTTGATTCAAAAGATAATTTGCTTAGGGTTCGTGACCCGGACGGCGGCACTGTCAGCCTTGAAACCGATCAGGTACTGGTCGCAGTCGGGCGCAAACCCAATACCCAAGGTTTCAACCTGGAAGCGCTGAATCTGGACATGAACGGCTCCGCGATCAAGATCGACAATCGTTGCCAGACCAGCATGCGCAACGTGTACGCCATTGGTGACTTGAGTGGCGAACCGATGCTGGCCCACCGGGCAATGGCTCAAGGCGAGATGGTTGCCGAACTGATCAGCGGCAAATCCCGCGAGTTCAACCCGACCGCTATCGCCGCCGTGTGTTTTACCGACCCGGAGCTGGTGGTGGTTGGCAAGACACCGGATGACGCCAAGGCTGCTGGCCTGGATTGCATCGTTTCCAGCTTCCCGTTCGCCGCCAATGGCCGGGCGATGACACTGGAATCGAAAAGCGGCTTCGTCCGGGTCGTGGCGCGGCGTGACAACCATGTGATTGTCGGCTGGCAGGCGGTGGGTGTTGGTGTATCGGAGTTGTCGACCGCGTTCGGCCAGAGCCTGGAAATGGGTGCGCGACTGGAAGACATCGCCGGCACTATCCATGCGCATCCAACCTTGGGTGAAGCGGTGCAGGAAGCCGCGCTGCGTGCCCTTGGCCACGCGCTGCATCTGTGATTCAAAACAATGGATGTTGGCAGAGATGGCCTCATCGCTAGCAGGCTAGCTCCCACAATTGGAATGCGTTCTCCTGTGGGAGCTAGCCTGCTGGCGATTTCTTGAGGTCCACTGGATTTATCTGTCTGTCATCCGATAGTCCGGGCTGCGAAACAGGCCCGGAATGAAGTATTGTTGTCCCCATCCAAAAAAACGTCAGAAGCCTTGAACCGCTTTGGCGGTTGTTCAGTGATAGAGGGTGTCATGGGTAACGAAAGCATCAATTGGGACAAGCTGGGTTTTGACTACATCAAGACAGACAAGCGTTTCTTGTCGTACTGGCGTGACGGTTCCTGGGACAAAGGCACCCTGACCGAAGATAACGTGCTGCACATCAGCGAAGGCTCCACTGCGCTTCACTATGGTCAGCAATGCTTCGAGGGCATGAAGGCCTATCGTTGCAAGGACGGCTCGATCAACCTGTTCCGCCCGGACCAGAACGCCCTGCGCATGCAACGCAGCTGCGCACGTCTGCTGATGCCGTTCGTGGAAACCGAGCAGTTCATCGAAGCCTGCAAGGAAGTGGTTCGCGCCAACGAGCGTTTCATTCCGCCTTACGGCACCGGCGGCGCGCTGTACTTGCGTCCGTTCGTGATCGGCGTGGGTGACAACATCGGCGTGCGTACCGCCCCCGAGTTCATCTTCTCGATTTTCTGCATCCCGGTCGGCGCCTACTTCAAGGGCGGCCTGACCCCGCACAACTTCCTGATCTCCAGCTTCGACCGTGCAGCCCCTCAAGGCACTGGCGCGGCGAAGGTCGGTGGCAACTACGCCGCCAGCCTGATGCCAGGTTCCCAGGCCAAGAAGGCGCACTTCGCCGACTGCATCTACCTGGACCCGATGACCCATTCGAAAATCGAAGAAGTCGGTTCGGCCAACTTCTTCGGTATCACCCACGACAACAAGTTCGTCACGCCGAAGTCGCCTTCCGTGTTGCCGGGCATCACCCGTCTGTCGTTGATCGAACTGGCAAAATCGCGCCTGGGCATGGAAGTGATCGAAGGTGATGTGTTCATCGACAAGCTGTCCGACTTCAAGGAAGCCGGCGCTTGCGGTACCGCTGCGGTGATCACGCCAATCGGCGGCATCAACTACAACGACAAGCTGCACGTGTTCCATAGCGAAACCGAAGTTGGCCCGGTCACCCAGAAGCTCTACAAAGAGCTGACCGGCGTGCAAACCGGCGACATCGAAGCGCCAGCCGGCTGGATCGTCAAAGTCTGACCTGACACCCGCGCCATCGAAACCCTCCATCTGCCTCGGCAGTGGAGGGTTTTTTATGAGCCCTGATCTTGCTTGTGGGCGCTCGCCCCGATGCGTTTACCCGCCCTGCCCTTGATTCCGCTGGCCTGGCCGTCTTGCTGCTTGCCGGTTCTCGCCTGGGAAATCAACCCGGGGATCAATGCCCCCTCAGGCAGGTTCTTCCAGAATCGTGCCGGCAGATGCCCTTGCATGACAGTCGGGTTCAACCGCGCCGGGTTGAAAATGTGGCTGTAGTACGTCAGCCACATGTCGCTGTGCGGGTCTTCGACGTTTTGCGCCAGCTGCTGCCATTCCACCGGACACTGGCGCTGGTGGATCAACTGCTGGCCATCGTAGTAAACACCGTCCCTGGGTGTTGCGATCATCCAGCGGTCGCGCCCCATACGCCCAATGAAATGTTCACTGGCGCTGTGCAGGATGTCATGGGCCGGCTCATGCCAGGCCACGTACTGCGGGCCTTCGTTTTCAGGCAACGCAACGAACCTCACAAATGCATGTAGATGATGAGATTCACGCTGTATCTGCTTGATTCTTCTCTGTAATTCACTGCCGAGCTTATCGCCTGCCATCATGGCGGTACGGTCACCATGGCTGACTCGCCACAGCACTTCATACAGCAGACTCCAACGCTGATCGCCGCGATAACGCGCCGCGCGCTCAAGCGTGTCGAGCAGCGTTCGCGGGATCCGAGCCAGAAACGGACCCTGGGTCTTGGGCAGCACATCGTCGCTGCCAAACAAATCCGATACGCCCTCACTGGCCCAACTCACCTGGCTCGGATCAACTTCATGACTCAGCAGCCAGCGCGCCTGCCCGCGCCAGGTATCGAACAGGTCGTCGCAATCCAGATGGATCATCCCCACAACCCCATTTGCTGTGGCTGCGGCCGGTCGCGCAGTTGTTGATAGAGCAGATGACTGGTGACTTCGGCCTGCTGCGGATGGTAATCGCTGGTGATGAAGAAGGGTTTGGCTTTGGTCAGCACACAGCGCATGCGCGCCAGGTCTTCATAGCGGATGCGGCGCTGACGGCGCAGTTCCACCAGCCGTTCGGCGGTGCGCAGGCCGATCCCGGGGATGCGCGCGATCAACGAGGGCTCGGCACTGTTGAGGTCCAGCGGGAAAACGCCGCGATTCTCCAGCGCCCAGGCCAGCTTGGGATCAATGTCCAAGGCCAGGTGCCCGGGCCCTTTGAACAGCTCACCGGCGGTAAAACCGTAGCTGCGCAACAGAAAATCGGCCTGGTACAGACGATGCTCGCGCATCAGGGGCGGCGCGGCCAGCGGCACGCTTTTGGGGCTGTTGGGGATCGGACTGAATGCCGAGTAATACACACGGCGCAGACGGAAGTTGCCGTAAAGCGCCTGGGCACTGTGAAGAATGGTGCTGTCATCGGTGTCATCGGCGCCGACAATCATTTGGGTGCTTTGCCCGGCCGGGGCGAACTTCGGCGATCTGGGCTCGTTTAACACGGTCTGGACACCGGTATAGATGGTTTGCATCGCCTGCTTGATCGAGCCCAGCTGTTTTTCCGGGGCCAGTGTTTGCAGGCTGGCATCCGTGGGCAGCTCGATGTTGACGCTCAGCCGGTCGGCATAGCGCCCGGCCTGCTCGATCAGCGCCGGGTCGGCTTCGGGAATCGTCTTGAGGTGGATGTAACCGCGAAACTCATGGTCTTCACGGAGCGACTTCGCCACGCGAATCAGTTGCTCCATGGTGTAATCCGCCGAACGAATGATCCCCGAGCTGAGAAACAACCCGCTGACGCAATTGCGTCGATAGAAATCCAGGGTCAGCGTGACCACTTCTTCTGGCGTGAACCGCGCCCTCGGCACGTCGCTGGACCGGCGGTTGACGCAGTACTGACAGTCATAGAGGCAGAAATTGGTCAGCAGGATTTTCAGCAGGGACACGCAGCGCCCATCGGGCGTATAGCTGTGGCAGATACCCATCCCGTTGGTCGAGCCCACACCGCTTTTGCCTTCGGAACTGCGCTTCGGCGCCCCACTGCTGGCGCAGGACGCGTCGTATTTGGCGGCGTCGGCGAGGATGCTGAGTTTGTCGATGAGTTCCATGGGGGCACGCCAATTACTGTTTGGATATACAGTATAGGTTCGATACTCCAGGAACAAGCCATCAAATTGCCCTTGGTCTGATTGTGGGTTCGTTGAAGTCAGAAATGCGCGTTACACGCTGTTCTCGACATCGGCACTGGCAGCAATGCCAACCAGTGCATTGAACTTACGGTCATCCAGAGGGCAACTCAGGTAATACCCCTGACCTTCGTCACACGAGACTGTTTTGAGCAAGTTCAGGTGTTCGGCCGTTTCAATGCCCTCCGCCGTGACCGTAAGTGATAATGCGCGCCCCAGCCCTACGATTGCCTGGATAATAGCCTTGTCATCGTCGCTTTCGTCGAGCCTGCTCAGGAAGCTGCGGTCTATTTTCAACCCGTCAAACGGGAAGGCCCGCAGATAGCTCAACGATGAATAACCGGTTCCGAAATCGTCCATGGCGATCCGCAAGCCGAGGCGTTTCAGTGTGTGCATCACCTCAAGAGCGCCCTCGGTGTCTTCAAGCATGACGCTCTCAGTGATCTCAAGCTCAACTCGGGCAGGGTTGACTCCAGAATTGTGCAGCGCTTTCTGAACCCGCTCCACCAGATTGCCGCGCTTGAATTCGGTCGGTGACAGGTTGACTGACACGAACAGATTTTTTGGCCAGCGTGCAGCGCTACGGCACGCAGCATCAAGCACCCAGTTACTCAGGGAAAGGATCAGCCCGGACTCCTCGGCAATAGGGATAAACACGTCAGGTGGTATCAAACCTCGCACAGGATGCTGCCAGCGCACCAACGCTTCGGCGCCCATCATCTGACCGTCAGCGATTCGATAGCGGGGCTGGAAATGCAGCCGCAGTTCACCGTGCTTGATGGCATATCGCAGATCGTTTTCCAGACCACGACGTTCGATGATCCGAATATTCATGTCGCCCGCGTAGAATCGCCAGGTGTTACGTCCTCCGGTCTTGGCCTCGTACAGTGCAATATCCGCATAGCGAAGCAGTTCAGCAGCCTCGCAGGCGTCATTGGGTGCCATCGCGATACCCATGCTGGCACTGACGAACACTTCTTGATCGTCAATCCTTATAGGACCTTCGATAGAGTCTATGAGGCGCTGACAGAGTGCCTCGACCTCCTCCTGGGAGCTCATGTCGGTGAGGATCAGCACGAACTCATCGCCGCCAACGCGAGCAACCAGATCCCCATGACGCACACAGTCTGCCAGGCGGCTCGACACTTCGTTGAGTACCAGGTCCCCTGCCGCATGCCCGAGCAAGTCGTTCACCGGCTTGAATCTATCCAGATCCAGGCTGAGCATCACCAAAGGTTGCTCGACGGACGGCATCGCCTTGAGCTTACCGTCCAGAAACTCCCGTAGACGTGTTCGGTTGGGTAATCCGGTCAGGGCATCGTGCTGAGAGAGAAACTCGATTCGCCTACGGGCTTCGACTTCTTCGGTCACGTCAGTCGCCGTGCCGCGGAACCCTTTATTCGGCATACCTCGCGCTGAAAGCCGCGTGATGCGCTCCCGCCCCTTGGTATCAACGTATTGACACAGAAGGCTGATATCAGGGCGTCGATTCGGGATAGCGAGCCACTGGGACAACGACCCCAGTTCAGTGCTCAACAGATCGTTGATCGCCTGACCGATCCAGGCGGCCCTGGAGAGCCCGGTGACGACTTCGAATCGTTCGGACAAATAGGTGAAACGCCAGTCCTCGTCAATTTCCCACACCCAGTCTGAACTGGCTTCAACCACGTCGCGAAACCGTGCTTCGCTGATGGCGAGTGAGTCCTGGCTGTTCTGCAGAGAGGCGTAGCTCGCGTCCAGCGCGAGTGCCCCTGCGGTCGTGCGACGCAAAATGACGAAAGTCATAAAGCACACCAGAAGTGCACCGAGACCGATAAATGGCAATCCTGTCCCCAGTAATCGCCGCCCGGGCTTATCCGGCGTCCAGCGCAAACTGCCGGCGGAACCGTCTGCGCCCAATGGAACGGCTGGCGCCCCGCCGATTTCATCGTCAGTGGCGACGTGCAAGTCTTCCACGCCGAAATCACTGCCTATCGACTCGAGCTTGGCGCGGTCCAGAAAGTCTACGAAGATCAGCACCGAGGGCAGCCGGTCATCACGCGTCACTGTCGGGTCGGTGCCCGGTGTGATCGCGGCGGCTGCGACCAGGGCTGGCACCCCTCCCACGTTTATAAAAGTTGTGATCGTCGTTTCAGTTTCGGCCCCTGCGCGGGCCTTATCGAGAATGTCCGACACGGACTGCTGGAGCCAGTCTTCGACTGCTACAGCCTCAAGCTCACCGTTAACGACTGAATAGACCGTGCGATTGGCATCGTTGACAACGAACAGCCCCCGAAATCCGAAATCCGTATAAAGCGTCGGTCCCACATTTTGCCGCGTGAAAGCCCAGTCGGTGTCCACTTCGACATGCAGATGTCGGTAAGTGTCGCCCCAAAATGCGTAATCCTTAAGGGTCGAGCGCGATGTTTTTTCCAGCGCCTGCACGGCTTTCTGCGTGTAGAAAGCATTTTCCCGTTGTTCCGTCCGGTCCAGGTCGCGGGCCAGATAAAACAGTGAGAAGCCGGCGAGCAAAAACACCCCGGCCAATAAACCCACAAATTTGAGCAGCGAGGTTCGCGCCAGCGACAAGCTCGTGGTATCGGCGCGGGTGACATCGCTTGAGGCGTGTTTCGGCGTCATGGCTGCCTTCTGATTGATGTAGCAATTCGGTGACATAAGAGGCTATCGACCGGGTAGCCAAAATGATGAGAAAACGCCTAAGACGCCGGGCTGACGATCACGGGCCGTTTCTCGTCGGGCGACACCTGACCGGCTCTCGCTTGAGAGGGCAATTCAACCTCAAACCGGCTGCTGATTGCCTTGCGCCCCACCTCCGTCAACGCCAATGCCCGACTGTCCAGATCTTGCGTCACCCATTTGCGCTTGATCGCCGTTTGCAGCAGGGCCGCACCCAGCGCGCCGCCCAGATGCGGGCGCCGCATGCTCCAGTCCAGGCAGGGACAAGCAAATCGGCGGCGCAACAGAGCCAGTGCCTTGACCTCAATGCCCAAGCCCTCGAACGCCCCTTCGCCCTGCTCGCTCAACTGATAGTCCTCATCGTCGGTTGCCACCAGCCAACCCGCCTCGAGCATCCGGTCATGCATCAGCACCGCCAGCGTACCGGCCATGTGGTCGTAACAGGTGCGGGCAAATTGCAGGCGATCCGGCGTACGCGGACTGAAGGTTGGCGCGGCGTTCTGGCTGATCACCATCAACGCTTCCAACGCCTGGGCCACACGCTTGTCGGCCAGGCTGTAATAACGATGCCGCCCCTGAACGTGCAACCGCACCAGCGCCAGCTCCTTGAGCCTGGCCAGATGCGCACTGGCCGTGGACGCACTGACCTCGGCAATCGTCGCCAGCTCGGTGCTGGTCCGCGCATGGCCATCCATCAATGAACAGAGGATTTTCGTGCGTGCCGGCTCCGCAATGGCAGCAGCGACGTGGGAGATGCCGATGTCTTGGTGTTCTACGTTCATATTTCGCTCCCGGACGAATCAAGGCCGCTCCGAACTGAAGATAGTAGCAACACTTTTCAACCTCAGAACAAGGCTGCGACCCATGGACGCGATCATCGCTGCGACTCATCCCGATCTTTATCCCTATTACGCGCAACTGCGCGCCGAAGGCGGACTGGTTTTCCATCAAGGGCTCAACCTGTGGTTGGCCAGCAGCGCCCGGGCGGTGGCTGCAGTGTTGGCGCATCCTGATTGTCATGTTCGCCCGTCCAATGAACCCGTGCCCAAGGCACTCGTCGGCGGGATGGCCGGGACCGTCTTCGGTGAATTGATGCGCATGAACGACGGCGAACGCCAGCGCTGTCCGAGGTCATCGATTCAACCCGGATTGGCACTGGTCGATTTGGACGAAGTAAAAACACTGATAGCCGCTCGATTGATCACGCCTGACGCTGAGGGCCTGCATAACGCCATGTTCCGTGGACCGGTCTGCGTGGTCGCGGCGCTCCTGGGCTTCTCCCCTGCTCAAGGGCGGGCCATCAGCGCACTGACAGCCGACTTCGTGGCCTGCCTGTCGCCCCTCAGCGATCAAGCGCAACTGGCAGCGGCACATTCCGCAGCCGAACAGCTCAACGGATACTTCATAGAACTGCTGGATGACCCGCACAACCGAAGCACCCTGCTAGCCGGCATCCGCCAACGCTTCGCCGCGACAGAGGCCACCCCGCAAACGCTGATCGCCAACTTGATTGGATTGTTTTCACAAACCTATGACGCCACTGCAGGCTTGATCGGCAACACCTTGCTGGCGCTCATTAGAGATCCCACGTTGCCACGTGATTCTATACACATCGACGACTTGATCGCCGAAACCCAACGATTCGATCCACCGGTACAAAACACCCGCCGCTTCGTCGCCGCACCCTGTGAAATCGATGGCGTCAGCATGAACACCGGGGATGTGATCCTGGTGCTGCTGGCGTCAGCCAATCGGGATCCGCAGCTGAATGACAACCCTGATGTATTCACGCTTGATCGCCCGGGTCGCCGAAGCTTTACCTTTGGCACGGGTGGACATCACTGTCCGGGGCAGGTGCTGGCGATGGAAATTTCCGCCGCGACGGTGAGGGAGGTTTTGGCGGTGAAGCTTGATCTGATGGGGTTGTGCTGGGAGTATCGCCGTTCGGTTAATGGGCGTGTTCCATTGTTCAAGGAGTGGCCGGACAACTGAGCGTATAGGTCTGCCCTCCGTTCGACAGGGGCAATATTCTGGATAAAAAAAAGTGAGCTTTATCTATAAAAATCCATCGATGAGTCACGAAGAAGCCACAACTTTTCTCATGAGTGACGTGGAGACGGATGTTGCCGAGGCTTTGGTTTCAATAGGGTTAAACGAACAGGATGAAGCCTGGGCTCAAAATACTTGCCTGGAATACATGAGTAGAGAAAGCCAGACAATCGTTTCGGCCGCCGTGTGTGCAGTGGGCCATTTAGCTCGCAGGCAGGTCGAATTGGACTTAGAGGCGGTGGACTCTGCACTTAGCAAAGTGAAGAAGAAATTTCCGGCCCTTGAGGGGATTGTCGCTGACGCTCTCGAGGATATTGCGCTTTTTACATGAGCTCTCAGGTCTTTGCGCGACAGCGCGGCGTCGAAGACGTGGCGGCACCTCCGACAGGGATAACGTTGAGCGGAGCACGCCCGCAAAGTCAGGTCGGCTGTCAGGCCGCCTCGCTTTGGCTTTTGATCTGCTTTTGATTTTCTTGCCCCATCGGAAGGCCGAGCGCAGGTTCTGCGCAGAGGGTAACCCGGCATGGATGCCGGGTTAGCCGCGCACGGCCATGGATGGCCGATCGCGGCGGGCCCACGGAGCAGGACCGGAGTGAGGGTATGCCGAGCCCAGGCGAGGCACCGGACGAAAGGGGCAAGAGCGTTTGGTTACTTTGCGCTTTTCAAAGTGACTCGCTGTAAAAGCGAAACCGATAGAAGCCGTGACCGCAGGAATGGATATGTACACCTGCAAAAATCTCACCGCCAATCAGACCGCCATCGTCGGAACGCCGCCCGGACCAAGCTCGGCTCCCACAGTTTGAGCCGGGTACATCAGGGGAATACCCGTCGGCTAAGAAACCGCCATCGCCGGCAGGCCAGCTCCCACAGTTCGATCCGGGAACATCAGGAAAATATCGATCGGCTGTAAGGCCGTCATCGCGAGCAACCTTTTATAGCCAAACGTTAGCCATTGATTTTAATAATGAGTTTTTTACTCATCTTTAGATATTTTTCAATGCGGCGAGCACCCAGTTCTTTGCGCGAAAGCGCCGCATCGAAGACGTGGCCGCAGCTCCTACAGGGGTATGCGTAGGCTTCGGCGGAGTGGGCAACCCGGCATGGATGCCGGGTCAACCCCGACAATCAATCATCCCGCGTCAACACTTCCAGCAACTCGATCTCAAAAATCAGATTCGAATTCGGCGTAATCAACCCCATGGTTCGCTCGCCATAAGCCAGGTGCGCCGGCACCAGCAATTTGCGCTTGCCGCCCACCTGCATCCCCATGATTCCTTGATCCCAGCCCTTGATCACGCGACCTGTCCCGATCACACACTGGAAAGGCTTTCCTCGGCTGTAGGAAGAATCGAACTCGGTTCCATCTTCGAGCCAGCCACGGTATTGAGTTGTGATCAAAGCGCCCTTCACAGCCGCTTTGCCATCACCCGGTTCCAAATCGATAATCTGCAATTGGTCATTCATACGGCTTACTCGTCCACTGTCTGTCGCCCGGTTCAAAACGGGAATGGACGCAGGTTTTCGCAGAATCGAACGCCGTTGGCAATCCATGGAACCGAATCCTCAAACGCTCGCTCACATAAGTATCGACTTCGCACTCAGGAAAGGATGCTCTGATGACCGACTCACGATCACTGTGCAGCTTCATTCCGCCCTACATTCTCCACCGCATTATTGCTCATGGCTCCGAGCGCCAACGCGCCAGTGCGCGGGTCACGTTGACCCATGTGCGCACCCTGCGCCACGCACCCTTCCCACCGGTACGCGCTCCCGTCGCGACAATGCTGCCACCCTCCAACCAGCCCGGCGAGGTGCAACGCAGCGTCCATGATGCTCAGGGGAAGATGCTCCTGCCCGGGATGCCGGTGCGTGTCGAAAGCCAGCCACCGACGGGAGATCCGGCGGTCGATGAAGCCTATGACGCGTTGGGCGCCAGCTATGATTTCTTCTGGAAGGTGCTCGAACGCGATTCGATCGACAACCAGGGCATGGCGCTGATTGGCAGCGTGCACTACGGCCAGGACTATGAAAATGCGTTCTGGAACGGTGCGCAAATGGTGTTCGGTGATGGCGACGGCGAGATTTTCGAACGTTTTACGCGCTCGCTGGATGTGATCGGCCACGAGCTGTCCCACGGTGTGATTGAAAGTGAAGCGGGCCTGATCTACGCCAACCAGTCCGGGGCGTTGAATGAATCGATATCGGATGTTTTTGGGGTACTGATCAAGCAGCATGTGCTGGGCCAGACCGCCGAAGAGGCAGACTGGTTGATCGGCGCGGACTTGCTGACCCCTCAGATAAAAGGCGTCGGCTTGCGCTCGGTGGCAAATCCCGGGACGGCCTATGACGACCCGCTACTCGGCAAGGACCCGCAACCGGCGCACATGAGCAAATTTGTCATCACCCAGGAGGACAACGGAGGTGTGCACATCAACTCCGGCATTCCCAATCGGGCGTTTTATCTGGCCGCCCAGGCGTTGGGCGGCTTCGCCTGGCAAAAAACCGGTCATATCTGGTACGACGCGTTGTGCGACAAGCGCCTGAGCAGCGAAGCCTCATTCAGCGCATTTGCCGCGCTGACCATTGACCATGCCTTGCAGCGGTTTGGCACGGATGAAAGGCAGGCTGTGGCGCAGGCCTGGTCTGATGTCGGTGTTGAACTCAACCGGGAGTAACCATGAAAACCCTGCCTGCATTGGGTGACGATGCGGTTATCCACCTGTCCCGTCAGGGCGGTGTGGCCGCGATCCACGCCTTGACGCGTCCGCGCAGTATCGATTTCGCACAGTGCGACATCAGCCAGCGCACGCGCATCTGTTCATTGCTCGAAGGCTGTCTGCCCATCGCTGATTCGACTTCCGGTCGCAGCGATCAGCGCTTCTATGAAATTGAAGTGCACTACCGCAGCGGCGAGCAAGCTGACCTTATGGTGCTGAAAGTACCGGAGGACCGGGCACCGGGTGACCTGGTTCACCTGTGGGACAAAGGCGAAGTGTTGTGAGGCTGAAGTTTTACGGCGGGCTCGTGGCGAGGGAGCTTGCTCCAGCTGGAGGGCGAAGCCATCCTCTCAGAGTCGATGCGCGACTCTATAGACGGGGCCGCTTCGCGCCCCAGCGGGAGCGAGCTCCCTCGCCACAGGAACGATCCATGGCCCCTGGATAGTTTTCAGGGGCTCACGCAAGCGAACCTATCTTTAGTTTCAGCGTTATTTCTCTACCGGCGTGACGTCGATGATCGTGCCGTTGGTGATCATTACCATCATGTATTTGTCATTGATCTGCACCCATTGCGCCTGCTCTTTCGGCGCAGCCAGGCCTTTTGCTTTCCAGTTTTTCAGGGCTTTGTCGCTGCGCTGATAAACGTCCGGCGCGCGGTCGCCGACGACCAGCTCGCGGCTGTTGTTAACGCCGGGCTGTACGGTTTTCTGCGGTGGGTCATCCGCTTGAACGATAGGGCTGATACCGGCAACGCCTGCGGCAATGGCCAGGGCGGCGATCAAGGTTTGGCTGTTCATGGGTGATCCTCCAAGGATATGTGGTACGTGAACTCCGACTGCGTGCGGATGAAATCATTCACTAACGTCGCGTTGATTTAACGCCGCACTCAAACAACGCGCCATTCGTACAATCATTGCGGCCAAAGCTGACGCATGCCGTTACAGCCTTTATCCTTGTCGCCCGCCGTACCGAGTTCTGGAGTTCGTCATGCCCCACGAAGGCAACCTGTTGCAAGCCGCTGTTGTGTTTCTGTGCGCGGCGGTGCTCATCGTCCCCCTGGCCAAGCGCCTGCAACTGGGGGCTGTGCTGGGTTATCTGTTTGCCGGGGTGATCATCGGCCCATCAGTGTTGGGCCTGATCGGCAATCCGCAAAGCGTCAGCCACATTTCCGAACTCGGGGTGGTGTTGCTGCTGTTCATCATCGGCCTGGAACTGTCCCCGCGACGGTTGTGGGTGATGCGCAGATCAGTGTTTGGCGTCGGTCTGGCGCAGGTGCTGCTGACGGGTTCGGCGATTGGCCTGACGGCGTTGTTCGTGTTCGGCCAGCCCTTGAACAGCGCGATCGTGCTGGGCCTGGGCCTGGCGTTGTCCTCCACTGCGTTTGGCCTGCAAAGCCTGGCCGAACGCAAAGAGTTGACCAGCCCCCATGGGCGGTTGGCGTTTGCGATTCTGTTGTTCCAGGACATTGCCGCGATCCCGCTGATTGCCATGGTGCCGCTGCTGGCGGGCGGCGATCACGTCACCACCGCTGCCGAGAACCTGAACCTGGGGTTGCGCGTATTGGGCAGTATCGCTGTGGTGGTGATCGGCGGGCGGTATCTGCTGCGCCCGGTGTTCCGCGTGGTGGCCAAAGCCGGTTTGCCGGAAGTGTCCACCGCCACTGCGCTGCTGGTGGTCATCGGCACGGCGTGGTTGATGGACCTGGTGGGTATATCCATGGCGCTGGGAGCGTTTCTCGCGGGGCTGCTGCTGGCGGACTCCGAATACCGCCATGAACTTGAAGCGCAGATTGAACCCTTCAAGGGGTTGTTGTTGGGGTTGTTCTTCATGAGCGTCGGCATGGGCGCGAACCTGAGCCTGCTGCTGAGCGCGCCGATCACGGTACTGGGCCTGACCCTGCTGCTGATCGCCATCAAGCTGCCGTTGTTGTTCCTCGTCGGTCAACTGGCCGGTGGCCTGAACAAGGTCAGTGCGATCCGCCTCGGTATCGTGCTGGCAGCGGGCGGTGAGTTTGCGTTTGTGGTGTTCAAGATTGGGCGTGACAAGGGTCTGTTCGAACCGCATCTGTACGACATGCTGGTCCTGACCATCACCCTCTCGATGGCCGTGACGCCGCTCCTGTTGCTGATTTGCGCACGACTGGTCAGCCCCAAGGTGCAGCCGGTGGAAGTGCCGGAGAAATTTCGTGAAATCGATACCGACACGCCACGGGTGGTGATCGCCGGCATGGGCCGCATGGGGCAGATCGTCGCGCGTATTTTGCGGGCGCAGAACATCAAGTTCGTGGCGCTCGACACCTCGGTGGAAACCATCGAACTGTCGCGCAGCTTTGGCGGTGTGCCGGTGTTCTACGGCGACCCGATGCGCCCGGAAATCCTCAGTGCAGCCAAGGTGGAGCAGGCAGAATACTTCGTCATTGCCACAGACGACCCGGACACCAACATCAAGACCGCCGAGTTGGTGCACAAGCTGTATCCGCATATCAAGATCATCGCCCGGGCACGTAACCGCCAGCACGTTCACCGGCTGGTAGACCTCGGGGCCGAGGCCATTCGGGAAACCTACTATTCGAGCCTGGAAATGAGCCGGCGTACGCTGGTCGGTTTGGGCCTGACCCAGGCTCAGGCCGATGCACGGATCAAGCGCTTCAAGCACCACGATGAGCAGGTGCTGGAAGCTCAGCACGCGATTTATGACGACGAGGCGAAAGTGCAGCAGTCGGCGCAGGAGGCTCGGGCGGAATTGGCGAAATTGTTCGAATCCGATCAGTTGGAGGAGCAGGAAGCGGGCAAGGCCAAACTGTTGCGGTGAAAAGTCCGGACCCATCGCGAGCAGGCTCGCTCCTACATTTGATTAGCGGTGAACACTGGATCTGCGCCCAACACACATCCCCTGTGGGAGCTGGCTTGCCAGCGATGGCGGTGTGTCAGACGATGATGATGTCGAAGGTGCGGGAACCATAACGCGGTACTTCAGGTAAACCCCATTCCAAGGAACGCACAATGACCGATCAACCCTCGCAGGCCCTCAAGGAAATCTTCAACGCCGAGCGCCTGCAGCACATCGCCGTCGAAATGACCGCTGTGTACCCGGCGTTCAACGCCGAGGCGTTTCTGGAAATGGCCAATGAAGGCCTTGCCGAACTGTCTATCATGCAGCGCATGGCCAGGGTCAGTGAGTGTCTGCATGCGGTGTTGCCACTCAACTACGAAGATTCCCTGACCGTCCTGCGCAACCTGGCGCCACGCTTGAACAGCGGTTTCGTCAGCATTTCTTTGCCGCATTACGTCGCCACGTACGGGAGCCACGCCTTCGATACGTCCATGGAGGCATTGAAGTATTTCACCGCGTTTGGATCGTCCGAGTTCGCGGTCCGGCATTTTCTGCGCAGCGATATCGAGCGTTCTCTTGCGGTCATGCACCAATGGTCACTGGATGACAACGAACACGTCCGGCGTCTGGCCAGCGAAGGCAGCCGACCGCGCCTGCCCTGGTCGTTCCGCCTGGAACAGATCCAGTCGAACCCGGCGCTGGCCGCCGCGATCCTCGACAACCTCAAGGCCGACGACAGCCTTTACGTGCGCAAGTCGGTGGCCAACCACCTCAATGACATCACCAAGGATCACCCCGAGTGGGTGCTGGACCTGATCGAAGGCTGGCCGCTGGACAACAAGCACACCGCCTGGATCGCCAAACATGCGTTGCGCAGCCTGATCAAACAGGGCAATCAACGGGCGCTGGCGATCATTGGCGCGGGCGGCAAACCCGAGGTCGAAATCACCCAGGTAAAGGTCGAACCACCCGTGATCGGGCTCGGGGAGAAAATCACGCTGTCCTTTGCCGTGAAATCCACGGTCGAGACCAGCCAGCGATTGGTAATCGACTATGCCATCGACTACGTCAAAGCCAACGGCAGCACGTCGGCGAAGGTGTTCAAGCTCAAGGCGCTGACGCTGCCCGGCGCATCGACGGTAAACGTCAGCCGCGGACAGCAGATCAAGGAACTCACCACCCGCCGGCATTACGCTGGCAGGCACGCGGTGCACATCCTGGTGAATGGCGAACGCCTGGCCAGCACCTCATTCGAGATCCTGCCTTGAAAACCCGCCCTCGCCGACGCCGCGCACGCGCCATGTAGCAGCTGGCGAAGCCTGCGTCCGGCTGCCATGTGGCAAGGGGATTTAGCGAACCGTCGCACCGCCCCGTTCGGCTGCGCAGCAGTCGTAAAGTTTTTAGGGGCCGCTGCGCGAACCAACGGGGATAAATCCCCTCGCCACAAGGCAGCCGGACACGGGTTTCGCCAGCTGCTACAAAGTGGGTGGCGTTATGGAGTGTGAGGTATCCAGCAACAGCGCCTGCTCACGCTCACACAGCTCCACCACGTAATCCCACAACACCCGCAGCCGCACCGATTTGTGCAACTCGCGGCGGGTGCTGATCCAGTAGCTGCGCAGAATGCTTTCCTCAGGCAGTAACGGCACCAATCCCGAGTCGGCGCTGGCCATGTAGCACGGCAGCACGGCGATCCCCAGTCCCGAGCGCGCCGCCTGTTGCTGGGCGATGACGCTGGTGCTGTGGAAGACCACCTGCGGATTGCGGCAGAAGCTGTTGAGGAACATCAATTCCTGGCTGAACAACAGGTCATCGACGTAGCCGATCCAGGCGTGGCGCCCAAGATCTTCACGGCTGCGCAAGGGCGGCGCACGGTCGAGGTAGTCCTGGCTGGCATACAGCGCCAGGCGATAGTCAGTGAGTTTGCGGGTGACCAGCATGTCCGCCGCCGGGCGTTCGAGGTGGATACTGATTTCGGCTTCGCGATTGAGGATGCTGACGAATCGCGGCACCGCGACCAATTCCACTTCCAGCCCCGGATAACGCTCGAACAACCCGTTCATGCGACTGGCGAGAAACATGATGCCCAGCCCTTCGGTCACGCCAACCCGAATCTTGCCCAGCGGCGCCGTGGACTGGGTGATTTCCTCCTGGGCCAGCAACGCGACGTTTTCCATCGCTTCGGCATGTTTAAGCAGCGCTTCGCCGGCCGGAGTCAACTCGTAACCTTGGGCGTGCTGCACGAACAAGGCGGTGCCCAGGCTTTTTTCGATGGCTTCAATGTGCCGGGCCACCGTGGCGTGGGTGGTGTTCAAGCGCCGGGCCGCCGTCAGCAACCGTCCGCTGCGCTGCAACTCAAGAAAAAACCGCAGGTCATTCCAATCAAACATGAATCGTCCTTAGGGCTACGCTGTTTAAAAACGCACAGCGGCTGCGCAAAAACTAACATTCTTTAAACGAAAGCTAACAACTAGGATGACCGACAACAAGAACAACAAGACGAGGTCAGGGATGCAGACTTCCCTAGATGAATACGACTACATCGTGGTCGGCGCCGGTCCGGCGGGGTGTTTGCTGGCCAATCGACTGTCGGCCAACGCGCAACACCGGGTACTGCTGCTCGAAGCCGGCGGCCGCGATAACTACGCCTGGATTCATATCCCGGTGGGTTACCTGTTCTGCATCGGCAACCCGCGCACCGACTGGTGCTTCAAGACCGAGGCGCAAGCCGGTCTGCAAGGCCGGGCCTTGAGTTATCCGCGGGGCAAGGTGCTCGGCGGTTGTTCTTCCATCAACGGCATGATCTACATGCGCGGCCAGGCCGGCGATTACGACGGCTGGGCCGCCGATGGCAATCCGGGCTGGCGCTGGAACGACGTACTGCCGATGTTCAAGAAAAGCGAAGACCATTTTGCCGGTGACTCCGAATTTCATGGCGCGACCGGGGAATGGCGGATCGAGCGCCAGCGCCTTTCATGGCCGATTCTGGATGCCTTCCGGCACGCGGCCGAGCAAACCGGCATCGCCAGCATCGATGACTTCAACCAGGGCGACAATGAAGGCTGCGGCTATTTCCAGGTCAATCAGAAAGGCGGCGTCCGCTGGAACGCGGCCAAGGCGTTCCTCAAACCGGTCCGCCATCGACCCAACCTCACCGTACTGACCGACGTCGACGTCGACCGCGTGCAGCTGGAAAACGGCCGCGCCTCGGCGGTCATCACTCGCTGCAACGGCCAGCCGAAGACGTTCAAGGCTCGCAAGGAGATCATCCTGTGCGCTGGCGCCGTCGGCTCGCCGAGTATCCTGCAACGCTCCGGCATCGGCCCTCGCCCGCTGCTGGAAAAACTCGGGATCGGCGTCGTGCATGAGCTCCCCGGCGTGGGCGGCAATCTGCAGGATCACCTGCAACTGCGGCTGATCTACAAACTGGAAAACGCCCGCACCCTGAACCAGATCGCCGGCAGCGTGTGGGGCAAAATGGGCATGGGCCTGCGTTACCTGTACGACCGCAGCGGGCCGCTGTCCATGGCGCCGAGCCAATTGGGCGCCTTCGCGCGTTCCGGTCCGGAACAGACGTCGGCCAATCTCGAATACCACGTGCAACCGCTGTCGCTGGAGCGCTTCGGCGAGCCGTTGCACGCTTTCCCCGCCTTTACCGCGTCGGTGTGTGATCTGCGACCGCAAAGCCGGGGCCGCATAGAAATCCGCAGCGCCAACCCTCAAGACGCGCCACTGATTCAGCCCAACTATTTGAGTCATCCAGAGGATTTGCGTGTCGCCGCAGACGCCATTCGCTTGACCCGTCGCATCGTTTCCGCACCGGCGCTGCAAGGGTTCAAACCGGTGGAGTACCTGCCCGGCGACCGCTTGCAAAGTGAAGAAGAACTGCACGAGGCAGCGGCACGGATCGGAACGACCATCTTCCACCCGGTCGGCACCTGCAGGATGGGCAATGACGCGGACGCGGTGGTCGATGCTCAACTCAACGTCCACGGCATCCCCGGCCTGCGCATCGCCGACGCCTCGATCATGCCGAGAATCACCTCGGGCAACACCTGTTCGCCTACGCTGATGATTGCCGAGAAAGCGGCACACATGATCCTCAACCCCGCCACAAGGAGCATCACAGGGCCGAAGGAACTGGCCACACACCCCTGAACGGCATACACCTTTGTAAGAGCAAAGCCTGCTGGCGATGGCTTTAAATCTGGTACACCGCGTTATCGTTCATCGCGAGCGAGCTTTGCTCCTAGAGGAAGTACACACCCGATACATCGAAGTAGCGGCGCCAACCCACAAGGCCGGCGCCGACAGTGGAACAACAAAAACAATCACTGTGAGGGATACCCATATGTCAGAACATGTTCAGCCTCTGGAGTCCGTGGGCCGCGCCGAGATCGGTCACGACACCCGCAAAGTCATTTTCGCGTCGTCACTCGGGACGGTGTTCGAGTGGTACGACTTTTTCCTCTACGGCGCCTTGGCGGCGGTGATCAGCAAGCAGTTCTTCGCGGGGGTCAACGACACCACGGCGTTCATCTTTGCCTTGATGGCCTTTGCTGCCGGTTTCATCGTGCGGCCTTTCGGCGCGCTGGTCTTCGGGCGTCTTGGGGACATGATCGGGCGCAAGTACACCTTCCTCGCCACCATCGTCCTGATGGGGTTGGCCACCTTCTGCGTCGGACTGCTGCCGACCTACGCCAGCATCGGCATCGCGGCGCCGATCATCCTTGTGGTCTTGCGCATGCTCCAGGGCCTGGCCCTGGGTGGCGAGTACGGCGGCGCTGCCACCTACGTCGCAGAACACGCACCGATGGGCAAACGCGGCTTTCACACCAGCTGGATTCAATCCACCGCGACCCTCGGTTTGTTGCTGTCGCTGCTGGTGGTGCTCGGTTGCCGCTACTTTACCGGTGACCAGTTCGAAGTCTGGGGCTGGCGCATTCCGTTCCTGTTTTCCATCGTGCTGCTGGGCATTTCGACCTGGATTCGACTGAGCCTGCACGAGTCACCGGCCTTCGTGAAAATGAAAGAGGAAGGCAAGCTCTGCAAGCAGCCGATCCGCGATTCATTCGGCAAATGGGAAAACCTCAAGGTCGTGTTGATCGCCCTGTTCAGCATCAACGCCGGTCAGGCCGTGACCTTCTATGCGGCGCAGTTCTACGTGTTGTTCTTCCTCACGCAGTTCCTGAAAATGGACCCTGCCCTGGCCAACAGCCTGCTGATTGTCAGCGTCATCATCGGTGCACCGTTCTTCATTTTCTTCGGCTGGCTCTCGGACAAGGTCGGACGCAAACCCGTGTTGATGGTGGGCCTGCTGCTGGCGACCGCGCTGTACTTCCCGATCTTCAAGACCCTGGCCCATTACGCCAACCCGGCCATCGACCAGGCCAGCCAACAGGCCCCCATCACCGTACTGGCCGACCCGGCCACCTGCACGTTCCAGTTCGACCCGGTGGGCAAGGCGAAATTTGACAGCCCGTGCGACAAGGTCAAGACCTTCCTGGTCAAGCAAGGCCTGCCGTACACCAGCGCGGCAGCACCCGCCGGCAGTGCGGTGCAGGTCAGCGTCGGTGACGTGAAAATCGACGGCTATGACGAAGCAGCCTTGCGCGGTGCGATCACCCTGGCCGGTTACCCGTCACAGGCGGACGCTCAGTTGATCAACAAACCAATGATCGTGGCGCTGATTGTCGCGCTGATCATCATCTCCGCCATGTGCTACGGCCCGCTGGCGGCGCTGATGGTCGAACTGTTCCCGACGCGCATCCGCTACACCTCGATGTCCCTGCCCTATCACATCGGCAACGGCTGGTTTGGCGGATTCTTGCCGACCGTATCGTTCGCCCTGGTGGTGTACACCGGGGATATTTTCTACGGGCTCTGGTACCCGGTGTTGATCACCGGGGTGAGCCTGGTGGTGGGGATGATCTTTTTGCGTGAGACGAAGAACGTGGATTTGGACACTAACTGAAGCCAGCGCGAGTGCGGGTGATACTGTTCACTGAAGCAGTACACCTACACTTGTGGCGAGGGGATTCAGCGAAACGTCGCACCGCCCCGTTGGGCTGCGAAGCAGCCCCAAACCAGCTTACGGGGTGTAGCTGATACGCCTCGGTTGCGGCTTTTATGGCTGCTTCGCAACCCAACGGGGCGGTGCGACGTTTCGCTGAATCCCCTCGCCACAGGGTTTTCGGTAACCTGCACTCAGCATTGCGCAACACAGCCCCGCCACTCACCCGATCGAGGCACCTGTATTCATGATCATTTCATCTGCATCCGACTATCGCGAAGCGGCACGTCGCAAACTTCCCCGGTTTTTGTTCGATTACATCGACGGGGGAGCTTATGCAGAGCACACGCTGAGGGCCAATAGCGCCGACCTGACCGGTATCAGCCTGCGTCAGCGCATTCTTAAAAACGTTGAAACCCTGAGCCTGGAGACCACCCTCTTCGAGCAAAAACTGGCCATGCCGATCATCCTCGCGCCAGTAGGCCTGACCGGCATGTTCGCCCGCCGGGGTGAGGTGCAAGCGGTCAAGGCAGCGGAAAACAAAGGCATTCCTCTGTGCCTGTCGACGGTGTCGGTGTGTTCGATCGAAGAGGTCGTCGCCCAAAGCCAACAACCCATCTGGTTTCAGCTGTACGTGTTGAAGGATCGGGGCTTCATGAAAAACGCCCTGGAACGGGCGAAGGCCGCCGGCGTGAAGAACCTGATGTTTACGGTCGACATGCCGACCCCCGGTGCCCGCTATCGGGATGCTCACTCGGGCATGTCCGGTCCGTTCGCTTCGTCAAGGCGCATGCTGCAAGCCATGACCCGCCCTGACTGGGCCTTCAACGTCGGGCTGATGGGGCGGCCACACGATCTGGGGAACATCTCCAGGTACCTTGGCAAAGCGGTGACGCTCGAAGACTACATGGGCTGGCTGGCGAATAACTTCGATCCGTCAATCAGCTGGAGCGACCTGGAATGGATTCGTGATTTCTGGAAAGGCCCGATGATCATCAAAGGCATTCTTGACCCTCAGGATGCCAAGGACGCGGTTACTTTCGGCGCGGACGGCATCGTCGTGTCCAACCATGGTGGCCGGCAGCTGGACGGTGTGCTCTCCACCGCGTGGGCATTGCCACCGATTGCCCAGGCGGTCGGCAACGACCTGACGGTGCTGGTGGATTCTGGAATCCGCTCGGGGCTGGACGTGGTCCGCATGCTGGCGCTGGGCGCGAAAGGCGTATTGCTGGGACGGTCGATGGCCTATGCGCTGGCTGCGGACGGTCAACGCGGCGTGGAGAACATGCTGGATATCTTCGCCAAAGAGATGCGCGTGGCGATGACGTTGACCGGGGTCACGTCGATTGGTCAGATCGACGAAACCACGTTGGTGCACACCATCGCATAAACACCACGAATCCCTGTAGCAGCTGCCGAGCCTGCGAGGCTGCATTGGCTCCGGGGTCTGCGGCGTGCTGCGCGGTCAGGACCGATCAGAAACTCGCTTTGACCGACATCATGAAATTACGCGGATCACCGTAATAATTCCCGAATGTCTCGGTCCCGATGGTGGCGTAGTAGCGCTTGTCGAACAGGTTGTTGCCGTTGAGGGCGACTGACCAGGTGTCGTCGATGCGGTAGCCGATTCGTCCGTTCCAGATCGCGTAACCCGATTGGCTAAGTTTCTCCCCCGTCGCCGGTGACAACCGGAAGTTATCGCTCTGCGCGTTCACGCCCGCACCGATACTGAACCGCTCCAGCGCGCCGCCCAAAGCGTAGTCACCCCACATGCGCAACACATGCCGCGGCACGTAGCTGTTGAACGCCGCACCGTTCAGGCTGCTGTCGATGTCGTCGAGGGTCTTGGTCTGGGTGTAGGTGTAGCCCGCGAGCAATTGCAGGCGCTCGATGACTTCGCCGCTGATCTCGGCTTCGAAACCCTGTGCGCGAACCTTCCCCGCGTTGACGTAGCAATAGCCGTCCGATGACGGGCAGGAGGAGTTGTAGTCGGTCTGTGCCTGGTCTTTCTGGATCGTGCGGAACAGGTTGAACGAGCTGTTCAGGCGACCGTCGAACCAGGCGCCCTTGATCCCTAGTTCATAGCTCTGGCCCACCAACGGCTTGAGGGTCGAACCATCCTCGGAGCGGAAGTTACCTTGCGGGGTAAAAATATCCGAATAGCTGGCGTAGGCCGTGAGGTTCTCGTTGAGGTCCAGCAGCACGCCGGCAAAGGGTGTGACCTGGCCGGTTTCGGTGGTGCTGGAGTGCTCAGAGGTGCCTGAGTTGATGAACACCGAATCCGTGTCGGAGTTGTACCAGCTCACCCGTCCGCCCATGACCAGCGTCAGCGGATCTGCCAGCTTCAAACGCAAGGTCGAGTAAACGCCCTTCTGTTTGGTCACGGAATTGACCGGTCCGCCGCGGGACGAATTGTCGGTGAAGTAGCTGTCGTCCGGCTCAGGGATATGCTTGTCCGGGTTGAATACATTCTGCCGCTGCGGCAGGAAGGCCACGGAGTAGAAGTCATCCTTTTTTGAACGACTGGCGTTGAAGCCCACCACCAGCTCGTGTTGCTGGCCGAAGGCGCCAAACTTGCCATCCACGTAGGCGTCGAGGCCGTAATCCACCTGATCGTAATCGTACAGGCTGCCCAGCATGCCGGTGGTGCCCACACCAGGCGTTACGGACCCCGAGGCGAAGGCGTACTTGATGTCCTGGGTGTTCTTTGTATAAACGCTGGCGACCTTCAATGCCCAATCGTCGTTGATCTGGTGTTTCACATCGCTGAACACGGTGGTGCGCTTGCTGCGCCAGGTGTTCCAGGACGGATCAAGGCAGGTTGAGCGACTGAGTTTCAGGTCGCTGCCGTCCTTGTAACGTGGCAGCCCGCCCCAGCAAGGACTGGCGTCGACATCTTCATAGGCCACGCCCAGACCCAGCGTTGTGTCGGGGCTCAGATCGAAGTCGAGCGCGCCGTAATAGACCTGGTCCTTGCGATTCGCGTCATCAACGAAGTAGTGCCGACTCTGCTCGGCGACCACGGCCCGGCCGCGCAAGGTGCCCGAGTCATTCAACGGGCCGCTGGTATCCACCTGACCGCGATAATTGTCATAGCTGCCACCGGACAGCGTCACCTCGGTGTGCGGCGTGGCTGTACCGCGTTTGCGCACGAAGTTCACCCCGCCGGCGGTGCCTCCAGATCCCTTCATCATCCCGGCCGCACCACGGAGCACTTCGACCCGGTCGTAATAGGCCATGTCACCGCTGAAACTGTCGGCCTGGACATACAGGTTGCCCATGTCCAGCGGCACACCGTCGTACTGATACTGGCCCGACATCCGAAAGCCCCGGGAGTAGAAATACTTACCGCCCATGGTCGAGTCATACACCGTAATGCCCGGCGTTTTTTCCATGACCTGATCGATGGTATTGAGGTTCTGGTCATCGAGCATCTTGCGGGTCATCACCGTGACCGATTGCGGTGTTTCCTTGAGGGAATGTTCGCCCTTGCCGATGGTCACCGCGCCGGTGGTGTATGAGCCACTGTCCTCGGTGGTCGCGCCGAGCACCTGCCCATTGATGTTGGTCGCCCCCAGCTCCAGAGCCGAACCGATTGCCGGCGCGGGGCGCAGGATATAGGTGCCATTGGATTGAGGTTCGGCTTGCAGGCCACTGCCGCCCAGCAGCCGGGCGAATCCTTCATTGACAGCGAAAGCCCCTTTGAGCCCGGGCGATCTCATGCCTTCGGTCTGCCGCGCATCAAACGAAATAGCGGCGCCTGCGGCACTGGCGAAATGGCTGAGTACTTCGGCCAGCGGGCCTGCGGCGATGTCGAACGATTGAACCGAATTCTGCTGTTGTGCCGGTGCTGCGATGGCTACAGTCGGCCACGGCCCCATCGTCGTAGCTGCGAACAAACCGACCTTAATTGCGATCGCCAGTCGACCTGGCGCGTACACCCGAGACATGCTTACCCTCCCCCAAGAACCTTCAATAAGTGCTTACTGAGGGATGAGCCGAACGATGTGGTTGAAAAGTGCAAATGAACTGAAAGTTTTTTGCCGGGCTCACTCACAATCCTGTGGGAGCAAAGCGTGCTCTTACAGCGAGACCGTCACCCAGTACCGGCTGTAGCGACTCACGTGCAGCGAAAAACCACTTTCCAGCGCCGCTAGCGCAAGGTCCGTGTTATCGATGGGGAACGCGCCGGACACTTTCAGATCGGCGATGCGCGGATCACAGCGCAACACCCCAGTGCGATAGCGGGAAAGGTCGGCCAGCAGCTCACCCAGAGGACGATCGATGGCGATAATGCTGCCCTGTTGCCAGGCACCCGTCGACGCATCGTTGTGCCCGACCGGCCCCAGCACGCGGGTATTGAAGTTCAGGCGTTGACCGGCCTCCAGGCGTACCTTCCTGTCTGCCCCATGGGCACTGACTTCAACCGCTTTTTCCAGCACCGCCACCTCGGCGCCCTGGGTTTTGGACTGAACAATAAAGCGCGTCCCTAACGCCAGGACGTCACCATGTGCCGTGACCACCCTGAACGGTCGCTGCGAACGGTCAACGGCCGTCGTGATCAGAATTTCCCCCCGCAACAGTTCCAGCACCCGTTGCCGACCGTCGAAACGCAGGTTGACCGAGGTGTCGGTGTTCAGCAGCAACGAACTGCCATCCGCCAGCCGGAACTCACGACGCTCACCCACCGCAGTGCGTAAATCGGCAAACAGGTTTTGCGTCGATTCACTGCGCCAGCCCAGCCAACCGAGCGACCCGACAGACGCCAGCATCACCACGCTGCGCAGCACTTGCCGTCGGGATCGATCCGCGCCGCGCAAGGCCGGCGACGCAAGGGCCCCTGGCACGCTCGCCATCTGTTCGCCCACCGCCGTCATCCGTTGCCAGGCATGACGATGCGCGGGGTCCGCATTCAGCCATGTGTTCCATGCCGCTCGATCCACGTCGGTGGCGATACCTGATTGAAGTCTTGCGTACCACCTGGCCGCCGCGCCAATCGCCGCCAATTCCGCTGCCGAAAGGCTCATGCCAGCTGCAACTGAATGTGCATCAGGCAACAATGCTCCATGGCTTTGGCCATGTGGTTATTCACCGTACGTACGCTGATACCCAGACGTTCGGCGATCTGCGGGTAAGTGAGGCCGTCGAACTGGGAGAGGATGAACGTCTGCTTGACCTTGGCTCCCAGGCCTTGCAGCAGTCGATCGATTTCCATCAGGGCCTGGAGCAGGATCGCCTGATCTTCCAGCGAAGGGTGTTGCCACTCCGGCATCGCAGCCAGGGCTTCCAGATAAGACTGCTCCAGCGAGCGTCGCCGGAACAGATCGATCAACAGGCCCTTGGCGATCATCGACAGATAAGGTCGCGGCTCGCGGATTTCCAGCGCGTTACGCGCCTTGATCACCCGAACGAAGGTGTCCTGCGCAAGGTCGGCGGCATCGAACGAGTTGTTCAGGCGCTTGCGCAGCCAGCCACTGAGCCAGCCGTGGTGGTCGCAATACAGATCATTGACGGCGCTGCGCAGGGACAATTCGTTGGCGGACATGACGATGGAATAATTCGCGACTGATAATGACTCGCATTGTCATAGTTGTAACCGGTTGTTGGCAATAGCCATTATCAGTTGCTGATCCAAGCCCCTTTCGACCAGACATGCCTATCAGACTTCGGACTCCAGAAGCTCAAACTTCACTTGATCAGGGTAGAACGCCACATAACCTCTGATCTGCTCGACCGATACCTTGGGGTCTTCATAACTCCACACCGCATTGGCGCCTTCGTGCCCCGGTATCTGCAGACTGAAATAGCTGGCGTCGCCCTTGTAAGGGCAATAACTGGTGTGGTCGGTGCGGGCGAAATACTGTTCGGCAATGTCCTCACGCGGGACGTAATACACCGGAGGATAGTTGGCCTCCAGCAGCACCAGCGCACGTGCGGACGCGGCCACCTGAATACCGTGGAACTTCACCAGCAGGCAGCCCGGTTGTTCTGCGATGGTAATGACGGCGGGGGGAGTAGGCATGGAATGCATTCCTCTTTGAAGGACTGGAATCACTGATGGCCGAGGCGTTGACCTGATTGAAGAGCTTGCCAGTGGCGACTGAGCTCGCTCTCCTCGGGTCGCCAGGCAACCCGAACGCCGAAACGGCCGATCCTTCAGGTATAACCCATCTTTTCCCCTCGCGATGGCTCCACAGCCGAACGGAAGCAAGTTCGCCTTTCTGCATCGACTGCAAGGGCGAACGGCAGCACATCGTCATGCCTGTAATGACCGGAAACGGGGCACCTGTACATCCATACAGATAAAGGTTGCTCCATCGTTCGTCACCCGCCATTCTGTGCGCCTCTGACACACTTGTAGAACGATGGTGGTTATGCGGCTGTATCTCTGTGAAAAACCCTCCCAGGCCAAAGACATTGCGGCCGTGCTTGGCGCGAAACGTCGCGGCGACGGCTGCTGGCTGGGAACGGACGTCACTGTGACCTGGTGCATCGGCCATCTGCTGGAAACCGCGCCGCCGGATGCCTATGACGCTCGATACAAGCGCTGGGTGCTGGCCGACCTGCCGATCATTCCGGAAAAATGGAAGATGACCGTCAAACCCCGCACAGCCAGCCAGTACAAGGCAGTCAAGCGATTGCTGGGCGAGGCCGATGAGTTGGTGATTGCCACGGACGCCGACCGCGAGGGCGAAATGATCGCCCGGGAACTGGTCGAGCATTGTCGATACCGCGGCCCGATTCGACGCCTTTGGTTGTCCGCCCTGGACGACGCGTCGATCCGCAAGGCCCTGGCAGCGCTCAAGCCGGGTGCCGAGACCTTCAGCCTGTACCATTCGGCACTGGGCCGCTCACGGGCTGACTGGCTGATCGGGATGAACATGAGTCGGCTGTTCACGCTACTGGGACGCCAGTCCGGTTATCAAGGCGTGTTGCCGGTGGGTCGGGTGCAAACCCCTACCCTGCGTCTGGTGGTGGATCGTGACCGCAGCATCGCCGATTTCGTCCCGGTCGCGTACTGGGCCATCGATGTGCACCTGCGGCACGACGGCACTGTATTTACGGCGCAATGGCGGGCGGCCTCCGAGGTTTGCGATGATCAGGATCGCTGCCTGAATCAGGCGCTGGCGCAGCAGGCGGCGAGCGCCATTGCCAGTGCAGCCAGTGCCCGTGTCATCAAACTGCGCACCGAGCGCATGCGCGAAGTGGCGCCATTGCCCTTCGACCTGGGCACCTTGCAGGAAGTCTGCTCGAAAAAACTCGGGCTTGGCGCGCAGGAAACCCTCGACATCGCCCAGGCGCTCTACGAAACCCACAAAGTCATTACCTACCCACGCAGCGATTGCGGCTACCTGCCGGTCAGCCAGCACAGTGAAGCGCCGTCCATTCTGGCGGCACTAAAACAGGCCGATCCGACCCTCAACGCCTTGAATGATTACCTTGAACCTCAGCGTCGCTCCCGGGCCTGGAACGATGCCAAGGTCAGCGCCCACCACGGCATCATTCCGACGGCGGCGGCAAAAAACCTCGACAGACTGGTGGGCAAGCAGCGAGCGGTGTACACGCTGATTCGCGCCCGTTACCTGGCGCAGTTCCTGCCCAACCATGAATACGACCGCACCCAGGCCGACTTCGATTGTGCCGGCGAGGCGTTGCGAGCCGTCGGCAAACAGATCGTCGAACCCGGCTGGAAACGCGCCTTGCCCGAGGCCCTGGCGCCGGCGAAAGGACGCGAGGCACCCGCACCGCAGACGTTACCGGCGCTTGCTGAAGGGCGTGACTGCGCGATCGCCGACGTCAAGCTCAAGGACCTCTGGACACAACCGCCCAAACCTTTCACCGAAGGCGACCTGATCAAGGCGATGAAAAACGTCGCCAAACTGGTGGAAGACCCGCTGCTCAAGCAAAAACTCAAGGACACCACGGGCATTGGCACCGAGGCGACACGCGCGTCGATCATTCAGGGCCTGCTCGACCGTGGTTACCTGATCAAGAACGGCAAGGCGCTGGCGGCAACCCCGGCGGCGTTCAGCCTGATCGATGCGGTACCACGCGCCATCGCCGACCCCGGTACCACGGCGATCTGGGAGCAGGCGCTGGATATGGTGCAAAGCGGCGAAATGAGCCTGGAAGAATTCGTCACCAAACAGGCGGCGTGGATGAGCAAGCAAGTCGCCCGGTGCGCTGGACTGAGCCTGACCATCAGCGGTCCTGCCAGCCCCGGCGGTCGCGCTACAACACCGTGGAAGAACAAACGCAAACCCGCCAAGCGAAAAACCGCGACCGCCGCCAAGCGCACGACCAAACCGGCCAGCAAAGCGTAAGGGCACTTCGCGCTGACCGTGATGGTCTAGTGTTCTTCAAGCCCGGCGACAGCCCCAACCCTGAAAAGGCATCGAACATGATCATTGTCCATCACCTGAACAACTCTCGCTCCCAGCGAATTCTCTGGCTGCTGGAAGAACTGGCCATTCCCTACGAGCTGAAGCGCTACCAGCGCGACCCGAAAACCAACCTCGCACCGCCGGAACTCAAGGCGGTGAACGCCCTGGGTAAATCCCCGGTGATCGAGGATGGCGCACAGAAGCTGATCGAGTCCGCAGCGATCATCGATTACCTGATTCGACGTCACGGCGAAGGCCGCTTGCAGCCTGATCCGGCCACCCCTGCCTATGATGAGTATGTGCAATGGCTGCACTTCGCCGAAGGCTCGGCGATGTTGCCATTGATGTTGAACCTGTACGTAGGTCGCCTCGGCGAGGCCGGTGCGCCGTTACACCCACGGATCAATTCGGAAGTGGCCAACTACCTCGGCTACCTCGACACAGCGCTGAGCAAATCCGATTATCTGCTCGGCAACGAATTCAGCGCTGCAGATATCCAGATGAGTTTTATCGGCGAGATCGCCAGAGCCCAAGGCAAGCTGGGTCAGTACCCGCATGTTGCAGCCTGGGTCGAGCGCTTCCAGAAGCGCCCCGCGTATGCGGCCGCACTGAAGACAGGCGGCCAGTACGACTTCGCCCCGCACTGATACCGCCCGACAGGAGCCGCCCACTATGCCCTCGGTAGAACTGCACGCCGCCCGGCGCGACGAATTGGAAACCATTGAGAATCTGATGCAGTTCTACACCTACGACCTCAGCGAGTGGCTGCCGCTGAAGCTGGGTGGGCATGGCTTCTTCAACATCCAGCCGATGCCGGATTACTGGCGTAAACCGACCACCCAACCCTTTCTGATTACCGTCGATGGCGAGCTCGCCGGCTTCGTGACCCTGGATGACGACACTCATCTGGAGGGCGCGGTGCACAACATCGGTTATTTGTTCGTCGCTCGGCGCTTTCGCGGTCAAGGTGTCGCACAGTTTGTCGTCTCTGCCCTCTTGAGCCGTCACCCCGGTGAATGGCAAATTTTCCATCTGGATAAGAACCAGCCGGCACGGCTGTTTTGGGCCAAATTCATGCCGGTGCTCACCGGCGGTGATTTCACCCTGCATCAACGACTTATCGACGAATACTCCTGCACTTTTTACCGTTTTCAGGCTTTTTCTCCATCGCCCTGAATGACAGGGCCCCGCCTTTTTTTTAATTCCAATCTGCTTTGTCCGACAATATGTAGTGACTGAAAATAATCACTACAAAACCGTTGACGCGTCCGATTTGCCCTTGCATGATGCAGACATCTCCCCGATCGGGAGTACGGCAACATGTTTGAGCAAGCTCGTCTGACCGCCGAGCTGTTTTTCCCGGATACACGCTGCCCACAAGGCAGATTGAAGAAGCTGACCTGGCCCGAACGTCCAGTACAAGGACGAGAAGCGCTGGCGATCAATCCTCATGAAGCTTGTGGCCGACCCTGAAAAGTCGGCAGTGGCCTCCAGGTTTTCGCTGCTTCTCTTCGTTGTGACGCTATTGCGTAGCAGTTATTCAACACGACTACATGCAACAGACGCGGGACCTCGCCACTGTCGGCGACTGAACGCTGACGTCCTGGTTTCGGTGCCAGGGATCAACTAACCGATGGGCTACCTGTATTAGCGAACCAACTTTGAAAGATCACCAAATGGTCAAGGGGCAAATTATGAATCTGAACAATCAACCAACTATCGAAGAACTGGCTCGTATGTTCGCGGCGCAAAAAGACAGCCAGGACAGCCATATTCTGTGGATCAGCAAATCGGGCCAGGTTCATATCGACTGCCTGTCGACACATGCCGATGAAGCAGAATTCGATAAGAATAATCAGAACCTGCTTGCCCGACTGAAGATGTACCGTCGCGGCCAGGGCTACGTCGGCAAGAAAGCCGCCGCTGATAAAGACTTCATTGGCAATGTTCTGCAAACGCTGAAACAGGCGTGGGCATCGATGCAGAACCAGAATGAAGTTCGGGTGATTGACCGGTTCTGCTAATACTGAATAAAACCAAAGGCCCCGTTCGTGTTTGCGAACGGGGCCTTTTGTATTTCTGCCACTTGGCCTCCTCCATCCAACTGTAGGAGTGAGCCTGCTCGCGATAACGACTTATCATTCGATACAAATGCTGCCTGATGAATTGCCATCGCGAGCAGGCTCGCTCCTACAGGTGTTCTGTGGTGATCAAGTGTTTCTGGTTGCCAGAACAAGCTCCATAAAGGCCACCGACGCCGCACTGTGATAATTGTTTTTCCTGCGCAACAACGCCGCCCCACGTTTGGGCGGCTCCCCCTGCAACGGGATCTTGCGCAACGCGCGCTCCTCACTCGCAATCGATTCTGGAAGGACGGTCGCCATGGTCGTGTGCCGAATGACCTCCAGCAACGTGCTCACCGAATTGACCTCGATGCCCACCTTCGGCGTAATCCTTTCCTGGGCGAAGTACTCGTCAATTCGCGTGCGTGTCACGAAGTCTGTGGCCAACAGTGCGAAGTTCATCTGCGCGACTTCTTCGCAAGACAACGCCTCCTCACGCTCGAACAGCGGATGATCCTGCCCAACCATCACTCCCAGCGTCTCGGTAAATGCCAGGATCGATTCGATGTCTGTATTCCTGACCTGGTCAAAAGCGATGGCGATGTCCAGGGAGTCATCCATCAGCCCGGCCTCGATATCGTCCATCGACAACTCGAAAATCTGCAGCTTGATATTCGGGAAGCGCGCCGCGTAATCGCGCACCAACGGTCCCACCAGATACGCCATGAATGTCGGGGTCATGGCCAGCCGCAAGTTGCCGCGCGTCAGGTCCTTCACGTCATGCAGCGCACGCTTCCCCGCCTCCAGCTCCAGCAGCACACGGCGTGCGGACTCGATATAGGCCTCACCCGCATCGGTAGGTTTGACCACCCGCGAAGTGCGGTCGAACAGGCTCACGCCCAAGGCTTCTTCCAGTTGCCGGATTTGCTGGGACAACGTCGGTTGAGAAACGTGTAGCGCTTCGGCGGCACGGGTGAAACCGCCGTGGTCGGCGACCGCGAGCAGATAGCGCAGATGTCGGAGCAGCATTGGGACCCACCTTCTATAGGCTGTGCTTATGCTTGGCATTGTATATGGGTCTTGGACGCTATGGATCGATCGGCAGAAGATGGCTTCACACCCAAGCAGTCATCTACGACAGGAGCACCACCATGCAACAGTCCTACGCCTACAACGATCCAAGCCTGGCCCTCACCACGAAAATCCTGGAGGCCAAGGCGCAAAAAGACCTGTCCTGGCAGGATCTCACCGATGGCACCGGCCTTGGCCTGGCCTACGTCACCGCAGCCCTGCTCGGTCAGCATCCGCTGCCGGAATCTGCTGCCAAAGTCATCGGCGAGAAACTCGAACTGGACGCTGACGCAGTGGCCCGCCTGCAGATCATCCCGCTGCGCGGCAGCCTCTGCGGTGTCCCGACAGATCCGACCATTTACCGCTTTTACGAAATGATCCAGATCTACGGCACCACGTTGAAGGCGCTGGTTCACGAACAGTTCGGCGACGGCATCATCAGCGCGATCAACTTCAAACTCGACATCAAAAAAGTCGAAGACCCGGAAGGCGGTTCCCGCGCCGTGATTACCCTGGACGGCAAATTCCTGCCATTGCGTCCTTTCTAAACGAACCGCGCACGTAATACCGCGAAACCTGTAGCAGCTGCCGAGCCCGCGAGGCTGCGTTCGAGGACGAAGTCCTCGCCGCCCAACCCCACGACTCCTGCGAAGTCGAACGCAGCCTCGCAGGCTCGGCAGCTGCTACAGGAATCTGGTCAACTCATCAGAGGAAGCAACCATGAAAGCGCTGATTGAAGGTTTCTTGAAGTTCCAGAACGACGCGTTTCCGCAACGTACTGATTTGTTCAAACACCTGGCGACCACCCAGCACCCCGGCACCTTGTTCATTACCTGTTCCGACAGCCGTGTAGTACCGGAACTGTTGACTCAGCAAGAGCCGGGTGAACTGTTCGTGATCCGTAACGCAGGCAACATCGTCCCCTCCTACAGCCCACACCCGGGCGGTGTTTCGGCCACCGTGGAGTATGCGGTCGCGGTACTGGGCGTGACGGATATCGTGATCTGCGGCCATTCGGACTGTGGCGCCATGACGGCGGTTGCCCACTGCAAATGCATGGACCACCTGCCTGCCGTCAGCGGCTGGCTGCAACACGCCGAGTCGGCAAAAGTCATCAATGAATCCCGCGTGCACGCCAATGACGCCGCGAAGGTGAGCTCGATGGTTCGCGAGAATGTGATCGCCCAACTGGCCAATATCCAGACCCACCCAAGCGTGCGCCTGGCCCAGGAAAAAGGCCTGTTGAACCTGCATGGCTGGGTCTACGACATCGAGACCGGCTCGATCGATGCCCTGGATGCCGACAGCCGCGGCTTTGTGTCACTGATGGACCACCCGACAGTCTGCGCGGCTTATGGCAAAGCGGTCGCCGCCGCCTGATCAGACGACAGCGACCGCCATTGCAGCGGTCGCTTAGCGTTTGACGCTTAGATCGGTCTGCGTCATGCGACTGCGGATCGTGAACACACCGTCTCCCGAAAGAATCGCACTGCGCGCAAACAGACGGCCACTTTCCCAGTTCGAAAGTCCCAACTCCGGCTTGTTCAAGGCGTATTGGCCGTCAACCCAACGGGTTATCCCGTTGCCCACGAACGGCGCATTGACCGCGTTATAGAAGCGCGCTTGAGCGGCGGCATCTTCGCTGATCAACGAGACCGTGAATTGTGGGCTGTAGCGATTGAACAAGGCGATGGACTGGTCCAGGTCATCAACGATTTTCAGGCTGACTTCCGGCGTCTCCTCCCATTCCCACTCGCGCCCCAATTGCGCTTCGGGCAAAGGTTCGGCCAGCGATTCGGTGCGATAGCCTTGCGCGCGATACACCTCGACGCTCGCGGTTTGCCAGTCCGCCGGCAAGCACAGCTCGCTGCCTTCGACGATGTGCAACTTGCAGCCCTGCCCCCGAGCAGCGCCCGCCTGTTGCAATGCATCGAGAAACAGCGGCACCAGTTCTGCCGCACGGTCGCGGTGTATCAGGCAAACGTTGAGGGTGTTGCAGACTTTACGGTCGAGGGAATTGCGCACCACGCTGGCAAAGCGCCGGGCATCGGCGTCCTTGTCCGCGATGAGCCAGGCGCCGCCGGTGCCGTGCAGGCTGACCGCGGTGCCGGACTGCTGGGCGATACTGCCGAGCTGACTGACCGCTCGACCCGAACCGCGGGCCACCGCCAGCGACAGGCGTCGGTCGGCGAACATGGCCCAGCCCGCAGCGTGATTGACGCTTTCCACCAGCGACACGGCGCCGGCGGGCAATCCCGCATCGGCCAGTGCGGGGTTCAGTGCATGGGTGACGATGGCTTGAGCGGTGCCCAATGCATCGCTGCCAATGCGCAGCACGGCGGTGTTACCGGTACGCAGTACGCCAGCGGCGTCCGCGAAGACATTCGGCCGGCCTTCGAACACAAACGCGACGATGCCCAGCGGCGAGACCACTTGCTCGACTTTCCAGCCGTCATGCTCGACACAGCTGATCACTTTGCCGCGAGTCGCCGACGCATCGCGCCAGGCCCTGAGGCCGGCGATCATGTCCCGGCGCATGGGTTCATTGGCCAGCAACCGCGTAGTAGAACGTCCGCGCGACCTGGCTCGTTCGATATCGGCCAGGTTAGCGGCCTCGATCAACGCCCAGGTTTCCTGGCTTTCCAGACGCTGGGCGAAACGGTCGAAAAACTCGCTGATCGCCTGATCCGATACGTTGGACATAGCCTTGAACGCCGCCTCAGCACGCTCGATCGCCACCGCTGCCGCTTGCTGGTCGGACACGGGGATCAGCAACAGTTCGCCGCTGACCTGTTCCACCAGCAGATGGTCACCAGGCTGGAATCGCGCGGCCAGTTCGGGGCTGACGACAGAGACACGGTTACCAGCGAAAGGGATCGGCGTGCCAGCGACTAGACGTTCGAGCGCAAGAGACATGAAGCGGATTCACCATGCAATGGGCGGGCGGAAAAGGTACCGGAAAACCGTTGGGGCGTCATCATCACCCGCCCTCTCTCCCTGTCCTCCCTCGCCCTGTAGCAGCTGCCGAGCCTGCGAGGCTGCGTTCGACTGCGTAGCAGTCGCCAGATCCGATGAACAGGTCATTCAGGTGCATCGCATGTATCGGGATTACGACTGCTTCGCAGCCGAACGCAGCCTCGCAGGCTCGGCAGCTGCTACAGAGATCGTGGGGGCATTAATATTTCGCATACACGTATCACTCTGTATCCGACCCGTGTCCCGACACACTATCCCCCAAACCCCCACCTCCACGACACATCACCGATACACCCGCCTGTTGAAATTTGCCTGTCGATTGGCCAAGCCGATCAAAGCGCATCACTCAACTCAGCAACGGAGTATCACCATGTTCAAACTCTCGACGTCCTCCCTGACCCTCGGCCTGCTCTTCGCGGGTGGCCTGGCCCTGTCCAGCGCCGCTTCGGCCTCCGAATCCGAAGCGTTCAGCATGAAGCAGCTGGCCCACGGCTACAGCCAGGCCCAGGCCGACACGGCGGAAAAACCCGCTGAAGGCAAATGCGGCGAAGGCAAGTGCGGCGCCGGCGAGTAACCCATTGCGGGGGGCACGCCGTTGCCCCACCTCCCTGACTGAACGGAAACAATGCCCATGAGCACCTCAATTTCTTCGGCCGTCAAAGGCCTGCACCTGAACCTCGACCGTGCCGGAAGCTGGATCGCGCCGCTGACCTTGCGGGTGTTCCTCGCCTGGGAGTTCTTCGAGTCCGGGCTGGAAAAATGGAATGGCCAGAACTGGTTCGCCGACATCCAGGAGCGCTTTCCGTTTCCGTTCAACCATGTGCCAGCGACCTTCAACTGGGAGCTGTCGATGTGGGCCGAACTGATCTGCGCCCTCGCCCTTCTGGTGGGCCTGGGAACACGGGTTTCAGCCGTCATTCTGATCGTGGTCACCATCGTCGCGACCGCTGCCGTTCACTGGCCGGCCGATTGGTCTACATTAAGTGAGCTTGCACAGGGTTATGCCATCAGCAACAAGGGCCACGGCAACTTCAAGCTGCCGCTGATCTACCTCGTTGCCCTCATGCCGTTGTTGTTCACGGGCGCTGGCAAACTCAGCCTCGATGGACTGCTGTCGCGAATTTTCTGGCGTCGCAACAATCATTGAAATGTTAACGTGGCAGCCTTCACCCCACCTTACTCGAGTAGACAGGAGCCACCATGAGCGTGACCACCCAATGGATCGAAATCGACAGCGCCGACGGTAAATTCGGCGCGTACCTGGCCATTCCCCACACTCAGAAAGGCCCGGGGATCGTGCTGATCCAGGAAATCTTCGGCGTCAACGAACACATTCGCTCCGTCGCCGAGCAGTACGCTGCCGATGGCTACCTGGTCATCGCGCCGGACCTGTTCTGGCGCAGCGGCCCGCGCATCGAGCTGAATTACGACGAAGCCGGCTGGAAACGTGCCGTCGAGTTGATGAACGCCACGGACGTCGGCAAAGCCCAGGACGACATCAAGCTGACCATTGAAGCGCTCAAGTCCCAGCCTGGCCTGGACGGCGGTGTCGCCTCCATCGGTTACTGCTTCGGCGGCCTGCTCTCCTACCACACCGCCGCCAACGGCCTGGTTGACGTGGCGATCGCTTATTACGGGGGAGGCATTCAGAACCAGCTGGACCGTGCCGATGAAATCACCGTCCCGTTCCTGATGCACTTCGGTGAAGAGGACAGCCACATTCCATTGGACGCCGTGGAACAAATCGCCGAGCGTTTCGAAAACAACGATTACGTCGAAATCGTCGTGTACCCGCAGGCTGAACATGGTTTCAACTGCTCCCATCGCGACAGCTACAACCAGCGTGCAGCGGCTGAGTCCCATGGCAATACCCTGATCTTCCTGGGCCAGGAACTGTAAAACCGGCGCCCACTGAAAAGGCCCCTTCATCGATTGATGTTGGGGCCTTTTTTTCAGCAGTGTCTGGCGAAAATCCATTGTGGGAGCAAGCCTGCTCGCGATGGCGGTCATGCATTCACTATTGATTTCGCCTGACACGGCCCCATCGAGCAAGCCCGGTTCCTACCGGGCCGTGACTAACCCGCCTGAGGTTCGTGCTTATTTCGCATCGCCCCCACGCGGCTTGTAAAACCGAAACCGGCCGATATCCGCCGTCTTGATGTACTTGCCCGCCCAATCCGGTCTCACGGTCTTGTCGTGAAAATACATCGCGCCCAACGTCCGGTCATTGAGGGTCTTGTTCAGTGCCTTGCGCGCGATTTCCTTGGCGACGGCATATTCCGCGTCCTCCTTGACCTGATCCGAACGCCCGTCACACCACCAGGAGAACTGGCAGTTTTTGATTTCCGAACCTTGCTTGACCACTGCGCACACCGTGTCCGGAAAACCTTCATGACCCAGGCGATTCATCACCACGCTGGCAACCGCTTCCATTTCATTGGTTTTGCGCCCTTTGGCCTCCCAATAGATGGAGCGTGCAAGGCAGGTGATAGCATCATCCAGTGGCGCCTTACCGGCAGGATCGACGGCCTGAACTTCGGAGGTGGTGATGGCCTCGGCTTTGGGTACCGGGACATCGGCGCTCTTCTCTGCGGCTTTTTGTTCCAGTACCTCGGCCTTGTCCTCGGCCTTTTTCTGTTCCTGGTCAGTGGCCGACACGTGGCTGCTGAAAAGGGATATTGCCAGGCAGGTTGCTATCCACATCAATCGCATGATCGACCCTTCTGAGGGAACGGATTCGGGCAACGCATTTGCGACGCTATCACCCGATTCAAGGGTGACCTGGCTTGATTGTAGTAGCCAGAATCCATTTCAACAGGCACGCAACAAACTGTATTTCGGCGCAAAAAGACATTGCGCTTGCGGGGGTGAAATCGCGCATCATGGGCGCAGTCAGTTCAAGGGGACTTCCATGCGTTTCATACCATCTGCCATGCGTCTTGCCGCGTTGTCGTTGAGCCTGTCGTTCGCCACCCAGGCACTGGCCGCGGAAGAAAAACAACTCATCGACTCGATCAACGCCTACCGCAGCCAGCCCCAACGCTGCGCCGATCAGGTAGCACCGGAGCTACCCCCACTGGCGGGTGATCCGCGACTGGCGCTGTCCGATGCCAGCGCCCGCAACCTGCAACAGGCCATGGCCACCGCGGGTTATCCAATGGTCAACGTGCAAGTCATCACCCTGTCCGGGCCACGCGATGCGCCGTCGGCCATGAAAGCCATTCAGGAAAGCTTCTGCCACGTAGTGCTCGACCCGCAGTTCGTTGACATCGGTGTCCGCCACGAAGACCGGGACTGGCGCATCGTGCTGGCACGACCGCTGCTGACCGGCCGTTTGGGTGACTGGCAGGCGGAAGGACAAAAACTGCTGACCCAGCTCAACAACGCCCGCAGCCAACCCCGCCAGTGCGGCTCGCAATCCTTTGCTGCCACCACGCCGCTGGCCTGGAATGCATCGTTGGCAACCGCCGCCGAGGCGCACTCGCGTTCCATGGCCAACAACAACTTCTTCGATCACAAGGATCGCGACGGCCGCACCCCCGGTGACCGGGCAGAACTGTCGGGCTATAACGCTCAGCAGATCGGCGAAAACATCGCTGCCGGGCAAGACACCACTGGAAAGGTCGTCGATGGCTGGATCTCCAGTCCCGGCCACTGCGCCAACCTGATGAACCCGCAATACAAGGAACTGGGTGCGGCGTACGCGGTGGACCCGAAAAGCGATGCCGGCATCTACTGGACAGCGATGTTCGGCACGCAGTGAGGACCGTCAGCTATCAATTTCCATGATCTTTCAAATCATGCAGCCGAATTTTTTATTTCTTCCAGAGATGGTCAAAATGGCCGCACTTTTAAAATCTATGGAAGACATCTTCATGAATCTCAATTTTGCGTTCGCGTGCATGATCGTTGTGTCGTTTGCGATTGCACTGGGGCACGCCTGATCAACCTGAAGTCCACGGCGATGGCTTTAGCGCCTTGCAAGCGCGGGGATCGTCGTGGTGCTGAAGGATCCAGTCGCTTTCTCGTTCAATCATTTCGTCGCACGCCTGGCATTCTGGCAAACTCTCCCCGCGCCCCCACTTAGAGCAGTCAGCGATGCTTTTCTCCCTTGTCTCGAACGGTTCTCCACTCACGCCTGATCGACCGGATGCCACGGTTGCGTGGTGGAGCTTCACCAAAACCGTGCTCGCGACGGCGGCACTGTCACTTGTCCGCGACGGCCTGATCGCACTGGATGACGAATTGCCCGAAGGCCCCTTCACCCTGCGCCAGCTGTTGCGCCACGAGGCCGGGCTGGCGGATTACAGTGAACTTGCCGACTACCATGCCGCCGTTGCCCGCCATGAAACACCGTGGCCGGCCGAGGAAATGCTGCAACGACTCGAGGCAACCCGCCTGCGCTATGCACCGGGAAGTGGCTGGCGCTACTCGAATGTGGGCTATTGGTATGTGGCTCGACTCATCGAGCGAGTCTCCGGGCTCGAACTCGGTGAGGCGCTGACGCAACGCGTGTTCGCCCCTTTGGGTTTATCGCGCATTCGCCTCGCCCGTACCGAAATCGACCTGCACGGCGTGAACATGGGCACGGCCACCCACTACAACCCAGGGTGGGTCTATCACGGCCTGCTCGTCGGACCGCTGGTGGAAGCGGCGCTGTGCCTTGACCGACTGCTCACCGGCGAGCTCCTGGCGCACGCCTTGCTCGCTCAAATGCAAACAACCCGAACGCTTGGCGGACCGATCCCCCGACGTCCCTGGGTTGCGCCCGGCTACGGGCTCGGCCTGATGCACGGCCCGGTCGACGGCGGACGGATTCTGAGCGGCCACACCGGCGGCGGACCTGGCAGTGTGGTGGCGATCTACAACAGTGTGTGCGGTCATGAGCGCACCACCTGCGCCGTCTTTTCCGACGGCGCCGACGAAGGGGCCGTGGAGGCCGAAGCCGTGCGTCTGTTGAGCGAGCACTGGGTGTAAGATTCAATGACCCGACCGCAGGGTCACCCTCATAAAAAAGAGATGACGCTGCGCCCGCCCAGTGCTTGCGCAGAACGCGTCACAGGTAAAGCGGAGCGTATTGATGAAGGCGAAAATCCACCCTGCAGAACGTGTGGCCAATGAACAACGGCCCGTGAAAACCGTGGGCTTTCTCGTCATACCCAACTTCACCACCATCGGCTTCGCCTCCTCGGTGGAAACCTTGCGCATGGCCAACATGGCGGCGCGCCAGCCGATGTTTCGCACGGTGGTCATCGGCGCCACGCTGGACCCGGTCACGGCCAGCAACGGCATGCGCATCCTCCCGGATTATTCGATTGAAGATGCGCCCAAACTCGACATTCTGTTCGTGGTCGGCTCCAACCCGATCGTGTCCAACCACAGCAGTCGGCCGCTGCTCAACTGGCTGCGCAAACTCGCCCATCAACAGGTCACGCTGGGGGGCATCTGCACCGGCAGTCATCTGCTGGCCCGCGCCGACCTGCTCAAGGGCTATCGCTGCACCATTCACTGGGAAGACATCGAGGCCCTGAAAGAGCGTTTCCCCGGCATCATCATTTCCAATCAGCTGTTCGAGCTCGATCGCGACCGTTTCACCTGTTCCGGCGGTGTGGCGTCCATGGACATGACCTTGCAGCTGATTGCCCGTGAACCGGGTGGACGAGACATCGCCGCCCATGCCGCCGAGTTACTGCTGTGTGATCGGGTGCGCGGGGCGCAGGAACAACAGCGCGTGCCGTTGCGACAGAAACTCGGTACCTCCCAGCCCAAGCTCAGCCAGATGGTGGCGATCATGGAGGCCAATCTTGAAGAGCCGGTGAGTCTCGAAGAACTGGCACGCTTGAACGAGGTGTCGGTGCGTCAACTGGAGCGGCTGTTTCACAAACACCTGCAACGCACACCGAGCCAGTACTACCTGGAACTGCGCCTGTCGCGGGCACGACAGCTGTTGCTGCGAAGCGAATCGCAGGTCCGCGACATCGCCCTCGCCTGCGGCTTTGTTTCGCCGGCGCATTTTTCCAAATGCTATAGCCGGTTTTTTGGTGTATCGCCGATTGGTGAGCGTCGGCAGGTGGCGGCGGTGCATTGATGGGTTGGCGTCGGGATTGAAATGGAGGGTGTTCCTGATGGCCCCCTCGCGGGCAAGCCCGCTCCCACATTAGACCGAGTTATCTAGACGGACGCGGTCACTGTGGGAGCGGGCTTGCCCGCGATGGCGCCCTCAAAATCACCAACAACGACTCAGGGCAACCCGGATCAATCCTGCAACGCCTTATGCGCCGTCTCCCGGGCCGCCAGCATCGCAACCAACGCCACCGCTGCCGCGGCCAACAAATACCAGGCCGGTGCCATCTTGTTCCCGGTCATTTGAATCAACCACGTCGCAATAAACGGGGCCGTCCCGCCAAACACCGCATTCGGCTCATTGCGCACCTCCGGTGGTAGCGGTGCGGTAATCGGGTTGGACCGTCGAGATGTGGAACATGACAAATACCCTCTATTGTTTTACTTGGCAGGGTTAAGGGTCAGTAAGTGCCGTGGCGAGGGGATTTAGCGAAACGTCGCACCGCCCCGTTGGGCTGCGAAGCAGCCCCAAAAACTGCGACCGAGGTGTGTCAGGTACACCGAGTGCGCTGGTTTTACGACTGCTGCGCAGCCGAACGGGGCGGTGCGACGTTTCGCTAAATCCCCTCGCCACAAAAGCTCAATGCACCAGCGCTTTTACTTCTTGATGATGTTGTGCTCTGGCCCGTACGGGAACCTGGTGATGTTTTCCCCGCCCTGCTCGTTGACGATCAGGATGTCGTGCTCACGATACCCGCCTGCACCCGGCAGGCCTTCCGGCAGCATGATCATCGGCTCGATGGACACCACCATCCCCGGCTCAAGCACCGTGTCGATGTCTTCGCGCAACTCCAGCCCGGCTTCGCGACCGTAGTAATGGCTCAGCGTGCCGAACGAGTGCCCGTAACCGAAGGTGCGGTATTGCAGCAGGTCGTGCTCCAGGAAAATTTCGTTGAGTTGCAGGGCGATATCGCAGCAGCGCATGCCTGGCTTGATCAGTTTCAGGCCGGCCTCATGCACCTTGACGTTGACCTCCCACAAACGCAGGTGCTCGTCGGAGCAGTGATCCAGGAACAACGTACGTTCCAGTGCGGTGTAGTAACCGGCGATCATCGGGAAGCAATTGAGGCTGAGAATGTCGCCCTTGTTGACCTTGCGCGAGGTGACCGGGTTATGCGCACCATCCGTGTTGATACCGGACTGGAACCAGGTCCAGGTGTCCATCAATTCCGAGTCCGGGAAGGTGCGCGCAATCTCGCGCACCATCGCCTGGGTGGCGTGCAGTGCCACTTCATATTCCGGAACCTGGTCGCGCAGTGCTTCGACGATGGCCGCGCCACCGATGTCCGCGACGCGAGCACCGTGACGGATGATCGCGTGCTCTTCAGCGGACTTGATCATGCGCATGCGCATGCACGGCGCGGCGATGTCCACCAGCTCGGCCTGCGGATAGCGGCTGGCGAGCTTGTCGCGGTTGAGCAGGTTCAGGTGATCGAACTCGATGCCGATGCGACCGGCCTCGGGCAGCGCTTGCTGAATGGCGACGAAGTAGTTGTCGCGCTGCCAGTCGGTGTAAACGATGTTCTCGGTGCCGACGGTCCGGCGCCATGGCTGGCCACCGTCGATGTTGGCGCTGATGGTCACCGCGCTGTCCTGGGTCACCACCAGCGCGTATTGACGGCCAAACGAGCAGTACAGGAAATCGCTGTAATAGTTGATGTTGTGGTACGAAGTGAAGACCGCCGCGTCAATATTATTTTGCGCCAGGTAAGCTCGCAGTTTGGTCTGACGGTTGGCGTATTCCTGAGCCGAGAACGTCGGGCTCGCTTTCTCGCCGTTCTTGATCTGGATGGTTTTCGGCATTTGCATGTCATAGATCCTTGTCAGTGATTGAGCGACAGAGGGCGCCACTCTGGTGGGCCGCTGGAGATCATTCGAACAGATGCAAGGACTGGTTTTTTGCGCGAATCCGACCTGTAGTTGGTCAGATCCGCTGTAGTCGTGCGCACATGTTCAAGGGGGTGCGCGCGCCCCGCGTCAATCAGAGGCCGGTTTTCAATCCGTCGTCAGTCGTCGACTCCCGGTTGTCCGCACCCACCTTCCAATCCGACCAATCACGTCTATAACCAGTGTTGGCATGATTTGGATCAGGGTGTTTTCATCGATCCCTGAGTAAATTGATCGCTTGAAAAACAGCGGACAAGTGACTGTCCGCCAGGAGAATTTGCGCATGAAAATCTTGAAGATAGCTGCCAGTGATACCGCCATCGATTGTTTTCAGACCTACAGGGAGGTGGTACCCATCAGTCAGACCGACTACACCGACATCGCGGTTGCGGTGTTCTCGGTCGAAGACGTGATGGCAGGCGCTCTGGAATCGCTCCAGCGCACGGGTTTCGATATTCCGATTTTCCTTGCGACCTCCCCCGGCACCGGCAACCGCGCACGCGACGTCTATAAGCACCTGGAAAACGTACTGCTGCAGGTGAACGGCATTTTTGACCGCTCGCGCAACAACGTCGAATACCATGGCCACCAGCTCGAGACCGCCGCGAAGGCCTACGAAGAGAGCCTGCTGCCGCCGTTCTTCGACGCCGTCAAGCGCTACACCGAATCGGCGAACGTGACGTTCGCTTGCCCTGGCCACCAGGGCGGTCAGTTTTTCCGCAAACACCCGGCGGGTCGGCAGTTCTTCGACTTCTTTGGCGAAACGCTGTTTCGCGCCGACATGTGCAACGCTGACGTCAAGCTGGGCGATCTGTTGATCCATGAAGGCCCGGCGCTGCTGGCGCAAAAACATGCCGCCAAAGTATTCAACGCGGACAAGACCTACTTCGTACTCAACGGCACCTCGGCCTCCAACAAGGTGGTTACCAACGCACTGCTGACGCCTGGCGACCTGGTGCTGTTCGACCGCAACAACCACAAGTCCAACCACCAGGGTGCCTTGATCCAGGCAGGCGCTACGCCGGTGTACCTGGAAACCGCGCGCAACCCCTATGGCTTCATCGGCGGCATCGACGCCCACTGTTTTGAAGAAGAATACCTGCGCGAATTGATCGCTGAAGTGGCGCCGGACAAGGCCCAACAGCCGCGCCCGTTCCGCCTGGCGATCATTCAACTCGGCACCTATGACGGTACTGTCTATAACGCCCGTCAGGTGGTCGATCGCATTGGCAAGTTGTGCGATTACATCCTGTTTGACTCGGCGTGGGTGGGCTACGAACAGTTCATCCCGATGATGAAAGACTGCTCGCCACTGCTGCTGGACCTGCACGCGGACGACCCGGGCATCTTCGTGACCCAATCGGTGCACAAGCAGCAGGCGGGGTTCTCCCAGGCTTCGCAGGTACACAAAAAAGACCGTCACATCAAAGGACAAGCCCGCTACTGCAGCCATGCGCAATTGAACAATGCGTTCATGTCCCAGGCGTCCACCAGTCCGTTCTATCCGATTTTTGCCTCACTGGACGTGAACGCGCGAATCCACTCGGGCCGCAGTGGCCTGAAGCTGTGGGATGACTGCGTGAAATTCGGCATCGACGCACGCAAATTGATCCTGGAAGCCTGCACCATGGTCCGCCCATTTGTGCCCGCTACCATCGAAGGCCGTGCGTGGGAGGATTACCCCACTGAAGAAATCGCCAACGACCTGCGGTTCTTCGAGTTCCATCCCAAAGATCGCTGGCATGCCTTCCAGGGCTACGGGGAAAAGCAGTACTTCATTGACCCGTGCAAATTGCTGTTCACCACCCCCGGCATCGATCCGGTTGATGGCAGTTACACCGATTTCGGCATTCATGCCGGCATTCTCGCCAACTTCCTGCGCGAGAACGGCATCGTTCCGGAAAAGTGCGACCTGAACTCGATTCTGTTCCTGCTGACCCCGGCTGAAGACTGGGCAAAAATGACCCACCTCGCCGCGCAAATCGCGCGTTTCGAACGCTTCGTCAATGACAACGCTCCGATGAGCCGCGTGTTGCCGGCCATCTATGCGCGTTACGAAGCGCGCTATCGCAACTACACCATTCGCCAGCTCTGCCAGGAGATGCACGACCTCTACCGCAGTCACAACGTGCAGCAACTGCAGAAACAGATGTTCCGCAAGGAACACTTCCCGAAAAAGGCCATGAACCCCCAGGCTGCGCAGTTCGAATTCATTAGGGGCAACATCGAGTTGGTGGCGCTGGCCGATGCCGATGGTCGCATCGCCGCCGAAGGTGCGCTGCCCTACCCGCCGGGCGTGCTCTGCGTCGTGCCGGGGGAAATCTGGGGCGGTGCGGTGCTCAAGTACTTCCTGGCGCTGGAAGAAGGAATTAACGCGTTGCCAGGTTTTACCCCGGAACTGCAAGGCGTTTACTTGAAGGAAGTTGAAGGGCGTATCCGTGCGTATGGGTACGTGATCAAGAACTGACGCGAGTTAATGTGTGGCCAGGTCGCCTATTTAGTCGCGACCTGAGCCACATCACCCGCGCTCACCAACGCCTTGAGCGAGGTATCGAACTGCTTCAAGGCGTTCACTTGCAACTCGGTTTGCTGATCGATTTGCGCTGCAATCTCCGGCGCCGCTTTGCCGTGAACCCAAAGCGAAGGCATCTGCTTTTCCCGTGAGCCTTCGGCCTGGCCGATGTACTGCAGGTTCGAGTCATAGAACTTCGCCAGGAATCGCGCTTGCACCTGTGGATTGCGCTTGGACACCAGGCGGCTATACGAATCCAGCATCACCACCACGTCCGGATGAGCTTGCACGACCGCGTCCAGGCTGTCGTAGACCTTGACCGATGCGAACTCCTTCTGCAACGACCCCATCAACCAGTCAATCGCCATGGTCGGCTCGGAGCTTCTGACGAACGCGCTGCTGATACGCGAGTCGAGCTGAGGGTTCCTCGCGCCATTCACCGCGACCGCGTGGTACTGCTCCAGGTATTCGATCGTGTTGAGGGTGTTTTCGCTGTAGATCACCCCGACCGACCGGGCATGACGCAGATCGGCTGAGCTGTTCGCAACAGGGAGAAAGTGGCAGGACGGGGCGGCGGCGTAGGCAGGCGCAGTGGCAGCGAGGCTGCCCGTGAGAACGGCGGCAATGGCCAGCAGGGAAGAGAGTCTCATCGCACAGGTTCCTTCAAAGGCGAGTTCGGTATGTGGTTATCTTCCTCTCTTGATGGAAATACTGAAGATGCATTTCTTGATGGTGGTTATCGATTAAACGAATGGTTGGGTGTCTGTGTATCAGCCAGGACCCTGTAGCAGCTGGCGAAGCCCATGGTGAGGAGATTTAGCGAAACGTCGCACCGTCCCGTTGGGTCGCGGAGCGGCCCTGAAATCTCTACGACTGCTGCGCAGCCGAACGGGGATAAATCCCCTCACCACGGGCTTCGCCAGATTCTATAAAGTCGGGTTAACCGCTCGGGTCGAGGGGAGATCGAAAAGCCTCTTCACCATCGGCACGCACGCCAGTTGCAGCCCCGACGGTGACTGGTAAATCGCAACCTGCTCTCCCACGTAGCCGCATCGCCGGTAGAAGTCAGCCGCGTTCAACGTAGCGTCCAGGATGACTTCATCCAGCCCTAACTCCCGAGCCAGGGACTCCAGGAAATCAAGCATCCGCTTGCCAATGCCCTGCTGCATGAACCCCGGAAGCACAAAGATCGCGCCGATTTCCTTGTTCTTCAGGTCTAGCATTCCCGTTGCTACCGGCTCGCCCTCGATGCACCCCAGATAAAAGTGCTTTTCCATCAGGTCGCAATAGCCGTCCTCGGCCTTCCCGGCTGTCCAGGCCTGCATTTGTTCCGGGGTATACGCGCCGATGCATTGATGCCGTATCGCTTTGAGGCGAATGTCGAAGGCTGTCCCGCAGTCGTCGTACCGGGCTCGTTTGATGTCCAACATTTCGATCTCCATCAGCCAGTGGCGGACGGCGCATTAAAAAGCCCCGTCCATTTCTGGCGGGGCCTTTGGGTTACTACGTCAGGTAACAAGCACGCGTGAACTCATGGTCCGCCAGAGGCAGTCATGGAAGTGCACATCATGTTCATGCTGAGTGTGTCGTTCATGGTTCGATAGTGTTGTTTGGCGCCCTGGATTGTCAATCCTGCAACACCGGGACAGGCTCGGCGCGGTTTGACGCCGCGTCATCCAGAATCGCGTCCAGGGTGGCGAGGAACAGGTCGTGGCTCAGAATCCCGGTGCAGACTGTCGACAGCACTTCATTCCCGGCCTCGTCCTTGATCACCACCAATTCACTCCACGCACTCAAATCCACGGTGCGCAAACTCGACATCGGCACCTTGCGACCCTGCACCTCCAGAAACTCGCGCGTCATCAAGATAGGCTGCGTTTCCACATCGAGGAAATTGCCTTTCATGCGCTTGCCCCATACCGCACTGCTCGGTACGTACTTGAAAGTCACCACCCCGCCGCCTTCCAGGGTCTGCATGACGGCAGGGAGGCGTTCGCGCACATGCAGCTCACGCACCCGCCGCTGGAAGTCATGAAACCCCTTGAGGGAATGAATGACCCGGTGAAACGGCTCGTTTGCATTGCGCCGGTACGCCAGGTTGGTGATCAGGCCGCTGATTGCCGCCTGCCCGGAGCTGAACAGATAAAGGTCTTCGATCTGGACAAAGGGAACGTATTCCTTCTTCGCGCCGATGATGTGCGCGATGCCCTGTTCGTAGACTTCATAGCTGCCCTGACGTAAGCGCTTTTGCCAGACAAACAGGCCAAAAAGGCCCGCGGCGATCACCGCCAGGAATGCGCTGGCGAAGTACATCATCATTTGCGGGCTGGAAAAATCCAGGTGGGTGCCGCGGCTGGTGTTCACACTCACAGGTCCCGAGCTGCCTGCGGGCAGAATCGTGCTCAGGTACAGCACGAAACAGGCCATGCCCAGCATGACAAGACCGACGATCAGGATGAAAATCGGGAAACCCTTGCCATGGCGGAAGGACGCGATTAACGCACCGGTGACCGGTGTAGACGCAGATGAGGATTGCTGCATGAGGTTCTTGCTTCCTTGTAAGAGAGAGTCGAGACGCGCCGCCATCCAGGCTGGCTTCGCCGATGAACGCGGCGTCGATTGGGGTGTTATCTGACTGAAGTCCAGTCATGCCGGGGTGGGCACTGTTTTGAGTGGGGTGGACCGTATTCGTTCATAACGGGGCACCGATCGACGCAGCAGAGGCCCTCTCCCTCGCGAGAGAGGGCCCGGCCGTCAGTCGTTAAGGATGTCCCGGTCCTTGGTTTCCGGCAGGAAGAACGTGCCCAGAATGGCCGTCATCACGGCGATGACAATCGGGTACCACAACCCGTAGTAGATATCCCCCGTCGCCGCGACCATGGCAAACGCCACCGTGGGCAGGAAGCCGCCGAACCAGCCATTGCCGATATGATACGGCAGCGACATCGAGGTGTAACGGATGCGCGTCGGGAACAGCTCCACCAGCCAGGCGGCGATCGGGCCGTACACCATTGTCACGTAGATCACCAGGATGGTCAGGAGCAGCAGCACCATCGGGTAGTTGGTTTTCGCCGGATCGGCTTTCTCTGGATAACCGGCTTCCTTGAGTGCCGCGCCTAACGTGGCCGTGAACGCATCGTTGCGGGTCTTGAAGTCCGCAGCCGGCATGCTGGCGCCATCGAAGCTGGGGATCACCTTGTCGCCGATGCGCACTTGCGCGACTGTCCCTGGCTCAGCCTTCTCGTTTTTGTACGGGATGGCTCGTTTCGCCAGCAAGGTCTTGGCGAGGTCGCAGGAGCTGGTGAATTTGGCCTTGCCCACCGGGTCGAACTGGAATGAGCATTGGTCGGGGTCGGCGATCACCGTGACGGGGTTTCTTTCCTGCGCGACGAACACGTCGGGGTTACCGTATTGGGTCAACGCATGGAAGATCGGGAAATAGGTCAACGCCGCCAGAATACAGCCAGCCATGATGATCCCCTTGCGGCCGATGCGGTCGGACAGGCTGCCGAAGATCACGAAGAACGGCGTGCCAATCAACAGCGAACCCGCGATCAACAGGTTAGCGGTCTGCGCATCGATTTTCAGCGTCTGCAGCAGGAAGAACAGCGCATAGAACTGCCCGGTGTACCAGACCACTGCCTGCCCCGCCGTGCCACCGAGCAATGCCATGATCACGATCTTGAGGTTATCCCAGCGTGCGAAGGACTCGGTCAGCGGTGCCTTGGAGGCTTTGCCTTCGGCCTTCATTTTCAGGAACACCGGCGACTCGCTGAGTTGCAGGCGGATGTACACCGAGACGATCAACAGCAGGATCGACAGCAGGAACGGAATCCGCCAGCCCCAGGCCTCGAACGCTTCGTTGCCGAGTACGGTCCGGCAGGCGAGGATCACCAGCAGCGACAGAAACAGGCCAAGCGTCGCGGTGGTTTGAATCCAGGAAGTGAAATAGCCTCGTTTACCTTTCGGTGCATGTTCGGCCACATACGTCGCCGCACCGCCGTATTCCCCGCCCAACGCCAGGCCTTGCAGCAGCCGCAAGGTGATCAGGATGATTGGCGCCGCGACCCCGATGGTCGCGTATCCCGGCAGGAAACCGACGATGGCCGTGGAGATACCCATGATCACGATCGTGATCAGAAAGGTGTGTTTGCGCCCGATCATGTCCCCCAGCCGACCGAACACGATCGCACCGAAGGGCCTGACGGCGAACCCCGCCGCGAACGCCAGCAGCGCGAAGATGAAAGCCGTTGTCTCGTTGACCCCGGCGAAAAAGTGCTTCGCGATGATCGCGGCCAGTGAGCCATACAGGTAAAAATCGTACCACTCGAACACCGTGCCAAGGGAGGAGGCAAAGATAACCTTGCGCTCCTCCTTGGTGATGCTGTGCTTGGGCGCACTGCCCGTGGTGGTGGTGTCGATTGCGGCCATGAGTGTTCTCCGTCTATCTCTTGTTGTAGGCCGGAGTACCTCACTACCCTCGCCGCACCCAGGCCCTGGGGCTGATGTCATCGGATTACGGACTGCGTAAAGCAAGCGAACAGGCTGACGGCCTCGCATCGCTGCAAGGTTTCCTAAGCATAATCAGGATCGCGCAGTTATCCACTCGACAGGCCGCTCAGCGCCGTTGCGATTGCGATAGAACCGCTCTGCATCAGTTATTTATACTCAAATGCCAGCTTAATAATATTTTACCGATACCAGGGTGATCCCTAGTCTTGAGCCCAAGAGATGGCAGGCCATAACCGCCTGAATCCCACATCGAAGGGTAGAGAGATGACCACTGAAAAAATAAAAACAGACACGCTGATTGTGGGCGCCGGTCAGGCTGGCGTGGCGATGAGCGAGCACCTGAGCAAACTCGGCGTGCCGCACCTGGTGCTGGAGCGCAACCGTATTGCCGAGCGTTGGCGCACCGGGCGCTGGGACTCGTTGGTGGCCAACGGTCCGGCGTGGCACGATCGCTTTCCCGGTCTTGAGTTCGACGACCTCAGCCCCGACGGCTTCGCCCCGAAAGAGCGGGTAGCCGATTACTTCGAAGCGTACGCAAAGAAATTCAACGCCCCCATCCGTACCGGCGTGGATGTACTGAAGGTCGAACGTAATGTGGGTCGTCCGGGCTTCACCATCGAAACCTCCGAGGGCGTGATCGAAGCCAACCGTGTCGTCGCGGCCACCGGGCCGTTCCAACGCCCGGTCATCCCGCCGATCGCGCCGAAAGACGTGCCGCTCCAGCAGATCCATTCCGCTGACTACCGTAATCCTGCGCAGTTGCCCGAAGGTGCCGTGCTGGTGGTCGGCGCAGGTTCATCAGGTGTGCAGATCGCCGATGAACTGCAGCGCGCCGGCAAGAAGGTCTACCTGTCTGTGGGCGCACACGACCGCCCTCCTCGCGCTTATCGCAACCGTGATTTCTGCTGGTGGCTGGGTGTACTCGGCGAGTGGGATCAGGCCGCCATGAAGCCGGGTCGGGAACACGTGACCATTGCGGTCAGTGGTGCTCATGGCGGGCGCACCGTGGACTTCCGGGGCCTGGCCCATCGCGGAATGACGCTGGTCGGGCTGACCCAGGCGTTCAATGGCGCCGTGGCGACCTTCCAGCCGAATCTGGCCGATAACCTGGCGCGCGGTGACGAGAATTACCTGGCGCTGCTGAATGCTGCCGACGCCTACATCGAACGCAATGGCCTGGACCTGCCGGAAGAGCCCGAGGCGCGGCACACGTTCCCGGACCCGGAATGCGTCACTCATCCGATCCTGGAACTCGACCTGGCCAAGGCCGGTGTGACGTCGATCATCTGGGCCACCGGTTTTGCCACGGATTACAGCTGGCTGAAGGTGGATGCCTTCGATGACCACGGAAAACCACAGCATCAGCGCGGCGTCGCCAGCGAGCCAGGCATTTATTTCCTCGGCCTGCCGTGGCAATCCCGTCGGGGTTCTTCGTTCATTTGGGGCGTCTGGCACGACGCCAAATACGTGGCCGATCACATCGCCATCCAGCGTTCGTACCTGGACTACCACGATGCCGCTCAACGTCAGGCCGAGCCACTTGCGGTCACGGCTAAAACGCCGGTCAGTGCTTAATTCTTTCTTCAGGAGCCACACATGTCCACGCCAACCCATACCCGTATTCGCATGTTCAACACCAAGGAAACCTACCCGAACCAGAGCCTGGACAACGACCTTTGCCAGGCCGTGCGCGCCGGCAACACGGTGTATGTCCGTGGCCAGGTCGGGACCGATTTCGAGGGCAAACTGATTGGCCTCGGTGACCCGCGTGCACAGACCGAGCAGGCGATGCGCAACGTCAAGCAGTTGCTGGAAGAGGCTGGCAGCGACTTGAGTCACATTGTCAAAACCACGACCTATTTGATCGATCCGCGTTATCGCGAGCCGGTGTATCAGGAAGTCGGGAAGTGGCTCAAAGGTGTGTTTCCGATTTCGACCGGATTGGTGGTGTCGGCGTTGGGGCAGCCGCAATGGTTGATGGAGATTGATGTGATTGCGGTGATTCCTGAGTAGTCGGGAGGCCCGAGTTGCGGTATCGCGAGCAAGCTCGCTCCCACAGGGCAAGTCGTCGTGCACACATTTTGTGGCCGCTGCCCATCCCTGTGGGAGCGGGCTTGCCCGCGATGGCGCCCTTTCAGACACGCACCCGTCAAGGCTAACCAAGGAATCAAACCATGACCTTCTCCATCGCCGCCCGTTGCCCCGAAACCGGCCAGTTCGGCATCGCCATCAGTTCCTCCAGCATCGCCGTCGGCGCCCGCTGCCCGTGGCTGCTGCCCGGTGTCGGCGCGGTCTCGACGCAGAACATCACCCTGCCCTCCCTCGGCCCGGAAACCCTCGCCCTGATGGAGCAAGGCCTGGCGCCTGCCGAGGCGCAGGACAAGGTGCTGACGCGCAATGGTTACAGCCAGTACCGACAGATCATCGCTATCGACCATCTCGGCCGCACCGCGCATTTCAGCGGCAGCGAGACCTTGGGCAATCACAATGCCGTATCCGGTGAGCAGTGCGTCGCGGCGGGAAACATGCTCGCGGACCGCGCCGTCATCGAAGCGATGGTCAACGCGTTCGAGCAGGGCGAAGGTCAACTGGCCGACCGCTTGCTCGCCGCCATGAAAGCCGCTATTGCAGCAGGCGGTGAAGCCGGACCGGTGCATTCCGCCGCGATGGTAGTGGTCGGTGAGCTGACGTGGCCGATCATTAATCTTCGGGTCGACTGGGCTGATGAACACCCGATTGGCGAACTGGAAAAACTCTGGGACGCCTATCGCCCACAGGTACAGGACTACATCGACCGCGCCCTCGCGCCCGACAAATCCCCAGGCTACGGAGTCGCCGGAGACGATCGATGAGCACCAGCCTCGACTTGCTGAAAACCCTGGTGGCGTTTGATACCACCAGCCGCGAATCAAACCTGCAGCTGATCGAGTTCGTGCGCGATTACCTCGCGGGTTTCGATGTGCCCTGTGAACTGATCTACAACGAACAGCGCAGCAAGGCCAATCTGTTCGCGACCATCGGCCCCGCGCAACGGCCGGGCATTGTCTTGTCCGGGCACACCGATGTGGTGCCGGTCGATGGCCAGCCGTGGACCCTGGCGCCCTTCGCGCTGACCGAGCGTGACGGCAAGTTGTACGGGCGTGGCACGGCGGATATGAAAGGCTACATCGCCTGTGTGCTCGCCCTGGTGCCATCGCTGGTGCGGGCCGACCTGAAAAAGCCGGTGCACATTGCGCTGTCGTACGATGAAGAAGTGGGTTGCCTGGGCGTTCGATCGCTGCTGTCGGAACTTGAAAAACGCCCGGTGAAACCGATGCTCTGCATCATTGGCGAGCCGACCGAGTTGAAGCCGGTGCTGGGCCACAAAGGCAAGCTCGCGATGCGCTGCGATGTTCATGGCGAGGCCTGTCATTCCGCGTATGCGCCGCTCGGGGTCAATGCGATTGAATACGCCGCTGAGTTGATCAGTGAACTGGGCCGGATTGGCCATCGCCTCAAGGCGCCCGAGCATCACGACGTTCGTTTCGATCCGCCTTTCAGTACGGTGCAGACCGGTGTCATTTCCGGCGGGAAGGCGCTGAACATCGTGCCCGCCGATTGCCGCTTCGACTTTGAAATTCGCGCCCTGCCTTCCCATGATCCCAGCGAAGTTGCGCAGCAATTGCAGGCCTTTGCCGAACAGCAAGTGCTGCCTCGCATGCGCGCGGTGAGTGAGCAGAGCGACATACGTTTCAGCGAGTTGTCGGCCTATCCCGGCTTGGCAACTGATGCGCACAGTGAAGCGGCTGAGTTGATTGCTGCATTCTCCGGTTCCCGAGAGTTCGGCACCGTGGCGTTCGGGACAGAGGGTGGTCTATTCGACGCGGCAGGCATACCCACCGTCGTCTGCGGCCCCGGCAGCATGGATCAGGGGCATAAACCGGACGAGTTTGTCAGCCTTGAACAATTGAATGGCTGCGACGCGCTGCTGCAACGGATGCTGCGATCGATCAGCTAACCCAATCCCTGTAGCAGCTGGCGACCCGTGGTGAGGGGATTTATCCCCGTTGGGTCGCGCAGCGGCCCCAAAGTCTTTACGACTGCTGCGCAGCCGAACGGTGATAAATCCCCTCACCACGGGTCGCCAGCTGCTACACGTTGAGCGGTGTTTTAACTTCCCGGTAAGACCTGAGTCGCCCGCTCCCACAGGTTTTTCGGCTACCCGCCGAGCCAGTTTTTTTAACGTCTATACCAACAAAACTACTAATTTATCTCTCTTCCCCCACCGCACATCATCACTCCAACAAGAAAAGCGTCGTTCGCGCGGCGCTCACCGAAGTACGTAAACGTACTCACATTGCCTTGGAGTTCGTCATGGTCACCTCCGCAACAACGTCCGCCCCGCTCATCGAAAAACACACGATTGGATACGTGCCGCCCGAAGATCGCCATGGAAAGACAAGGGACCTGTTCACCCTCTGGTTCGGCGGCAACATCGCGCCGCTGCCCATCGTCACCGGCGCCCTCGGCGTGCAGCTGTTCCACCTGAACCTGGTGTGGGGCATCGTCGCTATCCTCGTGGGTCACCTGGTCGGCGGAGTGCTGATGGCGCTGCACTCGGCCCAAGGCCCGCAGATGGGCATCCCGCAAATGATCCAGAGCCGTGCGCAGTTCGGCTCACTCGGCGCGCTGCTGGTGGTGCTGATCGCCGGCATCATGTACATCGGCTTCTTCGCGTCCAACATCGTCCTTGCCGGCAAGTCCCTGCACGGTGTGGTCGATACCATTCCGGTACCGGTGGGCATCGTCATCGGCGCCGTGGGATCGGGCATCATCGGCATCATCGGCTACCGCTTCATCCACGTGCTCAACCGCATCGGTACCTGGGTACTCGGCGCCGGCATCGTGCTGGGTTTTGGCTACATCTTTACCCACGTGCAGACCGCCGACTTCCTTACCCGCGGCAGCTTCAACATCTCAGGCTGGCTGGCCACCGTATCCCTCGCCGCGCTCTGGCAGATCGCCTTCGCGCCCTATGTCAGCGACTACTCGCGCTACCTGCCGGCGGATGTACCCGTCGCCTCGACCTTCTGGACCACTTACCTGGGCACTGTGCTCGGCTCCAGTCTCTCGTTCATTTTCGGCGCCGTCGCGGTCCTCGCCACGCCGGTCGGCATGGACACCATGGACGCCGTCAAACTCGCCACCGGCTCCATCGGCCCGTTGATGCTGGTGCTGTTTCTGCTCAGCGTCATCAGCCACAACGCGCTTAACCTCTACGGCGCCGTGTTGTCGCTGATCACCTTGGTCCAAACGTTCGCCTACCGCTGGATCCCCACCGCCAAAAGCCGTGCCGTCATCTCGATCATCGTCCTCGCCGGCTGCTGCTTCGCCGCCGTCGGTGCCTCGGCGGATTTCATCGGCCACTTCGTCGACATGGTGCTGGTGTTGCTCGTGGTCCTGGTGCCGTGGACCGCGATCAACCTGATCGACTTCTACGCGATTCACAAAGGCAAGTACGACATCAACTCGATCTTTCAGGTCGATGGCGGAATCTATGGCCGATACAACCCCCAGGCGCTGTTGGCCTATGCGATCGGGATTGTGGTGCAGATTCCATTCATGAATACACCGCTGTATGTGGGGCCGATTTCGGAGCACATCAACGGGGCTGACTTGTCCTGGTTGGTGGGTCTGTTGATCACCTCGCCGCTCTACTATTGGCTGGCAAACCGCGACACGGCTTACAAACGTCGCCTGTCGAGCGGGAAACTGGCTAACGCGTTGTAAGGGAGCGCACGTCGTTTTCCGGCGCAAAAAAACCCGCAGGAAGATGCGGGTTTTTTTGTGCTTCCAAACTGGGAGTGTCCCCCATCAAGCCATCAAGTGCGCCCGACGGAACCCGTAACCGGCAGATTGCCCAGCAATTTGAGCCCGGTACTCTTCACGAACGTGGCGTAGTCCATCGGCTTTTCGATACGGGTTTCAGCGTTCGGCAACACGTAGGCCCAGGCACGTTGGGACGATGCGTCGTAAACCAGCTTGAACAGGCGAGTCGGGACCCAGACCTTGTTGTTGCCGATGGTAGCGTGGCCTTGGTCAAACAACGGGCCGGTAAAGACAAACACATTGCCATCGGCACGCTTCGCAAACTTTCTGACGTCCGATTCGACTTTGCTCCAGATCTTCCGATTGTTGGTCGGGTCCTGCGGCACCATGTTCGACAGCGCGAAGGATTGGGCCATGGCATTAGGGCTCGGTGCATCGGCCGCCGGCGATTGGTGCCCACGGTCCACGGCCGGGTGCTGGCTGCGATAGTCGCTCAACTCTGCCCGCCCACTCTTGGGGATGCGCGGGTCCGGGTAGAACTGGTTGGTGCGCTCCTCGCCTTTGGCGTCCTGCAACAGAGCTGAATTGAGGCGTTCGACAACGACCATCGGCGTCTTGCTGGTTTGCGAGTACAGCACCGCGAAGTTGTCGGAACACAGGGCCAGGGGTTTCATGGTGGCAGGCACAGTGGCGAGATTGATCGGTTTCGCCGCCGGAAACAGGTCTGCACAGCCATCAAACGAGGCCTGTTTCTGTTTGCTTGAATAGAGGTCCTGCGCCGAGTTCTTGTTGATCGAACCCGAACGGGGCGTGTGTTGCTGGTGCTCGGCGGGCGGTTTCAGGAGATCAAACAGGCTGCGGGCTTGCGCGCCGTTCGAGAGCAAAACAAGGGCCGACAGCCCTACTGCAATTTTGCGAAGGTTCATGCTTTAAATTCTTTGTATTGAATAGAGGAAAAACGTGCGGCGAGTCCCGATGCACGCAGACTCATTGAGGCAGTGGCTAGTTACATTGCGGCGAGCATCCTTTCACTTTCCTTGATCAAACCATCGAAGTAGAACCGGTCGGCTCCAGGTCGGAGGACCGCTGACGATGTGCGGGAATTATTGACCGTGACAAGTCACTTTAGTGCTGAGGTGCATCTGCACGTTGTTCGCCAAGTTTGACGCTTCACCGTTTCTGGTCCCGCGTGGGTCTTGGGCCAGGAAGCATTGTCATCAATAGCGAAGCGACTGTCGTCGAATGAAAAGCACCCATGATTTATGGGCTCTTTAATGTCAGCAATAAAAAAGCTTCTGGCGATTCAGCCAGCCGCACTTGAACCAACGAACGCGTCTGCTGCATCTGAGTGACGCGTCTGCGAGTGCCCAAGCAAGAGAATAACAATATGAAATTCGTGAAAAGTCTTCTCGCTGCGTCAATGCTTATGACGCTTGCCATCGATGCCCAGGCCTCCGTATCGAGTCAGGAAGCCGCACAACTGGGCACCAACCTCACTTTGGTGGGCGCTGAAAAAGCCGGTAACGCCGACGGCTCCATTCCGCCCTACAGCGGTGGCTTGATCACTGCCCCTTCCAGTTTCAAAGCCGGCGACACCATGCGCCCGGATCCTTACGCCGACGAAAAGCCGCTGCTGGTAATCAATGGCAAGAACGTCGATCAGTACAAGAACCTGCTCTCGGCCACCTCGGTGGCGTTGGCCAAGCGCTTCCCCGGTTACCGCATCGACGTATACCCGACCCACCGCACCGCCGCGCTGCCTCAATCGGTGCTCAACAACAGCCGCCGCAATGCCACCGGCGCCCAATCCCTCGAAGGCGGTTTAGCCATCGACAACGTATTGCCCGGCGTGCCGTTCCCCATCCCGAAATCGGGTGCCGAGGCGATGTGGAATTTCCTGCTGCGCTACCAGGGCGTGAATATCCATTCCAAGTACGACTCCTGGAACGTCGACTCGGCGGGCGTGGCAAGCCTGGCGATCACCGGCGAGGCTTTCATCTCCTTCCCGATTTACGAACACCTGTCGAAGCCCTTCAACAACTCCGACATCTACCATCAGATGAAACTGTCCTATACCGGACCGGCGCGGCGAGCCGGCGAGTCGATCATGCTCAAGAACGCCACCAACCCGTTGCACTTTCCCGGCCGCGCCTGGCAGTACCTGCCGGCCCAGCGCCGCGTCAAACAGATTTCGGTCCTGGCCTACGACACCCCCAACCCCGGCACCGCCCGCGCGCTGGAACTGTATGACTGGACGCTGGTGGGCAAGCAGGAAATGATCGTGCCCTACAACACCTACAAGCTGACCTACGCGCGGGATGCCAAGTCGCTGACCACGCCCAATTACCTCTCGCCGGACTTCGTGCGCTGGGAAAAACACCGCGTCTACGTCGTCGAGGGCAACCTCAAGTCGGGCTCAAAACACATCTACCAGAAACGCCGTTTTTACCTGGATGAAGACAGCTGGGCCGCATTGGCGTCCGATCAGTACGACGCGAGCGGTCAGCTCTACCGTGGCTCCTTCGCGTTCCTTAGCCAAAGCTATGACCAGCAAGTCCCGGATGCCACCCCGTTCATGACCTACGACCTGTCGCGCGGCAGCTACAACATCAATGGCGTGGTTGGCCCGCATGGCGGGATTCGGTATATCGAGCCGCTGTCGACGGCGCAATGGGTGCCGGAGTCGATGGCGGGGGCGGGTGTTCGGTAGGTTTCAGTTGGTGGGAGGATGGCTTTTACTGAAACTGATTCCTCAGTGTTTGCTCAGCCTCTAGGATCAAAGAGCATCAATGCTACAGCAGACAAAAGAAGCATCATCCATGCACTTACCAAGATCCTTTTCAATGGTTTCGGAAAGCTTTTTACCTGATCAACGTCGACTCCGCCTTTCCTGCCCATCAGTTCAGGCATCAGCAACACGAATACAATAAAACCTGTCCTAATTACCTTACCTATAAACCCCAAGCCCGATAATGTGTCTCTATGATATTTAACGAAAGGGCTATTCGATAGGAGAGACTCGATCCGTGAGGTGTACGCGTGCGCGAGATAGAAAACAAAAAACAACGAAAATGCCATTGGTAAAAATATAACTACCAATATCAGACCTGGTTCCTCATGACTCACTGTTCTACTGCCCTGTATAGATACTCACCAAATTTTTCTCCACCGGCCCCGCCTTGTTCGCCACCCACATATCCACCTATCGCCCCACCTACGACAACACAGACTAGAGCCCCCGGCCCTCCAGTAACAATCCCTAATGCCACAAAACAACCCCCAAGAGCAATCGCGCCTCCAATGGAGCCGCCCATAGCGCTCCCCATTAGACCTCCAACTAATGAGCCACCGCTTACATACTTGGCCTTTGTACATTCGTTTTCCCGCCCGGTCATACAGGCATTTCTGATCTCTAGGCCGGAGGAAGCAACCGCTAGTGCAGTGCCGATATAAGTACCGCTTTTAATTAATTTCGCAGCCTTGGCCACGCCGTCGACTTTTTCCGCATAGCCGGCAATCTCCCCGGTATGCAAAAAGCTCTTGGTCGAAATTCCCAGCATTCGTTTTATCGAGCTTTGATAACGAAGTCCTGAGCCATACGACGCTGCTCTGGCAAGCTGCTGATCCAGCTTGCCGAAAACGATCGCGCGTTCGGCTATAAACTTTTTCCTGGCAGCCAATGATTCAGTGCGCAAAAACTCCTTGTGTAGCGCCTCGATCTCTTCCAGGGTTTTCCCTATGGCCGCCATATGCCTGCTCCACCCATCACTGACGACACCCGCGCCAATTGAGCTGTATTTGAGCACCTCTTTCAGCAGCTCGAAGTTATCCAGAAAAAAGTCGTCTGCATCGACCTGATTGATTAACAAACCAATGTGGATGTCCCGTGCCTTTGCCATCAAGTACGCTTCCTGGCTCGTACAAGATGCAGTGGACGAATCGCCGATGATCACGAGCTCGCCAGCCAACACTACAGTGTTGGCAATATGCCCATTGAGTACATCGAATTTGCTGTTAGAGGCCCCCGTCAGTCGCAATTGAGTTTTCAGCGCTTGATAGGTTTGTGTCTGTGAATTGATAAACGCTAGAGGCTCTGCCATTTCAGCCTCACGAGTATTTTTTGTTGCTGATACGATCCCAGCCACCCGCGATGTTGCCGCCACCGGCACCGTCGCTGCGTTTTTGCTGGGTGTAGATGGTTTTGATGCGGCCGTAATTCAGTTGCACGACTTCTACGGGAATGCCGGCAGAGGCATTTTGCGTGTAGTCGGAAATGATGACCTCTTCGAGGATGATCTCGAAGTATTTGACCTTGTCGCCCCCCGCACGGCTCAGCACCAGACTGACCTCCTTCAGATGCTCCCCGGCACAGCTCGCCTCCATCAGTTTGCAGCTGGATTTGTCCAGTAGTTTGGTGAACGTGAAGTTGCTTAACGTCGTCCGGCCAGAGCCTGCACCGCCACTGGAACTGGCCGTTGCGGAAGTGCTTTGATGGGTGCCGAAGCTGTAGCCGTTGACCTCGATCCAGTCGCGGTACTTTTCATCCAGTGCCTCGCCGGGGATCCCTTCGATTTTCACAAATGCGTCAAACGCCATGCTTCCTCTCCTTGATGATGGATTTGCTTTCATCTATTGAGGAGGAAATGTACGGCGCCTCAAACAGGCGATGGGCTTATTGAATGGCTTCAGAAACACAGAATCAGACCGATCCCATCCCGCTTCCGGCCCAGCCTGTAAGACATTTCCTAGAAACCAGACTTGCGACGCAATCTGCTACATTCATGCCCCAATTTCTCAACGAGGAATGTTTGCCCATGAAATTCGGCTATCTGATCATCTACGTCTCCGACGTTCCCGCTTCACTGCAATTCTTCGAAACCGCATTCGGCCTCACCACCCGCTTCCTGCACGAATCCAACACCTACGGCGAACTCGAAACCGGTGAAACCGCCCTGGCCTTCGCCGCCGATGAGCTCGCTGCCATGAATTTTAGTGGCGGTCACGTCGCGGCCCACAGCTCGGTCAAACCACTGGGCATGGAAGTAGGCCTCGTCACCGAAGACGTCACCACCGCTCACGCCAAAGCGCTGAGTGTCGGCGCCACGGAAATATCCGCCCCGCTGGTCAAACCCTGGGGTCAAACCGTGTCCTACGTCCGATGCCCGGATGGCACGCTAGTGGAACTTTGCACACCGATAAAATGAACCCCGCGCGCCGTTGCCCACCTAACGAAAGGACTATCAGGAGGTGGCTAATGCAAATCGAAACGATCTGGATCGTACTCGCGGCAATTCTTGTGCTGGTCGAGTTGTGGGCGATTAATCGGGTGCGTAAAGCCGAGGGGAAATCGAGCAACAAACTGGTATGGATAGTGGTGATCGTGTTTGTACCGCTGTTTGGACTTGTGGCGTGGGCGCTGGCAGGGCCGAAGCACACGGCTCAGAATCCGCATTCGCCGCAGGCCAGGCAGTAGCGCAGGACGGACTGGCCTTAGTACCAGGATTTCAAAATCTTCATAAAACAAAGCCCCGAATTGTCGGGGCTTTGTTGTTTCTGGCGGCCCGATACTTGATATGCGGGCGGTCGTAGGCTGAGTTCTTCTAATTTTCCGTTCTGAAAATCTTGTAGAAAACTGCTCATTGTGGAGAAGGAACTTGCTCCAGCTGGGCGGCGAAGTCGCCCCAAATCCCGTCGAATTGATCAATAACTCGCAAATCTGTCGCAGCGGCGACGCCTGCATTGGCTCCGGGGTCGCTCTCGACCGCTGCGGTCATAAAACGCGGACGTTGCGTATCAGACGAACCGTGTGGCGTGGGTTTACGACTGCTTCGCAGCCGGACGCAGGCTTCGCCAGCTGCTACAGGGGGGAGACTGAGATTAGAAGTTAGCCGGGGTGTTGGCGCTGATGATTTCCGCCTCATCCTGTCCGATGTTGCGAAACCGATGTGGCAGCGTTGTCGGGAAGTAGTAGCCATCACCCGCATTGAGCACGCTGATCTGGCCGTCTACCGTCAACTCCACAGTGCCTCGCGTAACCAGCCCACACTCCTCGCCTTCCGAGTGCACGATCGGCTCTTCCCCAGAGCTCGCCCCAGGCGCGTATTGCTCGCGCAACAATCGCATCTGTCGACTCGGCACCGAAGCTCCAATCAGTAGCAACCGCAGGCCATGGCGGCCGAGGTCCGGCTGTTCGTTGGCGCGGAATACGTACTGATGTTCACGGGGCGGCTGATCGAAGGTGAAGAAGTCCGCCAAAGACATGGGAATGCCTTCGAGCAGTTTTTTCAGGGAACTGACGGAGGGACTGACGCGATTTTGTTCGATCAGGGAGATGGTGGCATTGGTGACGCCGCTACGCCGGGCCAGCTCGCGCTGGGAGAGTTTGTAGCTTTCGCGTACTAGTTTGAGTCGTGAGCCCGTGTCCATGACAGCCTTATGCGAAGAAAACTTAAGGGTTATGGGGGTGGATGGCGGGCGACTTTTGGCCGCGAAAGTACCGCTTCCCTGTCCCGGAAATTTGAAAGTCGGGTATTAAATCACGTTTGGTGGAGTTGCTCAGCAGGTTCGATGAATGGGTGGGTGAAATGGCTGTCACTGGGTGTCAGTCGGGATTGATGGAGGCTGGTATGGCCTCTTCGCGAGCAGGCTCACTCCTACAGTTTGGTCCCGGTTGGCCGTGGATTTTTTGCTCAAACTGGATCTCTGTGGGAGCTAGCCTGCTAGCGATGGCGGTGTGTCAGGCGACATTGTTAGCGACTGACAGGGCCTCATCGCGAGCAGGCTCGCTCCTACAGGGATTGTGTCGCTTAGATCCCGAATCGATCGCGCAGCGCGTAGTACGCGGCGCCCATGGCGGTGAGCGGGGCCTGGAAGGTGCGGCCGCCGATCATTGGCATGTGCGGCAACGATGCGAAAGCATCGAAGCGTTCGGCGTCGCCGCGGATCATTTCGCTGATCAGTTTGCCGGCCAGGTGCGAGCAGGTGACGCCGTGGCCGCTGTAACCTTGCATGTAGTAGGCGTTTTTCTCGATACGGCCGAATTGCGGCATGCGCGACATGGTCAGCAGGAAGTTGCCGGTCCAGCGGTAATCGATTTTCACGTCTTTGAGTTGCGGGAAGGTCTTGAGGATCTTCGGCTTGATCAGTTGTTCGATGTCGTCCGGTTCACGGGCGCCATAGACCACGCCGCCGCCGTACAGCAGGCGGTTGTCGGCGGTGAGGCGGTAGTAGTCGAGCAAGTAGTTGCAGTCTTCGACGCAGTAGTTGTTTTTGATCAGGCTGCGCGCAACCTTTTCGGACAACGGTTCGGTGACGACGATCTGCGAACCGCACGGCATGCTTTTACGCGTGACGCGGCTGTCGAGGTCTTGCGGCAGGTAGGCGTTTCCGGCGATCAGCAGGTATTTGGCGCGGACCACGCCTTTGGCGGTGCGTACGGTAATCGGCTCGCCGTAGGTGATTTCCACTGCGGCCGATTGTTCGTAGATCTTGCCACCCAGGCCGATGATGGCCGAGGCCTCACCGAGGGCCAGGTTCAGCGGATGGATGTGGCCGCCCTGCATGTCGAGCAGGCCGCCGACGTAGTTGTCGCAACCAACTTCGCGCTTGATGTCGGCCGCGTCGAGCATTCTAAGGTTCTTGTTGCCGTAGCGTTCCCAGCTGCTTTTCTGCTCGGCCAGGCCTTTGAGCTGCTTTTTGTTCAGCGCAGCAAAAATGCCACCGGGCTTGTAGTCGCACTGAATGTCGTAGTGCTGTATGCGCTGACGAATGATGTCCGCGCCTTCGAAGATCATGCTGCCGAGTACTTCGGCGGTTTTGTCGCCGTAGCGCTCTTCGATCACATCGACGTCGCGGCTATAGGAGTTGACCAGTTGACCGCCGTTGCGACCGCTGGCACCAAAACCGACTTTGGCGGCTTCGAGTACGGTGACGCTGTAGCCGGCTTCGGCCAGGAACAGGGCCGAGGACAGGCCAGTGTAGCCAGCGCCGATGATGCAGACGTCGCAGTCCACAGCCTGTTCCAGCACCGGAAAATCACCGGTGAAGTTGCGGGTGGCGGCGTAGTAGCTGTTTACATGGGTTTGTTTCATAGGTTTCTCCGAAGGTCGCAGGCACGCCTGCGACCGCCGTTGTAGAAGTATTAGAGCTTGATCCAGGTCGCTTTGAGTTCGGTGTATTTATCGAACGCGTGCAGCGATTTGTCCCGTCCGTTACCCGACTGCTTGTACCCGCCGAACGGCGCGGTCATGTCGCCGCCGTCGTACTGGTTGACCCAGACACTGCCGGCGCGCAAACCACGTGCGAAGGTGTGAGCCTTGCTCAGGTTGCTGGTCCAGACGCCGGCGGCCAGACCGAAGACGCTGTCGTTGGCGATGGTCAGGGCTTCTTCAACCGTGTCGAAGGTGATCAGCGACAACACCGGGCCGAAAATTTCTTCACGGGCGATGGTCATGGCGTTGGTCACACCGTCGAAAATGGCCGGTTCCACGTAAAGGCCGCCGGTGTCTTCGAGGGTTCGGCTGCCGCCCGCGATCAGCTGCGCGCCCTGGTCTTTGCCGACCTGGATATAACGCAACACGTTGTCCAGCTGACGCTGATCGACGACCGCACCGACCGTGGTGTCCGGGTCCAGAGCGTGCCCCGGTTTCCAGGCTTGCAACGCTTCCACCAGAAGCGGAATGAACTGCTCGCGAATCGAACGCTCCACCAGCAAACGCGAGCCGGCGGTACAGACTTCGCCCTGGTTGAAGGCGATGGCGCCGGCTGCGGCTTGTGCCGCCGCGCGCAAATCCGGCGCGTCGGCGAACACCACGTTCGGGCTCTTCCCCCCTGCTTCGAGCCAGACGCGTTTCATGTTGCTTTGGCCGGCGTAGATCAGCAGTTGCTTGGCAATCGCGGTCGAGCCGGTGAACGCCAGTACATCGACGTCCATGTGCAACGCCAGTGCCTTGCCGACGGTGTGACCGAAGCCTGGCAGCACGTTGAATACGCCTCTCGGGATGCCGGCATCCAGCGCAAGCTGGGCGATGCGAATAGCCGTCAGTGGCGACTTTTCCGAAGGCTTGAGGATGAACGAGTTACCGGCCGCCAGGGCAGGAGCGAACTTCCAGCTGGCCATGATCAACGGGAAGTTCCACGGCACGATGGCGGCGACCACACCCGCCGGCTCGCGGGTGATCAGGCCGAGCTGATCGTGGGGCGTGGCGGCGACTTCGTCGTAGATCTTGTCGATGGCTTCGGCGCTCCAGCGGATCGCGTTGGCGGTCGCCGGGATGTCGATGTTCATCGAGTCGTTGATCGGCTTGCCCATGTCGAGGGTTTCGAGCAAGGCGAGTTCTTCCTGGTTGGCCAGGATGAGGTCGGCGAAGCGGATCAGGATGCGCTTGCGTTCGGCCGGGGCGAGATTGGCCCAAATGCCGGATTCGAAGGTGCGGCGTGCGACGGCGACTGCTGCGTTGGCGTCGGCTTCGTCAGTGCTCGCGACGTTGGCCAGGAAACGGCCGTCGACCGGGCTGGTGCATTCGAAAGTGTCACCGCTGAGTGCCGGGCGGTATTGGCCGTCGATGAAGGCGCGGCTTTCTATGGTTAGGGACTGGAAGCGTTGCTCCCAGTCGCTGCGAGTGTTTGTCATTGTTGTGACTCGACGCAGGGGAATAAGTATTTGTTGGATTGAAGCCAGCCAGTGAAGAAGTCTCAGCCGTAGCGCGTTCTTTTGTAGCAGCTGGCGTAGCCTGCGTTCGGCTGCGAAGCAGTCGTGAAATCAGGCAATGCGGTGCTTCAGAAAAGCCCAGCACTCAGGTTTTACGACTGCTGCGCAGCCGAACGCAGGCTGCGCCAGCTGCTACAGATTTCGTTGCCGCCTAGCTGACTGGTGTCAGCCCCGTTAAACGGTGTGCAAGTACCAGTTGTACTCAAGGTCCGAGATGGAGTTCTCGAACTCGGCCAGCTCGCTTTCCTTGCACGCGACGAACACGTCGATGTACAGCGGGTCGATGTATTTGGCCATGACTTCGCTGTCGTCCAGCTCGCGCAGTGCGTCGCGCAGGTTGTTTGGCAGGCTCTGTTCGTTCTGCTCGTAGCTGTTGCCTTCCACCGGTGGGCCCGGCTCGATTTCGTTGGTCAGGCCGTGGTGAATACCGGCCAGGACCGACGCCATCAGCAAGTACGGGTTGGCGTCGGCACCGGCAACGCGGTGTTCGATGCGCACGGCGTCCGGCGAACCGTTTGGCACGCGCACGGCCACGGTCCGGTTATCGATGCCCCAGCTTGGCGAGTTCGGCACGTAGAACTGCGCGCCAAAGCGGCGGTACGAGTTGACGTTCGGGCACAGGAACGCCATCTGCGCCGGCAGGGTCTCGAGCACACCGCCGATCGCGTGTCGCAGCGCGGCGTTCTGCTCGGGATCCTCGCTGGCGAAGATGTTGTTGCCTTCTTTGTCGAGAATCGAAATGTGCACGTGCAGACCATTGCCCGCCTGGCCCGGATACGGCTTGGCCATGAAGGTGGTGTCCATCTCGTGGTCGTAGGCGATGTTCTTCACCAGACGCTTGAGCAACACCGCGTAGTCGCAGGCCTTTATAGGGTCGGAGACGTGGTGCAGGTTCACTTCGAATTGCGCCGGGGCGCTTTCCTTGACGATGGCGTCCGCAGGAATGCCCTGCTCTTTCGCGCCTTCGAGGATGTCTTGCAGGCAGTCGACGTATTCGTCCAGGTCGTCGATCAGGTACACCTGAGTCGACATCGGACGCTTGCCCGACACCGGCGAACGTGGCGATTGCGGACGACCGTTCACATTGTCCTGGTCGATCAGATAGAACTCGAGTTCAAACGCGGCGCAGATGGTCAGGCCCATGTCATCGAACTTGCTCACGACCTGACGCAGTACTTCGCGAGGGTCAGCGAAGAACGGTTGGCCTTCCAGTTCGTGCATGGTCATTAACAGTTGCGCGGTTGGGCGCTTCTGCCAAGGCTCGATGCTGAGGGTATTGGGGATGGGGTAGCAGATTCGATCGGAGTCGCCGATGTCCAGACCCAGGCCGGTGCTTTCCACCGTTGAACCGTTGATGTCCAGGGCGAAGAGCGACGCCGGAAGGTTGATGCCTTTTTCGTAAACCTTATGAAGACTGGTGCGTTCGATGCGCTTGCCGCGCACCACACCGTTCATATCCGCAATCAGAAGGTCGACGTACAAAACCTCAGGATATTTCTTAAGGAATGCGTTTGCTTCGTTGAGTTGAACGGTACGCAGAGGGACCGACATGATGCACCTATTAGCTGTTAATTATTATGTTCACTGCCTTGTTGCGAGCTCAGTCAATCCGAAAGGCAAAGTGAAGTCAATAGCGAACACTTGGCCTTTCAACCTTTATTTTCGGGCCTTTAATGGGGACGAGAGTGCCAAATCAGTCTCGCACACCGCGTAAATCCTAAGGATCGGATACACGGCGTTTAGAATTTTTTACATGAGAGTTGTTAATTAAAATCAACAAGGCTAAGCTCCGGAAAAGCTCGTTCAAGTGTGAAACTTCGAGGTGATAAAAATGGCATTCAAGCCATTGATCGGCGTTACTGCATGCCTCAAACAGATTGGCCTGCACCCCTACCACGTCAGCGGCGACAAGTACTTGCGTGCTGTCAGCGTCGCGGCTTTGGGGTTGCCCGTGGTCATTCCTTCCTTAGGCGAACTGACTGAAATCGAGGATCTGCTCGCACAGCTCGACGGTCTGTTGCTGACCGGCTCACCTTCGAATGTGGAACCTTTCCACTATCAAGGCCCGGCCAGTGCGCCCGGCACGGATCACGATCCGGCCCGGGATGCCACCACCCTCCCCTTATTACGTGCAGCCATCGCGGCAGGCGTTCCGGTGCTCGGCATCTGCCGTGGCTTTCAGGAAATGAACGTCGCGTTTGGTGGCAGCCTGCATCAGAAGGTGCATGAGCTGCCGGGCATGCTCGATCACCGCGAGGCGGATCACCCGGAACTGGCCGTGCAGTACGCACCGGCCCATGCCGTGACGGTTCAGCCTGGGGGTGTATTTGAAGCGCTGAAGTTGCCTGGCGAGTTCATGGTCAATTCGATTCACAGCCAGGGCATCGACCGACTGGGGCCTGGCCTGCGCTGCGAGGCGATTGCGCCGGACGGTTTGATCGAGGCGATTTCGGTGGAGCACAGCCCCACCTTTGCGGTCGGCGTGCAGTGGCACCCGGAATGGCAGGTGCTTTCGAACCCTCCCTATTTGAGTATTTTCCAGGCGTTCGGCGATGCGTGCCGACGACGGGCTGCGCTGCGTAACGCGCGCTGACTTAAACAGCCAATCAACCCGTTTACTGCCCCCGCGAGTCTGGCGGGTGCGCCTTTGCGCATCCGTGACTTGTGAAAACAACACACTGCAATAACAACAAGTACGACCCAGGCAGCCAGGACGGCGGCGCCGCCCCAGCCCAGGCCGGTCGATGCCAGTGCAGCAAACGCAAATCCCCTGTGGGACATAAATGTGGCGAGGGGATTTATCCCCGCTGGACTGCGGAGCAGGCCCAAAATTTTGGGGCGGCTGCGCCACCCAACGGGGATAAATCCCCTCGCCACATTTATGTCCTACAGGGGGTCAGCGCTCTGACTGGCACCGCACGGCTCGCGTTGGCAATTCATTATTAAGTCAGGCCGCGTTGGCCCGACGACTGAAACCTGTTGGGAGTTCCACATGGCAAACGCCTCCAGCATTTACAGGAAGGCTCTTGAAGGTCACCAGGCACCGAAAAAGGTGCTGGTGAAAGTCGATCGCGTCACCAAGAAATTCGACGAAACCGTCGCAGTGGATGATGTCTCGCTTGAGATCCATCAAGGCGAAATCTTCGCCCTGCTCGGCGGTTCCGGCTCCGGTAAATCGACGCTGCTGCGCATGCTCGCAGGGTTCGAGCGCCCCACCGAAGGACGTATCCTGCTCGACGGTGTGGACATCACCGACATGCCGCCGTATGAGCGGCCGATCAACATGATGTTCCAGTCGTACGCCCTGTTCCCGCACATGACCGTGGCGCAGAACATTGCCTTCGGCCTGAAGCAGGATCGGCTGTCCGCCAGTGAAATCGACGCCCGTGTGGAAGAGATGCTGCGACTGGTGCACATGACCCAGTACGCCAAGCGCAAACCTCACCAACTGTCCGGCGGTCAGCGTCAGCGTGTGGCGTTGGCTCGCTCTTTGGCCAAGCGTCCGAAGCTGTTGCTGCTCGACGAGCCGATGGGCGCGCTGGACAAAAAACTGCGTTCGCAGATGCAGCTTGAGCTGGTGGAAATCATCGAGCGCGTCGGCGTGACCTGCGTGATGGTGACCCACGATCAGGAAGAGGCCATGACCATGGCCCAGCGCATCGCGATCATGCACCTGGGCTGGATCGCCCAGATCGGCAGCCCGGTCGACATCTACGAAGCTCCGGTCAGCCGCATGGTCTGCGAGTTCATCGGCAACGTGAACGCCTTCGAAGGCACGGTTGTTGAAGACCTTGAAGGTCACGCGATCATTCACAGCCCGGACCTTGAGCAGAAGATCTACGTCGGTCACGGCGTCAGCACGTCGGTGCAGGACAAGTCGATCACCTACGCGATCCGCCCGGAAAAGATGCTGGTCAGCACCATCAAGCCAGACACCCGCTACAACTGGTCCGTGGGCAAGGTGCATGACATCGCCTACCTCGGCGGCCACTCGGTGTTTTATGTGCAACTGCCAGGCGGCAAAGTCGTGCAGTCGTTCATGGCCAACGCCGAACGCCGCGGCGCACGTCCAACCTGGGACGACCAGGTCTACGTGTGGTGGGAAGACGACAGCGGCGTGGTACTGCGCGCATGAGAACCTTCAATCAGCAATTCCTCAGACTGGTCCCCAGCGGGCGAAAACTGGTCATTGGCATTCCGTTCCTGTGGCTGTGCCTGTTCTTCCTGTTGCCGTTTTTCCTGGTGATGAAGATCAGCTTCTCCGAAGCCGCCCTGGCGATTCCGCCGTACTCGGAGATCTACACCTTCGCCGAGCAGAAATTCAACCTGCTGCTCAACATCGGCAACTACGCGCTGCTGGCCGGGGATGAGTTGTACATCGCCGCCTACCTCGGGTCGTTGAAGGTCGCGTTTTTCAGCACGTTGATGTGCCTGGTGATCGGTTTCCCGATGGCTTACGCGATCACCAAGGCGAGCAAGGAATCGCAGAACGTCTTGCTGCTGCTGATCATGATGCCGACCTGGACCGCGATCCTGATCCGTGTGTATGCGTGGATGGGCATCCTCAGCAACAACGGTTTGCTCAACGCGTTCCTGATGTGGACCGGCCTGACGTCGCACCCGATCGAGATCCTCAACACCAACACCGCCGTCTATATCGGCGTGGTGTATGCGTACCTGCCGTTCATGGTGCTGCCGCTGTACGCCAACCTGGTCAAGCACGATGGCAGCCTGCTGGAAGCGGCGCAGGACCTGGGTTCGAGCAACTTCAACAACTTCTGGAAAATCACCGTGCCGCTGGCCAAGAACGGCATCATCGCCGGTTGCATGCTGGTGTTCATTCCGGTGGTCGGTGAGTTCGTGATTCCCGAGCTGCTCGGTGGCCCGGAGACGCTGATGATCGGTCGCGTGTTGTGGCAAGAGTTCTTCAACAATCGCGATTGGCCGGTGGCGTCTGCCCTGGCGGTGGTGATGCTGTTGATCCTGATTGTGCCGATTCTGCTGTTTAACCGCAGCCAGGCCAAAGAGATGGAGGCACGGGGATGAAACGCTTCGGATTTTCAAAGTTCATGCTGATTTTCGGCTTGTCGTTTATCTACCTGCCGATGCTGATTCTGGTGATCTACTCGTTCAACGCCTCCAAACTGGTGACGGTGTGGGGCGGCTGGTCGTTCAAGTGGTACGCCGGGCTGCTCGACAACACCCAACTGATGGGCTCGGTGGTGCGCTCGCTGGAAATCGCCTGCTACACGGCGGTGGCGGCGGTCGCATTGGGGACGTTGGCAGCGTTCGTGCTGACCCGCGTGACACGCTTCAAGGGCCGCACGTTGTTCGGCGGTTTGGTGACCGCGCCGCTGGTGATGCCGGAAGTGATCACCGGTCTGTCGCTGTTGCTGCTGTTCGTGGCCATGGCGCAGTTGATCGGTTGGCCGATGGAGCGTGGCATCGTCACGATCTGGATCGCCCACACCACGTTTTGTGCCGCCTATGTCGCAGTGGTAGTCTCCGCCCGCCTTCGCGAGCTGGACCTGTCCATCGAAGAAGCGGCCATGGACCTCGGTGCGAAGCCATTCAAGGTGTTTTTCCTGATCACCATTCCGATGATCGCGCCGTCACTGGCGGCGGGCGGCATGATGTCGTTTGCCTTGTCGCTGGATGATCTGGTGCTGGCGAGCTTCGTGTCGGGGCCGGGGTCGACGACCCTGCCGATGGAAGTGTTCTCGGCGGTGCGTCTGGGTGTGAAGCCTGAGATCAACGCGGTTGCCAGCCTGATTTTGTTGGCGGTGTCGATTGTGACGTTCATGGTCTGGTACTTCAGCCGTCGTGCTGAAGCGAGCCGTAAGCGTGCGATTCAGGAAGCGATGGATCAGACGGCCAGTGAGTCGTGGCAGCCTGGTAAGCAAATGGTTGAAGCGACTGTTTGAGGTCGATGAGTCAAATGTGGCGAGGGGATTTATCCCCGTTCGGCTGCGCAGCAGTCGTCAGACCAGTGAACGCGGTGTACGCGGTGTACCTGATGCACCGAGGTTGCAGGTTTGGGGCTGCTTCGCAGCCCAACGGGGATAAATCCCCTCGCCACAGGTTTTGGGTTTACTCCACAGGTTCTGCGTTCACTGCGGTGGTTTGGTGTTCGCTGCACAGGTTCTGATGTGTTGCACCTTTGCTGTGTGATTTTGAATAAAAACAATGGAGTTGTACTCGATGAAAATGCTTGGCAGGACTTTGCTGACACTGTCCTTATTCGGCGCGATCGCCACAGGCGCCCAGGCCAATGACAAGGTACTGCGCGTCTACAACTGGTCGGATTACATCGCCCCGGACACCGTCAAAAAGTTCGAAGACGAGACCGGCATCCGTGTGACCTACGATGTGTTCGATAGCAATGAAACGCTTGAAGCGCGGCTGCTTGCCGGCAAATCCGGCTATGACATCGTCGTGCCGTCCAACAGTTTTCTGGCCAAGCAGATCAAGGCTGGCGTCTATCAGGAACTGGACAAGTCGAAGCTGTCGAACTGGAAAAACCTGAACCCGGTGTTGCTGAAAAACGCCTCTGCCAGCGACCCCGACAACGGTCACGCCTTCCCGTACATGTGGGGCTCGATTGGTATCGGGTTCAATCCGGACAAGGTCAAGGAAGTGCTCGGCGAAAATGCCCCGACCAACTCCTGGGACCTGTTGTTCAAACCGCAAAACGCCGAAAAACTCAAAGCCTGCGGTATCAGCTTCCTTGATTCGCCAACGGAAATGCTGCCGGCTGCCCTGCACTATCTGGGTTATGCGGTGAATTCCCAGGACAAGGCTCAGATCGCTGAAGCCGAAGCGCTGTTCATGAAGATTCGCCCGTCGGTGGCGTATTTCCATTCCTCGAAGTACATCTCCGACCTGGCCAACGGCAACATCTGCGTGGCGGTCGGTTACTCCGGCGACGTGCTGCAGGCCAAGGCCCGCGCCAAGGAAGCCGGCGATAAAGTGAAGATTGACTACAGCATTCCGAAAGAAGGTGCCGGCAGTTTCTATGACATGGTTGCCATCCCCCGCGATGCGGCGAACGTCGAAAACGCTTACCTGTTCATGAACTTCCTGATGCGCCCGGACATCATCGCCGAGATCACCAACAACATTGGCTACAGCAATGCCAACGCGGCGGCGACGCCTTTGGTGGATGAGGCGATTCGTGATGATCCAGGGTCGTATCCGCCGCAAGACGTGATCGCGACGTTGTATGCGATTCCGGATTTGCCGATTGGTATTCAGCGGGTGATGACTCGGGGTTGGACTCGGGTGAAGCTCGGCAAGTGACTCACTTGAGGTAGTGGTTGGGTTTGCGGCCGCCATCGCGGGCAAGCCCGCTCCCACAGGGAATCAAGACGGATCATAGATGAGTGATCGACACCGATACCTGTGGGAGCAAGGCGTGCCCGCGATGAGGCCCTAACTGACAACGCAGGACTCAAACGATTTCCGTTCCCGCAGCGCCTTACCGCCGCTGCCTTTCTCTGATGAAGAACGGCCTCACCTGGCTTCCTCGGTCAAGGTGAATTTTGGCGCCCTCGGGCGCCTTTTTTTGTGGCTGGCGTTACCTAATCAACGGCCACTGCGCGAGTGTCCGATAACGGCCTTTATGGGATTCGAACAGGGCGAAGTGATCGGCGTGCAGGAAAAACTCCGGGGGCGTCGTCGATTCGGGCACCGGTGCCCGGTAGTCGCGCATCAAGGTCAGGTGCGGCCGAAATTCCTTGGACGTCTCCTCGAATCCGAACGGCAGCATCGCCTGCTCCAGCGCATACACCAGACGTAGCAACGCGGGTGGCGCCTGCTCTGATGCCAGCACCAGCGCCCCTGCCCTGCGCCAGGCATCCAGTCGATCCAGCTCGACCCGCAATGGCTCACCGGGCACGCGAACCTTGCCAGCGGCACTGCAGACATCGGCGATCTGCGCCACATCGACCGAGCCGAGAAACAACAACGTCAGGTGGAAATTTTCCGCAGGCACCGGGCGGCCGGTCCTGAGTTGCAGCGCGCTACGCCATTGCGCTATCGCCCGGCGTTGCGCGGGTGCGCAGTCCAGCGCGAAAAACAGCCGTTTCGACGGCTCATGGGATTCGTCGCTCATGCCTGGCAGCTCCTGGTGGGCAAGTTATAGTTCAGACAACCGAATCAACGGGAGGTGACCATGCGAGAGATCATCAGCAAGGAACCGTGGTGGGCAATGCCACCGCGACCTGGTCAGGATGAGTCCGAGCTGGACTGGGGATGGCTGGTTCACTATAGCGAAGGTGAACCGCGTTTCGAATTTATCCGGGAGCGACCCACGGACAGTGAGATCCGCAATCGCAAGAGTTGCAGGATCACCCCGTCATCGGAGTGATCCTGCGACGGGCGTCAGGCTTGCACGATCACGTTGAATCCGCCGAATACCATGCGCTGACCGTCGAAGGGCATCGGGTTGACGTCCGGCTGCATGCGCGGGTCAGACATGAGCTTGTTCATTCCGGCATCGCGGGTGGCCTTGTCGGGCCAGACGATCCAGGAAAACACCACGGTTTCGTCGTCCTTGAGCTTGACCGCCATGGGGAACGAGGTGACCTTGCCGTCGGGCACGTCATCGCCCCAACATTCAACGACGCTCAAGGCACCGTTTTCTTTGAAAATGACGGCGGCCGACTCGGCGTGTTTCTTGAATTTTTCCCGATTGGCGGTGGGGACTGCTGCAATGAAGCCATCAACGTAAGACATGGTCATTCTCCTGCGGGGGGTAGAGGGTCGATCTGCTGGTTAGTCGATTCCGTCGGGCTCCAGTCGACAGACCCGCCCCCCGAACTGACCGACGGTGCTTCGACGGCCCCCGCCAGATTCCCTTCAACTTGCGCCGCCATGTACAACGTCCCGGCCATCACGCCGGTCGTCGGGTTCTGCACCAGCTTCACCCAGGCCTTGTCGAACGTATTGCCCAGGCTGCTGCGAATCAGTGCCTCGCTGTCAGGCCGGTCGCTGGCCTGGATGATCGCGCGAATCCCTGCGACGCCCACGGTAATCAATCCTCCCGCCAGCCTCCCTGCCGCCGCCGCCACCGCACTGGCCGCCCCACGCGGAGCCATTTCGGCTTCCATTCGCTGACTGGCGCGCTTGGCCACGGGCGCCATGGCGGTATCGGTCGAGCCGACGCCCTTGTCGCCGCCCGCGGTGTGGATCTTGTCGATCAGCGCGGAAAACGCCGGGAGCATGTTCAGGTCGGTATGGATGACCTGATAGAGGGAGGCATCCCGGGCAGAGGGCGGGCCCAGCGCGATGGCGGGGATCTTGTTGACGCGGGCATTGAGCTGGTCCATCGGCACGCCGTAGCGCTGGGAGATGACCTGCAGTTGCTGGCCAATGAGCTGCACATAAAACTCGGTGGCCTGATGAAGAATCGCGTCCGGGTCGATTTCCACCGCCACCGGTGCCAGGACGCGTTCCTGGTATTCCTCCAGCAAATACGCCGCCAGACGCTTGGCCGAGGCGTCCTGCTCACCTTTGGCGCTGATGGTGTACCAGCTGACTTTCATCGACATCCATTCCTGGGCCCAATAACTGCTGAACCACGGAATGAAATTCTCTTCGGTCTGTTCGTAAACGCGTGTGCGCCAATGTTCCATGGACCCGCGCGCAAAGACCTTGGCCTGCTCAGTGGCCGATCGTGATGCCGCGACAATGTCCCGGTCCACTTGCTGCCAAGTGGCCTGGGAAACGATGACCGGTGGCGGGGAAACAGGCGCACGCGTTGGCGTGGCGCAACCCGCCACGACCAACAGCACGGCGACGATCAGCGAACGCAGGTTCAAGGTCGCGGCTTCCCGAAAGTGTTACGCCGACCGTAAGGATCGGCGGTCGAAGGGGTACTGGTTTGAGTATAGGTGGAGGTCCGGGTCTGTCCTTGGTCCGGTGTCGAATCTGTAGGCCGCAATCGCGAGCAGGCTCACTCCTACAGGGATCTTTGTCGGCCACAGCATTGGCATGCACCGCCGAAACCTGTAGGAGTGAGCCTGCTCGCGATGGGGCCGTGTCAGGCAATAGCAATGTCGGATTAGACCACTTTGCGCGCATCAAGCACCCGCCAAAGCACCACAACCACTGACCATCATTCCCATCGATAACCACCATCGTCCCGAATGCCTTCCGCAAAAAATCCGTCAGCGTAGGATCAACCTCATCCCGTCAACAAATCCCGCATCGGAGGGGTTCATCATGCTGATTCATCTCCTGACTTGCCTGGCCCTGACCGCCGTCACCCTCACCCTTTTTTCCTGGATCGTTCTGGACGTCGGTCAGACCGAGGAGCAGCCATCATGATTCACCCCGTCACCCTCTCCGTGAGTTTTCCGGTTTTTGGCAATAACTACTATTCCCAGCAGGTTGTTCCGCGCCAGGCGCTTTCACTGGTGTTCGACAAAAATTTCGAAGCGTTGCTGATGCCGGCCGCCGCCAACCATTTCAGTAATGAAGTGGTGGGGTTGAATGATCAGTTTCGGTTTCTGAACGATGTGTTGGTTGAGCACCTATTGGACAAGGAAGGCGCTCTGGATACCACGCGGCGGTTCACGTTTTAGGAGCTGGCGTGGGTTCAGCATCCATCAGTTGACCAATGAGGTATGTCCTTGTCGCCGCCCTTGAACTTGATGACGCCGTAAGTGATTGCCACCGCGTGCAAGTCCGTATTCATTCCTGTCCTGGGCGCTGTCGTGATGTGAATGGTCGAGCCCAAGGCGTCCGTTATGGAAAGCGTTCCCGTCCAGGAAATGGCCATATCAATGGCATTCCCCTCGATGTGTCGTGACCTCAGCGCCGGGGCAACTCTCAGTTTTTTCAGGCCATAGGCATCCACCATTTCGCGGGCGGCGACGATGGATCGCTCGCTACAAAATTCGCCCTTTTCGTCTACGTGGCTCCACTCGATGTTCACGCCGTCGCGGGTCGGGATGGTTTTCGGGTCTGCGTCGGCATTGACGATTTTCCAGGCCCAATGCATCAGGAATGCACGCTGGGCAGGACGCAACGTAGCGGCGATGTTCACGCTCGCACCTGCTGCCTGGAGGGCGCTGATGAAGGAATGGGCAGACGAACCAAAGGCCGGGCTGAGATCGTCAAGACGCGTACTGGTTGGAAACTCCGAAACCCAAGAGCGGCCGCTAAGTTGTTTTAGGGTGTGATCTCCTTCCAAAGCAGCCTGCGCCTGGGAAGGGGTCAATAAATTCAACGGTTTTTCCATGGTGAAGCTCCTCGATTCTGGCTGTTCATCGAGTGTCCAACGGCTTCAACAGGTTCCTGCGAAACACCTTTCCTGGACACTGGTGCACGGGAATTAAGGCGTTCTTGTTAAAACTTATCTGTCAGGCATTTCCTCTTTTTCAGAGAGCAAACGGATCAATTTATCGGGCCACGACTCATGGCGCGCACACCTCTTTAAGACACCCGCGCAACCAGCGATGCACCGGGTCGGCGTCCATTCGCGGATGCCAAAGCATGGCGACGGTGAACGGCGGCAATTCAAAGGGAAGCGCAAAGCTGTACATTCCGACACGCAGGCTTTGCGTGTGGCGCTCTGGAACACAGGTGATCAGGTCGGTGCCCCTGGCGAGCGCCAGAGCGGTCGAGAAACCGGCGACCGTCGTCACGATGTCGCGTGTGAGTTGCAGCGCCGCCAGCGCATCATCAATCGGTCCTTTATCCAACCCCCTTCTGGAAATGCTGATGTGCCCGCCCGCCGCAAAGCGAGCAGGCGTGATGTCGCCTTTGCCGAGTGGATGATCTTCGCGCATAACGCCAATGAAACGGTCGCGAAACAGCCCCTGCGTACGCAGCTCCGGCCCCGCGCCCTTCCCGACCACGCCTGTTTCCAGATCCACGGTGCCATCCCGTAGCGCGGTGCTGTCCTTATCGGGTTTGTGCATGAAGCGCAGTCGCACTCCGGGGGCTTGCGCGGCGATACGTGCTATCAGCGGCGCGCCGAAGTTTTCGACAAAGCCTTCGCTGGTGCGCAGGGTAAAAGTGCGGCTCAGATGCTGCAGATCCGGCTGTTCGGCCGGGCGGAGGACAGCTTCGGCGTCCTGGACCAACTGCCCGACGCGCTCGCGCAATTCGATGGCCCGGGGGGTCGGCACCAAACCGCGCCCTGCCCTGACGAGAAGCGGATCGCCCGTGGTCTCGCGCAAACGGGCCAGCGAACGACTCATCGCCGAGGGGCTGAGCTGCAGGCGTTTGGCGGCGCGGGCGACGCTGCCTTCAGCGAGCAGCACGTCCAGCGTGATCAGCAGATTCAGATCGGGGAAAGGCATGCTTCGCCTCCAGGCAGGTGGGAGATGGCGTCTGGTGCATTGATAAAGTGCAAACCGTGCGTCTTCCGCCATGTTAGGCCTGGGCGTAGATTTCTGACAGCCCCGCTTCGGGAGCGGTCAGAAAGAGGACGCAGATGATGACTACGATTGCCGCCGCTCGGTCGGCTGGCGCCACACGGTGGACGCTCACCAGTCTTTCCCTGTCGATGTTGCTGTCTTCGCTGGGAACCAGCATTGCCAACGTGGGATTGCCGACATTGTCTGAAGCGTTCAACGCGCCCTTTCAGTCGGTGCAATGGGTCGTGATTGCCTATCTTCTCGCCATCACCGCATTGATTGTCAGTGTCGGACGGCTCGGTGATATCACGGGGCGTCGACGTTTACTGCTGATCGGCATCGGTCTGTTTACCCTGGCATCGGCGTTATGCGCAGTGGCGCCGACACTGAATCTGTTGATCACCGCCCGAGCGCTGCAGGGGCTTGGCGCCGCCATCATGATGGCGCTGACCCTGGCGTTTGTCAGCGATGCCGTGCCCAAACCCAGGATCGGCAGGGCCATGGGGATGCTCGGGACGATGTCGGCCATCGGCACCGCGATGGGGCCTACATTGGGTGGTCTTTTGATTTATGGATTCGGTTGGCGGGCGATCTTTTTGATCACTGTTCCACTGGGGCTGCTGACAGGGTGGCTCGCGTATCGCTGGCTCCCTGCCGACAGCGCGAAATCCGGGGCGAGGCGCAGTGGATTCGATGTGCCGGGCACGTTGATGTTAGTGGTCATGTTGACGGCGTACGGGCTGGCGATGACGATCGGGCGCGGCAGTTTCGGATGGCTCAACAGCGCGCTTCTAGTGTTCGCGGGTGTTGCTCTCTGGATGTTTGTGTCCATCGAGAAGCGTGTCGCCTCCCCCTTGATTCACCTGGAAATGTTCCGCGATCCAGACTTGAGCGCCTGCCTGGCGATGAGTGCGCTGGTGACCATGGTGATGATGGCGACGCTGGTGGTCGGGCCTTTTTACTTGTCAGAGGCACTTGAACTGGATGCCGTCGGGGTTGGCCTGGTGATGTCGGTCGGGCCATTGGGCGCCGCGCTGACAGGGGTGCCGGCGGGCCGCGTTGTCGACCGGTTCGGCGCTCGGCGTATGACTGTCTCGGGGCTTGCAGCGATGGTCATTGGGTGTTTCGCATTATCCATAACGCCAGCGGAATTCGGCATCGGCGGCTATGTGGTGGCCGTGGCTGTCATCACATCGGGCTACGCGCTGTTCCAGACAGCCAACAACACAGCGGTGATGGCAGATGTTATAGCGGACCAGCGCGGGGTGATTTCGGGTTTGCTCAATTTGTCGCGCAATCTGGGACTGGTCTCCGGCGCCGCTGCGTTGGGCGCGGTGTTTGCGCTGGCATCAAGGTCTGTCGGAAGCAATCTCGCGCATCCCGATGCGATTGCACACGGGATGCAGACCACGTTTGCCGTAGCGTTGATGTTGATGGGCATGGCGTTGGTCATTGCGCTGCGACGGCTTAAAGCTCATGGGCGATGAAAGCGCAGGCTTCCATGTGGGAGCCGGGCTTGATCCGGGCGGCATTGCGACGATGGGGCCGTGTCAGGCTACATCGATGCTGGATGTGCCGCCGTCATCGCGAGCAAGCTTTGCTCCTACAGTGTCGGGCAACGGCCAGCGCTTAAATGACCTGATTTCGACCGTTGCGCTTGGCCTGATACAACGCGTCATCCGCACGGGTCAACAGACTGTCGAGGGTGTCGTCGGGCACTGCCAGCGCCACACCGAACGAAGCCGTTATGGTGTCCAGCACCTTGCCGTCGCCACGCGCCTTGATTCGCAGCGACTGGATTTTCAGGCGCAGTTGCTCGGCGAATCCACGGGCGCTGGCGAGGTCGGGGCATTGCTCCAGCACCACGCAGAATTCTTCTCCGCCGTAACGCGCGGCATTGGCGTGGTCGGGCAGTGAATGGCGCAAGGTTTGCGCGACATGCTGGAGAACCCGGTCGCCCAAGGGATGGCCATACTGGTCATTGAATTGCTTGAAGTGATCGATATCGAGCATCACCAGAGCGACGCCTCGCGATGGTCTGCCCAGCGCCCGTTCCAGCACGCGGGTGAAGGCGGCGCGATTGAGCAGTTCGGTCAGGCCATCGATCGTCGCGGCCAGTTGCGCGCGCTCGAGTTTGCTGCGCAGGGTCTTGATTTCGTCCTGGGCGGAATGCAGCTGAGAGAGAAAGTGTTCCTGCTGGCTCTGCATGAGCCGGGTGCTTTGTTGCAGTTCGCTCAAAATGTCCGGCAAGCGCTCGTGGGTAGGCGCTTCGAGCATGTCCAGGCAGTGAACGAGACTGGTCTGGAAGTTGCGATTACCTTCGACACTGCGCGAAACGTCCCGCGCCATGTCGTCGACCAGGTTGATCGCCTGTTGCTGGCCGGCGCGCGCATCTTCCAGCTCGTCGCGAATGATGTAGTCGCGAAACAGCTTCGACGCGGACTCGGCAGGAAAGCGATCGAAATCCTTGATTACCTTGTCCAGTTGCCGATTGAGCTCGGGCACCTGGCCCTTGCTGTAGGTGTACCAGAGCGCGTAGTGCACGGGGTTGGGCGGGATGTTATGACGAACCATCAATGGGACGGCTTGCTTGAGCAGGGCCGCCGCCTCGCGGGAATCTTCCGGATACATCTCTAGAACAGTCGCACGCGTCTCGGATTGGCTCATAACATCACTGTGGTTAGTAATCATTGGCAAATGGAAACGCGTGGAGCATAACCGTACGTCTGGAAAACAGATAGCCACTTGCCACCAAATACGGCCCTTTTTATTGAGCGCCGAGGCGAATTCATTGCAAGACCGCACCCTCGTTGCGAAATGCCGTGGGACTCAAGCCGGTCCAGCGCTTGAACGCTCGACGAAAACTGCGCACATCGCTGTAGCCGACTTCTTCGGTAATGCGCTCGATGGACATCTCCGGATTGCCCAGCAGGCTCATGGTGCGCGCCTGGCGTACTTGTTCCAGCAAGGTTTCGAACGTCAACGCGTGCTCGGTGAGCCGTCGCCGCAAGGTACGGCTGCTCATGTTCAAGTCGCCGGCAATTTTTTCGATGTGGCTGCCCTCGGTCAGGTCGCGGGAAATCGCGCGCTCCACCGCCTGGATCAAGTCCATTTTCTGATGAATCTGCGCGGCCTCCAGCTCAAGCAATTTGACCGCCTGACGCAATGCCAGGGAATGATGATTGGGAAGGCACACATCCAGCCAGTGAGCGGCAATGACCATGCGGTTTTGCAGGCAGCCAAACTGCACATCCGGCCCCAGCCAATGGTGGTACTCGGCACGGTAATCCGGCGCCGCGTGCACAAACTCCACCGCCATCGGCTTGAAATCCGCGCCCACCAGCGCTCGGCCGTACACCAGCAAACTGGCGAAAAACTCCTCGACCGCGAACACCTGCACGTCGGCGAACGGCAACCGGCACTCGACGTCGACGAACACCCGGTCCGCCGCTTCTTCGACACTCGATACGGCGATGCCGCCGGAGGTGTGCTGGTGACGAATACCCAGCTCGAACGCATCCCGCAGGGTTTTGCACAGGGACAGCACGTGGCCGAGAAGCCCGAGGGTGCCAAGCACGTTCTGCGCACCGACCCACAGGCCCAAACCGCGGTTAGGCAATGCCTTCAACGCACGCTGAATCATCGCCACGGCCTGGCGGTAGGAAATGCGGTGCGCCGGATCCTGCAGGTCTTCGAGGGCAAAGCCCAGTCCTCGGCAAAGGGTCTCGGGATTGACGCCTTTTTGCTGCGCGACTTCTGTCAGGGTTTGCAGCAGAAACGGCGACACCAGCGCCAGTTCAAAGGTGGGATCGATTACTTTCATCTGCATGGGCGCTATACGTTCCGGATCGTGTCTGGATTCTTATTTTTTGTTACCGGTTATGTCGACGAAAGTTAGCACAGGCATTGAAGGCTGTCCGCAGAAGCCCCCTATCTGGCCGCCAATACCCTGCCCGCGCTCGCCTTAACAGCTTATTTCTATGCCCTGGGGCTCTGGTCACCGGCGTCATGCCACCGGCGCGACCACTAACAATAAGAATGAGTACACACATGAACCTGATCCGGATGAACGTTTCCTTGCGAATGGCCGTCGGCCTGGCGGGTGTCTGCGCCATTCAATTACCGGCGTTGGCCACCGAGGCCGGCGTGGACAACATTGGCCCAGGCACCGACGGCTTTTTCATGTTGCCACTGGACGTGAACAGCCTCCCGGACAACATGCTGGCCTTCAACCTCTACTACAACCACTACAAAGCCACCAAGCTGAACATCAGCTCGCTGGGCGGCAAAGTGCCCAATGTCGAGATTGAATCCACGGCAGTCATTCCGCGTATCGATTACCTGAGCCCGGTACGGGTGTTCGGGGGCCGTCTGGCCGGTTACATTGCGCAGCCTTGGCTGAAACAGGAAGTCTCGGTGTTCGGTTTGCAGGACACTCGCGAAGGCATGGGCGACACCACCATCGCGCCGATCATTCTCTGGGACATGGGCAAGAACCTGACCCTCGGTGCTGCCGTGGAAATCACCGTGCCGACAGGTGAATACAGCGTCGACCGGCTCGCCAACACCAGCAACAACTTCTACACCTACAAACCGCTGTTTTCCTTCACCTGGCTGCCGACGCCGAGAACCGAGTTGTCGATGAAGACGACTTACAGCTTCAACGAGAAGAACAAGGACACCGACTACAAATCGGGGCAGATTTTCCACGTCGATTATTCCGCCAGCTACAAGCTCACCGACAACCTGATGCTCGGCTTGAATGGCTACTATTTGAAGCAGACCACCGACGACAAGCAGTTCGGCAGAACCGTGCAGTTCAATGGCGAAGATGTGAATGACGGTGTGCGCGGGCAGGTGTTCGCCATCGGCCCGGCGTTGCACCTGACCTTCCTCAAATACGCCAGTGCGGAGATTCGCTGGGCCAAGGAATTTGACGTGGAAAACAGGCCCGAGGGGGAAATGTTGTGGGCGAAAGTGAGTATTCCGTATGCGTTTTGAGTGATGCGCAGGTTCCGTGGGCTCCTTAGGGGCCCACGGAATTAGAGGGCTACCGAGCTCAGGAATACACGGGCCAGGTGTCGACAATCTTGCCACCGCGCACCGCGAGCAGATCCCCAAACTGCAACAGCACCGACTCGGTCTGGGTCGGTCTCAAAAACACTTGATCCTCCAACGCCAACCCCACCGCCGCCGAACCATTGACCATCTCCTGGTTGGAACTTCGGCCATACACGCCGTTGCTCTGTAGCCCCTTGGGCGATTCGAACTCGGCCATCCAGTTGCCGCCGTAGATAAAAAAGGTCTCGCGCTGATTGATGTCCCACCACGAAAACAGCTTCGACTTACCATCCAGCGCCGGGATATTTACCGCTCCGGTGCTCTTGAGCACAGGCGTCGCGATGTAAGCCGCCGGAACATGTTTCACCAGCGACGGCAGATCGTAATGCGTGGGCTTGAGCATGGCGGTTCCCACCGACACTTCGGTGCTCAGTTTCTCCTGCTCGTGCAGGCGATAGCTGGGGCTGCCGGCGGTGTTGAGCGTCAGCCCTGAATGCCAAAGACCGGGGTACTCGCGACGGGTAAAGTCGACGTAACGGTTGTAGATCACCATCACCTTGGCGAACAGTTCTTCAGACGAACCCAGAATACCCGGCACGCCCATGCCCACGAACGGGTCATACCCCATGAAACCCGCAAACTCCAGATGCTGCGGGTTAGCGCTGATCAGCGTCAGCATCTGCCCCAGCGCCGTTACATCACCTATGCCGCCGCGATGCAGGCCGACATCCAGCTCGATGTTCACCCGCAATCGCGTGCCCAATCCCTGAGCCAGCGCCAGGTATTCCTGCAAGCGATGCGGCGTATCGATCAGCCACTGCAATTGCTTCGACGGGTCGAATGGACCGGTGTGTGTTTGATAAAACAGCTGCACCGAGCGCACCGGCAACGGCTTGCCCAGCAGGATGTCAGCCTCAGGAAATGTCACGGCGTCATGGTTGAGAAACGGTTGATGAAACGACATCAACCGCTGTGTGCCAGCGCGCTTGGCGATGTATGCCAGCAAACCCGGTGCCGGTAACGACTTTTCCACCAGGCGCAGATGTTTGCCCCCACGCTTGACCGATTGCATCACCACATCGATGTTGTGATCGAGCCGATCCAGGTCAATCAGCATCACCGGCCGCATCGGCCCGTGCACCTTGAGTTCGCGATTGAGCGCACGGAAATAATCGCTGTAGGGCCCACCTCGGTCCCCCGGTCGCAGCCACACGGCGACACCCGCCAGCAGGACTCCGACACCCACCGTTCCCATCACGAAATGACGCCGATTCATGGGTTCACCCCCAGGATGGATGCCAGGTGCGCATTGAGGAATTTGCCGCTGGGGTCGAGGGCCTGGCGGACCTCAATGAACTCCTGCCAGCGCGGATACAGCGGCTGCAGGTTCTTTGCGTTCAGCGTGTGCAATTTGCCCCAGTGCGGCCGGCCGTTGTACTTCCAGAAGATCGGTTCGATGGCGGCGAAAAAGTTGTGATGGTCCATCTGATAATGCTGGTGAACCGAGATCGAGCAACTGTCCCGGCCTTCGAACATGCTCAGCGGAATGTCGTCGGCCTTGACGTAGCGGTACTCGATGGGAAACCAGGTGCGCAGGTCCTTGTCCTGAATCAACTTGAGGATTTCCCGCAGACAAGCCGGGCCGTGTTCTGCCGGGACCGAGTATTCCATTTCGTTGAAGCGCACCGTGCGTACGTTGGCGTAGATATCGAAGGAGTCGCCCACCCGTTCATCGAAACTGGCCAGGTGGCGCAGGTTGTTGAGCATGGTTCGGCGCAGGTCGGGAAAATCGCTGCCGTACTTGTCGATCTTTTCGATCAAGTTCACGAACTCGTTACCGCCCTCCTCGTCTGCCGGGATCGGCGGCGTGGCCGGGTCGGTGGTCTCGTTCAGGGCAATTGACAGGGCATAGTCGGAATGGGTCACCACGAGCATTTCCCAGTGCTGATTTTCACGGGTGTTCTTGTCCAGGTCTTCCAGCAGCTCTTCGGTTTTGGCGATCCATTGACGCTCCCTCAGGCGATAAGCCGGACGGTTTTGCAGGCGGATTCTGGTAGCGACGCCCAATGCACCGAGGGACACCCGGGCGGCGCTGAATACCTCGGGATGGCGCGTGCTGTCGCAGTCGAGAACGTCGCCGCTGGCGGTCACCAGTTGCAGGCCGCAGACATGTGCCGAATAGGATTGAAACTGCTTGCCGGTGCCGTGGGTCGAGGTGGATATGGCGCCGGCGAGGGTTTGATAGTCGATGTCGGCCATGTTCTGCAGCGCCTGCCCGATGTCCTTGAGCGGTGTACCCATGCGCGACATCGGCGTGCCGGCGGCGAACTCGGCCTGATGGGTCTGGGCATCGTGATCGAGCAATCCGGTGAAGTAACTCAGCGACAACAGCGTGCCATCGGTGGGCACGAGCGCGCTGAAGGAATGTGCCGAACCGACCGGACGAATCTTGCCGGGCGCCTGACGGATGACCTGGGTCAATTCATCGAGATGCTTGGGCGCCAGCTGCGCCGCCGGCAGGCAACTCTGGGCGCCGGACCAATTGCGCCAAGGGATCAGCCGCGGTGCGCGCAGCCATTCAGCGAGCGCCGGGCTGCTGCCCAGGGCCGTGAAAGCGCCAATGACGCTTGCCCGCTGCAACAATTGCCGCCGTGTTAAATCCATCGTCATCAAGTGCACCCCGGGTTGTTATTGTTGGAGGGTTTGCCCGGCCATGAAGCTGATCAGCGCGAGGAATTGTTCCTCTGAGCACTCCACGCACTGGCCCATGGGTGGCATGCCGTTGTAGCCGTTAATGGCGTGATCCAGCAGCGTGTCCGCGCCCTGGAGCAGCCGTGGCTCCCAGGCTTTTTTGTCGCCGGTCAACGGCGCTCCGGCCGCCGGATTGGCGTGGCAGAGCTTGCAACTGTTGTCGTAGATCTGCGCCAGCGCGGGATCGCCCGGTTTGGCGGTGGCGGCTTGATTGTGGGTCGCCGGGCTTTTCTTCTCTTCACCACAACCGCTGAGCAGCGTGAAGAAGGCGCACCCCACCAACGCCAAACAAAGGCTAGGCTTTCCCGTGAATTGACGTGCCCGCATGACCGCCCTCTCTTTGGTGCTCCGGTCAGCCGGGTACACCTTTTTATTGTGTTCAAGGAAAGCTCAACACTAAGGCACCCGTGCCGCAGGGTTCAGGGCATTGGGGGCCAACAAGGGGGGCTTCTGAGGCCATGACCGCAAGCGCCAAGGAACCGGCCTGTTCGCCACTGAGACGAAAATGAGTCATGACAAGCGAAGCGCAGGTCTGCTAAAACGATTCATCAGCGAATCAGATCATCAAGATGGGGTAGCGACATGACCACAGCACATATCCTTGGCAACCTGTTTCCTGACGCGGCCAGCGTCCCGGAAAAATACCGCCTCGACGGCCCGACCGAACAGCGCGAGTACCTGGTCGATGGCGAGCTGAAAATCTGGTCGGGGCCGCTCGCTCAAGTCCGCAGCCCGGTGTACCTGACCGGTGAACAAGGTGATGAACAGGTGATCCTCGGCAGCACGCCACTGCTCGACGCCGAGACTGCATTGACTGCCCTCGACGCCGCCGTCCGCGCCTATGACCGAGGCCAGGGCCTGTGGCCGACCATGCGCGTGGCCGAGCGCATTCAGCACGTTGAAACCTTCCTCGGGCGCATGCGCGAACAGCGTGAGGCGGTGGTCAAGTTGCTGATGTGGGAGATCGGCAAGAACCTCAAGGATTCGGAAAAAGAGTTCGACCGCACCTGCGATTACATCGTTGACACCATCAACGCCCTCAAGGAACTCGACCGCCGTTCCAGCCGCTTTGAACTGGAACAGGACACACTCGGGCAGATCCGCCGCGTTCCACTCGGCGTGGCGTTGTGCATGGGGCCTTACAACTACCCGCTGAACGAAACCTTCACCACGCTGATTCCGGCACTGATCATGGGTAACACCGTAGTGTTCAAACCGGCCAAGCTCGGTGTCCTGCTGATCCGTCCGCTGCTGGAAGCTTTCCGCGACAGCTTCCCGGCCGGGGTGATCAACGTGATCTACGGCAGCGGCCGCGAAACCGTCAGTGCGCTGATGGCCAGTGGCAAGATCGATATCTTTGCGTTTATCGGCACCAACAAGGCCGCCAGCGACCTTAAAAAGCTGCACCCCAAGCCACACCGTTTGCGCGCGGCGCTGGGTCTGGACGCGAAGAATCCCGGCATCGTGTTGCCCGAAGTCGATCTGGATAACGCCGTGAACGAAGCCGTCACCGGCTCGTTGTCCTTCAACGGTCAGCGTTGCACTGCGCTGAAAATCCTCTTTGTTCACGAAGACGTGGTCGACGCGTTCATCGAGAAATTCAACGCCAAGCTCGCCACGCTCAAACCGGGCATGCCCTGGGAAAGCGGCGTCGCCCTGACGCCTTTGCCGGAGTCGGGCAAAGTCGATTACCTGCACGCGCTGGTGGCCGATGCCGAGAGCAAAGGTGCGAAGGTGGTCAACCCCAACGGCGGTGAAACCCGCGCCTCGTTCTTCTACCCTGCCGTGCTGTTCCCGGTCACGCCGCAAATGCGTGTCTATCAGGAAGAACAGTTCGGCCCGGTCGTTCCTATCGTGCCGTACCGTCACCTGGATACCGTGATCGATTACGTGCTGGAGTCTGACTTCGGCCAGCAACTGAGCATTTTCGGCACCAATCCGGTGGCAGTCGGCAGGCTGGTCGACACCTTTGCCAACCAGGTCGGCCGGATCAACCTTAACGCCCAGTGTCAGCGCGGCCCGGACACTTACCCGTTCAACGGGCGCAAAAATTCCGCCGAAGGCACGTTGTCGGTACATGATGCGCTGAGGGTTTTTTCGATCCGCACGCTGGTGGCCACCAAGTTCCAGGAAACCAACAAAGAGCTGATCAGCGAGATCATCAGCGGCCGCAGTTCCAGTTTCCTGACCACTGATTACATCTTCTGAGGAGATCAGGTCTGAGCATGATCAAAGCCCATCGACTGCCACTGCTGTTGCGCCGGTTGTTGCGTCCGTTGCTGGATCCGTATCGGCGCTATCAACACGCCAAACTGATCCACGCGGTGCGTGTGTCGCTTGGATTACTGGCTTCGATCATGCTGACCACCGGCATCAACCTGCCCCATGGTGAATGGGCGTCGGTGACGATGCTGGTGGTCATCGGCGGCTTGCAGCATCACGGCAACATTGGCAAAAAAGCCGCCGAGCGGGCCATCGGCACCCTGGTCGGGGCCGGCATCGGGTTGTTGCTGGTGCTGCAACAGACCTGGCTCGGGATGCCGTGGCTGACCTATTTCGTCATGTCGGTGGTGTGCGGGTTTTTCTCGTATCACGCCATCGGCAAAGGGGGGTACACCGCGCTGCTGGCGGGTATCACCGTGTTTATCGTCGCGGGGCATGGCGACAATCCGCTCAGCGACGGTTTGTGGCGCGGGGTGGACATCCTGATCGGGATTGCCCTGGCGCTCGCGTTTTCGTTCGCCCTTCCTCTGTACGCAGTATTTTCCTGGCGCTACAACCTGGCGGATTCGTTGCGCGATTGCGCGACGATTTACGGGCGAATCATCAATGGCCAATCGGTCACCGATGATGAACACCTCAAACTCATGGGCCGGCTGAATACGGTGATGGTGCAATTGCGTTCATTGATGCCGTCGGTGTCCAAGGAGGTGAAGATCTCCATGACCGAACTCGATGCCCTCCAGCGCAACTTGCGGATGTGTGTCAGCACCCTGGAAATACTGGCCAACACCCGGCCGGACGTCAGTGACGCTCAAGCCATGGGTCAACTTCAATCGGTCTTGAAAGCTGAGCATCGGTTGATTCGGGTAAAGCTGGTGGGCATGGCCCGGGCGTTGAAAACCGGTTCCTACCAGCGACTCAATCGGCCCGTGGAGCCGGCGCGGGAGGCGAGCCTCGAAGCACCGGTTTACAGCCCTCTGGATGGCTACCGGTTATTGATTTTGCAACTGGTCGCCAACATTGAAGAAATGCGCCAGCGCCTGGCCAAAACTGCGCCGCGCTGGAGTATTTGATCCTGAGTAGAACCACAGCCTGTAGCCGCTGGAGGCAGGCATCAGGCGGCTACTCGGCGAAATTTCAGGCTCCAGCCCTGCTGCATGCCGGCCGCAGCCAGCAGGATTGCCGCGACACCGAACCACTGCAGGAGCTCCAGGCGATGGCCGAAGGCGAACCAGTCCACAAATATCGCGGCGATCGGGTAGATGAATGACAGCGCGCCGGTCAGCGCTGTCGGCAGTTTCTGGATGGCGCCGTACAACAAGACGTACATCACACCGGTATGGACGATGCCCAGAGTGACCAGGCTGGCCCAGGCGCTTGGCGCTTGTGGCAGCGCCGAAAAGTGTGCGAACGGCGCGAGCAACAGTACGCCGGTGCAGACCTGGATCAGTGCAATCAAATGCGGTGGAGTGCCGGTCAAGCGCTTGATGATCAACGCTGCAATGGCGTAGAGGAACGCAGCGCCCAGCGCCAGTGCGATACCCAACAAGTAGTCATTACCACTCTCGCTCTGCGTGCCGTGCGCACTCACAATGGCCAGCATTCCCAGAAACGAGATGCCCAGCCAGAACAACTTCTGCAGGGTGATTTTCTCGTTGAGGAAAAGCGCGGCCAGCCCCACCAGCATGAACGGCTGGACGTTGTAGACCGCTGTCCCGATGGCTATCGATGCCCGGGAATACGACGCAAACAACAAGACCCAATTGCCGACAATCGCCATACCGCTGAGTACGGCGAGCAGGAACGTGGTTCGGGTCAGGATTTTGCGACGTAAAAAGCCGAATGCCGCACAGATCAGCAGCAAGGTGCCGGCACCGAACACGCAACGCCAGAACACCACGTCCAGCACCGGTTGCCCGGACACCAGCACGAACCAGCCGATGGTCCCGGAAATCAGCATGGCGGCGGTCATCTCAAATGAACCGCGACGGATTGACTTGTCCATCTTCAGACTCCTGTGTTTGAGCCCAAAGTATGCCTATTCGCCCACAGGCTTCTCCAGCGCAAAAAGCAGGCTAGAATTCGAATCTGCCTTTTTTATAAAGGCGGATTTGATCAATTGCCTAAGAGAGCTTTCGCCATGACCGACGATATTGATCAAGTGCTGATAACAGCATTGATGGAGGATTCCCGGCGTTCGCTCAAGGCGCTGGCGAACATCAGTGGGTTGTCTTCGCCTAGTGTCGCCGAACGTTTGCGGCGTCTTGAAGAACGGGGCGTACTCAAAGGCTATACCGTCGAGATCGACCCCAAGTGTTTCGGTTATCAGCTGCAGGCCATCGTGCGTATCCGCCCGCTGCCCGGCCAGCTGCAGGAGGTTGAACGGCAGATCCAGGCGATCCCGCAGTTCACCGAGTGCGACAAGGTCACGGGGGACGACTGCTTTATTGCGCGACTGCATGTGCGGTCCATGGAACAGCTGGATACTCTGCTGGACCGCCTTAACACACATGCGGAAACCAATACTGCGATCGTCAAGAAAACGCCCGTCAAGCGAAGGTTGCCACCAATGGAATGAGTGAAGTTTTGGTTTAAAGTCCGTAGATTGACTATTTCCCAGCTAAGGATTGGCAACATGAAAATTCAGGTAATGGCATTGGCGGCGCTGATGCTGGCGGGTTGCGGTACGGTTCAAACGGTCATGCGAAGCGATGAAGTGGCCGTCAAAAGCCTCAAGGAACAGCAAAGCTATTGCGGCGCTGTCCCGCGAATCTACAGTGGCGTGACCTACGATTTCTGCTATTTGAACGCACCGCTGGAAAAAGGACGGGATGCGGGGGAACACAGTCCTGCGCCGGCTGTTGTGTTGGTCGACATTGTCCTTTCCGGCGCACTCGATACCTTGATGCTGCCCTACACTATTTATCGACAGCAGGCCGACGGCAGCATCATCGTGAACTGACCCCCTGGATTTTCAGGCAATAAAAAACCCGCCTGAGCGGGTTTTTTAGTTATGGCCGACGATTAATCATCGCGGCTCATGATGCCGAACAGCTGCAACAGGCTGACGAACAGGTTGTAGATCGATACATACAGGCTGATGGTCGCCATGATGTAGTTGCGCTCGCCGCCGTGAATGATGGCGCTGGTCTGGAACAGAATGCAGACCGAGGAGAACAGCACGAAACCTGCGCTGATCGCCAACTGCAAACCGCTGATCTGGAAGAAGAAGCTTGCCAGTGTCGCACCCAGCAGCACGAAGAAACCTGCTGTGATGAAACCACCGAGGAAGCTCATGTCCTTACGGGTGATCAGTACGTAGGCCGAAAGGCCACCGAACACCAGTGCGGTCATCGCGAAAGCCGAACTGACGACCTCGGCACCGCCCTGCATGCCCAGGTAACGGTTGAGGATCGGGCCGAGCAGGAAACCCATGAAACCGGTCAAGGCAAAAGCCGACACCAGGCCCCACGCCGAATCACGAAGTTTGTTGGTAAGGAAGAAAAGGCCATAGAAACCGATCAGAACCACGAAAATGTTCGGGTAACCGACACGCATCTGTTGAGCGACAAACGCCATCACGCCGCTGAATGCGAGGGTGAGAGCGAGCAAGCCGTAAGTGTTGCGCAGGACGCGGCTAACCTCTAGCTGCTCAGCCTGCACGCTGTTATTAACTGCGTAATCCTGTTCGCGCATGGCGACACTCCTGTTGGTTTGAAACGTTCAGTCGCAAAGATCATAACAGACACTCTGTAACAAGCTACGCAGAGAGTTTGACAGTGTGTTTCATTCAGGTATTATGGCGCCCGCAACGCAACGGAGGTGTGGCCGAGTGGTTTAAGGCAACGGTCTTGAAAACCGTCGACTGTAACAGGTCCATGAGTTCGAATCCCATCGCCTCCGCCATATTTGTACCGATAAAGCCCTGATTATTCAGGGCTTTGTCGTTTCTGAAGTTCAAGAAGCACACATCCGTGTGCGCAGTTGTGACCACAGCCCCTAGCCTCCGCAGCTGCTGCCATGTCACGACACCCTCGCCTTTCGTTCATTCACAATTCGTCTCGTTTTCGTGCGCGCCTTCCTGTGCGGCTTCATCGTGCGCTAAGGATCAGCGAGATTAGGGTCCATCTAAAAACAGACAGCCGCCGCGAAGCAGTCAATCGTGCTGGCCTCTATCATTAGGTTTCATGGCGCCGCGGTATCAAAAGGGTAGATTTTCCCCCACTCTTTAGCCATATCAACTACCGTCCAGTTCTGCGCCAGGGCTTCGTCCAACGCTTTGTCCAGCTTGCCTATCTTCGACTCCCGGTCGTACGCCCACTCACGCTGCGCGTCGGTGTGGTGCACAAGCCCCATGAAGCGTTTGCCGTCGCCTGCGGCAGTCCATTGCAACATTTGCTGATCGCCATCGGAGTTACCAAAAGCGAAGATCGGTCGTCGGCCTATAACCGCGTCAATACTCACGGGTTTACCCGGGCCATCGTCGTTATGAGCGAGCTTGGGCATGCGCATGATTACCGGCTTGCCGGCGTTATATTGATACTCGGCGGTGAAGGTAGTCCCGATCACCTGCTCCGGTGGAACGCCATATACTTCCTCTGCCCAGGCGCGCATGAACTCCACTTCGCCTCCGGAAACGATGTAGGTTCTGAACCCGTTGGCTCGTAGATAGGCGAGTAATTCCAGCATCGGCTGGTAGACCATTTCGGTGTAGGGTTTATGGGTTTTGGGATGCACGGCCTTGGCGAGCCATTTTCGGACATTGGTCAAAAATTCTTGGGTACTGATCTCTGTATGGGTAGCATCGATGATCTTCATCAAACCCTCCATACCGCTGCCGGCCAACGTTTTCTGGTCGTTTTCCAAGACTGCCTTGAACGGCTGTTGTTGTTGCCATTCAGGATGCTGTGGTGCCAGGCGCTTGACCTCTTCAAGGGCGAACAGCATCTGAAAATACATCGGCTGTTCGCTCCACAGCGTGCCGTCGTTATCGAACACTGCAACGCGTTCAGCAGGTGGCACAAAATCCTTGGAACCATCAGCTGTCACTGCCTGGACGAATTCAACGATGGCATGTTTGGAAGGGCCCTCACGCCAAGAGGGTAAAGGTTCAGCCGCTTGCAAAAGCAGCGGCCACAATAAAAGAAGCCAAAGCCAGCGTATTGCCGGACGAACCAACAAGATGTCTTTCATGGACTACTCCCTTAGAACCGCGCGAGAAGGTGGACCTTTGAAAATCCACCGCCTTATCTTTAAAGCGTGGTGAATACTCGCCAACTTCAATTTGCGAAGTGGCGACCGCTGATGAGGTCGCCAATTTTCGGCTGATTGATCAATTGCCAGCAGGCATCGGCAAGTTGATGCCCTCTTGCTTCAGAGACTCTCGCACGGATTGAAATTTCTGGTACTGCGACAGCGTGACAGGTCCGTCATAACCCATACTTTGCAGTTTGCGCGGTGGGTATTCGACGTAGGTTTTCATCAGTTTCATGATCGCGCCCGTGATCGGTACCATCGTCCAGGTGCGCTCGGTGAAGTTGTTCATGAAGAGGTCATAGCGCTCTTGCGGGTCTTGCCACAAGTCGAAGACTTGCGGAACGGTGGCCACATATTTTTCGGCGCCTTTCCAACCCAGATTGGTGTCCACTGCCAAGCCGCCGGTTTGCGCGCCATCGTCACCGCGCAGGTTGAACACCGCCTTGTAGTTACCGACACGGGCCGCGCCTGGTGACAGTTCGTTCTCGGTAAAGTAGAACCACTCTTTGCGCGGTGAAGGGCCACTGCCGGTGAGCACGGGCGTCATGTCGTAACTGTCGAAGATGATGGGCTGACCTTCGCGATCTTTTTCCGGCAACTTCACTCCCGCCACGGACGCGAACGTTGCCATCAGGTCGAGGCCACCGAGCATTTCGTGGTTTTTGGTGTCGGGCTTGATCTTGTCTGGCCAGACGGCAATCGCCGGTACCCGGTTGCCACCTTCACGCACCGTCCCTTTGGTGCCGCGGAACGGAGTGTAACCAGCGTCCGGATAAACATCCTGCCAGGCCCCGTTGTCGGTGGTGTAGACCACCAGGGTGTTCTTATCCAGGCCGAGCGCCTTGAGCTTGTCCATGATCCGGCCAATGTGGGTGTCCAGTTCGACCACGGAGTCGGCGTACTTGGACTTGGACATGGACTTGTGAACGAACTCCGGTGCCGGCATGTTGGGCTGGTGCACTTTCATGAAGTTGACGTTGATGAAAAACGGCTTGTCCGATTTAGCCGCGGTGTCGAGAAACTCCAGGGCGGCTTTTTCGACGTAGTTATCAAAGTATGGAATGCCGACCACGCCGGGTTTGCCGTCTACGACAGGCGTGTCCACGTACTGGCCGTTGACCTTGAATTCTTCGACCGGTTTTTCCCCCGCCTTGCCGGACAATGCACCCTTGGTGACCCGTTGGAACATCTCACGGGTTTCCGGATCCATGTCCGGGAACCAGGTCGGGTCTGCGTAGGTATAGGCATTGAGGTGGTACAGACCGACGTATTTCATCACGTCGTAACCCTGCGCATTGGGCAGCGCATAATCGGCTTCGCCCAAGTGCCACTTACCTGTGAAATAGGTGTCGTACCCCCCGGTTTTGAGAACCGAGGCCAACGTCCACTCCGCCGCCGGCAATCCACCGCCCTGGCCTTGAAAGGCCACCGTGGTCATGCCGCTACGATTGGGGATACGTCCGGTTTGCATGGCTGCCCGACCAGGCGTGCAGCTTGGCTGAGCATAAAAAGAATAAAAAGTGACCCCCTCTGCCGCCAGCTCATCAATGCTCGGCGTAGGCATTCCTCGACCGACCCCACCACCGTAGGGGCCAAGGTCACCGTAGCCGGTATCGTCGGAGACGATGAACAGGATGTTGGTCTTCTCCGTTTGAGCAGCGAGGGCCAGTCCGTTCAATGACACAAGTGCAGCAAACACAACTGATAGCTTGAAACGATCCAATAGCTGTTCCATACCAGGATTCCTCGTTGATTCATGGTGTTAGCAACCGGTTGATGAGTGCACGTCAACATCGATCCTTAGTGCATTTACCACCGAGTGTTCGCCCAGTTAGTGCGTACAGAATCATTTTTTCTTATAGCTTGAGCCTTGCACGGGTTAAGACGCGAAAAGAGTTTAGTGCGGTTTTTTTGATTAAACCTGTCGCTCGAAATATTTTTGGGAAGTCTTGTAAAGCCAGCTTTACAAACTGTATGTACACCCATTAATAATTCCGATAAACCGGGCTCCATTCATCAAGTAGGGTATTGGCTTTATTTCCAAATGAACTAAACAAACATCATCGGGTTACTTGCGCTATATCGCCGCAGAAAATATCGACGTTGCCATCTTCAGGGGAGGTTCTCACGACAACCGAAAACTGGCCGGAGAGCAGATCTGCCATAGCGATCGGCGCGCTTCTGTAGAAGCTCCAACCACCGGCGCCAGCGGCGGATTGAGTATTGACCTTGTCGTTCATTGCATAAGCAACGGGGCCTGGTTGCTTGCAACTGCCTTTGTTGATGAACGTGTACAGGCGCGGCGGTATGATTGTTCCGAGCGGAACGCCTGTGATGGAAAAGTCAAAGTTGGTTTGATTTCCCACGCCGGTCAGCGTGGCATTGGCAATATGACCCGGGTTTTTGTGGGTCGCTGCCAAAGGAAGGTTCATTGATTGGTTTGATGAGCTGGTGCAGCCAACGAGACTTGCGGTGATCAATAGCGTTGCAAGGGGTGTGCAGAATTTCATTGCCTACCTCCAATAATGGAAGAAGTGCGGTGGGGGGACTATTGGGTATAGCGCATTAATACGGCGTTGCACGCTTGAGTGACTACTTTTTGTAGCCTTAAAAAATCCCGGAAACCTCCGAGTTATCAACAAGACTGGGCGGTTGCAGGAGCTGAGTGCAACACGGTCATTGAATTGAAGCTGGAGCATCATGCCGCATAGCCATGGCCTTCTGCATCACCTCGCCCATAACTTCGATTGGGCATTTGAAGTCGAAGCGCTT
>NZ_JACMYF010000011.1:0-189400 GCF_015351605.1 Pseudomonas sp. p50(2008)
CGTTTGGTTACTTGGCGCTCCTCCAAGTGACTCGCCGTAAGGGCGAAACCAATAGCCGCCGTGACCGCAGGAATGGATATGTACACCGGCAAGAATCTCACCGCCGATCAGACCGCTATCGCGAGCAGGCTCGCTCCTACAGTTTGATCCGGGTACATCCGAAGAAAATGGTCGACTGTCAGACCGTCATCGCAGACAAGCCAGCTCCCACAGTTTGATCCGGGCACATCAGGAGAATACTAATCGACTATTAGGCCGCCATCGCGAGCAAGCTCGGCTCCCACAGGTGAACGCGTGCGCTTAGAAAGTCAGGTCGGCTGTCAGGCCGCCTCGCTTTGGCTTTTGATCTGTTTTTGATTTTGATCTTCTTGCCCCCTCGGCAGGCCGAGCGCAGGTTCTGCGCAGCGGGCAACCCGGCATGGATGCCGGGTTAGCCGCGCACGGCCATGGATGGCCGATCGCGGCGGGCCCACGGAGCAGGACCGGAGCGAGGGTATGCCGAGCCCAAGCGAGGCACCGGACGAAAGGGGCAAGAGCGTTTGGTTACTTGGCGCTCCTCCAAGTGACTCGCCGTAAGGGCGAAACCAATAGAAGCCGTGACCGCAGGAATGGATATGTACACCAGCAAGAATCTCACCGCCGATCAGGCAGCCATCGCGAGCAGGCTCGCTCCTACAGTTTGATCCGGTTACATCAGGAAAGAATCGGTCGGCTATCAGGCCGCCATCGCTGGCAAGCCAGCTCCCACACTTGATCGGGTGACATTCGGGAGAGAATGGTCGGCTGTCAGGCCGCCTAGTTTTGGCTTTTGATCTGCTTTTGATCTGCTTTTGATCTGCTTTTGATCTTTTGCCCCATCGGTAGGCCGAGCGCAGGTTCTGCGCAGTGGGTAACCCGGCATGGATGCCGGGTTAGCCGCGCACGGCCATGGATGGCCGATCGCGGCGGGCCCACGGAGCAGAACCGGAGCGAGGGTATGCCGAGCCCAGGCGAGGCACCGGACGAAAGGGGCAAGAGCGTTTGGTTACTTGGCGCTCCTCCAAGTAACTCGCCGTAAGGGCGAAACCAATAGAAGCCGTGACCGCAGGAATGGATATGTACACCAGCAAGAATCTCACCGCCGATCAGGCAGCCATCGCGAGCAGGCTCGCTCCTACAGTTTGATCCGGGTGGATCAGTGAGATATGGGTTGGCTGTAAGGGCGCCATCGCTGGCAAGCCAGCTCCCACAGTTTGATCCGGGTGGATCAGAAGAATACCCGTCAGCTATGAAACCGCCATCGCCGGCAGGCCAGCTCCCACAGTTTGCTCCGGGTCCACAGCACCCACAAAAAAGCCCGCTGACCATTACCGGTTCAGCGGGCTTCTTCACAACCAGGCTTTTAAATTACAAAGCCATATCACTCGCAGCATTGGCCTTCGGCGCAGCCTTTTCAGCTTCAACCGGAGCAGCCACCGGAGCCGCCATCTGGCCAATCACTGGCGGTGGAGTCAGCTGCAATACCTTGGCGGTATAGGCCCACTCTTCGGCAACCTTCTCAGGACTGCCGTTGAGCTGAGTGCCATAGCTCGGCACGATCTGGTGCAGCTTTTCCTGCCAGGCCGGCGTTGCGACCTTGTCCTTGAACACCTTCTGCAGCACGGTCAGCATGATCGGTGCGGCTGTCGATGCACCCGGCGAGGCGCCCAGCAGACCGGCGATGCTGCCATCTTGCGAAGCGACGATCTCGGTGCCCAGTTTCAGCACGCCACCGGCCGCTTCATCACGCTTGATGATTTGCACGCGTTGGCCGGCTTGCCACAGGCGCCAGTCTTCGGCTTTGGCGTTCGGGAAGTATTCTTTCAGGGCGTCGAGGCGGTCTTCGTCAGACAGCATCAGCTGGCCGGCGAGGTACTCGACCAGCGGGTATTCCTTGATGCCAACCTTGGTCATCGGCCACACGTTGTGCGTGGTCGTGGTGGTCAGCAGGTCCAGGTACGAACCTTCTTTCAGGAACTTGGTGCTGAAGGTCGCGAATGGGCCAAACAGGATCACGCGCTTGCCGTCCAGGACGCGGGTGTCCAGGTGCGGAACCGACATCGGAGGAGCACCGACAGACGCTTTACCGTAGGCCTTGGCCAGGTGTTGCTCGGCGATGGTCGGGTTTTCGGTCACGAGGAACGAGCCGCCAACCGGGAAGCCAGCGTATTCCTTGGCTTCAGGAATGCCCGACTTCTGCAGCAGGTGCAGGGCGCCGCCGCCCGCGCCGATGAACACGAACTTGGCGTCGGTTTCGGACTTGCTGCCGTCTTTGAGGTTTTTGTAGCTGACGCGCCAGGTGCCATCGTCGTTCTTGGTGATGTCCTGCACTTCGCTGGACAGCTTCAAGTCGAATTTCGGCGTGGTCTGCAGGTGCGCAACGAACTGACGGGTGATTTCGCCGAAGTTCACGTCGGTGCCGATCGGGCTCCAGGTGGCCGCGATTTTCTGGTTCGGGTCACGCCCTTCCATCATCAGCGGGACCCACTTCCTGATCACAGCCGGGTCTTCGGAGTACTGCATGCCAGCGAACAGCGGGCTCGCTTGCAGCGCTTCGTAGCGCTTCTTCAGGAACTTGATGTTGTCATCGCCCCACACGAAGCTCATGTGCGGTGTGGAGTTGATGAACGAACGCGGATTCTTCAACACGCCTTGCTGAACCTGCCAGGCCCAGAACTGACGGGAAATCTGGAACGCTTCGTTGATCTCAACGGCTTTCGGGATCGAGACTTTGCCGTTCTCGTCTTCCGGGGTGTAGTTCAGCTCGGCCAGGGCAGAGTGCCCGGTACCGGCGTTGTTCCAGCCGTTGGAGCTCTCGAGGGCGACGCCGTCAAGACGCTCGATCATTTCCATCGAGGTGCCCGGTTCCAGCTCATTGAGCCAGACACCGAGGGTCGCGCTCATGATGCCGCCGCCGATCAGCAGTACATCGACTTTCTTTGCCTCTTCCGCTTGAACGGACGTGATCCCCATCGACAAAGCCAGCCTCAGCAGGGCCGTGTTCATTTTTTTAAACATCTGTAGCACCTATGATAAAACGCCATCCGCCCTGCCATCCTCAGTCTCGAGCCCCTTGTTTCACGGCATTCAGGCAGGATGTCGTGGGGTGTTCGTGCATTGGATTGGAGGGTGGGCACACAAGGCCGATTGACTGTATCGACCTCAGTTTATATGTCCCTTCTGAACTGGTTTTTTATCTTTATTGGCTTCAGCTACTTGAGCGACAGTGATTCTGTTGGCGCGTCTCGAGGACACGCAAACTGAATAGGTCAAACCAAGTTGTTGCGAAGAATATCACGTCAGGGCAAACCCGCGCGTCTGTTCGCAACGTGTTGGTCCGTGCGCTGACTGCCCCGGCGCCGGCAGGTCTGGGTGTGGCGGGCGACTATACTCAGCGTTTTCCGATTGAACCCATGAGGACTCGTGATGAGCGATGAAGTCGATCTGCGCAAATATTCCTCCCAGGTGGTCGACGGCGTAGAGCGTTCACCCGGGCGCGCCATGCTGCGAGCGGTAGGTTTTACCGACGACGATTTCAAGAAGCCGCAGATCGGGATTGCCTCGACCTGGGCGATGGTCACGCCCTGCAACATGCACATCGACAAACTGGCGCTCGAGGCCGAGCGCGGCGCGAATGCCGCTGGCGCCAAGGGCGTGATTTTCAACACCATCACCATCTCCGACGGCATCGCCAATGGCACCGAAGGCATGAAGTACTCGCTGGTGTCGCGGGAGGTGATCGCTGATTCGATCGAAGTGGTGGCCGGTTGCGAAGGCTTCGACGGGTTGGTCACCGTGGGTGGCTGCGACAAGAACATGCCGGGCTGCCTGATCGGTATGGCACGGTTAAATCGCCCGTCGATCTTCGTCTACGGCGGCACCATCCGACCTGGCGCCGGCCACACCGATATCATCTCGGTGTTCGAGGCCGTGGGCCAACAGGCGCGCGGGGACATCAACGAAATTCAGGTCAAGCAGATCGAGGAAGTGGCCATCCCCGGCCCCGGCTCCTGTGGCGGCATGTACACGGCCAACACCATGGCCTCGGCCATCGAGGCGCTGGGCATGAGCTTGCCGGGTTCCAGCTCCCAGGATGCGGTCGGCAGCGACAAGGCCTCGGACAGTTTCCGCGCCGGCCAGCAGGTCATGGAGCTGCTCAAGCTGGACCTCAAACCGCGGGACATCATGACCCGCAAGGCGTTTGAAAATGCGATCCGCGTGGTGATCGCCCTCGCCGGCTCGACCAATGCCGTGTTGCATCTGCTGGCCATGGCACATGCCGTGGAGGTCGAGCTGACGCTGGATGATTTCGTCGAACTGGGCAAGGTCTCCCCGGTGGTCGCCGATCTGCGTCCCAGCGGCCAATACATGATGAGCGAGCTGGTGGCGATCGGCGGCATTCAACCGTTGATGAAACGCATGCTCGACGCCGGCATGTTGCACGGCGATGTGCTGACCGTCACCGGCAAGACGCTGGCGGAGAACCTGCAAAACGTGCCCGACTACCCGGATGGCCAGGACGTGATCCTGCCGTTTGATAAGCCGGTCAAAAAGGATTCTCACCTGGTGGTGCTGCGCGGCAACCTGGCTCCCACCGGCGCAGTGGCCAAGATCACCGGCAAGGAAGGCCTGCGCTTTGCAGGCACGGCGCGGGTTTACCACGGTGAGGAAGGCGCGCTGGCGGGCATTCTCAACGGCGAAGTCAAGGCCGGCGACGTGATCGTGATCCGCTATGAAGGGCCCAAGGGCGGACCGGGGATGCGCGAGATGCTCTCGCCGACTTCAGCGATCATGGGCAAGGGATTGGGCAAGGACGTTGCCCTGATCACGGATGGGCGTTTTTCGGGCGGCTCACATGGCTTCGTGGTGGGGCATGTCACCCCGGAAGCGTTCGAGGGCGGTCCGATTGCGCTGATTGAAGACGGTGACAGGATTGTCATCGACGCTGAAACCCGCCAGATCACTGTCGATGTTTCCGACACTGAACTGGCCGAGCGCAAGACCCGCTGGGTGCGGCCGGAATCCAGGTACAAACGCGGGGTGCTGGCCAAGTATGCGAAGACCGTGTCCAGCGCCTCGGAAGGCGCCGTCACGGATAAGTACCTTTAAACTGCTGCGCTGACCGAACTCTTGCTCTCACCAGCAGATTCGGTCCTCAGGCGTTCGGCTGATAACCGAATATCGATTTCACTTCCAGGTAGTCTTCCAACCCGAAGACGCCCCACTCGCGACCATTGCCCGATTGCTTGTAGCCGCCGAAAGGCGCGCCGTTGTCGGCTTTACTGCCATTGAGGTGGACCATTCCGGTGCGCAGGCGCCGAGCCACCGACCGCGCGCGCTCCAGCGTGCCCGCAGTGACATAACCCGACAGGCCATAAGGGCTGTCGTTGGCGATGGCCACCGCTTCGTCTTCGCTGTCATACGGGATGATCACCAGCACTGGCCCGAAGACTTCCTCCCGGGCGATCGGCATGTCGGCAGTGACGTCGGCGAATACCGTCGGTTTGACGTAATAGCCTTGCAGCACGCCATCGGGGCGGCCAACACCGCCACACACGGCGTGCGCCCCTTGTTGCAGGGCGGTGCCGATCAACGCCTGGACCCGCTCGAACTGCGCCTGATTGGCCAGCGGGCCGATGGCCGTGGACGGATGGCTGTCATCGAAACAGACCTCGGCGGCGACGTGCCTGGCCATCTCGATGGCCTGCTGCTGCAGCGCGCGAGGAATCAACAATCGGGTCGGCGCATTACAGGATTGGCCGCTGTTGCGAAAACAGCTGCTGACCCCATGGCGAACGGCCGAATCAATGTCCGCATCGGCCAAAATCAGGTTGGCCGACTTGCCACCCAGCTCCTGGGAAACCCGCTTGACCGTATCCGCCGCCGCCTTGGCCACGGCGATGCCCGCGCCCGTGGATCCGGTGAACGACACCATGTAGATGTCAGGGTGCCGGGCGATGCCGTCACCCACGGTCGGGCCGTCGCCGTTGACCAGATTGAATACGCCTTTGGGCACGCCGGCCTGATGAAGGATATCGGCCAGCAACATCGCCGAGAGTGGGGCCTTTTCACTGGGCTTGAGCACCAAAGTGCAGCCAGCCGCCAGCGCAGGTGCCAGCTTGCAGGTCAGTTGGTTAAGCGGCCAGTTCCACGGCGTGATCAGGCCACACACGCCGATCGGCTCGCGGCTGATCAGAGTGGTGCCATGGGGCCGGTCGAAGTCATACGTGCGCAACACCTCGAAGGCTCGTTGCAGATGGCCCAGGCCCGCCGGGACATGGGCACTGCGCGCCAGTGACAGCGGCGCGCCCATTTCCTGGTGCACGCACTCGGCCAACGCCTCGCTGTGTTTTTCATAACCCTCGATGATGGCCGCCAACAGCTCCAGCCGCTGCTCACGGGTCCATTGCGCATAGCCCGTAAAGGCTCGTCTGGCGGCCGCCACGGCGCGGTCCAGATCAGCGCGCGAACCCAGGCTGATGACGCCGATGGACCGCTCGGTCGACGGGTCGATCACCTCCAGGGTCGCAGCGCCTTCAGGTTTGACCCACTCGCCATCGATGTAGAAATCCAGGTAGTTCATCGTTGCTCCTCAGGCGGTTTGATCGAGGGCGCTGCGTAAGGTGTCGAAGATCAGGGCAATCTGCTCTTCGGTGACGATCAGCGGCGGTGACAACACGATATTTTCGCCCGAGGCACGGACCAGCAGACCCGCGTCGAAACAGCGCTGGGCCACTTCGGCCGCCCGTGCACCCGGTGCCTGGTCACGCGGTTTGAGTTCTACCGCGCAGAGCATGCCGATGGCGCGAACGTCGAGCACCAGGCCCTGCTCACGCAAGGCGAGCGCGGTGTGCTGCCAGGTCGGCGCAATGCGTTGTACGTGCGCGTTGATGCCCAGTTCCTCATGCACCGCCAAGGTCGCCAGACCCGCCGCACACGCCAGCGGGTGCGCAGAATAGGTATAACCGTGCATCAACTCGATGGCTTGCTCGGGACCGTTCATGAATGCGTTGTACACCGCACCGCTCACCAGCACGCCGCCCATCGGTACCGCGCCATTGGTCAAGCCCTTCGCCAACGTCATCAAGTCCGGCGTCACACCAAAGACCTGCGCACCGAAGTTGTCGCCCAGTCGACCGAAACCGGTAATCACCTCGTCGAAAATCAGCAGCACGCCATGGCGGTCGCACATTTCGCGCAGTTTTTGCAGATACCCGACTGGCGGCGCGTAGACTCCGCCAGACCCGGTAACCGGCTCGACAATCACTGCCGCCACCGTAGCCGGGTCATGGATCTCCAGCAGCTGCAGCAAGGCGTCCGCGTAGTGCGCGCCTTGCTCAGGCTGACCGGCACTGAATCGAAGGCTGGCGTCGTACGGCAGCGGCAGGTGTGCGACATCACCCAGCAACGACCCGAAGTCGCGCTTCTGACGGCCGATACCGGACACCGACAGACCACCAAAGCCCATGCCGTGATACCCCTTGGCGCGGCCGATCAACTTGGTCCGGCGACAGTCGCCGCGAGCCTGATGGTATGCACGGGCAATCTTCAGCGCGGTGTCCACCGCCTCGGAACCGGAGTTGGTGAAGAACACCTTATCGAGGCCCACCGGCGCTTTCGCGACCAATTGATCGGCCATGTCCAGCGCCGCCGGGTGACTCATCTTGAACGAGGAAACAAAGTCCAGACGCCCCGCCGCTTCACGAATCGCTTCCACAATTCGCGCCTGTCCGTGACCGGCGTTGACACACCAGAGCCCGGCCATGGCGTCCAGCACCCGGCGGCCGTCCGTCGTGGTGTAGTGCATGCCCTCGGCGCTGTCGAACAGCATTGGCTGGCGGTTGAATTGACGCATGGCCGTAAAGGGCGCCCACAGCGCCGAAGTCGAGGTGTGGTTCATAGGTTTGCTCCTAAAATCGTAGGCAATTCAGATCCGGGTACCGGTCAGTGTCGGGCGCTGCATCGATCCGGCATTGGTGTTGACGCCGCGATCAAACAGCAGGCGGCCCCCTTCCAGGCGGCAGCTGACGTGATCGCCGAAAGCGGTTTCGACAAACCGCCAGTCCATGCGCAATTCGCCCGCTTCAGTCCAGCGAGCGTGAGCGATGACCGGGGTCTGTTCCGGTTGATATTGATGGTGCAGATAATTGCCGGTGAGGCTGGTGACGGACTCGACCGGCTGCTGCAAACCGACGCGCAGGCGGTGGGTGCCACGGTGGTCGACCAGACTGAAGTCGCAGTAATCCTCATGAAAATCGAAGGCCAGTTCGCGAACCCCGTCCTCGTTGGGCTCAATGCTAAAACGACCTTGCAGTTCGGCGGCGTGCGGCGATTCGCTCAGGCCCTGCAGCGTGGGCAGACGCAGGCCATCGATCAGCGCGTCGAGTTGGGCCTGGCTGGCCTGGGGATCCTTTGACTCTCGCCCCAACCCCGGAAACAGCCGTTCCCAGATGGCCGCGTGCAAACGCCGCTCGCCCAGACGCAGGCCGCAGGTGAATGCGATGACAGTGTCCTGTTCGGGCAACACGATGCAGTACTGGCCGAAAACCCCCGAAGCGTAGTAACCGCCATACGGAGTCATCCACCATTGATAGCCATAGCCTTCACGCTTGGCTTCATTGGCAGCATCCTTGTTGCGGGGCAGGTACTGCTTGCCGTCGAATTCGCCCATCCAGACATCATCGACCTGATTGCGTGTGGCCTTGGCGATCCATTCCGGCGACAGCAGCTGGCGCCCTTGCCACAGCCCCTTGTTCAGGTGCAGGACACCAAACTTCAGCGAGTCTTCAGTGGTACAGCTCAGGCCGTTACCGCCGGAGTTGAACCCACCGGGGGCGAGGTCCCATTCAAGTTTGTCGAGGCCCAGTCGATCCAGCACCCGCTCCTGCAAGAGCGCGTGCATGGTTTGCCCGGTCACGCGGGTGACAATGGCCGACAGCATGAAGCTCGAGGCGCTGCTGTAGATGAACGATTTGCCAGGCGGCTCATCCACCGGCTCTTGCAAAAAGGCCTCGATCCAGCTGGTTTGCAGGTTGCGCCAGGCCCCACCGGAAATGCCCCGTTGGTGCCCGGTACGCATGGTCAGCAGGTCCTCCACGGTCATGGCGGCGAGATTCGCGCTGACCTCGACCGGGCACAATTCAGGGAAGAAACTGACCACCTTGTCCTCGAGCTTCAGGCGGCCATCATCAACCAGCAAGCCGACGGCAGTGGCGGTCCAGCTCTTGGTCGCCGAATGCTGCACATGCATGCGCCGGGCCGAGTACGGCTGCCAGAACGCCTCCGCCACCACCGCACCTTGGCGGTAGAGCATAAAGCTGTGCACTTCGAGGTCGGCGCGGGTGATCGCTGACAGAAAGTCCACGATGGCGCCGGCGTCGACGCCCCGTTCATGAGGCAAGGCTCTGGGCAGGGGTACATAGGTCATAACAAAGCGTCCTCAAAATTGCCGCTCATGGGCTGGCAATGTTTTTATATTCGAAATAATACAGCTGAATATTTACTGATCACTGCAAAAATGTATTTGTACTGCCTATAATTCCGCTCAAGGCCACATCGAAGCTATTTGCTGTTTTCGGGTATCCTTCCCTCCCCTGTCACAGGAACGACAACGCGCCATGTCTCAACTCACCTCGCTGCAGACCAAAGTCGCCGGCCAGATTCTTTCCGCCATTCAGTCGGGCGACCTGCAACCCGGTACCCATCTCAAGGAAGTCGAACTGACGCAGCGCCTGGGCGTGTCCCGCTCGCCGATTCGCAGCGCGTTGTCGTACCTGGCCGAACAGCAACTGATCGAACCGTTGCCCCAACAGGGCTTTCGCGTGCCGTTGCACACCGCTACCGGTCTTGCGCAGCAGGTCAGTGAGCTGCACAACGAGGAGGACGAGCTTTACACCCGCCTGATCGATGACCGGCTGAACCAGGTCCTGCCCGACCAGATCTCCGAAAGTGATCTGCTGCGGCGTTATGGCGTGGGCAAAAGCGTGTTGCGTCGGTGTTTGCTGCGCCTGTCCGATGAGGGCGTGATGCAGCGCCGACACGGGCATGGCTGGTTGTTCCTGCCGACGTTGAGCAGCCCGCAGACCCGCTTCGAGAGTTATCGTTTTCGCATGCTGCTGGAGCCATCCGGCTTGCTCGAACCGACCTTCAAGATCAATCCGGAACAGTTCCGCCGCTGCCGTGAACGCCAGCTCGAACTGCTTGAAGGACAGGTCGACGGACAGCGTTTTTTTGAAAGCAATGCCGAGTTCCATGAGCTGTTGGCGGCGGCGTCCGGCAATACCTACATCCTGCAGGCGATCCAGCAACAGAACCGGTTGCGGCGTCTGACCGAGTTTCATTCGGCAAGCAACGTCGAACGGGTCAAGGTCTCGTGCCGCGAGCACCTGGCGATTCTCGATGCCCTGGAGCAAGGGGATAACGAATGGGCGTCCACCCTGCTGCACCGACATCTGGAAGTGGCCAGCAAAATGGGTGTTGCACGCAACAAGGCTTAGCGCACGCGAACCCGAATGGGAGCAGCGAAGCGAAAATTCAATCTGCTCGCGAAGCTGTTGCTTTGGCTGTTGCTGTTGCTGTTGCTGTTGCTGTTGCTGTTGCTTTGGCTTTTGATCTACCTGCCCCATTTCAGCAGGCCGAACGCAGGCGTTGCGCAGGGGGAAGCTCGGCATGGATGCCGAGCTAGCCGCGCACGGCCATGGATGGCCGATCGCGGCGTGCCCCCGGAGCAATGCCGGAGTGAGGGAACCCCGAGCCCCAGCGAGGGGCCGTATGGTGGGGCAAGACTTTTTGGTTCCTTTTGTGTCGTTTGACAAAAGGGACTCGCTGTAAGAGCGAAACCATAGGAGGCCGTTACCGCAGGAATGGATATGTACACCAGCAGAAAATTTGTCAGCTGCCAGGCCGCCATCGCGAGCAGGCTCACTCCTACAGTTTAAATGGGGAACATCTTTGGGAGATGCGGCGGCTGTCAGGCCGCCATCGCTGGCAAGCCTGCTCCCACAGTTTGAATGCGGAACATCCTTGAGAGATGCGGCGGCTGCCAGGATGCCATCGCGAGCAGGCTCGCTCCTACAGTTTGAATGGGGAACATCTTTGAGAGATGCGGCGGCTGTCAGGCCGCCATCGCTGGCAAGCCAGCTCCCACAGTTGATCGGAGTGTGCCCGACAAACCGTGGTCGCCTATCCACCCCCCATCGCAACAGCGCACTCATTACCAGAGCGCCACGGTGTAACCGACGATCAACCGGTTTTCATTCGTGTCACGCAGGTAATTGGCCTTGCTCAACCCATTACGCCACCGCAAAGAAACCCCTTTGAGCGCCCCCGACTGGAATACGTACCCGAGGTCGATATCACGCTCCCACTCACGCCCCTCCCCCGCAAAACCCAACACCTGCGCCTGATCACCCTTGGCCCAACGCGTCGAAAACGTCAGCCCCGGAACACCCAGCGCCGCAAAATCAAAGTCGTAACGCGCATGCCAGACCCGCTCATTGGTCTGCGAGAAGTTACTCAGCTGATACTCGGAAAAGAGATAGGTATTAGTGCCATCAACATAGGTGAACGGCGTATCACCGAACTGTTCCTGATAACCGCCGCCCAGGCTGTGCCCTTTGTAGCTATAGGCCACCCGCGTACTCAGCGCGCGGTTATCGACCTTGCCCGCCAGGCCCGCCCCCGCCTTGTCCGCGTCGAAGTAACGGATATCGGTTTTCAACGTGCCGCCGCCCAGCGCAAAGCTGTTCTTCAAGCCCACGTAATGCTGCTGATAGATGTCTTCCAGTTGAGCGAAGTGATACGTCAGCGTCAGGTTCGGATTGACCTTGTAATCACCCCCCATGAAACGAAACTGATCGCTTCTCGCCGAGCTCTTGTACGCGCCGCTTTGACTGGTCAGCCCCATGTCCTGGTAATCGGTCGATTCGCGCTGCTTCGTCCGGTCAATCTGGCCACCGGTCAGGTTCAGGCCGGTGATATCGGCGGACGTCACCTGAGTGCCGCGAAACGTCTGCGGGAACAATCGGCTGGTGTTGGGCTGCAAGGTGGGCAGGTCCGGCACCAGGTAACCGCTGCGCAGTTCGCTCTTGGCAAAGCGCATCTTCCCGGTCACACCCAGCTTGGAGTATTCATCGTGGGCGCGTTTGACGTAGCTCGGTTGACCTGGCTCTGCCTCGTTGTCTCGCGACAGCAGGCCGGAACCGGAGCGGTCGGGGCTGGAGTCGAGTTTAAGGCCGAGCATGCCGACCGCGTCGACCCCAAAGCCGACGGTGCCTTCGGTGAAACCCGACTTCAGACTGAGGATGAACCCCTGGGCCCATTCCTCGCGTTTCGATTGCCCGGCGTCTTCACGGTAGTCGCGATTGAAGTAGTAATTTTTCAGGTCCAGATCAGCCTTGCTGTCCTTGATGAAATCGGCCTGGGCCGGCACGCACATGAGGCCGCCCCCCATCAGGCCCACGCTCTTCAAAATCAGGTTGAAGTTGTTGTTATTCATTGTCTTGGCTCCTGGCAGTCGTGATTGTCGAGTCGGTCTTATTGTTTTTTCGGGCATGACTTCTCCCATCGCGCCAGTGTCGAGGCTGGCGCGCGGGGTGCAGTCAGGGTGTTAAATCAAAAGTTGGCAGGTCGTATTCGGTAACCGCCGTCAACGAGCTTTTCCAACGGGCTGGCCGCCGCGAGCAACTGGCGCGTATACGGGTGCTGCGGATGGTCAAAGATCTGCTCGCGCCCTCCCACCTCCACCACTTCGCCCTGGTGCATGACGGCCACCCGGTGCGCAATGCGTTCAACGGCCGCCAGGTCATGGGAGATGAACAGACAGGCAAAACCGTACTGCGCCTGCAAGCGCTCGAACAGCTCGAGAATCTGCTTCTGGATCGTCATGTCCAGGGCGGAGATCGGCTCGTCGGCGATCACCAGTTGCGGGTGGCGAACCAGCGCCCGGCCAATCGCAACACGCTGGCGTTGCCCCCCGGAGAGCTGGTGGGGAAACCGGTCGACAAACTGCTCGGCCAGCCCGACATCTCGCAGGGTTTGCGCCACTCGTTCTCGCCGCTGATCCACATTCAGCCCCGGCTCATGGCGCAACGGCTCTGCCAGAATCTCACCGATTTTCATCCGCGGATTGAGGGACGAATAAGGGTCCTGAAAGATCATCTGGCACTGCAATCGATGGGTGCGATTGGCGGCCTTGAGAATGTCCACGCCCTTGAAGCGTATTGCACCGGAACAGGGCTTGATCAAGCCCACCAGCGAGCGGCCAAGGGTGGTTTTCCCCGACCCGCTGCCGCCCACCAGTGCCAGGGTTTCACCCGGTGCAATCGCCAGGCTGGCCGAATGCACGACACGCTTGTACTGGCGCTTCCCCCAGAACGAAGTGGGTCCGGGATGTTCGATACAGACCTGATCGACTTCCACCAACGGCCCGCTGCTGGCCGGTAGCGGCGCCAATTCACCACGGCGGGGCAACGCTTCCAGCAACTGTCGGGTGTACTCGGCCTTCGGGGCCAGCAGGATGTCCTGGATGGTGCCCTGCTCTACCGATTTGCCGTGGCGCATCACCACCACTTTGTGGGCATAGCGCGCCACCAGCGACAGGTCGTGACTGATGAACAGGATCGCCGTGCCTTGCTCCCGGGTCAGTTCGAGCATCAGCTCGATCACATCCAGCTGAGCCAGGCAGTCCAATGCGGTGGTCGGCTCGTCGGCAATCAACAGGGCCGGACGCAACAGCATCACCGAGGCCAGCATGATCCGTTGGCGCATGCCGCCGGAGAACTGATGCGGGTACGATTCCAGGCAACGTTCGGCGTCTTTGATACCGATGCGTTGCAGCATCGTCACGCAGCGCTCGCGGATCTGTGCGGCATTCAGATCGGTGTGCAGCTGCAAGGCTTCGCTCATCTGCTGACCGATCTTCAAGGCCGGATTGAGCGACACCATCGGTTCCTGAAACACCATGCCGATACTCGCCCCACGAATGGCCCTAAGCTGCGCGGTGTCGAGGTTGACCAGATCGCGGCCCTGGAAATCCAGCCGTCCGCCACAGACTTGCATCGGCTGAGGCAGCAGGCCGATCGCTGCCCGGGCAGCCATGGTCTTGCCGCTGCCCGACTCGCCGACCAGGGCAACAATCTCGCCCGGTGCGACGCTGAAGCTGAGGTCGTCGACCGCAAGCGTGCCATGCTCACCCACGCGAATTATCAGGTTTTCCACGTTCAGCAAAACGTTGTCGGCTGACATGCTCATTTCCTCATCCGGGGGTCGAGACGATCACGCAGGGCATCGCCGAACAGATTGATTGCCAACAGTGCCAGGCAGATGAACAGCCCCGGGAAGATTCCCAGCCAAGGCGCCGAGGCGATGTACGGCCGACTACTGGCGAGCATGTTGCCCCAGGTCGCGGCCGGTGGTGGAACGCCCAGCCCGAGGAAGCTCAAGGCGCTTTCCGAGAGCAGCGCCCAGCCGAACATGCTGGTGGCCAGCACGCACAGCGGCGCCAGGCAGTTAGGTGCAATATGGCGCAGCATGGTGTAGAGCTCGGAGTTGCCGATCACGCGCGATGCCTCGATGTATTCCAGTTCGCGCAGCGACAGCACCGTGCCACGCACCACCCGCACCACCGATGGCGTGTAGGCAATGCCCAGCGCCAGAACGATGCCGTACTTGCTGGCACCGATGATTGCCATGATGCCCAGCGCCATGAGGATGCCCGGGAACGCCAGCAGCGCATCGTTGAACATCATCAGCAAACGGTCGGTCCAGCCACGCAGGTAACCGGCAAGCATGCCGATCAGCGTCCCGGCGAAGACCGCAACACTGACCGTCAGCAAGCTGATCCACAGGCTCGTACGGGCGCCGATCAGCAACCGGCTGAACACGTCGCGACCGAACTCATCGGTGCCCAGCCAATGCAGGGACGATGGCGCCTGGAACCGCGACAACAGGTCGATACGCAGCGGATCGAACGGCGTCCAGACCAGCCCCAGCAAGGCCAGGAAGATCAGTATCAGCAGCAGGCTGCCACCGATCAGCGCGTTGGCGGGCGGCCAGGCGCGCGGGGGTTTGGCGGGCGTCTTCATGGCGCCGGCAGCGGGTGCCACGGGTAGATTCGAACTCATAACTTCACCCTTGGATCGAACAGCGGGTAGAGCAGATCCACACAAAGGTTGACCAGCACATAGATGAAGGTGATCAGCAACAGACAGCCCTGCAGCACCGGATAATCACGGGCGAAAATCGCGTCCACCATCAGCCGGCCGATGCCTGGCAACGTGAACACGGTTTCGAGTACTGCAATGCCGCCCAGAAGGTTGCCCAGGATCAGCCCGACCAGCGTCCAGGTCGGCGCAAATGCATTAGGCAAGGCGTGCCGCCACAGCACTGCACGCTCGGACAGGCCTTTGGCGCGGGCATGGGCAATGTACTCAAGGCGCAGTACTTCAATGGTGCTGGCCCGGGCCATGCGAGTGATCGCGCCCAGCTCCACCAGTGTCAGGGTGACCACCGGCAGCACCAGGTAACTCATCGCTTTCCAGGGCGCTTCGGCAAAACTGACGTACCCCACCACCGGCAACCAGCCGAGCTTGATGCCGAAGGCGTGCAGCAACAGCAAGCCGAGCCAGAAGCTGGGAATCGACAGCAGCAGCGTGGCCGTGGTGACCAGCCCCAGGTCCAGCGCGCTGTTCTGCTTCCACGCGGCGATCAGCCCGACCGGCACCGCAATCAGGGTGGCCAGCAGCACCGACACCAGAACGATGATGGCACTGACGCTGAAGCGCTCGAGAATCAGCGGCAACACCGCTTGTTTGGTGCTGATGGAGAACCCCAGATCGCCGCTGAGGACGGCTTTGATCCAGATCAGAAACTGGGTCACCAACGTGTGATCCAGCCCCAGGTTCTGGCGCATGTCGGCCAGGCTCTGTGGGTCGGCCATGTCGCCGAGCATCAACAGTGCCGGATCACCGGGGATGAGGCGAATCAATGCGAACACCATCACCGAGATCAGTAACAGGGTCGGTATCGCCATCCCGAGTTTTTGCAGGATAAAACGCAACATGATCAGACTCCGCCTTACTGTGCCGCGAGGCTGACGCCCCACAGACGAGGCTTGGCCACCGGCCAGGAGTGATAGCCACGGACGCTGTCCCGTAGCGCGCCAATGATGGTGCCGTTGTAGATGATCACCATCGGCGTGTCTTGAATCATCATCTTGTGCAGCTGATCGAACAACGCCTGGCGTTTACCCGTGTCGCTCTGGCGCACGGCATCACGCAGCAGCGCCTGGGCTTGCGGGTTGTCCCAGACCTTGCGCGGCTCCTTGCTCTTGTCGCCCATCAGCGAATCGAAGCCCAACGCCGGGTCCAGCCGGGACGAATAGGAGAACGACATCATCTGGTAGTTACCGCTCTGGTAACGCTCCAGCTGGGTGCCCCATTCCAGGGTTTCCATCTCGATATTCAAGCCACTGCCCTGCGCCATGGCCTGGCTCAGCACACCCATGTCGAACATTTGCTGATAGCGTTTGTTGACGATCATCTTGATCGGCTGACCGTGATAGCCCGCCTCTTTCAACAGGCGTTGAGCTTCCTGCGGATCGTATTTATAGCCCTGCCTGGCGGCGGCGCTATAGAAGGCACTGGTCTGCGGAACGGCCGAGTTGTTGGGCTCGGACAGCCCGTTGGACAAAGCGGTGACCATTTGTCCGTAGTCCAGGGAATGCGCAATCGCCTGACGGATGCGCACATCCTTGAGCAACGGGTCATTGGTCTGGAACAGCAGGCCGCAGATCGCCATGATCGGGCTCACCGAGACCTGAATCCCCGGCAGTGTCTTGAGCTCCTGGGCATCGCTGGCGGTCACATCGGGCAGCAAGTCGATATTGTTCGAGAGCAAGGCGGCCTTGGCCGACGAAGCATCGGGAATGATCATGAAGCGCAGCACGTCGACCAACGCCTGCTTCTTGCCGGTGAAACCGTCCGGCCCGGCATCGTCACGGGCGCTGTAATCCTTGAAACGCGCCAACTCTACAGACTGGCCTGGTTTCCAGTCCGCCAGGGTGAAAGGCCCGGTACCGATGGGCGCCTTCCATTTGCCGTCTGCTGCCACTGACTCCGGGTGCAGAATGCCGCCACCGCCGCAATCCGGCCGCGCCATGGACGCGAGAAACAGCCCGCTTGGCTGGTCAAGCTGGAACACCACGGTGAGTGGATCGGGCGTGGCAATGCTGGTGATTTTCGCCCCGCCTCGGCCATCGAATTCCGCCAGGCAGCGCCACTGGGTCTTGGGGTTGAGGTAATGCTCCCAGGTCCACTTGACGTCGGCAGCGCTCAGCGTGGCGCCGTTATGAAAGTGCACCCCTTCGCGCAGTTTGAAGGTGTAGGTCAGGCCGTCATCGGAGACCTGAACCTCCCGGGCCAGCAAGGGGCCGACGGACGCGTCTTCGCGATGGGCTACCAGACCCTCGACGATGTGCAGCATGACCGTGTCGGTATTTTCGTCACGGTTGACGCCCGGCTCGGTGCTGCGGATGTCGGCGTTGAGGCCGACTCGCAACGTGGTGGTGGCCTGGGCCTGCGCAAACGCAGCACCGAGGGCGACCACGCCGAGGGCTTGCAAGGTGACGCAGAGAGATTTGTTCAATATGCGATGCACGGGAGAGGTTCTCCTTCGCTGAAAAGTCCGGCCAGGGGCAGAGCCGGCTTCAAGCCTGTGTTTATGTCGTTTTTGTTATGGCCTGACCTTGATCAGCGCCGCATGCGATTTTGTTTTTTTAAATTCGCACGGACATATTCACAGCATGCTGATTGCTTGTAAATGTTTTTTTGAGCATATAAAAACATTGTTCGTTTTTTTTGCCCTCAACCCTCCCTCATGTGCAGCCGCCCGCTCAAAGCCTGAACCGATCCACCGACTGCGACAGCTTGCCTGCCAACGTGGCCAGTTCATCGGTCGTTGTGGCGGTCTGGCCGATGACTCGACTGTTGTCTTCAGACATGCCGGCGATCATTTCCACCTGATGGGCAATTTCGTTGCTGGCCAGACTTTGCTCGCCAATCGTGCGGCTGATGTCGTTGACCAGTTGAGTGGTGTTCAGCGTGGCGTCGAGAATTGCCCGGATCGCCCGCTCGACCTCGGCGGTAACGGCCATGCCTTTGTCGACCTGCGCAACGCCGGCCTCCATGCTGGTGACGGCTTCACGGGTGCTTAGCTGAATGCGCGCAACCATGTCGGCGATTTCCTGGGTGGAGGCGCTGGTGCGACCCGCCAGGCTGCGGACTTCGTCGGCCACCACGGCAAACCCGCGTCCCTGCTCACCGGCGCGCGCGGCTTCAATGGCGGCGTTGAGTGCCAGCAGGTTGGTTTGATCGGCAATGCCCTTGATCACCTGAATGATGCTGAAAATCCCTTCGGACTCTTTGTCCAGCGTGCGGATGACCTGAGCGGACTGCTGCGCCGAACGCGCGATGCCATCCATGTCATTGACCACCTGGTGGATCACCCGGCCGCCATCCTTGGCCAGCGTTTCCGCTTGATTGGCCATGTTCAGCGCGCGCTCGGCGTGCCGGGTGATTTCCTCGATACTCGCGGTCATTTCGCTGGCTGCTGCGGCCATGGTGCTGGCGGCACTGCTCTGCTGCTGACTGCTGCCGGCCACTTCGTGACAACCACTGCTCAGACGCTCGCTCATGCCGCTCACGCCGTGAGCGTTGCTGCGAACCACCTCGATCATACCGCGCAGGTCGCGCTGCATGGTCGCCAGGCTGCGGATCAACGTGCTGGCTTCGTCCTTTGCGGTGGGCTCGACAATCGGCTCACTCAAATTGCCCCGGGCGATGCTGTCGGCGATACGACTGGCCGATTGCAGCGGACCCATGATGCTCAACATCACCCAGCGTCCCTGGGCGAGCAACAACAGCAGGCTGGCGATGAGTACGCCACCCAGTGCCATGTTGGCGTTGCTGATGGCTTGCTGTGTGCCGACACTGGTCTGCTGTGTATCGGTTTCAATCAACTCGCTGAGGGCAGCCATCTGCCCCTCGAGCTGGCTGAACGCCGCGTTGAAGGTGCCCAGGTCTTTTTGCGCGGCATCGGGATTTTCCAGCGCCAGACCTACAATGCGTTCGGCCGCACTGATATAGGTATCGAGGCTCGGCTTGACCTTGTTCAGACCCGTCTTGATGGTGTCGTTGACCGGCAGCTTGAGGTTATTGCCCAGCACCTCACGAAAACGCGCGGCATGTTCGTCGATGGAACTGCGCACCTCGGCTTTGCTGCTGGTGCTTTTGCCTAACCCGACCAGCATCGCGGACAGGACGTCGGCGCGCAGGGCGTCATGCATCATGTCGGCCTCAAGATGGTTGCGCAGCGCGGCCATGCTGACCTCATTGTCGTTCACCGCCCCCGCCATGTGCGTATTACCCAGATATCCGGCCAGGCTCATGATCAAGGCCGTGAGCAGGCCGGTGCCAATCAGCAGAATCAAGCGTAATTTTATCGACACTTTGGGCATTCCTGGTCAGTTGGGTAAAACCATGCGCGGATGGTTTCTCTGAACAGGTTATCGACCGGGTGAGCGGGTAATTGAAGGCGATTTCCAAACGACTGTTTCTTTACGACCTGTGGTCAGGGTCGGCCAGCATGGCGCGCAAAGTCATCGCGTTACTCACTGCAAAACCGCTGGCGGTGTTATCGAAGATGCACCAGATCACGCTCCCGGCTTGCGCCGCCTGGCGCATCTGTTGCGCCAGATTTTCCAGCCGGTCGCGGTCATAGTTGCTGTGATAAATGCGCGGGGAACCGTGCCAGCGCCAGTACTGAATCCCCGGCCAGCCGCCCGGTGCGTCACCGCCCGGGATAGGCGATGGATCAGCCGCCACTCGCCCGATGCGCTGTTCGACCAGCAGCGCGTGGGCGTTCAGCCAACTGTCGTGCCGGGGTTCAAGCACCACCGGGCCAGCGTAACGCTGGCGCAACGCGCTAAAGAATGCGTCGGCTACGGCTTCGTCATAGGCCAGCGACGGCGGCAACTGCACCAGCAAACAGCCCAGCGAGTCCCCGAGCGCGGTGCATTGGGAAAGGAATTCCTCCAGCAACGACTCGCAGTCCTGCAAGCGCTGAACATGGGTAATGAGTTTTGGCATTTTGACCGAAAACCGGAACGTCGCCGGCACCGATTCGGCCCAGCGCGCATAGGTTTGAGGTCGATGCGGGCGGTAGAAAGAACTGTTGATTTCGACCGCCGTCAGTTGCGACGCGTATCGCTGCAGGTGGGTGCCGTCAGCCGTGAACAGCGACCAATGCTCGCGAGGCAAGCTCCAGCCGGCACAACCGACGTAGACAGGTGGCATGTGATTGGCCTCGCTCAGTAACCGGTTTTTTTCACCTTAGTTCAATCGATTACCGCCCCTTCAACATCGTTCAAACAAATCGGTTTATCGAACCCCTCCCCAAGCGATGGGTCTGCTCTTGTATAACTTCTCGGAAATACTCCAATGCTCGCTCAAAACACGCTTGTCTTACTCGCTCGGGGCGGATACGCCGCTCGAGGTGTTCTTTATCTGATTATTGGCATTTTCGCTCTGTTGGCGGCTCATGACTCAACAAAACCCAAAGACAGTCACAAAAGCCTGGAGGCGCTGTTAAGCCAGCCATTCGGATATGTCCTGGTCGGCCTAGTCGTGGCCGGTTTGCTGGCCTTCGCCGGATGGCGAGTTCTGCAAGCGATTCGCGACGTCGATCATCACGGTACGCAACTCAAGGGTTGGGTGATTCGTGCAGGTTTATTGGCGGGAGGTCTGGTTAACGGTGCCCTTGCGTTTTTTGCATTGGGCCTGCTCATCACCGGCCTTCGCAGTTCAGGCAGCTCCGGAGGTGAGAACACAAAGGATTTACTGGCGCATCTTCTGTCCTGGGATCACTCGAACGTGTTGGTCTACCTCGTTGCACTCGTGCCATTGGGTGTCGGCATTGCTCACATCATCAAAGGATGGAAGGCGACCTTCGAGAAGTACTTTGAAGCTGACGAAGATGTAATGCGTTACATACGCCCGGTGTCTCGATTTGGACTGATAGCCCGAGGCGTGGTGTTTATCGAGATCGCCCTGCTGCTCGCGATGAGCGGTTCCCGGTTTGAAGCCACGAATCCCCCGGGCTTGAAGGAAGCCCTTGATGCTCTTCAGAACCTGCCAGCCGGCGCTTTGATTCTGATGGTGATGGCGCTGGGGTTGATTGCCTTTTCGGCCTACAGTTTTTCCGAAGCGGCCTGGCGAAAAATAAATATGGATGTGCCGGGGGTTTCTGGGTCGTAGTCGACAGGTGCTGTTGTTGAAGGTTGAGATAAGGACACCGCGGGCTCGGGCGAGTTAAGTGTCCGGGTCCAGAATTTTCAGCCACGGCCAGCGCACCTGATAACTCCTGGCCTTCTGCTCGAACAGATGCCGCTGAAGGTTGACCGGGTTGATCCGCAACAGACCTTCCTCGATGTCACTCAATCCATAAGGCGCATACACCTCGCCCGTCGGTACGTCGACGCCGATACAGGTTCCCGCGATCAGGTATCGATCAACCCCCTCCTTCGCCGAGTTCAGCTGGGGATACGCCCCGCCAAACCGCTCGCCGTACCAGAGGTGAACCCGTGCCTGGTTCTTGATTTCAATGCTCACATCGAGGTCGTGGAACAGTGCGCCGGCGGCCTGGATGACGTCATTCTCGGCCTCCCATGACACGTCCTCATCAAAGTAGAAAACGTCATAGTCCTTGATGCCCCATGCAACGGGTCGCTCAGCCTGATGGTTCCAGACCGCCTGAAACAGGCAGCCTGCGGTGAGCATGCACTGGTTCAGGCCAAGCGCGGGCAAACGCTTGAGTATCTCGGCGTTTGCCGGGTTGGTCATGGCGATGTCGATCAAGCGTTGGGTGGTCAGTGTCATGCGCACTCCTTGTCCGGTATGAAAATCCCTGGAGACGGACAATACATTAGAAACGTCAGCGTTCTTGCCACTAAAATAGCGCCTTTCGATTCCCGGGATCACGAGCATCATGGATGAACTGCACCGAGGAAGCTGCCTGTGCGGCGCCGTCACCTATCACGTGTCGGGCGCGCTGAAAGCCGTTACGCATTGCCATTGCAGTCAATGCAGAAAGGGTCACGGGGCAGCGTTTGCAAGCTATGCCAGCGCACCTCGCTCGACGCTGTCGATTGACCGGGGCATGCATGTCCTCAAGACCTTTCATTCGTCTGAAGGGGTCGCGCGACAGTTTTGTGGCGAGTGCGGGTCTTCGCTGTTCTGGTCTGACTCGAAGGGTGATTTTTCGGACTGGGTATCGGTGGCGATCAGCACGCTGGACACGGCGCTTCTGATCAAGAAACACAAACATGTGCACGTCGAGTCGAAAGCGTCTTGGTATCCGATTGACGAACCGTTAACGGCTTACCAAGGGTAAGGTCACGACGAACTCGCTGCCCTTGCCATCGCCGTCGCTCATGCCGATCACGGTACCGCCATGAGCCTCGACCAATTCGCGCACCACCGTCAGGCCAATGCCCAGGCCGGCCCCATTGAAGCCGACGGCATGAACGTCCTGAACGAAGGGTTCGAAAATGAACGGCAGCGCCTTGGCCGAAATACCGATGCCATCGTCGCGAATGCTCATCGTCAGGCTGTCACCTTCGACCGTGACTGCAAGCGTGACGACGCCACCTGCGGGCGTGTATTTGGCGGCGTTGCCCAGCAAGTTGCCAAGGATTTGTGTAAGCCGCACGGGATCGCCGTCTACCGCCAGCGTTTGCTCGGGTAACTCTGCGGTGAACAACAAATGATGCGCCGTCATCAGCGGGCGGCACACCTCGATCGCGTCCAGGATGATCGGCACCATGTCGATCAAGCAGCAGTTGAGACGCAGCTTGCCGGTACTGGCGCGCGAGACATCGAGCAAATCATCCACCAGCCGTGACATGTGCCGAACCTGACCTTCGATCAGCTTCTGCATGCGCGGCAGCTCATCACTGGGCACCCGCACCAGCCGGCCGGCCGGCGATCATGCTGATGGGCGTCAGCGGGTTGCGCAATTCGTGGGCGACGAGGGTCAGGATGTTGCGTTGCTGCTCCAGCGAGTGCTCAGCCGACGCTTGCAACTGTTGCGCGCTGAGGGCGGCGATCACCAGTTGTTCGTTGGCTTCGCGCATCTCCAGGAGCATCTGCTGCTCTTGCTCGGTACGCTGTGATTTTTCTGCATCGGACTGGGCCAGCAGGATCGCCAGCACCAGCTGTTGATTGGCCTCGATCAACTGTTCGACCTGCTGGCTATCCACCAGCCGGCTACTGGTGTCACTCAACTCCTTTTGCAGCGCCGCCAGTACGGCTCGCGCTTCCACGGTTTTCTGACCGAGCAGGAACAATTCGCGAGTGGCAAATGCCAGCGCTTCCTCGTTCCGGCTATCGGTCCCGTTCATGATCTTGGCTCATCCATTGTCGAGGACTGTGTGCTGCCGGGTTGGTCGGCCACCGAGCAACCCTTCCTGATCGGGCAGCATCTCACCGATCTGCAACCCGTTATCGTCGACGCGATACAGGCGCAACTCATCAGAGTGAGCACTGGCCCGTACCTTGACCACGGCCATGATGCGCAGCAAGCGGCTCTGCACTTCAATGTAGCGCTGCACGATGATCGCATCGGTGAGAAACGCCGTGCCGTAAGGACTGAATCGCAAGTCGGTATAGCGGTCTTCCAGTTCCGAGGTCATCAGCACGCTGACGCCCGCGCCGGTCAATGCAGTGACCATGCGCGACAGCGACTCGCGAAAGTCTTCGCGGAAGGTCGGTGCCAGCGCCAGCTCGAAGCCCGACAGCGAATCGATCACCACGCGAGTTGCTTTCAACCGGTCGATTTCGCTGAGCAGCAACTGGACGATTTCATCAATGGACAGGTCGGGTGCGCGACTGTCCACCAGGCCCACTTTGCCGGCCTGGATCAGGTTGGCCAACGTAGCGTTCTGGGAATGGTTGGGACGCTGTTCAAACACCGCAATCACACCGGTTTCCCCGTTGCGCGCACCTTCGGCAAGGAAGGTCGCGGCGAGGATACTTTTGCCCGAACCCGACGGCCCCGCCACCAACAGTGAATAACCCCGAGGCAACCCGCCGCCGAGCATCTTGTCGAGTTGCGGCACGCCCATCTTCAAGCGCTTGACAGGGAACTCCAGCGGCGTATCAACAAGGTGGTGTGCTGCCGGCGCAAAGACTTTGATCCCCGACGTGGCAATGCGGAACGTGTGCAACCCTGGCAGCGTCGGCTGGCCGCGCATCTTCATGATTTCCATCTTGCGGACCATGGAGTTGCGTTGAACGCTTTGACGCAGCCAGATCAGGCCATCGGCCACGGTGAAAATCGGGTTGGTGTCGGTTTCGGTAAAGTACTCGCCGATCAGGAAGGTCGTGGCCTGCCAGGTCGTCATCAACATGCCCAGTTGCTGGACGAACTGCGGCAGGTTGTTGTTCGGGTTGTCCTGGGTCTGGCTGGCCAGCACCACTGAACGGAACGAGTCGACGAACACCAGCGCCGGGGAATGGGTTTCCACCTCGCTGACAATGCGCCGCAGGACTTCGTCCAGGTTGCCGGCCAGGGTGTCGTCCGCCAGGTTGATGTAGCGAATCGAATGGTTGATCGCTTCGCTGTCGAAAAAGTCGAACTGCTGCTGGTAACGCAGCATCTTCAATGGCGGCTCGCCGAGCACGGTAAAGAACAACGCAGGGCGTTCCGGTGTCGCCAGGGCGAACATCATCTGGTGCGCCAAGGTGGTTTTGCCGCAACCTGGCGGGCCGGCGATCAGGTTGAACGAAAATTCCGGCAGACCTCCACCCAGCACCTCGTCCAGGCCTGGCACGCCGGTGGCCAGACGGTTGATCGTTACTTTGGTGCTCATGGCGAAATTTCCTGCGAAGGGGTGTCGCTCAAAGAAGGTCCCCACACGTCACGAAGCAAACGTGCGGTGAGCGAGGGCCCGATCAGCGTGGTCAACAACTCGTAAAACGTGGTCAGCAGCACTTCACCGAAAAACAATCCATCGGTTTCGCTCTGTTCAACGAGCACGGACTTGAGGGCAATAAGATCCAGCGTCGACTGCACACTGTCGTAGGTGCCGGCCAGACGTGGATGGTTTGAGGCGCACAGGTGGATGCTGCGGCGATAAAGCGCGACAACCCCTTGTTGGCCGATGATGGGCGTGAGGGCTGCGCCCATATCCTGCAAGGTGGTAACGAGCGCCTGGGCGATCCTGGCAATGTCAGCGTTGGGACCCACACGGTGCGCCAGAGAAGCTACGATCTGGCGGCTCTCTTCGCTTTGCGCGGTCATGGCAAACTGATATCTGATGGTCAGAACTCGATAGTACACCCTCTGTCAGGCCTTGATACGTTAATAAACACCTCGTTGGGGCGGGTGACCGAAAACGTTGATGCGCATCAGAACTTTCTTTTTCCAGCTTGATCTGTAGATTCAATAAGACTATAAATTAGTCTATAGATTAAGCGTTAAGGAAGTTTTCATGGCCGTTACCCTTCAAGCACAAGCATTTTCCAAGAGCCAATGTGTCACCGGCCTTCGCGCGGCCGTCGGCATCATCGAAAAGTGGGGCGCTTCCAGCGAACAGGCCTGCCGGATCCTGCGTATATCCCGCAGCACCCATACCCGCGCGAAGCAACGCGACCCTGATTGGTCCGTGTTGCTGGACGCCGATCAGATGCAGCGCATCAGCTTTGTGCTCAACATCCACGCGGCGCTGCGCCTGGTGTTTGATAATCCCGAAAATGTGTATGGCTTCCCGGCGATGCCCAATGCGAACGAGTTTTTCAACGGGCGTACTCCGTTGGACATCATGTCTCAGGGCGACATGATTTCGCTGTATGAAACCTTCCGCCGCATCGACGTGCTGCGAGGCGCGCAATGGTGACGCTGAAGCAGCTGCCCGAGTTCACTGGCGAACTGCTGCAGGCTTATCGGCTGGTCAACTCGAAATTCCCGCCCATCGACCTGTTCGATGACGTCGCCGACGCGCAAGAATTCGAGGTGCTGTATCAGTTGCAGGCGCTCACCAATCCCAGGCTGAAAAACGAAATCGGTCAGCTTGAGATGATTGCGCGAAGCGAGATCCCTTTCGGTATTCCTGGCTGCTCTTACGCAATAGCCCCCTTCACCCACGTCAACCCTGCCGGCTCACGATTCAGCGATGGCAGCTTTGGCGTGTTGTACCTGGCAGCATCCATGGAAACCGCGCTCGCCGAAGTGCAGCATCACCAGGGTTTGTACTGGTCGAAAGTCCGGGGCCTGAACTATGAGCGGTTTGTATTCCGGGGTTTGTCCTGCTCCTTCATCAATACGGCGATGAAAGATGCCAACTCCATCGCGAGCACAGATCCGATCTACGCGCCGGACGATTACTCGCATTCCCATCGTTTGGGCAAGGCCATCAAAGAGGCCCGTTGCCCCGGCATTCGTTATCACTCGGTGCGCCTGCAAGGTGGCTACTGCTGGGCACTGATGACACCCAGGCCGGTCTCACAGATTATCCAGACGGCCCATTATGAAATGATCTGGAACGGGCAGATCACCGGGGTCAATAAAATCAGCGAAGCGTGATCGAGACCGGTCATCTGCCCTCTTCATCGCGAGCAAGCTCAGCTCCTACAGGGATTGGTGGCGCGCACAAAATCCCGCACCCGGCGAAGATCCAATTGTAGGAGTGAGCCTGCTCGCGATGGCGGCCTGACAGCCAACAATTTCTCGTCCGCAATAGCCAGTTTCTGCAGATCATTATCCATATCGAGCACGTTTCAGTGTCGCGATGATGCACCAAATTGGGAGGTTTATTAAAAAGCAAAAAGCTGTGCGATTACCGGTCAACTGCCTTTGTCCCCTCGTTGACCACGTCATACCCTTGGGCGCTGCAACTGTGTATCCACAACAAAAACATAAGCGAGAAATCACTTTGAAGCGTCCGATCCAAACCCCGTTATGTCTGGCCTTGCTGGCTGCCGTTGCCACCACTTCAAGCCAGGCCGCCGACCTCAATTGGGTGGACCCAGCGGTCACCTCGGTCAATCAGGAAGTCATCGATCTGCGTCACACCATCCACCAGCATCCGGAACTGGGAAACCTCGAATTCAAAACCGCTGCCCTGGTCGCCGAGCGTCTCAAGGCATCGAACATCGAGGTGCGCACGCAAGTCGGCAAGACCGGCGTCGTCGGTGTCCTGAAAGGTGGTTTGCCCGGTCCTGTGGTAGCCCTGCGTGCCGACATGGATGCGTTGCCCGTCAAGGAGATGACCAACCTTCCCTTCGCCAGTCAGGCGACGAGCGTCAGGCTAGGCAAGAGCGTGCCGGTGATGCACGCCTGTGGCCACGATACCCATACGGCGATGCTGCTGGGTGCCGCCAAGGTACTGGCCGAACATCGGGATCAGGTTCGCGGCACGGTGGTGTTCCTGTTCCAGCCGGCCGAAGAAGGCGCTGCGGACGTCGACGAATTCCAGACCGACACCCTGATCGGCGCGCAAGCGATGATCCGCGATGGCGCCCTCGACTCACCGAAGGTCGAAGCGGTATTCGGCGTGCACGTGATGGCGGGATACCCGACCGGGCACCTTTATTACAAGTCCGGGACCGTGCTCAACAGCAGCGATTCATTCCGCATCACGCTCAAGGGGCAACAGACCCACGGCTCCGCGCCCTGGAGCGGGATCGATCCGATTGTCACCAGCCAGAGCATCATCAGCGGCTTGCAGACCCTGGTCAGCCGGCGCATCGATTTGACCAAGGGCATGGGCGTGATCAGCGTCGGCACGATCAATTCCGGCTCGGCGGCGAACATCATCCCCGAGACTCTGGAGATGACCGGGACCATTCGCACCAACAACGCCGATATCCGCGAAACCCTCCTGCAAAAAATGCCACCACTGGTTAGCGGCATCGCCAGCGCATATGAAACCGAAGCCAAGCTGCTGCTCGTGAACAACGCACCGGTGACCACCAACGACCCGAAACTCACCGAGGCCATGGTGCCGGCATTGGAACTGGCCGCGCCGGGCAAAGTCGAGCGGCTTGAGGCGTCATTGTCACCCAGCGAAGATTTCTCTTACTACGCGCGCAAGGTGCCCGGACTCTTCGTGTTCCTTGGCGCGACGCCCGAAGGCCAGGACATGAGCAAGGCGCCGAACAACCACAGCCCTTACTTCACCGCCGATGACGCCACCCTCGCCACTGGCGTGAAGGCGCATGTGCAGTTCGTCATGAACTATCCCGGGCGATCGGCTGTGACACCTTGACTAAAGCCGAAAGCGTTGCTGCAGGGCATGGGAAAGCAGGTCCACCGCTTCATCGCCGGCTGATGACAGCGAACGCATAAACACAATCTCGTGCGCCTGTATGGCGGGAAAACCGTCGAGGATCTGCATGTTTTCCGTCACACGGGCGCGGTCGATCAAACTGATCGCCAGCCCGGCCTCCACGCAGGCCTTGATGGCCTGATTAGAGGGGCTTTCCAGCACCACGCGAGCGCGTCGGCCACTGTGCTTGAGCGATTCCATCATGGCTTGCCGATAAGGGCATTGCGCCGCATGCACGGCCAGCGGCAGTGGATCCGTCGTGGCCATCGGGGTATTGGCCGGCCCCACCCAGACAGGCGTGGTGGAGACCAGTAACTGCGCCTGCGCGCTCGACTGCCCCTCGGGTTGCGCAATCACAGCGGCCTGAAGCCTTCCCCGCAGCACCTGATCACGCAGCGCATAACTGGGCGCTGTCTTTAACTCCAGCACCACGTTGGGCCAGGCGGCGGCGAATGTCGGCAGGATGTCGCGGATCACGTGCGTGGCATATTCGTCGGGCACGCCCAAGGTGATGCGCCCTGACAAATGGGTGCCATGCAGGTCGGCCAGCACCCGGTCGTGGGTGCACAGCAATTCTGTCGTCGACACCAGCAGGCGCTTGCCCAGCGCGGTCAGGGAGACTGACTGATTATCGCGATTGAGCAAGCGGCCGCCGGCGACTGCTTCAAGCCGCTGGATATGCACACTCACCGCTGCCGGGCTCTTGTGCAACTGCTCGGCTGCCGCACTGAATTTGCCTATCCGCGCCACAGCATGAAAGGTACGCACCAGCTCAATATCGAGGATCGCTGTCATGATTCCGTCTTCGTGAATGACTCATGCATTTAATTTTGATTTATTAGATTACGCTGATTTCGTAGCCTGTGGCGATGAACCAGCACACTCCGATTTCATGTCATCAGCAAGCCACGCCTGACCGGCGCCAGACGCTTCCCCTGCCCTTGCTTGAGGCCGGGTTGATTCTGACGTGGAGCTCAGGATTCGTCGGTGCGCGATTCTCGCTTGATTACGCGCCACCCTTGCTGGTGGTGTTCTGGCGCTGTGTCGTGGTCACGCTCATCCTGTTTCCTTTCGTCGCCAGGCCATTGCGCCAGACCTCGCTTGCCGTGCTGTTGAAGAACGCAGGCATCGGTCTTCTGGCCATGGCGGGCTATCTGGCCGGTGTCGTGCAAGGTATTGCCCTGGGCGTACCGGCGGGACTTGCGGCGCTGTTCGCGGACCTGCTGCCGATGGGCATGGCCTTGCTCGCGGCGGTCGTCCTTGGGCAACGAATGGTCTGGCAAGTCTGGGCGGGGCTGGTCATCGGCCTTATCGGGGTGGTGCTGGTGACCCATGGCGCGCTGGGATGGGGCAACGCGCCTCTGTGGGCTTACGGCTTGCCGCTGCTGGGCATGCTGTCGCTCGCTGTGGCGACGCTCTGGCAAAAGCATTTACCCGCTTCGCAATCCCTGGGGCTGCTGCCCAACCTCTGGCTGCAATGTGCGGTCTCCAGCGTTGCATTCGCCGTCGTCGAGGGCGCGCAGGGCAGCTTGATGCCAATAGCCAACACAGGGTTTGCGCTGAGCGTGCTGTGGACGGTCGGTTTATCGACGCTCGGCGGGTATGGGCTTTACTGGATCTGCCTGCGCCGCGCCACGGCCACTCGAGTCGCCAGCGTCTTGTACTTGAGCCCACCCGTGACGATGCTCTGGGCCTGGGCCATGTTCGATGAACCGTTGTCATGGCAAATGATCGCAGGCATGGCCGTGTCAGGGATTGGCATCTGGCTGGTGGTGCGTTCGGAGGGTCGGCAAACATCGCGCCAAAACTGATGTTCGCTGATTCCGTACCTGTCCTATTCTTTTCTCCAGGCAACCACACCGGACAGCGAAATGCATGATCCCGAATCCACCCTCCTCCACAGCTGGCACCACAACGCCCACTCCTGGATAGAGGCTATCCGAACCGGCAGCATCGACAGCCGCCTCAAGGTCACCGACCAGGCCATCCTGCTGGCAGTGCTGGGCCGTCAGCCCGAGCGCGCACTCGACCTGGGCTGCGGTGAAGGCTGGCTATTGCGTGCGTTGAGCGAACGCTCCATCGAAGCGATCGGTGTGGATGGCGACGCTACGCTGGTTGAGTTTGCACGCACCTCGAGCGCCTGCCGGGTGCACTTGGCGAACTATGAAGAATTGGTGGCGGCGAAGGTCGACATTGGCAATGCGTATGACGTGATCTGCGCCAACTTCGCCCTGCTGCATCAGGACATCATTCCTCTGCTCGCCGCCATGAATGCCCTGCTCGCCCCGGGTGGCGCACTGCTGATCCAGACATTGCATCCATGGGCCGCAGCAGGCGGCGACTATCAGGATGGGTGGCGAGAAGAAACGTTCGAGGGGTTCAAAGGGGATTGGCAGCCCATGCCCTGGTACTTCCGGACTCTGTCCAGTTGGGTCAACGCGCTGGACATGGCCGGGTTTCGCCTCGCCAGTGTGCAGGAACCCCAGCACCCGCAAAGTCCGCTGCCGCAGTCGCTTTTGCTGGTGGCGGAGCAACGAATACGTGACGACGGCCAACCCTGCGAAAATTCATCTTAAACGCTTACAATCGCGCCCTTCATTTCCAATCAGGCACCCCGTCAGGCTATGGCGCTCGACCCTCCCACCCTCTTGATACTGTCCATCGCCCTCGCCGCGGCCGCCGCGCTGTACCTGGCGATTGAGTGGCGCAACGTTCGGGAGCCCTCGCTGCTGTTCTGGAGCGCGGGTTTTGCGACGATCACCGTGGGATCGACCCTGGCCTTGCTGCGCGGAAGCGGCCTTTTACTGATCGGCATCTGGTTTGCCAACGGTCTGCTGGTGACCGCTCACTGGCTGTTCCTGATGGGCGTTGCGCGCTTCACACAGGCGCGACTGTCGCGCGCCTGGTACCTGATTTTTGTCGCATGGATCGCCATGCTGATGTTGCCGGGGGAGCAGCCCTGGTCGAAGGTCATGCTGCTGGTCAATTCGCTGTTGGTTGCCCTGCCGACGCTCAAGGCAAGCATGCTCCTGCGCCCCCACGGCAAATCCCTGAGCGTGGGAGCGGGACAACTGCGCTATGTGTTGCTGATCCACGGCCTGTTCTACCTCGTCAAGGCATTAACGGCGGTGGTTCCGGGCACGCTGATCGATCTTGCTGCCCTGCGTGGCGAGATCATCCAGATTTCGTTGGTCGAAGGTGCGATGGCGATCATGCTGATTGCGTTGTCGATGACCGGATCCGAGCGCTATCGCCGGGAGAAACGGATCGCACGGCTGGCCTCCCGTGATCCGTTGACCGCCCTGTACAACCGCCGCGCCCTGGAGATGCGAGCGCCGCGACTCATGGAGAAAGCTTCGACCGAGCGGCCGGGTGCCTTGTTGTTGATCGACATCGACAACTTCAAACTGGTCAACGATTTGTACGGCCATACTGCCGGTGACCGGTTGCTTGTCGCACTGAGCGAAATGATTCGTTCGGGACTGCCGGAAGGCGCGCTGGCCGCCCGGTTGGGGGGTGACGAATTCGTGATTTTGCTGAAAAACGCATCGACCGAACGCATTGAGACGTTGGGTAGCGCGCTGCGTGAAGAGTTTCATAAAGCGGCTGTCCAGACATTTGCCACGCCTGAACCGGTCACCCTGAGCATCGGCGCCAGCCTGTTCGATCAGCCGCCTGCCAGCCTGGCGGCATCGATCGAGCAATGTGACGCTGCGCTCTACGAGTCCAAACGCGGCGGACGCAACAGCATCCGCCTGGTCGATCGGACCCGCGCGAGTGGCGAGGCACAGTGGACTCGTTGACTCGCCGCTCCCAGGCGCTTGTGCAGATGACTTACCAGCGCATGCCCTTGAACGGATTCCAACCCTGCTCGCCCTTCTGTTCCTTCAGGTAATAAGCGTAGTTAGTGGAAAGTGCATACAACATGTTCATCGCAAACCCTACGGCAAAGTTGACCTGCTTGGCATAGCTGAACTCGACCAGCGCGAAGACAACATCCAGCACGAGGGTGAGCGCAATAATGATCGCAATCAGCGTCAGGTTCTTTTTCCACAGTCCCAGCACAAACAGGTAAATCGGGCCAAAGAAGAACGCGATAATGTTTGCGTTGATGGTTATCTTCCGTTTAAAGGGAAGCTGCTGGAGTGCCGGTTTGTATCCCGGCGCATTCGGCGCACCGTAGGTATCGAAAAATGCAAAACGCTCCTGCCATTTCGCGCTGTACTTGCTGTGGTCCTGCACTTGATCTGTCGTGCTCATTCGATAATTCCCTGTAGTCCCTGAATGGTGTGTTTCTTCCAGACTTCCTTAAAAGTGCGGTGTGTCGTGTGCTGCCGACCCACAGTACTCTCATTTCAAATGCAATGATTACGATTCAGGTACATCGGAGAAAAGGATCGGCTGTCAGGTCGCCTCGCTTTGTTTTTGATTTGCTGTTGATCTTGATCTTCTTGCCCCATCGGCAGGCCGAGCGCAGGTTCTGCGCAGTGGGCAACCCGGCATGGATGCCGGGTTAGCCGCGCACGGCCATGGATGGCCGATCGCGGCGGGCCCACGGAGCAGGACCGGAGTGAGGGTATGCCGAGCCCAGGCGAGGCACCGGACGAAAGGGGCAAGAGCGTTTGGTTACTTGGCGCTCTTCCAAGTGACTCGCTGTAAGAGCGAAACCAATAGAAGCCGTGACCGCAGGAATGGATATGTACACCATCAAAAATTTCACTGCCGATCAGACCGCCATCGCGAGCAAGCTCGCTCCTACAGTTTGATCCGGTTACATCAGGAAAGAATCGGTCGGCTATCAGGCCACCATCGCTGGCAAGCCAGCTCCCACACTTGATCGGGTGACATTCGGGAGAGAATGGTCGGCTGTCAGGCCGCCTAATTTTGGCTTTTGATCTGCCTTTGATCTGCCTTTGATCTGCTTTTGATCTGCTTTTGATCTTCTTGCCCCATCGGCAGGCCGAGCGCAGGTTCTGCGCAGTGGGCAACCCGGCATGGATGCCGGGTTAGCCGCGCACGGCCTTGGATGGCCGATCGCGGCGGGCCCACGGAGCAGGACCGGAGCGAGGGAATGCCGAGCCCAGGCGAGGCACCGGACGAAAGGGGCAAGAGCGTTTGGTTACTTGGCGCTCTTCCAAGTGACTCGCTGTAAGAGCGAAACCAATAGAAGCCGTGACCGCAGGAATGGATATGTACACCGGCAAGAATCTCACCGCCGATCAGACCGCTATCGCGAGCAGGCTCGCTCCTACAGTTTGATCCGGTTACATCAGGAAAGAATCGGTCGGCTATCAGGCCGCCATCGCTGGCAAGCCAGCTCCCACACTTGATCGGGTGACATTCGGGAGAGAATGGTCGGCTGTCAGGCCGCCTAGTTTTGGCTTTTGATCTGCCTTTGATCTGCCTTTGATCTGCCTTTGATCTGCTTTTGATCTTCTTGCCCCATCGGCAGGCCGAGCGCAGGTTCTGCGCAGTGGGCAACCCGGCATGGATGCCGGGTTAGCCGCGCACGGCCATGGATGGCCGATCGCGGCGGGCCCACGGAGCAGGACCGGAGCGAGGGTATGCCGAGCCCAGGCGAGGCACCGGACGAAAGGGGCAAGAGCGTTTGGTTACTTGGCGCTCTTCCAAGTGACTCGCTGTAAGAGCGAAACCGATAGAAGCCGTAACCGCAGGTATGGATATGTACACCGGCAAGAATTTCACCGCCGATCAGACCGCTATCGCGAGCAGGCTCGCTCCTACAGTTTGATCCGGTTACATCAGGAAAGAATCGGTCGGCTATCAGGCCGCCATCGCTGGCAAGCCAGCTCCCACACTTGATCGGGTGACATTCGGGAGAGAATGGTCGGCTCTCAGGCCGCTATCGCGAGCAGACCTACTCCTCCAGTCGACCCGGATTTTCACGATCGCGCTCATACCGTCTCGTCAACGGAAACGACGGTAACCAGGATTCACGCCGCACGATCCAGCTCTCGTAGGTCGGCGTGAGTTGGTCCGGTGCATCGAGGGACCCCAGGTTCACTTCGATTTCGTCGTCGGTTCGCGCAAAGACCGAGGAGCCACAACGAGGGCAGAAAAACCGACCGGCGTAGTCCCGTGTTTCGCCCTCGATGGTCACCGCCTCCTGAGGAAATATGGCGCTCGCGTGAAACAAGGCCCCGTGGTGTTTGCGGCAGTCGAGGCAATGACACAGGCCCACCCGATAAGGCCGACCAATCGCCTCGAGGCGAACGTTGCCACACAGGCAACCACCGTTGAATCGCTCCATGCTGCACCTCCTCTGAAAACCTATGGCATGTACGCGACATCGTGCGGATCAAGCGCCGGTCACCCCTTCAGAGCCGCCTCAATCGCCGCGACGTCGATTTTTTTCATCTGCATCATCGCTTCGAAGGCACGCTTGGCCGCCGCTCGATCAGGGCTGGCGATGGCCGTCGACAAGATGCGTGGCGTGATCTGCCATGACAAACCCCACTTGTCCTGGCACCAGCCACAGACGTTCTACCTACCGCCATTGCCGATGATCGCGTCCCACAAACGGTCCGTTTCAGCCTGATCGTCGGTCGCCACCTGAAATGAAAACGCCTCGTTGTGTGTGACCCCCGATCCGCCGTTCAGACCCAGGCAAGGAATGCCCATCACCGTGAACTCGACCGTCAAGACATCGCCCTGCTTGCCCGCCGGATAATCACCCGGCGCCCGATTGACGGCCCCTACGGCACTGTCCGGGAACGTCTTGGCATAAAACGTCGCTGCATCCAGGGCCGTGCCGTCGTACCAGAGACAAATCGTATTTTTACTGATCATCTTGGTTCTCCAGGATAGAACTGAGACAACAATTCTAGCAGTGGATACGCAGATCCAATTGTAGGAACAAAGCTTGCTCCCACAGGTGACCAGGCATGCACACCCGTTCAGTGACTGGTGAAGATGTAGTTGTGGGAGTGATGTATCATCCGCCCGGGCCGATGCTGCCCGCCGCTCGCTTCCGAAAGGACAGGTGAAAGCATCTCTTCTCTCCAAATCCTGTTGATTCTCTTGAAGGTCGAGGTTTGGCAACGCGAGCACCCACATGCCTGGACCACAGGAGGAACAATGATTTCAATCGAGCAAGCCAAGCAGATGGCCAAGCGGTTGCGCACTTCGCTGGAAGGTCGCAATCAAGAGGTGTCCCACGCCACCGCGCTTGAAACAGTGGCGCAGCAGTTGGGCTACAAGGACTGGAACACCGCAGCAGCGCTGCTGCCACAGGAAAACGCCACGCCCGGGATAACGTTCGACAAAGCCATCCCGATTTTGCGGATGTTTGACGAGGCCAAGGCGCGTGAGTTCTACCTGGATTTCCTGGGGTTCAGCGTCGAATTCGAACACCGTTTCGAAGCCGATCTACCGCTGTACCTGGGCATCAGCCGCAACGGCCTGCACCTTCATCTCTCGGAGCATCATGGCGATGCGAGCCCTGGCTCGACGATATTCGTCCCGATGCAAAATATCGAACTGCTGCGGGACGAGTTACAGGGCAAACGCTACGGGTACGGACGGCCGGATATCGTTGAACAGGGCTGGGGAAAGATCCTTGAGGTCTACGATCCTTTCGGTAACCGGATCCGGTTCTGCCAAAGCTGACCTCGCCGTGCGGACTGGGTAACCCGGTCCGCTTCGGTCATCTTCAAGCAGTTGAAAAACCCGGTCGCTCCTGGCAAAGGTCAGAGAGCGTCCGGGCTCACCCCTGACTCTGGCACGTTGAGAAAGGTGTTCCAGACCTCATAAGCATCGTGATGCCGTCGAGTCGCCTCTTCCCATACTGGCCCGGACACACATCTGGAGGAGACCAGCTGCATCATGCCCATGGTAGCGGCGTCGAGTTCGATTAGAAGTTCGTGAGATTTGGTTCTGAAGTCGTCTACCGATGTCATTGAGTGCGCCCCGGGCGGATATCACCGCCATTGCGAAGCAAACCTCCACCGTTCATCGAGTGAATCCATCCGAGATAATTCATACCGTCTGACCGCCGGTACGTACACGTCTTCACCCTACTCCCTGTATCAGCTGCCGAAGGCTGCATTCGGCGGCTGCTAAAGGGGTGCCCAGAATGCTTTTCAGTCGGTACTGTCCGGCCAAGGCGTCAACACCTGATAACCCTCGTCTGTGACCGCCACCATGTGTTCCCACTGCGCTGAGAGGGACTGATCCTTGGTGACCACGGTCCAGCCATCGGCCAGGGTTTTCACATGGCGTTTGCCGGCGTTCAACATGGGTTCGATGGTAAAGATCATGCCGGTCTTGAGCGTCATCCCCTGGCCGGGATAGCCATAGTGAAGAATCTGCGGCTCATCGTGATAAACCTTGCCGATTCCGTGACCGCAGTATTCGCGCACGACGCTGAAACCGTCTTTTTCCGCAACCGTCTGAATCGCGTGACCAATGTCACCCAGCGTAGCGCCGGGGCGAACCGTGCGAATGCCGGCCCACATCGCCTCATAGGTGGTATTGATCAGCCGCAGTGCGTCCGGAGTGGGATCACCCACGCAGTACATGCGGCTGGTGTCGCCGAACCAGCCATCCTTCACCACGGCAATGTCGATGTTGACGATGTCGCCATCCTTCAGTGGCGTCTTCGACGGGATGCCATGGCAGACCACATGATTCACGGACGCACAGACCGTTTTGGGGAATCCGTGGTAGCCGACGTTGCCGGGAATGGCTTTCTGTACATTGACGATGTAGTCGTGGCAACGCTGATCAAGCTCGTCGGTCGTCACTCCCGCCTTCACGTAAGGAGCAATCATCGCCAGCACCTCCGCGGCCAGCATGCCCGCCACACGGGACTGTGCTATTTGTGCCGGCGTGTTGATCGGGACGTGCGCCTTCATTGCTTGGCTCCCATGGCCGCATGAACCTGATCTGCCCGAGGAAATTCCTCCAGCGTACCCAACGCCTTCAAATCAAGCCCCCCTGCCAGTTCGGCACGAATCAGCAAGCGACAGATGTCACTGTGATCAAGATTTGGATGGAGCTCCGCCAGCATGCCGATGCGCATCCAGTGTTCGGCCTGGGCGTTTATCGAGCGACTCAACGCATCGCTGGCGACCCGTAGATTCTCGTGCATGTGCTCTGAAATTTTTACGATACCCATTGCCTTACCTAATATGAAATGCATATGAAACGTATATTAAGTATGAAGCCTGTGGATTGCAAATGCTCGGACATCAACCCCCTGCCCTTTGAAGATCAGGGTTGGTATAACGTCAGGCTTCGCAGAACAACAAAAACAGGAGTCGAACATGTCCGAGCTGAACCTGCACCCCAACGCCTTGGCGTCCTTGAGCCAGTGGCACCAGATGATTGCCAACGCTGATTTGCACGCCTTGCCCGAATTGCTGGCACCCGACGTGGTCTTCCGCTCGCCGATGGCGCACACGCCCTACCCCGGTGCCGCCGTGGTGGCGATGATTCTCACCACGGTGTTCGACGTCTTCGAGAATTTCAAATATCACCGTGAACTGGCCACCGCGGACGGTTTGAATGTGGTGCTGGAGTTCAGCGCCAACGTGAACGGAAAAGAGTTGAAGGGCATCGACATGATTCGGTTCAACGAAGAAGGCAAGATTGTCGATTTCGAAGTAATGGTCCGGCCGTTGAGTGGCTTGCAGGCGTTGGGGGAACAGATGGGGCAGCGGCTGGGTACTTACCTGGCGGCGAGCAAGGCTTGAGTTTGGGGTAATTTGTTGAAAGATCGCAGCCTCGTTGCATTCGGCAGCGGCTACAGGGATCGGCGGGACGCGTTTTTGTAGCAGCTGGCGAAGCCTGCGTTGGGGCGCGAAGCGGCCCTGTTTTTCAAGCCGACATCACATTGTTCTGGCCAGCGACCGCTACGCAGTCGAACGCAGGCTTCGCCAGCTGCTACAGAGATCCACGTCTGCAGGAGCGGTGAGCTGTCGAGTGAAACGAGGCTGCGATCTTTTGATCTTTCTTTACCCCGACTCCAGCCCACCAGCACAACCGGCCAGCCATCCACAGTTGCGAATGACACCATCCCGACCTATGGTCCATGCCAGACGTCGCCCGTTTTTGGTGCGACGACTTGCAGCGAATTGCTGTCCATCCATTGCGAATTCAGTAGCGAGGTGACGACATGCCCAGCGACTCCCGCCCTGCCGTGCTCGAACTGATCGGCAACACGCCACTGGTGCGTGTCAGCCGCTTCGATACCGGCCCGTGCACCCTGTTTCTCAAACTCGAATCACAGAACCCCGGCGGTTCGATCAAGGATCGCATCGGCCTGGCAATGATCGATGCCGCTGAACGCGATGGTCGCCTCAAACCCGGCGGCACTATCGTCGAAGCCACCGCCGGCAACACCGGTCTTGGCTTGGCCCTGGTCGGCCGCGCCAAGGGCTACCGAGTGGTCCTGGTGGTGCCCGACAAAATGTCCACCGAGAAAGTCCTGCACTTGAAGGCGATGGGCGCCGAAGTGCACATCACCCGCTCCGACGTCGGCAAAGGTCATCCCGAGTACTACCAGGATGTTGCCGCGCGCCTGGCTCAGGACATTCCCGACGCGTTCTTTGCCGACCAATTCAACAACCCGGCCAATCCCCTCGCTCACGAATGCAGCACCGCGCCTGAAATCTGGGCGCAGACCCAGCATGATCTGGACGCCATCGTGGTCGGCGTAGGTTCCGCTGGCACCCTGACCGGATTGACGCGTTTTTTCAGCCGCGTGCAACCGGATCTCGAAATGGTGCTGGCTGACCCGGTGGGCTCGGTGATGGCCGAGTACAGCCGCAGCGGCACGCTCGGCACGCCGGGGTCCTGGGCCGTCGAAGGCATCGGCGAAGACTTTATCCCGTCAATTGCCGACCTCTCCAGTGTGCGCAAGGCTTACTCGATCAGCGACGAGGAAAGCTTCGATCACGCCCGCCAACTGCTGCGCGCCGAAGGCATTCTCGGTGGTTCTTCCACCGGCACTCTTCTAGCGGCGGCGTTGCGCTACTGCCGCGAACAAACCGAGCCCAAGCGCGTGGTCAGTTTCGTCTGCGACACCGGCACCCGCTACCTGTCCAAGGTTTACAACGACCAGTGGATGAACGATCAAGGCCTCCTGCAGTACAAACGCTACGGCGATTTGCGCGACCTGATCGCCCGGCGTTTCGAAGATGGCCGGGTGATCAGCGTCGGTCCGGACGACACCCTGCTCACGGCGTTCCAGCGCATGCGCCTGGCCGATGTCTCGCAGTTGCCGGTACTGGTGAACGGGCAACAACTGGTCGGCGTGATCGATGAATCCGACATCCTGCTCGGCATGCAGGAAGACGCGTCGCACTTTCGCATGACCGTCGCCAGCGCTATGACCAACAAGGTTCAAACCCTGCCGCCCGGCGCCGGCCTGGCAGAACTCCAGGCGGAGCTCGACCGCGGACTGGTGGCGATCATCGCCGACGCTGCGGGGTTCCACGGCCTGATCACTCGCGTCGACCTGCTCAATCATTTACGGAGATCCCTTGCATGAGTCAGCACGATGAAACCGCCCCGCCACATGCGTTTGCCACCCGCGTGATCCACGCCGGGCAGACGCCGGACCCGTCCACCGGGGCGTTGATGCCGCCGATCTACGCCAACTCCACCTACCTGCAACAGAGCCCCGGCGTGCACAAAGGTCTCGACTACGGCCGCTCACACAACCCGACGCGTTTTGCCCTGGAACGCTGCGTCGCCGACCTCGAAGGCGGCACCCAGGCATTCGCCTTCGCCTCGGGGCTGGCCACGATCTCCACCGTACTCGAACTGCTCGATGCCAATGCACACATCGTCTCCGGCAATGACCTCTACGGCGGCACTTTCCGCCTGTTCGACAAGGTCCGCCAGCGCAGCGCCGGGCACCGATTCAGTTTCGTCGACCTGACCGACCTGTCGGCCTTCGAAGCTGCGCTGCAGGACGACACGCGCATGGTCATGGTCGAGACACCCAGCAATCCTCTGCTGCGCCTCACCGACCTCGCTGCCATCGCTCGCCTCTGCCGTGCCCGAGGTATCATCTGCGTGGCGGACAACACCTTCGCCAGCCCCTGGATACAGCGCCCGCTGGAACTGGGCTTCGACATCGTGCTGCACTCGACCACCAAATACCTCAATGGCCACTCTGACGTGATCGGCGGCATCGCCGTGGTCGGACAAAACCCTGAACTGGCCGAGCGACTGGGCTTCCTGCAAAACGCCGTCGGCGCCATCGCCGGCCCGTTCGACGCGTTCCTTACCCTGCGCGGCGTAAAAACCCTGGCACTGCGCATGGAACGCCACTGCAGCAACGCACTGGAACTGGCGCAATGGCTGGAACGCCAACCGCAAGTCGCACGCGTCTACTATCCGGGCCTGCCGTCACACCCCCAGCACGAGCTGGCACAGCGGCAAATGCGTGGTTTCGGCGGCATGATCTCCCTTGATCTGAACAGTGATCTGGCAGGCGCCAGGCGTTTCCTCGAAAGCGTGCAAATCTTCGCCCTGGCCGAGAGCCTGGGCGGCGTCGAAAGCCTGATCGAACACCCGGCAATCATGACCCACGCCACCATCCCCGCCGACACCCGCGCACAACTGGGCATCGGCGATGCGCTGGTGCGCTTGTCGGTGGGCGTCGAAGATGTGGAAGACTTGCGAGCGGATCTGGCTCAGGCGCTGGCGCGGGTGTGACAAGCGTTCGGTAGCGACACCAGCGGGGCACCGAGCCGCCCCGCTACTTCATCAAACACTTGTGCATGATGATCGTGCGCTCGTCACCGTGAAACTCATCGCGGATTTTTCGATACCCCGACGAAGCATAAAAGCCCTCGGCAGTGATCGAAGACGGCACCCGCAAAACATCCAGGCCCGCGTCGATGGCCGCCACATGAATGACCGCCATGAGCTGCCGACCGATGCCGCACCCTTGATAGTGCGGGTCGACAAATACGCTTCGTACAACGTCCTTATCCAGGCTGGCGGTTGCGACGACCTGTTGATCGACCGTCGCCACATAGACCTGACGCTGCACCATCAACCCAAGAATCCCTTGCGGGGAAAAGCCCTGCTCCACGCGCGCGATGACGTCGGGCGAGTAATCCTGCGCGTTGGATTCACGCAGTGATCTGATCGTGATGAGGCTGATTGCTTCTGCATCGAGGGCTGTTGCGAGTCGAATATGACAATCCATTGGGTGTGCCTCCGCTCCGTGGAAAGGCCCATCGTAAACGGATGCGGCGATGGACGATAGATTGGGAGTAGTCGCCATAGATGTTGGGCAGAACCGGAGAAAAACGTCTACCGCGCATGATGGATAAGGAAAAAGTCATAGGTAACTTCCTACCACGTATAACGAGTAGTACTTATTAAGGGTTTCGGACTACAAAAAAAGTGAGCTAAACTCCCTATATCTTTTTCGCTATTGACGCACAGCCTCGGCCAGCAATATGTTTGCAGGAATCTCTGTCATAAAGCATTGCTTCGAGTGAAAAAAATTGAATCCGCGCCACCAAAAACTTTATAGAGCCCTTAAGCTGGCGCGCAATGATATTGCTTGCGTGGTGGACGGAGGTTTATTTAATGACGTGCATTGCGTGATCAAGGCGGGGGAGCATTTCTACATAAAATCGTTTTCAGACCAGGCTAAAGCCCTGAGTTTCCCTCCCCTGCCAACCACCGCTCTACAGCGGTATGAAATTGCTGTTGCCTTGCATGAGCAAGCTCAAACGGTAGTCACGAGCAACGTGTATGTGCCTCGATTGATGGCTGTGGATCTCGAAAACAGAGCCATTGCCATGGAGGGTGCCAAAGGGATTTACCTGTTTGAATACATGGTGAATCAAGCGACATTCTCTTTGGCTGTTGAAAGGGTTGCACACGTTTTAATATGGCTCAAATCCTTTCATGAATTAAAAAATTCGAACACACCTATTCTAAAAATCAACAGTGAAGCCTTCAAACGCTACAAAGCAATTCTTCAATACCAAAAATCTTTCGAATTCTTACAAAACAAAAACCTTGAGGAAGCAAATGCTTTTCTAAACGAACACCTGACAATAGAAGAGACTTTATTGCACGGAGATTTGAACTCCAGAAATATTATTATTTGCGAAGACGGACGCATTGCAATAATAGATTTCGAGCAAGGTCAATTGGGCTGTGGCACACACGACGCCGCCTATTTGATATCTGAAATAGTCATTGCTGCTTCGGTCATCGACGAGGATATCGAAGCAGTGATCAACTTGCTCTGGCACTGTTATGAAATTGACACCCGCAATATTGCCAAGTACAGGCGCTTCAGGCGTCACCTGAGTTTCCAAGTTCTGTACCGTCTGAAAGGGCCGTCTCAGGCTATCTGGACGGGACATTTGAACGACAAGGTAAAAGCCAACATTGATGCCTGGTGTGCCCAGGAATTCAGCAGCCGATTATGAGCTGCACCAGCTTCTCAGATCCGTTGATGTACTCATTTTCCTTTCTCACGGAATATCGAAAGCGAGCGCGTCGAAGTGAACGCTGATCACGGGTTTTAGACAGGAATAGTTATTGAGAAATGGCAGGGGCGGCTGGATTCGAACCAACGCATGGCAGGATCAAAACCTGCTGCCTTACCGCTTGGCGACGCCCCTGTATCTGTTGCGATGTGCGCGATGCACGGTGTTTCTGTGTCGCTGGTTTGTGAGCAACAGGAAGTGTTGCTGCGTTCGCTGTCAGCGCCGTAAGGCCCTGTGCAGGAATGCGCGGAAATTTATCAACTTTCGCTTCATCATGGAAGCCCAAAATAAGATTTTTTTCGTTTTAAAACAGTCGCTTGCCTCTACCACTATTGGCCAGGACACTCAACCAAAAAGTGCCAGCTGGTCATCCGGCCGGTCAGGCACCCAGCCAATTTCGCACGGGCACCACTTGGGATGCGATTAATGCGCTATACCGAATAGTTTCCCATGGCAGTTCTTCAACGTTGGAGGTTGGCAATGAAACTTGCAGGTTCACTGGCCCTCCTGATGATCACCGCCAGCCTGGCGGGCTGCTCGACTTCATCAAACCATGGCGTGAATGTTCCGTTGGTTGCCACTCGGCAGAACACCGGGCAGATCGGGTCCGTCACATTGACGAGCCAGGACAAGCAAACCGGCCTCAGCTTTTTCATCAGCGGAGCGCCGAGCGGGGTGACCCTACCCTTGCGCCTCTACACCTTCATCAATAAAGGCAGCTGCCAGCAACCTGGTCCGGTCGCCTACGCATTGAATGATCAGGTCAACACCGAACGCCAGGCCGTACGCGGTTGGACGATGTCCAGAACGGCACCTGTTGAGCTGTCGGTCCTGCTTTCCAATGAGCACTCAATATTGGTGCGAACGGCGCCGGAGAGTGGCAACGTCGATATCTTTTGCGGGGATATCAAGCAAGCAAGTGCGGGGTAGGTGCTCCATTGGTAGCCGTCACCCCGAATATCCCTGTGGCGAGGGAGTTTACTTCCTCGCCAAAGGGTATGTGCCAATCAGGGATTTACTTCGTGCTTTGCCAGCAACTCGGCAATTCTTTTACGCAGATCTCCGTGTATTTCCTCTGAGTAGGCGATCGCGGTTTTCCAGTCGTAGAACCACACAGGCATCTTGCGTTTGTCGTCCGGCTCGGAGTCGTAGCGCGGAAAAATGTGGCAATGCAGCTCAGGCTCTGAATTGCCCAGTATCTCGTCGTTCATACGAAGTGCATCGGTGGCCTGTAAAACCGCGTCTCCGATGCGCGCCATATCGAGCAGGTAGGTCGCGCGGGCTTGTGCATCCAGATCGTTCAGGCTTGATACGACAGGATCGGGCAGCAGCAGGCAGTATCCAGGTAGAAACTGCACGTCGCCCATGACCGCCCAACCGGACGCCATTCGGCAAATGACCTTATCGTTTGTTCCGTTGCGTGCCATCTCTACACGTTGCGATATCAGAGGCATTACGGGTCCTAGTAGTGTTGTCCATGGCATCGAATGCACAGTCTGGGGCAGGCATTGCGGATGAACGCGGTCGGTGGCGCCGCACGCTGAGTGACGCCACGGACGAACACGCAGACTCAGCCCTTGGCTGCCATCGCGGTCACTTCCACGCGCATGCCTTCCACGGCCAGAGCCGCCACGCCAACGGCGGCGCGAACCGGCCAGGGCTTGGCGAAGAAGCGTTTGTATACCTCGTTGAAGGCGGCGCGATCAGCCATGTCGGTGAGGTAGATGGTCAGGTGCAGGACGCGGTCCATGGAACTGCCGGCGCGCTCCAGCGCAACCTTGAGTGCCTGCAGGGTGCATTCGCTTTGCACTGTGATATCGCCCAGTTCCAGACTGCCGTCGGCACGGGTGGGGATCTGCGTGGAGACCAGCAGCCCGCCGAAACCGGTGACGTCGGACGAGATGGAATCCTCGTCAGGATCGGGGACGTAGGTGATGTCGTGGTTGGCCATGGGAATCTCTTGGTAAGGGGTCAATGGGTTGGCGGGCCGCTGAAAAAATGAATGCGGCGACGCCTTCTGCCGGGGCAGTTTACAACCCACATCGTCGAGTTCGCCATGCGCTCCGGCATCTTGCGTGTGTTGGGCAGCGGGCCGGGCCGCACGATCCCTTCTGATTGCGCCCTGCCCGACACCATTGCGCATCGACGCGCAACGGTGCGGATGATGGCATTACTTGTCGGACTTGATGCTGGTCCAGACGCGCGTACGCACGCGTTCAAGCTTCTGCGGAAGGGGCTGCACGACATACAGCGTCTTGAGGGCTTCGCTGGTCGGCGTGAGGTTCGGATTGCCGGTGATGTCCTTGTTGATCAACGCAAGCGAGTCCTTGTTGGCGTTGGGGTAGCCAAGGAAATCACTGATGGGGGCGATGACTTTCGGGTCCAGCAGCGTGTTGAGAAACTCGTGGGCCTCTTCGACGTTCTTCGCGCTTTTTGGAATCGCGAAGGTGTCAAACCAGATCGGCGCGCCTTCTTTTGGCAAGCGCCAATCCACCACCACACCGTTGCCGGCTTCTTTGGCGCGATTGCCAAACTGGTAGAAGCTGCCCGAGTAGCCGATGGCAACGCAGATATCACCATTGGCGATGTCGGTCATGTACTTGGCGGAGTTGAAATAGGTGACGTAGGGCCGAATCTTCATCATCAGCGCCTTGGCTTTCTCATAGTCGTCCGGGTTCTGGCTGTTCGGATCCAGCCCCAGGTAATGCAAAGCCAGGGGCAGGATTTCCGACGGTGAGTCGAGCATCGCCACGCCGCAGGCTTTGAGCTTTTCCATGTTCTCGGGCTTGAACACCAGGTCCCAACTGTCCACCGGGGCATTGTCACCCAGGGCCGCCTTGACCTTGGCCGGGTTGAAGCCGATCAGTACGGTGCCGTACATGTAAGGCACGCCGTACAGATTACCGGGGTCATTCTTGTTCAGCAGTTTGAGCAATTCAGGGTCTTGATGGCTCCAGTTCGGCAGTTTGGACTTGTCGAGTTTCTGGAAAACCCCCGCCTTGATCTGGGTTTCGATGAATTGGTTCGAGGGCACCACCAGGTCGTACCCCGAGTTGCCCGTCAGCAGCTTGGCTTCCAGGGACTCGTTGGTGTCGAAGGTGTCCCAGGTCACTTTGATGCCGGTGTCCTTTGCGAAATCCTTGGGCACGGACGGCAGGATGTAGTCCGCCCAGTTGTACACCCTCAGCTCGCGCTGTTCAGCCTGCACGGCGCTGGCGAGCAGCGTCAGCCCACACACAGTGGCGCCCAGTATGCGTTTCATCGTGACCATGGATTTTCCCCAAGTGTGACGTTAGTACGACGGTTTTTATGTTCTGTACACGGCAGCGGTTTTGAAAAAAGCCAAGGGCAAGATTTTGGTTGTTATATCGCTGGGCGCTCGGCAACACGCGCTCTTGTTCGATTCTTGCTGACAGTCGGGGTTGATCACAGTGCGAGGTTGGCCAAAAGGAGATCGAAGTGGCCAAAATCCATGTCCGCATTTGGACGATCAACGATCTATTGTGTGCGGCGAAGATGGATCTCGAAGAACGAAAAAGCCCGCGCGAGGCGGGCTTGGAATTTGAGTAGGTGGCCAGTGCTGGTATCTGGCTTACAAGGTTTATCAGGACTCCCACACAAGCGTTTTGTGCGCTCGTGCTTCACACGGCATCAGGGCTGGATCTCAGCGCGGAGATCTTTCTAACCGTGTACCCTTCGGAACGCTGCCCCGCGTTTCCTCGCTATCCGCTTGCGCATCAGTCTGCGTCTTCACCTACAGGTTTGAGAATAGCAAAGCCCCCGCAAAAACGTGTTCGCGTTTTAGATTGATTCGGCCTGACATTAGAACTGCCGGAAGCAAGAAAAACCCACGCTTGTCCCGTCGTCTTTTTTCGGTATACGTGGGGTGAATCAGGCTCGTATAGTCGATCCACCATAACGGGCAGCTACACTGACCCGTTCAACAGTCCGGCCGGTAATCAGTAGCCAATACGCGCCCTCTGAAAAAGCCCAATTTCACTAACGGGATGAACCGCAAAATGACGACGCAAACTGAAACTGCCATTCTCGCCGGAGGCTGCTTCTGGGGGATGCAGGATCTGCTCAGACGCTACCCCGGCGTGGTGTCCACGCGGGTGGGCTATTCGGGTGGAGACGTGCCCAACGCCACCTACCGCAACCATGGCACCCACGCCGAAGCGCTGGAAATCGTATTCAATCCGGATCAGATCAGTTATCGGCAAATCCTCGAATTTTTCTTCCAGATCCACGATCCGACAACGAAGAATCGCCAGGGCAACGATGTGGGAACCAGCTACCGCTCTGCCCTCTTCTACCTCAGTGAGGAACAGAAACGAGTCGCGGAAAACACCGTGGCCGACGCCGATGCGTCAGGCCTCTGGCCGGACAAGGTCGTCACCGAAATCGCACCTGCCGGACCGTTCTGGGAAGCCGAACCCGAGCACCAGGACTACCTCGAACAGTATCCGAATGGCTATACCTGCCATTTCATCCGGCCGAACTGGAAGTTACCCAAACGCAAATAGTCCCGAATCACCGCATAACTCTGTGGCGAGGGGATTCATCCCCGATTCACCGCACAACCCTGTGGCGAGGGGATTTAGCGAAACGTCGCACCGCCCCGTTCGGCTGCGTAGCAGTCGTAAAACCATCACACGCGGGTGTACCTGATACACCTCGGTTGCAGGTTTTGGGGCCGCTTCGCAGCCCAACGGGGATAAATCCCCTCGCCACAATTAGATCCCCTCGCAACAATATTGTGCCCGCCTGAAGCTTTTCTTCAGTGAACAGCATTACCTTTCCACAGGGTTATGCGATCACGGATCCACCTGCCCCATCAGCTCGGCCACCGTTTCCGGGCGTTTGGCGTAACGCTGCGCCAGCACCGCGCAAACCATCAACTGAATCTGATGGAACAGCATCACCGGCAATATCAGCACACCAATGGTGCTACCGGCGAACAACACCTGCGCCATTGGCACGCCGGTAGCCAGGCTCTTCTTCGAACCGCAGAAAAGGATGGTGATGCGATCTTCCTGATTGAAGCCAAAAGCCTTGCCAAGCACCGTCGCCGCCACGATGACCAACGCCAGCAAGATGCAGCAAACAACCACCAGCCCCGCCAGTTCCCACAGGGGAATCTGATGCCAGATGCCCTCAGTCACCGCCTCGCTGAAAGCCCCGTAAACCACCAGCAGGATCGACCCCTGATCTACAAATCTCAGCCAGCTTTTATTGCGCGCTACCCAGGCGCCGATCCAGCGACGCGCGATCTGCCCGAGAATAAACGGCAACAGCAATTGCACGCTGATCTTCAGAATCGCGTCGAGCGTCGAGCCGCCATCGCCATGAACGTCCAGCATCAGCGTGACCAGCAATGGCGTCAGAAAAATCCCGAACAGGCTCGACGCCGCCGCACTGCAAATCGCTGCGGGAATATTGCCCCGCGCCAGAGAGGTGAAGGCAATGGCCGACTGCACCGTGGCGGGCAGCGCGCAGAGGTAGAGCATGCCCATGTAAAGTTCATCGCCGATCATGGGCGCCATCAACGGTTTGAGCGCCAGGCCGAGCAATGGGAACAGCACAAACGTCAGGCCGAACACCAGCAGGTGCAGGCGCCAGTGGCCAGCGCCGGCGATGATCGACTCGCGGGACAGCTTCGCCCCGTGCAAAAAGAACAGCAGCGCGATGGCACTGTTGGTCAACCAGCCAAAGCCGACCGCGACTTGCCCGCTGGCAGGCAGCACGCTGGCGATGATCACCACGCCGATCAAGGTCAGGGTGAAGTTATCGGGGAGGAAACGAGGGCGAGTCATCAGAGAGATATCCGGGGGTTGCCAAGGACGTGGGAACGACTCTAACGTGACTGGCGATGACCGACTAACGCCGATGAGCCAGCTGATGCCGCCAAAAGGACATGATAAAAGCGTAAGACGCAGTATTCCCGGGCTTCCCAGCCTGCCGAGACCTGTCTACGGACGTACCGAATCGCTGCCGAACCGTGCGCTGACCCGACGCCACAGCCACCCGTGGGTGCAATTGTCGTACGCGATCCAGGGCGTGCTTGAAGTGCAAACCAGCGCCGGACGCTTCGTTGCTCCGCCCGAGCGTGCGGTGTGGATTCCGGCGGGCATGCCGCACCGGGTCTTCAGTTCGCCGCGCACGGAAATGCGCAGCTTGTACCTCGATTGCAGCGTCACGGCCTGGGCGCCGCAGCGCTGCCATGTCCTCGGCGTCAGCAATCTGCTGCGGGAGCTGATCCACGCGTTCAGCAAGATCCCGGTGGAGTATGAGCAGGACGGCGCGCAGGGACGGCTGACGCAGGTGCTGCTGGATCAGCTGGCCGAGGCACCCCAGATAGACTTGATGTTGCCACTGCCCCAGGACAGCCGATTGCGGCAGATTTATCACAGCCTGCAACTGCACCCGGAACAACAGACGACGCTGGCTCACTGGAGCCAGAAATTCAACGTGAGCGAGAAAACCCTGAGCCGATTGTTCCTGCGCGACACCGGCCTGACGTTCCGCGCATGGCGCCAACGCTTGCGCTTGCTCGGCGCCCTGACGCCTCTGGAGCAGGGCGCGCGGGTTACCGATGTGTCACTGGCCTGCGGGTATGATTCAACTTCGGCGTTTATCGCGGCGTTTCGGCAACAGTTTGGCGATACGCCAGGGGAGTTTTTTCGATAGAGAAAACACTCAACAGCGGCCAAACCTGGTACCTGACACACCGCCATCACAAGCAATCCGACACCCTGCAGGAGCTGCTGCGATCTTTGATCTTGATCTTCCCAAACCACAAACACAGCAAGATCAAAAGATTGCAGCCTTCGGCAGCGCCTACAGGTCGGGTTAGTCCACAGGCCGCTAAATCATCGGCGAACTGCTGACCACCCGCAGCGCCAGGCCTTCATAGGCATCCAGCGTAATGGTGAACTCACCCTCGTCTGTCAGGTCGCCTTCCACCCGCTCGTTGATGATATCGACCACCGGCCCCGGCGCGATGTTGGGCAGGTGCAAGGTTTCAGTGATCGGCGTCGAACCGAAATTCAGCGCGGTGATTTGCGTGCCTTTGCCGGCCGGCAGTTCGTGAACCATGATCAACAGACCGGGGTGCTGCACGTCCGGCACGAGGATCTGGCGACTGGCGGCAATGTCATAAGCGCGGCGCGCGGCGAGGATTTTTTTCAGCTGCGAGGCAAACGAATCCGGGTCCTTCAATTGCGTCGGCAAGCTGCCGTACAAGGTCTTGGGACGGGGCATCTGACCCGCCGACAATGGCGCGTCCGGGTTGAGGTCCACCAGATCGTAGGCACCGCGATGAATCCAGCGGGTATCGCCATCGAGCATCAGGTCCGCGACCTGTTCTGCCGGCAATGGCAACGCACCGACCAGGTCCCAACCCGACAAGGCAAACACCCCCGGCTGCATGGCGTTGTACATCACCAACAGCAGGTGCACCTGACGAATCTGCTGGATATCCGCGTCCGTGATCGCGTCGAGATCGCGAATCCCCAATGCCGCAGTGATGATGCTGGCGGTGGTGCACGACACGCCGTTGGTGACGAATTTCAGGTTGTAGGGTGCATGCTCCCCGGCGAGACGTTCGTACATTTGCTCGCGAATGTGTTCGCGCAAGATGCTGCCAGGAAAGGTTTGCCCCTGATACAGGTAGGTGTCATGGGCGTGCAGCGTCCAGAAATGCACCAGTTCGAGGGTCAGCTCATCGTGGTTTTGCAACGCGTGGATCAGCGAGCCCGGATCGATGCCCAGGGTGTGCATCTGGCGCAGCATCAAGCGCAGAAATTCGGTATCGCCCATCAGCAGGGCATGCTGGTAGGCCGGGCGAGTGATGAAGTCATAAGACAGGTCGGCGCCGCCGTGGGACATGGCGGCAATGTCGTCGACCGTCAGGTTCAGTTCCTGAAAACTGAAGCCGCCGGCTTTGCGAATGGCACCGGCCAGCAACTGGTTACCGGTGATCGACAACGGGTGGCTTTCCGACCAGGCGGTGCCATCGAGCTTGCGCTCCACGCCAAGAAAGCCGTTGGCGTCCAGACGCAGGATCTTCGCCCCCATCACGTCGATGGCATGCAGTGCGTCGCCGATGATCATCTGCTGCGCGGCGAACGTCGGGTCCAGCCAGTTCAACGACGGCTGCCCTTCCTTGAAGTAATGCAGGTACACCCAACGCCGCGGCTTGCCGTCGACGCCGATCACCACCGGTGTCGCGCTCCAGTCGGTTTCCTTGACCCCGGGCTCGAAGAAGATCACCCGTTGCAACTGACCGACGATGTAATGCTTGTCCCGCAGGATGTCGACCTGCTGCGGGCTGAGGTTCTGGGCATCGCGGCCTTCGGCAATGTCCGGCAGCAGCGGCCAGTCCTCCTCGCGAATTTCCACCATGTGGTAGAGACCCGGGTAGTCCTCATACGCCATCTCGGCCAGGCGAAAATCAGCGCCTTTGCCGGTGTGGGACGGAATCACGTCGTCGATGATCACGGCGTTGTGCGCGGCGGCCATGCGGGTCAGGGCCTGCAACTGCGCCTCGGTGCCCAGTTGCGGGTCGATCTCGAAACTAATGCGGTCGAAATTGCCATCGATGGTCGGTGTCTGCTCCGTGCCTCGCAAACCGCCCGACATCTTCAGCGGGCCATTGTGAATGCCCTGGATGCCGATTCTCGACAGTGCATGCCACAGGGTTTCATCGCCCAACGCCTCGAGCACGGTGCCGTCTTCGCGAGTGACGATGGACGCCGGATACGCGGTGAACCACACCGACGCCAGCGCCGACGCATCCCGAGGCCGGGTATGGGCGTAGGGCTGCTGCCACAGTCGACCCTGGCCCGAGTAGAGCTTGGCCCGCTGCCGCGCCGCGTGCAGCATCGATTGTTCTACCAGCCAGGACACATGGTTTTTTTCCGCCGCCGTCATAAAACAATCACCTGTTGTCTGGGTTCAAAATCGCACTCGGCCATCTCGCTTCAATGGCACGGCTCGTTTTCATATGAGGCCCTGACGGGGCATTCGTTGCATCTCTGGCGTCGACCCATGCCACTATCGAGTGATTGCAGTCGCCACCATCGCACAGGTAGTATTGAGAGCGATTCTCACTCACATCTGGAAAGCCGACCGGTGCAACCCTCTTCGACCCGCAAGCTGGGCTTCTTTTTCAGCGACCATCACCGCTGGCTGCTGCAGCATATCCAGCAGCGCCTGCGCAATCACGCGGACGCCGAGGACACCGCCGCCGACACCTTTTGCCAGTTGCTGGCGGCGCAGGTTGATCCCGACAGCATCGAACAACCTCGTGCGTATTTGTCGACTATTGCCCGGCGACTGATTTTCGATCGTCATCGGCGCCGCAAGCTAGAGCTGGCCTATGTCGAGCGCCTGTCCTTGCTGCCCGAAGCGCTGGCCCCCTCTCCCGAAGAACAACTGCTGCTGATCGAAGCGCTGGTCGCCATCGACCGGGCCATCGACGGCTTGCCACAGGTCGTCAAGGCCACCTTCCTCTACAGCCAGCTGGACGGCCTGAGCTACGTGGCCATCGCGCAGAAACTGGGGCTGTCGGAACGCACGGTCAGCCGCTACATGAAACAAGCCCTGCGTCAGTGCTACCTGAGTGAGTTGACACCATGAGCACTCGGCGCCTGGACCCTGTCAGCGAGGAGGCCATCGACTGGATGGTCAAGCTGCGTGCCGCGACGCCCGATGCCGCCTTGCAAGCGCGCTTCAATACCTGGCTGGGAGCAGCCCCCGCGCACCTGCAGGCCTGGACGACCTTGCAGGAACGCCTTGGCGGGTCCTTCAACACCGTCCGCACCCTGGACCGGCGCCTGCCCGGCCAGGCCGGTGAAGCCCGGCAAATCCTGCTTCAGCCCCACGGATCGCGACGGGATGCGCTGCGGGTCATTGCCGGTCTGGGTCTGTTGGGCGGCGGCCTGTGGCTCGGCGCACGCAGCCCCCTGGGAGACTCACTGCTGGCGGACCTGTACACCGGACGCGGCCAGCGACAGGACTTCAATCTGGCGGACGGCAGCCGCCTGAGCCTGAACGCCAACAGCGCCGTGGACCTGCGCTTCGACGACAAACAACGTCTGGTGATCCTGCGTCACGGCGAGCTGGTGATACAGGTGGCGCCCGATCCCCGCCGGCCGTTGCGCGTACGCACGGCCCAAGGTGAAGTGCGGGCGCTGGGGACGCGGTTCCTGGTGGCTCAGGAACAGGAAGCGACTCGGGTGATTGTGCTGCAGCATTCGGTTGAGGTGCAGCTTCAGGACGGCACGACCCGGACGCTGCAGGAAGGTCAGTCGGCCACGCTGTCTGACGCAATCATCACGCCCATCATCGGCGACCAGCGCGCTCGCGCCGACTGGATGGTCGGACGCCTGAATGTGCTCGACGAACCCCTTGAGCAAGTCGTCGACGCATTGCGCCCTTACAACCGGGGATTTGTCCGCGTGGCACCCGAAGTTCGTCACCTGCGCGTTCAAGGTGTTTTCCCCCTCGACGACCCGGACCGCACTCTCAACGCACTGGCCGAAACCCTGCCGATCCGGGTGGATCGCTACAGTCCCTGGCTGACGCTGGTTCGAGCAAAATAACCAACATAACCCTCTCAAAGCCCGCCACATGGCCAGAGCGATGCTTGATAATTTTTAACAATAATTCTTATTCGTGTCCGGTTTTTGATTCTCATCCCACCTATCTCCTGACACTTACAAATCATCAGGAGAATGCTGTGTTCAACCCGTGGCCCCACGCCCTTTCCGTCGCCGTTGCCCTAGCCACCCTGGCCAGCCCTGCCCTGGCCCAGGCGCAACCTCTGACTTTCAACCTGCCGGCCGGACCGTTGGCCGCCACGTTGAATGCAATTGCCAGCCAAAGCGGCCATATTGTTTCCCTCGAACCCGTGCTGGTACAGGGCAAACAGGCGCCAGCAGTGGTTGGCCAGATGCTCCCCGAGCAGGCGATGAACAAGGCACTGGCCGGCAGCGGGCTGCAATTGCGCGTGACCGGTCAAGGAAACTTCAGCGTCGAGCCGGCGCCGGACAACAGCGCAGCGTTGCAACTGGGCGCAACCAACATCGTTGAACGCAGCGTCGACGCCACCACCGAAGGCTCCGGCTCCTACGCCGCGCGGGCAGTAACCATCGGCAAAGGCACGCACACCCTCAAGGAAATTCCGCAGTCGGTCACCGTGATGACCCGCAAGCAAATGGACGATCAGGACCTGACTGACCTCAAGGATGCCGCCAATCACACCACCGGCCTGGTCGGCGTTCAGGGCGTGGGCAAAGGCATGATCCTGACCTCACGCGGCTTTCAGATCGATGACTGGCAATACGACGGCGTCCCTATCCCGCGCAACATGTATGCACTGGGAAACTGGGCGACTCAGGACCTGATTTTCTTTGATCGCCTGGAAATCCTGCGCGGTGCTTCCGGCTTGCTCCAGGGCACCGGCAGCCCGGGTGGCGCGATCAACCTGGTCCGCAAACGCGGCCAGAACGCACCCACCGTAACCCTCACCGGCAAGGCCGGCTCCTGGGACCGCTACGGCCTGCAACTGGACGCTGGCGGCCCGCTGAATCAGAGCGGCACGGTGCGTGGACGCCTGGTCGCCGACGAGGACGACAGCCATTCGTTCATCGACTACGAATGGAGCAAAACCCACTCGCTGTACGGCGCACTGGATTTCGATCTGCGCGAGGACACTACCCTGGGCCTGGCGGTCAGCCGCACCGAGGCCGAGTCGCGCCCGATGATCCGTGGCCTGCCGCGCTACGCCGACGGCAGCATGGTCAACGTGCCCCGCTCCACCTTCACCGGCTCGACCTGGAACCACTCGCAAATTGACGTCACCACGGTCTATGCAGACCTGGAACACCGGTTCAATGACGATTGGGCATTCAAGGTCGGCGCCGTGCACATGACTGAAGACAACGAAGCCAAAAACCAACGGCTGCAATCCTCAGGCGCAAGCATCAATGACGATGGCAGCGGCGTGCAATATGCCGACTTCGTCTCGGACTTTGACGCCACCAAGATCGGCCTGGACATGAACCTCACCGGGCACTTCGATGCCTTGTCCATGCCGCAGGAAGTCATGATCGGCAGCAACTACTCCAAGCTGCATTCCGACGACAAATTCGCCCGCACCTTCAACAACAGTACGGACACGATCTTTGGCATTGACCACCATCGTCCCGAGATCAGCTACGAGGGAATACTCAACACCCCGGGTGGTCGCGCCACTCCCAGCAAGTACGACATCAGCCAGAAAGGCCTTTATGGCAGCTGGCGGGTCAAGCCGTTCGAGCCACTCACACTGGTGCTTGGCTCCCGCGTCAGCTGGTACGACTACAGCTACAAGTCGTCGACCCAGAACGCATTTGAAGATTTCGCTACGCCCCAAGCCCCTAGCAACATGAGCGAAAACGGCGAAGTCACGCCCTACGCCGGCATCGTTTATGACCTGAACCGCGAGTGGGCGGTCTACGCCAGCTACACCGACGTGTTCGAGCCCCAGACTTCGCGCACTGTCAGCGGCTCGGTGCTCAAACCGGTGATCGGCAGCAACTACGAAGTCGGCCTCAAGGGCGAACTGATGGATGGCCGGGTCAATACGTCCCTGGCGCTGTTCCGCTACGACCAGGAAAACCGCGCGGTCAACGATGTGGCCTCGGGTTTTGCCTGCGACGGCTGGTATTGCTCCACCGCCTCGGGGAAAGTCCGCAGCCAGGGCCTGGATGCCGAAATCAGCGGTGAAGTGCTCAATGGTCTGCAACTGTTCGCCGGCTACACCTACAACACCACCCAGTACCTCGACGACCCGGACAACGAAGGCAAGACCTTCAGCACCTGGACGCCCAAGCACATGTTGCGGGTATGGAGCGACTACCAGTTCAGTGGCGACTTCAACCGTCTCAGCACCGGTCTGGGCTTCACGACACAGAGTCACACCCTGGGTTACGAACACACCTATGAAGTGCCGGGCTACACCGTGTGGAATGCGCGTGTCGGCTATCAGCTCACCCCGGAAGTCGGCCTCGCGGTCAACGCCAACAACCTGTTCGACAAGCGCTACATCACCGCCGGGTTTAACCAGCTTAACGGCAACAACAACTACGGTGATCCACGCAACCTGATGTTCAGCGTGAAATACACCCCGCAGTTTTAAGCCTGTTCAATCATCCTCATGCAGCTTGATACCCCGGGCATGCAGCAGATGGGGAACCAGCAGCACCAACAGCGTCAACGCCAGGAACGCAGCCGATATGGGCTGCGTGACGAAAATCAGCCAGTCGCCCTGGCTGATGGACAAGGCGTTGCGCAGCTGTTTTTCCGCCATCGGCCCCAGCAACATGCCGACGATCACCGGGGCCACAGGAAAGTCGAACCGCCGCATCAACACCCCGCCCCAGCCAATCCCGAGCATCAGCAACAGATCGAATGACGAGTGACGCATGCCGTAAACGCCAATGGTGGCAAACACCAGAATCCCGGCGTTCAGGTACGGTCTGGGGATCTGCAGCAGCTTGACCCAAAGGCCCACCAGCGGCAGGTTCAACACCAGCAAAATGACGTTGCCGATGTACAGCGAAGCCACCAGCGTCCAGACCAGGTCGGCGGACGTTTCGAAGAGCATCGGCCCCGGTTGCAGGTTGTAGTTCTGGAACGCCGCCAACAATATCGCCGCCGTGGCGGATGTCGGAATGCCGAGGGTTAATAGCGGCACCAGCGAACCGGTCGCGCTCGCATTGTTCGCCGCTTCCGGCCCGGCGACCCCTTCGATGGCCCCCTCGCCTTTGTTCGCGGAAAACTCCTTCGGGTACTTGCTGAGTTTGCGTTCGGTGGAGTAAGACAGGAAGGTCGGAATTTCCGCGCCGCCGGCCGGAATCGAGCCAAAGGGAAAGCCGATCAGCGTGCCCCGCAGCCAGGCGGGAATCGAGCGCTTCCAGTCCGCGCGGGTCATCCACAACGAGGTCAGGCGATGCCGGCCCGAAGTTTCTTCTTTCTGATACAGCAGGCTGTACAACGCCTCCCCCACCGCAAACAGACCGACCGCCACCAGCACCACTTCGATGCCGTCCACCAGTTCCGGCACGCCCAAGGTGTAGCGGGCGATCCCGGAGGTCGAGTCCAGGCCGATCAAGCCGATGGCCAACCCGAGCCCCAACGATGCAAAGCCGCGCAACATCGAAGCGCCGAGCACCGCAGAAACCGTCGTGAATGACAGCACCAGAATCGCGAAATACTCCGCCGGGCCGAAGTTCAGCGCCAGCCTGGCGACCACCGGGGCGAACAGGGTCAGCAGGATGGTGGCGATGGTGCCGGCGACAAACGATCCGATCGCTGCCGTGGCCAGCGCCGGTCCGGCTCGACCGTTGCGGGCCATGAGGTTGCCTTCCAGGGCCGTGACCATGGACGACGATTCGCCGGGTGTGTTGAGCAGGATGGACGTGGTCGAGCCGCCGAACTGCGCACCGTAGTAGATCCCGGCGAACATGATCAGCGCGCCGGTCGGATCGACCTTGGCGGTGATCGGCAGCAGCAAGGCCACTGTCAGCGCCGGGCCGATACCCGGCAACACGCCAATGGCGGTGCCGAGCAAACATCCGATAAAACCCCACATCAGATTGATCGGTGTGAGCGCCGCTGAAAACCCCATCGCCAGGCTCGAGAGAATGTCCATGCTGTCGATCTCCTCAGATCCAGGCGTTGACCAGCGGCGGCAGGGAAACCCCGAGTCCGGCGTTGAACAGCCAGTAAATCGGCAAGGTCAGGGCCATGCCGATGGCCAGGTCTCGCAGCGGATGACGACTGCCGAATCCCCTGGCAGAACAGGCAAAGAGCAACGCGGCCGCCAACACAAAACCAATGACATCAATGAGCAAGGCCACGGCGACAAGCCCCGCCGTCACCCACGCCACCCCCGCCTTGCCACCGGGTAGCGCGCGGGCCGATTCATCCTCATGGTCGGCGAGATCGCGAAAGCCGCCGGTCAGCGCCTGATAACACAACACCAGGCCGACAACGCCGACGAAGGCCGCCAGCGCGTAGGGATAGACGTACGCCGCCAGAATGACGAAGCCCATTTCGGCGGGAAACCGATAGGCACCGAGCGCCAGCGTTGCACAGAGGGCAATCAGGCCGACGCCGATCGCCAGTTGCGCGGGCACTATCGAGCGAGTCCCGGCCATTTCAAAGCAGCCCGACCTTGACCAGCATCGCGCGCAACCGCACGTGTTCTTCGTCGACAAATTTGCCGAAATCGTCACCGGTCAGGATGCTTGGCGACCAGGCATTGGTCTGGATGTTGTCCTGCCAGGTTTTGCTTTTAGTGGCCGCTACCACCGCTTCGATGACGGCCTGGCGCTGTTCGGGCGTGAGGTTCGCGGCACCGTAGACACCGCGCCAGTTGCCGATCGTCACGTCGTAGCCGCTCTCTTTCAGCGTCGGCGCATCAATGCCCTCGACCCGATTCGGCGCGCCAATAGCCAGGACCCGGAACTGACCGTTCTTGATGTACTGACCCAGCTCTGCATAGCCGCCCGTGATGACCTTGATCTGGCCACCCAAGGCTTGCGCCACCACCTCACCGCCACCGGCGAAGGCTACGTAATTGACCTTGTTGACCGGCACATCCAGCTTGCTCGCCAACTCGGCAATGCCGATGTGATCGATCGACCCCTTGGAGCCGCCTCCGAAGGTCACACTGGTCGGCTTAGCCTTGAAATCCTTGGTCAGGTCATCCAGGGTTTTGTAGGGCGACTCCTTGCGCACGGCGATCACGTTGTACTCGGTGAACAACCGCGCAATCGGCGTCACGTCCTTCAAGCTGATCTGCGGTTTGTTCTGCTCAATGCCCGCGACCATGATCGCACCGACCACCAGCAACGCATTCGGATCACCCTTGGTGCTGTTGGCAAACTGTGCCAGCCCCAACGTCCCGCCCGCACCGCCCTTGTTCTCGAAGGTCGCGGACTTGGCGGTGCCAGCTTCCACCATGGCCTTGCCCAGCACCCTGGCGGTCTGGTCATAGCCACCGCCCACAGAGCCTGGGGCCATGAACTTGACGGTGTCCAGGGCGAAGGCCGGTGTGGCGAAAACGGCAGCGGTCAGGGCTACAGCGACGCAGCGGCGGAATGAATGGACCGAAGCAAACATGGGGGATTCTCCCTGGATTGTTGTTTTTATGGCGAGCCGGTTTCAGACAGCGTAGGGCACAAAATCTGGGTACACCACAAATCAACTGTGGGAGCTGGCTTGCCGGCGATGGCGGGGTGTCAGTCACAGTGATGCTGGATGTCCCTGCCTCATCGCGAGCAGGCTCGCTCCTACAGTGAACTTCGGCGGAGGCAAAATCTGGGCACACCACACATCACCTGTGGGAGCTGGCTTGCCAGCGATGGCGGTGTATCAGGCAATGGAGATGTTGAATGTAGAGGCCCCATCGCGGGCAAGCCCGCTCCCACAGTGAACTGCGGCGATCACAAAATCCGGGTAATCCACAAACCCCCTGTGGGAGCTGGCTTGCCAGCGATGGCGGTGTGTCAGGCGATGATGATGCTGGATGTGCCGGCCCCATGGCGAGCAAGCCTGCTCCCACAGTGAACTGCGGCGATCACAAAATCCGGGTAATCCACAAACCCCCTGTGGGAGCTGGCTTGCCAGCGATGGAGGTGTGTCAGACGATGATGATGTTGAATGTACGGGCCTCATCGCGAGCAGGCTCGCTCCTACAGTGAACTACAGCGGGCTCAAAATTTGTGTACGGCCACACATCCCCATGTAGGAGTGAGCCTGCTCGCGATGACGGACTGTCATCCAGCACCAATGTCGGCTGATACACCGCCACCGCAGGCTATCAACCCTCTCTCATTTCACCTGCATATTCCCCCGCAGAAACCCCATCAACTCCGCCGCCGCCGGCGACAGGCTGCGGCCTTTGCGGCACAGGATTCCGATCTGCCGTTCGACCTTCGGCTCCGCCAACGGCAAGAACACCAGCTGCTCATTGCCAACCGGAAACGCCAACGAAGGCAACGTGGTAATCCCGATCCCCTCCTCAAGCATTGCGATCAGCGAAATCATGTTGGAGACAAACAACAGACTGCTCTCCAGCAACCCCGCCGCCTGCGTGCCTTCGAGCAAACGCGAGGTGCCGTTGCGCACCAGCGGGTAATCTTGCAAGCGAGACCAATGCAGCGCTCCGCCCTGGGCAACCAGCGGGTGATCCTTGCGACACACCACGCCTACCTGATCGCTCAGGATCGGCACGAATTCAATGTTTTCATCCGGCATCCAGACACTGCTGATGCCGAAATCCACCTGACCTTGGGATAACAGTTGCTGCACGCTGTCCGCGTTTCCGTCCTGAATGCTGATCTGGATCTTCGGGTGCTCGCTGACAAACCGCGCCAGCAGTTGCGGCAATAATCGGCTTGCTACCGAAGGCACGGTAGCGATGCTGACCTGGCCGATTTCGTGCCGGGCCAGCAAGCTCACCTCACTGGCGATGCGATCGTGGTGTGCGAGCAGGTCCTGAAACAGCGGCAAGCAATGCTCGCCAAAAGGCGTCAACTCGGTCTTGCCGCCCTTCTCGAACAACGCCTGACCCAGCTTCTGCTCCAGTTCACGAACAGCCAGGGACAACGCAGGCTGCGTGCGATAGGCCTGTTTAGCCGCGCCGTGGAAACTTTTGAGCTGCGCGACGAGTACGAAATAGCGCAGCTGGGTGATTTTCAGCTCGGGCAGCATGGTAAGTTTTCCTTATCGTTTCATTTCTATTATTAATTTTTATTTGCAGATTAATACTCGCAAGATGGGAACCACGCAATCGGAGGTTCCCCATGGCAACGCAAACTCATAAAAACTACATCGCTGGCGACTGGTGCGAAGGTGTGGGCGTCATCGCCAACCGCAGCCCTTCTGACGTCGCCGACCTGATCGGTGAATACCAGCAAGCCAGCGCCGAACAAACCAACAACGCCATCGCCGCCGCCCGCGACGCTCAGCCGCTCTGGGCAGCAACCGGCCTGGAACAACGCCAACAAGTACTGATGGCCATCGGCAACGAGCTGATGGCGCGCAAGGAAGAGCTCGGTCACCTGCTTTCCCGGGAAGAAGGCAAACCTCTCGCCGAGGGCATCGGCGAAGTCAATCGCTCGGCCCAGTTCTTCCATTACTACGCCGCCGAAGTGCTTCGCCAGATGGGCGAGACCGCCGCGTCCGTGCGCCCTGGTATAGACATTGAAGTGCAGCGCGAACCGATAGGTGTGGTCGGCATCATCACCCCCTGGAATTTCCCCCTGGCCACCGCCGCCTGGAAGATCGCCCCGGCCCTGGCCTTCGGTAACGCGGTGGTGTTCAAACCGGCAAACCTGGTCCCTGCCAGTGCCTGGGCACTCACCGAAATCATCAGCCGCCAGGCGCTGCCAGCGGGCACGTTCAATCTGGTCATGGGCAGCGGCAGTGTCGTGGGTGAAAGCCTGATCCAGTCAGCGGATATCGATGCGCTGACGTTCACCGGCTCGCTGCAAACCGGCCGTCGCGTCGCCGTGGCCACGGCCACCAACCTGGTGCGCTGCCAGCTGGAAATGGGCAGCAAGAACGCTTTGGTCGTGCTCGATGACGCCGACCTGGAAATTGCCGTTGAATGTGCCTTGAACGGCGCCTTCTTCGGCACCGGTCAGAAGTGCACCGCCTCATCACGCCTGATCGTCTGCGACGGGATTCACGATCGCTTCGTCGCGGCACTGACCGCACGCATGCGCCAACTGAAAGTCGGCCATGCCCTCGAACAAGGCGTGCACATCGGCCCGGTCGCGGAAGCCCGCCAGCTGGAGCAGAACCTGCAGTACCTGGAACTGGCCAAGGCCGAAGGCGCCACGCTGGTCGAAGGCGGTGAGTTGCTGGCACTGGAACCTGCCGGGCACTACATGCGCCCGGCGCTGTTCATCAACAGCCGCAACGACATGCGCATCAACCGCGAAGAAGTCTTCGGGCCGATTGCCTGTGTCATCCGGGTCAGCGACTACGAACAAGCCCTCGCCACGCTGAACGACACCGAGTACGGCCTGACGGCGGGGATCATCACCCAGTCGCTGCGCCATGCCAGTGACTTCAAGCGCCGCGCCCGCACAGGCTGCGTGATGGTCAACCTGCCCACCGCCGGCACTGATTACCACGTGCCCTTCGGCGGTCGCAAAAACTCGAGCTTCGGCCCGCGTGAACAAGGGCAGTACGCCCGCGAGTTCTACACCGTGGTCAAGACCACATACGTGCGTCCCTGAACCGGAGATCACCATGCACGACTTATTGATGATCGATGGCCTGCAATATTCCAACTGGAGCGAAGACATCTTTCGCCAGATGCAGACCGGTGGCCTGAGCGCCGTGCACGCGACCATCGCGTACCACGAGAACGCCCGGGAAACACTCTCGCGACTGGGTGAATGGAACCGCCGTTTCGAGACCTGGCCCGAGCTGATCCGTCCGGTCCGCGAGGCGGCTGATATTCGTCTGGCGCACCAGGAGGGCCGCGTCGGGATCTTCTTCGGCTTCCAGAACTGCTCACCCATCGAAGACGACATCAGCCTGGTGGAGATCTTCCGTCAGTTGGGCGTTCTGGTGATGCAGCTCACCTACAACAACCAGAGTTTGCTGGCCAGCGGCTGCTACGAGGCTGAAGACAACGGCATCAGCCGCTTCGGCCGCCAGGTGATCAGCGAAATGAACCGTGTGGGCATGCTGATCGACATGTCCCACAGCGCCGAGCGCAGCACCCTGGAAGCGATCGAGTTGTCGAGCCGGCCGGTCATTGTGTCCCACGCCAACCCGTCGAGTTTCCACGCGGCCAAGCGCAACAAATCCGACGCGGTGTTGCGCGGTATCGCCGAATCCGGCGGCCTGCTCGGTTTCAGTACCTATCCGTTCCACCTCAAGGGCGCTTCGGGCTGCACCCTCGAGTCGTTCTGCGACATGGTCGCCAATACCGCCGACCTGATGGGCGTCGAGCACATAGGCATCGGCACCGACCTGTGCCAGCAACAACCCCTGAGCGTACTGGAATGGATGCGCAATGGACGCTGGAGCAAAGACAAGGACTACGGCGAAGGATCGGCCGACAACGCCAACTGGCCGTCACCGCTGCAATGGTTCCGCGACAGCCGGGATTTCCCGGTGATCGCCCAGGGCCTGCGCGCGCGCGGATTCACCGAGGACGATGTGCGCAACATCATGGGACTCAACTGGCTGCGTCTGCTGGAAACCGCCACTTCTGCAATCGTCTGACCCTTGATATCCACCGTGAGGACACCATGAACAACAAAAACAATAGCCTCCCGTTCATCTCCCCGACCGGCGATGCACAGCCTCAAGCGCGTATTTTGGAGGCATCATGAAAACATCCACCACACTGCAAGCCGACGGCCAGCCGCTGGCCCTTGCAACGCCGAAAAAAGACATCGACTGGCCGCTGTTCCTGATCAGTGGCGGGTTCCTGGGCGCCTTCCTGATTGCCGCGCTGGTCGACATCGAAGGCACCTCGAATCTGGTGAACACACTGTTCGCCTGGTCGACGAAGTTCTTCGGCCTGTACTGGCAGATCCTGATGCTGCTGACCTTCGCTGTCAGCCTGTTCATCTGCTTCAGCAAGTGCGGACGTGTGCGTCTGGGTGGCATTGACCAGCGACCCGACACCAGCACCTTCAACTGGATCGCCGTGATCATGTGCGCGCTGCTCGCCGGTGGCGGTGCATTCTGGGCGGCCGCGGAACCGATGATGCACTTCGCCAGCCCGCCGCCACTGTTCGCCGGGGTGCAGCCGCACACCGAAGCCGCAGCGCATGTCGCACTGGCGCAATCTTTCGTGCACTGGGGTTTTCTCGCCTGGGCGGTATTGGGCAGCCTGCTGGCGATCGTCCTGATGCACCTGCATTACGACAAAGGCTTGCCCTTGGCGCCACGCACCCTGCTCTACCCGCTGCTGGGTGAACGCGCACTCAAAGGCCCGATCGGTACGCTGGCAGACGCTACCTCGATCATCGCCGTGGTCGCCGGCACCATCGGGCCCATTGGCTTTTTGGGCCTGCAAATCAGCAGCGCGCTGCACTCGGTCTGGGGCATCCAGAACGATCTGACCACCCAGGCCATCACCATCATTCTGGTGACGGTGATGTACACCACGTCCTGCCTGGTAGGCCTCAAGGGCATCCGCTTCGTCAGTGAAATCAACGTATGGCTGATGATCGGCCTGGCGATTTTCATGGTGGTGTTCGGTCCGACCGCGTTCATCCTCGGCGGCTTCCCCACCGCGTTCGCCTTGCACCTGGAGCAGTTCATCCCGATGACGCTGTTCCGCGCCGATCCGAAATGGCTCGACTGGTGGACGGTGTTCTACTGGGGCTGGTTCATTGGCTACGCGCCGATGGTGGCGCTCTACGTGGCCAAGATCTCCCGTGGCCGCACGATCCGCGAAGTCATCATGACCCTGTCGATCATCGCGCCCATCGTCACCATGTTCTGGTTCACCGTGGTTGGCGGAACCGGCATCGGCATGGAACTGCAAACACCGGGCATCGTCACCGCCAACGGCGCGCAACCCGAGTCGCTGCTGCTGGGCGTCACGCAGAACCTGCCCCTGGGCGGCCTGGTCTCGGCGCTGTTCCTGTTCTTGAGTTTTATCTCGGTCGCCACCAACGGTGATGCCATGGCGTTCACCGTGGCGATGGCGATGTCGAGCAATGACAAACCGAAAAAATGGCTGCGGGCGTTCTGGGCGATTGGCATGGGCCTGGCCGCTGTCGTGTTGATCACCATCGGTTCGGGCGGCGTCACCGCACTGCAATCGTTTATCGTGATCACCGCCGTTCCGGTGTCGCTGCTGATCCTGCCGTCCCTGTGGGATGCGCTGAAGATCGCCCGGCACATGGCCCGTGAACAGGCAGTCTGACCATGAATCGTTCAGGAATCACCCCGATGTCGTATTCCCCATCCGAAGCCACGCCGCCGGCCCTGCGCCCTGCTGATCAGGTCATGGACCTTGATCGGCTGGGCAGCCATTTCCAGAGTCGTTTGAGTTTCGTGCGCAGCAGCATGCGCCGCATGATGAACGAGCAATGGCGCATCCAGCGCAGCTGTTTCGACCTGGATGCCGACGGCTTCGGCACTGCGATCTATCGAATCGACACCCCTCACGCGCACTACCATTGCGTGATCTTCTCTGCCTATTTGCCGCCGGAAAAACGCAGCGACCGGGTGATCGCTGATCAGTGGGACGTCAGTTTTGTGCTGGTCGCCGGTGATGTGGATGAGCAACAACTGGCGGACTTGCGACGCAACGTTCCGCTGCAGGAAGCCGGCCGGTTTGATGCCCGCGTGCTGGTGCTGTCCCGGGCCAACCGCAGCCTGCGCAACTTCGACCGTTTCCTCGATGCCCTCGCCGAGGGTGTACAGCCACAACCGCAACAGCTCGCCGAAGTGGGCTACCTGTATCGCACCACCGCCGTGTACGGCAACGGCAAGTTCGGCATCGCCGATTTCAGCTGCCTGCAAGGCACTGCGGATTTCACGCAACCGTTCAGCGCTCAGATGTTCACCGTGTACTTGCTGAGGCACTTCAGCATCGAGCAGATCGAACACATGGCACGGGCGCGCAATCCGCAACGAGCGGTCGGGCTGGATGTTGCCCTGCAGCGTTATCTTGGGGTGGGCAACTCCACCGGGCTGGGCATGGCGCCGTTTCTGGTTAATCACCCGCAATTGGTCAATCAATGGGTATGGGCCAGAGAGACCGCCTTGGCGCGGGTCATGGAGCAAGCTGCCGATCTTCCCGAGGTTCAGCGCATGCGGGCATTGTTGAAGCGGGCACACCGGCATGTGCAGCAGAGCGTCACTGACGATCAGCGCCAAAGCGTGATCGATCAGCGCACCCTGGCGGATCTGGATTTGCTGGTCGAGTGGTTCGACAGTCAGCCGGTCTGCGCCGACCTCTGGCCGCGCGTCCAGGCCTGGGCCCAGACCCATGCCAGCCAGGGCTGTCAGGAATTGCTGGTCAGCCTGCTGCTGGAGTTGTACCCGGAACAGGTAGACCCGCTGGCCGAACAGATGGCCGTCAAGGAAGGCTTTCGACTCAACGCCGACATGCCCCTGGCCGAGCTGCGCGCACTGATCGAAGACCACTACCGCTGGGCGCTGGATTTCGATTTGAACGACCCCGAAGCCAACCATTTTTTCTGGTATCGCTCGGCGGAAAAAGAAGAGCCGCGATTGGGCGAGCGCGCCATGGAGCCCGGCGCCGAAAAGGAAATGCAGCTGGGCATTGCGCACAATATCCAGCGCTGCCACGCTGCGCTGCTCGCCTACATGGAGCAGCATCCGCAGCAGCAGACCGCACATTTTCTGCTGGCACGACCGCACTTCAAGGGCACGGTCTGCCGCTTGCAAGGCATGGCCCGCTGCGCCTACGGGGAAATCCGCGCCAACCTGATGGGCCGCAGCATGCTGCCGATTGACCTGCTGCGCTGCAAGCTGGCGTTCTTCGGCGCGGGCAAGTTCGATCCGAAATCCAGCCGCTGGGTACGGATCACCTTGTTCCAGGGCGCCCCCTTAGTGAGTGAAATCGGCCAGCCTTTTAGCGATGACTGGAATTTTGCCGTCATGCCCACACTGAGCGGAGAAGTCTGATGCGTGTTTCGTTCAACGAAGTGCAGGTGATCAGCCGCAAGGCGTTCGAAGGGCTGGGTTTTGCGCCCGGCGATTGCGACGACGCCGCCGACATGATCGCCCGCCTGCAACAACAAGGGCTCGACGGCATCGGCGCGCTGAAAAAAGCCCTCGCCTTCCTTCACGACGAGGTCGATCGACCGATCGAAACCTGCTACGAAGACGCCGCGCAACTGACCCTCGATGCTCACGGCCAGAGTGTGTTGCGCTGCGCCGCCCAGGCCGTCGAGCTGGGTGTGAGCAAAGCCTTGCGTGGCGGCAGCGCGTTTATCCGTATTCGTCACTGCCATAACCGCATCCTGCTGCTCGGCTACCTAGCCCGCTGCGCCGATCAGGGTCTGAATTTTTGCGTGTACTGGCGGGATGCGCGTCAGGAGCTGGTCGCGACATTCAGTGCCGGCGACAGCCAGCCTTCACTGCGGGTGCATGAGCTGCCGCAACCGGCCATGAGCGATGAGCAGAGCATCAATGTGCTGATATCACGCCACTTCACCCTGCTGCCACGCCTCAGCCTGGCTGGCAAACACAGCCAGTCGCTCGCGGACGGTCTGGAGGTGGATGACGAGGTATGGGGGATGTTGAAAAAGCTGGGGGAACGGGTGCTGGTGGAAAGCACCGAAGAATCGCGGCGCCGGGGCGCCGGTGAAAGCAGCGACGCTTGATCAAACTTTTTAAAAACGCTTCAGGAATTCATCAATGAAATATGCGATCAAGACCGACCTCTTCGCCTCCCGCGCACCGATGGAATGGGCCGTAGTCGGCAACGGCACGCTGTACACCGCGCAAATCCCCATCGACCGTGAAGGCCAGGTGGTGACGGGCGGCATCGAAGCCCAGACCCGACAGACCCTGGATAATCTGCGTCATACGCTTGAAGCCGCTGGCAGCTCGCTTGATGCGGTGACTCAGGTGCTGATTTACGTCACGGACCGCAGTTATCTGGCGACGGTGAATGCGCTGTACACCGACTACTTCAACGCGCCCTACCCTAACCGGGCTGCCGTGGTGGTGGCAGGTTTGGCCAGGGAGGAGATGTTGGTGGAGTTGGTGGTGTATGCCTGCGTAGAAACGTAAATACGTACAGCGATCAGGTGCCCCCGCCGACGCCCTCGGTCGCTTGCGCAAACGCCGTTCCTGCTTCACGCACCAGTCGGCGCCATTCGCTGCTGGTAATGAGCCCGGCACGTTCCATCTCATCGGCGGCTTTAAGCAATTCGTCATACTGCTCCTCGCTGTCCATGCGGATTCCAGGCTCTTTGAGGAGTTGGTACCAGGCTTCCAGGGCTTGCTTCTTTCGATCGTCACTCATGGCCAGACTCCCAACAGTAGTAAAGGTTGGGCGTTTGCCACTCGACGCGGTTCCTCAGTCCCGACATACGGCAGCCATTTTTTGCCCGGAAACTGTTGGTTCAATACACGGCTTTATCGCGCAAAGACCTATCCCCCCGTCGTGACGATCAATGGCACAACCTGCTCTGCATCCGTCAGCGCCCCATGGTGACCGATCCACGATGTCTGAAACGGTTCCCGCACGGACCGAACCAACCCTGCGCCCTCACCCGCAATCACCACCAGATCGCCGATGCGCCTGTAAGCCGACTCCGCCACCTGTGGCCCAAACAATCCGAGGGCAACCGCTTCTTCTCGCGCGTGCACACTGAAGTGGGCCCCCAGAACATCGCGCCACCGCATCAACACTTCAGCGGCCCTATCAGTGTCCAGATAAACATGCCTGGCGCGAATATCCGCACACACACTGGACACGCCCGTCTGCAGGTCCGGGCTCAAATCGAAATCCACCACCCTGACCGGATCCAGCGTCGTCATGCCATGGTCAGCGGTCACGATGAGGACCGTGTCCTGATCAATACACCCGCGCAAACGCTGAATTCGGCGGTCAATGTCCTGAAGCGCAACCTGCCACGGCTCAGAGCCCGGCCCGTGCAAATGCCCGACATGGTCGAGCTCACTGAAATACACATACGACATCTGCGGTTGAGTGCGCTTGGGAAGGGACCGAAAACACTTAATCAAATGGTCAGTGCCACGAACCGGAATCACCTCCGCGCCATTGAACACCCTGCGGGTGTAAGACGAATCCGCAATGGCAGCAGGCAAAAACGCATTGATCGACACACCGCTCGCCACGCCCTCCAACCAGGCCGAACGACCTGACACGACGTCATCCTCGCCAGCTGGCCCACGGAGCACACCCGTGCCTGGCTCGCAGAGTTGCCAGGACAACGGATTGAACTGGCCCTCATCCAGATTAAAAGCCGCGCCGACCAACCCATGGCCACCGCTATCTATCCCCGTGGCCAGCGAAGCCAGGCTGGCAGCCGTGGTCGACGGAAAGCCCGAGGGCAACACCTGCCCTTGTGCGATGTTCCACAACGACCCGAGATATGGCGTCCGGTGCGCATAACGACTCAGCAGATCAGCACCCAGCCCGTCGACAAGGCACACCACCGCATGTCGACATGCAGGCAAGGCAAAACCAGCCGAATCAGCGCCGACACCGAGTGATCTGAAAATTGACTGAGTCAAAACAGCCAAACCGGACGTTGTTGGCTGAAGCATGGAGGATCTCCTTGATGAAGCGCTCGCGTTTGCCCGATTACGGCTCGGGCGTCCTCCCCTCACTCTGCCACGTGTCTCATTTTATTTCCGCGCTTTGACAATTAACCCTTGAGCTTTAGTCTGGCGAAACCTATAAATACTATAGATAAGCCATGACCCACCTACTGCCGTTTCCGCTATCGAAAAAGAAAGCCCGGGAAATAATCAGAGAGATTTCGGAGAAGTCCGAGCGTGTCTTTTACTCCAGGCACGCACGTTCACGCATGATCGAGCGGGAGATATCCATGCCTGATGTCATGGATTGTCTGCGCAGAGGACAGATCACTGACGGCCCCTATCGAGCACCTGGGGGTGATTGGAGATTTACTGTTTCCTGGTTCAGGGCTGGGTCACCCCTCCAGATTGTCGGCGCGATTGATGTCGACGAATCCGGAAGATTTCTTGTCGTAGTGACCGCGATGCAAAAGGAGAGATGATTTTATGTACCACTACGTTGAAAGCGGCCTGCCGAACATCTGGCTCAGCAACGGCTACGTGGTGAAAGAGACTGCCTACGGCGAGTCTGTTGCCATCACGGATGTCGAGGGTCTTCACGACTTTATCGGCAAAATAATTGCGCAAAAAACCACAGCGCTGACCGGCGCTGAGTTTCGCTTCCTTCGCAAAGAACTGGGCCTGTCTCAGGAACGGCTGGCCAATATTGTCGGGCTCACCTCCCAGGCGGTGGCGATATGGGAAAAGACCGACAAGATTCCGACCGTCAATGATCGCTACTTGCGCGGGCTCTACCTCGAAGCAAAAACTGGGGGGGCAGATTTATTGACTGCCATCAACACGATCAACGACCTGGACCATGAACTTCATAAACTCAACCTCGAGTTTGCAAATGGCTGGCACGAACAAGATAAAACCTGTGCCTGAGCGAGAGGTAAATCGCTGCGCGACGACAGCAGAACTGTTGATTCAGACGAGTATCAACTTCACAGATAAACGGTGGCGAGGGAGTTATCCCCCTCGCCACAACCTCACTCACAACAACTGACGCTGCCTTCTGTCTGCAGCCAGATCAATGGGCAATACACACCGATTTCAACTCGGTGTACGCCTCGATCACCGCACGGCCGAACTCGCGGCCCATGCCGGATTGCTTGACCCCGCCAAAGGGCATCGCAGGGTCGAGCAGAACATGAGCGTTGACCCACACGGTACCGGCTTCGATGCGCGGTACCAGGTTCATCGCTTTGCTCAGGTCGTTGGTCCACAAGCTCGCCGCGAGGCCGTAGCGGTTATCGTTGGCCAGGGCGATAACGGCGTCTTCATCGTCAAACGGCATCACGCCCAACACCGGGCCGAACACTTCTTCCCGCGCCACGGTCATGCTGTGGTCGATGTCGGCGAGGATCGTCGGCTGCACGTAGAAGCCATCGCCTTCAATCAACTCGCCCCCGGACACCACCCGCGCCCCTTCCTGTCGAGCCAGTTCGATGTGTTTGAGCACGCCTTGCTGCTGCTTGCGCGACACCAGCGGGTTGATCGCCGCACTGCAGTTCATGCCCGCGCCAATCGGCATGGCCGATACCGCTGCCGCGAGGCCCTCGACGAACTGGTCGTGGATCGAGCGGTGCACGTAAAAACGTGAAGCCGCCGCGCAGACCTGGCCGTTGTTCAGCAAGCCGCCGAGGATTGCGCCCTGGATGGCTTTTTCGATATCGGCATCAGCGAGCACGATCATCGGGTTCTTGCCGCCCAGCTCCAGGGCGAAGCGCGTCATGTTTGCCATGCATGCCACCCCCACACTTTTGCCCACGGCGGTAGAGCCCGTGAAAGAGACTTTGCTCACCAGCGGATGCGCCGTCAGCACGCCGCCCACCGAGGCGCCGCCACCGGTCACAACGTTGAACACGCCCGCTGGAATACCTGCTTCCAGCGCCAGCTCGGCCAGGCGCATGGCAGTCAGCGGGGTTTCCATCGCGGGTTTGATAATCACCGTACAACCGGTGGCCAGGGCCGGCATGAGTTTCCAGGCGGCGATCAACAGCGGGAAGTTCCACGGCACGATCCCGACCACCACACCCACCGGCTCACGTTTGGTGAAGGCGGTGAACTTGGCGCCGGGTGGCAGCGGAATCGACACGTCAAAGGTCTGCCCTTCGATCTTGGTCGCCCAACCGGACATGTAGCGCATGAACTCGACCGTGGCATTCAAGTCCAGCGCGCGGGCCATGTTGATCGACTTGCCTTGGCTGAGGGTTTCCAGCTGAGCCAGTTCTTCGGCGTGTTCTTCTACCAGACGGGTGAAGTTCAGCAGGATGCGTTCGCGGTCGGCCGGGCGCAAACCCGACCAGACGCCGGACTTGAAAGCCTTGTGGGAGGACTGCACGGCTTGCTCGACGATTTCCAGCGGCGCATCGAGGGTTTCGCACAGGGTTTGTCCGGTAGCCGGGTTGACCACGGCGATACTTTGCCCTTCGCCAAACACCCATTGGCCATCGATAAAGCAGCCATGACGACGCTCAAGGAATGCAGCCACTTGCGGCAGAATTTCAACGTTGCTCATAAATCACCTTTGACTCAGTCGAGTGGTTCAACCGGAAAACCGGTTGATTACTGTTGTTCTTTGAGGAAACACACGACCGCCTGACGGTCTTCCGCCGAGGCCAGCCCCATGTAAGGCATGTAAGTCCCCGGCACGAATGCCTGGGGTTGGGTGATGAGTTGCGCGATGTTCTCGGCTTGCCAGTTGATGTCTTTGTTGCGCATGGCCTGGGAATAGTTGAAGCCTGCCAGCGAACCGGATTTGCGCCCGACCACGCCCGCCAGATTCGGCCCCATCATGCCCGCCTCGCCCTTGGCGACCGAGTGGCAGACCGCGCATTCATTGGCAAACACCTGGGCACCGTGGCCCTGGTCCGGTGTGCAGTCAGCGGCGTACGCGGCGCTGGCCAGGGTGAGTGACAGCAGACCGAAAAGAGGCAATCGCAGCGAGGTGAACATAAGAAAACGACCTTGAAATCCGCGTGCTCGTCAGGCGACGAACACCAACACTGATAAGGCCGGTGCGGGAGGCATCGGCTGGGTTGGTACGGATTGTCGATGGTCATCGATGCGCAGGATTTTCCCTGCGTGCCAGTCGTATTGGCGGGGCTGCCAAACCAGGCATTTTGGCAAGCACAACCAACTCTTTGGCAACCACACAAAAGGGTGGAAAAGTTCACGGCCGTAGTATCGAAAGAGACCGCAACCCTGCGTTCAAGAACAAGAACGGATGCCACACGATGCTCAAGTCCCCCTTGCTTCGCCTCTCGACGCTCGCGCTGATGATCAGCGCCAGTCACGCCGGCGCCTATGAACTGTACGCCGACGACGACACCCACCTGAACGCCACCCTGGAAGCGGTTTTCGGCATTTTCCACAGCCAGGAAAACTATGCGCTGTCGGGCCGTCTCGACGAAGGCTCATCGTCATGGCGCGAGGGCTATCTCAAATACCGTTTGAGTTTTGACAAGGGTCTGGCTGGCGCAGGTACCGCGTATGGCGCCGCGAACCTGCTCAGCTCCGGCACCTGGGGCGACGGCGATGCCGCGGGTTTCAGCGATGGTTCGGAACGCACCACAAAATTCGAAGACGCTTACCTGGGCTGGCGTTCGAAAGACCTGTTCCCGGTGTTGGGGGACGACGGTATCGACCTGTCCTTCGGCCGCCAGAACATCGTGGTCGGTGACGGTTTCCTGATTGATGGCGACGCATTGAACATGGGCAAGGGCCTGGCCGACGGTGAGTTCAACCGTGGCGGCGCCTACTGGCTGGCCGCGCGCAAGGCGTTCGATGAGACCGCCGTGTTGCGCATCGGTGGCAAGGAAGGCTGGCGTGGCGACCTGATGTGGTTGAAATCCAACAACCGCGCCCAGGCCATGACGCAGATGTATGTGGGCACACTGGAACACGTGTCCGACGTCGGTACCGTCGGCTTGACCTACATCGACACCACCGACGCCGACGAGCAGTACGCCTCGCCGACTCAACTCGAACGCGACGGCATGAAGACCTACAGCCTGCGCGCTACCGGCAATGCCGGCGTCAAAGACCTGTTCCTTTCCGGCGAATACGCCAAACAGGACAAGCCTCACACCTCGACTGAAGACGCCTGGTACCTGGAAGCCGGCTGGACCTTTTCCGACGTAGCCTGGTCGCCCTATGTCAGCTACCGCTACAGCCGTTTCTCGGAAGGCTACGACACGCTGTTCTACGGTTTCAGCCGTGGCTTCGGCACCTGGTTCCAGGGTGAAGTGGCGGGCAACTATGCCGGTCCGTTCAACAGCAACGCGCGCATCCAGCAAGTCAAGTTCAGCGTCTCGCCACTGGAGAACCTGACGGTAGGTGCGATGTACTTCAATTTCGACACCATCGATCGCAACCTGGGCAACGCCGATGGCCACGAAGCCGACCTGTACGCCGAGTGGCACGTCAATGAAAACCTTAGCGTGATGCCGCTGATCGGCCTGTTCCAGCCGGACAAGAGCGCCGATCAGGGTGGTACGCAGTTGGGCAACAACGACAAGAACCTCTACAGCCAGGTGATTTTCGCCACGACGTTCTAAGCCCGACGCCACATGGAAGGCGTACCACACCCCTCTGTAGCAGCTGGCGAAGCCTGCGTTCGGCTGCGAAGCAGTCGTAAAACCCAACAACGCGGTGTATCAGTTGAACCGCGTGCTCAGGTTTTACGACTGCTACGCAGCCGAACGCAGGCTTCGCCAGCTGCTACAAGGGTTTTGCCGTGAGGGTTGCGTTCAGGTATTCAAGTCTTCGGGCGGTTCAAATCGATCCAGCGCCCGGTTCACCGCCAGCTCCCCCAGCATGATGACTTGCGCGATGCCGAGCAGGGAGTTGCGGCTCGGTCCTTCCAGATGATCGGCCAGGTCGATGGCCATGACATTGGCCGAGGCCAGCGATTCGCAGGCGTGAGCCAGGAGGGTTTCGACGTCCAGCTCGGGGTTGACGATGAACATGGTGGGGAGTGTGCGTGGGGTGGCTTTGATGTCGGCGAATGAGGCGTGGTTGAGGGTTGGGCCGGTGTCTGGCGGATTGGGTGTTGGTTTGATCATGTTCGTGCTCCGGTCTTGGAGCCGTCACCAAATCGCTGCTAAACGAAGGGTGGCAGCTATGCGCAGGTTAGCAGACCGGGGAGACACGAAACCGGCGCGCCCTGAGGCGCCCTGCACATAGCCACCATGAAATGCAGGTACAAAATCACCTGACTGCATGAACCGCTAAATGCACTTCGTATCACCACGGGCTGCTAAACCCGATCACTGGAAATCAGTGACGCGAATCAAGTTACCGAGGGTGCCCAAGGCGCACAAGCCGGCGGATTCTGGCGTAGTCGTAGGTCGTTACGCAAGCTGGCGTAGCTTTCAGGACGTATCCTTAAACGCAATTAAACACGCACTTAAAACACTCATTTTCACCCAGACCGAACCACCCCTTTTTCCCGCCACCGACCCGCTCTATGTAGCAGCTGGCGAAGCCTGCGTCCGACTGCGCAGCAGTCGTAAAACCTGAGCACGCGGCTCACCTGAAACACCGCGTTGTCTGGTTTGGCGACTGCTTCGCACTCGAACGCAGGCTTCGCCAGCTGCTACATAGAGCGATGTCGCCGTGCGGCGATTAGGCGTGCGGCGGTTCAGCGGTTCAGCGGTTCAGCGGTTCAGCGGCATTGAATCATGGATCGGGGTGGATTCAGCAGGCCGCAGCCGCATGCTCCAATCGGTGAAACAGCCGATTGAAATACACCAGGCTATCCCCTTCCCCACGCATGCCGACCTTCGACAATTCCACAAACATCACTGAATGCGACCCCACTTCCTTGCACTCGCTGATCCGCCCTTCCAGCTGCACCAGCGCATCTCGCAGCACCGGCACACCCGTTTCACCGCCGTCCCACAAATCCCAGGTAAACCGCTCCTCCATCGACACTTTAGTCATCCCGGCAAAGTGCCGGGCCAGCTCTTCCTGCTCGCCGCACAGGACGTTGATGCACAGGCGCCCGTTCGCGCGAAATACATCGTGGGTCGCGCTGCCACGGTTCACGCACACCAACACGGTCGGCGGCGAATCGGTCACCGAGCACACCGCGCTGGCGGTGATGCCGCAGCGTCCGCCGGGGCCGTTGGTGGTGATGATGTTCACCGCGGCAGGCAACTGCGCCATGGCGTTGCGAAAGTCGATTTGCTGCTGGCTCAGGTCGGCCATGTCGATGCCCCTTCCTTCAGGAGGACCGCCCGTTCGCGGCCCGTAGGTGATGGAACAAGACTAAAGCCCGACGGCGTGCACAACTATCCTGACGATCCCCATGACGAGGTTGGCTTTCCGCTAGTCGACTAGGTGGTTTCTTTATCGTCACAGCCCTTCGCAGTGGGTATTCTGCAGACTGGCTCCGATGAGAGCTGATGTCCGCCGCAGCGTGCTCGCGTGCGAAAACAATAATTAGAAATTCTCGTGGCAGTCCCTGATGGAAAACCGCAAACCGATTGTTTACATCGTTGATGACGACAAAGACCTGCGCACCTCACTGGCGTGGTTGCTGGAGTCGGTGAGCGTGCAGGCGCAATGCTTTGCCGGCGCTGAAGAGTTCCTCAGCCAATACGATCCCAAACAGCCCGCGTGCCTCGTGCTGGACGTGCGCATGCCCGAGACCAGCGGCTTCCTACTGCAGGAAATCCTCAACCAGCGCGGCAGCACCTTGCCGACCATCTTCGTGTCCGCCCATGGCGATATTCCGATGTCGGTGACCGCCATGAAGAACGGCGCGCTGGACTTCGTTGAAAAACCCTATAACCCGCAGCAGATGATCGACCGCATCCAGGCCGCGTTGAAGGTCGCCGTGCATGCCCAGGCCGATCAGCAGCAGCGCCAGCACATGCAAGGCAAGCTGGCGCTGCTGACCAGCCGGGAACGCGAAGTATTGATGCTGGTGGTGGATGGCAAGGCCAGCAAAGTCATCGCCCGGGAACTGAACATCAGCGTGAAAACCGTTGATGTACACCGGACCAAAATCAAGGAAAAAATGGGCGTGACCAGCATCGCCATGCTGGTGAGAGAAGTGCTGCATCTGCCGGCTGATGAGCCTGTGCGGCACTAAGTGATTGGCGGCGATCATGACGCCGCCATCGCCAGCAAGCCCGCTCCCACAAGGGATGGGGACGTCACAAGATTAGTGTTCACCCCATCCCAATGTGGGAGCGGGCTTGCTCGCGATGAGGCCATCACATCCAAAATCAATGCCGCCTGACACTCCGCCATCGCCAGCAGGCTAGCGCCTACAGAGGATGTGTGGTCAGTTCTGGCTATACCGCTTGCGATACACGCCGGGTGACACGCCAAAGCGTGACTTGAACGCTGAAGAGAAGTAGCTGGAATCAGAAAAACCCCAGGCGTAACACAGCGCCGACAGCTTCTGTTCATCGCGGGAGCGGCGCAGGTTTTCCGCGCAGAAATCCAGGCGGCGGTGCTTGATGTATTGCGCCACCACCAGGCCGCGCTTGGAGAACATCCGGTACAAACCGCGCACCGATATTCCCACCTCGCGCGCGATCAGTTCGGGGCACAGTTCTTCGGTGCTGATGTGTTCGTCGATGTAAGCGATGATCTTGCGGAACTGCCGTTCATGGGCGTCCCCGCCAATGTCGTGGGCACTGATCCCCGGTAACAACAGGCTGACCAGCGCATCGAGGACCGCCTCGCTTTCCTGCATGTCCAGGCCTTCCTGCTGCCGGGTTTCCAGTACCAGTTTGTTGGCCATCGCCGCCAGCGGTGTGCTGGCCGAGATACGGGTGGCGCAGTTGAGCGCTTTGAGGTGCGAGCTACGCTCGACCACCTGGCGTGGCAGGATCAATGACAACTGCCGGGAGTCGTCGTTGTAGGTCATGTCGCTCGGGCGGCAGGCATCGATCAGGGCGATGTCGCCACACCCCAGCTGAGCGCGGTTGCCGCCCTGCTCCAGCTGCGAACTGCCGCGCATCTGGAACACCGCGTAGTAATGACCATCGCTGCTGACACTGACGTCCTTGCTGGTGCGATACAGGTGCACGTGCGCCATATCGACGACACTGAGGTTGATCGCACCACTGCGAAACTCCGCCAGTTCACCGTAGAAATCCGTGTCCAGCGCGCGGGCATCGAAGCGCCCACACGCCTGGTTGACCTGGCTTAACCAATGTTCGAACGCCTCGTTGCGAACCGCCGAAGAAGTCATCATCACTGCAAAGCCTCACGCGTATTTATTGTTATTTTTCGACCGCTTCGTCGAGCGGTTCGGCAAATAGTCGTACCTGGCTGTCTCCTCCCTCGACGGCCGCCGGAGCGCTATTCTTCCGGCTCAGGCTTACGCTTGCCAGTGTTCAATGCAATTACAGGTCCAATACCAGACGAGCGGAAACAGCGCGGGAAACACAGGCGCATATCTGCTTGTTGGAGGCCTTTTCCTTGTTCGACAGACAGTTGTCGCGGTGCTCCGGTACGCCGTCCAGCACCTCGACGATGCACGTGCCACAGATACCCTCGCGACACTCGGTATCGATGTCGCAGCCGTGGGCCTGCAGCACATCGACCAGACTGGTGTTGGCGGGCACCTGAAGCACCACGCCGGAACTGGACAGTTCGACTTCAAAACCGCCGCTGGGGCCGGCATTGGCGGCCGGATCGGCGGCAAAGTGTTCGAGGTGAATGGCGTCATCGCCGCGGCTGCGAGCCGCCACTTCCACCACTTTGTTCATGAACGGCGCCGGACCGCAGGTGTAGACATGGGCGGCGCTGCCCGCCTGGTTCAGGCACTCACTTAACGCGGCGTCCAGATCAGCGGGCTCGATGCCGTAGTGAAACTGCACGTGGTTGGCGAACGTGGTGGCCAACAGATCAGTAAAAGCGGCGTACTCCGGCGAACGAGCAAAGTAGTGCAGGCGATACGGCTGACCGCTTTCTGTCAATCGATAGGCCATGCTCAACAGTGGCGTGACACCGATCCCGGCCGCGAACAGCACGTGCTCGGTGGCACTCGGGTCGAGATGAAACAGGCTGCGCGGCGAGCCCATTTCCAGCTCCATGCCTTCCTGCACATTTTCGTGCAGCGCCAGCGAACCGCCTCGCGATTGTGCCTCTTTCTTGACCGCCACCAGGTACGCACGGCGATCCTGTGGCGGGCTGCACAGCGAATACTGACGCGTGACCCCGGTCGGTCCGGTCAGGTCGACATGGGCACCCGGTTCATAAGTGTCGAGCGGCTGGCCGTCACTGCGCACGAGGCGAAAGGAACGGATATCCAGCGCTTCGTCGACGATCCTTTCGATCTTCACCTTCATCATTGAGTCACCTGAAATACGGTTGTTTTTGTGAATGAAAAACCTGCTAACCACTACGGCCTTGCTAACCCCCACGGTCCCTGTAGCAGCTGCCGAGCCTGCGAGGCTGCGTCCGGCTGCGAAGCAGTCGTAAAACCAGACAATGCGATTTTTCATAAAGACTGTGCAAACCGGGTTGCGACTGCTTCGCAGCCGGACGCAGCCTCGCAGGCTCGGCAGCTGCTACAGGGTTCGTGGGGCGGTCAACATTAATGTTCAGCGCATGAACAACCCGCCATTGATGTCCCAGCACGCGCCCGTGACAGAGGTAGCGTTATCGGCGATCAACAGCAACACGCCGTCGGCGATGAACCCAGGGTCACCGAGGGTGCCTGCCGGGATCATTTTCAGAATCTGTTCCAGACGCTCAGGCGCCACGCTTTCACGCACCACCGGCAAATCCAGCGGACCCGGCGAGAGGCTGTTGACCGTCACGCCGTGTGCCGCCAGTTCACGGGCAAACACCTTGGTCAGCGTCGCAACACCGCCCTTGGCCGCCGCGTAATGCGCGCCGGTGGCGGTGCCGCCGTTCTGCCCGGCCAGCGAGGCGATGTTGACGATGCGCCCAAACCCACGCTCGGCAAAATGCGCGCCGAACACCTGGCACGCCACGAAAGTGCCGCGCAGGTTGATCGCCATCGACTCATCGAACTCTTCGGGCGTGATGTCCATCAGCGCCGCCACCTTCGATACGCCGGCGTTGTTCACCAGGATGTCCGTACCGCCCCAACGCTCGGTGAGCAGGTCACGCGCCCGGACGAAATCGGCCTTGTTGCGCACATCCAGTTCGATGGCGACGGCACTCGCGCCGCTGCTATCCAGTTCGGCAGCCAGACGCCGCACGCCGTCGAGGCGCACATCGGCCAGACCGACGCGATAACCTGCCGCGTGCAGACGCCGGGCGATGCACTCGCCCAGTCCGCGTGAAGCACCCGTTACGAGGGCTACTCGACTCATGATGGTGCCCTCACAGAAGGAAGCCGAGCGCGCTCAGGCTGTCGGTGGAATTGATCAGCCGCACGACTTTGCGTTCCAGGGTCGGCACACCATGGGTGAAGCGGATGCGGTGGTTCAGGTCCGCCACGAACGGCGTGTGCACGCCGCGCTTGTAGGCGTACAGCAGCTGCGCCGAGTTGACCTCGACAAGGTCGCCCGCCGCTTCCACAAGACGGAAGCGCGAGACACTGCGAATGGTTTTCGCCGCGTCCACGGCCGACGGCGAGTAGCCAGCGGTCAGGCGTTCGATGCGCAGGTCACGCATGCGCGCATCGTCGTAGGCGTAGTTGAGGTTCGCCTCGAAGTCTTCGGTCTCCGGGTCGATCGGCACGATGTACAGGCCGCTCTCGCTCCACAAGGTCGCCCACTCGGCGTAGTGCTTGCGGTCAAGCAGTTCGGCTTCGCGCCAGATGAATTCGATGGCCTGGGCCAGCGGGCCGGAAAAACCGTTCAGGGTGTCGTGATTGCTCATTGGCTCATCATCCTTTTCCACATGTCGTAGGCACCGCGCATGCCGCCCTCGTCGGTGGCGTGGCTGACCTTGTCGCCATTTTCAGCAGTGATTTCGCGGTTCAGGCCGCGGTTGACCAGGATTGGCGCGTCGACGCCGGCATACGAGCCGCGCTGCACGCGATCCCAGGCTTCGGCATCGTCGGGGCTGCCGAAGCCGAACGGGCCCTGGAAGTGTTCGTGAATGCGCATGCGCTCGCGGTTGGCGATTTCCGGGCCGCCGTCCATGCCGAGGGCCACGTGACGGATCTCGGTTTCAGTGACCGACACCGGACGCAGCACGCGGAAGAACGACATCGACATCGCCACGTTCGGGAACAGGTTCAGGTTGAAACCCGCGCCGTGCAGCGAACGCACGATGCGCCGCACCTGATCCGCCGGCATGGTCTTCGACAGTTCTTCGGTGACGTGGGCGAAGCGCTCCTGCAACTGTTCGGTACCGTCGTCGTGATCCAGATCGACGTGCTCCGGCACCATCACCATCACGCTGTGACCGTTGCCCAGAGAATGGGTCACCGCTTGTTCATCGGTCATGAACGAGAGCATTTCCGAGGTTTCTTCATCCACCGACGACATGAACGACTTGTGCACGATCGGGAAGTGGTAACCGTCGGTGGTGTTTTCCAGCTGGATCTTCCAGTTGCCCTTGAAGCTGAACTTGTGTTCGCCCTGGGTCTTGATCGGGTAACCGGCGCCCTGCTTCATGAACAGGTCCATCCAGTGTTTGGCACCGCCCAGGAAGTCTTCCAGCGGTTCGATCTCGTCGTTGTAGCTGGCGAACACCATGCCGGCGTAGCTTTCCACGCGCAGGCTGGTCAGTGGCAGCTCGGACTTTTCCAGAATGCCTTCATAGCCATCCGGATACGGCAGCGCACGCAGCTTGCCGTCCAGGCCATAGGACCAGCTGTGGTACGGGCAAGTGAAACCGGTGGCATTGCCTTTGTGCTTTTCGCACACGGTGGCGCCACGGTGGCGGCAACGGTTTTCCAGCACATTGATGGTGTTCTTCTTGTCGCGTACCACAATCACCGGACGACGGCCGATGGTCGCGGTCTTGAAGTCGCCGCTGTTACGCACTTCGCTTTCGTGGGCAACCCACACCCAGGTGCGGTAGAAAATCTTCTCCAGCTCGGCCTCGAACAGCGCGGGATCGTTGTACAGCGAGACGTCGACGCGGTCATGCTGGACCAGGTCATCCGGGCTTTTCGACGAGGCGATCAGCCGATATTCATGAGTGCTCATGTGGTTCTCCTCATGGCTTGTTTTTATGATTTTTGGGAGGCTGGACGTTCGCCGGCCATGCTTTGTTGCAGCTGCGCACCGAAGGCGCAGACCTGTTCGTCCTGGCCTTTTCGTCCGACGATTTGCAGGCCGACTTTCAACCCGCCGCCATCGAGTTCCACCGGCACCGTCAGCGCCGGATGGCCACTGAGGTTGAAAGGTCGAACCAGCGGGGTCATGCCGGCCACGGCTTTGCTCGCGCTGCGGGCTTCGATCAGCGTGGGAGGCAGGCTTGGCATCGTCGGCAACAGCAACACTTCAAATTGCTCCAGCGCGGCATCCACCTGGTGGCTGAAGCGCGTACGAACCTGTTCGGCTGCAGCCAGGTCGGCAGCGCTGGTGCGGCTGGCGGCCAACAGGCGCATCTCGACATCCGCCCCGATCAGGCCCTGGCCGGTGAGGTGGCCGAACGCGGCCCAGTTTTCAACATTGATCACCGTCAAGCCGGCGGCAAACGCTGCTTCGAATTCACTCAATTGCAGGCTGCTGCGGCGCCAGCCGGCACGGTCGGCGGCTGCGACGAGGCACGCTCGCACCTGCGCATCGCAGGCCACGTCGAGAAAGCCCACCGAGGCGTTGCTCGACGGCAAACCCTGAGCCTGGAAACCAGGGCAAATCACCTCCATTGCCGCGATCAGGTCATCCATGCTGGCCGCAAAAGGCCCTACGCAATCGAGGCTGGAGGCGGCCGGATGTGCACCCACGCGGCTGACGCGGCCGTAGGTCGGTTTCAGCCCGGCAATGCCGCAGCACGCCGCTGGCACCCGCACCGAACCGCCGGTGTCGGTGCCGATGGCGATGTCCGCCAACCCCGCGGCAACAGCGGCAGCCGAACCGCTGGACGAACCGCCTGGCACCCGGTCCGGCGCTTGCGGATTGATCGGTGTGCCGGTCAAGTCGTTGATGCCGGTGACGCCAAACGCCAGTTCGTGCAGGTTGGTCTTGCCGACGATTTGCCAACCCGCCGCGAGGATCGCATCGACCACCTCAGCGTTGCGCAGGGCCGGCAACGCGTGGGCAAAGGCCCGGCTGCCGGATTGGGTGGCGTGGCCGGCAATGTCGATGGAATCCTTGATGGCGACGCGCTTGCCGCTGCCACCGAGGAGGAATTCGCTGATAAAGATGCTCATGCGCCCAGCTCCGTATTGAACAGGCGTTGCGTGCGGAAATGCGCAATCAGCCAGACACCGTCGACGCGACGAAAATCGATGTTCAAGCGCGTGCCGAACAACTCGTTGCGACCATCGGCATAGGTGGAGATCTGCTGCATGATCCACTGCCCTTGCGCCCCGCTGCCGTCAACCACAATCGACTCGCTGGTGAGGTAATGCAGGTTCAGCCGGAAGTGATCCGACGGTGGCAGGTACCCCCCGACAAACGCGGCCACGGCGTCGCGCCCCCGGTGTTGGCCGAAGGTCTGTGCAGTCTGGCTGCCGACGCCTTCCCAGATCGCGTCAACGGCGAACAATTGCGCCAGTTCATGAACCTGGGTCTCGGCCCTCGGCACATCGCACAGGTCCATATAACGCGCCATCAACCGGCGCACCTGGCTTTCCCCTTCGAGCGTCTCGAGACGCTGCAGCAAGGCCTCGTTCATGGCTCAGACCCGGGCTGCTTCAGGGATGGTCAATGGGCGACCGATACGCGCTTCAACCTTGGCATAGCGCCACAGGCTGTACTCGTTCACCGGCGTGGTGCGGAACAGGTTGCAGGCGTCGATCACCGTTTGGTGGCAGTCGACGTCGGCCATGATGTAGACGGTCCAGGGCGACGTCGTGGACGGACCCACCATCAGGCGGTCATCGTCCATGGCGCCGAGCACGGTGATGCCCGGCATGGCGCCGAGATCGCCCATCATCTGGCTGAAGCCCTTCCACACGCTCAGGCCTTCGCCGGTGGGCAGGTCAAAAAAGTTCTGGGTGATGCCGATGCAAAAAACGACGCGCAACGGTTCTTGGGTGGTCTGGGACATGGGTGTTTATCCTTGAATGGAAAATTCAGATGTAACCAGGGAACGGTGGTACGCCGAGGAACACCGAGCCGGCGCCGTCGTACAGGCCTTCGCTGAGAAAGGCGTGTTGGGTGACCACCATCGAATCGCGCAGGTAGCGCTGAAGTGGATGGCGCAGGTAAATGGCGGTGGTGCCGGCCAGGCTGTAAGCGCTTTGCACCACTTGCGCACCGGCCTGGGACACGTGAATCGCAGACAGGCGCAACAGGCTGGTCTGTTCAGGCGTGACCGGGTTGCCGGCGACGATCGAGTTCCACACCTGTTCGGTGGCGCCGTAGAAAAAGCTGCGTGCGGCAGCCAGTTGCGCTTCGGCCTTGGCGATTTCGATGCGCACATAAGCGCGGTCCGACAATTTCGGCGCGCCGGTGATGCCGCTGCCGCCCGCCATGCGGCTGATTTCGTCCAGCGCCGCACGGGCCAGGCCGAGGTTGACCACTGCCAGCACTTGCGCGGCATAGGCAATAGAGGGGTAGCGGAACAGCGGTTCGTCGATGGTTGCGGCACCGCCACGGATGAAGGTCCAGCGTTCATCGACGCGTTTATCACTGACGCGCAGGTCGTGACTGCCGGTGCCTTTGAGGCCGACCACCTCCCAGTTTTCGACGATCTCGACCTGCTCCGGGCGGAATACGGCGGTGCGAGGCTTGCCGCCAGCGGCACCGATGCCAACACCCAGCAGGTCAGCGCCTTTGCAACCGCTGGCGAATTTCCAGGTGCCGTTGACCTGCCAGCCGCCTTCGGCGGTCTCGGCCGGTTGCAACGGAAACAACCCGCCGGCGAATACCAGGTCAGGGCTTTCTGCGTAGAGTTCCGCCAGGGTTTCCCGCGGCAAAGCGGCGAGGTAGACACCGGCGCTGCCGAAGCTGGCCACCCAGCCCGCCGAACCGTCGGCTTCGGAGATGCGTTCGATCATCTTAAGGAAAAGCGCCGGCGCCAACGCGTCGCCACCGAAGCATTTGGGCGTCGCCGCACGGTAGATGCCGACCTGCTTGAAGCGCTCGATCATATCCCGTGGCACATGGGAGCCGGCGTCGAATTCATCCCGACGCTGGCGCACTTCCTCCAGCACCTTGGCAAAGGCGTGGCTGTCGACGACATTCTCGTCAATGCCGATCAGAGCGTCTTGTTGCGCAACCGCTGAACGCAGCATGGGCTTTCTCCGTTTTGCTTATTGTTGGTGGGGCCACGCCGCACCTCCGTCTTGCACCGAGGTGTGTGATGCCTTGCATTGAGGCTCAGTGTAAAAACCACCTTGGGCCGCCACTATTGGTGCGTGTCACCCCCCGGCTAAAGAAATCCCCTAGCCCTCCCCCGATAACCTCTGAGCGCATCCCCACACGCAAGCCGGTATAAAAAGCCATACTTCCACGTTCACCCGTAGTGGAACCTTCCGCCTCCAAGGGCCGCGCGATGTACCTGCCAAAACCGAATGATTTCTACACCCTCATTGAAGCCATGCCGCTGTGCATCATTCTTCACGATGCCCACAACAAGGAGATTCTGTGGGCGAACACCGCTGCCTTGAACGCGCTGGGTTTCACCCTCGAAGAACTGACGCCGCTCAAAGCGCCGGACATGACCCGTGATGCGCCCAAGTACCGGCGCTCGGTGGGCTTACGCTGGCTGGAAGGCGCCGCACGCACCGGCCAGCGCGCCATTGAATGGTGTTATCGGTCCAAGCAAGGGGTGGAGATTCTTTCCGAGGCGGTCGCCACCCTGGTCCATCTGGACGGGCGCGATGTGTTGATGGTGCAGTTCCGCGACATTTCCAGGGAAGACAAGGTCAAGCGTGATCTCAAGCGCTTCGAAAGCCGGCTCAAGGCGTTCATGCAGGACCTGGCCGAAGGCGTTGCCGTGCTCGGTCCGCAGGGTGATATCCGTTTTATCAGCGACTCCGGCGCGCACCTGCTCAAGGGCGAAGAGCGCCAGTTGATCGGCAAGAACTTCCTCGACTGGTGTGACGATGCCTCGCATCAACGCCTGCTCGCGCAACTGGCCAGCGAAACGCCGGAGCACGCGCCGTTCAGCGTGCATTACCACGTGCAACGGCGCGACGGTGAATGGCGCTGGCATGAGGCAACGTGCCGTTTTATCGAGATTGAAGACGATCTGGTGGGCCACCTGCTGCTGTTTCGCGACGTCACCGAACAGGTACGCGCTGAAGAGGCCCGGCGGGTGAGCGAGCAAAAACTCGAGTACCTGGCCCGCTATAACGCCATGGGTGAAATGGCCGTGGCCATCGCCCACGAACTGAGTCAGCCACTGGCGGCAACCCGCAATTTCATCGAGGGCGCGGTGATTCGGCTGGGCAAGGATCAATCCGGCGACCAGGGCGTGGCCTGGGGTTTGCAAAACGCCGTCAGGCAGATCGAGCATGCGTCGCTGATCATCAAAAGCGTGCGCGATTACGTGGTGAAACTGGAGCAAAGCGAAGAGCGGATCGACCTCAATGGACTGTTATGCGAGACCCGCTACTTCATCAGCTTGCGGGCGGACCCGAGTGCCGTCCGGGTGGAGATTGTCACCAGCGACAGGCCGCTGTGGGTGAGTTGCGAGAAAGTGTTGATCGGCCAGGTGATATTGAACCTGGCGTTCAATGCGATTGAAGAAATGAGCGACCTGCCCGTCGAGCGCCGCCTGCTGCGCATCCAGGCCAGCCAGGGTAATGACGTAGCATTGGTGCGCATCGAAGACAGCGGCCGGGGCATCCAGGCCGAGGCGCAGGAAAAGCTGTTCGACGGGTTTTTCTCGTCCAAGGTCAGTGGCAATGGCATTGGATTGGCGCTGTGCAAAAACATCATCGGGCGCCACCGCGGCGACATCTGGGCACAGAACCTGACACCTTGCGGAGCGGTATTCACCTTCTCCCTTCCCCTCGCCGCTCCCTGACGTCCCGCACCGCCCCCCCTTTCACCCTGCACTGCCCATGTGGCGAGCTCGCGAAGCCGGTGCAATTTCGGCTCGGCGAAAGGCGGCCCTGAAGACTGGCACAGACACACAACCACTTGGCAGCCACAGCAATTCTCCCGTTTCCCCGGCAGGGCAGAATCGAACTGCAAAAATCTGCCTCTGCACCCGCGATTCGCGTGAACAATAATTCAGGGAGTTCCCCCTAATGCGAGCCACCAGGATCACCGTACAGTCAGCGCTGAGTATCAGCCTGCTCGTACTCGGTTTGAACAATGCCAGCGCGGATTTGCCCGCTGACACGATCGGCCAGACTGTGTTGCCATTTCCGCCGCAAGCCCACCGGGCCTTTGTCGTCGATGTCGAATTCGAAAGTTTCGTGGTCGGCCGTGTCACCGTGGTCGACCCCGACAAAAAACGCATCCTTGGCATGGTCCCGACCGGTTTTGCGGCGCCCTCGACGCTCAGCCACGATCAGAAAACCCTCTACAGCGCCGACATCTTCTACTCCCGTGGCACCCGTGGAACACGGACCGACGTGCTGACCGCCTGGGACAGCTCGACCCTCGCGCCGGCCTGGGAACTGTTGATTCCGACCAAGCGAGCCGAGTCGTTGACCCAGCGTTACGGGCTGAAGACCAGCAGCGATGACCGCTTCGTCTACGTCTACAACTTCACCCCATCGACCTCGGTCACCGTGGTCGACACCCAGGCCAAGGCTGTGACCTCGGAGATCGCCATTCCCGGTTGCGTTCTCAACTACCCGGTTGGTAACCGCCGCTTCGCCTCGTTGTGCGGCGACGGCAGTTTGCAGGTGGTCACGTTGAATGATCAGGGCCTGGAAACCGCGCGCAGCCGCACGCCGTTCTTCGACCCCAATGCGGAGAAGCTGGTAGAGCGCGCCGTCAACGTCGGCGACACCTACTACTTCACCACCACGACCGGCACCGTCCGCCCGGTGGATTTCGCCGGCGACGCGCCGAAGATCCTGCCGTCCTGGTCGCTGACCAACGATGAAGAAAAGAAAGCCGGCTGGGCGCCGGGTGGCTGGCAGTTGATGGCAGTCGCTCCAAAACTCAACCGCTTGTACGTGCTGATGCACGACGCCCATGAACCGATGAAGTGGGAAGACCCCAGCCCGCTGATCTGGGTCTTCGATCTGAACACCCGGAAAAAAGTGGCGACCCTGCAAGCCCCGGTTCCGGTGTGGAGCATGCAGGCGACCGGCGACGACAAACCGCTGTTGCTCGGTGCCGACGTTGAAGGCGGCTTGCAGATCTTCGACCTCACATCCAACACGCTCACTGGCAGCATGCCGAAAGTCGCGAAGACGGCGACTCAGGTCATGAGCTACTAACGAGGTTCGGCCATGCACATCGATCCGATCTTCATCATTGCCAGCGCACTCGCCATCGCGGTGTTGCTGGCCAGCGCCGCGACCCACAAGTTGCGTGCGCCGGCACGCTTTGCCAAACAGCTGGCGGACTATCAGCTGTTGCCCGAGGCGCTGGTGCGTCCGAGCGCACGGGTGATTCCGGCGGTTGAACTGGCAATCGCCTTCGCGCTGCTGGTGCCGGTCAGCCGGTCATGGGCGGCGTTGACGGCCGCCAGCCTGATCGCGCTGTACGCCGCCGCTATCGGCATCAACCTGTGGCGCGGTCGTCGCGACATCGACTGCGGCTGTGCCGGCCCGGACCAGGCGCAACCGTTGCGCCCTGTCCTGCTGCTGCGTAACAGCGTGCTGGTCGGCCTTGCGTTGCTTGCCAGCGTGGCGCCGATTGTCCGCGACCTGAACGTTTTCGACGGCTTTGTGACCCTCTTCGCCAGCGCCGTCGCACTGCTGATATACGCCGCAGCCGATGGCTTGCTGGCGAACTCCCCTCTTCTGCACAAACTGATTGGTAGGTGATCAATGGAAGGCTTAATCGTTTCCAACGCGTTGCTCTGGATTTTGTTGTTGGCCCTGGCATTCGCCGTGATGGGTCTGGTGCGTCAGATTGGCGTACTGCACGGCCGTATCGCCCCGGCAGGCGCTCTGATGGTCGACAAAGGCGTGGCCGTCAACGAGCCTGCGCCGCAAGTCACGGCCTCCGACCGTAACGGGCGCCCGGTGAACTTCGGTTACGCCGGTGAAAAATCTCAGTTGCTGTTCTTCCTCTCGCCGACCTGCCCGATCTGCAAGTCGCTGTTGCCGGCCATCAAATCCATCGCGAAGGAACAGGCTGATCGTCTCGACGTGGTGTTCATCAGTGACGGCGACATGGAGGCCCAGCAAGCACTGATCCGCGAACACAAACTGGACGACGTCACCTACGTGGTCGGGCCGGAAGTGGGTATGACCTACCAGATCGGCAAGCTGCCGTACGCCGCGCTGATCGACAAGGCCGGCACCCTGCGCGCCAAGGGCCTGGTCAATTCCCGGGAACATCTGGACAGCCTGTTCGAAGTCGAGCATCTGAAAAGCGCCACGCTGCAGGACTACCTGAACAGCCAGCCGCATCCCCATGCGCATGACCACAGCCACGGCCATAGCCACTGATAAGGCAGGGAGACTGTTATGAGATTGCTGGATCTGTTGTTTGAACGCTCGTCGCGCCGCGTCGCTGACACCACGTCACGTCGCAAACTGCTGGCGCGCATGGGCTCGCTGATGGTCGCCGGGGCTGCGCTGCCTCTGCTGTTGCCGCTGGATCGCACCAGCAAGGCCCTGGCCGCCGATAACCCGAAAGCCGGCGATCCCGGTGATCCGAATAGCTGCGACTACTGGCGCTACTGCTCCATCGACGGCTTTCTGTGCAGCTGCTGCGGTGGTTCGGTGACGTCGTGCCCGCCGGGCACTGAAGCGTCGCAAGTCACCTGGATCGGCACCTGCCGCAACCCGGCGGATGGCAAGGACTACATCATTTCGTACAACGACTGCTGCGGTAAACAAAGCTGCGCCCAATGCGCCTGCACCCGTAACGACAGTGAAGAACCGGCTTACCGCCCGTTCAACAACAACGATGTGAACTGGTGCCTGGCCGCCAAATCGCACATCTATCACTGCACCGTTTCGATCATCCGCGGCGTCGCTGTTTAGGGCGCGCGGCCGTCGATTGCTTCCCCAATCGACGGCACTGATGGACAGAGTCTCCTGTAGTAGCTGGCGAACCTGTGGAGAGAGGATTCATCCCCGTAGCACCTGCAGAACCCTGTGGAGAGAGGATTTATCCCCGTAGCACCTGCAGAACCCTGTGGAGAGAGGATTTATCCCCGTAGCACCTGCAGAACCCTGTGGCGAGGGGATTTATCCCCGTTGGGTCGCGCAGCGGCCCCCTAATCTTCACGACTGCTGCGCAGCCGAACGGGGATAAATCCCCTCGCCACAGTGCAGCCGGACGCAGGCTTCGCCAGCTGCTACATAAAGCGAGGTTAATTGCAGAGGTGTTTTTCATGCGTAGTTTGCTGTTTCTTAGTCTCGTTTGCGTCATGACCGCGCCGCAGGCCTACGCCCGCGCCATTCCCAACCCGGCGCAACGCCACGCACCGGGCAACGAAGAAGCGCAAAAACCCATCGCCGACGCCGGTTACAGCGTCGGTGTGAATTACCAGCTGCAATGCGCCGGGTGTCACCTGGGCAACGGCATGGGTTCCCCGGCCAATGACACGCCACGGATGACCGGGTTCGTCGGCAATTTCCTGAAAGTACCGGGCGGTCGCGAATTCCTCGTGCGCGTGCCGGGTATGTCACAGTCCGCGCTGAACAATGCCCAGCTGGCGGATTTGCTCAACTGGCTGATGCGCAAAGACGGCATGGCCGGCAAAAGCCTGCCCGACGACTACCAGCCCTACAGCGCTGAAGAAGTCACGCAGCTGCGCGCAAAAACCATGCTCAACCTGCCCGGCACCCGTGCCGAGCTGATCAGGGCGATGCGCGCACAAGGCATTGCGATTGAAGACGGGATGAACAACTGAGGCCAAAGCTTCGCCACTGGCCTGAAGGGATGGCAGAAAAAGTCTCGGCGCCGTTCTGCAAAGACAGAACCTGCGCCGAGTTGATCAACACCATTGAGTGAACGTTACTTGGGTTGCGCCACAGTGCGCAGATACGGTTTCACCGTCTTGAAGCCGTCCGGGTATTTCTTTTTCGCGTCCTCATCCGAGACCGACGTCGGAATGATCACGTCATCGCCCGGACGCCAGTTCACCGGGGTTGCCACGGTGTGTTTGGCGTTCAGTTGAATGGCGTCGAGCAGGCGGACCACTTCGTCGAAGTTGCGCCCGGCACTCATTGGATACACCAGCATTGCCTTGATTTTCTTGTCCGGACCGATGATGAACACCGAGCGTACCGTGGCGTTATCGACGGCAGTCCGGGTGCCACCACTGGCATTGGGATGGATCATGTCGTAGAGCTTGGCGACCACCAGGTTCTCGTCGCCGATCATGGGGTAGTTCACCGCATGCCCCTGGGTTTCCTCGATGTCCTTGGCCCAACTCTGGTGGTTGCCGACCGGGTCGACGCTGAGACCGACAATTTTGGTGTTGCGCTTGTCGAACTCGGGCTTCAGTCCGGCCATGTAGCCCAGCTCGGTGGTGCACACCGGGGTGAAATCCTTGGGATGGGAAAACAGGATGGCCCATTTGTCGCCGATCCATTCGTGGAAATGCAGGGTGCCTTCGGTGCTCTCGACGGTGAAATCCGGTGCTTCGTCGCCAATACGGATGGTCATGCGCATTCTCCTCGCTGTGAAGGGTTGGGAAACTGTTGGACGAATCAGTATAGGAGACGCATCAAGATACGGCGGTTACCCGGACTACCTCTGAGAGTCCGATCCTCTGGGTGAGCAAAGCTTGCTCCTACAGAATCGGTCCCTTCAAACTGCGCGCCTATTTACGCGCCAGCTTGTAGCGCAGGCAATCGTCGTAAAAACTCTGCTTGATCGCCGCCGGTTTGATGCGTGACGGACTGTCGTAGGTCTGCTCCGTAATGCCCATCGCCAACATACGCATCCACGGCTTGCTGAATTTGTAGGTTTGCAACTTCTGTCGCGCGGCATACAGCGAGACGCCCGCCAGCTTCAATTCCTGGGCCTTGGCAGCCGTCCCCGCGCCCCAGCTGCACATATAACGATCATTCTGCACCAGCGCTCTCGCCTCGCCTTGCGCTGCCATGCCCATCAAACCGCACGACAGTAGCCCAATCATCACATTGCGCATTTAGATTCGATCCTAACAACCTGAAATTTCATTGATTTTGATCAAATGTTGCAGGTTTCGGGGCCAGTAAAATGCCTTACAGTCATATGAGATTACTTCTCGATAGGCGCATTACATTTCTTGCTACATTTAAATTCTTAGCTATAGCTAATAATCCCTAGGTTCTGTAAATGAGAGGCAACGGAATGTCAGTCGCAAAAAAGATGACGGTGGGGCAACTGACAATGTTGACGGCCGTCAACATGTTGGGCTCAGGCATTATTTTGTTGCCAACCAAACTCGCCGAGGTCGGCAGTATTTCAATCCTCTCCTGGCTGATCACAGCCACCGGTTCCCTGGCTCTGGCCTATGCGTTTGCGCGCTGCGGGATGCTGAGTCGCAAGACAGGCGGCATGGGCGGCTATGCCGAGTACACCTTCGGTAAAGCCGGTAACTACCTCACGAACTACACCTACGGCGTCTCGCTGTTGATTGCCAACGTGGCGATCAGTATCACGGCAGTCGGCTACATACAGACGCTGTTCGACATAAAGCTTGATTCGCTGCAAGTAGGCCTGGCGACCATCGCCCTGCTCTGGATCACCACGTTCGCCAACTTCGGCGGCGCGCGGATCACCGGCAGGATCGGTTCGATCACCGTCTGGGGCGTGATTGCGCCTGTGGTACTGGTGTCCACCATCGGCTGGTTCTGGTTCGACAGCAGCGTTTACGCCGCCGGCTGGAACCCGCACAACATGGGGTATCTGGAAGCGGCAGGCGCCTCGGTGGCGATCACCTTGTGGGCGTTCCTGGGCCTTGAATCAGCGTGCGCCAACACCGACGCTGTGGAAAACCCGGAGAAGAACGTACCGATTGCGGTGCTGGGCGGTACGCTCGGTGCGGCGGTGATCTACATCGTGTCCACCAACGTGATTGCCGGCATCGTCAGCAACCCGGAACTCGTCTCCTCCACCGCGCCGTTCGGTCTGGTTTTCGCCAAGATGTTTACCCCGGTTATCGGTGACATCGTGATGGGGGCGATGGTCCTCGCCTGCATCGGTTCGCTGCTGGGCTGGCAGTTCACCATTGCCCAGGTGTTCAAAAGCTCGGCGGACACCGGTTACTTCCTGCCGATCTTCGCCAAGGCCACCAAAACCGGCACGCCGATTGTCGGCATGTTGATCCTGCTGGCGCTGCAGACCGCGATCGGCCTGCTCACCATCAGCCCGGACCTGAGCAAGCAGTTCGACATCCTGGTCAACCTGGCCGTTGTGACCAATCTGGTGCCGTACATCCTGTCCATGGCAGCCCTGATGACGATTCAGAAGGTCTCCAACGTACCGGCAGGCAAGGCGCTGGCGACCAACATCATCGCGTGGGTCGCCACGGCCTACAGCTACCTGGCGCTATACAGTTCCGGCGAGCAGGCACTCATGCTCGGCGGCCTCGCAACCATCTTCGGCTACACCCTGTTCAGCTTCGTCAACAACCGCCTGATCGCACTTGAAGCGCACAACAACAGCGTACCGACGCAAACTGTCAGCGCTCAGCACATCACTGGCGTAGCTGTGCCGGTGAACAATCTGCAAACGGCCACTGTGGAGGTTAGATAATGACGGAATATAAACACTCACTCGGGATGCTCGCGCTGGTGGTGGGTACACCACCGGACAAGCGTACCGTTTTCGGTCGTGCCCTGGACCAGTTGATCCACGACGTGGAACAACGCTCCATCAGCGTGCTGATGTCTGAAAGCCTGAGCGACGCCACGTCGATCCTGCGTTCGGACTCGGCCATCCAGTGCGTCCTGCTGAGCTGGGAAATGGACGAAAGCGAAGGCCACGAGGAGTGCATCAAGCTGCTGACCACCCTGCGCGAGCGCAACACCCGCGTACCGGTCTTCCTGATCAGCGACCGCAGCACCGCGTCGAGCATTCCGCTGGTGGTCATGCAGCACGCCGACGACTTTATCTGGCTGCCAGAAGACACCAGCCGCTTCCTCAGCGGCCGCATCATGGCCGCCATCGAACGCTATCGCCAGGCTGCACTGCCGCCGATGTTCGGCGCGCTGGTCAAGTTCTCCCGGTCCTATGAGTACTCGTGGCACACACCAGGCCATGCCGGTGGTACAGCCTTTCTGAAAAGTACCGCGGGCCGTGCGTTCTACGAATTCTTCGGGGAGAACCTGCTGCGTTCCGACCTGTCGATTTCGGTCGGTGAACTCGGTTCGCTGCTCGATCACAGTGGACCGATCGGCCAGGGCGAGCGTTACGCCGCCAAGGTGTTTGGCGCGCATCGCACCTATTACGTGACCAACGGTTCGTCGATGTCCAACCGCGTGATTCTGATGGCCAGCGTGACGCGCAATCAGATCGCCCTGTGCGACCGTAACTGTCACAAATCCGCCGAGCATGCGATGACCTTGTCGGGTGCGATTCCGACCTACCTGGTTCCGACGCGCAACCGCTACGGCATCATCGGTCCGATCCTGCCGCAAACCCTGAGCGCTGAAGGCGTCAAAGCTGCCATCGCCAACAACCCGCTGGTCAAGGAAGGCATCGACCCGACGCCGGTCCACGCCATCGTCACCAACTCCACCTATGACGGCCTGACCTACAACGTCACCCGCGTCGAAGAACTGCTGGGGGAAAGTGTCGACCGCCTGCATTTCGATGAAGCCTGGTACGGCTATGCGCGGTTCAACCCGCTGTACCGCGAACGCTTCGCCATGCACGGCAACCCGGAGGATCACGACGAATCGCGGCCGACCGTTTTCGCCACGCAATCGACCCACAAACTGCTGGCCGCGCTCTCTCAGGCATCGATGATTCACGTGCGCAATGGCCGCAATCCGATCCCGCACGGGCGCTTTAACGAGTCGTACATGATGCACGCCTCGACCTCGCCCAACTACGCGATCATGGCGTCCTGCGACGTCAGCTCGGCGATGATGGAAGCGCCAAGCGGGCAGATCCTCACCACTGAATCCATCGAAGAAGCCATCAGCTTCCGTCAGGTCATCTCGCGCATGCACCACGAGATGGCGAGCAACGACCAGTGGTTCTTCACCTGCTGGCAGCCACCGACCGTGCAGGTAGGCGCGGCGGCCGTGCCTTTCCATGAAGTCGATCCGGTCTTGCTGAAAACCGAGCCGAACTGCTGGGTCCTGCACCCGAACGACGTGTGGCACGGCTTCGGTGACATCGAAGAAGGCTACTGCATGCTCGACCCGATCAAGGTATCGGTCCTGAGCCCGGGCATGGGCGACGACGGCAACTTGCTCGACTTCGGCATTCCGGCCTGCGTGCTCACCGCTTACCTCGGACGCCAGGGGATCGTGGTCGAGAAGACCACCGACTTCACCATCCTCTTCCTGTTCTCCATCGGCATCACCAAAGGCAAATGGGGCACGCTGGTCAACGCCCTCCTCGACTTCAAGCGCGATTACGATGACAACGTCGAACTCGAGCTGTGCCTGCCGGATCTGTTGGCCGCCAACCAGCAGCGCTACGCGGGCATGGGCCTCAAGGACCTCGCGAACGAAATTTTCGCCGCCATGAAGAAAAACAAGACCACGGCCGCCATGGCCCAGGCCTTCGGCACGCTTCCGCAAGCCGAGTTCAGCCCGGTGGAAGCGTACGAAAAACTGGTCCGCAACGAAGTCGAACTGGTGACCCTCGACCAGGCCGCCGGCCGCATCGCCGCCACCGGTATCGTGCCGTATCCACCTGGCATTCCATTGCTGATGCCCGGTGAAAACGCAGGGCCTGCGGACGGGCCGTTGCTGGCTTATCTGAAGGCACTGGAAAACTTCGACAAATCCTTCCCGGGCTTCACCCATGACACCCACGGGATTGAAGCGGAGGATGGGGTTTATAGCTTGCTGGTGTTGAAGTGAGGTAACGCTTTCCCCCAGTGAACGAGGCCGTCCATCACCGTGTGATGCGACGGCCTTTTTCGTTGTGGGATCGGTTGATTACGGTGTGTCAGCTGACATTTTACTGGGCGGCCTCAAGACCCTATGGGCAAATCCGACCGCGCCGCTCTATGATTGCCCCATGACGACCACACCTGTGATCCGCCAACCCTGCCCGCCCGGCGCCTGCGATTGCGGGCGCGACCCGCTGCTGGAAACGCCGGGCGCGGATGTGCGCATCCTGTTTCTGACCCGTGCCGAGGAAAAGCGCCTGATCGAGCGTCTGGAAAACCTCCAGAGTCTGAGCGATCTGGAGCGCCTGCAGCGGCGGATGCATGAACAACTGGGTATCCGTGTCGACATCGCCCCTGGCTTTAACGAAGTCCGCACCATGCGCGGTATCGCCATCGCCATCAACGAACTGCCAGGCTTGTGCCGCAAGACGCGGGCGTCGATCCCGGCGGCGATTCGGCGGGGACTGGAGAAGAACCCTGAAGTGGCTTACGAGCTGCTCAATGCCAATGACTTGTTGCGGGATGCTTGAAGGGCTGGAGATTTAAGATTCCGGTAAGCGCCAGCAGCGCCTCCGGTGCCACCCCGAAGGAGTCGGAGTGGCGCATCATGGCAGGTCATTAGAATCGCCAGGTCATATTCCCGGTCAGCGCTTGAATCCATGCATTGTCAAACTGACCGGAAGTTCGATTGCCGGACACGGATTTGGTCTGGTCCACCGACATGTCACCGATCCAGATCATGGCCCAACTGACGTTGATGTCCGTCTCTTTGTTCAACGCATAGGTGGCGCCTGTCGCAACGCGCCAGGATTCGTCCATGGGCACGGTGAACGTTCGATTGCCGTCCGACACGGCGCTGCTGTCGTAAGCCACGCCGACGTTCCACAGCAGTTGCGGTGTGGCCTGGTATTGCGCACCAAGGGAGAGGTGCCAGGTGTCCTTGAAGTCGGCATCCACGGTGGTTGAACGGGCGTTGCCCGCTGTGGTGTCGACCTGGGCGGCAATCTCGCCGAACTCTGACCAGTCCTGCCAGTTGACCGATGCCAGCAAGGCCCATTGCCTGTCCAGTTGCTGAAACAGGCTAAGGGTGACGGTTTGCGGCACCGTCATGTCCAGTTTGGTCTTGGCGCCATCCAGGCGATCCAGCGCCGGGCCATTGCCTTTGATGTCCAGGCCGTCCTCGAAATCCAGATCGACTTTGCTGGTATACGTCAGGCCGATACGGGTTCCGGATTGCGGGGCATAGATCACGCCCACGTTCGCACCGAACCCCCAATCCTGGTCTTTGTACTTGAATTGTCCGTCACTGCGATCGGTGAAACCGAACGGCGCCCGGTCAATGGCGGTTTGTGCTTGCAGCATGCCGTACATGGCCTTGACGCCGACACCGACCGACCACTGTTCATTAAGGCGATACGCCACGCTCGGTACGAAAGACACACCACCGAGGCTGGCGTTCTGGGAGAAGTAGCGGCCAGACCATTCGTTGTCGTAATTGACCGCCAGGCCGAAGTCGGCGTACTGACCGAAGCCGACGCTCCAGTGATCGTCCAGTTCATGGCTGACGAAAAAACTGGCCCCGGGAATGGGGTCCAGGGCGTTGCCACTGCTACTGCCCGCGACGTTGGTATTCTCGTCGCGATCGAATTCCATGTGGCCGTACAGTACCTGCAAGCCAGCGGTTACTTGCGTGCCCGGCAGGTAGCTCATGCCCGCGGGATTGGAGGCAATGGTCGAGGGGCCCTGTGCTCGGGCGGCGGCACCGGCGTTGGCCAGGCCAGCATTATCGGTGCCGATTTCGTAGAGCATGATGCCGCCTGCCTGCACTTCATGGCAGAACAGAACAAGCACAGCCGGAATCGCAGATTTTCTTAGCTGCATGGACTTATCTCGACAAGAAAGCTTCCTCGAATACCCCAATTAGTCCTGATTAATAAAGTCTGAACTACGCTGAACAGGGCCGGGGGGGAACAGACCATTAAGTGGTAGTTCATGTTTTCGCAATCGGAAAGGTGTGCGAATGAATAAAACTCTTCAATTCATACCCGTGATGGCGTTGGCAACCACTTGGTCCGACATCGGGTTCTCGGCAGACAGCCAGGCGGAATTGGCCAAACAGTCGCTAAACCCGGTGGCGGCGCTCTACAGCGTGCCCATTCAATACAACTGGAACCAGAAGCTCGGGCCCAGCGGCGAGGGTTATCAAAGCGTCACCAATATCCAGCCTGTGTTGCCATTCAGCCTTAATGATCAATGGAATCTGATTTCCCGAACCATCCTGCCGGTCATTGACCAACATGGCCTGGTACCCGGCGGGCAAGCCGACAAATCCGGTATGGGTGATATCACTCAGAGCTTCTTCTTTTCACCCAAGGAACCCACCGCCAGCGGCTGGATTCTGGGGGCCGGCCCGGTGATTCTGGTGCCAACCGGCAGTGATGATCTGCTGAGCGCCGAGCAATGGGGCGCCGGGCCTACGGTGGTGGCGCTTAAACAGAGCCATGGCTGGACTCGCGGCATTCTGGCCAACCACATCTGGTCCCTGGAAAGCAGCCCACCCGACGACAAGGACAAGATCAATCAGACGTTTCTGCAACCATTCTTCAGCTACACCACCCATACCTACACAACCTTTGGCATCAACACCGAGTCCACCTATGACTGGCAAACCCGCGAATGGTCGGTGCCGATCAATCTGTTCGTGACCCAGTTGCTCAAAGTGGGTCATCAACCCATGAGCTTGCAGGCCGGACCGCGCTACTGGGCTGACAGCCCGAAAGACGGCGCTGAAGGCTGGGGATTTCGGGTAGCGTTCACGCTGTTGTTTCCCAAGTAGATTTAAGTCAGGTTTCCCACCCGCCGCCGCATCTCGGCCGTGATCGTCTGACGGGTCTTTTTCAAGTCCGCCCACGGCTCATGCCCCACCTCAGCCAACCGCTCATGGACGTTGTTCACGTTCCACTGATTGCCGCCCTTCAACTCGCCCACTTCCTCCCGAAAGATCGGCACCGACACCGGCAATCCTTCCCGGGTGCGCACGGCGTAAGCGCAAATGGTGGTGGCACCCAGACCGTTGCGCAGGTAGTCGATGAAGATCCGGCCAACCCGGTTCTTCGGCCCGGAAACGGCGGAAAACCGTTCCGGCAGCAGTTTGGCCATGTGGCTGACAATCGCGTGGCTGAAGTCCTTGACCTCGTCCCACCCGAGTTTGCGAGTCAGCGGCACCACCAGGTGAATGCCTTTGCCGCCGCTGGTTTTGAGAAACGCCTTGAGCCCCAGTTCATCCAGCACCGAGAGCGTCAGCTGCGTCGCCTCGACCATGCTTTTCCACGGCAGCGCCGGGTCCGGGTCGAGGTCGAGGACGAAGCGGTCCGGCTTGTCGAGGTTGTCCGACGTGGCGTTCCAGGTGTGCAATTCCACGGTGCTCATCTGCACGGCACCGATCAGCGCTTCGGCGTTGTTGATGATCATCACCGGCTGCCCCGTGAGCGCCTTGTCCAGGGTGGTGATACCCGGAATCGCCAGGCGTTCGGCGTTTTTCTGGAAGAACAGTTCGCCGGCGATCCCATCCGGTGCACGGACCAGCGCGACCGGGCGGTCCTTGAGTTCGGGCAGGATGAATTCGGCGACGCGACCGTAGTATTCGGCCAACTGCATCTTGGTGGTACCACTGCTGGCGTCGATGACCCGGTCCGGATGAGTGATACGTACCTTGCCCTCTGCCAGGCCAGCCTGTGAGGGTGCGGGGGCAGCCTTTTCGTCAGATGTTTTTTTGCTGGCCGTCTTTTTTCCAGCAGGTGCAGGTTTTTCTGCAGCGGTCTTTTTACTCGCCGCAGCGGGTTTTTCAGCTGTCTTTTTACCCTTCGCAGCCGGTTTTTCTGCAGCGGTTTTCTTCACCACGGTCGGACGCTCCTCGGTGATGTCTTTGGCAGGCTTATCTTCACGCAGCCCATGGAACACGGCATGGCGCACGGAGCCATCCTTGGTCGTTTCGGCAAAGGCGATTTCCGCGAGCAGGACGGGCTTGAGCCAGTGCACACCCTTGGCGTCGAATCCGGTGGGAGGATTCACCACCGACGGCTTTTTCGCCTTCAAGGGCAAGAGCTGTTCGTAGATGCTTTTCAGCGTGGTTTCATTGAACCCGGTGCCGACCTTGCCGGCGTAGCGCAATTCACCGCTGTCGCGGTCATGTAGACCGAGCAACAAGGCGCCGAAGGCATTGCGCGAGCCTTTCGGATCGGTGAAACCGACCACCACAAACTCCTGGCGATGCTTGCACTTGAGCTTGATCCAGTCACTGCTGCGACGCGAGACATAGGGCGACCCCAGGCGCTTACCAATCAAACCCTCCATCTGCATCTGGCACGCACTGTTGAGCAGTGCCTCCGGTGCTTCGCCAAAGGAATCTGAGAAGCGCAGCAAAGGGTTTTTACTGGTTTTGAGCACCGTCGCCAGCGCCACCCTCCGCTCCTCGACCGGCACTTCGCGCAAATCCACGCCGTTGAGGTAAGGCATGTCGAACAGGTAGTAAAGAATATTGGCGCTGGCACCCGAATCGAACGCGTTCTGCAGCGCCTGAAAATCCGGCACGCCCTGCTCATTGGCCACCACCATTTCACCGTCGAGCCAGGCCGATTCGAGTTCCAGCGCCGCCACCGCCTCGGCCTGGGCTGGCAATTTGTGGGTCCAGTCATGGCCATTACGCGTGAAAAACGTGACGGTGCCGTGGTCGACGCGCGCCATGATCCGGTAGCCATCGAACTTGATCTCGTAGCTCCATTCGCCCCCTGGCGCCTTTTCGACCAGGGTGGCCAGTTCGGGTTTGATCAGGTCGGGCAATTTGGCTTTGTGGGCGCCCGTCAACTGCGCCGAACGCGCTTGGGTGGCGACCTTGGGGGCAGGCTTCTTGACCGGTTTGGGTTTGGCGGGCGCTTTCGCTTTTTTCGCCACGATAGTCCGGTCGCTGAGCACACTGTCGGGCTCGGCGACGACGACGTCGTAATCACTCTCGGGCTTGGCTGCATTGTCCTGATGCTTGATCAGAAACCATTGCTCCTGCTTGCCCGGCATGTGCGTGCGCACCAGGTTCCACAACCCCGCGAGCTTCTCGCCTTGCAGTTCGAACTTGAGCTTGCCCTTGGCATAGGCGGTGGCCGGATCCTCTTGGGGAATCCACACCCCACGGTCCCAGACAATGACGTCACCTGCGCCATAATGCCCCTCGGGAATGCTGCCCTCGAACGTGGCGTAGTCGATCGGATGGTCCTCGACATGCACCGCCAGACGCTTGACCTTGGGGTCCAGCGACGGCCCCTTGGGTACCGCCCAGCTTTTCAGCGCGCCATCGAGTTCCAGGCGAAAGTCATAGTGCAGGCGTGAGGCGTCATGCTTCTGGATGCAGAACTGAAGGGCATGGTCTTTTGCGCTGTTCTTGCGTGAGCGTTTCGCCGCCGGTTCAGAGGTCGCCGAAAAATCGCGCATGCGGTTGTAATCGTCCAGATTCTTGTTCATGGCTCATTCCCCCGCTACCGACTCAACGCTGCCCCCGATACCTGGGCCGATGCGCGTAACGATCAGCGCGACCACGGCAATGCGCTCCACACGCTGATACCCGGTCGTCAACAATTCTTCGCCGAAAACATCGGGGTCCAGTTCGCGGTAGGTCCAGCCGAACATCGGTGATTCCAGGCGTGAGCTCAGTTCCTCAAGAAACGGATCACGTCCGTCGATCATCGCCACACCGGTGTACAACACCAGTGATCCACCGGGTGCCAGTCGATACAGGGCCTGTTCGACGATGCGCAGGGATAATTGCGCGCCAAACGCGCCGCCCCCGTGGCGATAGGCACGTTCGGCAGGATCGGCCATGTAAGGCGGATTGGCGACGATCAGGTCGAAGTTGCCGTCAACGTCCTGCAGCACATCACTGGCCTCGACCGTGACGTTGGCGACCTCGGCGAGCGCCGCGTTGACCGCCGTCAGTCGAAGGGCTGCCGGGTTGATGTCGACGGCCAGCACCTCGGCTTCACGGCGTGCGCGGGCAATCACGATCGCCCCGACGCCAGCGCCGCAGCCGATGTCCACGGCGCGCCTGATCGGGGCGAAACTGTGCTGCAGATGGCTATGAATCAATTGCGCAAAACGATAGGTGTCAGGACCAAAGAACACCGAATCGGCGGCTTCGGTGGGAAAGCCCGAATGCACGAACAGCAGGTCATCCAGGCTGGACCAGCGCACGCGGCTTTTCAGCTGCCCGTGGTTTGCTTCGAGCACACCGGCCTGCTGCAATTGCTTTTGCTCTTCTGCCGGCAACAGCCCGGGCTCGAATGGCCGCGACCAACCAAATACGTCGCGCATCGTTCGAGCCTGTTGCCCGGCCACACGATCATTGACCCGCTGGTGGGTCACTGGCGTAGGTGTAATGAATCGATAACCGTCTGCCTGCAATCGCCGCCCGAGTTGCAGCAGCACCAACTCGTCAGCGCCCAGCTGTTCTTCCTGATTCATGAGCGGCTCCCTAGCGCAGACTGGATTTGAGTTCGATGAAGCGCCGGGTAGCCAACAGGCCGGCCGGATGAGCATGTCGATGGGCTGACAACCACGGAATCAAAACCTGCATCCGGGCGTGATCGTCCAACCCTTCCAGGGACGCTTGCAGGGTCTGGACATCCGGATCGCCAACGGGCAACGCCGGGGTGGTATTGACTCGGGTGACGCGTCGATAAGCGGGGGTTCGTTCGGGCGTCCAGTCGCCGGCGATCCAGTCGTGCAACAGTTGTTTTTCATAAGGGCTGAACACCCCGAACATCGCCGCGCCGTCACCGACGATCATCTGCCAGAAACGACTGGCTTGCGGGTCCTGATGGCGCTTGATCCAGCCCTTGTTTTCCATGGCCTCGAGAAAACCGGGCAACTGTTCCGGCGATGACAACCACTGATTGACGGTCTTGCCTTCAAAGCGGCAGTAGTCGGAATGCATGTGCTGGCCAAACGGGCGTTTGCGTTCGAGCATGCCGAGCAGCTCGTCGTAGAGGTCGAAGGATTCGATAATTGCGCGACTGCCCTGCCCCAGATCATTAAGCCTATAGCCCGCCGAAACCCGGCGCAGAAACGCCTCGCGATCAGCTTCTACCGGCAGCAGGTCCAACACTGCCTGGACGGCCTTCTGCGCATGACCGGTGCTGGCATTGTCGATGGTGACGTGCAGGGTGAAGTAATACGGATCGATCCCCAGCTCGCTGAGCTCATAGGCGCTGATCAACAGATGTAGCGGCAACTGCTCGTAGCCGAGGTTGTAGCCAATCACTTCCGGCAGAAAACTGTCGGCGCGTTCGCCCAGCGCCAGTTGAATCGCGCCTTGCAGGTAACGCTCGTCAGGTAATGCGCTGGTGTCCTGCAGACCGTGTTCTGCAAGCAGTTTTCGGTAGATCACCACATGATTCTGCGCAGGATTACCGTCACCCAATTCTTCGAGATAGGTGCAGATCAGTCCGTCAAATCGCGGATCGCGCCAGTGTGGCAGCAGGCCGTACAGCCACGCGCCGTCCACCAGTTTGGTGGGGCCCACCGCCTGCAGGAAAAACAACGCATGAGCTTTGTTGCTGAAAAACTTACGCGGCCCGCCGGCTTTGCGTTGTTGCAGATAGTCGGCGTATTGGTGAGCCACTTCGACGCAATGTTGGTCGACGAAGTCCTGCAGGGCGCACAGGTCCTGAGGCATCTCTCCGGGCAGGCCAGCGGCGTGTTCGAGTTGCTCGGTCAGGAAAGTCTCAGCCAGCGCGCGACGCTGCGTTTCGTCGGTGCTCAGCAGCAGCTGTTCGTAGGTGTTTTTGAGGCAACCGGCTGTCGGAATCAGGTGTTCGCGGGCGGGTTGCGATTCAAGTCTTGTCAGGGCAGTCATGGGCGCATCTCTCGGTCTATGGCCAGTGGCAGGACGCTGAATCAACACGTCTCTACTTCAGCAGAGCGATGCGCCGGGAAAAAAATTCAATCGGCGTTGAAATTGCCCGGACAAACGGGCTTGTGGCGGTGAACGTGAGGTGTTTGGCGTAGATACCGAGGATTCTCGGTCTCCTCCTAGATCTCCCACCCACGGTAGAAGCTAGCGAAGCCGGCCCCCTGTGGCGAGGGGATTCATCCCCGTTGGGTTACGAAGTGACCCCAAGATGAATCAAACAGGTGAATCAGGCATACCGCGTGCGCTCGTTTAGCGGCGACTACGTCGCCGAACGGGGATGAATCCCCTCGCCACAGGGCCCGGCTTCACCAGCTACACAGGGTAATTTATGGTTACGCCACGCCACCCTTGGCCTGCTGCTCCAGGTGCACTTGCAGTTCGGGCTCTATTTTCAGCGCCGCGGCAAGTTCATCCAGATAGGCGCGCTCGGCGTCCTGTTGGTCATCCACCAGCATGACGCTGGCCAGGTACATTTCCGCAGCCATGCCAATGTCCTTCGCCGATTGCGCAACATCGGCGGCGTCCAGTGGGCGCGCGACTTCGTCGTCCAGCCATTGCTGCAATTGCGGATCGTCGGTATGGCGGGCGAGTTCATTGCTGATCAACTGTTTCTCGCTGTCGTCGATCCGGCCATCGGCCTTTGCCGCTGCGATCAATGCGCGCAGGATCGCGTGGCTGTGGTCCTCGACTTCCGGGCCGGACAATAAATCCACGGTGCGTGGCGCCTCTTGTGGTGCCGACGCCTGGTTACGCTGCCAGGCCTGATACGCCTGGAATGCCATCATGCCCAATGACGCCAGCGCAGCATAATTCATGCCGCCACTGCTCGACCGATTCCGGGGTGATGTGGACGCAGGTGATCCACCGCCCAGCAATCCACCGAGCAAACCGCCCAAGCCACCGCCCCCCATGCTGGAACCGGCACCGCCGCCCAGCAGGCCGCCGAGCAATCCACCCAGACCGCCGTCGATCCCGCCTTGTGACGGAGCGGCACCACGTTGCTGCGCCGAGCCTTGACCGGCCCGCAACAGTTGTTCGAGCAGATCGCTGGTGTTCATGACGTCGTCCTATATAAAGGGAGTAATTCGGTGAAGAAAAGATAGTACTCACCGGCCAATTCGCCACCACCGTCTGGCTGTCTGACTAATACGAAAAACCATGGAGATTCCTGTGGCAGCGGGAGCGAGCTCCCTGGCCACAGGATGCGATGCGTCGAAGCCATTTGGTGTGCCAATGGAGACGGGCGAAAACCCGTGGATTTATCCAGCGTATTTTGTGGCGGCGCAGCTAAGATTTACAGTGGGTGAACCTTATTCCCGGATTTCCGGTCGATACCTGCAACCCGAACCGGTTTGCCGCCGCCCTCACTCTTGAGGGTGATGCCTGGCTTGCTTCACTTTTTGGAGAACGCCCCCGTGATATCGACCCTACACATCGCCAGGCTCAAAGCATGGGGCGCCCATGGTTTTACCGCCACTGGCGTGGTCACCGCCTTCCTCGCGACCCTCGCCCTGCTGGAAAACCAGCCGACCAGTTGCCTGCTGTGGCTGGGCGTCGCCCTGATCGTCGATGGTCTGGATGGCGCATTGGCGCGCAAGGTCAACGTGCAATCGGTGCTGCCGAGCTTCGACGGCTCGATCCTCGACCTGGTGATCGATTACCTGACGTACGTATTTATCCCCGCACTGTTTATCTACCGTTACATCCCGCTGCCGGAATACACACTGCTGCTGACGGTGTCACTGATTCTGGTCTCGTCGCTGTTCTGCTTCTGCAACGTCAACATGAAGAGCAAGGACAACTATTTCCAGGGCTTCCCCGCCGCCTGGAACGTCGTTGCGCTGTGCCTGTACATCATTGCGCCGTCGCCGTGGATCACCTTGCTCGCGGTGATTGGCCTGGCACTGCTGACGGTCACCCGGATGAAATTCCTGCACCCGTTCCGCGTGCGCAAATTCATGCCGATCAACATCGCCGTCACCGCCATCTGGTTGCTGTGCAGCTTGTCGCTGGTCATCAATCACCCGGTCATCAACCCGTTGGTGATGGGGCTCTGGCTGCTGATGTCGGCGTACTTCCTGGGCATCTGCATCTGGCGTACGGCGCTGGAGTGGTTTGACGGGGCGCGTCACAAGTAATCGCTTGAGGCCCCTCGCCGATCTTGCCTGAACGCGGTCTCCTGTAGGAACAGGGAACCGCGTTTTTCCTTAACGCCTCGTGATCACGACCTCGAGGTATTCACTCGGCACCACCAACGACTTCTCCCCCGCCCGATTCAGTTGTTTCAACAACTCGGTCAGGTCACTTTCCAGCGCCTTGGCCCCCTCCGGCGGCAATGCGGCGAAGGCCTTGTGTACCGGGCCGTACCAGGTGCGGAAGGTGTCGATGAAATGCGCTGCCGACCGGTAGCGGAAGTTGAACGTGCGGCGCGTGACCTGGACCAGAAAGTCGCGTTCGTCGAAGTGCGAATGCAGCCAGGCCTCGGTTCCCCACAGCGAAGGCGGTTGCGCGCCCGCAGGCGGTGGCATGTGCCGGCCCAGGGTTTTGAACACCTGGCCGACGAAGCCTTCGGGCGTCCAGTTGGCCAGGCCGATCCGTCCTCCGGGGCGACAGACGCGCGCCAGCTCCGAGGCCGCTTTGGCCTGGTCCGGGGTGAACATCACCCCGAAGGTCGACAGCACGGCGTCGAAGCTCTCGTCTTCAAAGGGCAACGCTTCGGCGTCGGCGACCTGGAACGTCACGTCCAGCCGCTCCGCCCTGGCCCGGTCTTCGCCGCGCTCCAACAACGCGGCCACATAATCGGTGGAGGTGACATTGCAGCCCCGACGCGCGGCGGCCAGTGTCGCGTTACCGTTGCCCGCCGCGACATCCAGCACGCGCTCATCGCACAGCAAATCGCAGGCTTCCGCCAGTTGCTCGCCGACGATCTGCAAGGTGGTGCCGATCACGGCGTAGTCGCCACTGGCCCACGAGGCCATTTGACGGTTTTTCAAGGCAGTCAGATCAATGGGTGTACTCATAAATTGCGCTCCGATACGGGTTGAAACGCAGCGGCTTATTCAGCCGTGGTGGGATCGATGATGTTCATCACCTGGGAAATGCGATTGGCCGGAAAGCCGCTCAGCCTGGCGTGTTCCCTGATCTGCTCTTCATCCGGCGCGATGTACACGCAATAGAGCTTGTCACCAGTGACATAACTCTGCTGCCACTGCACCTGCGGCAAGTCGCGCAAGGTCCTGCAGGACTTTTGCGCAGCGGCTTTCAAATCCCGTTCCGACAGTGCTCCTGCGCCTGCAATCTCCCGTTCAATAACGAATTTTGGCATGACAACCTCTCATTCTTGTTTTGGGACAGGGTCTGACGCCCTGTGTGCAAACTATCGCGCTGACAGACGGCGCCGTCCTGCCCGATCGTCGGCCAGCCTTGCCCGATCGTCCGGAGAATTCACATTGCGCGGTGAGGGGGCCACACTTAAACCACCCTTCGTGCATGGGCGCTTTAACGAGAAACTCACCATGGACGCCCTGTCCCAGACCCTGCGCGTCGTCCGCCTGGTCGGCGCGATTTTCATCAACGCCAGGTTCACCGCGCCTTGGTGCTATCAGTCGCCGAGCGCTGATACCGCTGCGCCCTTTCTTGAACCCAGTGCCGAGCGGGTGGTGATCTTCCACCTGATCACCGAAGGCGAGTGTTACGTCGAGCTCGGTGATGACCCACCGTTGCTGCTGACCGCGGGCGACGTGGTGGTTTTCCCCCAGGGCGATGCCCATCGCATGAGCTCCCGACCAGGCCTTCCACCGGCAAGTGGTGCGCGGCTGGATGCGGTCCTGGCGCGCCGTCCGCGGCAATTGAGTTATGGCGGAGGCGGCGCCGTCACGCGTCTGGTGTGCGGGTACCTGGCGTGCGATACGCGACTGGCGGGGATGCTGCTGACCGGGTTGCCGGCAGTGGTCAGGGTCAACGTACGCGGATCGAACGCCGGCATCTGGCTCGAATCCTCGGTTCGCTACGCGCTGGCGGAAGCCCGGTCGCCCAGGCCCGGCGGCGAAGGTGTGCTGGCGAAACTGGCCGAAGTGTTGTTCATCGAAGTGCTGCGACTGTACATGAACGAACATGGCGAAGGCCGCACCGGATGGCTGGCGGGGGTCAGTGACCGCATCGTCGGCGCAGCCCTGAATGCCTTGCACAAACGCCCCGCAGACGCCTGGACCCTGGAAGAGCTGGCGCGCACGGCCGGCACTTCTAGGTCGGTGCTGGCCGAGCGTTTTCAGCTACTGGTGGGCAGCTCGCCGATGCAGTACCTGACGCAATGGCGGATGTTGTTGGCGGCCAATCTGTTGAGCCGCAGCAATACCTCGCTGGCCCGTATCGCCGAAGAGGTGGGTTATCAGACGGACACCGCGTTCAGTCGCGCCTTCAGACGTGAGTTCGGATCGCCGCCAGCGGCGTGGCGCCGGTGCCAGGCTGCCGCGTTGCAGCAACGGCATTGAGTAACGAGGTTTCATCTGCGCTTTAGGGAATAGCCCTACATCCGGGCGTTGAACTTGCCGTTAGGGTGCGTTTTCTCGACGAAAGTAAGGATGCTTTTTTCATGTGCAGCTGCCCCGCCTGTAATCCCCGCCCACCGACACAGGCCGACCGGCGTCGCCAGGAAGCCGACAATCAGCGCTATGAGCAGATGCTCGCTCGCGATAAAGCCTGGCTTGATCAGCGTTCCTTGCCGACCACCGAAAAACCGGAAATCAGAGGCTGCGTGTTTGCCAAATCCTGCGATCTGCCCGACGGCTTGATTGATTACAACAACCCCGGCGGCTTCGTGCCCCCGGAGTTGCTGACGCGGTATGGAGCGTTTGCCGTGCTGGGCAGTGACATCGCCTTGACTGACACGGACACATCGTTGGGTTGGACCGGCGGTTCCAGCAGTGCCATCGCGCTGACCAGCCAATTAGGTGGGAAGCTGGCGACGGCATCGGCTGAGCTGGATGTGCTCGCCATCGTGCTCATGCCCAATACCACTCCGCCAGACAGTGCGCTGTACACCCTCGATCAATACCCGACACTTACCACTGCTACTACCCGGGTCCGGCTTCATCTTGAACGCCTGACCGACGGGACGATTCGCGCCTATGGGTTTTACACCGGCAAGAATCGGGATTGGGAAAATGTGCCGGTGGTGGCTGCGATAGCGGACGGCGAGCGCTTTGTCGTGGAACTGGAACAGGGCCTGAAGCTGATATTGAGCCCCGGTGAAACCTCAAAAACACTCACGCTGAAAGATGCTCCGCCGCTCATGCCAGTATGGGTGTATCCCCCGACGAAAATCGCCGATCAGATTCTGGTAAATCCGGTGCATCCACCGGCTTATCGGGATGCGGTTGTGTGGTTTCCTGAATCCGTGATTCCTCCGTTTTATATCGCTTACTGCGTGAAGAAAGTCTGCGACCACCCGGACATGATGGAGGAACTGGCGGAATACATTGCGGGGGAGATGAACCGGAATATTCATGATCCAGCGGTCAGAGAGATGAGGCAACTAATCGAATATGACCCTGTATTGGAATCGCGAAAATTCGCGAATCTTCCCCTCTATGCACGTGTAAACGGACTACCAAACTTTGAACATATAGCAATGGCGAAGAAGGCAGCAGCGGCAGTTATCTGGACGAAAAAAGTCGCTCAGAATCAGGAGTGGGACCACAAACCAAAAATCCGCGTCCTTACGGGTGGAAAAGTTCGGCACAAACAGGGTGCCTATGACTATTTCTACGACATCTGGTCGAATATTCATTACGGCTACGTTGGAATAATTGCCGGGTTTTCTGAAAGCGTATTGCTAGATGGTGCCGGAGCTGAGCAAATCGTGTCGGACTCCCTTAGCAAAATTGAAGAGATGACAAATCCCAAACAAGTAAAAGTACTTCCTGGTCCTCGGCCCACGGCCACACCATGGACGAAGTTGCGATCATGGGACGATGTCGCTGACAGAGTATCGATAGGCATGGGCATCAAGTTCGCTGGCTTGTACCCCAACGGTGGTATCACCGCGCAGATCATTAAAGGAGGAGTGTTAGCCATAGAACCACAGCACTGGGGGGATGGAGTTCGTGTCCACGAATGTAAGTAAACGCAGATTAAGGTTCAGTAAGTGGTTATGGATTCCGGTAACCCTTTTCGCGATCACCAAATGGCACATTGCACTCCCGACGGTTAACGTTTACTACCCCAAGGAAGGCTGGCGAGAATTCCGATACATCTGGAACGTCCAAGACCGGATCTACAAGGGAGGGATGACACCCGGTGGTGGAGCAGTCGATTGGGGCCATCTCTTTCCTGACGACAATTTTTTCATGGAATTCGCGTGGTGGAGCAAAATAGAAGGTCGAAATCACTGCATCAGCATCACCCCAAAGTGGCCAACCACGGATATCTACCTCGACGTATGGGGCAATATTGATATGCGCGAAGGAAGCGGCACCCATACGGATCGCTTGAAAGAATGCGTATATGACTCTGCGAAACCGTAGACACAGGCAGTTAGTGTTCAACCACACCAACAACCATTGAAAGGACTCACCCCGTGCAACCAACCCTCGACTGGCTCATCCACCACCCGCACCACAGCGACACCTACGCCGCCTGGATCCACCAGCAGTTCCACTATGAATACGCCGAGCAGCCCCTGCCCGACTGGCAACGGGAGTTTGCCTATGGCCAAACCAATGGCGACTGGAAATGCCTGATAGCTCTCGACAACGATCGCCTGCTGGGCGGGGCGGCGCTGGCCAAGGCGGATCTCGCGCACCGGCCGGAGCTCGGGCCATGGCTCGCCTGCGTTTTCGTGACGCCTGAAGCGCGCGGCCAGGGATTGGCGGAAGGTTTGATCGAGGGCATTTGTGCGCAGGCAAAGGCGAATGGCGTGGCGAGGATTTATCTGCACACCCAGGACAAGCGCGACTACTACGCCAAACGCGGGTGGACGGTGCTGGAAAGCTTTGAGGCATGGGAAAAACAACAATGGCTTATGGCGCGGGAGCTGTGAGCCAAGGCTGTCAACGCGATCCCCTGTAGGAGCCGAGCTTGCTCGCGATGGCGGTGTGTCAGCCACAGATGCATCCACTGACACACCGCCATCGCGAGCAAGCTCGGCTCCCACCAATTTATGCTGCGGGTGCTTTTGCCTCTTGCAGCAACTGTTGAATCATCTGTTCCTGTGTCTCATAGCGACCTTCCCCAAAGTGGGTGTATCGCACCTGGCCCTTGGCGTCGATCAGGTAGTGCGCCGGCCAGTACTGGTTGTCGAAGTTGCGCCAGATGGCGTAGTTGTTGTCGATCGCTACCGGGTAGGTGATACCGAGTTTTTTTACCTGATCCCTGACGTTATCGATGATGCGTTCGAATCCGTATTCCGGGGTGTGCACGCCGATCACCACCAGGCCCTCCTTCTCGTATTTCTTCGCCCAGTCCTTCACGTACGGCAAGGTGTGCTGGCAGTTGATGCAGTCGTAGGTCCAGAAGTCCACCAGCACCACTTTGCCTTTCAAGGAGTCGGTGGTCAGTGCAGGCGAGTTGAGCCATTCCACTGCGCCGGAAAGCGATGGCATGGCGCCTGTGGCGTTATCCATGATCGTGTCGGCCTTGACCTTGCTGACGAAGTAATCGACAACCTTTGGCACCGTTTCCAGCACGCTTTTTTCGACACTAGCGACACCTTCGGACGAGGTGCCCGCCAGCAATGTTTTGTCCGCGCCGGTGGAGATCACTGCGGCAGCGGCAAGCACGGCCACACCGGCACCTCGGCGTAGCCAGCCCGTCACTGGAATCGACGCTTTGAGGCGGTTAACCAGGCCGCGACCGGCAAAGATCAACGCTCCCAACGACAATGCGCTGCCCAAGCCGTAGGCCACCAGCAGCAGACTGGTGCCGGCGTTGGCGCCTTGCAGCATGGCGCCGGTGAGAATCACTCCGAGTATCGGGCCGGCGCAGGGTGCCCACAGCAGGCCGGTCGCAACGCCGATCATGATCGAGCCCAGCGGTCCGGACATTTTTCGGGTGTTGGGGTCGAGACGGTTACCCAGCAGCACAAAAGGTCGGGCCAGCCATCCGCCGACGCGGGCGGAAATCAGCGACAGGGCGAACAGCGCCATCACCACGAGTGCCACGTGGCGCCCGGTGTTGTTGGCCTGGATTACCCATTCGCTGCTGACCACCGCCAGGCTGGAGATCAGGGCGAAGGTCAGGACCATGCCGCCGAGGGTCAGCAGGATCGAGGAGCGTGTGCGTTCGACACCGGCAAACAGGAACGGCACGACCGGGAGGATGCAGGGGCTGAGGACGGTCAGAATGCCGCCCAGGAAAGCGATGAGGAACATGGGAGTCACCTTGGAACTGAGCAAGTCGGGTTAACACATTCCCCTGTGGGAGTGAGCCTGCTCGCGATTGCGCCGTGTCAGTCGACATCAACGTTGGCTGATAAGCCGCCATCGCGAGCAAGCTCGCTCCCACAGTGGTCGGTGTGGGCTGCATAAATGAGTCGGGCCTAAGCCGTCTGGCTGTCCAGCAATTGCCCCTGAGGTGTCCGGCTCCCGCCATTTTCAGCCACCATCTGGCCTTGCGGCGTACGGCTCGAACCGTCTGCGGCGACCATCTGGCCTTGCGGTGTACGACTTGAACCATCTGCGGCCAGCAAGGCGCTACCGCCCTTCTCGGCCACTGGCGTCAGTTGAAAGCAGGTGGCACTGCCACAGGTGTTTTCTTCAACCGACGCGTTGGCGTGAGCTGCCGCGCCGGCGACGGAAAAGGCAATTGCGGTCAAATAGCGGGTGAAGTTGTTCATGGCGTTCTTCCTGTTGAAAAAGGGTAATGGGTGATCGCGAGACTCAGTTGTCTTCCTGGCAGCCGTCAGCAAATTTGCGGTAGTCCAGGACCTTGGTTTTGCCTTGGGAATCCAGGTAGGTCAGTTGGGCATTGACGATCCCGCAGGAAGGCGTGGCGTCCTGCTTCATCGAGATCACTTTCTTGATGTCCAGGTGGGTGCCGTAGGTGTAAGTTTCAGGGGTGACATCGGCTTCGGCACGGGCCGACAGGGTGCAGATGTTCAGGGCGGCAAACAGGCAAGCGGCGTAGATGGCTTTGGTGTTCATGGCGGTTTCCTCAAGGCTTCAATGGGTCAATCGTTCTATTGAGCCGAGGCGGTTTGGTTTGCCTCGATGGAACCCATTAAAAGCGCGTGAGGTATCCCCTCTGTGTCGAAAATTACCGCGGGTAAATCGCTGTGTATCAGGACCGCCTCTTGATACACAGCGATACAAACCCCCTGAAAATCGGGATTTTTACGTCCGCGTGTATCCGTCCACAGGCCGGATACACTGCAATACAAAGGGCAGAAGTCGCGCGCGCGAAGGCTCGATAGACTGCGCGATATTCCCTATTCACAGAGGCCTGGCCCCATGGAACACGTTGATCACATTCTGATCGTCGACGACGACCGCGAGATTCGCGAGCTGGTCGGCAACTACCTGAAGAAGAACGGCCTGCGCACCACCGTCGTCGCCGATGGCCGGCAGATGCGCTCGTTCCTCGAGTCCACGCCGGTGGACCTGATCGTGCTCGACATCATGATGCCGGGCGACGACGGCCTGACGCTGTGCCGCGAATTGCGCGCCGGTAAACACAAGGCCACTCCGGTGCTGATGCTCACCGCCCGCAACGATGAAACCGACCGCATCATTGGTCTGGAAATGGGCGCCGACGATTACCTGGTCAAACCGTTCGCCGCCCGTGAGTTGCTCGCGCGAATCAGCGCCGTGCTGCGCCGCACGCGAATGCTGCCGCCGAACCTGGTGGTGACTGAAAGTGGTCGCCTGCTGGCCTTCGGACGCTGGCGCCTGGACACCTCGGCCCGGCATCTGCTGGATGAGGACGGCACCATGGTCGCGCTCAGTGGCGCGGAGTACCGCTTGCTTCGGGTGTTCCTCGATCATCCCCAGCGCGTGCTCAACCGGGATCAATTGCTGAACCTGACCCAGGGCCGCGACGCCGACCTGTTCGACCGCTCCATCGACTTGCTGGTCAGCCGCTTGCGCCAGCGCCTGCTGGACGATGCCCGCGAACCGGCCTACATCAAGACCGTGCGCAGTGAAGGCTATGTGTTTTCCCTGCCGGTTGAAATCATCGGGGCACCCGCATGAGCCTGTCGATGCGTTGGCCCCGTACCCTAGCCTCGCGACTCTCGCTGATCTTTCTGATCGGGTTGATCCTGGCGCAGGGGCTGTCTTTTGGTGTGCAGTACTACGAGCGTTATCAGACCGCGAAAACCACCATGCTCGGCAACCTGGAAACCGACGTGTCGACCTCCATCGCGATCCTCGACCGCCTGCCCGCCGACGAGCGTGCCAGCTGGTTGCAACAACTGAATCGGCGCAACTACCAGTACCTGCTCAACGAAGGCTCGACGGGCGAACCGATGCACGACTCGCCGATGGCCATGACCTCGATCAAGGAAGCCATCGGCAAGGATTACCCGATGACTTACAGCGATATTCCCGGCCCGCAAAAACACTTCCAGGTGCACCTGAAGCTGGCGGATGGCAACCCGGTGACCATCGACGTGCGACCGGCGATGGTGCCGTTGTCGCCGTGGCTGCCGATGGTGCTGACAGGCCAACTGGCGTTGCTGATTTTGTGCACGTGGCTGGCCGTGAGGATCGCCATTCGTCCCCTCACCCGCCTCTCGGAAGCAGTGGAAACCCTCGATCCCAACGCTCGCCCGGTCCATCTGGACGAAAAAGGCCCGACCGAAGTCGCCCATGCAGCCAAGGCGTTCAACGCCATGCAGGCGCGCATCGCGGCCTATCTGAAAGAACGCATGCAGCTGCTGGCAGCCATTTCCCACGACCTGCAAACCCCGATCACGCGGATGAAATTGCGCGCCGAATTCATGGACGATTCCAGCGAGAAGGACAAGCTCTGGAACGACCTCGGCGAGATCGAGCACCTGGTGCGCGAAGGCGTCGCCTATGCGCGCAGCGTGCATGGCGCTACCGAAGAAATCTGCCGGACCAATCTGGATTCGTTCCTCGACAGCCTGGTGTTCGATTATCAGGACATGGGCAAGGACGTGTCACTGGACGGCAAAAGCGCTGCAGTGATCAACACCCGGCCACACGCGCTGCGGCGGGTGCTGGTCAACCTGACGGACAACGCCTTGAAGTTCGCCGGTGCGGCGCAGCTGGAGGTGCAAGCGCAAGCGGATGGCAGCCTGTCGGTGAAAGTCATGGACCGGGGGCCGGGCATCGCCGAGGCAGAACTCGCCCACGTGCTGGAACCGTTCTACCGCGTGGAAAACTCGCGCAATCGCAGCACCGGTGGCACGGGCCTGGGCCTGGCGATTGCCCAGCAACTGGCGCTGGCATTGGGTGGGTCGCTGACCTTGAGTAATCGTGAAGGGGGTGGATTGTGTGCGGAGCTTCGGCTCCCGACGGGTCAGTGATCCTCACACCCCCTGTAGCAGCTGGCGAAGCCTGCGTTCGGCTGCGCAGCAGTCGTAAATCCTGTAGTCGCGGTGCTCCAGATATACCTAACACGCAATTCGACGACTGCTGCGCAGCCGAACGCAGGCTTCGCCAGCTGCTACAGGGGTTATGTGTCGCGGAGAAGGTAGGTGTCAGGTTCGGGATTGTGAGTCGCGGTGAAGGCAGGTATCAGCCCTGGGGTTTCGCGCTACGCCCGCGAACAAACTCGTTGGCCTTGTACGTCAGCTGATCCAGATGTCGATCACGCTGTTTCTCCGCGTCAACCATCGCCCGCTTGCCGTGCAGTTGCAGCAGGTAGGTGTGGATCTGCCGCACCTCCAGCGAACTGTAGATCGGTCCCACATCCAGCAACCCCATCAACCCGTCACTGCTGTGGTCACGGGTGTTCATCAGCACCTGGGTGCCGCGCACACCCACCACCTGAAAGCCCATGGACTCGAACCACGGCACTTTCGCCACGGCGCACGTCAGCTCGGCGTGCGGGTAACGGCCGACCATTTCGCGCAGCATCCGCCGGGCCACACCCTGGCGCCGATGGTTAGCGTGAACCGCCATGTAAGCCACGCCGCACGCCTCGGGATCGTCCTGGATCGGCAGGTACAACAGGAAGCCAATGACCTGTTCCGGATCGTCCTCGTCGGTGGCAACGAGTAACTCCACCGCAATCCCCTTCGCCCCGTTCAGCGCCTCCAGGTACAGATGAACTTCGAAGCCGATCGCGTACTGGTAGACGTTGTACAGCAGGTTGCTCGGGGGGATGGCGATCATGCTGATGTCGGTCAGGTTGTCGACGACCATCTGCAGGATCTGGCTGTTGAAGTGCTCGGGGCACGGGGTTTTGAAATGGGTGATCTGGGGCATTGTGGTGTTGACTCTGGGGCGGGCGTGTTCGCTGGGGGTGCCTATCATAACGCGCTGGGCGTGGGTGGTGGGTCAGCGAGTGTTTTGCCGCCATCAGCCCCCCAGTTGATCGGGGTACATCAGCGGGAGATTAGTCGACTGTCAGGCCGCCATCGCTACCAGTGCGCCATTGATATGACGAGGTTGGCGAGACGGAAACTGCCCGGATTACGGAACAGTCCATCCAGATTGAGCTCTGCAGCAGAGCAAGCGGCAAAAAGCCTGTGATCAATGCTCCGGCGCCACGACCCGAAACTTGATATCGATGTCTTTGGACACCACGGTGTCCGCCCACTCCCCTTCGCCGATCCTGAAGTGGTCGCGCTTGAGCACAAACTCACCGTTGAACAGCCCGATGCCACTCTCGGGCTTCAGCTCAACCATCACCTGCACTTCGCGGGTCATGCCCCTCAACGTCAGATTGCCTTCGACGGCATAGCGGTTATCGCCCAGGTCAGTCACCTGGGTCGACTCGAAAATACCTTGGGGAAAGTCAGCGGTGTTGAACCAGGCAGGCTTCTGCAATTCGGTATTGGCGTCTTCGCTACCCGCGTCGATGCTGGCCATGTCGATGACCAGTTTGGTGTGCGCTGCGGCCAGGTTGGCGGTGTCGAAATCCAGGGTGGCTTCGAATTTGCCAAACGTGCCGTACATCTCTGAGCCCATCTGGTTGAACGTGAAACTGATCTGGCTCGCGGTGGGGTTTACGCGGGTGTATTCGGTGGCGCCGGCGAGCGGCGTCATGCCCAGCATCAGAGCCATTGCCCAGGCGAAGGAACGCGGGAAGCGAGAGATCATGTGATTCTCCGGCCGGGGCTCTACTGATCGATTCAAGGCCGTGCAGATCAGCACGGCAACAGGTGGACTAAAGCAAAGAACGGCGGGTTATGCCACTCGAAGCGCAGACTTCCGACCACCTGTCGGGGGGCGTTTTGGGGGCCGCTTCGCTGCCCAGCGCGAGCAAACTCGCTCGCTCGCCACAGGTTGGGTGACAGACCCGAACTACGCACGCGGCTGCCAGGCGCGTTGCAGCAGCCTGATCACTTCTGCATCGGGTGTCTGGGAAAAATCCATGTACCAATGGCCGATCGACGTGAACCACTCGGGGGTGATCGGGCAGATCAGTTCGTCTACCTCGCGGCGCAGCGCTTCGGCGGTCTCCACCGGCGCCACGGGCACGGCGACGACAATGCGCGACGGCGACTGCGTCCGCACCGCGTGGATCGCCGCCCTCATCGAGGCGCCGGTGGCCAGGCCATCGTCGATCAGGATCACGGCTTGACCCTTGAGTTGTACGGGTGCGCGCGTTCCCCGGTAAGCCTGCTCACGGCGCAGCAACTCCCGGGTTTCCCGAGCGACCACGGCCGCGAATGCCGCCCGGTCAATCGGGTGAAACTGCAAGGCATGATCGTTGAGAATCTGAATACCGCCGCTGGCAATGGCCCCCATGGCGAGCTCTGGCTGGGTCGGCACCCCGAGCTTGCGCACCAGCATCAGGTCGAGGCGAAGGTTGAGGGCCGTGGCCACCTCGTACGCAACCGGAACACCGCCTCGGGGTAAGGCGAGGACGATGACATCGGGCCTGTCCGCGTAATGGCGCAGCGGTTCTGTCAGGCGTCTGCCGGCCGCTGCCCGGTCCTGCAAAATGAGTGGCGATGAGGGACTCACTTGAACACCTCCCCAGGCGATCACGCCTGTCGGTTCACCTCATGGGGTCACGCTGGATTGTCGATCCGAAAAGAGTCGACATCAACCTCAGCGCTACACCAACCGTTCAATCTTGCGATGCTTCCAGACGAAGGTGTAGTAGGTCGTCTGCAACACCAGCATCCCCAGATACGCCACTGGAAACGCCATCCACACCCCTTGCAAACCGAACTGCGCATCGAGCAGATACGCCACCGGCAACTGCACCAGCAGCACGCACACAATCGAAATCGCCATCGGCACCAGCACCGTACCGCTGGCGCGCATGATGCCGCCGATGATCGCCTGGAAGCCGAACACCAACAGGCTCCAGAGCATGATGTGCAGCAAGTGCTCGGCCATCACCTGGGTCGCATCTTCGGTGAGGAACAAGCCCAGCAACCAGTGCGATAACAGATAACCCAGCAGCACCAAACCACCGGTCAGGCACACGTTGATCCAGAGCCCGGTGCGCAGGATCGGCCCCAGGCGTTCAACGCGCCCTGCCCCGATGGCCTGAGCGCCGAGGATCGATGCGGTGATCGCAATCGACAAGGCCGGAAACTGCACGTAATTGACGATCTGCGTCACCGCCCCATAAGCCGCCGTCGCCTGGGAACCGTGCTGATTCACCAACGCCAGAATCACCAGTTCCGATAGCGACAGCACCACCATCTGCAAGCCCGTCGGCAGGCCGATGCGCAGCACCTTGCCAAGAATCACCCGATCCAGGCGCATCGCCGCAAACATCTCCCGGTCCGGGGCCAATGGATGCCTCCTGGAAATCAACCGCCACGCCAACCAGCCCATCGCCGCCAGGTTACCCGCCAACCCGGCATAGGCCGCACTCTGAATCCCCATCGGCGGCAACCCCAGCCACCCGCGTATCAGCGCCGGCGTCAGCGCCAACCCGATACAGGTCGATACCAGCAAGGCCACCAACGGCGACAACGTATCGCTCACCCCACGCAGCAACTGGGTGAACAGCACGTAGACCAACAGCGAGGGCATGATCCACATCATCACGTGGGCGTAGGCCACGGCATCGTCCAGCACGTCCACCGGCGTGCCCAAACCCTGCAAGGCCGGTCGCGCAAACACACTGCCAAGCACCGCAGCGGTCAGGCCGATCATGGCGCCCAGCAACAGCGTGGTGCCGGCGATGGCTTTGACCATGTGCAGCTCCCGCGCGCCCCAGGCCTGGCCGATCAGCACGCTCGCGCCGGCGCCAAGGCCGATGACCAGGGCGATGAAGAAGAAGACGATGGGAAACATGCCCGACACTGCGGCGAGCGCCTGGGTACCGAGCATTTGGCCGATGTAGATGCTGTTGATCGTGCCCGACATGGATTGCAGGAAATTGGAGAGCACCATGGGGGCGAGGAAAAGCAGGTAGGTTTTCCAGAGGGGCTGGGTTTGCATTGGATGGGAGGTCCGTCTCGACTGCGAGGTGGTGGTTCTGAAGGATAGCCTTTGGGCTGGGGGCAATGGAAACTAACGCAGTTGATGCCAATGCCAATCGGCCAAGCCACAGAAATCCGGCTCAGGACACAGGCATTGAGCTTTTCAGACGATCAACGGTAGACGTCGGGGTTCGGAAGTTTTCCAGCACCAGCACGCTTCCGTTCGACAGCTGCCACTCGAAGAAATCCGAAAAGTCCTCTTTCTCCAATGCGCGAATGACCTTCGCCACGAAGCCATGGGCGACCAGCACGACGGTTTCTGTGGAATGCCGGGCGGCCAGTTCAATGAGGCCGTCTCTGACGCGACTCACGACTTCGGCAATCGACTCTCCCCCTGTCGGTGCGGCATCCCACTGACGGGTGATGTTCTGCGACCACAGTTGCGGGTACTGATCTCGGGCTTCGGTCTGGGTCAACCCTTCGAAAACCCCAACGTTGCGTTCCGCGAAGCAGTCCAGGGTCTGCAGCGGGATGTTCAGGCCTGCGCTCAGGATCTCGGCTGTTTGTTGGGCCCTGAGACGGGGGGACACGACGATGGCATCGATGGTTTCGGGCAATTGAGTCGTGAGTGCCTGGGCTTGTTGCCGGCCCCGTTCGGTGAGTGGCGCATCGAGCGTGCCAAGGTAGCGCTTCTCGATGTTGGCCAGGGTTTCTCCGTGGCGTATGACGTGTAAATACATGAAATCCATCTCGGGTTGTCAGGGGGTGGATGATATCAACTGCAAGCTGGGTGGTAGCTGTAACAGATCAAAAGATCGCAGCCTCGTTCCACTCGACAGCTCCAGGGGTGTGAGCAGTTCGGATGACCATTGCTGGCATCGATAGTTACCATCACTCCAATGAAGTTCTCATAAAAATTCCGGGGCGTAACATCGCATCCATACCAACCAATAACACCCCGGAGCACACCATCATGAAACGCCAGACCCTCCTCAGCATCGCTTTTTCGGTTTTCGCAGTGAATGCATTTGCCGCCACTTCAACTCAGCCGGTTGTCGCGGAAGGTGGTTCGGATCGTTTGATCGAACGCCGCGTAGCCGAAGGTGGTTCGGATCGTCTGATCGAACGCCGTGTGGCCGAAGGTGGTTCGGATCGTCTGATCGAACGCCGCGTAGCTGAAGGTGGTTCGGATCGCCTGATCGAACGCCGTGTGGCCGAAGGTGGTTCGGATCGCCTGATCGAACGCCGTGTGGCCGAAGGTGGTTCCGATCGTCTGATCGAACGCCGTGTGGCTGAAGGTGGTTCCGATCGTCTGATCGAACGCCGCGTGGCTGAAGGTGGTTCGGATCGTCTGATCGCAAGCCGCGCCGTATGATGTACCGCTCTACGTCAGCACTCAACGAGAAGCCCGGCCTTATCAGCCGGGCTTTTTTGTGGGTGAAACATTCAATCGCCACTTAATGCCGCGGCCGCACCTGTGATACATAACAGTTGAGTCGTAAATTCTGCGCTTAAGAGGTTTTTGCCAATGCTCCTCTGCCCTTCCTTTTCGAAGCTTGTAACCGGTGTCGTTGCCGGTTTTTTTGTGTGTGCTGCCCACGCCCATACGCTCCCTCCAGCACCTGCCAGTCTGCAACCGCTGTTGGTGACGATGAACGAGCGGCTGAACCTCGCTGACCTCGTCGCGCTGAGCAAATGGGACACTCACCTGCCGACTCAGGACAGTGCGCGGGAGGCGCAGGTCATTGCCAACGCCAGAAAGCAGGCGACTGACCGCAAGCTGGACCCGGATGAAGTCGCGGAATTGATTGCCGCGCAGATTGAAGCCAGCAAGCTGGTTCAGTACGGGTTGCTCGCCCACTGGCAAGCGGCCGGCAAAGCGCCTGATACACCAAGGCCCGACCTTGCCAAACAGATCAGGCCCCAACTGGATGAGTTGCAAAAAAGACTATTGCAGCACTACGCGGCCTTCGCGCCTTATCGCAAAGACCCGAGCTGCGCAGACTGGCTGGCAAAGGCACGGTCGGGGCTGATCAAGGATACGTTGCACGGTCAGGCGCTGATTCGTGCGACGGGGGATTTGTGTATGACGGATCAGTGATGAGTTTCGCACCCATTGTTGAGACACCACTTAACCTGTAGCAGCTGGCGAAGCCTGCGTTCGGCTGTGGTGTGGCGAGGGGATTTAGCGAAACGTCGCACCGCCCCGTTGGGTCGCGCAGCGGCCCCCAAATCTTTACGACTGCTGCGCAGCCGAACGGGGATAAATCCCCTCGCCACACCACAGCCGAACGCAGGCTTCGCCAGCGGCTACAAGGGACGAGTTTCGCTGGAGATCTTTTGATCTTCGCTCGTCGAATTACTTCCCCTGAAACGTCTGCAGGTACGCCAGCACATCCTCGACCTTTTGCGGATCGCTGAGCCCCCAGAAAATCATCCGGGTCCCCGGGACTACTTTCTTGGGGGCTTCGAGGTAGGCGGCGAGTGTTTCGGGGGTCCAGACGATGCCGGCTGATTTCATCGCGTCCGAGTACTGATAGTCCGTTGTACTGCCGGACTGGCGTCCGAAGATGTTGTTGAGCTGCGGACCAAAGGACGCTCGCGCGGACTCGCCGACCTGATGGCAGCCGCCGCATATCCGGCTAAAGAGTTTCTGCCCTGCCTCAGCATCGCCGGCCGCCTGTGCCTGCACGGTGATCAGTGCTGCGCCGAGCATCAAGGCGAGTACAGCGGTGTTCTTCATTTTCACTCCAAATCAGCCAAACATGACACTGAACCTGTGGCGTGCAGACGCGCGCCTCGCCACAGGTTACTCATCGCTCGCCGTTTCTGCTAACTGACTCGCTCGCGAAGGTGTCACTCGATCAACCTTTTATGCCCACCCAGGTGAAGCACAACGGCAACTGGGCCTTCTGCTGCTCATACTGGTCATACAGTTCTTCGCGGTTGGAGTGCGGGTATTCCTTGAAGTGACTGATACGCAACCCGGCATCAAGGGCGCCGCTGAACATGGCGCCCAGTGTGTGCACGAACCAGTAAGACGCAGGTGCCTGCTGTTCGACTTTGCCTTCGTAGACGATGGGCTGGGTTTGCACGAAGGGTTCGCTGCGAAAGTACGAACTGTCCGGGCGGTACGGATCATTTGCTTCGGGGTCGAACATTTCCAGGAACGGGTGGGTTTCGTAGATCACCAATGCGCCACCGGGTTTGAGGATCTGCGCGACATGGCGGAAGAATTCAGCGATGTCCGGCATCCAGTTCAAAACCCCGATCGTGATCAGCGCCAGGTCGAATTGTTCGTGTAGTTCGGTGGGCAGGTGATGGATGTCGGCTTCGATAAACTTCGCCGAATGGGGTGAACGGGAGGCCAGTTCCCGCGCCTGATCGAGAAAGGCTTGCGACTGATCGATGCCGACAACGCTGCGGGCACCTAATGCGAACAGTGAAAGGCTTTCCCGGCCATTGTTGCAGCCCACTTGCACGGCGTCTTTACCGGCCACGCCGACCTGTTCCAACACTGCGCGCAAGGTGTCGTCGATGCAGCTGAAATCGCTGTGCGTGACAGCCTCGAGCAATGCCGGCCATTCAGGGGAATCCTTGTGATGACGGGCAGAGTCGTTCCACGCATCGCGGTTGCTGGCGATGGCTGTTTCGTTGGTCGGCATTTCCATTGCAGGCTCCAGAACTCGGGTCTCGATTGAAGGCCACGAGTGTAGGTGAGCGTTCTGGAAATACCCATTCGGGTTTGTTGGAATGTTGTAAAGGGTGGGCTGCACATCACTGCTGCCGGGAGGAACGCGTGCTCCTGCACAGCTCCAACAGGAAACGCGTGCGCTGACAGTCAGGATAGCCACCCGCCAGCTATAGTTAATGACCTTGGGGAAACGCAGCAAAACCGGTTACGCAGGTGCAGCCATGAAAACAAGCAAACTGACGTTTACGTTAGCGTTCTGCCTCATCACCGCCCAGGGCGTTCAGGCCGATGACAGTCTGATGCAAACCGACACCTCCAACAGTGAGCTTCACTACTACGGCGCGGACCAGCCTTTCGCTCACCCCTCCCCGCCGTCTATAAGCACGATACCGCCGGGGGCCTACATCCCGGCGTCACCGCAAACCTTCATCCCGATTTCCAGCCAGCACACGTTCTCCGACTCGCGCCTGCCGACGATCGCCGACGCCACCGTTCGCGTGTTCATCCGCTCCTACGACCCGGAACGCGGTGTCTACGTGAACGAAGAAGTTCAGGACCCCACCTGCCTGCTCGCCTGCCGCAGCCGGGGACCGTCGTTGTGACCTGACTACCATTGCCGTTTGTCCGGGCGCGAGAGGCCGAGTTTTTCGATCCGGTAGCGCAGCATGTCACGGCTCAGTCCCAGCAATCGTGCGGACTTGGTCACGTTCCAGTCGGTTTTGTCGAGCATCTTGCGCACCATGTCGCGCTCCACTTCCGGCAGGTTCATCGACTCGGTGCCGTTGTAGGCCGGACGCGGCTCGAAGTGCTGAGGCTCCTGCAACACGGGCGGGTCGTCCACCAGGCTCAGGCACACGTTCAGTTGATGCGCGGCAATGGTGTCGCTCTGGGCCAGCAGCACGGTCTGCTCGAGCATGTTGCGCAACTCGCGCACGTTGCCCGGCCAGCTGTAGCTCAGCAGCAGCTCTTCGGCCTGGTCGCTGAAATGCAGGTTCGGCTTGCCATAGCGTTTACCGTGGGCGGCCAGGAAGTGCCGGGCCAGCAACAGGATGTCTTCGCCACGGGCATACAGACGCGGCACCTTGATCGAGATGATCCGCAGCCGAAAAAACAGGTCGCGACGAAACTTGCCCTGCTGGACCATCTGTTCAAGGTTGCAATTGGTGGCGCTGATCACCCGCAGGTCGACCTTGCGCTCCTTGACCGAACCGACCCGGCGGATGGTCCGGTCTTCCAGCAGCTTGAGCAGCTTGGCCTGCAGCAGCAGGTCCATCTCACCCACTTCATCGAGAAACAAGGTCCCGCCATCGGCGGCTTCCACCAGCCCGACGCGACGGTCCTTGGCATCGGTGAACGCGCCCTTTTCATGGCCGAACAGTTCGGATTCCACGAGGTTGGACGGAATCGACGCGCAGTTGAACTCAATGAACGGCCCTTTGCTGCGCGGCCCGTCGAAATGCAGCGCCCGCGCCACCAGTTCTTTACCGGTACCCGTCTCGCCTTCTACCAACACGGGCGGCAGGTCGGTATTGGCCATGCGCCGCTCGGCGTCGAGCAATTGCGCGATGGTGCCTTTGAGGTATTGCATGGGTGCCGATTCGCCGATCAAGGCCTGCACGCCAGACTTCTGCGCTTCGCGCTCTTGATAGAACGACAGTGTGCGTTCCATGCGGTCAGTCGCCAGGGCCTTGTCCAACAGCAACTTGAGCTCCGGCAAGGCCACCGGTTTGGTGACGTAATGGAACGCCCCTTCTTTCATCGCCACCACGGCGTCTTCGACGTTGCCGTAGCCGGTCATCATGATCACTTTCAGGTCCGGCGCGCTGACGCGCAACTTCTGGATCAGGTCGTGACCGCTCATGCCCGGCAAGGAGTTGTCGGTCAGCACCACGTCCGGCGCGAACGTGCGCAATTGCTCCAGTGCATCTTCGGCCGAGTGGCAGACCGTCACCTCGAAGTCCTTGCGCTCCAGGTAGGTCTGAATATTCTCGGCGAGAAGTTCGTCATCCTCGACCAGCAGTATGCTGTGTTCCATATTCCCCTCCCGTTGCTACTTTAAAGTTGAGACAGACGCGAGTTCCCTCCTGCTCTCGGCTGGTCAGTTCGACCGAGCCATCGAAACGCTCCATTATTCTTTTGACCAACGCCAGGCCCACCCCCAACCCACCTTGTTTGGTGGTGAAGAACGGCTTGAAGACCATTTGTTGCTGCTGCGCAGACATGCCCTTGCCGGTATCGCTCAATGTCATGCTCAGGTACCCGGCCTGGGCTGCATCGAATTCGATGGTCAACACGCCCCCCTTGGGCATGGCTTCCAGGGCATTGGCAAACAGGCTATTGAGTATTTGCGTGAGCAGCACGCGCTGGCTGACGATCGGTTCGACCGCCAAAGGCGTGAAGCGCACTTCGACGTTAGAGCGCTTGATCAGTGCATCAAAGGCGCTGAGCGTATCGTCGACGGCGAGCATCAAGTCCACCGCTTCCGAGTCGTCATTGGCCGGTCGCAGGGACACCAGCAACTCACGCACCCAGCGGGACATGCGATCGACCTGACTGATGATGTCGCCAATGTTCTTTTGTGCACTCTGGCTGGCAATTTCCTGGGCCAGTTCGGCACTGGAGCGGATGTTCGCCAACGGGTTGCGCAAACTGTGAGCCACCGCCGAGGACATCTCGCCCAAGGCGACGAAGGTTTCATTGGCGATCAATTGGGTTTGCTGGCTCTGCAGCAATGTGGCCGCCCGCCGCACGATCCAGAACAACCCCAGATAAATCACTGCGCCGCCCAGTGCGGTCGCCAGCCAGATCGCCTTGAAGCCGCGCTGGATACGGGCCACCAGATCCACCGGTTCCTTGTAGATTTCCACCATGGCGATGACTTTGCTTTTGTCGGCATTGAACATCGGGATGTAGTTTTCGATGAACAGATAGTCGGGCTCGCGCAACAGTCGCTGTTCGGGACGCTCGTCATCAATCTCGTGGTAGCTGGTGGACACCGCTTCCTTCATTTCAAAGGATTTGTCGAGCTCATCGTCGTCTTCAATGCGCACACCGATCAACTCAGGGTTGGTCGACCACACCACCGTGCGATCGAGGGCGTACACGGTCGCCAACAGAATGTCCGGCAGATGCTCCACGTGGTCGAGAAACTCGATGCGCGCATTCGCTCGGGTCCCGGGGTCGACGTCGGGATAAGCATTGTCATCGCGCGGGTCGAGCATTTCGCCCATGGTCCGGTTGGGGTTGATCGACGCGTGACGGATTTCCGCCGCACCGATGGCCTGGATGAATTGCGCGGTCAGCATGGAGTCGCGCTCGATACTCTCCTGGACCACAAACCGCGTGGAAATGAAACCCAATCCCAACGCCACGACCGTGATGATCAAAAAACTGCCGACGGAAAACCAGCGCAGCAGATTGAACTGGATGGGCCAGCCCTTACGCTCTGCGGCCGGTACCGGCGCAGGTAGTTTTTGTTGTTCTGATCTCGGCATGGGCGTATTCCGCTTTGCTTCTACAGCGGTATTTCAAGTCAGTGTAGGTGGCATTAATCGCCACCGACGGTCCAATGATAGTATTTCGCCGCTATTGTGTTTGAGCGGCCAGTGTTTGCTGGCGCTGCGTCTCTTCCTGCAAGAAATCGATGATGGACTGCGCCGATTGTTCATCCATTCGCAGGTTGGGCATCGGGATCTTTTCGAAGCGTTCGAACAGCGCTATGGCAATCGGGTCCTTTTCCGCCAGCATGCGGTCCGGCTCGCGAATCCAGCGGTTCAGCCAGGCCGGATCGCGCTGACGGGTCACACCAATCAGGTCCGGCCCGATGCTGCGCATGCCGATGCCCTGCCCGTCTTGCGGGCCGAGGCTATGACACGAGGCACAGCGGGTGCGAAACAGCTCTTCACCATTACTCGGCGGGCGGATCTCGGGCGCATCGGCGTAGCTTTCTTCGATGCTGGGTTGCTTCCAGTTCTGCAAGGTGTTGGCCAGTTGGTCCGCCAGAATCCACGGATTCTCAAAGGGCGAGGCTTTCATCCAGCGACCGGTTTCCTGGTTGCCCACGATCAGGCTCAGGTTGTGGTCCTTGCTGCGGCCGTTGTCGACGCCTTCGATGAACAGACCGAGCTTGTGCCGCAACTCGGTGACATCGGCGAATTCCCCGGTGAGAAATTGCCAGCCCGGTCCGACCTTGAACCGTTGTGCATAGGCCTTGAGCACTTCGGGCGTATCGCTCAAGGGATCAATGCTGATGGAGTAGAAAAAGATGTCCTTGCTGACCCGGTCACCCAGCAGCGTTTGCACCTGACGCAGGCGCGCGGTTTCCAGCGGGCAGGAATCGCTGCACGAGGTGAAGATGAAGTTGATCACCACCACCTTGCCCTTGATCAGGTCATCGAAAAAATGCACCTGCCGACCGTTCTGGTCGGTCAGCAGGGTGTTGGGGAAATAGTCGCCGCCCCAGGGTGTCGCCGACGGGGTCGGCGGCGCTGCAACCTCGTGAGCCACCAGCACCTGACTGCCCAGCAGACAGGTCACCAGCAGCAGCACGAGGTGCATGCCCAGGGCGCGGGAGCGCGGCGTGTGTGGTGTTGTGTCGGCTCCCGTGCGATTCATTTTGTCACCGTCACTTGCGGGCCAAAGCCGTCGCCATTGCGGAAGGTTGGCAGCGCGGCCGAGTTGACGTAACGAACACCGTCCCAGCTGGGCAGAGGCGTTGGCATCAACTGGAATTGCCCTGGCTTCTCAATGTCCCAGCGCAGCAGCATGGAGTTGTCTTCATGCTGGGTGTTGTGACAGTGCTCCATGTACGTCCCGGCGAATTCGCGGAAGTTGATCGCCATCTCGACGCTGTCCAGGCCATCGTTTTCCGAGCCGATCCGATACACGTCCTTACGCGCCCATTTTTCCCATTCCGGTGGTGCCTTGCCGCCGCGACTGAGGATGATCCCCTCCTCGAAGTGCACATGCACCGGATGGCTCCAGCCTTTGCCGCCAGCCTTGATGTTCCACACCTCCAGGGTACCGAAGCCACTGACGCCCGCGTCGGTCGGACCGGTTTTCAACTGGGTGGCGGTGTTCAAGCGCCGAGGGTCCATGTGGAAACCAAAACCGCCGTCAGTCTTGACCGTCCACGGTGCTTCATCGGTGCCGTCGGAACGGCCGAAGGTGAGGGTGCGGTGACGGGCCTGGGCCAGCAATACCTTGTCGGCTGCGTTGTCGCGGTGGATTTTCAGCGGGATCATCACCATGCCTTCAGCCTTGCCCGGTTTGGCCGGTTCATAGGCCGCCGGGTCCATGGCCAGGTCCTGGCCGGTGTAGGCCTTGACGTTGAGCTGCAGCACTTTGCCCACGCTGGGATCACCCTTGTCCCACTGCGGTCCTTTGCTGCTTTGCTTGATCACCGCGAGGTATTTTTCCGAGAGCACATCCGCCAGCTCGATGGGTTCTTTGGGACCCTTGCCGTCGTCGTGGGCCATCAGGTTGACCACGAACACCTTGTCGCCGGCCTTGATGCCGTTTTTCGCGAAGTTGACGATGATGTCGAAGCGCTCGGCGATGCCTTGGGTCGGCAGAATCGCGAAGTGATTCTTTTTATTGCCATCCGCGTCCAGGTCCATGGTGCCGTCGAACGGCACGCTGTGCTCCATGATGTTGCCGTCGTTGGCGATCATATGGAACGGCACCCGAGCGTAGGAAACCCCGGAGTTCTTCGGCCCCTGGAACTCGCCACTGGTGCCTTTGATCTCGCGCACGATGGCGAACTTGAAATAGCGCGACACCGAGCCATTGAGGAGGCGGAACCGGTAGCTGCGAGCACGCACATCCAGGGTTGGTTTCCACTGCCAGTTGACCAGCATCTGGTCACCGAGGAAGCCGTCGGTGTTGAAGGGGTTGAACCACAGTTGACCGCTCTGATCCCACGCCTTGTCGGCGAACACCAGGTTGACGTCATAGTCGCGGTTGCCCCACGGCAAGGCACTGCCGCTGGGGAAACGCAGGTTGACGCCGTCGTTGACCGACTCGTTGCCGCGATCCAGGGCGCTGTAGTAATTCATCATCGCCGCGTTGCCCTTGTAGACGTTCTGCGCGGTGAAATCGAGCATGTGGTCGTGGAACCAGTGGGTGCTCATGGTTTCGCGCCAGTCGCCACGAATCTTGATCGTGCCGTTCTCGCAGGTCTTGCGGCTGGGGCTGAGGTCGTTGGTCCACAGGGTTTCCCCCGGCGCGCAAGGGAACGCCGCACGCGGGTCATGGGCATCGGTATTGATGCTGTCATAACCGGCCAACTGGATCGGCCAGCGATAGTCGTAATACTGGCCGGGGAAGAAAAACGCGTTGGCATAACCGTCGCTTTCCGCCGGTGCGTGACCGTTGTGTTCGTGGGTACTGATGGTGTGCAGGCCAAAGCCCATGTTCGCTGCCGGGTCGATCGGCAGGCCGTTGTAGTGGCGCATCAGCACGGGCTGTCCGTAACGGACCATCAACAATTTGGGTGGCAGGGTGCCGTCGAAGGTCCACACCGAATTGTGATTCTGTACCGGCATGTTCGGATGGAAACGCGCGTCGACGCCCTTGGCAGTGCCATCGGTGGCCGGTACGCCAGCAACGTTGTGGTAAAGGCCACCGGGGCCGAACTCACCCAGTGCATAGCCGTGCATCTGACGACTGTCACGCAAGCCACCATTGACACGCGCGCCGGTCTGCACGGTCTTGTAGGCCAGTTGCGGGTAGAACTCGTTCCAGCGTTGATGGGACCAACCCTTTCCTGGCGGGCGGCCCTCGGCGGACGAGCCGATGTGCCGGTTGAGGAAATATTCGATCTGCGCCTGCCACGGGTTGCGGTCGACCACGTTGGAGAACTGGCTCGGGAAAGGTGTCAGCCCCGGTTGGCGCAAGAAGGCATCGAGTGCCGCACTCGGTGGCGCACTGCGCGCCGCACTGGTGGGGTCTTGCTGTGGCGCCGGGCCGATGGCCGCCGGTGGAAATGGCAACGGGGCTGCCGGTGTGGTGGGGTCGAGTTTCTCCGGGCCGAACTCTTCGAACAGCACCAGCTGTTGCGTGAACGGCTGCGCACCAAACAATGGGCTCGGCTTGCCGTTGGTGGGGTAATTGAAACTGGTCTGCACCGTCGGCAGCAGGATGTTTTCCTGACGCGTGGTGTCTCGGCTGCCTTTGACGCCATCGGGCAGGTCGAAAGAATCTTCGTTGGCCTCGGGCATGGTCAGGATGGCGTTCAAGGCGCCCGCCTTGTCCTCGGGTTCATCGTAGTAAGCCGAGGGGTCCGTGGTTTCGGGCTGTCGTTCATCATCGATAGGGCTGGCGCGCAATGTCGCCGAGCCCAGGGTGACAGTGAGCACGACGCTCAGAGGCGCCATCAGACCGAACCATTTGAAGGGGTGCCGCGCTTTTATGTCCATCACCAGCCGCCTCGAAGTCATGAAGGGGGTGCTGGTGGTTTTGCAAGGAGCTCGCCATCTTTGTAACAATTTTATACAAAAGTATTAATACTTAATAAAACAATGGCTTAACGACATCAATGTGCCACGACTTAAAAAACGACTGGGGAATGACACCCGCTACCGGGGAAAGTTCGCACCCGTTTTCAGGGGGTAAGTTTGAACGTCAGACGGACACAGGTGCCCTCGCCCTCACGGCTTTCCAGGGTCACCGCGCCACCGAACCGCTCCATGATCCGCTTGACCAATACCAGGCCAACGCCCAGCCCGCCTTGCTTGGTGGTGAAGAATGGACGGAACGCCATCTTGCGTTGCTCCGCCGTCATGCCCTTGCCGTTGTCGCTCACCACCACGCTCACCGTCTGATCGTCGGTCGACTCCAGCCGGATGCTCAGCGTGCCGCCCTTGTCCATGGCTTCCAGTGCGTTGGACAGCACACTGTTGAGGATCTGGGACAACTGCACCTGCTGGCTGAGCACCATGGGGGTCGTCGCGGGCGCGAACTCTACCTGGATAGAGGCTTTGGCGATCTGCTGCTCGAACGCCATCAGGCTGTCGTGCAACGCCGCAACCAGGTTCACCGGCTCCGCTTCGTCATTGAGCGGACGCAAGGATTGCAGCAGCTCCCTCACCCATTTCGACATCCGGTCCACCTGACCGATGATGTCATTGATGTTCTTGCGCGCCGCGCCCGCGTCGAACTCCAGGGCCAGCTCGGCACTGGAGCGGATGGTTGCCAACGGATTGCGCAAACTGTGGGCCACCGCCGAAGACATTTCACCCAGGGCGACAAAGGTTTCGTTGGTGATCAATTGCTTCTGCTGCGCCGCCAGCAAAATCGCCGCGCGCCGCACGATCCAGTACAGCCCCAGGTAAATCAGGCCACCGCCCAGCGCCGTGGCCAGCCAAATCAGCAGCAGTCCGCGCTCCATGCGATCGATCAGGTCCCTGGGTTCCTTGTAGATCTCCACCATCGCCGTGACCTTGTCACCGTCGGCATCGAAGAGCGGAATGTAGTTTTCAATAAAGATGTATTCCGGTGGCGTGACGAACTTCTGCTCCATGCGCGATTTGTCGACGTCATGGTAACTGGCAGAGACCGGAATCCTGGACTTGAACGCTTCTTCCAGGTCTTCATCGGAGTGGATCGCGGTGCCCATCAAGGCCGGGTTGGTCGACCAGATCACGGTGCGGTCAGGCGCATAGATGTTGGCCAGGATCACGTCCGGCAAATGCTCGATGTGGTCCAGAAACTCACCGCGAGCCGCCGCGCGTGCCAGCGGATCGACGTCGGGAAAATTCCTGTCCTGGCGCGGATCGAGCAACTCGCCCATGGTTCGCACGTGAGGGATCGAGACGTGGCGTACTTCGGCCGACGCGATCGCCTGTATGAACTGCGAGGTCAGCAACGCATCACGCTGCACGCTCTCGGTAATCACAAACCGCGTCGACACAGCCCCCAGCGCCACTGCCACCGTGCCGATCACCGCCAGGCTGATCAGCGAAAACCAGCGCAGCAGATTAAACGGCTGCTTTCGCGCGCTCAAACGGACATCGCCCTGCTCGGACTGGAGCGTTTGTGTTGGCATATTCATCGACGATATTCCCCACGGTTTCCCCTATAGGGTTATAGCCCACTCGCTGATGTTTGCCCGATTCCGGGGGTTGCCGCCCCCCAATCCCCCCCGCCCCCATCTACCCCCAACTGTGGGGACAGAGGCCCGTCGGGTTTTTCCGCAGAAAGCCTTCCGTGTACCAGCGCAAGCCTGTACGCCGGGGCTGTGCGGGCGATTTTTGTGTGTTGGTATGGAAGTTGCCAAAACCCCTCTTAACTGGCCCATCCCCCAGGGACAGGTCTCCGATAGAGGGAATACACATGCACCCTTTACTGTCCAAAACGGCGGCCGCCCTGGTCGTCAGTGCTCTAGCCCAAGGTGTCGCTCAGGCGGCGCTGTTTGCGGTCGATCCCGGCCCCTACTTGCCCGACAACGGTGGCTTCGCCGCCTGGTACCAGGACACCCATGGTCGAACTCTCGACCTGTGCCTGTCCAAGGCCGTGAGCTCTCGCGTACCCGGTGCACCTGGCGCGCCGAGCTACATGTGCAACCTGTTGCCGACGCCGGGGGTTTTCGACGATGCGCAACCGGTGGTCTTCCCCACCAACTTCCCCGATGAAGCCTTCTGGTTCACCGCTGACGGTGCAATCGTCGATGCGGCAAGGGGCATCGATCTGGCCTATGGCTCAGCCATCGAAGCGGCCTTCGCCGCCGAAGAACCGGTAGAAGGTGATCAGGTCAGCTTCGCCCGCGTCCGGATTCGTGTCGACGTGCCCACCGCCGGCACCTACGTGATCACCCACCCCTACGGTGTCGATGTGTTCAACATCGACACCCCCGGGCGCCGGGCGATCAACATGACCCGGGACATCGGTATCGGTTCGCCGAAGACCTACGACGGCGCGCTCAAGGGTGACGTCGGCCCGTTCCTGCGCAGCGTCAACGGCCCCTACACCGAGACCAACCCGGTAACCGGCAGCGCAGAACAATTCGTCGGCGACCCCAACCTCAATGAGGCGGTCACCGGCAGCCCGTTCAACACCAACTACATCCGCATCGAAGGGCCCAATGGCCTGGACTTGCGCACCACGGTGTTTGCCATCTCGGGCAAATTATCGACCGTGGTGCGCCCGACACCGATGATCACCCAGCGCAGCACTTACTCGCGCAAGGCAGGTGACAGCGCACCGGTCGCCCAACAAGACGTTTTCGTGATGGCGCCACCGCCACCGGCCACCGTTGCCCTCACCAGCAGCACGCCGGTCCTGAACCTGAGCGAAGCTGACACCACCGGCAACTGGTACGCGCAGTCGTCGGTCAACCCTACCCTGCCAACCACCTTGCAAGTGACCGCCGACAACCACCTCGCCATCGCCAGCAGCACGCCGACCACGCTGCCCATGGCGCTGACCGACCTGGTGGTGATCCAGCGTGCCGAGTACAGCCTGAGTTCCGGGCAACTCACCCTTGAGGCCTCGACCAGCGATGAAACGTCGCCGCCGGTGCTCACGGCAACGTCCAGCACCGGCGCAGCGATCGGTGCACTGAGTGGCGATGGCGCGGTGAAAAGCCTGGCCACCGGCATCTCGCCAATCCCGCCGGCCAAGGTTCGCGTGACGTCATCCAATGGCGGCAGCGACACCGAAGAAGTGGTCATCGTGCAATGAACGCCCACATGCCCAGATCCTCATCAGGAGGCATCATGAACAATTGGCCACGCCTGGCGCTCAATGCCCTGGGACTGACTCTATCGCTGTCCGGCAGCGCCTTCGCGCAACTCGCTGCCGTCGACCCTGGCCCCTACACCTTTGCCACGGGGAAATTCCCCATGTGGTACCAGGACAACAATCTGCTGTCGATGGAACTGTGCCAGTCCCGGGCCGCGAGCTCGCGGGTGCCGGCCACCGTACCACCGGCCTACATGTGCACCCTGCTGCCGGAACCGGGCATCTACGACGACACCCAGCCGATGATATTCCCGGATAACTGGCCACCGGAGGCGTTCTGGTTCCTCGCCGAGACCGCTATTGCCGACAACGGTGCAGGCTATGGCGTGGACGCCTACGTCGCCGGGATTGAAGCGGCATTCGCGTCGGAAAACCCTGTCGATGGCGATCAGCAAAGCTTCGCGCGGATTCGTATCCGGGTGAACGTGCCCACCGCCGGTACCTACACCATTACTCACCCGTATGGCGTGGAAACGGTCAACGTCACCGCACCTGGACGCCGGGCAATCAACATCACCCGCGACGTCGGTATTGGTGCTCCAGGCAACTTCACCGGCGCCGTGGGTGGTGCCATCGGGCCCTTCCTGCAAAGCGTCAACGGTCCCTACACCGAGGTGAACCCGGACACCGGCACGGTGGAAACTTTCGTCGGCGACCCGAACCTCACCGAGCAGGTCACCGGAAGCCCTTTCGACACCAACTTTTTGCGCATCACAGGTCCTGCAGGCACCATCCAGACCAACCTCTTTACCCTCGCGGGCAAGAAGCTGGACAACCGCGCCCAGACCCACGTCGAGCTGGATCGCGCGACTTACCGGCGTACCACGTCGGGCGGCAACAGCAACGTCCAGGTCGAGGTATTCGCCAAGGCAGACAACAGCTCGACCCTGTGCTTCCGTGAGTCCATCGCGCTGGTTCCCGGACCACCGTTGACCCCTTGCCTGACCACGCTGCTGGGCGACAACACCGGGCTGTTCTTCGGTCAGCGCCTGGCCAACGGCCCCGTGCCTCCGGTCGTGGTGGTCACCGCCACCAACCCGAGCGGCACCACGCGCCCAACGGCGGTATCGAGCAAGCTCACGGACCTCGTGAAAATCCAGACCGCTCGCTACAGCTGGAGTAATCACAGCCTGCTGATCGAAGCGACCTCGTCTGACGAAGTGGCGGTGCCAGACATGGTCGCCCAAGGCTACGGACGCCTGTCGAAGTCCGGCACTCTGCAAAAAATCACCATTGCCGACCTGTCCCAGCCACCCGCCACCGTGACGGTAAAATCCGCTGCCGGCGGCAGTGACACCGAGCCGGTCGTGGTCGTTGGCAGCGCCCCCAACGTCGGGGAAAACCAGCCGCCGCTGGCCGTCGCCGATACCGGCAGCACCAGCTTCGGCGTGCCCATCACCCTCAATCTGCTGACCAACGACAGTGATCCCGACGGCAACACGCCGCTGAGCATCACGGCGCTGACCCAACCGGCGGCGGGCCAGGGCACTGTGGCATTGAGCGGCGCGGCTGCAGTGATCTATACCCCGCCTGCGGTGGTCAACGCCCCGCTGACCACGACCTTCACCTACAAGGCTCAAGACGTCAAAGGCCTGGCCTCGACCGCTGCGGCGACCGTGACCATCACCGTGGCGCCTAACCAGCCTCCGGTGGCCGTCAACGACGCCGTCGCGACTCTGGGTGTGGCGATCCCGATCAGCGTGCTGGCCAACGACACCGATCCGGAAGGCAACCTGCCGTTAGCGGTGAACAGTTTCACTCAACCGGCAGCAGGTCGCGGCACCGTCAGCAGTAACGGTACGGTGCTCACCTACACCCCGCCGGCCACTGTGACGACGGCTTTCACCACGACCTTCACCTACATCGCCCGGGACAGCTTCGGCGCCCTGTCGACAGCCCCGGCGACGGTCACCGTGCAAGTCTCGCCACGGCCTGCTGCGGAAACCTTCGCAGTGACCACGGCAACGGTGTCGGCACGCTCCAACAACCGCTTCACCTGGGACTTCGCCGGCACCTCGTCGGTGATCACCGGCAACACCATCACCGTGCGGGTCAGCACCCCGACGGGCCCGGTCACCCTGGGCACCACCACAGTGCCGGTGACCGGTCGCTGGAGGCTGACGGTGAGCAACAGCACCACGGTGATTCCGTCGGCGAACCCGACCGCCACCATCACCTCGTCCCAAGGCACCGTGCGTACGGTGTCGGTCACCGCGAACTGAGCCTTCGCCCCATCGACCTTCGGGTGGATGGGGCGGGTCTCTTCCAACAGGACAACGCCATGAAAACTTCGACCGCCGCCCTGCTCTGCCTGCTCCTGCTTTGCAGCAGTGCGGGCGTGCGCGCCGACGATTTGATGGAAAACGACGACCTGGCACCCGGTGCCGACCTCGGCGAGTTGCCGCCGCCCATCGGGCAGCAAGCGCTGATCAACCAGAACGGACAGGCCAACGTTGCACTGGTCAGCCAGAACGGCCAGTCGCTGCTCGGCAACATCGTCCAGTCGGGCAGCAATCAGGAGGCTTTCATCCTCCAGCAAGGCAACGACCTGATGGCAATGATCAACCAGCAAGGTTCGGGCAACAACGCCGAGATCACCCAGACCGGCAGCCACAACCGCGCGCAGATATCCCAAAACGGCAAAAACAACGACGCCTCCATCGACCAGGCAGGCACGGGGCTTTCCAGCGCCGTTTCCCAGTCCGGCAATGGCATGAGCGTTTCGGTCAAACAATATCGCTAAAGCACTGCACTACCTGGAGGTTTCATCATGTTCAAACTGACGCCCCTCACCGCCGCCATCCTGGTCATTGTCAGTGCCCAGGCCATGGCTGACGACAGTGTCTCGACCCAGAGACAATTCGGTGATGCCAACATCGCCAATGTAAAACAAAGCGTAGCGCCCTTCGCCACCGCCACCCAGCAGCAATTCGGTCAAGGCAATGACGCAGCCGCCGTGCAAGACACCGCGACCAGCAGCATCGACCAGAACCAGGCCGGCGACTACAACGCCGGCTACGCCGAGCAGCTGTTCGAAGACGGCAGCACCATCGTTCAGCAGCAAGTCGGTGTGCTCAACACCGCCCATGCCAGCCAGTCCATCGGTCTGACCGGCAACCAGGCCGTGCAACAACAGCAAGGCAGCGGCAACTTCTCGTTCCTGTACCAAGACAGCCAGCAAGGCTCGTCAGGGTTCACCTTCCAGTTCGGTGACAGCAACGAAGCCAACATCGAACAAATGGAACTGGGGGACGCCAACACCGCCACCGTCACTCAATACGGCACCGCCAACTACGGCACCGCCGAGCAGGTGGGTCACTCGGGCGGCCAGATCGCGATCAACCAGAGCGGCACCAACAACTATGCCTATGGCGATCAGCGCAGCGGCGTCGGTGGCACCGTCACCATCAACCAGTTCGGCGACATGAACGGCAGCGAAGTCTGGCAGTTCGGCCAGGCCGCCAGCCAGGTCCTCGTCAATCAATATGGCGGGGCCAACGAAGCCATCGTCGATCAGAGCTTCGGTTCCAACAACGTTGCCCAGGTCCTGCAAGTCGGCGACCTCAACGCCATCTACGCCGACCAGTTCGAATCCATCGGCTCGACCCTGGCGCTGTACCAGCAAGGCACCAGCAACGTGCACTTCACCTACCAGAGCGGCGACAGCCACGTGCTCAACGCCACCTCGGTGGGCAGCGACAACAAGGTCTACGCCAGCAACTGGAAAGGCCCACAAACCGGTGGCCAGTTCGGCACCAACCAACGCGCGACCGTCACCCAGTCCGGCAACGGCAACGTGGCCAACTTCACCCAGGACGGCGCCGGCCATATCATGACCACGAACCAGACCGGTATTGGCAACAAAACCACGGTCAGCCAGGCTGACTCCTACAACGAGCTGTACTTCGACCAGAACGGCAGCGACAACATCCTCATCGCCGACCAGCGCGGTACGACCAACCTTGTTCAGGGCTCTTCCAACGGCACGGGCAACAGCAGCGAGTTTGATCAGTCGGGCACCGGTAACCAGGCGTTTACCAATCAGATGTATGGCAGTGATAACCAGATCATGGTTAAACAGGCCGACAGCATGAACGTCGCGTACGTGACTCAAGGCGGGACGGGGAACGTTGCTAATGTGGATCAGAGTGGCGTGAACCAGATGGCGACGGTGCAGCAGTTTGGGGCGGCTAACTCGGCGACTGTTTTGCAGCAGTGATTGCAATACACAACCGCGGCCCTTTTTCGGGTCGCGGTTTTGACAAGCTTCAGCATTTCTCAACCAGTTATTCTAGTAAAAAACTAATAACCTTCGAAAAACTGTTTAACAATCTTAAACAATCCTTCTCTTCGCTTATAATAGTCAATGTCCATGTCGCGTATGACGTTTCGATACCGACGAGCTACTTCATGGCTAGGAACGTCACTTAGCTTGACTTTCGGATCGAACCGCCCCTTCGCTGCGTCAAATAACCTATTAGCGGAAAATATTAGCCTATCGTCTGGCGGATTTTTAATGTAGTTAAGCAACTTTAGATTTTCGTCCGGCCTGATAGCTCCCGAATTGATGGCATTCGTTTTTGCATTATTAAGATCACCCAAATATTTATCGTTCCAAACCCTTGCACGGATTGAGGAAGGTGATAAGTGTTCGATCTGTGAACGAGCAGCGAGAGCCTGTTGAGGAGTAACACCGGGCTTAAGGGCAACTGGGGATCTCAATTCAACGTGTTTTATATAAATTTTTCCTGTTTCAGATATTCGCGCCGCCTCATTTCTTGTCTGTATCTTTGCTCGAGCGAATCGGCGCCAATGAACAGCAGCTATTGCCACACCAAACGCCGAATGCCCGTCCTCGTCAACTAGATTGATTGGATCCCCCAAGCAGTACATATATGAATTCACCCCCCCTTCCCAAACGGACTTAAACTGTCCGGACTATTAAACCGCATAAGCACAGGATTAAACGCCCGGTAACCATTACCCAGTAAATAATGCCCTGTCACCGAGTCAGGTCGTTCGCCGGCAAATCCCAGCAGGCTGGTTAAACCGCTTTCAGCGAGACGGTGCCCGTAAGGGGTGTAGGTGATGGAATGCTTTGATGGACATCTATCGAGCGTGTACAGCACAGAACGTTGCAGGTCAGTTGCCAGCAGCGTGGTATCGAATACATCACCCTCTCGCTGTTGCAGTGCAAGCAACTGACCGCCGTGCTGCACGATGGAATGCCCCTTAGCGCCCTGAATTTCGGTGGCCAGTCGGCTTTTGCAGTAAAACCGCTGATGCATGGGTGCATGTGTTTGAGTTTGGTTGATCAGGCGATCCAGCGGATCGTAGCGGTACTGGCAGAGCAACGCGGCTTGTTGAACAGACATTGGACGCTCCGAGCTTTCAAGGTCAGGGCGTTTGAGTATCTGCTGGGTCGCAACGAGTGGGAACTATCAGAACTGTTAGGTTTGCTGGAGTGGCGACCCTTCTGGAAGTGATAGCCCGGGGATTGTTCGCTGCAGGTGAGATACCTGTGGCGAGGGAGCTCGTCGGATCGTCGCACCGTCCCGCTGGGCTGCGTAGCGGCAACAAAACCACGGTCAGCCAGGCTGATTCCTACAACGAGCTGTACTTCGACCAGAACGGCAGCGACAACATCCTCATCGCCGACCAGCGCGGTACGACCAACCTTGTTCAGGGCTCTTCCAACGGCACGGGCAACAGCAGCGAGTTTGATCAGTCGGGCACCGGTAACCAGGCGTTTACCAATCAGATGTATGGCAGTGATAACAAGATCACGGTTAAACAGGCCGATAGCATGAACGTGGCGTATGTGACTCAGGGCGGGACGGGAACGTTGCCAATGTTGATCAGAGTGGGGTGAACCAGATGGCAACGGTGCAGCAGTTTGGGGCGGCTAACCAGGCGACTGTATTGCAGCAGTGAATGGGGGGCTGTAAAGAGCTGCGGCCCTGAGTACAGAGGCGCAGCTTTTTTGGCTCGACTATCTCCTGAAGAACATTTGCAATATCACCCTTTAAGGAAACTCTGAAAAAGCCCACTTTTTGCAAAATCACGGACCTGAAGGCCGCGAACCCCCTGGGATTAACTTTTTAAGTTAGGGCTTTTTCAGACTTACTTAAAATACATTTCTCTGATCCGTTCAGCTTCAGCCCAAAGTTCCCTCTCATATGGAACAGGGGTATTTACAAGTTTTTTCCAAAACTCTCTCGCACCCTCGGCAGTCGGCCTATCATGAATCCGGAGCGTCGGCTCATATATTCCGTTCATAGCATTTATTAACTTTTTCCGATCATAAACGAGTCCACTAACACCTTTGAAGTCGCCTATATAATCGATCAAAACAACACGATCAGTCCTGTAAGCTGGCGTATTTAATTCACTATTAATTTTTGCATTTTTAGACCGTGCTTTTCCCGACTGTTTGAGGTACCTATAATTGCTTTCAAATACATATTCCTCCCAACCGTTGATCATTTTAAGACGATCACGCGCAAAAATCGCCATCTCGGGATCTACCCCATCAACCAATGAATAATAACTATCAGGCGTTGGACCATTGCGCATATTAATTTTCCGCGATTGTGTCACTTCAAGAACTTCCGCCGCTCTTGAAGCAATTGTTTTTGCCGCCCTGTCTTTCCAACGCAACAAACCGTTTTTTATTAACTGACCTACATTCCCGGTCGGATCGTATTTATTAATCGGATCCCCCGAGCAATATGCATACGGATTAAAGCCACCCTTTCCAAATGGGCTCAAATTGTCCGGACTGTTAAAACGCATCAACACCGGATTAAACGCGCGATAGCCATTCCCCAGCAAATAATGCCCGGTCGTCGGATCAGGCCGTTCGCCAGCAAATCCCAACAGGCTGGATAAACCGCTCTCCGGTTGACGATGGCCGTAGGGTGAGTAGGCGATGGATTGTGGTTTAGGGTTTTTATCCAGCGTATGAAGCACTGAACGTTGCTGATCGGTTGCCAGCAGCGCGTTATCGAACACATCATCCTCACGCCGTTGCTGCGCCAGTAACTGATCGCCGTGCTGGAGAATGGAATGCTGCATGGCACCCTGAATCTCGGTAACCAGTCGGCTTTTGCAGTAAAAGCGCTGAAGCGTTGGGATATTGGGCTGGGTGTGGTTGTTGATCAGGCGATCCAGCGGATCGTAGCGATATTGGCAAAGCAAGGCGGACTGCTGGGATGGCATGTGGACACTCCGAGCTTTCAAGGTCTGGGAGTTGCAGTATCTGCCGGTTTGTAGGGAGTGGGGAACTAACAGAACTGATAGGTTTGCCGGGGTAGCGAGCTTTCTTGAAAGGATGGTCCAGGGATTGTTCGCTGCATGTGAGATACCTGTGGCGAGGGAGCTCGTCGGATCGTCGCACCGTCCCGCTGGGCTGCATAGCGGCCCCAAAACCTATGCCCAGTGTGTTGTCAGGCAAACACTGCTGGCAGGTTTTGGGACTGCTGCGCAGTCCAGCGGGAGTGAACTCCCTCGCCACAGGCGGTCGCGTGGCGGCAGGGCAGGCTTGTTGTCTGTCCTGCCGTCATCGCTAGCAAGCTCGCTCCCACAGGAGGGTGAGCCTTCAGGCTATGGGGTCGAGGTTGTCCAGTGCCTGGTTAACGGCCAGGTCGGCCAGCATGATGATCTGCTGGATACCCAGCAACATGCTGCGCTGTGGACCTTCCAGGAAGGTGGCGAAATCGCTGGCCATGATGCTTGCCGACGCTAATGACTCGCAGGCGTTTGCCAACAGGCTTTCGGTGTCCATGTCCGCGACGATTGCGTACATCTTGCCCGGGTTGTGGGGGGTGGTTTTTTTGAGGATTTCGGCTTTGAGGTTGAGGCTGGAGTCGGGGTTGGCGGTGGGGTTTTCGGGGTTTGAATCGGGGGGATTTGGGGTTGGTTTTGGCATGGTTGAACTCCTTTATACCTAGTGGAACCACCAGAATCTGTCGCTAAACAAATTAGGGTGGCAGCTGTACGCAGGTTAGCGAACCGGGAGGTATAAGACCCGGCAGACCCGAGGGTCTCCCGCGCACAGCCACCATATCGAAAACCGCAAACCTGAAATGGCCGCAGTTACGAAAGGAGCATTGTTGCGCTTACACCTAATCGGGTCGCTAAACCCAATCGCTGAGTTTTCAGCGATGCGGAGACGATAGAGACCCAGGCCAAGGCGCACAAGCCGGCGGATTCTGGCGTAGTTGTAGGCAGTGACGCAAGACGATGTAGTTTCAATCCTGGTCCTACATTCCCGTCTGACATCATCGATATTTGCTCCTACAACTTTGTCTGACTCGCCACAGGGGTTCGCGTGGAGGCAGGAGCAGGTTTGTTGTCTGTACTGCCGTCATCGCGAGCAGGCTCACTCCTACAGGTTGATCGGGTACATCCGCATGAATCAGGTCGGTCAATCGGCCGTCATCGCGAGCAAGCTTTGCTCCTACAGAGCATCTAAAGAAAACCACCACACAGCGCCGTTGCCCTTCACCACTCAAGGCCGAGCGTTAGCTCGCCTGCAAGCTTTTGATTTTGATCCACCCGCCCCGTCGGGAGGCCGAGTGGGGGTGTTCATCTGGGGGTCAGGCGCGAAGCGCCGTGCGGCGAAGCCGCACACATCGAGAGGAGGTCGTCGCGAAGCAGACCGTAGGCGATGCCCCCAGATGGACACCGGAGCGAGGGAACACCGAGCTTTAGCGAGGTGCCGTACGCTTGGGGCGAGCCTTTTTTTGCTTACTTTTTTTTGGCGTTTGAAAAAAAAGTGAGTCGCCGTAAGGGCGAAACCCTAAGTGGCCGTTACCGCAGCAATGGATATGTACACCTGCAAAGAATGGGTCGGCTGTCAGGCCGCTATCGCTGGCAAGCCAGCTCCCACAGGGATCGGGGTACATCCGCAAAAAATGGGTCGGCTGCCAGGCCGCCATCGCTGGCAAGCCAGCTCCCACAAGGGTCGGGGTACATCCGCAAGAGCCAGGTTAGCTGTCAGGCCGCCATCGCGAGCAGGCTCACTCCTACATGAGGATCGCAGACAAACCAGATAGCCAGGTCGGCCCGAAGGCCGCCTCGGCTCACTCATCCTCACCCTCCGGCGCCACCCGGTTCTGCGACAAATACCGATCCAGCGTCTCATTCTGCGGCGGCACCGAATTATCCCCCACCACCTGCCACATCTTGCGTTCAATCCCCTGCGCCAGCAAATGCCCGACCGCCGCCTCGATCGCCGACAACACACACAACTGCGCCGGCTCGTTCGTGGTGTAACCCACCTCCGCCTCAAGCAACTTCTTGAACTCGATAAACTTGAACACCCCGGCACTGCGCGCCACCGAATAAATGGTCTTGCTGGTCATCACATTCGCCAGCACCTGCCCACTGCGCACATCCACCGCCCGCAAATTCACCGTCACCTGATCCACCCGATACTCCCGGGAAATATCGATACCCAAATAACGCGCCCCTTCCCCGCCGCTGCGCACGTTGGTGTCGTACGCAATGATCCCGCCCTCGAGCATCATGTTCGCCGCCTGCAGCGGTGGCAGTTCAGCCTGAATGTTCACCGGCGTATTCGGTTTTTTCTGCGAAGCGCGAATGATCTTGCGCTCGGTCAGCAGGTTCTGCAGCCCTTCACGCTCCAGCACCACGAACCAGCCACTGGCCTGCATCGCATCCATCAGCATGCTCGCCGCACCCTGGGTCACGCTGGTCGAGAACGAGCTGGCCGGCGTCGGCTTGTACTGCCCGGTCTGATCACGGAACCCATACACCACCGCCATCAACCGACCCTTGGGCCGTGGCATGTTCAGCAAGTCGTAATACGTCGACGCCCTGGGGGTCAGGGTCGGGGTTTCGGTGTCCTGCTCCGCCGACATCGGCTCACGCAGGCTGCACCCCTGTAAGGCCGCCAACAGCATCCCTAGCACGATTATTTTTTTCATGTCCGTCACTCCCCATCGACCCGCAGCTCCCTCAAGGAGCCAGGCCATTCACCTGGATTTCCGAAATTTCGCCGGTCGCTCGGTCGGTCACTTCGATAGTCAGTGCGCCAGAGTCGTCGACAACGTTGACGATGAATGCGTCGGTGGACAGGCTCCCGGTATTGCCAGTGGAGATGTTGTCCAGCAACTGCCCCAGCAGCCGCGATTGCAACTGGCTGCTGAAGCGTTCCAGGGCCGAGGTCCCGGCGATCGAGGTGCGATCTTTCAGGTCGGGATCGTCGTAGTCGTTCTGCGCCTGGGCATTGTTGAGCAGCCAGGTGCCGTTCAGCGGGTTGCCGCCAAACGAGGGGTTGATCGGCGTGTAGACCAACTCGGTCGCCTGGACCAGGCCGCCACTCCCAAGGCAGAGCAACCACATGGCGGTGCGCTGCGAAAACGTCTTCGTCTTCATAATTCGTCCCTCTCAAGGTCCGTGGTGTCTTGCAACAAGGCTTCCAGCTTGCGCTGGACAATCTGTCCGCGAACCCAGTCGGCGGCGTTGTACGCGTCGTCCTTGAGATCCACGGTGTTGGGCGGCAGGAACCGCCGATAAACCAGGCGCTGCTGATACTCCACGGTGACCAGGCTGCCCCAGCGTGCCGAGGGTCGTTCACGTACCACCAGGTTGAAATCCATCGGGCTGGTGGCGCGCAGGCGCTCACTGAACGAGTAGTAAAATTCGTGGCCAATGTGCGAAATCGTGTCGTCGACGATGAAGCCCAGCATTTCGTCCTCTTCCGCGGCCTGGGCAAAAGACATTGCCAGCACCAGGCTCAAGGCAGCCAGCCATGAGCGGTTCATGGCTGCAGCGCCTGAGGCTGCGCGGACTGGCCTTTGACCGGTCCATTGGTGCCTTCGAGGAAGGCTTTCTCGGCCACGAACTGCCAGTCCTTGTAGCTCGCCATGCCGTTGAAATCCGCCCACTGACTGGGGAAATCCACCTGCTTGAGCGGCTTCTCGGTAGAGGGGCTGTTGATGCCGGTGATGCGCCCGTCAAAACCCCGCTGCAGGTTCCATTCGCCGCCACCGATCGGGTCCGGGTACAGCTGGCGGATATGGTGTTTAGGCGTCGGAAAACGCTGGTCCTGCAACAGGTCTTCAAGCTCTTTGGGGTACTGGGCCAGGCCTGGCGAACTGCGGTAATAGCTGCGCAATGCCTGGGCGTATTGAGTTCCGACCCACAGCAACTGTTTTTCACGGTCCCGGCGCGACGCGGTCGACCACAGCTCGCCGGCACTCGCCAGGCCCATGCCCATGACCGTGATCAGAAACAGCACACCCAGGTAGGTGAAACCGTCTTCGCCTGAAGGCCTACCACTCGGAATAAAGGCTGCCATCACGCGCCCTCCCTGTGGCTCCGCTTTTGATATCCGCCACGCCGCCCGCCACACCTTCAGGTGGTGCGACCATGACCCAGGTGTCCTTGCGTTCGGCAATCGGGTCCATCGGCGGGTTGCGCAGGTAGCGCTGCTCCACCAGTTGATCGATGGAATCGGGGTAGCGCCCGGTGTCGCCGTAGTAGTGATCCAGGGCTTCGCGCATCGACGACAGGCTCTGGCGCAAGGTGGTCTCTTTCGATGTCTCGAGGCTGTTGAAATAGCGCGGCAAGGCAATGGTCATCAGGGTGGCGATGATTGCCATGACCACCATCAATTCCAGCAAGGTAAAACCTTTTTGCCGATGCATAAGCTCACCACTCCCGGTAGGCGACGCCGTTGAGTCCTTTGCCACGGACCTTGGAGTAAACGTCAAAGACGTCCTCGCCTTCCCGTGGATTCTCAGCCGAACTGTCATAGGAACGCAGCCCCCAACCGCCCTCGTCGTCACGCTTGGCCGTTGCCAGCGGGTCGTGGGGAACGCGCCGTAAAAAATAGAACTTGGCGCCCTTGGCACTGCGCACATCACGCACGCCGTCCACCAGCACTTTGAGGTTCGGCGGGTAGCCGCTGCTGTTCAGCGACTTCTCGATGTAACCGGCATCGAACGCACGTTTGTAGGCGTCGATGGCATCGCGTATCTGGTACAGCGCCGTGCGCAGCTCCTGCTCTTTACCCCGGCGCACCACGGTCTCGGTCAGCGGCGCGGCCATGCCGGCCAACAGGCCGATCAGGGACAGCGTCACCACGACTTCGATCAGGGTAAAACCACGTTGCGAGGCGTTCATGATCAAGGCTTCTCGACAGTGACATGAGGGGTGGTGGAAGCGACCGGCGTGATCATGGTTCCGGTGCGGATCGCCGTGTCCATCGACCGGTCCGGTGCCTGAATGTGCATGCTGGTTTCAGTGCCGGTCGGGAACTCCATGTCAGACGGGCTCTGGTACGGCAGGTTGCGCACGATCCGCGGGGTGATCGACAGCACCAGCTCCGATTTGCTGACGTCGTCCCGATTGCTGCCGAACAAGCGGCCCAGCCCTGGAATGTCGCCCAGGCCCGGAATCTTGTTGCCGTTGCTGCCGTGGTCGTTACGCACCAGCCCGGCGAGGATCTGCGTTTCGCCGTCGTGCAGGCGCAGGGTGGTCTGGGCATTACGGGTATCGACCTGAACTGGAATCGTGCCCTGGCGGGTCGGTTCCAGCGGCGTGGCGTTACTCACTTCCAGGGCGATCTTGATCGCCACTTCGTTGTTCAGGTGCACGATGGGCTGCACTTCGAGCTTCAGACCGACGTCCAGGTAAGTCACGCTTTCGGTGATCACCGGGCCCTGCGTCGACGGCACCGAGGTGGCGCTGATGATGGGCACGCGCTGACCGATGTGAATACGCGCCTGCTCGCGGTTGCTCACCCGAATCACCGGGCTGGCCAGGGTGTTGATGTCCTTGTCCTGGGCGTTGATCTTGGCTTGTGGCGAGGGCGAGATCGAGATCCGGCTGGAGTTGATGCCTTTGAGCTGATCGAGCACCGACACCGGTCCACCATCGCTGGTGAGCACGCCAAAGGTGTTGGGCCACTGCAGGCCGAGGTCGAGAATGCGTTGGCGGGCGACTTCCATCACCTCCACTTCCAGCACCACTTCCGGGTTGGACTGATCCTGGGATTGCAGGAGTTTCTCGGCCATGCGGATGGCGTCTTCGCTGTCGCGCATGGTCAGGGTGTTGAGGCGTTCATCGACAAACACATCGCGGGTCTTGAGCATGGTCTTGATCATGTTCAGCGCGGTGTTGGCGTCGATGCTGGTCAGGTAGAACGTGCGCATCACCAGCTCTTGATAATCCTTGAGCTTCTGCGGCGAATCCGGGTAGATCAGCAGGGTGTTTTCGTTCACCACTTTCTGGTGCAACTGGTTCTGTTGCAGCAGCAGCGCCACGGCGTCTTCGATGCGCACGTCACGCACGAAGATGGTGGCTTTCATGTCCGGACGCAGGTCCTTGTCGAAGATGAAGTTCAGCCCGGCTACCTGGGACAGCACTTCGAAAATGGTTTTCAGGTTGGCATCGCGAAACTCCAGGGTGACGGGCCGATCGAGGCGCGTACGCAGCTGTGGGTACTGCACCACGTTGCGGCTCTGCACCAGGCGGATGCTGCTGAGCAGCTCCAGTGCGCCGTCGTTTTTCGGGTCCAGTTCGAGGATCTGTTTAACCTGGCGGTCGGCTGCATAGATGTCGCCACGGCGCAGGTCACCACGGGCCAGTTCAAGCTTTTCGTCCTGGCTACGCATGTGTTCGAGCTGGCTCAGGGACTCCTGGGCGCGACGGTTGTTCGGCTCAATGGTCAACACACGGCCATATCCCATGCGCGCCGAGGCAAAGTCACGCTGGGCGCGGTCCATGTCCGCCTGGGTCAGCAAGGCCGTCACTGCGCGCGCACGGCCGCTGTTCAGGGCCAGGTGCAGCTCGGTGTCGCGTGGGTTCTCACGCAGGCCTTCCTCGATGCGGGCCAGACCGGCTTCGTATTGTCCCGACTCCATCAGGTCGGAGGCCTCTTGTTTGGCGACTTGCGCGGAACTGCACGCAGCCAGCCCTGCACACAGGCAGACAAGGCTTATCAGCAAACGGGATCGGTTCATTGCGTGCTCCCCACAGACAGCGTCTGAGACAAATGCAAAGGCAGGTAAACGAAGCTCAGTTCCACGTCGGAAATGCCTTCGATCCGCCACGTTTCGTCGATCACGTCCCCTTTGCGCACGACGTATATTTTTTCGCCGTTCTGCAAAAACACTTGCAGGTCGGATTGGTCATCCAGCCTTCCCACGAACTGGAAAGGCATGGCCGGTGCGCTAGGGGCTTGCACCACCGGAGTGACGTTGACAGGTTGTTCGGTGACGACGGCCAGGGTCGGCGCCGCCTTCCAGCTGCGGGCGGCAAACAGGTCGCCTGCCGGGCTAAGGTCCTTGATTTCCACTGCTTTACCCGGAGTTGATGCGGCCGCCGGCAACGCGCCGCGAACCGTGCTTTTGGCCGGGGTGGCCACGACAGCGACCGACTCGTCGCCCTCGCCTGCCGGCGTGAAGTAATCAGGCCCCCAGGTCAGCGCTGCCGCCACTGCGAAGAACGCCACCCAACCCACTGCGCGTTTGGTATTCATCATGACCTCGACAGGTAAAGGGTCATGCGGATCCGGCCGGTCAGGTCGGCGTCGGCGATTTTCTTGCGCTGGAACTCCACGTCTTCCACCACCACGGCCGGCAACTGGCCGAGCAAGGCGTGCAGGAAACGCCGCAGTTGCGGGTAGCTACCGCGCACCGGCAGCAGGATCTGATAGCGGGCCAGGTGCGTCTTGGGGTCGATGCCCAGGGAATATTCACCCCGCGCCAGGGTGATGCGTTCCTGGGCGGCCAAGGCGTAGATCTTGTCGATGGCGACGGTCGCCTGAGGCTGGGACGGCAGCTTGCTGCGGAAGTCGTCGAGCTGACGCTGTGGCAGCACCGGCGCGGCGATGCTGCCCTCTTCAACCTTGGCCAAATACTCGCCGGCTTCGCGGGTCTGTTGGCTGAGCTGTTGCAACGACTGCCAGTCCGGCATCAGGCCCGCCAAGCCATAGACCAGCGCCAGCAGCACCAGCGACAGCCCGGCCAGACCGGGAACACCCAGCCCTTGGAGGTATTCGTGAACGATCAATTTAGGGATTTGCATCGCCAATCTCCCAGGTAGCCGACAGGTTGAATTGCACCGGGTGTTCCGGCACGTTGGCGACGATTTCGTGGCTGAGCAGCGACACATCGGAGAGCTCGTCGCTGGCTTCGAGGCGGCGGTGGAAGTCGAGCATTGCGTCCAGATCCCGCGCTTCGGCGCTGATGCGCACCTGGCCTTTACGGGCGTCCGGCGTCAGGGTCAGCAGCGCAATGTTGTCCCGGGGCAGGCTTTCAAGGGTGGCGAACAGGCGTTCCCACGGCCGGCGCAGTTGCTGGGAGACCTTGCGCATTTCCGCCAGGTTTTGTGCCTGTTCGCGGGTTTCGGCCGGGGTCAGGCCGACTTTGCCGCCGGTGTCGCCGGTCAGCACGCGCTGGGTGGTTTGCAGGTGACCTTGCTGTTGCGCGGCCTGGGCGCTGACGTGTTGTTGAACCACGACACAGGCCAGGGTCAGTACCACACCGCCGGCCAGCAGGCTCCAGCCCAAAGGGCCCGAGCGGCGACGCGGCTGGAAGTCGAGCATCAGGGCGCGCATGTCAGGCCACCGCCCGGGACATGACGTACAGGCTATCGCGTACGGCTGTCCGGTCCTCTTCAAGGGTGCGCAGGTGCACACCGGGTACGTCGGGGTGTGAATCGAGGCGCGCCGGGGCATGCAGGTAAACGTTCAGCGGACGTTCGCTGGTGGACGCTTGCAGCTGGCTTTCACGACCGATCAATGCGCTCAGTGCGGCGTCGCTGTCACTGCTGCCCACCGAACGCACCGAAGTCCAGCGCCCTTCCCGCGCCACCAGCAGGACACTGCGCACCGGCTCGGCGACCACGAAGAGGAAGTCGCCGGCGTCCAGGCTTTTATCGAAGTGATTGAACGCCGCCATCAGGTACGGTTGCACGGAACGCAGGCGCAACCCACGGCCGCTGGCCATCGTGCGCAGACGCTCCAGCAAGTCCTGCGGCAACGCGGCGGCAATGCGGTCGTAGCCTGCCGGTTCAGCCGACAACACCAGGTTCCAGGGTTGCGTCGGCACGCCGAACAGGTCTTCAAAGCACAGCTGGGCGAACCCTTGCAGCTCGGCGGGGCTGCTGATTTGATCGCTCCAGGGCACCAGGCAGAATCGGCTGAAGTGCCCGGAGACGACCACGCTCAACTGCGCACCGGCAGGCGCATGTTCGCCCAGCAGACGGTCGAGGGTTTCCAGGGCGACGGCCCAGGCATGGAAGCCTTCGTCGATAAAACCGACGCTGCCCAGCCACAGGGTTTCGTTGCCACGGCGCTGGCCCAGACCGACACCACTGGCGCCGAGCACGGCGACAAAACGATCACGAGACAAAAGTGACACGATTGATCTCCTCGAGCGTGGTACGCCCTTCTTGCACCAGTTCCAGAGCTGACTCGCGCAGCAGACGCAAGCCACGTTTGCACGCGTGGGCCTTGATTTTCGAAATCGGTTGGCGCTCCACAATCATCTGCCGCAGCTCGTCGTCCAGGTGCAGCAGCTCGGCAATCGCCGTGCGTCCGCGGTACCCGGTGCCACGGCAGTTGCCGCAACCCTTGCCATGGACGAAATGAAAATCGCTGACCTGTTGCGGGTCGAGCCCGGAGAGGTGCAGCTCGTCATCGGTCGGGTGATGCGGTGCGCTGCAGCTGGCGCAGACCAGGCGGATCAGGCGCTGGGCCAGCACTGCGTTGAGCGCCGAGACGAGGCTGTAGGGGTCGATTTCCATCTGGGTGAAGCGGCCAATGACGTCGAACACGTTGTTGGCGTGAATGGTGGTGAACACCAGGTGCCCGGTGAGTGCCGACTGCACGGCGATTTGTGCGGTGTCGGGGTCACGGATTTCACCGACCATGATCTTGTCCGGGTCGTGGCGCAGGATCGAGCGCAAACCGCGAGCGAAGGTCAGGCCTTTTTTCTCGTTGACCGGGATTTGCAGCACGCCCGGCAACTGATACTCGACCGGGTCTTCGATGGTGATGATCTTGTCCACGCCGTGGTTGATCTCGGTGATCATGGCGTAGAGGGTGGTGGTTTTACCGCTGCCGGTCGGGCCGGTCACCAGCACCATGCCGTAGGGTTCGGCCGCGAGGCGACGGAGCTGGCGCAGGGTTTCATCTTCGAAGCCCAGGGCTTGCAATTGCACGCCGCTGACCTTGTCGGCCAGGTCCTGCTTGTCCAGCACCCGCAGCACCGCGTCTTCACCAAAAATGCTCGGCATGATCGACACCCGAAAGTCGATCTGACGGCCACTGATGCCGATCTTGAAACGACCGTCCTGGGGCACGCGCTTTTCGCCGATGTCCAGTTCGGCCATGACCTTGACCCGGGAAATCACCTGCTCGGCGAACTCGCTGCCCTGGATCTTGCTGATGTTGTTGAGCACGCCATCGATGCGGTACTTGATCACCAGGCCGCTGCCGGTGGTGCCCAGGTGAATGTCGCTGGCGTGCATTTTCAGGGCGTCGTACAGGGTCGAGTTGACCAGCTTGACGACAACGCTGGCGTCTTCGCTGATGCTGGTCAGGGACAGGCTTTGCAACTTGTCGGTTTCAACCCCGCCCTCTGCCTGGGCGTTGAGCGATTCCACGGCATGGAAGCTTTCTTCGTGACGCGCCAGGTAGGCTTTCAGGTCATCGGCATGCACCAGGTACAGCGGTGCGCCGTGCAGGCAGTCATCGATCCAGGCCAGGCGCGCGGTGTCGAAGGGGTCGGCGAAGACGCCGATGACCGCTTCGTCGTGACGCAGCAGGATGAATTCGCGCTTGAGGCATTGAGCCAGGGTGACCCGGTCGAACACCGGGGTGGCTTGAAACAGGGTGTCGGTGTCGAGCACCGGATAATGCAGGGTGGCGCCAAGGCACTCGATGAAAGCCATGGGGGCCAGTTCGCAGAGTACCCCGAGGGCTTCGAGGACCCGCTCGCCGGAGGTGGCCGCCCGGGACCGGGCCTGGGCCAGTTGCTCACTGGAAAAACGAGACGGTACACAGTCCAACAGCGCCGGTTCTACGGCAAGGGATAGACGGTCCATGGCATGCTCTCCAACGCCGGGGGCTTTGAGCCCTGTCGACGCGGCGAGCAGTTACGGTGGGGGCCGGAACGTCTTGTCGCGCCACTACTCCCCGGTGAGCAATTGTTCGTCGTCTGGTGCCATGGAGGCCGACGTTCGTCGGCGATCTGCCAGCAGCCAACTGCCGTCGTACAACTGCAGCGGGAAACTCTCGGTTCTGCTCTGGCGTCGTTCGACGAATCCTTCAGCGGTACTCGCTTCGCGCTTCATCCCTAAAAGGTCACACACGGCACGGGCCAATTCCGCCAACGGAAACGGTTTGAACAGGATATGACTGACTCCCAGTTGCCGGGCCCGCTCACAGACTTCAGCGGTTGGATGCCCTGTGATCAGTACAAAATGACACTTCCTGTTCTGGCGGACAGCATCGAGAACGTCGAAACCTTCCATATCGGGCAAGCGGTAATCGAACACCATCACGTCGGGAGCAAATACAGCGGCTTCGCCGATGGCCTTGGCACCTTCGTGTGCTATCCGGACTTCCAGCCCTTGCGCCTGCAGATAATCCTGGAGGTTTTGTGCAAGCAGCTGTTCGTCTTCAACAACCAGTACTTTGTTTAACAAGGTGGACTCCTTGTAACCGCAGGTCCGAGTGAACCTGGTGGAGTGCGCGCCTTACTGAGGCTAACGCACACTTCATGCCAGGCTGAGCGCCGGTGTTTTTACCACTGCATGTCGTTGATATGTATAAAAAATCTGTTTTCGCCCAAGTACCCCACCCCCCAAAGGCGGGGGAAGCGCACGGATGTACCCTGAAGCTTTGCCCCACTATTGGGGAACAATCTTCAATCGTCGTCAATCCGTTCGATTCGATTGCTTGACCGAAGTTGGGCCAAGGCCTGAAGGCGCGCCTGGGTCTGTTGCTGTCGGGCAAGGTACGCCCTGACCATTTCAAGCCCCTGCTCCTGTGTGACATCGGCGGCCTCCTGGTGGTTCTGTAAATAAATCAGGTGCCACCCAACGGCGGTGCGCACCGGCTCACTGATCTCACCTGCGGCCATGGAAAAAGCTGTCGCTTCGAATTCCGGCAACATCCGGCCCCGAGGAAAGTAACCCAGCTCCCCGCCCGCGCTGGCGGAATCATCCTCGGAACTGCTTCTGGCAACACTGGCAAAATCTGCACCTTGAGTGATCTTCACTCGCATCTCTGATAAGCGTAGTCGCGCGGCTTCGATTGTGGCGGCATCGGCACCTTGCGGCACTTTGACCAGAATATGCCGGGCCTGGACTTCCTCGGGCCGGCTCATTTCTGCGCGATGCTCCTCGTAAAAAGCGCGGACCTGCTGTTCGTCCGGCGCGTCGACTTTAGTGAGCTCGGCATACACCTGTTGCGCCGCCAATTCGCGACGGGTGTACTCGGTAAAACTGGCTTCGTCGAAACCGGCATCATTCAGTCGGCGGACGAACACTTCGGTGCCGCCCATGGCCTCGCGGGTTTGATCGATCTGGTCTTTGACAACGGCGTCGCTGATCACCACCCCGCGTTTCACCGCCTCCTGCCAGAGCAATTCCTTGTCGATCAACGCGTCCAGCGCCTTGCGCCGCAGCTGCTTGTAGGCCGTGGGGTTGCGAATACTGCCGACTGCCCGCCCCTGATCTTCCAGGTATTCGACGAAAAAACGCTCCAGACGAAACTCGGAAATCTCCTCGCCGTTGACCCGCGCAGCGGCCGGGCCATTGCTGCTGAAGGCGACGGGCGCCCACAGGCTCATCAGGATCAACCAGGTGTTGAGTTTCATGTCGACCTCCAGTCAGGGCATCGCGGCAATGGGTTTGTACGGGGCGACCAGATAGAAGCGCTGGTCGGTCAGGTCCACCGTGACGACATGGGCGCCACTCAAGCCCAGGCGACGGCCCGGGCCGAAACTGATCAGTGGGGTCAGTCCGGTATCGAAGTCGTGCAGGCCTTCCAGCGCGCTGATGAGCTTCTCGCGGCTGGCGTCGCGCCCGGTCTGCTTCATGCCTTCGCTGAACAGCAGCATCGAGCTGAAAACGCTTACTTGCAGCACCGCGTGCTGGCCGCCCAGGCCCTGGGTTTCGCGCACCCTGGACAGGGCCAGGCGTCCGGCCCGCGTCCAGTCACTGGGCACGAACGGATAAGCGAGGAACACCCGTCGGGAAAAGCTGCTGGGCACCTGGAACAAGTCCCCGGCCACCTGATTCGAAGCGGCGAACAAATACGGCACCTGCCCCGCGGTCTGCAAGCGCTCGGCGAGGCGTCTGAACCCGCCACCGCTGCCCAGGTAGAACACCGAACGCGAACCCAATGGCAAGTCGTCCCGCGCCGGGTCATAGACTTGCAGATGGACGTTCTGCCACGCGTGGTCCTGCAAATACTGGCCGAGGGTTTGCGCCGCCAGACGCTGATTGGGTTCGTCTGGGTAGGTGATCAGCGTCGGTCCCTGCAACACGCGCAAACCGCCGGTGGCGTAATCCGCCAGCGCGATCATTTGCTCGCGCAAACCCGGCAACGGCTCGAAGATCTGCCGGCTGGTCCCGGACATGCCCTGGTGCGACAGCGGACCGATCAGCGGCACACGGGCGCGCTCCAGTCGCGCCGCCAGCTCTGCGTCCAGTGCCGGCACCATCGGTGCGACCAGGGCGAACACCTGTTCCCGTTCGATCAACTGATCCAGTGCCTGCTCGGCACTGGCGCGATCCGGTCCGGGATCAAGAATGGTCAGGCGTATCCGCCGGCCATGAATGCCACCCGCCTGGTTGATCCGCGCCACGCTGCCGTTAAGCACTGCTGCCACCGTGGCCCCCTCTTCGGCCAAGGGTCCCTGGCTCGGTAACAAGGTGCCCAGGTGCACGGTCTCCGGGTCCAGCCCCGGATCGCGGTCATCGGCCAGGCGCTTGAGGTAGGCCGTGAGGTTGCGCTGATCGTTCATCGACAGGACGAAACGCGGCATGGCCGGGTCCAGCCGATTATTGCCAGGGTCCAGGCCTTCCTGGATCGCCCTGGACAGCGCGGCGTCGGTGTACGCCGGGTAATCGCGGCCATTGACCTGCTGCTGGCCATAGGTGCTGCTGAGCCGTGGCCAGCTCAGGTCCGGTGGTCGCACGCCCCCTTCGGGTCGACCCAGGCCATCGGCACCGTGACAGTTGGCGCACGGCAGGCTGGTGGCGGGCAACAGCATCCCCGCCGCGCCGACCCGCGCCATGATCGGTTCACCGCTCGCCGACAGCCCTTCGCGGAACAGCCGTTTACCGGCACTTTCGCTGGGGCTCAACGGCAGTTCCTGGGCAGCGACCTGCAGGCTGCCAAGGAATAACAGGCCGAAGACGAGTAAAGTTTTCATGGCGCGCGCTCAACGGCCGACCACGGGCATTGTCAGCAACTGCAAGCGCTGGGCAATGGCGGCGGCCGGGGCATCGGGGCGGATCTTGCTCCAGCGCTTGTTGGCTACGTCACCGACAATCAGCTGCGTGGAGTGCTGCTCAGGGGTCGGCACGATCTGGCCGATACGTCCGAGCACCAGGTCCATCTGCGCCTTGTCGCCGGTGAGAAAAAGCCAGTGGGGGTCGTCTACCCCTTGTTTCAAGGTGTAAGCCTTGAGTACCGCCGGGGTATCCCGCAGCGGATCACTGGTAAGGGAGATAAAGGTGATGCCGTCCGCCTTGTCGCCCAACGCTTCACGAACCTCTTTGAGCTTGCGGGTGATCAACGGGCAGGCATCGTTGCAACTGGTGAAAATCACATTCAACAGCACCACACGGTTTTGCAGCGCGTCGCTGTAGAAGCGCAGGGTCTCGCCGTTCTGGTCCTGCAGCGGCGTGTCGGTAAACCAGGCCTTGGCATCACGGGTGCCCGTGGCCGGCTGCGCAGCCGCCACGGCTGGCGCGGGTTCTGCGTGCCCTTCGTGCGCCAGCGCCATAAAGCTGAACACGCAGAAGCACATGGTCAGGACGATCAAAATGAGCGCTCTCATGGCTGCTGCTCCATGGCAATGGCGGTGTGCCTGGCGTGGGTGTTGCGTTGACCACTGAGTTTTTCCACCTCACGGATCAGCACGCTCGGGTCGGTGAAACCGTAGTAACGGGTCCAGTGGCTGCTGTTGCCATCGCCCACCAGAATCAGCGGCGCATGGCTTTTGAAGTCACCGCTGAAGCTGCCCAGACCCTTGAGGGTTTCATTCACCGATTGGGTCGAGCCGGTCAGCCAGCTCCAGCCAGGACCGTTCTGGAAGGCGCGGGCGTAATCGTTCAGGCGCTTGGGATCATCGCGCTGCGGGTCGATGCTGATCGACACCAGCTGCACCTCGCTGCCGACCCGTGCGCCAAGCTGTTTCTGCACCTTGCCCATGATCGACGACACCACCGGGCACACGGTGGTGCAGCTGGTGTAGATGAAACTCATGACCACGATCTTGTTGGTCACCAGGTCTTTTTCCAGGCGCACGGCCTTGCCGTCCTGGTCCACCAGGGCGACGTCGGCGAACTTGACCTGCGCGTTTTCGGCGCTGGCGCTCTTGGCGTCCATGGTGTGCCCGGCGTGTTCATCTGCCGAGTGAGCCAGGGCCTGATCGATACCACTGGCCAGCAGGCACAGCGTCAGCAGTCCACAGTGTGCGAATCGGTTCATGTCGATGTCCTCTTCAGTGGGCGTTGCCAGGGAGTACCCGGACGCTGGCAAATGTCTTGTCGTCGAAGCTCGCGCCCAATGAGGCCGCGCGTACATGCAAGTACCAGGCGCCGTTCTGGTCGAGGGTCACCGGGGCTTCGTACACCCCGTTGCCCACTTCCAGCGCCGCGACGGTCCGGGTTTTCGATGACGGCGCGCGGAAGTACCGCACCTTCACGTCCCTGACCCCGCTGCGCTCGGTTTTCTGCTGGCCCTGAACGATGCGAAAGCGCACGACGTAGGGGCTGCCGAGGTCGGCGGTGGATTTGTCCAGCATGAACTCGACCTTTGGCACACCGGGTTGCCTGGCGAGGTTCATGGAGGGCTCAACCAGCGCGGTGAAACAGTGAATGATGTTCGGCTGGTTGAGCAGGAAGGCCACGTCGAATCGCCCGGCCACCGGCAGCTTGACCCGCGCGCTGTACAGCCCCGGTTCGACTTCGCGCAGGCTGCGATCGATCACCAGCGCCGCACGCGCCACCTGCCCGCGATTGGGGTAGCCGGACATCGGTGCGTTCATGCCTTCGGCGTAAAAGTAGGTGGTGTTGTCCACGGGGTTGACCACGAACACTGCGTTGTCATCCCGGGACACCGCCAGGCTCGATGCCAGTGGCAGATCACCCGCCAGACGCGGCGCCTGGGGACCGGCTTCGAAGCCCTGGGTGATCGGCTTGCGGCCTTCGCCCAGGGACGACAGGTTGATCATGGTGACCTTGGCCGAGGCCAGGCCGCGGATGTAGGCATAGGCCTTGGTGAATACAATCTGGAAGGGTTCAGTGGAGACGTCCAGGTCATGGATCAGCGAGTTGGTCGCGGCGTCGATAACCGAGGCCTGGTTCTCCAGGGTATTGAGCACGATGGCGAAGCGTCCGTCGGCGCTAAAGCTCATCGGACCGAGGCCCTGCTTGAGCTGGATCACCCGGCGCACCGCCAGGCTGGCAGTGTCGATCACGGTGACCGTGCCGTCCTTGCCGTCGGCCACGTACGCCGCCTGGGACAGCGGCGAGTAGGCCACGGACAGCGGGTGCGAGCCGGTCTTGAGTTGCTTGCTGATGGTCAGGCTCGCGATGTCGATGATGCTGACGGTGCCGTCGTCGCGGTTGCTGACGAAGGCGTAGCGGCTGTCCTTGCTGAAGGCGATTTCATGGTGCCCGGCACCCGTCGCCAGGTGTTTGAGAGGCTTGAGGCTGCGGGCGTCGATGACCGTCACCCCGGACTCTTCGGCACTCCTGGCGTTGTTGCCGACCCACAGCAAACGCTCATCCGGTTGCAGTGCCACACGCACCGGGTTACTGCCAGCAGGCACCGAGTCGAGCAGTTTGAATTGCTCGCTGTCGATCACGGCGATTTCACCCGCCGTGGGCATCGAGACGAATACCCGTTTGTTGTCCTTGGGGGTGGTCCAGTCCATCGGGGGTTGCTTGATGTCGATGCGCGACATGGTGCTGGTGATGCCACCCACGGAGACCGAAGGGTCGACCACCGAGACGCTGGCATCGCGATTCATCACCAGCAGGAAGTAGCTGTTGAGATCGAGCATGGGGCGTGCGCCGATGCTCGACTTAAGGAACACCCCGACCCGGGATTTGCAACTCTTTTCCCGGCCCTGGGCCTGATCTGCCGCGACGGTTTCCGGGTCGAGCCAGGCACCCGGCGCGACACCTGCCAGTGGCTGACCGGAGGCGCTGTCGGTGATGCGAAAACGCACATCGGCGAACTCGCCTTCGCGCAGCACGCCGTCTTCGGCCAGGGGGCGCACCTCCAAGGCGATCGATACGCCGTCTCGCTCGAGGGTCTGTGGTGACTTCATCGCGAGCAGGCCCGCTTCTACAGGTGGCTGGTCGGTAGACCGAGGTGAAGCATTCGCGGGCAAGCCCGCTCCCACAGGGGGCGGGGTGGACGGAGGAGATTGCGTAGTCGCGGGCGAACTGGCGTTGGCGGACCAGGTATTCGGCAGCGCGATCTCGCTGAGCATGTCCGACGGTATGGTCTTCCAGAGCCCCAGCCCGATCAGCGCCGCGCCGACAACCAGTGCACTGGTGGTGATTTTGATGGTCCTGTTCATTGCCTACTCCCCTTACAGATCTGTGCCTGTCTGTCGCGTGCAGTGCGATGCTAATCCTGTGGCGAGGGAGCTTGCTCCCTCGCCACAGTTGGAGCGGTCCCCAGTTACGGTGCTGGCGCCGGTTCCGGTTCGTTGGTCACCCGCAACAATCCCCACAACCCGGAGGTATTGCCGTAAGCGCCATAGTCCCGGTACAGGTAATCACCTGGTATGGCGTTGCTGCCCCCGGCGCTCGGGTGCATGAAGCTGAAGTGCGCCGCTGGCAGAATGCTTTCCCGGGCACCGATGTACATCGACATCGGGTTGTAGCCGAACCGCACCGACCCGACCCCTGGGGTACCCATCGGATAACCACCGGTATCGCTCTTCTCCGACTGGAACGGGTTGACCGACCACACGTGACCATCCAGCTGGAAGGTCGAGCCACGGCTGCCACCGGTCGGCAACAGGATGTGGGTGCGGAACGGTTGCCCCGGTTTCACATAGAGCACCGGCGTCTGCGGATCACCGCCGATCAACGCATTGCTGTAGGCCATGTGGGCATTAGGCACGTCGCCGTAGCCGGCACCACCGGCATGTCCGAACGGTGCGTCTGGCGCCAGGCCGAAGCGGAACCACATTGGCTCGGCCTTGTAGTTGATGGCCATGCTCGAGTTGTCCTGCGGATCGGTCGGCACCCCGAACCCTTCGGCGGCAATACCCTCCACCGGCCGGCCGTTGGCCCAGCGCATGTTCAAGGCTTTCTGCCAGACCATCGCAAAGTCGCGGTACACCGCCTGCCCTGGCGCCGTGACCGTGGCGTTGGTCTTGCGGGCATCCTCGACCCAGGTCGCGCCGACCGGCAGGATGCTCATGGCACCCCCCAGCCCTTTCTGCCCCTGCTTGATCACGTCCGCCGGGGTGATGCTCAGCCCGCCGAACTCCACCGCCGTGGCGTTGATGTTGTCGACACTGCGGCCCAGTTGCGTGACGGGTTTGCCTTCACGCTCCAGGTGCCCGGCGTAGTACTGGTAGGTACGCGTCGGGTAGGCGCCGGTGTTGCCGGCCCGTGGTGGAACCGTCTGGGGCGGGTTGGCGCCGACGTTGGTGCCGTCGGATTTGGTGATGTCGTACGCCAGCAGCTGGGCATGCAGCCCCACATGACTGGACGGCCGGATCAGGTTGTTGGTGAAGATGGTCGAACCCTGGCCACTGTTGCGATCACGTTTGACCAGGCCTTGCATCACAGCCGTCTGGGTCAGGTCGGGCATGATCAGCGGCAGGCGGTTTTCCAGGGTGACGTTGATGCAATCACCCGCTGCTGCGCGCAGTACCAGTGGCTCTACCGGCACACCCGGTTTCATCTTGCCGGTGGTGGGATCGAGGTCGGATTTGCGCACATACAGGATCGCGGTTGGATCATGCAGAGGCCCGCTTTGCCCGCCGATGGTGATGGTTTCGCCGTCTTCAGGATCGACCACCGTGACCTGCGGGATATTCACCGTCCGCGAGTTGAACACCAGGGTGCCGCCCGCCGGATTCAACGGCCCGCCGACATGCTGGACAAGACCGGCGGGATCGCCGATGACCAGGTTCAACGGGTTGCGCAGGATGTCGTTAGCCAGCGCCGCGACCACTTCATAGTTACGTTGCACGGTCGGCCGGGTGCCTATGCCATTGGGGTTGGCGCTGTACCGTGGGCAGGAACCCTCGTACGCCACGGTGTTGCGCATGCCCGCCGGTTTCGGATTGTTCGGCAAGGCGAACAGGTCGCTGCGTTGGGCCGTGTAGTTGCGCATCACGCCCCAGATTCCGTTCCAGTAGCCTTCAATCGAGGCGTCCATCGAGTACAGGTAGTCCCCCGTGGTCGCCGCCGAACTGGAGAGCATCGACACTGGCGCATTGAAGCCCATCTGCTCGGAGATACCGACCATTTGCGAGGCGCGCCAGCCGGAGTTGGAGCTGTTGCCGAAGCCGGAACCGCTCTGCAGCCATTTCACCCCGTGCAAGGTCACGTTGTGCTCCTCCTCGTGGCCACCGGCATGCAACCGCAGGCGCACGTTGTCACCGGTGTAGGTGCGCAGCATCGGGGTGAACGGGTCGCCAGCCTCTGCGCCGCCACGGTTGATGTGCGGTGGGAACAGCGTGGTGCCACCGGTTGGGCCGGTCGCGGAAGTGACCTGGTTTGGCGCCAGGTTCATCGCCGCGATGGCACGGTCGGTACGGCTTTGCATGGCGTAAGCGAGGTCGCCGGCCAGACCGTCCGCCTGCATGCCGCGCTTGCCGTCCGGGCCGATTTTGTTCGGGTCATAGACCCGCAGCGCCAAGGGCTCGTTGCGGTAGTTGACGACGAACATGCCCGGGTCATCGACCGAAATTGCCTGCGGGCAAGGCCGGCTCGGGCAACCTGGAACCATGCCGCCCTGTACTTCGATGATGCCGTCCAGCAGGTTGCTGGCGTTGTTGCGCACAGGCGGGTTGATGGCGTAGCGGAAGCTGTCCGCCGTGGCCGGAAACGCTTGTGGGTTCGGCACGCCATTGGGGCCGGCGCCGACATACACACCGGCTTCATAGGCGTGCTGGAAGTCGCTGTACTCGAGGAAGAACTCGCGGAAGCTGTCGTTCTTGCCGTCACCGTCCAGGTCACCGGTGGACACCACCGCCTGCCACGAAGTCGGCCCGCCGTCCTGCCGCGCGCCGCTGTACAGCTGCTCGCCGGTTTCGGCGTGGAACCAGGTGGAACCGGCAGGTTCGGCCAGTACGGTGGCGTACAGACCAATCTGTTGGTGAGTCGATGGGCCGAGGTGGTCATGGGTGAAGATGGTGCCCAGGCCACGGTCGACGCCTTTGGTGTTCACCACCGGATCGACGAACCAGCGTTGCATCGCCGTGCGCGCCCCGACCCAGTCCGCCCGGCCATATTGACCGAAAAACGGGTGACTCTTGGCTTTCGGGCAGGCCGGAGTGCCGTCACGCGGATCAGCGCCGAGGCACTGATTGAACTCGCGAATCGCGTGGATACGTTCCTGCACGGCACCTGGGGAGAGCACGCCGTCTTCGTAGTTCCAGCCGTTCGCCGAACCGTCGGCCGCGGTCAGGTCCCATTTAGGCAGGTGAATGTGCTGGCCGATCACATCGGTTGGCGTGCGCACCTGATAGTCGTCCATCTCATAGACGGCCGGCACCAGGTTGGTTTGCTGGTATTGCACGCAGTCGAAGGTGTTCATGCGCATGACCAGAGGCTCTGGTGGGCGCTGCTTGGTGATCACCGGCCAGGCGTCTTCCCACAGGGCGAGAATGCGCGCTTGCGGGAAGTGGTAACCGACCTTGTTGTACACCGCATCGAACTGAATGTTCGCCGCTTTGTAGACGCGCGGACGGTCGGCGGTAAAGGTAGAGGAACCGGTGTAGGACATGCCGTCGACCCGTTCGCCGCTGGCAAACTCGCCGATGCCGGCGCTGCTGGTCAGGCGTTTTTGCCGATCGTCCATGCAAGGTTCGTAATACGGCGCGCCGGCGATTGGCAAGGCGCCGTTGGTGCGGAAGGCTTTCGCAACGATCTGGTTGCCCGGGAGCAACGCGTAGCTGGGGTGATCCTTCTTGGCGTGGAAGGCCATGGCGGCCTGCTCGACCTCGGTGCCCTCTTCCGGCATGTAGATCGGCTTGGCGCGGGTGACTTCCTTGGAGAAATCCAGCGAAGTGGTGACGGTACGCGCTTCACCGCCGGAGGAGAAACCGTCCAGCGAGTGCCGGCCCAAACCGCCATCCCAACCACCGGACTGCGCCGGGTCGAGGTTGGCCCACAGTGCGTTGCCGCTGGTTTTCAAGGCCTGGGCCTTGGCGGCATCGAGCATGTCCAGGGGTGGGGTCGGTGGGCGTTGGCCAACCGAGGTTTCCATGCCGCCAATCCAGAATGGGTAGCCTGGGTTTTTCAGGCTGCCATCGGCATTGCGGTTGGCTTCGCTGCGATCCACCAGGGCCAGCGAACCGATAGCCTGGGCGCCACCGGTGCCACTTTGGTGGTCGTCATCGTCCTCTTCATCGTCATCGTCGTGACCGGCCACCAGGGTTTCCCCGATTTTCGGTACGACCGCGACCTTGCCTGGCATCGGCGCCATGGCTTTGCCGGGCAGCGGCACGACCGCTGGAATCGGCGTACCGGCGATGATTTCGCCATCGGGCAAGGCCCGTGCGCCCGCCGCGGGTTTGCCGCTGCGCAAGGCATAGGGTTCGCTGTGGTAACCGTCGTCGCCTTGCTGCGAGACTTCGAGTTTGGTGCCTTCTTCAAACACGTCATGCACCCGCCACATGGCCCACATGCCCTGGGCGAAGTGCGGATAGAAGTGGCAGTGATAGATCGCATCGCCGGCCACGCGGTTGCGGTTGCCCGAACCGCCGTTGGCGATTTCATAGGTGTAGCCGGCGCCCGGGCCGATGCCCTGGGCATCCACGTAGTCGGAGTTGTCATCGTTGGGGTTGAACAGCCACTGATGCCCGTGCAGGTGGAAGATATGCTGCTCGTGGCCGTTGTGGGTGTTGCGGAATTTCACGAAGTCACCGATGTAGCTGTGGTTGACGTTCGACGGCTCGGACGGGTAAAGCGCCATGGTGGCTTTGACCCCGATCTGGTCGGCGCGGGGCGTTTCGCCGGGACGAATGTTTTCCAGCCCGGCGTTGGCCGGTACGTCCACCAGCATCGCCACGTCGCCGACGGTGTGCGAGCTGAGGAAGAACTCTTCATAGGCGCAGGACAGGCAGTCGTGCATCGGCCCGACGCCCAGACGGTTGGCGACCACTTCGGCGCCCATACCACCGGAGCCATAGTTGATCATGAACGAGTCGCGGGTCGGCTCCAGCACGTGGGCCATGACCGGGTCTGCCCAGTAGGCCGGGAATGCCTGGGTCGCGGCGGTTTCATCCTGGAACTGCGAGGCGAAATCGCGGAACGGTTCCAGCCGGTTGGGCAACGCCGGGTTGCGTTTGCCAACGGCTTCCAGCGGATAGGTCGACGGCGGGAAGCTGCCGTCGGCGTTGCTGCCCATGACGATTGCGTCACTTTCGCTGGAGATGATTTCGTTGCCGTCGACCATGTTGATGATCGGTGTGCCCGCCTTGCCTTCACGAATCCACGGCTCGCGTTGCGGGTAGCGCGCCTGGTAGTCGACGATGGGCTGACCGGTCGGGGTACGCCCGGTGCTGGCCAGACGCATTTCTTCTTCGGTCACGGTGTTGCGATAGGAGCGCCCGCCCTTGGGCACTACCACCACTTCGCCGAACAGGCCGTTGGCGACGTTACCTGCATCCCCTTCACCACCGAAGGTAGCGCCACGGCTGCTGGCGGCAAAGGCGCCTTCGCGCTCGGCGTACAAGGTATAGGAACGGCTTGCGCCGGGGGCAATCAGGGTGTTGGCATTGCGGCCGGTGAAGGAGGCAATGTCATCGATGCTGTTGACCGCCTGCAGGCCGTTGACCTGGAAGCCGACATGGCGGTCAGTGACTTGCTCGTCGACCTTGAAGTCGTCGGCTTCACCGATCTGCACTTCACCTTCGATTTCGCCTTCCTCTTCCTCGCCGCTGTCATGGCTGCCGGGGTTGGCTTGGTAGGCCAGCAGGTTCTGCAGGTTGATGGTCAGGCAATCGCCGGCCGCAACACGCAGCACCAACGGACGCGGACGCTTGTCGGGCCGCAGCGAAACCTTGCCCGGCACCGCCGTGCCACCCTGGGCCAGTGACCTGTTGTGGTCGTCGACCACATCGCGGCGCAGGGCGAACATCATCCCGTTGACGTTCTGTGCGCCGAGCCGGTTGAACATCAGCGGCTGATCCAGCGCCACGACGTTTGCGACCAGATTGCGCTCACAGCGCAGGGCCGCCTGTGCCGTCTCCAGGCCGAACATCGGCATCAGAAACAGCAGCAGATTAAGCAGATGATGAGCGTTGGGTTTGCCGGTCATGATCACGGGCCTCGCTGGAGATGCTCATTAGGAGCAATTCTTGACAAATCACTTTGAGCAATCTGCATGCCATAAATAATTTTGTTTGTTATCAACCGGTTATCTGAACGACTTGATAAGTAGGGGGATATTCCCCACCCATTCCCCCACTTTTCGGGGCTTTCAAGATTGATAGGCGGTGTGCCCGCCAGAGCGGGGTTGGCGAGGGGAACTGTGGCTAGGGATTCTGTGGCTAAGGGATCTGTGAAACCGGGACTCTGTGGCCAAGGGGATCTGTGAAATTGGGATTCTGTGGCAAAGGGGATCTGTGAAATTGGGACTCTGTGGCCAAAGGGGTCTGTGAAATTGGGAATCTGTGGCCAAGGGGATCTGTGACATTTGGATTCTGTGGCCAAGGGGATCTGTAAAATTGGGAATCTGTGGCCAAGGGGATCTGTGAAATTGGGAATCTGTGGCCAAGGGGATCTGTGAAACTGGGAATCTGTGGCCAAAGGGATCTGTGAAATTGGGATTCTGTGGCCAAGGGGATCTGTGAAACTGGGATTCTGTGGCCAAGGGGATCTGTGAAATTGGGATTCTGTGGCCAAGGGGATCTGTGAAACTGGGAATCTGTGGCCAAAGGGATCTGTGAAATTGGGAATCTGTGGCGAGGGGATTTATCCCCGTTGGGTCGCGCAGCGGCCCCCTCCAAAAAAACCTTCATTGTCCCTGAACGGACACCGTGGGGCGGGCAGTTGGCATTTGGTCGGGTGCGCAAACTGAGGGGGCCGCTGCGCGACCCAACGGGGATAAATCCCCTCGCCACAGAATCCCGTCGCCACGGAATCCCCTCGCCACGGAATCCTCTCGCCACAGGAATCCCCTTGGCACAATCAGCTCACCGCTAAGTCAGCGCCCCTTTTTTCCCCCACATGTGGGGGAATGGGCCCCGACAGTGATCACTCACAACGGCGCGTCCACGGCCAGCCCCTGCAAACGCCGGTACTGGCGCAGGACACTGGGCACATAACGCTGGGTTTCGGCGAACGGCGGAATCACTCCGCCACGGCTGAGCACCGCTTGCGGGCCGGCGTTGTAGGCTGCCACGGCAAGGGCGATGTCGTTGTCAAACAGGGTCATCAGACGCTTGAGGTATTTGGCGCCGCCCTGGATGTTGGCTTTCGGATCGTAAACATCCTTGACCCCCATCTCCCGGGCCGTGTCGGGCATCAATTGCATCAACCCCCCCGCCCCTGCGGGTGAGGTCGCGCTGGAGTTGTAGCTGGACTCGGTCTGGATCACCGCATGCAACAGCGCCGCCGGTAACTGGTTGGCGGTCGCGGCCGCCGACACCAGCTCAGCGTAGGGCCTGGCCGCAATCATCTGGGGCTGTTGATCGAGGCTGACCTGGACCTGTTCGGGCTCGCGAATCACCCGCTCATAGTGGCGCCCGGGGCGATGGACGTTGGACAACACGTAGCCGCCCTTGGCGTCCACGGAAACGAACACATCGGCTTGCACGACGCCGGTCAGCAGCAGCCCGCCAAGCAGTCCAGCGGTGAGAGATTTGATCATGGTTCCTCCCCTGACCTGCCCCGAAAAATGGGGGTAATGCCCCAATGGCTGATCGTGGAAGAGGCTTACGCAAGCACCGTGCCGCAACTGGAAAGGCCCGCAGGACGGGGGCTGCAGAAGAATGTCGGGGCCTGAGCATGGCAATTGCATAAGCCATCAAAGCGACCCTTCTGCCGACTGTGTGAGGTCATCATGAATCAGCGTCTGTGTTGTGCCCCGCGTACCCAACGCGGGTTTACCCTCCTCGAATTGCTGGTGGTGCTGGTGGTGCTCGGGCTGTTGGCCGGCATCGTTGCGCCGAAGTATTTCGCCCAGCTTGGCCGCTCGGAAGTGAAGGTGGCCAAGGCGCAAATCGAAGGCCTGGGCAAGGCACTCGATCTGTACCGACTGGAGGTCGGCCATTACCCGTCCACCGAACAGGGCTTGCAGGCGCTGGTCACCGCGCCGAGCGACGAAACCCGCTGGACCGGTCCTTATTTGCAGAAAAAATTGCCGCAGGACCCGTGGGGGCGTAACTACGCCTATCGCTACCCCGGCGAAAACGGCGAGTACGATCTGCTCTCCATGGGCAAGGATGGCCAGCCCGGCGGCGAAGGCGAAAACGCCGAAGTCACCAGCTGGCAATGACGGGAGTGGCGAGCATGCGCTTTCATCTCAAGGCAGTGGGCAAGGCCGGCGTGGTGTCGATGACTGTCGAAGCGCCCGGCCACAGCGAAGCCCGGCGCATCGTCGAAGACCAGGGCCTGCGCGTGGTGAGCCTGCACGCCGAGCGACACTGGCGAGCACTGCGTTTGCAAAAGCGCGAGACGTTCAACCTGGTGTTGTTCAGCCAGGAACTGACCACATTGCTCAATGCGGGCCTGCCGTTGATCGATGCGCTGGAAAGCCTGGCCGAAAAAGAAAACGCCCCGCAGGCCCGCAAAACCTTGAGTGAGCTGGTCCGCCTGCTGTATGAGGGCAAATCGTTCTCCCAGGCACTGGGCCAGTTGTCGGCAGTTTTCCCTGCGCTTTACGTCGCGCTGGTACAGTCCAGCGAGAAGACCGGCGCCGTGGGCGATGCCCTTGGCCGCTATGTCAGCTATCGCCAGCGCATGGACGAGGTTCGACAGAAGATCGTCAGCGCTTCGATCTACCCCATGCTGTTGCTGGTGGTGGGAGGTGGCGTGGTTTTATTTTTGATGGGTTATGTGGTGCCGCGCTTCAGCCTGGTGTTCGAAGGCCTGGGCGACAATCTGCCGTGGCTGTCCCAGGTGCTGATGAGCAGCGGGATGTTCCTGCACGCTCACCAGAGCGAATTCTTCGGAACCCTGGCCGCGATCATCGCAGCCTTGGTGTTCCTTCAGCGCCAGCCGGGCTTTCGCCGTGGCGTCGACCGTCTGATCGAAAAAATTCCCGCCATCCACCAGCGCATCGTCATGTACGAACTGGCGCGTTTCTACCGTTCCCTGGGCATTCTCCTGCAGGGCGGCATCCCCCTCGTCACGGCCATGGGCATGGTGCGCGCCCAGCTCAACGTCGCCTCGCGTTGCCGCCTGGACCAGGCGTGCGAGCGAGTACGCGAAGGGCAATCCCTGTCGACCTCGCTGGAACTCAACCACCTGGTGACACCCGTGTCCCTGCGCCTGCTGCGCGCCGGGGAACAATCCGGCAACCTCGGGCAGATGATGGAGCGCAGCGCCGACTTCTACGACGAAGAAATCAGCCGCTGGCTGGAATGGTTCGTGCGCCTGTTCGAACCGTTGCTCATGACCTTTATCGGCCTGCTGATCGGGGTGATCGTCATCCTGATGTACATCCCCATATTCGAGCTCGCCTCGAGTATTCACTGATAGACCCAGAAAAAAAGACGGAGATCGATATGCACATGAAGAAGCTTTTGCTCGCAGTGGCTATTGGCGCAGTTCTGTCGGCATCCACTGTCCTTGTACCGGACAGCTTTTCCGGTATGTCTAGTGCTCACGCGAAGGATGGTGGCGGAGGGGGCGGCGGAAGTGGTGGTGGCGGCGGCGGGAACGGAGGTGGCGGTGGTGGCGGAAGTGGTGGCGGTGGTGGCGGAAACGGCGGTGGCGGCGGCGGCGGAAGCGGCGGCGGCAATGGCGGCGGTCACGGCGGAAGCGGTGGTGGCAATGGTGGTGGTCACGGCGGAAGCGGAAGCGGAAGTGGCGGTGGTGGCAGTCACAGCGGAAGCGGTGGCGGCGGCAACAGCGGCAGTGGTCACAGCGGCAGCGACCATGGCTCGGGCCATTCCGGCAACACCGCCTCATCCTCGTCCGGGCGCAGCGGCACCCACAACGAGCAGGGGGATGACCACGGGGTACATCGCGCTGGTGAAGTGGGTGATGACCACGGGGTACATCGTGCGGGTGAAGTCGGCGACGACCGCGGCGTTCATGCCAACGGAGAAGTCGGCGACGACCGCGGCGTGCATGCCAACGGAGAAGTCGGCGATGACCGTGGTGTGCATGTCGGCGGTGAGCCAGGCGATGACAAGAGGTCCTGACGGGCGCTGGTCACCCGAGCACCACACACCTCTGTAGGAGCTGCCGCAGGCTGCGATCTTTTGATCTTGTTTTTTTCGAAGATCAAGACCAAAAGATCGCAGCCTGCGGCCCCTCCTACGCGGGTTCGTTGTGTGCCTCAGACCTCGGTCTGATCCAGCCGCTCACGCAAGAATTCGATCAACGCCTGCACAGGCCTCGACCCCTGGCGATGCTGCGGGTACACCGCCGACAACGTCAGCGGCTCCGGCCGAAACTCATCCAGCACCGGCACCAACCTGCCATCTTTCAAGGCCGCCCCGACAATAAACGTCGGCAGGTACGTAACCCCCATACCGGCAATCGCTGCGTCTTTGAGCAATTCACCGTTGTTGACCCGCATCCGCCCGGTGACCTGCACGGCCAGTGGTTTGCCCTGCCCTTCGAAACGCCATTGCACCTGACGGCCATGACCGTAAGGCAGGCAATCGTGGGCGATTAAATCTTCGGGTTTAAGCGGCGTGCCACGCTCCGCCAGATAAGCCGGGCTGGCGCAATACACACGCTCGATGGACGCGATGCGACGAGCAATCAGCGTCGAGTCTTCCAGCGTTCCGATGCGCAATGCCAGGTCATACCCCTCGCCAAGCAAATCCACCGGGCGATCACTCAGGTCGACTTCCACGGTGACATCGCGATAACGCTGCAGAAACAGCGGCAGCAAACACCCCAGATGAGCCAGGGCAAACGACAGCGGCGCACTCACCCGAATCGTGCCGCGCGGCTCCGTGGTCTGCCCGGCGATCCCCTGCTCCACTTGCTCGACTTCACCCAGCAGGCGCAAGGCTGACTCGTAATAACTCTGGCCCAGCGGCGTGACGTCCAGGCGCCGGGTGGAACGGTTGAGCAGCCGCACCCCCAGACGCTCTTCGAGTTGCATCAAACGTCGGCTGACGAATTGCTTGGAAAGCCCTAACTGATCGGCCGCCGCGGTGAAGCTTCCGGAGTCCATCACCTGGCAAAAAATACGCATATCTTCGAACGGGTTCATTGTCACGTCCTGGTTGACAGTCAAACACTTTATAGCGGCTTTTTCCTTTTCCGGCACCCTATTAATCTGTGTTCACCCCGCATGCTCCTGCCGGGACCTTCTTCTCCCATTAAAAGGATTTACCCGCATGAACCTCGTCAAGAAAACCCTGACCGCCTCCCTCCTTGCCCTCTCCGTCAGCAGCGCGTTTGCGGCGGGCAGCCCCGGTGTCGAACACAACACCCAAGCCTTCCTCGAAGCCCTCGCCGCCGGCGGTGGCAAGCCCCTCGAGCAGTTGAGCCCGAAAGAGGCCCGTGCGGTACTGACCGGTGCGCAGAATTCAGTGAAGGTTGATCTGTCGGGAGTGGACGTCAGCGACCGCGCCATCAAGGTCGACGGGCAAACCATCAACCTGAAAATCGTTCGTCCGGCCAAGGTCAAGGGTGAGTTGCCGGTGTTCATGTTCTTCCACGGTGGCGGTTGGGTGCTGGGCGATTACCCGACTCACCAGCGTCTGATCCACGACCTGGTCGTCGGCTCCGGTGCCGTCGCGGTGTACGTCGACTACACGCCTTCACCGGAAGCGCAGTACCCGACCGCAATCAACCAGGCCTACGCCGCCACCCGTTGGGTCGCCGAGCACGGCAAGGACATCGGCGTCGATGGCAAGCGCCTCGCGGTGGCCGGCAACAGCGTCGGTGGCAACATGGCGGCGGTCGTGGCGTTAATGGCCAAGGAACAGAAAACCCCGGCATTGCGCTTCCAGTTGTTGATGTGGCCGGTGACTGACGCCCGGTTCGACACCGGGTCGTACCAGCAGTTTGCCGAGGGCCATTTCTTGACCAAGGCCATGATGAGCTGGTTCTGGGACAACTACACCACTGACGCCGGCGAACGTGCGCAGGTCCATGCGTCGCCGTTGCAAGCCAGCGCCGAACAGCTCAAAGGCCTGCCAGCCGCGCTGGTGCAGACGGCGGAGTTCGACGTGCTGCGTGATGAAGGCGAGGCCTACGCCCGGCATCTGGATGCGGCGGGTGTGCCGGTCACGGCGGTTCGCTACAACGGGATGATTCACGACTTCGGGTTGCTGAATCCGCTGAGCCAGATTCCTGAAGTGAAAGCGGCGGTGCGTCAGGCGGCGCTGGAACTGAAGACGCATTTGAACTGAGTTCCTTGCGACCTCGCGAGACTGCGAGGGTGCACCGGTTCCCTGTAGCAGCTGTCGAGCCTGCGAGGCTGCACTGATCCCCTGTAGCAGCTGTCGAGCCTGCGAGGCTGCGTCCGGCTGCGCAGCAGTCGTAAAATCAGTCGATGTGGTCGTTCAGGAAGACCGCGTGTACAGGATTTGCGACTGCTGCGCAGCCGGACGCAGCCTCGCAGGCTCGACAGCTGCTACAGGGTCCGTATTGTCCCGACAAGCTCGACAGCTGCTACAGAGTCCGTATTGTCCTGACAAGCTCGACAGCTGCTACAGAGTCCGTATTGTCCTGACAGGCTTAACAGCCGCTACATCGAACGCATAACATTCTCCCTGGAGCGTCCCCCCATGTCCTTCCTCCTCGCCCACCTGCTCTCCTTGAGCGCCCTGCTGCTGGTGATCGACACGGTGCTCTGGCACCTCGCGCCGTTCAAACACCGCGTCGTTCGCGTGGGTGTGCGCCTGGCGCTGTTTCTGGTGTTCAGCGCGCTCATCATCAACGCTGGCGTCAGCCCGTTGCAGGCGCCGCTGTTTGCCGATGATTCCGTGGCGCAAACAGGGGCCACGGCGTTGGGGATTCTCTGGTGGCTGTACGCGGCACGGGTGCTCACCGAGGTCATCGGCCTGATCCTGATGAGACGCATCGGTCACAGCGGTCGGTTGCTGCAGGACGTCATCGGCGCGCTGGTGTTTCTGATCGCCATCGTCGCCGCGGCCGGTTATGTGCTGGAGCTGCCGGTCAAGGGATTGCTCGCGACTTCAGGCGTGGTGGCGATCGTCGTCGGTCTGGCGCTGCAAAGCACCTTGAGCGATGTGTTTTCCGGCATCGTACTCAACACCACCAAGCCTTATCAGGTGGATGACTGGATCGTGATCGACGGCGTGGAAGGCAAGGTGCTCGACATCGACTGGCGCGCCACGCACCTCCTCACCAGTGCCGGCAGTACGGCAGTGGTGCCGAACTCGGTGGCGGCCAAAGCAAAAATCGTCAACCTCAGTCGGCCGAGCAACATGCACGGCGTGTCGATCAGCATTCAAGTGCCCAACCACATCCGCCCACGCCGAGTGCTCGACGCACTGGATCGCACGCTTCAAGGCAGCAGCAGCCTGTTGTTGAATCCGGCGCCGAAAGCCGTGCTCAAGGAGGCCGGCGAAACCATGTCCGCATACGTGGCCAGTGGCTTCATTACCGAGCTGGGCAAGAAAAGCGAAGTGCGTAATCAGCTGTTCGACCTGGCGCATCGGCATCTCGAAGCGGCGGGTATTTCCCGGCAGCTCGATGGCGTGATCGAACCCTCCACCCGCGCCCGTGCCTTGCTGGACGAAGTGAAAATTTTCCGCTCCCTGAGCGAAAAAGAACGCGATGAACTGGCACGGTCCATGGTCCCGCAGCAGTACGCGGCAGGCCAGGTGGTTCTGGAACTGGGTGAGGTACCGGGCAACCTGATGGTCATTGCCACGGGCGTGGTCAGCGCGACCGTTCCCGACGGTGACGGACACACCGAAGCCGGACGCATGGGGCCGAGCGAGGTCATGGGCGAACAGAGCATCCTGACCGACACGCCATCGATGGCCACGTTCACCACGTTGACCTCGTGCATCATCTACCGGATCGACAAGTCATTGACCCGAAACTGCATGGAGCAGCGCAGCGAGGTGGGTCTGGCGTTGAACAAATTGCAGGCCGTGCGGCAGCAGAACAGCCGTTTGGCGTTGATGGCCAAACCGGTGCACATCAAGAAAAACGGCTTTTTGAGTTGGCTGCAAAAACGCCAGAATGTATGAGCGCCTTGTAGATAAGGCGCTGTCCATGCAAGGAATGCCGCGCATTGGCGTAATGCTGTAGGCATACATTTGTGGCGAGGGGATTCATCCCCGTTCGGCTGCGAAGCAGGCGTAAAACCATCACACGCGGTGTAACCTGATACACCTCGGTTGCAGGTTTTGGGGCCGCTTCGCAGCCCAACGGGGCGGTGCGACGTTTCGCTAAATCCCCTCGCCACAGTATCGTGCTTGCCTGAAACTATTGTTGATGCTCGCTTATTTCGAAGTCAGCACCGAATAGCTGTTCATCAGGTTGCGATAGTTCGGGATGCGCGGCGACAGTAGGTTTGCCAGGCCTTCCATGTCGTTGCGCCAGTCACCCTGCAGCTCGCAAGCCACCGAGAACCAGTTCACCAGTTGTGCGCCGGCTGCAGCCATGCGCGCCCAGGCGGCTTGCTGCACGGTTTCGTTGAAAGTGCCGGAAGCATCCGTCACCACGAACACTTCAAACCCTTCAGCCAGTGCCGACAACGTCGGGAAGGTCACGCACACGTCGGTCACCACACCGGCAATGATCAACTGCTTACGGCCAGTGGCCTTGACCGCCTTGACGAAATCTTCGTTGTCCCAGGCATTGATCTGGCCTGGACGCGGGATGTACGGCGCGTCCGGGAACTGCTCTTTCAACTCTGGAACCATCGGGCCGTTCGGGCCATTTTCGAAGCTGGTGGTGAGGATCGTCGGCAGTTTGAAGAACTTGGCCACATCGCCCAAGGCCAGCACGTTGTTCTTGAATTCGTTCGGCGAGAAATCCTGAACCAGCGAGATCAGGCCCGTCTGGTGGTCGACCAGCAGGACAACCGCGTCGTCTTTGTTCAAGCGTTTGTAAGGCACATTGCTCATGTAAAACTCCTCGATGGATGGGTGTTACAGACAGCGTCGACGCAATCGGTCGACGCTTTTTTGTGAGTGTCAGAAGGCAAAACACGAGCAGCCGAAAGCGCCCCAGAACCCGGCGAAATCGCTGACTGGCGCGTTCGATAACCGTGCCCGGTCGTGGCTGTGGGCGTGTACGCCGCAGGGGCCGCTGCAATGGTGAACCTGGGCCTGCATCGGCGAGGTCGGGCGCCAGTGGCCAGGGACTTGCACCACGGGCGACCAGTCCGGCAGCACCGGGACGCTGGCCGGCCCGAGTTTTTCGAAGTCACCGGCGGCATACACCACCTTGCCGCCCACCACGGTCAACACCGATTCGATCCACTTGATGGCTTCTTCATCGACGCTGAAAAAGTCTGCACTGAGCGCCGCGACGTCAGCCAGCTGGCCGACTTTGATCATGCCCTTCTTGCCCTGTTCGGAAGAGAACCAGGCGCTGCCGTGGGTAAACAGTTCCAGCGCGGTCTGCCGGGAAAGGCCCTCGCTATGCAGCTCCAGACCACCGACGGTGCGGCCGCTGACCATCCAGTACAGGGAAGTCCACGGGTTGTAGCTCGACACCCGCGTGGCGTCGGTGCCCGCGCCCACCGGCACGCCTTCGGCCAGCATGCGCTTGATCGGCGGCGTCGCTTCGGCGGCTTTTGCGCCGTAACGCTCGACAAAATATTCGCCCTGAAACGCCATGCGATCCTGAATCGCAATGCCACCGCCCAGCGCCCTCACCCGCTCGATGTTGTGCGGGGTGATGGTTTCGGCGTGATCGAAAAACCACGGCAAGCCATTAAACGGAATGTCGCGATTGACCTTCTCGAAGACGTCGAGCATGCGACTGATGGATTCGTTGTAGGTGGCGTGCAGGCGGAACGGCCAGCGCTGTTCAACGAGATGGCGAACCACCGGTTCCAGTTCGTCTTCCATGGTTTGCGGCAGGTCTGGACGCGGTTCAAGGAAGTCCTCGAAATCCGCCGCCGAGAACACCAGCATTTCCCCGGCGCCGTTGTGCCGCAAAAAGTCATCGCCCTGATGCAGGGTCACGCTGCCGGTCCAGTTCTTGAAGTCGGCCAATTCTTCCTTGGGCTTCTGGGTAAACAGGTTGTAGGCGATGCGAATGGTCAGTTGCTGGTCTTTGGCCAACTGCTCGATCACCTGGTAATCGTCCGGGTAATTCTGGAAACCGCCACCGGCATCGATGGCACTGGTCAACCCGAGACGGTTGAGTTCACGCATGAACTGGCGCGTCGAGTTGACCTGATACTCCAGCGGCAACTTCGGGCCCTTGGCCAGCGTCGAGTACAGAATCATCGCGTTGGGACGCGCCACCAGCATGCCGGTCGGATCGCCGTTGGCATCGCGGACAATCTCGCCACCCGGCGGATTCGGCGTGTTGCGGGTGTAACCGGCCACGCGCAACGCCGCACGGTTGAGCAACGCACGGTCATACAGGTGCAGCACGAACACCGGCGTGTCCGGCGCCGCCTGGTTGAGTTCTTCGAGGGTTGGCATGCGTTTTTCGGCAAACTGGAATTCGTTCCAGCCACCCACTACCCGCACCCATTGCGGCGTCGGCGTGCGATCAGCCTGTTCCTTGAGCATGCGCAGCGCATCGGCCACGGACGGCACACCTTCCCAGCGCAGTTCCAGGTTGTAGTTCAAACCGCCGCGGATCAGGTGCAAGTGTGAATCGTTGAGACCGGGGATCACGCAACGACCCTTGAGGTCGATCACCTGGGTATTTGCACCCCGCAACGCCATGGCCTGCGCATCGGTCCCGACCGCGACGAAACGGCCTTCGCTGATGGCCACGGCGCTGGCAAGCGGGTTTTCCCGGTCAACGGTATGGAACTGGCCATTGAACAAAATAAGATCGGCGTTCATCGCGTTTCCTTAGGCGTAGTGGAAGAGGACAGCCAGGGCGCGAACAGGCGCGTCGCCATCGGCATAAACAGATAAACCACCGACACCACGATGGTCAGGGTGATCAGGAAAGTGGCGACGAAGTAGCTGGAGAGAAAGGCATTGAGGCGCAGCACCGGCCCCCAGATCAGCGGCACCAGCAAGGTGTGGGGCAGAATCACCAACAGCGTCACCACGGCCTGCTTCCAGCGTGGCGGCGGCGCCGAAGCGTCGACCTGCGGCGCGAACCAGAACTCGTTGACCGGGTTGACTTCGGTCAGGTCGCCGTCGGCAAGCATCGGCGTGGCTTCGTTCACCAACGCCAGCCGTTGCGGCGAGTCGAGCCAGCGCTGCATCGCCTCCGTGGAGCAAAAGCGCAGCACGCACGTGTAGGAATCCAGGCCGGCGTTCTTGCCCCGAACCACGTCCACGCCCAAGTGCCCTTCCTGCTGTCCGGCAATGGCAACGATGTTGCGCAACCAGGCTTCATACGGCACTTCAAAACCGGCCTTGACCCGGTGTTTGACCACCAGCGTCACGACCTCCTCAAAACCCTTTGCAGGCGTGTCGAGTGAGTTTGATTCAGGCATAACGCAAGGCTCCGGAAAAACGCACAAACCCCCGACATGCAAGTCGGGACATGAGTGGATAGTGCCGGTACGGGTGCGGGGGAAATTGGATGTGTGTGCTGTTTTCGGGTCAGGTGTAAAAGCACCATGGCTGGAGTAAGTCTGTTCGCAGCCCGGTGTAGGTGGTGCCTGGGCCACCGCAATCGCTAGCAGGCTAGCTCACACAGTTTAGACAGGGGTACATCCGTGGGCATCAGGTTTGGGGGCAGGCCGCCATCGCTGGCAAGCCAGCTCCCACAGGATCGAGTACAGCCGCATGAATAGCGGTCGGCTGACAGGCCGTCATCGCGAGCAGGCTCGCTCCTACAGGGGAACGCGTGGGCCTCCAGAGTCAGGTCGGCTCGAAGGCCGCCTCGCTTTGGCTTTTGATCTGCTGTTGATCTTGATCTTCTTGCCCCATGGGAAGGCCGAGCGCAGGTTCTGCGCAGTGGGCAACCCGGCATGGATGCCGGGTTAGCCGCCCCCGGCCATGGATGGCCGATGGCGGCGGGCCCACGGAGCAGGACCGGAGCGAGGGTATGCCGAGCCCAGGCGAGGCACCGGACGAAAGGGGCAAGAGCCCTTGGTTACTTGGGGCTTTTCCAAGTGACTCGCTGTAAGAGCGAAACCAATAGAAGCCGTGACCGCAGGAATGGATATGTACACCATCAAAAATTTCACCGCCGATCAGACCGCCATCGCGAGCAGGCTCACTCCTACAAGGGGATCGGGTACAGATCCAAGAGCGTGGGAGCCCCGAGAACCAACTCGTCACGACAAAACAGGCAACGGCCTGGACATGAAATCACTGATCCGCGACCGCAACCAGCGCTCCGCCGGATCGTTATCATGCACCCCACTCCACGCCATCGACAGCTGCGCCGCCTCAATCGGAAAAGGCGGATCCTCAGCACGCAACGCACACCCCTCAACCAACGCACACGCCGCATAATCCGGCACCGTAGCGATCATCTCGGTGCCCGCCAGCAACGCCCGCAACCCACTGAACTGCGGCACCCCCAACACCACCCGCCGGCAACGCCCGATCTTCGCCAGATCCAGATCGATGTTGCCACTCAGATCGCCCGAAAACGACACCATCGCATGCGGTCGCTCACAGTATTCATCCAGCGTCAGCGGGCCCGGCCGTTTATCACCGCGCAAAATCTTGCAGGGAATGTCGCGCAACGTCTTGCGCTTGGCATTGGCCGGCAGGTCCGTGGTGTAGCTCACCCCTACGGAAATCTCCCCCGATGCCAACAACGCCGGCATCAACAAAAAGTTCGCCCGCCGCACCACCACAATGATCCCCGGGGCTTCCTCGCGCAGGTGCGTTAACAACGGCGGAAACAGACCGAACTCGGCGTCGTCCGACAGCCCGATGCGAAACACATCGCTACTGGTCGTCGGATCGAACTCCTTGGCCCGGCTGACGGCGCCCGAGATGGTGTCCATCGCCGGCTGCAGCTCCTTGAGAATCGCCAGCGCCCTTGCCGTCGGCTCCATGCCACGGCCGTTGCGCAGCAGCAATGGATCGTCGAACAGGTCCCGTAACCGACCCAGCGCCGCACTCACCGCCGGTTGCCCCATGAAGAGTTTTTCGGCGACACGGGTGAGGTTCTTTTCGAACATCAAGGCCTCGAAAATGACCAGCAGGTTCATGTCGACGCGGCGTAGATCATTACGGTTCATGGGCACGGTTCCTTATGTATTCAGCCAGGCGCGAGGGTGATAATTGTGTCTGAGTTTGCTTGAAAGCGCCCGGCATAAAAGTGAAATTAACAACGATTAACTCGCCAGCCAGAGCCTTGCGAACAAGAATGAGTTTCACCGACTCGGACCTCTGCCATGGCTCACTTTCAGCAAAACACCGCCCGCGCGGCAGTCACTGAAACGCGAAAAAAAAACACCGGCGGTTTGACTCCGTGGCGCGAACAACTGGCCAAGCAACTGATTCTCGAGCGCCTGGGTGAAACCGTGGAAGTGACCGAACTGGCGCGCGCCTGCGCCCTCTCACGCAGTCATTTTTCACGCGCCTTCAAGTGCAGCACCGGGCTCTCGCCCCAGGACTGGATTCGTCACCAGCGCATCGCCCGTGCCAAGCAACTGATCCAGAGCACCGACCTGTCCCTGACGCAAATCAGCCTGGAATGCGGTTTCTGCGACCAGGCTCATTTCTGCCACATCTTCACCCGCAGTGAAGGCATCAATCCGTTTGCATGGCGCTGCCGGACTGTGCGCAGCCAGCCCGTGTCCTCCGTCTACACGTCTCAACTTCACGCTCGATAGTCCCGACGAAGCCTGAACGTCCAAACCTCGCGCCCAATTCCCTGACAACGCCAATCCTGTAGTCCGGCTCAGCCTGATGCCGCCGGCGCGGATGCAGGCCTGCGTCGTTGTGCGTCAATCATTCAGGAATGCCAGCAGATCAATTCAATGGGCGGGCCATGCGCTCGGCGAGGCGCGCCACACGCTCGCCCAGATGCGCGGCGGTGCAGCGATCTTCAGGCGGTGGCGCCTGCTCGGGCGGTTGCTCGACGTTGGACTGGGCCATGGCGCCCAGCGAACTGCCGAGGCGATTCATTTGCCCGTCGAACACCCCGGTGCCGGAGCGGGCGGGCAACAGGTCGAGGCCGACCCAGATCATCGAATGCTGCGCAGCGAAGACCGCCATCTGCAGCAAGGTGTTGAGTTTGTCGCCGCACAGGCTGCCGGAATTGGTGAAGCCGGCGGCAAGTTTGTCGCGCCAGGGTTGGGCCAGGTAGAACGCGGCCGTGGCGTCCATGAAGGCCTTGAAGGGCGCCGAGGCGCTGCCCATGTAAGTCGGGGCGCCGAAGATGATCGCATCGGCGCTGTGCAGACGGTCCCAGTGATCGTCCACCTCCTCCACCGGAACCAACTGGCAGGTACTGCCCAAATGCCGCTCCACGCCCAGCGCCACGGCTTCGGCCATGACCCGGGTGTGCCCGTAGCCGCTGTGATAGACCACCACCACATTGCTCATTCCGAGATTGCTCCAGACGCGTTGAATTCCTTTTCAGGCTGTGGGGTTGCTGGACGGTATCGGGCTGCCAAAGCCGTCACCGCAAAACCTGCAGGAGCCAAAATGATGCACATCCGTAAACCGCAAAACCGCAGCCTCGCACTTCACTCAGATCAGAGTTTTGGCCCTGGCACTCGCCGCGACGAGTTAAACGTTGTTAATTTTCAATCGCGCGCCAAACATCTGGACGCGCCGCTGACCACCGCTACGCTGAGTCAATACGGCGCCTGCGACAATTACGTGAAGGCGCCGGTCACGACGAACACCCGGGAGTCATCCAGCCCGCTCGTTGCACTGGCGACCAAACCTGAGGAATATGCTCGGAAACCGCGTACTAGACGGATGCAAGCAGGAGTGTCCCGTTGACCCTTTCCCCCACGCAGGCCATCCATTTCGGCCCTTACCGGATCTACCCTGGACGACGTCTGGTGCTTGAGGCCGACCAGCCTCTGCGCCTGGGCCGGCGTGCCATGGATATTCTGTTGATTCTGCTGGAGCACGCAGGACAGGTGGTCAGCAAACAGGACCTGATCGCCGGGGTGTGGCCCAAAAGCGTCGTCGAAGACATCAACCTGCGGGTGCACATGGCGGCCCTGCGCAAAGCCCTTGGTGACGGTCAGGCCGGCCAGCGCTACATCATCACCGTTGCCCAGCGCGGGTACAGTTTTGTCGCGCCATTTTCCCTGGAGCAGGTCGAACCCCATCCCGTCGGTGAAGCGGTCGAACCCAGCCGCCATAACCTGCCCGTCCGCAACACCCGCCTGATCGGCCGCCAGACACTGGTCGACAGCCTGATGACGCAACTCGCGCGCCAGCGTTTCATTACCCTGGTCGGCCCCGGTGGTATCGGCAAGACGACCGTGGCCCTGCGCGTTGCCGAACAACTGATCGGGCGTTACCGCGACGGGATACGTCTGCTGGACCTGGCACCGATCAACGATCCGCTGATGATCACCGCGCACCTGGCCACGCTGCTCGATTTGTCCCTGCACGATGCCGAGCCTATGAGCGGCCTCGTGACGTTCCTGCGCGAGCGGCAAATGCTGCTGGTGATCGACAATTGCGAACACCTGATCGACGCTGTCGCACTGCTCTGCGAAGACATTCTGCGCGGCGCGCCTCAGGTGCACATCCTGGCCACCAGCCGGGAAGGTTTGCGGGCCGAGGGCGAGTTCGTGCAACGCCTGGAATCCCTGGATTGCCCGCCGCCGATTGCGGTGCTTGATCGAGACCAGGCGCTGACGTTTTCGGCGCTGCAATTGTTTGTCGAACGGGCCATGGCCAGCCACGACAGCTTCGAACTGACAGACGCCGACCTGCCGCTGTTGATCGACATCTGCCATCGCCTGGACGGCATTCCGTTCGCGATCGAACTGGCGGCGGCGCAAGTGGGTCGCTTCGGCCTGAGCGGTTTGCTGACCCAACTGCAGAGCAGTTTTCGCCTGCTGACTCAAGGCTCCCACCTGAGTCTGGCGCGCCATCAAACCTTGCGGGCGACCCTGGATTGGGGTTTCGAACTGCTCAGCCCCTGCGAGCAAACCTGCCTGCGTCGCCTCGGTGTGTTCAGGGGCGGTTTTACCCTGGACTCCGCGGCGGCCGTGATCGTCGGCGGACAGATCGAACCGTGCGAAGTGTTCGGCTCGATCACGCAACTGGTGGCCAAGTCCCTGCTGAATGTGGAGGTCGGTGACGAAGAGGTGTTCTATCGCCTGCTCGACACCACCCGGGGCTATGCGCTGGAAAAACTCGACCAGGCCCATGACTTGCCGGATACCCGCAAACGCCATGCCGAACGCTGTCTGGCGCTGATGAGCCAGGCCGCGCGAGACTGGGAGTTGATCCCGACAAACCTGTGGATCGAGCGCTACGCCCGGAGCCTGGCGGACATCCGCGCCGCCCTCGACTGGGGCCTTAACGCCGAGGGGCCCCAGGCGCTGGCCATCCAATTGACGGCGACCTCCACGCCGCTCTGGCAGGAACTGTCGCTGCTCAAGGAACACGGCACTTATGTGCGTAAGGCCCTGGCCCTGCTCGACGCTACGTCAGCGTCCTCCCCGCTGTTGCAGATGACCCTCAAGCTCGCGCTCGGCAGTTCCTGCTACCACAGCCAGGGCGGTACGACCGAAACCATCGAAGCGTTCGTCAGCGCTCGATCCCTGGCCAGACAGTGCAACGATGTGGCCGGCGAATTGCGGGCGGTGTCCGGGTACATGGCGGTCAACCTCAGCTGCGGCCACTATCAGATGGCGCTGGAGCAAAGTCAGCAATTCGACCGGTTGGGACTGCACGGCGAAGAAGTGTTGTCCCTGAGCACGCACCGCTTGCGCGTGCTGGCCCTGCACTTCGCCGGTAATCAGCGACTGGCGCGGGTGAACGCTGAACAGGTGATCCAGCGCATGGCCCAGAGCGGCCACCTCAACCGATTCACCCACGGCTTTGGCGTGCAATACGACCAGAGCGTGGCCTCGCTGACGATTCTGGCGCGCATCCTCTGGCTGCAAGGCCAGCCGGAGCAAGCCTGGCGCACGGCCCGGCAGGCACTGGACATCGCGCTCCAGATCAATCACGGCACGTCCATCTGCTACACCCTGGCGCTGGCGGGCTGTCTGATCGCGCAGTACAACGGCGACACCGGCACTGCCCGCGAACTGTTGCGCTTACTGCTGGAGCAAGCCCAGAAGCATTCGGTCCAGCTGTTCTACAACTGGGCGCAACACTATGCGCAGGTGATCGGTGGTACCGGGGTCAAGGTCGTCCCATTGCCCGGTGCCGGGCTGATCAACGAAATCATGGTGACGCTGGACACCGGGTGTGTGGATGAGGCGTTGGTGCTGAGGGCGAACACGGGGGCGGCCGGTTGGAGTACGGCGGAGATTTTAAGGGCCAGGGCGTTGGCGTTGATGGCGCAGGATCAACCGACCGAAGCCGCCGCCTGCAGCAGGGTTGAGACGGCCGAGACTATCTTGATTAGGGCGTTGAACGTGGCGCGCAGTCAGGGTGCGCTGGCGTGGGAACTGCGAAGCGCGACGGCCTTGGCACAGCTGTGGCAACGCCAGGGAAAGCGGCTGCAAGCGCATGAATTGCTGTCGCCGATTTATGAGCGTTTCAGCGAAGGGTTTGCCACGCCGGACCTGGTCAACGTCCGGCAGTTACTCGACGAGCTCCAGGGGCACTTGCACGCCTGACACCCAGCGCGCCCTGCTCACGTAACGGGCGTAACGCGCCTCGAACAGACGCAGTTCGCCGCTGTGTTCGAGCTTCTCCAGGGCATAAGTGCGCGTGGTGTTGAGGAAGCGATAGCGCCCGGTGCCGTTGGTCCGCTCCAGAGACAGCAGCGATTGGGCGACAAGCCGTTCCATCAGCGCCTTCAAGCGGACGGGGTTCAGCACCTCGCAACTGATCACGCCGATGGCCGCATCGAGGGTGAACGACAGGTTGAACACGGCCAGGCGTTGCAACACGGTTTGCTCCGTCTGACTCAACCGTTCATAACTCCAGTCCAGCGCAGCTTTGAGGGTTTGATGCCGTGGCACGGCGGTGCGCCGCCCTTGGGTCAGCAGCTGGAAACAATTATCCAGCTGAGCCTGCAACCCGACCAACGCCAGCGCATCGATTTGCGCCGCCGCCAGCTCGATGGCCAGCGGCAGCCCATCGAGACGCCGACAGATTTCACGGACCGCCTTGAGGTCCTGTTCACGCAGGACAAAGCCTTGCTGACGGGCCCGGGCCCGACTGACGAACAGCTGCACCGCCGAATAGCCCATGACCTCGGCAACGCTGTGCATCGCCGAGGCCGGTGGGACGGCCAGGGGTGGCAGGCGCTGGACGGTCTCCCCCGCCGCCAGCAAAGGTTCGCGGCTGGTGACCAGAATCGACAGTCGAGGCGCCGCCTGCAGCAAATCATCGACCAGCGTCCGGCAACGCTCCAGCAAGTGCTCGCAATTGTCGAACACCAGCAAGGCATGACGCCGGGCCAGGACATCCAGGGTTGTTCCGACTGGTAATTCAAGGCTTTGCGTCAACTGATCGACCACACGCGCCGGGTCATCGATCACCGAGAAATCCACCCGCCAGACCCCATCTCGATAGTGCTGCAACAGCAGTTCGGCGACCCGCAAGGCCACGGTGGTCTTGCCGATACCTCCCGGGCCGACCAGGGTCATGAGACGCCGAACCGGCAACTGCCTGACCAGACTGCCAACAATCGAATCCCGCCCCGTCACCGATGTAAGGCGCGCGGGCAAATTGTGCTGGGGGTTTTGCGCCGTCTCGAGCGAGACCAGCGCCTCCACACTCTCGGCCTGCACAGGGGCAACGAAGCTATAGCCGCGCTGAGGTACGTTGACGATGTAGCGGTGGCCGTTCTGTCCGTCGCCCAACGCCCGACGCAACGCCGCGATGTGCACGCGCAGGCTGATTTCTTCGACCACGGAAGTCGGCCATACCCGGGCGATCAGCTCGTCTTTGCTGACCACGGTGCCGGCATGTTCGACCAGCACCTGCAAGATATCCAGCGCCCGACCGCCCATGCGCAAAGGCCGATCACCTTCCAGGATCAGCCGTTGTTGCAGGTGAAAGGCGTAGGGGCCGAATCGCAGCACCGTATCGCTGTTCAATTCTCTGAGACTGTTCATGCACTTCACGTGCTGAAATCTGGTCCGGCGCGCCCATTGCACGCCTATCTAGATTCCCGCACCTCCATTGCAATTGGTTCTCATCTATCTTGGCAGGCATCGGTGACAGCACAACTGCGCAGATGGGAGCGTCACGGCCATCTCGGTGCGCACAACGGACAATTGCCCCTAGCTGAACTGCTCGCGGTACTGGGTCGGGGTCAAACCGAGCTTTTCACTGAACAGGAAACGCATGTGCCGAACGCTGCCGAAGCCGCTTTTGAAAGCGATGGTCTTGAGCGGCAACTCACTGGTTTCCAACAGGTTTCTGGCATTATCGATGCGTGCGCTCTGAAGGAATTCCATGGGCGTCATGTTTACGTCCCGGGCAAAGACCCTGGCGAAATGCCGTGGGCTCATGGCTGCCAGACTGGCCATGCAATCGATGCTGAAGGGCTTATCGAGGTGCTCAAGCACATGGTTCTGGACGCGTGTGATGGCAGTTTCGTGGGGAGCCACCGCCGCCATCAAGGGGCTGAACTGCGCCTGGCCTCCTTGGCGTTTCATCACCACCAACAGCACTTTCGCCACGTCCTGGGCGACTTTCTTGCCGTGATCTTCGGCCACCACAGCCAGTGCCAGATCGATGCCGGCGGTAACGCCTCCGGACGTGATGAGGTTGCGGTCTTGCACGTAGATCTGATCGGTCTCGACGGTTGCCTTGGGGAAGCCCTTGATCAGCCGTTCGGTGTAATGCCAGTGAGTGGTCACGCGATACCCGTCGAGCAAGCCGGCGTGCCCGAGCACGAAGGCACCGGTGCAGATCGATCCGTATCGACCGGCTCGACGGCTCGCGCCTCGAAGCCAGTCGAGCAACGGTGGGTGTTTTTCGTTGTAAGCGCCCGGACCACCGGGGACCAGCAGCAGGTCATAGCGGTCGCTCGCTTGATCGATGTGCACATCCGCCGTGATGTTGACGCCGTTGGAAGCCCGCAGTGCGCCATGCTCGGTGCCGATGGTCGACAGTTCATAACGTTGATCTTGCGCCAGGTATCGGTTGGCGATGGAAAACACCTCCATCGGGCCGGCCATGTCGAGCAGGAGAAAGTCGGGGAACAGCACCATTGCCACTGTTTTCATGGGATGGATTTCTTTGAGGTCGATAAAAAGGAACGGGTAATACGCCGCCCCCTGTAGGAGCTTGAACGAGCGCTTGTCATTATGGCCAAGTGCGGCGCAGACGTTGGATAAGAATAGGTGATGCACCGCACATTACTGTCAACCTCAAAGGGACAGTGTTTCAATTTTCATCTACTTATTGCATCCGCCAGTAACCATTAACCTTCTCCTCACTCGGACGAATCAACGTCCACACAGGAGAATTCATCATGCTGACCCTTCGCAAAGCTTCCGATCGCGGCTTGGCCAATCACGGCTGGTTGAAGTCCTTCCACACCTTTTCCTTTGCCAGCTACCGCAACCCCAAAGAGCAGGGTTTTTCCGACCTGCTGGTGATCAACGATGACCGTGTGGCGGCCGGTAAAGGCTTTGGCCAGCACCCCCATCGCGACATGGAAATTTTCTCCTATGTGCTCGAAGGTGCGCTGGAACACAAGGACACCCTGGGCACCGGTTCGGTGATTCGCCCTGGCGATGTGCAGTTGATGAGTGCCGGCAACGGCGTCGCCCACAGTGAATACAACCACTCGGCGACACGCCCGGTGCACTTCCTGCAAATCTGGATCGTGCCGGACGTCAGCGGCGCCAAACCGCGTTATCAGCAGGAGCATTTCAGCACGCAGAAAAAACGCGGACGCTTGCAGCTGATCATTTCGCCGGATGGGAGCAACGGCTCGCTGAAGGTGCGTCAGGATGCACGGGTGTACGCCGCGCTGATCGACGGCAAGGAGAGCACCACCCTCGAGTTGGCCGCCAACCGATACGCCTATGTGCATGTAGCCAGTGGCAGTGTCGAGCTCAACGGCATGCCGTTGCAGGAAGGCGATGGCGTGCGGGTTCGCAATGAGCAGGTGTTGACGTTGAGCAATGGCGTGGATGCCGAAGTACTGGTGTTTGATTTGCGGCCGCAGGAATTGCCTGAAATGCCGTAAGCCCCCTGCGTTTCCCTGTAGCAGCTGCCGAGGTACGAGGCTGCGTTGCGTGTCCGCAGGACCGCCCTTTGGGGGCCGCTGCGCAGCCCGACGCAGCCTCGTACCTCGGCAGCTGCTACAGGGATTTGGGGATTTGTTTTTTACTCACCACTCCCGGAAAAACCCGCAACCACTTCTTCGATGACCGCACGCACCCGTGCGGTATGTCGCAGATCCGCATGGGTGACCAGCCACACGTCGTAGGGCACCGGTCGTGTGCGCTCCGGCCACACCCGCACCAGCCCGTCCCTTTCTCCCATGTACACCGGAATTTCCCCCAGCCCGATTCCCGCGGCAATGGAACGGCGCACCAACAGGCCGGAACTCAGGCTTGAGACGATGCGCCCGCGGGTCACCGGTTCAGACACCAGCGTCATGTCCTTGTTGCCCTGCAAATACGGCTGGTACACCACCAGGTCATGCCCCTCGAACGCCGAACCCGGTTGCGGCAGGCCATGTGTATCGACATAGGCTTGCGACGCAAATAGCCCCACCGGCCACCGGGCAATTCGCCGGGCAATCAGGTCCGGGTTCTCCGGCCGGGTGTTACGCACGGCAATGTCGGCCTCGCGCTTGGCCAGGCTGAGAATCTGCGTGGAAGCGTCCAGTTGCACCCGCACGTCGGGGTGCAGGGCGTGCAACCGGGCAATCGCCGGGATCAGGAAATCGATGGCCAGAGAGTCGGTGGTGCTGACCCGGACTGTGCCCGTCAGCCGGTCATCCAGTCCTTGAATCTGACGTTGCAGCTGCAGTGCTGAATGCTCCATTTTTTCCACGGCCTGCAACGCCGCTTCGCCAACTGCCGTCAGCACGTATCCCTCTGAGGTGCGCAAAAACAACGTTGCGCTCAAGGACTTTTCCAGCGACGTAATGCGACGGCCGACGGTGGCCTGATCGACCCCCAATACCCGGGCCGCGCCCCTGAGCGTCAACTCTCGGCACACCGCGAGGAACACCCGCGCGTCATCCCAATTCATAACCACTCCCCCGTTGATGCATCGATGCATCACGATAACGCAGAATCGCTGCGTTATTGCATCAAAGATCCGGGATAGGCTGAAGGCCGGAAGAACCTCTCAGGACATTTGCCATGCACAATTCATCGAGTCACCCGCCGAGCGCGATCTGGCTGCCGATCTTCGCCGGTCTCTGCGCCAGCCTGGTCAGCATCGGCCTGGCGCGGTTTGCCTATACGCCGTTGATTCCTTCGTTGATTGAGGCGCACTGGTTTTCGGCCAGTGACGTGGTTTACCTCGGTGCCGCCAACCTCGTGGGCTACTTGATCGGCGCGCTGATCGGCCGACCGCTGGCCCATCGCACGTCCAACAAAAGCGCGCTGCGGCTGATGATGCTTATCGTCACCCTGTCGTTTTTCGCCTGTGGTTTCCCGTTGTCAGTGAGCTGGTTCTTCGGCTGGCGCCTGCTGTCGGGCGTTGCCGGTGGCGCGATCATGGTGCTGGTGGCCGCAACTGTGTTGCCTCACGTACCGGCAGCCCGTCGAGGACTGGCCAGCGGGGCGATTTTTCTGGGCATCGGCTTGGGCATTGCGGGTTCCGGGACCCTTGTGCCGCCGCTGCTGAGCCTGGGTTTGCAGCAAACCTGGTTCGGCCTTGGCGCGTTGGCCCTGGTGCTGACGGCAGCAAGCTGGTTTGGCTGGCCGTCGGATACTCACGCAGCAAGCGTATTGCCCTCGATCAACGAGACGAGGCACCCGACGGATAGGGGCGTGTACCTGTTGTTTGCCCAGTACGCCTTCATGGCCGCCGGGCTGGTGCCGGCGATGGTGTTCCTGGTCGACTACGTGGCTCGCGGGCTGGGTGCCGGACCGCATGTCGGTGCGCTGATCTGGGTCATGTACGGCCTCGGCGCGATCATCGGCCCGGTGAGCTATGGTTTTCTCGCGGATCAATTGGGGGCGAAGGTGAGTATTCGCCTGGTGCTGGTGGTACAGGCGATTGCCGTGGGGCTGCTGTCGATCTCCAGCTCGTTCACGACCCTCGCGGTACTGGCGGTGATTCTCGGTTCATTCCCGCCAGGCATTGTTCCACTGGCGCTGGCCCGGGTGCATGAGTTGATCCCGAGCCATCATCAACAGCAGGTTGCCTGGAGTCGCGCAACGGTGTCATTCGCAACGTTCCAGGCGATTGCAGGGTTTGCGTACTCGGCGTTGTTCAATGTGAGCGGCGGCCATCACGCGGTGTTGTTCGAGATTGCGGCGGGGGCCATTGTGGTGGCGTTGTTGCTGGAGGTTTTGACGATCAAAAGATCGCAGCCTCGTTTCGCTCGACATTTCCTGCAGGATGACGCCAATTCCTGCCGTCCCTTGTAAGCCTGCTGTAGGCGCTGTCGAGCGAAACGAGGCTGCGATCTTTTGACCTCCCTCCCAAATACACGGTCCCATCTATTGGAACCCTTCAAATCAGGACAGCAAAAATGACCTTGCCCCAGACCATGACCTTGATCGAAATCACCGAACCAGGCGGCCCGGAGGTCCTGAAACCCCGGCAGGAAACCGTGCCGACCGCCGGTGCCGGTGAAGTGCTGATTCGCGTACACGCGGCCGGCGTCAACCGTCCTGACGTGATTCAGCGTGCGGGCAAATACCCGATGAAGCCCGGCATGAGCCCGATCCCGGGCCTGGAAGTGGCCGGCGAAGTGGTAGCCATCGGCGCGGGCGTCAGTGAGTTCATCGTCGGCGATAAGGTCTGTGCGCTGACCAATGGCGGCGGTTATGCGCAATTCTGCGTCGCACCGGCCAGCCAGACACTGCCGATTCCTCAGGGCATGGATTGGGTCCACGCGGCGGCGGTGCCGGAAACGTTCTTCACGGTGTGGGCCAACCTGTTCGACATCGGCGGTGCCAGCAAAGGCCAGCGCGCTTTGGTCCATGGCGGCACCAGCGGTATTGGCACGACTGCATTGATGCTGTGTCGCGAATTCGGCGTCAAGGCGTTCGCCACGGCGGGCAGTGAAGAAAAGTGTGCGGCAATCCGCACGTTGGGGGCCGAGGCGATCAACTACCGCGACCAGGATTTCGTCCAGGTCGTGCAGGACAAAACCGCTGGCAAGGGCGTCAACGTGATCCTCGACATCATGGGCGGCTCGTACCTGAATCAGAACATCGCGGCACTGGGCATGGAGGGTCGACTGGTGATGCTGGGTTTTCTGGGGGGTGCCCATGCCAAGGACGTCGATCTCATGGCCATTTTGGGCAAGCGCGCGACCATCACCGGCTCCCTGATGCGCTCGCGTACCCGCGAAGAAAAAGCCTCGATTGCCGAACAGCTGCGCGAATACGTCTGGCCTGTTCTGGCTGCTGGACGCTGCCTGCCCATAACCGACAAGGTCTACCCGCTGGCCGACGCCGCACAGGCCCATGCGCGAATGGAAGCCGGTGATCACATCGGCAAGATCGTGTTGCAGGTGCAGTAATCGCGCGCCCTGTAGCAGCTGCCGAGGCACGAGGCTGCGTCGGGCTGCGCAGCAGCCCCCGGGGGCGGTCCTGCGGACACGCAACGCAGCCTCGTACCTCGGCAGCTGCTACAGGGGAATTAACAGGATTCAGAATCGGGTGACACCTTCAATCGCCGTCATGAGCCCACATTTTGCAGACGACGTGATCGCGCTCTTTGTAGCAGCTGCCGAGGCACGAGGCTGCGTCGGGCTGCGCAGCGGCCCCCCGAGGGCGGTCCTGCGGACACGCAACGCAGCCTCGTACCTCGGCAGCTGCTACAGGGGAATTAACAGAATTCAGAATCGGGAGATACCTTCAATCGCCGTCATGAGCCCACTTTTTACAAACGACGTGATCGCGCTCTTTGTAGCAGCTGCCGAGGCACGAGGCTGCGTCGGGCTGCGCTGCGGCCCCCGGGGGCGGTCCTGCGGACACGCAACGCAGCCTCGTACCTCGGCAGCTGCTACAGGGGAATTAACAGGATTCAGAATCGGGAGATACCTTCAATCGCCGTCATGAGCCCACTTTTTACAAACGACGTGATCGCGCTCTTTGTAGCAGCTGCCGAGGCACGAGGCTGCGTCGGGCTGCGCAGCGGCCCCC
>NZ_JACMYF010000012.1:0-137999 GCF_015351605.1 Pseudomonas sp. p50(2008)
CTTCCAGAATGGCTTCGACCGTTTCAGCATCGACAGTTTCGGCCAGTGCAGGCAACTCGGCCCAGAGTTTGGCGACCTCGAATACTTCATTGAGGACGAAGCGCATATCGCGCAGGGGCGCTTTGTAATCAGCCATGATGAAATCGCTCGCTTGGAGATTGGAGAGTAGACATTCAGGATTCGCCAGTGCCGACAGAGTAAGGACGTTTGATGGCGGCGACTTGACCATCCGGGACAAGCGTTTCCTTGCTGCGTCGTTCACCATTCAGAAGGAAGTACGACAGCGCCGGAATCAGGACCAGTGCCCCGAGCATGTTCCACAGGAACATGAAGGTCAGCAGGATGCCCATGTCGGCCTGAAATTTGATCGGCGACCAGGCCCAGCACACCACGCCCGCCGCCAGGGTAATGCCCACCAGTCCCACAACCCGTCCGGTAAACGCCACTGCATTGCGATAGGCTTGGGGCAGCGACTGGCCCTGGCGCTGGTAATGCAACTGCACACTGAGTAGATACAGCGCGTAGTCCACACCGATTCCGACACCCAGGGCGATCACCGGGAGGGTCGCGACTTTCACCCCGATGCCCATGGCCACCATCAAGGCTTCACAGAGGATCGAGGTCAATACCAAAGGTAGCAAAGCCACCAGCGTCGCCCGCCAACTGCGGAAGGTGATCAGGCAGAACAGCATGACCGCCAGGTACACATACATGAGCATGGTGCGGTTGGCCTCGCGCACCACAATGTTGGTCGCGGCCTCGATGCCGGCGTTGCCGGCGGCCAGCAGGAACTGACGATCGGCGGTGCCGTTTTCCTTGGCAAACCTGTCGGCAATGGCCACCACGGCGTCCAGTGTTTCGGCCTTGTGATCCTTGAGGTAACCGATCACCGGCATCAGCGAGCAGTCGGTGTTGAACAACTCCGGGGCGTTGACCGAGGCCTGTTGCGCTGCGTAGTTCAGTACATTCTGGTTGCGCTGGATGTTGTTGAGCTTGGGGTTGCCTTCGTAGGTGCCGGCGGTGATCTGCCGTACCGCGTTGACCAGCGACGTCGTCGCTTGTACACCCGGGTTCTGTTGCAGTTCCCAGGCCAGGCGGTCGGCCAGCACCAGCGTCCTGTAGTCGAGGCAGCCTTCCGGTGCGGTCTTGATCATCACGGCGAACTGATCGCTGGACAGCGCGTAGTGGCTGGTGATGTAGGCGTTATCACGGTTGTAACGCGAGTCCGCACGCAGCTCAGGGGCACCGCTGTCGAGGTCGCCGATTTTCAGGTGCAGGCTGATTGCGAAACCACTGACACCCAGCAGCACAGCGACCAACACGGCACCAGTGGCCCACTTGCGCGTGGTGAAGCGGTCGAGCAGATCCCACACTTTGCCAAAGCCTCGATGCTCGGCGGCGCGCGTGTCGATTTTCAGCGCGCGCTCGGCAGCCTTGCGCCCGACGCCGATGTAGGACAATGCCACCGGCATCAGCAACAGCGAGGTGAAGATCAGCACGGCCACGCCGATGCTGGCGGTGATCGCCAGGTCCTGGATGACCGGGATGTCGATCAGCATCAATACGGCGAAGCCCACCGCGTCAGCCAGCAATGCAGTGACCCCGGCAATGAACAGGCGGCGGAAGGTGTAGCGCGCGGCGATCAGTCTATGAGTGCCGCGGGCGATGTCCTGCATGATGCCGTTCATCTTCTGCGCCGCGTGGGACACGCCGATGGCGAAGATCAGGAACGGCACCAAGACTGAATAGGGGTCGATGGCGTAACCCAGCCACGCAACGATGCCCAGCTGCCAGACCACTGCGATCAACGAACAGCCGACCACCAACAGGGTACTGCGCACACAACGGGTGTAGGCATAAATGATGATCAGCGACGTGATGACCGCGAGGCCGAAAAACATCATGACTTGAATCAGGCCATCGATCAGGTCGCCCATCAGCTTGGCGAAACCGATCACCCGGACCTTGTACTGACCCGTGCCCTCCTCCCCAGCCTTGTGTGAGGCGCCGTTGGCGAACTCGAACTTGTCGCGCAAGCGCTCTTCGAGCTGACGGGAGAACGAATGGTAGTTGATGCTCTGACCAGTGGCCGAGGTTTTGTCCAGCAGCGGCACGATCAGCATGCTCGACTTGAAATCACTGGCCACCAGGCTGCCGACGATGCCTGCGCGGTTGATGTTCTGCCGCAACTGTTCGATGTCCGGGGGCGAGCCCTGATAACTGTCCGGCATCACTGCGCCGCCCTGGAAGCCTTGCTCCGTGACTTCGGTCCAGCGCACGGCCGAACTCCACAGCGATTTCATCCAGGCGCGATCGACGCCCTGCATGAGGAACAGTTCGTCATTGACCTGCTTGAGAACCCTCAGGTAGTCCGGATCGAAAATATCGCCTTGGGTGTTTTCAACCACCACGCGCACGGTATTGCCCAAACCCCGCAGCGACTGGCGGTTCTCCAGGTAGTTCTGGATGTAGGGCTGGCTCTGCGGGATCATCTTTTCGAAGCTGGGGCGCAGCTCCAGGCGCGTCACCGCCATGTAGCCCAACACCACGGTGGCAAGCGCCATCAGCAGCATGAACAGCGGGCGATGGTTGAACACCAGCCGTTCCAGCAGATTACCGGAGCGCCGGTCGAAGTCCGGCAGTTCGCGGATCACCGGCATGGTGTCTTGCTTCAAATTGCCCATGTCTGGGTACTCACTCTGATTCTTGTCATTTTTCGACGGACAGCGTACTCACACCGCGGGCACCGACCAGCACCAGCGCACCATTGCCGGCCGATGCTGCACCGGCAACCGGTGCCTGCCGGGCCTGCGGCATCAATTGCAGCGGCGCATTGCCGCCTCGGCTGATGAGCATGTGCCCGGCCTGGGTGAACAGTCGGAAATGGCCGTCGGCGTCCCGCGTGGCAGCGGTGATGCTGACCTGCAGACCGCTCTCGAGCTGGGTCCAGTTCAGCCCGCCATCGGTGCTGCGAAACACATGCCCGCGCAGGCCATAGGCGAGCACTTCGCCAGGCTGGCCGACTACGCCGAAAAAACTGCCTTGATAGGGTGTCGGTAAGGCGGAGAAGCGTTGGGCGTGGTCATCCCATTTGAGCAGCAGGCCTTGTTCGCCGGCGATGTAGAGCGCCTCGCCCGTGGAGGTAATGGCATTGAGGTGAAACCCTTGCGGGTTGTCGGTGCGGTCCTGAAACGGTACCCAATGCTGTCCACCGTCTTCGGTGCGCAGGATGAGGTTGAAGACCCCGACCGCATAACCGAGCCTGTCGTTGGCGAACCAGACGTCGAGCATCGGTTTATCGGCGCCTTCCTCGATCCATCGCTGGCCATCGGCGGCCAGCACGGCCCATTGTTCGTTGTCCGGTTCAGCCTGCGCCAGGGCGGTGTAATGCTTGAACATCAGCTCGCCGATCTGGCGGCCATCGAGTTGCTTGGTCCAGGTGACGCCGGCATCGCTGCTGTGCAACACCACACTGTCATTGCCGACCGCCCAGCCTTGGGTGGCCGAAGGAAAACTGACCGCCGTAAGGTCGGAACTGACCGGTACTGCGGCCTGCTGCCAGTGTTGTCCGGCGTCATCGGAATAAAGTATGTGCCCGCGCTGGCCCACGGTGACCAGACGCTGCCCCGCCTGGGCTGCACCCAGTAAGGGGCTGCTCGCTGCCAGTGCACTCGACCGGGATGGCAGATCCAGCACGTCCACGTAGGTCGATGCCTGCGCACCGCCCAGCAGCAACGCCAGCAGCGTCCCGAGCACCCGTGGCGCAATCTTCTTGTTACAGGAGCCCATGATGCGCCCTCTTGGCAAAAAGGCGCCGGGAAGTACCTGCGTACGACCCGGCGCAAAAACTGCTCGATCATCAATCGGCAGTAGCGACGAAGGTGTTAACGGATACCGGCACCTGCCAGCGATTCCGGTGCCCATTGAGTCTTGCTCAGCGCCTCGCTGTATTTGATACCGCCGTAAGGGCCAGGGAAGCCCACGGCGCTGTAAGTGCCACCGACCAGGTCGTAAATCAGATAAGGCGAGGCATCCGGCACCTGTTGGTCGTAGCTTTGGCTGAGGAAGCTATAGACGCCGCGGTACAGTTGGCCGTTGGCATCGTATTGGTCGGATGCCAGAGCGACCCAGGTGTCTTCATCCAGATAGAAGCGGCGCTTGGCGTAGATGTGCCGTGCTCCCGGCTTGAGGGTCGCCTCGACCACCCACACCCGGTGCTTTTCCCAGCGAACGAACTCGGGTGCCAAATGGTTGGGGGTCATTACCGGCTTCAAATCGTTCTGATACGTCACACGGTACGTGTTGTACGGAACGATCACTTCCTGCTTGCCCACCAGTTTCCAGTCAAAGCGGTCCAGCGCACCGTTGAACACGAAGGAGTCGTCCCACGTAGAGGCACCGGCGCTGCCTGGGTTAGGCGTGTCGTAGGCCAGGCTCGGTGCCAGCTTCACGCGGCGTTGTCCCGGCAGGTATTGCCAGCCACGACGCGGTTGCACCAGCGGGTTGACCGAGTCGCGCAGCATCACAGCCTCACCGGCACGACGGGCCGGGCCGGTGAAGGTCAATTTGGTCTGGTAATAGGTGTCCGCAGCCACCAGCTGTTTGGACAGGTCGTCATAGGCGGCGTAGTTGATCTGCGCGATACCGGTCGTAGCCAGACTGGCGACGCCGGCGGAGTCGACGTTCCAGTTGTCATACTTGACCTGGAGATTGACGCCCTGGTAGCGCAGCAAGTGGTTCCAGATGGCCTCGGCGCCGGTCTTCGGGATCGGGAACGGAATGCCCGGCAACGCATTTTCGATGGAATTGCCGCCTTCGGTGGAGCGTGCCGCAGTGGCATTTTTTACCGTGTTGTCCAGCACACCTTTAGGCAACGCGGCCGTGCGGTGAGTCGGGAACACCTCGACACGGAAGCTCGGATAACGCTTGACCAGTTCGGCGGTCACTGCGGTCAGCTGGCCCTTGTATTGATCCACGTTCTTGCCATCGATCACCAGCACCGGCTTTTCAGAAGCGAATGGATCGGGGCGCGATTTGTCGCCCGCCTTGAAGCTGGCCGGCGGGGTAGTCAAGCCACCCTGATAGGCAGGAATTGAACCGTCGGCGTTGCCGGCTTTTTCGGCGCCGACCTGGGTCAACTGGTTGCCCAGTTTCGCCGCTTCCGCGGCATCGACAGCCGCGTGGATCGGTCCGGCAAGGGCCATGGCCAGGGAAGCGGCCATCAGGGTATAGGCGAATTTCATCTTGGTGTTCTCCTGCTTTCGCGAGGCTGGGTGAATCAGAAGGTGGTTTTCAGGGTCAGGTAAACCGCACCCCGATCCTCGGTGGCACCGGAGCCGGAGGCCGAAGCCAGACCGCCTGCGTAGCAGGTGTAACGCTGTGTGCCGTCAAGGGCGTTAGGGGTCGAACCATCGGTTGCGCCGTCGTCGCAGTCCATGGTTTTGCCAAAGGCGTCGACGTACTTGAGGTCAACGTAATACTTGTTGTAGATCGCGGCGCTCACTCCAACGGCGTAGTTGCCGGCATCTTCCGCGCCACCCGCTACCACAGGTGAAACACCGTCGATGCCGACGTTGACCGAGATCGGAGCACTCAGGTCCACGCCGGGAAATACCTGGTACCAGGTTGGCGTGAAGTTGACGGCGATGCCCCAGTTGTCACGGGTGGGTTTGTCGATACCGCGATAGGTGTCTTCGCCCTTGTAGAGCGCCTTGTTTTTACTATCGAGGCTCAGCAGGTTGCTGTAGTACAGCTCACCCAACAGCGTGGCGGAATCGAACAGCGGCGTATCGGCGATCGCCACCAGTCCATTGACGGTCCAGTGCAGTGTGTCGCCCGTGGCGGCCAGGCTGTCACCGTCCCGTGGCACATCGGTGATCACCCCGGTACCTGGACTGCGTGCAGGGAGCAAGCCAAGACCCGCCTGCAAGCCGCCGGCACCCGGGGCACTGATGATCGCCGGAATGCTGGCCAGTGGCATGTTGTGACGAATGTTCAAATCGCTGCCAACGCTGACCCCGCCCACTTCCTTGGACAGACTCAGACCATAGATATCGATGTCATCGCCATAGGCAAATTCATAGGTGGCAGTGCTGATCGAGTTACGCAGCCCCGCTACCCCGCCCACGCTGGTCAGGCCCCGAGTATCGAGGACGGCTTGGGGGAGAATGTCGGAAGTCTTGCGGTAGTAAGCACTCAGCGTTCCGTCCAGCCACTCGGGCGACCATTTGAGCATCAGGCCCCAGTCACCGCGATTGTCCGGGGTGTAGTCATGACCGCGTCGAACGGTGGTCAGGGTGCCATTCGGCCCCGCCAGCCCCGCACCACCGGTATGCCCCAGCAGGAACGACTGAGCGCCGAAGCCGACCACGTCGGAGCCGCTGTAGAAAGTACCGGCCTCAGGCAGGCGAGCGCCTTCCCAATCCAGGAAGTACTGGGCGCCGAAGGTCAGTTCGGGAGTGAGTGTAAAGGTGCTCGAAATCTGGTTGCGCGGAACGAACAGTTCCTTGGCTTCGGTACCGGGCGATGCCGCGGCCTTGGCGAGGTCAAGGGACGCCTGTCCATAGCTCAGCGAGTGCACCGGGTTGAGTACCGTCTCGCCCCAGAACACGTTGTGCTGGCCGGCCTTGATGCTGAGCTGGGAATCATCGCCGACCTGGGTGTTGTAGAACACGAAGGCATCGAGCACTTCGCCAGACGGCCCGCTGTAGTAGCGCTGGGCGTAGTTGCTCAGGTGCGGGCTGCCGAAAATGGCCGGTGCCGCCGGACGCCCGCCAAACCCGGAAATCGATGAGTATTCATCGTTGCCGTTCACGAACGGGTTGGAGTTCGAGCCGGTGTTGTCATAAGCCTTGTCGTACCAACTAGCCGTGCTGACACGAAAGCCCATTTTGTTCTGGTAAACCACGTCCAGCTCGGACAGCAGGTCGACGCGGTTGGTGATGTTGGTGCCGGCCTTGCGGAAATTGTAATCACCGTCGTTGCTGTTGGGCGTCCCCAGAATGCGCTGGTCGGCACTCTCCGTACGCACGCCATAGTTGTACTTGACGGTGTTGTCGAAACGGATGGACCAGTCTTCGCTGCCCGTATCCAGTTCGACAGCGTGGGCGGCCGGCAGACTCGAGGCCAGGATAGCGGTGGCGAGCAGTTGGCGCCGCGCGCAGAGATTGCGACTCTTCATCGGGTGATACACCTTTATTGTTTTTGTTGTGGCTTGCCGGCAGACCTGGCGGCTGACGACGGGTAAATGGGGTTCAGGCTACGGATGGATAAGCGCTAGTCCCGGAACTCACTCTAAGAGCAACGCTGTGATCGGGATTGACTTATCGGGGCATTGGTTTGACATTTCGGGACGTCCGACAGACCGTCCCGAAAAACTCAGATGTAGGTGCCGCCGCCGGCGTTGATGATCGAACCGACCAGGTAACACTCGTCCGACGCCAGGTGGGACACCAGCGCCGCGTACTCCTCGCCCTTGCCCAAACGCCCCAGCGGCATGACCTGTTTGAACACGCTGAGTTGTTCAGGCGACTGCTGTTCGAGGTAGCGCTCGAAGGCTGGGGTCTGGACGCCGCCCGGACAGATCGCATTGACCTGCACATTGGCGCCGGCCACTTCATAGGCAACCGCACGGGTGAACGCGATGACCGCACCTTTGGCTGCCGAGTAATGCGGGCTGTGCGCCCCCATGGCGGAAATGCCGGCAATGCTGGCGATGTTGATGATCTTGCCGTAGGCCTGGGGCTCCATGCGCTGCAAGGCAGCGCGGGTGCAATAGAAAACGCCGTCGACGTTCACCGCCCAGAAGCGCTTCCATTCTGCATCGTCCATGTGGCGGGTGATCTCCAGCGACTGACGGGGCAGCGGTTGGGTCACCAGCGCGTAATGGCGCTTGCGGCGCTCGTCATCATGGGGTTTGTCCGGCACCAACGCAGCGTTGTTGACGAGGATGTGCAGTGTGCCGAATCGCACATCGATCCGTTCGAACATGGCGTTCACGTCAGCGCTCGACGAGACATCACATCGCACTGCCAGGCATTGCGCGCCCAGCGCCTCGATCATGCTGCGTGTGGTTTCAAGCGCCGCTTCGTTGATGTCGCAAATGACCACGCTGGCGCCTTCACTGGCCAGGCGCAGGGCAATGGCTTGGCCCAATCCACCTGCGCCACCGGTAATCAAGGCAACTCGACCATTCAATTTCATGGGGACACTCCGTCTTGTGGAGGACGAAGTGTCGCCGAGCGGCGAGCATCCGCCTTGACCTGACGGGACATCGACCTGTCAAACGGATGGATCGCTGCCAGCCTGTTTGCTGCGGTTTCGCCATTCCCGAGGCGAACAACCGAATTCAGTGCAAAACCAGCGCGTAAACGAAGTCGGAACCGCGTAACCGATCATCATGCCCACACGCTGCAGGGAATAATTTTTGTTTGCCATGTAATGCAAGGCGAGTTCGCGACGCACAGCGTTGAGCAGCTCGGAAAATGTCAGGCCGGCCTCATCCAGTTCCCGTTGCAGGGTTCGCACGCTGACGCCTTTGGCATAGGCCACCTGATGGATGGTGGCGCGCCCGACCGGCATCAGCAAATAGATGGCCTTGCGCACATCGAAAATCACCGAGTGCTCGCTGGCGTCAGCCATCGAATCCATGAACTGACGAGCGTAACCCGCCATCGCCGGGTCGGCCTGGGGATTGAGTTGATCAATATCCTCGGCGTCGCAAACGATGCCATCGAACTCGGCGTCGAACACCACCCGGCAACGAAAGAATCGCGTGTGCTCCTGCTGGCTTGCCGGGGCCTCATGGCTGAAATGAATGCTATGCGGATGCCATTGACTGCCCATCAACGATTTGCACGTGCGGTGCAGGATGCCGATCGCCAGCTCGGCCGCTTGACGCTTGGGTACGCCCGCATCGGCCATGATTTCATCGCGGATCAGCACCGTGTGCCCTACCGTTTCCAGGTTCATGGCCAGTGTTCGATTGAGCAGGTGTCGATACTCGATGCTGGTGAGGAGCATGTCGCGCAGTGTGCGCTGATGACTGAACAGCAAGCTGATGGCGCCGAGATCCGAGAGTCGTCGAGCCTCGGCCATGCGCAGGCCAAAGGCCGGGCAGGATGAGCGAGCCGCAGAGGACTCCAGCAGCTTGAGAGCCGCCTCCAGCGGCAGCATGCATTCCGGGTCATTCAACATGACGGGCGTCAGGCCGACGCCACGCAGCATCTCGCCCGGATTCAGGCCGAGGTTCTGGGCAACCTCCGTGTAGTTCTTGAGGGTTGCCGCCCGTACAAACGCGTCCATCGCACCTCCTCCCGTGTTCTCGACTGCCGTCTTCGGTGAAGCCTGCAATCAATTATATGGGCACCGATTGAACACTGGTATTGGCACGTATTGAAAGGTTTTTGGCACGTGATGAGAGGTTTTCACCTGCCGGTGGCCCCAAAGTACAAGCCATGTACCACCGACAACGCCCCCCTCAAAGCACAAAAACAACAACTGACTGGAGACATGCATGAACTTTCTTGACGGATCCATGTACCCCGAAAACCAGCAAAAACTGGTCATCACCGCCGCCCCGTTTGCACCTTCCTGGATCCCCGCGGACTTCCCGGAAGAGATTCCAGTCACCATGGAAGAACACATTCAGATGGCCGTCGACTGCTATAACGCCGGGGCCACTGTGCTACACCTGCATGTGCGCGAGCTGGACGGCAAGGGCTCGAAGCGACTGTCCATGTTCAACGAGTTGATCGCCGGCGTGCGCGAAACCGTACCCGACATGATCATCCAGGTCGGCGGCTCGATTTCCTTCGCACCGGAAGATGATGGTGATGTCGCCAAATGGCTCTCGGACGATACGCGGCACATGCTCGCCGAACTCTCGCCCAAGCCCGACCAGGTGACCATTGCCATCAACAGCAACCAGATGAACGTCGTCGAGCAAATGCTGGAAGCCGACATTGCCGGTACCAGCATGGGCACGCCCGAGGGTTTTCGCGCCTACCGTGAGATGACCATCCCGGCGGGTCCGGAATGGGTCGAAGAGCACATCAAGCGCCTGTCGGCCAATGGCATACAAACGCAATTCCAGCTCGGCAACATTCCCTCGTTCGAAACAGTTGAACGGATGATGCGCCGCGGCGTCTGCAACGTGCCGCTGATCCTCACCTGGGTGGCCATTGGCGGTGGCGCCGACTCCCCCAGCCTCTACAACCTGGCGAATTTCGTGCGTGCCTGTCCGGACGGTTCCGTGCTGACACTGGAATCCTCGGTACTCAACGTGCTGCCACTGAACGTGATGGCGATTGCCCTGGGCCTGCATGTGCGTTGCGGCACTGAGGACAACATCTGGACCCAAAGCCGCGATCGCAAAATGGGCACGGTCGAGCAGATCGAGCAACTGGTGCGCATTTCCCGCGAAATGGGTCGCGAAGTCGCCACCGGCAAAGAGGCTCGCGAGATCTACAAGATCGGCACGTTCTACAAGGACGCCGACGAGACGCTGGCCGAGAACGGCTTCGCGCCGAATCGCAAATCCGGTCAGAAAGGCTTTACCCAATTCGGCTAAGTCGAACCTTGTGGGGCGCACGCTTGCAGTACCTGCGTGCGCCCCGCGAGTCCCGCTACACCTCATTTCAAGAGCTGCGAATTGAACGCGGCCGTAACAAGAGGAAAGACTCCGTGACTTTGCATGCTCCAATGGAAGTACGCAGTGAGACCTGGCGACGTGTCGCACGACCCTACGCCTGGGTGGTCTTCGCCCTGACCTTCGGCCTGTTGCTGTCAGACTTCATGTCCCGACAGGTACTGACGGTGGTTTTCCCGCAGCTGAAAGCTGAGTGGGGTCTCTCCGATTCCGAGCTCGGCGCGCTCTCCGGCGTCGTTGCGATCGCCGTCGGCGTGCTGGCCTTTCCGCTGTCAGTCGTCGCTGATCGCCTGGGTCGCATCCGCAGCCTCATCTTCATGGCGGCAATGTGGAGCCTGGCAACCCTGATGTGTGGTTTTGCCTCCGACTATCAAGAGATGTTCGTGGCGCGTTTCTTCATCGGCGTCGGCGAAGCGGCCTATGGCAGCGTCGGTCTTGCCGTGGTGCTGAGCATTTTCCCGCCGCAGCAAAGGTCCACCATCACTGGTGCGTTCCTGGCCGGAAGCATGGTCGGTTCCGTGCTCGGCATCGGCCTGGGTGGCGTCCTGGCGACACATTTCGGCTGGCGTGCGTCCTTCGTAGGCATGGCGATTTATGGCATCGCGCTGACGGCGGTGTATGCGCTGGTCGTCAGGCCTCGCCGCCTCGAATCGCCGCGCCCGGCTGCCGGCTCGGATCAGCGTCAGGTGCTTCCTCCGCTCAGGAGCCTGTTCTCGACGTCTTCAGTGTTGAGCATCTACATCGGCAGCGGCCTGCAGTTGTTCGCCATCGCTGCCCTGCTGACCTGGCTGCCCAGCTACTTGAATCGCTTCTACGACATGCCGCTGACGAGCGCCGGTGCAGTTGCGGCCATCTTCATGCTCTGCACGGCAGTCGGTATGCCTCTTTGCGGCGCCATCGCCGACCGGTCGTGCCACGGTTCGCCAACGCGAAAAATCGGATTGACCATGGGCTACTGCCTGCTCTGCAGTGCGCTGTTGACCGTGGCCTTTCAACTGCCGGCTGGACTGGCACAACTGGTCATGATCGGCCTGGCGATGTTCGTTGGCGGTGGCATTGTCGGCCCCTCCGGCACCATGGTCGCCGACCTGACACCACCTGCCCTGCACAGCACCTCGATGGCCACGCTGGCCATTGCCAATAACCTGCTGGGCATGGCCCCTGGCCCCTTCGTCACCGGGTTGCTCGCCGATCGCATTGGCTTGGCCTCAGCGCTTCAGCTGCTGCCATTGGCTGGCATTGCCGCAGCGCTGGTGCTGATGGTCGGGGTGCGCAATTACCGACAGGATCTTCAACGCGTCTGCGCTCAGCCTTGTTCCTGAGGCAAGCGCCACGGAGCGTGGAAATCGTCGAAGCACCCTCACCCTCTGCGAGACCTCTTTATGACAAACATCCTGGTGGTGCCCGCCTCTGTTGATCTGGGCATTGGCAAGCGCGCGCGTGTGCAAGCCAACGGCAGCCATATCGCATTGTTCAATGTCGATGGCCAGGTTTACGCCATCGACGACAGCTGCCCGCACAACGGCGCCTCATTGTTGTTCGGCAAGCTCGATGGTCGCTGGGTGCAGTGCCCCGCCCATGGCCTGCGTTTCAATCTGGCCACCGGCTGCCTGCGCGGCGGAGGGATGAACGTGCGCGCCTATCCCGTCGAGATCGCCGAAGACTGCATTCGAATCACCCTACCCACTCCCGTCACCCGCCACCAATAACTTCAACAGCAGGTTGATCATGACCCAATCATTCACCACAGCCCGTCATTGGCAACAGAGTTACGACGCCCGCGTACCGGCGAATATCAACCCCGATGCCTGGCCTTCGGTGGTCGCGATGGCGCAAGACGCCATGCAGCGCTACGCCAGCCAAACGGCATTTCGTTGCTTCAAGCACTCCCTCAGTTATGCGGATGTCGATCAGCAGTCCTGCGCATTTGCCGCCTATCTTCAGCACAACGGAGTGCAACGAGGAGACCGGGTTGCGGTGATGCTGCCCAATATCCCGGCATTTCCGGTGGCCATGTTCGGCATACTCCGGGCTGGCGCAGCCCAGGTGAATGTCAATCCGACATACACCCCGCAGGAGCTGTTGCACCAGATCAATGATGCCGGCGTCCATACCATCGTCATTATCGCCAGTGCACTCCCCACTCTGGAGGCAATACTGGTCGGCACCACCATCAGAAAAGTCATTGTGGTCAACCTTTGCGATACCTTGCCCGGGCCAGTGGCCGACGGCGCGATGGATATCCAGTCTTCAATTCCGTTGACACGTTTCAGCGACGCCTTGCGTGAGGGCAGCACGTTGCACCTGACACCGGTTGACCTGACGGGTGACGATTTGCTCTTTCTGCAGTACACCGGCGGCACCACGGGCCCCTCGAAAGGTGCTGCGCTGTCTCACCGCAACCTGATCGCCAACATCATGCAGGCACGCGCTTTTCTCCCTGACATGTTCGACACTGACGGCGACAACGTGGTGGTCACGGCGCTGCCGCTGTTCCACGTGTTCGCCCTGACGATCAATCTGCTGATCGGCTTTTCGGCCGGAGCCGAGAACTGGCTGGTTCTCGATGCGCGCAATACCGATGATCTGGTCGACACGCTGATCAAGGCACGGCCGACGCTGCTGACCGGGGTCAATACCCTGTACGGCGCGCTGGTACGCCATCCGCGAATCGGCGAAGTGGATTTCTCGCGCCTGCGCCTGGCGATTGGCGGTGGCGCCGCCGTGCTGCCGGCAACCTCGACGCAATGGAAAACCATTACCGGCCAGGAGATCCTCGAAGGCTACGGCCTCTCCGAGACGTCGGCCATTCTGTGTCTGAATGTCATGGGACGCAGCCAATTCTCCGCGGCCGTAGGACTACCCCTGCCTTCGACCGACATCGTGTTGCTCAAGGACGATGATCAACCCGCTCAATTAGGCGAGGCGGGAGAAATTTGCGCCAAGGGGCCACAGATCATGTCCGGTTACTGGCAAAAACCCACGGCCAACGCCAACGCGTTTACCACCGATGGTTACTTTCGCACGGGCGACATCGGCATTTTTACCGCCGATGGCCTGCTCAAGATTGTCGATCGTAAAAAGGACTTGATCATTGTCTCGGGCTTCAACGTTTACCCCAACGAGGTGGAGGTCGTTGTCGCCAGTTGCGCAGGTGTCAGCGAATGCGCCGTGATCGGCATGCCGGATGAACGCAGCGGGGAATCCGTGTGCCTGTACGTCGTCAGGGCCAACGATGCCGCACTCGATGAAGCTCGGCTGATCGAGCACTGCCGTGCACACCTTGCAGCCTACAAAGTACCTCGCCAGGTGCGATTCCTGGCGGCGTTGCCCAAGTCCACCGTGGGCAAGATATTGCGTAGGGACTTGCGCGTACTTGCAATCGCGGACAGCTCCACCGAAGCGACGGCGGTCAGTTGAACTGACGATACGTCAGGGCCAAAGCGAACTTCACAACCCGCAAATCCCATTGCCGAATTAACGCTGGCGCCTGGTGTCATTCGCCACTCCCCCCCTCCTCAACACCGTTCCTTCGACGACGGCCCAAGGGCATCCTCGGGTCGTGGCGGGGACGATATTTGACACCAAATGAAAGGTGGCTGGCACCAAATGAGAAGTTCTCAAACAGCCTTCGCCCTACAGTCAATCAACGGCCACACCGACACCTGCCCATTGCCATATCCCCATGGCTTCGCCTGCGAGGACTGCACTTCATGAGCTCAATCGCTCTCGTCAATATTCACTCTCGGGCCCTGGAACTGGTGCCGGGATTTTTCGTCAGCGTGATCGTTGCCACGGCGGCGACCTTCCTCTCCGAGCACTATGGCGCGCCGGTGATGCTGTTCGCGTTGCTGCTCGGCATTGCGATGAATTTTCTGGCCGGCGAAGGCAAGTGCAAGGCCGGAATCGAGTTCACTGCGCGCACTGTCCTGCGCCTCGGTGTAGCCCTGTTGGGGATGCGCATCACACTGGAACAAATTGCGACGCTGGGCTGGAGGCCACTGGCATTGGTGGTGATCGCAGTGGTTACGACCATTGCCGTGTCCGTAGTGGCCGCGAAGGTCATGGGCTTCAAACGCATCTTCGGCATGCTCACCGGTGGCGCCACGGCGATCTGCGGCGCCTCGGCGGCACTGGCCCTGGCTGCCGCGTTACCCAACCATCCGCAAAAGGAACGCGCCACGCTGTTTACCGTGATCGGGGTGTCGGCGCTGTCCACGGCGGCGATGATCCTCTACCCGATGATCGCCAAGTGGTTTGCCCTGTCGCCGCAGGAGGCCGGCGTGTTTTTGGGCGCGACTATCCATGATGTGGCTCAGGTCGTGGGCGCTGGTTACAGCATGTCTACCGAGACCGGTGATACCGCCACGGTGGTCAAGCTGATGCGGGTGGCGATGCTTGTGCCGGTGATCCTGTGCGCCACGCTGATCACTCGCGCGCAGGGTGCGGACCCCGCAGGCAAGCGCCCGCCGCTTCTGCCCATGTTCGCCATCGGTTTCCTGGTCCTGGCCTGTGTCAACAGCACCGGTTGGATAGCGCCCTCGGTACAGGGCTTCATTAACGAGTTGTCGCGGTGGTGCCTGGTGATTTCCATCAGTGCCCTGGGAATGAAAACCCAGCTCAAGGAACTCGCCACGATCGGTATCAAGCCCATTGTGTTGATGGTGGGAGAAACCGTGTTTCTCGTAGGTCTGGTGTTGCTGTTGCTGCACTGGGGGCTGTAAGGCGCGGGTTTGCGAAGACCGATCCGGCCTTCGCATCGGGGCAAGCAAGAGGTGTCGTGATGAATTCAGAAGGTACCTTGCACCGGCCCCTCGTCGGCCAGTTTTTTGGCCTCATCAATGAGGATCGGAGCGCCAAGCGCCATGCTGTGAATGCCCAGAATCGAGGTCAGCTGCAACACCGCCAGGATTTCCTCGACGGTGACACCCAGCTCAAGCGCCTTGCGAATGTGGCGACGCACACCGGGCGCATACAAATGAGTGCAGGAAACGTCGACGGCGATGGCGATCAGTTCGAAGGTCTTGGGTTCCAGAATCCCCTTGCGCAGGGGGTGTGTGGCCATGCCGAGAAACTTCTCCGTCCAGTCGGCATCCAGCTCGGCCAGCGAGTCCCAGGCAGTATTCCAGCTACCCGCCTCACGCATGGCGTCGCAGGTAGGGGTGTCCGGTTTGGTCTGGTTTTCATTCATTGCAATTCCTCAAGGTTGAGTGGTTGCTTTCAACTCTAAGCATGCCGGTGCCCTCTGTATTGACTCCAGGGGGCACAGGCGTGACATCTCGGGACACGCGCACGTATGGGTAATCACTCAATGAAAGGTCTTGTTCGAAGTGCCAGCCTCACCAACTACGCGGAAATTGCACGCTCGTTGAACGTCGACCCGATGCAACAGTTGCGTCTTGTCGGCCTTGATCTACGCTGCTTGCTGCAGCCGGACCTGAAAATCTCCATCGAGGCCGTGGCGCGATTGCTGGACAGTTCTGCGTGGGAAGCCGGCGTGGAAGATTTCGGCCTGCGGTTGGCAGAAAGTCGCAAAGTCTCCAATCTTGGACCGCTGGCATTGCTGTGGCGTGAGCCAACCCTGCGCTCAGCATTGAAGGCGCTCCAGGAGTTTCTTTATCTGCACAATCAGGGGTTGGTTCTGGATATCGAAGAAAGTGGCGGCGTGGCGGTGTTACGTCTTGAGCTGGTGACGGTCAGCCACTTGTTTGTGCGACAGTCCGTGGAGTTGGCGGTAGCGGTGACTCACCGAATGTTAAAGACTCTGCTCGGCAACCAATGGCATCCTTCTGCGGTGTGTTTGCGCCACTGCGCCCCCCGAGACGATAGCCGGCATCAGCGTGTGTTCGGCACGGCGGTACAGTTCAATTGTTTGCTGGACGGCATTGTCTGTCGCACCAGCGATCTCGACCAGACCCTTCCCAGTGCCGATCCGGAAATGGCCCGCTACGTTCATCAGTATCTGAAAAGTATTCACGAAGATTCCAGGACAGCCCTGCTCGAGCAGGTGCACCAGATGATCTGGACGCTGCTGCCTACCGGGCGTTGCTCGGTAGAACAGGTGGCAGCCCACCTTGGCCGCGACAGACGGACACTGCACCGGCACCTGGCGCGCGAGGGTGAGACGTTTTCTTCGTTGCTGGATCAAGTTCGCAGGGAGCTCGCATCACGTTACCTGGCAAACCCCCACCATCCTTTGAGCGAAATTGCCGGTGTTCTAGGTTTTTCCGAACTGAGCGCCTTCTCCCGTTGGTTCAGCCGACTCTTCGACTGCAGTCCATCCTCCTGGAGAACCCAGCCCTCCCCGATCAACCCAAGAAAACCGGCTCTTGAGCTATTCAATTAGAGGCTGTCCACAGGGGACAGCCCACATACAGCGCCATTGCGCGAGGTAACCTGATTTGCTGAAGCACATTGTCGGGTCGTATGGTGTCCTCCTCACTCACAAACTCCGATACCGGCGCTCGAAATCACTGGCGAGCTGTTCAAGGGTCACGCTCCCCAAGCGATCGATCAGCAACGCCTGCGCCGCATCAAATGCCTCGGTCAGCGCAGCATTCACAGCCTGTTCAACCAGGCATTCCGGGTGATCAGTCGACAAGCCGATGGCAAAGAGCGAGGACGAGCCCAAGGCCTGATGGATGTCCAGCAACGTCATTTCCGCAAGCGGTTTCGCCAGCGTCCACCCGCCGCGGTGGCCCTTTTCTGAACGCACGTATCCCTGCTCCTTGAGCAATGCCATGGTCCGTCGGACCACTACCGGATTGGTTCCGAGCATCTGCGCGATGGTATCGGACGTGGCGGGTTGTTCGTGACGAGCCATGTGGATCAGTACGTGCAGCATGCGGGACAGGCGAGTGTCGTTTCTCACGGTAGGCGGCTTCCTGAAGGGCGTGGCGTGAGTATCCCTCGATACAGCAAAAGTTACGAGACCATTGACACTCCGACATCATGTAACTTACGTTGTTTCTAGAGTTCTTCGAGCAGGTCGGAGATCCGGGGAGACTTGACCATGATTTATGACGTGATCATCGTTGGCGGCAGCTATTCAGGCATTTCCGCAGGTTTGCAATTGGCACGAGCACGCCGAAAGGTGTTGGTGATCGACGCAGGCCAGCGCCGAAATCGGTTTGCTCAAAGCTCACATGGCTTTTTAGGACAGGACGGTCGCGATCCCGGCAAGATTGCCAGCGAGGCACGCGCTCAGTTGCTGTGTTACCCAACCGTGGAATGGCTGTCGCAATCCGCCATCCAGGCCACGACGGACAATGATGGATTTGTCATATCCACTGCGAACGGGGAACACTTCACGGCGCGGCGCTTGATCCTGGCCACAGGGGTGGTGGATGAGTTGCCTGATGTTCCCGGACTGTCAGAACGCTGGGGGCAGCGCGTTTTTCATTGCCCGTATTGTCACGGATATGAACTCGACGGCGGGCCGATTGGCGTATTGGCGGCATCGCCGATGGCCATCCACCAGGCGTCAATGCTGCCCGACTGGGGACCTACAACCCTCTTCCTCAACCAGTTACTTGAGCCTGATGTCGACCAGTTGGCCATGCTGACCAGGCGTGCAGTGGTAGTGGAGCACGAGCCCGTCCTGTCGATCAGCGGGGAGCACGCCGATGTGAGGCTCGCCAGCGGCCGCGTGATCACACTTGCAGGACTGTTCACTCAGCCACGCACGCGCATGGGCAGCCCGTTGGCAGCGCAATTGGGTTGCGAATTCGAAGCCGGTCCAACGGGTGAGTTCATCAAGGTCGATTCGATGCGGGAAACCAATGTATCTGGCGTATTCGCTTGCGGGGATGCGGCAGTAGCCGCTGGCAATGTGGCCATTGCAGTGGGCGACGGCGCACGCACGGGCGGCGCGGCCCATCAATCGCTGATGTTTCGTTGAGCATCGTTCCCATGATGCCCGCGGCGGGATCTGCCGCTTTCCGGCATCAGTCGCATCAAGCGAAGGCTCACAAGGGATGGGCAGTTAGCAGCTGCCCCGATACCCGCTTCAAATCACGGCTTGAGCTTCAAATGCGCGTTGACTCTTGCGCTTTTAGGGTCAACCAGCCAGAACTCATTGTTAGCCACTTTCACCTGGCTGCACTTCGTTGGATAGCCCTTCAGGATGAAGCAAACAACGCCCTCTTTTCAGGGTCCAGCTTTCCTTCTCGGGCGGGTTGGGCGCCATTTGGAGAAAGTCATGTCGCACCTTCCTTGTAGTTGCCGGACAAATTTCCGGTAAATCAAAGCGTAGACAAGCCAGATTGCCGGCTCCTGTGCAGGCGCCCAACGGACGAGCAAAAAAACCGTGGCGAGGGGATTTATCCCCGTTCGGCTGCGCAGCAGTCGTAAAACCAGAGAACGCGATTTGCCTGATTCGCCTCGGTTGTAGCATCTGGGGCTGCTTCGCAGCCCAACGGGGATAAATCCCCTCGCCACGGGAATCCCCTCACTACAGCAATCCCCTCACCACAGAATCCCTTTGCCACGCCTTTATGTGTATCGATTAGTGGCCAGTACTGCCGGTATCAACCCGCCCGACCACCAACCTTTATCTGCGTCAGCCCAACCAACCCAGCCTGCTTCAGAATCTCCTCCGGCGTCGCATCCGCCGTGGGCATGATCAGGCTGTTTTCGCCATCCCCAAAGTGCAGTTGAAGCAGGTGCATCGCCGCTTCATGGGCCTGCAGTTCTGAATGCTTGAGTTCGAACACATGGGTGCGGGACTCGCCGTTGAACAGGTAACTCACGGTGTAGTTGTGCATGGAAGGATCCTCGTCATGGAAGTAGTGCAACTGATTATCCTGACTGGACAGTCAGTTTTTAGTTCAACTGCACCGCTTTGCGCTGTTCATTGAGGATCGATAGCAGCCTTTCAAGGCAGGCTACAATCGGTCGAAGTGGATTGATTTTTTGTCGTTGACGCGCTTGTCAGCAATTAAGCGCTCGTAAAGCAGCCGATGTGCAGGAGGCGTTTCTGACTAACTTCCCTATCGTTGCCACGGTCCTTTCAATAATATTGGGGCTTTCCGTCACCCGCCTACTTCTCGGTGCGTTGACGGTGTTCCGCATTCGAAGATCGGTTGCGCCCGACTGGGTCGCTCTTGTCTGGGCCGTTACGCTTTTTACGACACAGCTGCAATTCTGGTGGGCGGTCAATTCACTGCCTGCGGTGAAGGTGGTGTACTCATTTCCGGAATTTTTACTGCTCGTGCTATTGGCGTTATCGCTATTCGTATCTGCCGCCCTGTTGCTACCCAGTCGTAGTGAGGACGAGCAAAACGGACTTCGCCTCTACTTTGAACAAGATGGTCGTTACGCACTGCTATTCCTGTCCACGTATCTGGTTCTAGGCCTCATCGTGAACGTGTTCTTTTTCCAGGCTTCCCCGCTAGCGCTGTGGGGCGTCTTGGACGTCATCATGATCCTGCTGCCACTGTGCACATTCGTGGCCAAATCCCGCAAAGCGTATTCAATACTGACGTTGATGTATGTGCCGGTTATCGTTATCGACACTGTGATATCTCTGACGAATTAGGCGCAGTGCCTGCCGTTACTTCCCCGCCCAAATCCCCTGCCTTGTTTCACATGTAAAACAAACGACTCTCTTGGCGTTACCTAAAAAAGCACCGTCCTCTCGCACTGCCCTGAACTTCGCACAAGCAATGTGCAATTTCGTGCCATATAAGAAACCTCGTTTCGTATATGAAACACACCAATATTTATAAAAAACGCCTAACTGTTTATTTATAAACGACTTTTAAACAAAAAAGCGACTTGGCAACGCTCTGGCATTGTTCATGCACTAAACACCGTATCACCTATAAAACAGACCAGAGACCCTTCCCAATGGCTGTGAACGAGATGTACGCCGTCGCCCCGCAATGGATTAAGCCCGCTCCCAAGGAAGACCAGGAGCCCACCGAAATCGAATTCCGCAACGTCGGTAAATGTTTCCCGGCCAAAGGTAAATCCGAAGCGCCGTTCGCCATTCGCGAAGTCAACTTCAAGATTCGTCGCGGTGAAGTGGTGTCGATCATCGGCCCTTCCGGTTGCGGCAAAAGCACCATCCTGAACATGGGCTCAGGCCTTTATCGACCTTCCGAAGGCGAGGTGTTCGTCGGCGGTGAAGCCGTGACCGGACCGGTTCGCCAGGTCGCGTTCATGCTGCAAAAAGACCTGTTGATGCCGTGGCGCAGCATTCGTCGCAACGTCGAACTGGGCCTGGAGATTCAAGGTGTCGCAGCCGCCAAGCGTCAGGCCGTGGCCAAAGATCTGCTCGATCGTTGCCACCTGCAAGGCTTTGCCGACCACTACCCCTTCCAGCTGTCGGGCGGCATGCGTCAGCGTGCGGCACTGGCTCGCACCCTGGCCATTGACCCGCAAGTGCTGTTCCTCGACGAGCCGTTCTCGGCACTGGATGCGCAAACCAAGATGATCCTGCAACAGGACATGGCGCGGATGCTGTTCGATGAAAAGAAAACCGCGCTGTTCATCACCCATGACCTGATTGAAGCCATCGCCATGTCCGACCGGCTGCTGGTCATGAGCGCCCGCCCCGGCACCATCATCGAAGAAATCAGCATTGACCTGCCCTTTCGCGACAACCCGCTGGAGCGCCGCAAGCTGCCGGAAATCGGTCCGCTGGTCGGTCGCCTGATGGAGTTGCTGCAGGTCGGTGAAGACACCGAACTGCATTGATCAACGCCCGTGTGGCCATCACCTGATTCAGGAGTACGCATGTTCAAGTCTCTGTTTCAACGCTTCAGCCAGCTCTCCGGCCTCGCCCTCGGCCTGGGCCTGACGTTTGCTGCCCAGGCACAGTCCACCGATGTGACTTACCTGTTGCCGGCACCGCCGAACTCGCCGGCCTTCGCGCCGTGGATCATCGCCCAGCAGAAGGGCTACTACGCCGCCCAGAACCTGAACATGACGTTCATTGCAGCCAAGGGTGGCGTGGACGTGGCGAAGCAGATCGGTGCCGGTAACGCGATGCTCGGCGGCGCCATCGGCGACACCCCTATCGTGGTGCGCGCCAACGGTATTCCGGTGCGCGCCGTAGCGGTGCTGGGTGCAGGCGGGGTCACCATGATCGCCACCAATGCCGCCGAAAACATCAACTCGATCACCGACCTCAAGGGCAAGACCACGACGGTGATGTCCTACTCGGACACCACCTACTACGCCCTGCTCGCTTCGTTGCGCAAAGCCGGCCTGGGTAAAAACGACGTGAACATTCAGGCCGCCGGTCCGTCGGGCGTCTGGCAGTTGTTCTCGGCGGACAAGGCCCAGGCGATGGCGGGCGTGCCGGACTGGGTGGTGAATGCCGAAGACGCGGGAGTCAAGATCAAGCTGATTCCGCAGGATCAGATTTTCGAGAGCATGGCCCAAGCCATTCTCGCCTCCGATGACGCCATCAAGAACCATCCGCAGATTGTCCGCGGCGTGGTCCAGGCCACCCTGCAAGGCATGCGCGACATCATTCAGGACCCCAAGGCCGCCGCCGCCACGTTCGCCCAGGCCGTCCCCGCCTACGCCGGCAAGGAAGCCTCGCTGGAGAAGGTCTTCAAGCTCTACGTCGAACACGTCTACGCCAACCAGACAGTGCCGGGACGCATCGATCCGGCGCGGCTTGAAGCGGTCCGCCAGTTCTATGTCAGCGAAGGCATCGTCACCCAGGAGCCCAAGCTCGACGACCTCTATACCAACCAGTTCATCGACACCCAAACAGCCGCGCAATAACGGCGAGTGACGACAAGGTAAAGACACGATGAAAAACCTCAATAACTCCATGCTCGGCAGCGTTGCCCTGCTGATCCTGTTCCTGGTGCTTTGGCAGTGGGGACCGGGACTGCTCGGCATGCCCGAATTCGTCATGCCGCAACTGAGTCGCGTGGCTCAGGAAAGCGTGGTGATGTGGCAGACCGGCGGGCTATTGCAACACACCCTGATCACCGCGTTCGAGATCATTGTCGGCTTCGGCCTGGGTGCCCTGCTCGGTGTGGCCATCGGCGTTTCGCTGGGCCTCTCGCCGGCCGCGGAAGCCATGTTGTCGCCGTACATCCTGGCGCTGCAGATTGCCCCGAAAGTCGCCTTCGCACCGCTTTTTGTGATGTGGCTGGGCTACACCATTTACCCGAAGATTCTGATCGCCATCCTGATCGTGTTCTTCCCGGTGATGATCAACGTGCTGTCGGCGATTCGCACCGTCGACCCGGACATGATCAACCTCGTGCGGACCATGAACGCCAGCCGCTGGCAGATCTTCCGCCTGGTGGAGTTCCCGTCGGCCATGGCCGCGCTGTTCTCCGGCCTGCGCATTGCCTCGACCCTGGCCGTGATCGGCGTCACCGTCGGTGAACTGGTCGGCGGTAATCAGGGCCTGGGCTTCCTGCTGGTCGATGCCGAAGGCCAGGGCAATACCGCTGGCGTGTTCGTCGCCATCGTGATGCTCACGGTCATCGGTGTTCTCGCCTACGGCGCCGTGGTCTGGAGCGAAAAACGCGTCCTGCACTACATGCCCAAAGCCATGTTGAGCACCCAATGATGACGACCCTCAATCGCTTGCTCGAAGGCCGCCGCGTGCTGGTCACCGGTGGCGCCCGTGGCTTGGGCTACGCCTTTGCCCAGGCCATTGGCCGGGCCGGTGCCCATGTGGTGATCGCCGATATTCTCGCTGAACGGGTGCAGCAATCCGCCGCCGAACTGGTTGCCGAAGGCCTGGTCGTGCATGGCGTGACGGTCGATCTTGCACAACCGGATTCGATCGATGCCTGCATCGCTGAAACCGTTCGTTTGCTCGGTGGGCTCGACGGCCTGGTGAACAACGCATCGATCACCAATTCCGGCGGCAAGACCTGCGTAGAGCTGACCCTCGACACCTGGGATCAGGTCATGCAAGTCAACGTGCGCGGCACCTGGCTGATGACCAAGGCAAGCCTGCCAGCCCTGCGCGCCAGCGGTCATGGCGCCATCGTCAACCTGGCGTCCGACACACCGTTGTGGGGCGCGCCGAACCTGTTGGCGTATGTCGCGAGCAAAGGCGCAATCATCGCCATGACCCGCAGCCTGGCCCGCGAACTGGGCGCTGACAACATCACGGTCAACGCTATCGCGCCGGGCCTGGTGCTGGTCGAAGCCACCGCCTACGTGCCCGAAGCCCGTCACCGTTTGTACAAAGATCAACGGGCCATCCAGCGCCCACAACTTCCCGAAGACGTCAGCGGCGCCGTGCTGTTCGCGCTGTCCGACCTCGCCCGTTTCATCACAGGACAAACCTTGCCGGTCAACGGCGGGTTCGTCATGCCTTGACTTGATCTGGAGACAGCCATGACCGATTTATCCGCACACGTACAAGACACTCCAAAAAGCTGGGAACAACCGGCCGGCAGCGACCTTGAAAGCTGGATGAACACCCGCATCGCCCGCTACGAAACCCGCAAGTACGACTGGAACGCGCTGAAATTCCAGGCCGACTACGACCCGAAATTCCGTCGTGCGCAAATGCGCTACATCGGCACCGGCGGCACGGGCGTCAGCACCGACATGAACACCATTCCATCGGAGAACTTCACGTTTTCCACCATGGTGATTCCCGCCGGTCACGAAGGCCCGCCGCACCTGCACACCGACGTTGAAGAAGTGTTCTTCGTGCTGCGCGGCAAGCTCAAGGTGGTGATCGAAAAGGACGGTGAGCGTTTCGAAACCATCCTCACTGACCGCGACGTGATTTCCGTGCCGCCGGGTGTGTACCGCGAAGAGATCAACATCGGCGATGAAGACGCGTTGATGTGCGTGATGCTCGGCGCGAAAAAACCCGTCACCCCGACCTACCCGCCAGAACACCCTCTGGCCTCGATCAAGCGCGGATAAGCCCATGTTGCACGCCATCGACAATCACGCCTCGTCGCTGACCGACGATCTCCAGGCCCAACTGGCCCTGCACTTTCCCCTGCGCCTGCTGGAGATTGCCGGTGGACGCCAGGGCATCCGCGAATGCGGGGCCGGGCCGGCGATTGCGTTGCTGCACGGGATCGGTTCGGGCTCGGCGTCGTGGTTGCAGGTGGCCCGCGTACTCGGCCAGAGCGCCCGGGTGATTGCCTGGGACGCGCCCGGCTACGGTGAATCCACACCGCTGCGGGCACTGGCGCCCGATGCGTCGGACTATGCCGAGCGACTGCTGCAGATGCTCGACGCACTGGGTATCCAGCGCTGCGTGCTGGTGGGGCATTCCCTCGGCGCGATCACCGCCACCGCGTTTTCCAGCGGTGTGCAGCAACAGCGTATCAGCCGGCTGGTGTTGATCAGCCCGGCGCAGGGTTACGGCCATCCATCCCGTGCCTTGCAGCGCCAGGAAGTGCGCAGCAAACGCCTGCGCACGCTGGAGCAACTGGGCATTCAAGGCATGGCCGAACAACGCAGTGCACACATGCTGTCGCCCAACGCCAGCCCGAAGGCGAAAGCTTGGGTGCAATGGAACATGGCGCGGCTCAAGCCCGACGGGTATCGCCAGGCCATTGAACTGCTGTGCGGTGAAGACCTGCTGCGGCATGCACCATTGTCGATGCCGTGCGAAGTGCATTGCGGAGAAGCCGACGGCATCACCCCGCCCGAAAGCTGCCTGCCCCTCGCCAAGGCGTTGGGTGGCACGTTCAACCTGATTGCCGATGCCGGGCACGCCAGCCCCATCGAACAACCGTGTGTCGTCGCGGGCCGTCTGGCCTGCGCCCTCAAAGAATCCCTGACAGGTGCATCGCTATGAACGATTCAGATCTGCTGAAGGACGCTCAGGACAAATACATCGTGCCGGGACTGGAGCGCGGCCTGCTGCTGCTCTGCGAGTTCAGCCGGCGCAATCGCACGCTGACCGCGCCGGAACTCGCCCGCCGTCTGGCCTTGCCGCGCTCGACGATCTTTCGCCTGCTGACGACGCTGGAAACCATGGGCTTCGTCACCCGCAGCGGCAACGAATACCGCCTCGGCATGTCGGTGCTGCGCCTGGGCTTCGAATACCTCGCCTCCCTGGAACTCACCGAACTCGGCCAACCGTTGCTGGCGCGGTTGTGCGACCGCCTCAACTACCCGAGCAACCTGGTGGTGCGCGACGGTCGCTCGATCGTCTACGTGGCCAAGGTCTCGCCGCCGTCGGTGTTCTCGAGCGCGGTCAACGTCGGCACTCGCCTGCCCGCCCACGCCACCGTGCTGGGGCGCATTTTGCTCGAAGACCTGTCGCTCGCCGAGTTGCGTGAGCTGTACCCGGAAGATCATCTGGAACAGTTCTCGCCCTGCACGCCGAAAACCGTGATGGAGCTGTTCGACATGGTTCAGGCCGACCGTCAGCGCGGGTTTGTCAGCGGTGAAGGTTTCTTCGAGTCGGCCATTTCAACCGTTGCCGCACCGGTGCGCGATCAGTCCGGGCAGATTGTCGCGGCGTTGGGCGTGACGATTCCGACCACGCAAATTGCCCACGTCAACTTCAACGAATTGCTCCTGCAAGTGCGGCGCAGCGCCGACGAGTTGTCGCGTCTGCTCGATTACAACAGCGGCGCCGGCCACGACGGTCAGAACCGCGTGACGGCCTTGATGAGGGATTGAGATGAGCCTTTATCAACTGCAAGGCCACACGGCAATCGTCACCGGAGGCTCTTCGGGCATTGGCCTGGCGTGCGTCGAGTTGCTGCTCGAAGCTGGCGCGGCCGTGGCCTTCTGCGGTCGCGACGAAGATCGCCTGCGCAACGCCGAAACCGCCTTGCGCCAACGCTTTCCTGAGGCACGGTTGCTGGCCCGGGTCTGCAACGTGCTCGACGCCGATTCGGTCAACGCCTTCGCCGCCGCCAGCCTGGCCGCATTGGGACCGGCCAGCGTGCTGGTCAACAACGCCGGGCAAGGCCGCGTGTCGACCTTCGCCGACACCACCGACAGCGCCTGGACCGAAGAGCTGAACCTGAAGTTCTTCTCGGTGATCAACCCGGTACGTTCGTTCAAGACACAGCTTCAAGGTCAAGCGGACGCCGCCATCGTCTGCGTCAATTCGCTGCTGGCCAGCCAGCCCGAACCGCACATGGTCGCCACCTCCGCCGCCCGTGCCGGCGTAATGAACCTGGTGCGTTCGATGGCCACCGAATTTGCCCCGGACGGCATTCGGGTCAACGGCATCCTGATTGGCCTTGTGGAATCCGGGCAATGGCGCCGACGTTTCGAAGCCCGCGAAGAGCGGGATCTGGACTGGACCCAATGGACCGCCCAACTCGCACAACGCAAACACATTCCCTTGGGGCGCCTGGGCCTGCCGATTGAAGCGGCCCGCGCGATCCTGTTTCTGGCTTCGCCCCTGTCGGCTTACACCACAGGCAGCCATATCGATGTTTCTGGAGGCCTGTCCCGCCATGCGTAATGAAAATACTGTCACCGTTGGCGCTGCCATCACCGCGTTCCTCGAACAGTGCGACGTCAAGGCCGCGTTCGGCGTGATCTCGATCCACAACATGCCGATCCTCGACGCCTTCGCTGTACGCGGCAACATCCGCTTTGTCATGGCCCGGGGCGAAGCCGGCGCCACCAACATGGCCGATGCCTATGCCCGCACCACCGGGGGTCTGGGCGTGTGCCTGACGTCCACCGGCACCGCCGCCGGCAACGCGGCCGGGGCGATGGTCGAAGCGCTGACCGCTGGCACGCCGCTGCTGCACATCACCGGGCAGATCGAAACGCCGTACCTGGACCAGGAATTCGCCTACATCCACGAAGCCCGCGATCAACTGACCATGCTCAAGGCCGTGTCGAAAGCCGCGTTCCGTGTGCGCAGCGTCGAAACGGCGTTGAGCACCATGAAGCTTGCGGTGCAGACCGCCCTGACCGCGCCGACCGGTCCGGTCAGCGTCGAAATCCCGATCGACATCCAGTCCACCTTCATCACGATGCCGACCGACCTGTCCCCGCTGCCGGTCCCGGTGGCCGTGCCGTCGCCCGAAGCGCTGGATCTGGTAGCCGAGCGTCTGGCCAGTGCCACCCGACCGCTGTTGTGGCTCGGCGGCGGCGCGCGGCATGCCGGCCCGCAGGTCAAACGCCTGCTGGACATGGGCGTCGGCGTGATCACCTCGACCCAGGGTCGCGGCGTGGTCAATGAAGACGATGAGCGCTGCCTGGGCGCGTTCTCGCAAAACAAGCGGGTCGAGCAATTCCTGCAAAGCTGCGACGCCCTGCTGATCGCCGGCTCACGCCTGCGCAGCAACGAGACCTTCAAGTACGCGTTGAAATTGCCGCGCAACACCCTGCGCATCGACGCCAACCCGGCCATCGAAGGTCGCAGTTACAACAGCGAATTGTTCATCTGCGGTGACGCGGCACTGGCCCTCGAAGGCCTGGCTGATCGTCTGGAAGGTCGTCTGCAGATCGACCCGACGTTCCTCGCGGAGCTCAAGGACGTTCGCGAAAAATCCCGCACACAATTGATCGCCGACCTGGGCCCGTACTCGGCCATGGTCGAACAGCTGCAAGCCATCACCGGGCGCAATTTCTCCTGGGTGCGCGACGTCACGCTGTCCAACAGCATTTGGGGTAATCGCCTGCTGACGCTGTACCACCCGCGTGCCGGCGTGCATGCGCTGGGTGGCGGCATTGGTCAGGGCCTGTCGATGGGCATCGGCGCGGCGGTTGCGGCGGCGGAAACGGCGCCTGAACGCAAGGTCTTCGCGCTGGCCGGTGACGGCGGTTTCATTCTGAACCTCGGTGAGCTGGCGACCCTGGTGCAAGAGAACGCCAACGTGGTGATCCTGCTGATGAACGACCAGCGCTACGGCGTGATCCGCAATATTCAGGACGCGGTCTACGGCAGCCGTCACTGCTACGTCGACTTGCACACGCCGGACTATTCCAAGCTGGCCGAATCGCTGAACCTGCGCCACGGCCTGGTCACCGACCTGAAGGATTTCGGTCGCGTCGTCGACGGTGCGCTGGCACAACCGGGGCCGTTCCTGCTGGAAGTCGACATGCTCGCCGTCGGCAGCTTCGCCACCCAGTTCGCCGGTCCGCCCAACAGCGAAACCAAAGCGCAAAAAGCCACGGCCTGAGGACTTCGTCATGTTGCACATCACCATGATCGGCTGCGGCGCCATTGGCGTCGGCGTGCTCGAACTGCTGGAGAAAGACCCGCAGCTGTGCGTCGACTACGTGATCGCCTCCGCCGGTTCCGAAGCGTTGGTACGCCAGCGCCTGGCCTGCTTCAAACAACCGCCGCAGGTGCTGACGGCATTGCCGGCTGACGCCCGCCCTGACCTGCTGGTCGAGTGCGCCGGCCACCGCGCCATCGAAGAACATGTGCTGCCGGCGCTGGAACGTGGCATCGCCTGCCTGATCGTCTCGGTCGGCGCGCTGTCCGAAGTCGGCCTGGTCGAGCGCCTGGAAGCCGCCGCCGAACGGGGGCAGACCCGCATCGAATTGCTGCCCGGTGCCATCGGCGGCATCGACGCGCTGTCGGCGGCCAAGGTCGGCGGCCTGGACGCGGTCAACTACACCGGCCGCAAACCGGCCCGGGCCTGGAAAAACACACCTGCGGAAACAGTGTGCGACCTGGACAGCATCACCGAAGCCACGGTGATTTTTCAGGGCAGCGCCCGGGAAGCGGCGCACCTTTACCCGAAGAACGCCAACGTGGCCGCGACCCTGTCGCTCGCCGGGCTTGGCCTGGACCGCACCCACGTGACGCTGATCGCCGACCCGCAGAGCGAGGAAAACGTGCATCACTTCGAAGCCCGCGGTGCCTTTGGCGGTTTTGAATTGAGCCTGCGTGGCAAGCCGCTGCTGGCCAATCCGAAGACTTCGGCCTTGACCGTTTACAGCGTCGTCCGCGCCTTGGGCAACCACGCTCACGCGATTTCGATTTAGGGGACAGCGATGACTTTTGAACAGACGTTACCCATCTGCATCGCCGGCGAATGGCGACTGGGGCGCGGCGAACGCTACGCCACGTGCTACCCGGCGACCGGCGAGGCCGTTGCCTGGCTGAACGCCGCCAGTGTCGAAGACGTGGAAGACGCCGTTCAAGGCGCCCATCTGGCGTTTTTGCACAGCGGCTGGGCGCAGCGCAAACCCCATGAGCGGGCCAGCGTGCTGTACCGCATTGCCGAGCTGATCCGTGAGCGCAGCGAAGAACTGGCGCAACTGCAGCGTCAGGACAATGGCAAACCGATCAACGAAACCCGGGCGTTGGTGGCCAGCGCTGCCGGCACGTTCCAGTTCTTCGCCTCGGCGTGCGAAACCCTCGAAGAAACCATCACGCCGTCCCGTGGTGATTTCGTCACCATGAGCGTGTACGAGCCGATGGGCGTGATCGCCGCGATCACCCCGTGGAACTCACCGATTGCCAGCGAAGCGCAGAAGGTGGCGCCGGCACTCGCAGCGGGCAACGCCGTGGTGATCAAACCGGCGGAAATCACGCCGCTGATGGCCTTGCAACTGGCGCGCATCTGCGAAGACGCCGGGTTGCCCAGAGGCCTGCTCAGCGTACTGCCGGGCAAAGGTTCGCTGCTCGGCGATGCTCTGACGCGTCACCCGCTGATCAAGCGTGTGTCGTTCACCGGCGGCACCAGAACCGGCAAGCACATTGCCCACATCGCCGCTGACAAGATGATGCCGGTATCCCTGGAACTGGGCGGCAAATCACCGACCATCGTGCTCGAGGACGCCGACCTTGATCATGCGGTGGCCGGGGTGTTGTATGGCATTTTCAGCTCGTCGGGCGAAGCCTGTATCGCCGGTTCGCGGTTGTTCATCGCACGAGCACTGTACGCGCCGTTCATGGCGCGACTGGTGGCGGCGGCGGCTGAACTGCGCGTCGGTGATCCGGCGGATGAGCGCACGCAAATGGGGCCGCTGATCAGCGCCAGTCACCGTGAATCGGTCGAGCGTTATGTCGCGCTGGGACTGGCCGAAGGCGGTCGGTTGCTGCTCGGCGGCCAGCGTCCGAAAGGCGGAATCTACGACCAGGGTTACTACTACCCGCCGACCATCCTCGAAGGCTTGAACAACACCCAGCAAGTCTGCCAGGAGGAAATCTTTGGTCCGGTGCTGGTGGCCATGCCGTTCGATGACGAGGCGCAATTGCTTGAGCAGGCCAACGACAGCCTGTACGCCCTCGCCGCCGGCATCTGGACCCGCGATTACAAGCGTGCCTGGACGCTGGGACGAAAAATCCAGGCCGGTACGGTGTGGATCAACACCTACAAGCAGTTCTCGATCTCCACCCCGTTCGGTGGCTGGCGCGACAGCGGTCTGGGCCGGGAAAAAGGTCGCCTCGGCATCCTGCAGTACATGGAACAGAAGAGCCTTTATTGGGGCATGAATGAACAGCCACTGGCCTGGGCCGGTGTGCAACGCGAGGTAGGGTTATGAGCGTTTTAGGCATTGATGAAGTCACCTACGGCGTCGAAGACCTCGACACCAGCGCACGATTTTTCAGCGACTGGGGCCTGAGCAAAGTCAGAGAGCAACCTGACGAGGTGATCTTCGAAACCCTCAATGGCTGCCGCGTGGTGCTTGCGGACATCAACAAGGCCGGCTTGCCGCCCGCCATCGAAGCCGGTTCGACCGTGCGCGAAGTGGTCTGGGGCGTGGCCAGCGAGGCTGACCTGAAGCTGTACAGCGAGCGCATCGCCAACGATCCGGGGTTTATCGAAGCCAACGGGCGCATCGGTTGCACCGACCCCAATGGCCTGGCAATCCGCCTGCAAGTCACCCGCAAGCGTGAGCTGAACATCGAGTGCAGCGGCCACAACACCTGGCAGACCAAAGGCCGGATCAACAAAGCGGCACCGATCTATGACCGAGCGACGCCGATCGAAGTCGGCCACGTGGTGTTTTTCGTCAAGGACGTCAACGCGTGCGAAGCCTTCTATCACGAGCGATTCGGCTTCCAGGCCTCGGACCGTTAACCGGACCGCGGCGCGTTCTTGCGCACTGCCGAAGAAGGCGGTCACCACGACCTGTTCATGCTGCAACTACCCGCCCCTCGCGCCGGCCTCAACCACGTCGCGTTCACCGTGCGCGATGTGCACGAAGTGTTCGGTGGCGGCATGCACATCTCGCGCAGCGGCTGGGCCACGGAAATCGGCCCGGGACGCCACCCGGTGTCGTCGGCGTTCTTCTGGTACTTCAAGAACCCGGCCGGCGCACTGGTCGAGTACTACGCCGATGAGGATCAACTGACCGGCGAATGGGAGCCTCGCACCTTCGAACCGGGCCCCACGGTCTTCGCCGAATGGGCGATTGCCGGCGGCATCGATGGCAACACGCGACGCCAGCACAACGTGGAAGCGCCCCAAGGCAAATTCCTCACCGACAAGCCAAAACCCTGAGCAGGAGTCGTCCATGTCTTCGTTGAATATCGCCATTGCCGGCGCCGGCATCGGTGGCCTGACCGCCGCCATTGCCCTGCACCGTGCCGGCCATCACGTCACCGTGTTCGAACAGTCGAAAGCCTTCCTGCGGGTTGGTGCCGACATCAACCTGACCCCGAACGCCGTGCGTGCCCTGGACGGTTTGGGTGTGGGTGCTGCGGTGCGCATTCCCGCTGCTCGCCCGACCCATCGCATCAGCCGGATGTGGGACAGCGGCGAGGAAACTTCGCGCCTGGAAATGTCCGATGCCGCCGAACAAAAATACGGCGCGCCGCAACTGACCATTCACCGCGCCGACCTGCTGGCAGCGTTGGCGGACGTGTTCCCGCAAACCCAGGTGCAGTTTGGTAAACGCACGGAACAGGTGACGCAAAACGCCGACGGTATCGAACTGCGCTTCAAGGATGGCAGCCGCCACGTGACCGATCTGTTGATCGGCGCCGACGGCATCCACTCGGTGGTGCGCAACGCGCTGTTCGGCGACGAGCAACCGCGCTTTACCGGCGTGGTCGCCTACCGCGCGGTGGTGCCGACCGAGCGCGTGGCGCACGTACCGAACATCCAGGCATTCACCAAATGGTGGGGCCCGACGCCGCAAAGCCAGATCGTCACTTTCCCGCTGAATCAGGGCCGGGACATCTTCATCTTCGCCACCACCGCCCAGGACAGCTGGCATGAAGAATCCTGGACCAGCGCTGGCGATGCCGATGAATTGCGCAGTCACTATCAGGATTTCCACGGAGACGCCCGGGCACTGCTTGATGCTTGCAGCGAGGTGCTCAAGACGGCGCTGTACGAACGCGATCCGCTGCCTTTCTGGTCCAAAGGTGCGATGACGCTGCTGGGCGACGCCTGCCACCCGATGATGCCGTTCATGGCGCAGGGCGCTGGCCAGGCCATCGAAGACGCGGTGGTGCTCGCCCGTCATCTGCAAGACCTGACCGGCACGGCCGGGATCGCCGATGCCCTGCAGGCTTATGAGCAGTCGCGGTTGCAGCGCACCAGTCAGATCCAGATCGGTTCACGCGGCAATCAATGGCTCAAGGATGGCGGGAACGCCGACTGGGTCTATGGCTATGACGCCTGGGCCGTGCCCATGCCCAACGTGGCTTGAGCATGAGCGAATCGCTGCGGGTGACCGTGCTGCTCAAGCACGACCAATCGAAGAACCTGGAAGACATTCAGCGGCACATGAAGCAGCAGGACTGGTGGGAGCGGTTTCCCCCGCAAGGTGTCGAGGTGGTGTCCTGGACCGTGGCCATGGGCCTGGGCCAGATCGTCACCTTGCGCTTGCCACCCAGCCTGCTGCCGACCCTCAACGTCGAGCTCGAACGCTCGGCCTGGGGGGTGTTCAGCACTGAAGTGTTCCCGACGTACGACTTTATTCCCGTGCGCGAAATGATCCGCGAACGGGTACGCAATGGAGGTCAATGAGATGAGCAATACCGAACCCTACCTGGAGCCCCATCAGGCCCGCAAACGGCCCAACACGCAGTTCGAAGAGTTGCTTGGCGACTCCATCGAGCGCGCGTTCGGCAATGGCGTCACCGAGCTGCCGGACCTGCTCGCGCACCTGAACCGGGCCGGGCCGCCCTGCCCGCTCACCACCGGAGAGTGGACCCCGGACGCCTACACAACCCTGATGGCTCGGCTGGGCGAATGACCCGCCGGAGGTAAATAAGAAATGAACATGAATACAACCGTCGATCCTGTAGAAAACCACCTGGCAAACGGCCTGAAGAACCTTTGGTTCCCGGTCTTGCCGTCCGACCAGTTGGGCGAGAAACCGGTGTCGATCCGTCGACTGGGCTACAAGATCGCCTTGTGGCGCGACAATGACGGCCACGTGCACGCCCTCGAAGATCATTGCCCGCATCGCGGTGCGCCGCTGTCCCAGGGACCGATTCTCGGCGACCGTCTGCAATGCCCGTATCACGGCGTTGAAGTGCGCTGCGACGGTACGGTCACGAAGGTGCCCGGCAGCCCCGGTTGCAAACTCGAAGGCAGCCGCCCGACGCGGATGTTCCACACCCGTGAAGCCGCTGGCGCGATCTTTCTCTACAACGCTGCCGAGCCCCACGTGGACACCCCGCCCGAACTGGTCCTGCCCGAGCAACTGACCTCCCCGGAGTGGAGCAGCTTCATCTGCTACGCCGAGTGGAAAGGCGATTACCGTTACGTCATCGACAACGTCATGGACCCGATGCACGGCACCTACCTGCACAAGATGTCGCACTCCATGAGCGAAGGCGAAGCCACGGCCAAATTCGTCACCCGTGACACCGACACCGGGTTCTTCTTCGAGAAGGAAGGCCAGCGTGGCGTGAACTTCGACTGGACCGAATTCATGGACAACAGCTGTCACTGGCTGCGTCTGGAAATTCCCTACCCGAAAACCGGCGGCCCCGGCGGAAACTTCACCATCATCGGCAGCTACACCCCAAGCAGCCGCTCGCTGTCGGCGGTGTTCCACTGGCGTTGCCGTCCACTCACCGGCTGGCAGCGCGACACCTGGCGCTTCCTCTACAAGAACCGACTGGAAGCGCGGCACTGGGCGGTGCTGGAACAGGACCGGGTGTTACTCGAGTTCATGGAGCCGGACGCCAACCAGCGGGAAAACCTCTACCAGCATGACCTCGGTGTGGTGCGTCTGCGTCGTTACCTGAAAAACGCGGCCAAGGCTCAACTGGAGTTGATCGACGCGAAGCAGTTGTCATGAGTGCAGCCGTGCAGCGTGTTCAAGCCGGCTCGTTGAGCGAGCCGGCCGGCAGCACCTGGTCGAATGCCTTGCTGATCGGCAACGACGTGGTGATGTCCGGCATGACCGGGCATCCCGCCACGCGCCAGGCCGTCGAGGCTGGCGCGCCGCTGGACGCCTACGCACAGACGCTGGTGGTGTTGAACAAAATCCGCGCGCTGGTTGAAGCGGCTGGCGGGCATGTCGGCAACCTCTACCGGCTGACGGTGTATGTGACCGACATCGCCGACAAAGAGGACGTGGGCCGCGCGCGGCGTGATTTCTTTGCAGGTCATGCGGTGTTCCCGACCTCGACGCTGGTCGAAGTGAGCGCGCTGGTGTTTCCCGAACTGCGGGTGGAGATCGAGGCCGGCGCGCGTCTCGATCTCGATTTGCGAACTGTCGAAAAGAGGTGACCGATGTCCCATTCCTCCCCCCTCACCGCGCTCGTGCACACCCTGCGCTACGAAGCTGACGGCATCATCAGTGTCGAGTTGCGGCCCTATGGCGACACGGTATTCGCCCCGTTCGAAGCCGGGTCGCACATCGACCTGCACTTGCCCAACGGGCTGGTGCGCAGCTACTCGCTGCTCAACTCCCCGAGCGATCAAGGCCGCTATGTGGTCGGCATCCTGCGCGATCGCAACAGCCGTGGCGGTTCGGAATATGTGCACGGACAACTGCGGGTCGGCATGCAGCTGCCGATCTCGTCGCCGCGCAATAACTTCCAGCTCGACCTCAGCGCCAGACACAGCGTCCTGGTGGCCGGCGGTATCGGCATCACACCGATCTACTGCATGTTCCGCCAACTGCTGGCGCTGGGAAAATCCGCCGAGCTGATCTACTGCGCACGTTCCCGGCAGGAAGCGGCCCTGGTGCAAGAGCTCAGCGGCCTGGGCGCGAAAGTGCACTACCACTTCAACGACGAAAAAGGCGTGCCGCCGGACCTGGGCGCTTACCTGGCGAATCAACCCGCCGACACGCACTTCTACTGCTGCGGCCCGACGCCCATGCTCGATGCCTTCGAAAGCACCTGCGAAGGCCTCGGCTATCCCCATGCGCACATCGAGCGCTTCGTCGCGGCTGAACTGCCGCCCTCCGAAGATGCGCAGAGCAGTTACAGCGTCGAACTGAAGAAATCCGGCAAAACCCTGTCGATCGAGCCGGGTTTGAGTTTGCTCGACGTGTTGCTGGAGGCGGGTTGCGACATCGACTACAGCTGTCGCGAAGGGGTGTGCGGGTCCTGCGAGACCCGGGTGCTGGAAGGTGATATCGACCACCGTGACGGCGTGCTGACCAAAGCCGAACGTGCGGCCAATAAATCCATGATGGTGTGTGTGTCAGGGTGCAAGAGTCGTCGTTTGGTGCTCGATCTATAGCGCTGTTAGTTAGTTCACCCGTTAAACAGGCCGACAGTGTTGTCGGCCTTTTTTTATGCGCGTGAAGTAAAGACGCACAGATAACGTGCAATTTCGTTACCCCGCCAGCGCCCTGTTTCACGGGCAACACAAGAAAATGCGTTTCCCATATAAACCATTGTTTTTACTAAACAAAAGACAACCCGGTAGAGTTGGCATAGTTTCTGCTCTATTCACATCAAGTTCATAGGCCAGACGCCGTATTACCTGTGAAACAGTCAATACCGACACGCAACTGATAAGAGCAACACTTTCTGGTTATTCATCCCTGCCTTTTTCAAGGCGGCGGAAAAGTGTTGCCAGTCACTTAACACTACAGGGGAGGTCAACATGAAGAATAACGTTCTATGCCTGGGATTGATGTTGTGCAGTTGCGTCAGTTTCGCGGGCGAGCCCGGCCCTGCTGCACCCGAAGCATCAACGACCGGCAAAAAGCCTTTTCCGCATATCGCCTGGCGCAGTGACGATGGCGACAGCAGCCTGGACATCGGTGGCGCGTTGCGCACCAACTACCGCGACGAACATTGGGACACCACTGAAAACAATGGTCGGTTTCTCTTCGACACTTTCCGCATCGACGTACAGGCCACTTACAAGAACCTCTACAGCGATGTTGGCTATTGGTTTCAAGATGACGGAAAGCGCTCCATTGATCGCGGTTTTGTCGGTTATCGCTTGAACAGCAATTCGAACCTGCAACTGGGCGCACCCTTCAAGCCATTCGGTCTCGAACCGTATCCGCAGTTCGGCTGGAGTTATCACCTGCCCTTCTTCATGGGTTATGGCGTCAGCGCCGGCACGGGTTTGAAATACAGTTACAAGGATAAGGAGTGGGATGTGCAACTGGGCTTCTTCCCGCGCATGTTGCCGTCGGACATTCGCTACTCGCCGGAAGTCGGGCGCTACGCTGATCTTAAAGACAATGCGATCCCGTTCACCCAGTCACGCCAGGACAACGAGAAACACAACCAGATCAACGCCCGCGTCGCGCGGACCTTTACCAACGATGGCTGGAAAACCGAGATCGGCGCATCGGTCGCCGCCGCCCAGCTGTACAACGACACCACCAAGGATGACGGCGACTATTGGGCCGGTGGCATCCACGCCATCATCAACAAAGGCCCGTGGACCGTTACCACCCAAGGTATTCGCTATGAATACGACCCGAAAAACCCGGCAGGCGTCAGCGACGATTCCGTGCTGATGGGTGGCAACGGCCTCACGCCCGCCTACTTGATCGCCTCTAAAGCTACTTTGGTTTCACTGAACGTCGGTTACGACATTCCAACGCCGAAACTCGGGCAACTGAAGAAGATCAAGCTCTACAACGACTACAGCCGCATGATGAAAGACAAAAGCGGTTGGGACGACTCCCAGATGTATACCGTCGGCGCGCAATTCCTGGCCATGCCGATCATCGCGTGGCTCGACCTGACCTGGGCAAGGAACGCCAACCCGTACGGCGGCGCGGAGAATGGAACGGGCTTTACCAATACCCAGTCGGCGGGGAGCAATGAGTGGTATTACCGGACGAATATCAATATCGGGTATTACTTCTAACGCCAGTGAAATCACAGGCAAACACGATGTTCTGTAGCAGCTGGCGAAGCCTGCGTTAAGCGCGACGCTATACCTGTGGCGAGGGGATTTATCGAAACGTCGCACCGCCCCGTTGGGCTGCGCAGCGGCCCCAAAATCTTTACGACTGCTGCGCAGCCGGACGGGGATGAATCCCCTCGCCACAGGTTCGCCAGCTGCTACAGTTATTGATGTTCGTTTAAACAAAAGGCCCTTGAAGGGCCTTTTTCTGCATTGAAATTATTACGCGCTGCGCCACGATTCAACGGTGTCGGAGCCATGTTCAGCCTTCCACTCTTTAAGCGTTTTGTGATTACCGCCTTTGGTTTCTACGACTTCGCCCGTTTTCGGGTTTTTATAAACCTTCACTTGGCGAGCTTTGCGAGTGCCTGACTTCGGCTGGGCTGCGGGCGTGCGGCTACCTGCTTTTGGATCGAGCAGGTTGACGATGTCTTTCAGGCTGTAGCCGTACTTGGCAAGCAACGCGCGAAGTTTGGTTTCGAATTCAATTTCCTGTTTGAGGCCTGCATCCCCTTTTAAGGTTTCAAGCGCTTTGAGCTGCTCGGCGAGGTGTTTTTCAAGTTGGCGGAACTCTGCAAGTTTGGACATGGAAACCTCTATCTGATTTGTTTTCTAACGTTACACCAAAAATAAGCGTTCGCTAGAAAGATTGTTTTTATGTGACTCATTTGGCTAATAGATTGAATCAAGTAGCAGGCGCATGGTCTTGTCAGGGCAGTAGATCAAGGCCCTTCCGAGCACTCAGAGGTAACGTCAGCCTGGACACCGCACGAAGGCGCACTATGGTTTTTCAGAGATGAAACCAATGGACTAACCTGCCTGCATTGATAGTTGAATGCACAGATCAGTCGTAAAGGACGTGCAATGCTCCCCAGTGAAGAGCCAGGATTCAAGGTAGAAAGCGCCCCCGAGGCTGCCGCTGCAAAAGCGGTGCGTGCGCGAACCATCTTCCGACTCACCGTGAGCTTCATGCTGCTGGTCGTCTTTGCATTCATGGCGGTTGAAGGCTGGCGGGAATGGCGTGACTATCGCGCCGCGTTTGCATCGGCCCACGATTCGGTAACGAATCTGGCGCGCGCAACGGCTCAGCATGCGGAAGATGCCATCCGGCAAGTCGACGTGCTGACCACTGCGCTCAGCGAACGGGTGGAAGGCGACGGATTAGAGAACATCGACGTCCCGCGCATTCATAAACTGCTGATAGAGCAATCCAAAATAATGCCCCAGCTGCATGGGTTGTTTATTTATGGCGCCGACGGGCATTGGATTGTCACGGACAAGGAAATAACCCCCGATACCGCGAACAATGCCGACCGCGATTACTTCAAATACCACCGTACTCACGAAGATCGACACGTGCGTATCGGCGACGTCGTCAAAAGCAGATCCACCGACGATCTGATCATTCCCATCTCCCGCCGCTTGAACAACAAGGACGGTTCCTTCGCCGGTGTACTGCTGGGAACCCTCAAGGTCAGTTACTTCATGGATTATTACGGCGATTTCAAAATCGATGACAAAGGCGCTCTGGTGCTGGCCTTGCGCAACGGAACCATCCTGGTTCGACGCCCTTTCATGGCATCCGTCGTCGGTAAAAGCCTGGCCAATAGCGAGATCTTCCAGCGCTACCTGCCACACGCCAACGAAGGCGTCGCAGAAGTCAGAGCGGTCATCGACGACACCGATCGCCTGTACGGTTACAGAGCATTGACGACCTACCCCCTCGTCGTGCAAGCCGGGCTTTCGCGCGAATCCATCACGGCACCCTGGCGCCGGGACCTACTGAAAACCGGCTTCGTGCTGGTCTTCTTGATCGCCGTGCTCGCGGTCTTCGGTCTTATCGTTTTGAGTCAGTTGCGTCAAAGGATGGTGATGGAACGGCAACTGCGTCGCGTGCACCAGGCGATGCGGGACATGGCACTGACGGACAGCCTGACCGGGCTGGGCAACCGTCGGCGTCTGGATACAGCGCTGGTCGATGAAATACGCCTGGCCAGGCGCCAAGGCTCATCGCTCGCCGTGGTCATGCTCGATGTCGACTACTTCAAACGCTACAACGACCGGTATGGCCATGCCGCGGGCGATGACTGCCTGAGCGCCGTGGGCGGCGCGATTCAGCGGGCGGTCAAAAGACCTGGTGACCTGGCCGTCAGGTACGGTGGAGAAGAATTTACCGTGCTGCTTCCCAACACGAACACCGCAGGCGCCAAACAGGTTGTCGAGGACATCCTGGACGCCATACGAGCCCTGAACATCGAACACGCCGAGTCTGCGCTGGGCAAAGTGACCGCAAGCGCCGGGATAGCGGTAAGCCGGCCGAGCATCGAAGACGTCACGCCGGCTGCCCTGCTGAAGCTGGCAGACGCGCAGCTCTACCTGGCAAAACAACAAGGGCGCAATCGCTGGTGCTGCGCCGACGGGCCCACTCAGCAAGCGATTATTCCGCCGTTATGAGAAACATTCGCAAATAAGTGTTTGGCAATATTTCGTAACTGCGTATGATATTGATTCCCAATAACATCAAAATCATACGTGAGCTCGCATGCCCTCTCCCATCGCCCTGTGTTCACCACATACCGTTACGCCGCGCGCGCCTTTGGCACTGCGCCCTCTGGCTCTGGCCGTGCACATGCTTGCGGCCGGTATCGCCTTCGCGGCGCCCTCGGTGCAGGCGGCGGAACACACTGAGCAGACAGAGACGGGAAGCTCTGTGACCTTGGCACCGATCGCTATCACGGAAACTGACAATCGCAAGCCCAGCGCCGTGACCGAAGACACCCATTCGTACACGACCGAGGCTGCACGCACGGCCACGCCGCTGAGCATGTCGCTGCGCGAGACGCCGCAGTCGGTCAGTGTCGTGACCCAACAGCGCATACAGGACCAGGACCTGAAGACGATCCTCGACGTGGTCAATAACGCCACCGGTGTGTCGGTCAACCGCTACGAGACCAGCCGGGCACAGTTCAACGCTCGCGGCTTTGAGCTCAACTCGCTGATGATCGATGGCGTGCCCACCATCTATGAGCAGCCATGGAGTTCGGGGGAGATTTTCAGCAGCCTGGCCATGTATGACCGCGTTGAAATAGTGCGTGGCGCCAACGGTTTGATGACCGGTGCCGGCGATCCTTCCGCGTCCATCAATATGGTGCGCAAGCGCGCCAGCAGTACGGACCTGAAAGGTTCGGTCGAATTGAGCGGCGGAACATGGGACACCTATGGCGTCGAGGCCGATGTGGCCACTGCGTTGAATTCGGAAGGTACGATCCGCGCACGACTGGTCGGGGAGACCAACGAGGGCGACACGTGGATCGATATGAACTCGAACAAGCGCCAGACCCTCTACGGCACCATGGACATCGACCTGACGCCCGACACCACGCTCTGGTTCGGTTTGAGCCATCAGGAAAGCAACGCCGACTCGCCGATGTGGGGCGGTCTGCCCGTCTGGTACGCCGACGGCAGCCGCACCCACTGGAGCCGCTCCAAGACGACTTCTGCCGATTGGAGCAAGTGGGACACGACCTACAAGACCTACTTCGTCAACCTTGATCACACCTTTGCCAACGACTGGACAGTCAACCTCAGCTACAACCGTGGCGAGCGAACCAGTGACTCTTCCCTGCTCTACCTTTCCGGCAATCCGGGGCAGAACGGCAGCGCCGGCATGGCTTCGTTCCCGGCGACCTACAAGACCGAAGCCACCCAGGATGACTACGGCATCCGCTTCAATGGCCCGTTCTCGATGCTGGGTCGCGAGCACGAACTGGCCTTTGGTTATGTGGACAGTAAACAGAAGTTCGACGCCGATTCACTCGATGCGCAGACGGGGTTCGGCGGGGTAGCCGACTTCGATGCCTACAACGGTAAGTTCCCCGAGCCGGTGTGGGGCCCGAAGACAGACTACGGCTACAGCGAGACCCGACAAAAAGGGCTCTACGCCGCCACCCGCCTGAACGTGACCGACGATTTCAAAGTGATTCTGGGCGCGCGTGAGAGCTGGTACGAGCAGACCAGTGATGACGTCTTTTCCGAAGTGAGCAAGACCGATGTCGATCATGAGCTGACCCCTTATGCAGGCGTTGTCTACGACCTCAACGACAACCTCTCGGCCTATGCCAGCTACACGGAAATCTTCCTGCCGCAGTCGGTCCGCGATCGCAATGGCCAGACGCTGGAACCGATCGTTGGTGAAAGCACCGAGCTGGGGCTCAAGGGTGAGTACTTCGATGGCCGCCTGAACGCCTCCGCCGCGATTTTCCAGATCAAGCAGGACAATCTGGGCCAGAACACCGGGGTGCTGATCGACCCTGCGAACCCTGTCGGCGGCTTCGCCTACGAGGCCAGTGAAGGCGCGACCAGCAAGGGTTTCGAGCTGGAAGTTTCCGGCGAGCTGGCAACCGACTGGAATGCCTCGGTGGGCTACACCCAGTTCAAGGCTGACGATGCCAACGGCGACGACGTCAACACGCTGTACCCGACCAAATTGCTGCGCACCTTTACCACCTACCGTCTGCCCGGTGCTTTCAACAAGCTGACCATTGGCGGCGGGGTCAACTGGCAAGACTCGATCTACACCTATGCCATCAACCCGGCAGGCAACTCCGAAAAAATCCAGCAGGATGCCTATGCACTGGTCAACCTGATGGCGCGCTACGAGATCACCGAAAACCTCTCGGCGCAGGTGAATGCCGACAACATCACCGACGAAAAATACTTCGACATCTTCGACGCCTACGGCGCCCTGACATACGGTGCACCGCGCAGCTTTACGGCTTCGGCGAAGTATCGTTTCTAAGGCAAACACTCGGCACCGGCGTTGGGCCGGTGCTGATCGGCCCCCCTTGCGAACGCAGCAAATCCGTCCGGCCGATATCACCGGGAATGATCTATGATCGGCGGGTATTCCTTCGAGTGTTCCTCCTATGATCAAACGTTGCACGTTGCTCGACCACGACGGCTGGCTGCCGCTGCGTGTTGCCCTGTGGCCTGATTCCGCCGCGAACAATGACGATGACAAACAGACGATGCTGAGCGCGCCGGAGCGTTATCTGGTGCTGATCTTCGTCAGTGAGAACGGCACCGCGCAAGGATTTGCCGAGGCATCGATCCGGTCGGACTACGTCAACGGTACTCACTCCTCGCCTGTGGCCTTTCTCGAAGGCCTGTACGTCCAGCCCGACAGTCGCCGCCAAGGCATAGCGCGGCAACTCGTGGCGGGCATCCAACAGTGGGCCGAAGAAACGGGCTGCACCGAACTGGCTTCGGATGCACTGCTGGATAACCAGGCAAGCCATGCCATGCATGAGTCATTGGGCTTCGCGGAGACCGAGCGAGTGGTTTACTTTTTGAAGCCTTTGGGGAATTTCAAGGCGTAGGGACGACGCAAGACCGTTCAGTCCAGGCTCACCCAGGCACGCTTGGCACCTCAAGCCCGACCTTCACGCGGTCCAGCGCCACGATGGTCTTGAACCAGGTCACGTTGGCGTTTTCGGCAAACAAACGCCGGGCCAATGCCTGGTATTCCTGCATGCTGGCAACGGTCACCACCAGGACGAAATCCACTTCGCCCGTGACGTAATAACACTGCTGAACTTCGGGCACGGCAAAGTGTGCCTTCATCGCTTCCAGTGCCTCGATACTGGTGCGCTCGGCCATGACTTCCACGATGATCGTGATCGGCCGTCCTACGGCGGTGGGGTCGACGATGGCGACATTGCCCGTGATGACGCCCCGCTCTTGCATCCGCTTGATACGGCGCTGGACTGCGGCCGTGGAGAGGTTGACCTGTTCGGCCATCAGCCGCAGCGGTGTGGTGTTGTCACGCTGGACGAGGTCCAGGATGGCACGGTCGAATTTGTCCAGGGATTCGGATGCAGCGTCGGTTTTGGCCATGATCGTTCCGCGAGAAATTTTCTCGAAAACTAGCAGAAAACTGCGACCCTTTATCTAGCCGCGAGAAATATTATCTTGCCGACAGCCTGCAGGAGCAGCGCTGGTCGGGAACTCACACAGGATATTATCGGCATGCTCGCACTGTTCCATCTCTCCCCCGTCCTGTTGGTGACCGCCATGCTCGTGGTGCTGCGCCGGCCACCCGTTCACGCCGCCATCGCCGGCACGCTACTGGTCGTGGTGCTTTGGCTCGCCGGCGCGGCCGATGCCTGGCACCTGGGCAGTCTGATAGCTGCTGCTCGGGACACCGCCGTGCTGTTTGCAAGTACAGCCTTCGTGATCGTGCCGGGGCTGGCGTTCGTGATTTTTATCGAGCGTCTGGGCGTCAACCAGGCGTTCAGTCAGTGGGTGCGCTCGTTGGGTCTGGGGCGCGGCGATCAACTGGTGTTCATCGTCCTCGGGCTGGCACCGTTGCTGGAGGCGATGACAGGGTTTGGTGTGTCATTGATCGCTACGGTGCCCCTGCTACTCAGCCTTTTCGAACGTCGCGTCGCGCTGCGAATTGCCCTGGCTGGCATGGCAATCATGCCGTGGGGCACGCTGGGCCTGGCGTCGGTCATTGGTGCCTCGCTGGCTCATCTGGACGCCCCTGCCCTGGCGTCGACTTCGGCGTTGACCAGCGCGCCGGTGTTCCTGGCCCTCAGTGCGATGGCGCTGTACCTGGCCGGTGTTCGCGAGTCGCGGGAATGGCGGTCGCTTGGGGTTTTCTGGCTGCTGTTCGTGGGTGTGCTGTACAGCGCCAGTCGTTGGTTGGGGCCGGAGGTGGCTGGCGTTGCTGCGGGTTTGGTGACGTCAGTCGCCGTACTGTCCGCCGGGCTGCGTCGCCGTGATGGCGAGCGCGGTGCGGTGCAATGGCCGCGTCAGGCATGGCCGTATCTGGCGCTGATCGTTCTGATTGTTGCGTTGAAGATCCTGTGGGCGATCACTGCCTGGCAGGATCACTGGGTCGTACAGGGCGCGCAGGTCAGCTGGAAACCCCTCGCCTCGCCTGGCGTGGCGTTGATTCTGGTGCTGATCGGGCTCTGGTTTCACACGCGCACTACACAACGCCAGCCAGGGTCTGACGTCTGCCTGCCGGCTGCGTTGGTCGCTCGGGCAAAGCGGCCACTGTTGACGATTTTCTTCTTTCTCGCGATGTCGCAGATGATGGTGAAGGCCGGCTTTCTGGCGGGGTTGATGCAATTGCTCGCAGGCCTGTCGCCGACCGCCGCGACGTCACTGGTGGCGATGCTTGGCGCGCTGTCTGGATACATGACCGGGTCGAATGTGGGTGGCAACGCGATCTTCATGCCGGCTATCGCCATGATGCCCGAAGGCTCCCGCCTGTTGCTGGCCGCCGTGCAGAACAGCGCGGCGGGTCATGCCGCACTGGGTTCGCTGTCGATCGTCATGCTGATCCTGGGACTGGCCAAAACCCAGGCGCAAGAAGAAAGCGATCTGGTCAGGTTCGGTTTTGCGCTGGTCTGTCTCAACACGGTGTTAGTCGCGTTGGGCGCGGTGTTGCTCACTTAGATGATCTCCAAACGGGCAAAGTCCTGTGGCGAGGGGATTCATCCCCGTTGGGCTGCGCAGCAGCCCCAAAACCATCACTATCGGTGAACCTGATACACCTAGGTTGCAGGGTTGGGGGCTGCTTCGCAGCCCAACGGGGATGAATCCCCTCACCACAAATGTATCCGTACCACTCAAGTGAACAGCACTCTACAATTGTCGGCTTTTTTCGCGACAGGAAGTCACCATGCAACGCGTCGTCATTCTGGGCAATGCCGGTAGCGGCAAATCCACCCTCGCCCGCGCACTCGGCGAGCGCCTTGGTATCCCCGTGGTGCATCTGGATACGCTGTTCTGGGAACCCGGCTGGGTCGAACCCGACGCCGAGCAATTCCGCGCACGGGTCCGCGAAGCCATTGAACCGGACGCGTGGATTTGTGAAGGCAACTATGCGCGTCGCACCTTCGAACTGCGCCTGCCTCGAACCGACCTGATCATCTGGCTCGACACGCCGCGCCTCACCTGCTTGACCCGGGTGATCCTGCGCAGCGTCATGAACCGCCCTCGCCCAGACCTTCCAACCGGCTGTACCGAGAAGATCGACCGGGCGTTCCTGACCTTTTTGAACTTCGTGTGGACGTTCGACCGAGGCTACCGTCCAGGTATCGAGTCAGTGCGCCTGGCCGTTGGCCCGCATGTTCCGACGCTGCACCTGCGTGGCACCCGGCAAATTATCGCGTTCCTCGACAGCCTGCCCGCGACGCCGGAAGGTTGCCTTGAATAAAGCGAGGGTGGCCAAGCACTGACTTGGAGAACCGCTCGGCTCCTGTTTCAACGGAACACCCAAGACAACGAACCCGGAGATTACACAGTGGTCAAACCATGTGATGGCATCGCCCCTGAGCAAAGGCCTCAAGCCAGTTTCATTCACGTGCGACGCTTGCGATTCACACACTTTAGGGTGCACCGGATAACCTTCAGTCGCCTCGCTCCTGCCTGACGCAGACGTCGAATGCCACTGCTGCCATCCACTGCTCCCTTATCGGAGTTCGGACATGACTCATTCGATGCGCTTCTTCCTCTCGATCTTCCTCGCGACCGCCTCATTGGCCTCGGCGAGCTTCCTCAACACAGCAGGGGCCGCCACAGCCGAGGACCTGGATGCCGATTCTCGACAGGCGTTGCAAACGCTCTACAAAGCTACGCCCTTTGCCGAAACCATCGCGCACAAAGCCAAAGCCGTGCTCGTCTTCCCGAAAATCATCAAGGCCGGCCTGGTGTTCGGCGGCAGCTATGGCGAAGGCACCTTGATGAAAGGCACGAAAATCGAGAACTACTACAACTCCGTCACCGGGTCATGGGGGCTGCAGGCAGGTGCCCAGTCGTATGGGTATGCAGTGTTTCTGATGACCGACAAAGCGGTGAAATACGTGAGTGAAACCAAGGGTTGGGAAATTGGTGTCGGCCCAACCGTTGTAGTGGTCGATGAGGGGGCTGCGAAAAACCTGTCCAGCTCGACGCTCAAAGACGACGCGTATGCGTTTATTTTCGACCAGCAAGGCTTAATGGCCGGGGTCAGTATCGAAGGGACGAAGATTTCTTTGATCAAGCGTTAAGGCGGGCAGGAAAAGATAACGGTGGCGAAGGGGTTTAATCCTTCGCCACAGCTTCGTTACACGCTCTACTGGCATGTACTCGTCGAGCGATGTGGCCGCAAACACTGGATGAGCATGTTGAGCTGTTTCTCCAGCAGTACCCATCGATGAGCACTCAGATCTCCTATTTTCTGTCTCAGGCAACACGTCCCTGCGCAGAATCGAATGAATTTTCAACTCGGCTGCGGCAGTTCCTTACCTGGATGGCTGCTGAAATAGCTTAAACAGGAACCGGGCTTCCCCGTGGTGCACGAGCGCTGCCAACCGCTATAAAAAAGTGCACCTAACCGTGCACCCCATCCCTCTCATCCCCTGCAAACCCCAGCCAGCCGGGCCGGTCATGTTCTGGCTCGCTGTTTGCAATCACCTGTCTCGCAGTCAACGCTGATTGCACATACATACGACAAAGGCGCCGTGTAGCTCCCCGTTTTGACGGAGGGGTTACATGGCGCCTTTTTTGTTTCCGGCGGGCAGGTGTTGGCAGAGTGTCGAGGGGCGAGGATGGCTAGCAAAACCGTACGCAGCGTGTGTCCCTATTGCGGAGTGGGCTGCGGCATCGTCATGCAGGTCGAAGCGAATTCGGTGGTCAAGGTTGTGGGAGACAAGACCCACCCGACCAACTTCGGGCGACTCTGCACCAAAGGCAATACCTGTGGCCAGGCGATCGAACAGTCGGGCCGGATGGAAAACGCCTACCTGCGCCAGGAACGCAATCGAGACCCGGTGCGTCTCGCGATGGACACGGCGATCAGTGAAACGGCCAGGCGGTTGCGCGAGATCCTTGATGCGCATGGCCCCGACGCGCTGTCGTTTTATGTCTCCGGGCAGATGTCGCTGGAAGCCCAGTACCTGGTCAACAAGTTGGCCAAAGGCTTTGTCCGCACGAACAATATCGAGTCCAACTCACGCCTGTGCATGGCCAGCGCCAGCAGCGGTTACAAGCTCTCCCTGGGGTCGGACGGACCACCCGGTTCCTATGAGGATTTCGATCACGCCGACCTGTTCTTCGTGATCGGCGCCAACATGGCTGACTGTCACCCGATTTTATTCCTGCGCATGATGGATCGGGTCAAGGCTGGCGCCAAGCTGATCGTGGTCGACCCTCGCCGCAGTGCCACGGCGGACAAGGCCAGCCTGTTTCTGCAAATCAAACCCGGCACCGACCTCGCCCTGCTCAATGGCTTACTGCACCTGCTGGTGAAAAACGGCCACACCGACCCGGACTTCATCGCCTCCTTCACCGAAGGATGGGACGCCATGCCCGATTTCCTGAAGGACTACTCGCCCGATAAAGTCGCCGCGATCACCGGGATTCCCGAGGCTGACATTCGCCAGACGGCCGAGTGGATCGGCCAGGCTGGCGAGTGGATGAGCTGCTGGACGATGGGCCTGAATCAAAGCACCCATGGCACCTGGAACACCAATGCCCTGTGCAACCTGCACCTGGCCACCGGTGCGATTTGCCGGCCGGGCAGCGGACCGTTTTCCCTGACCGGGCAACCGAATGCCATGGGCGGTCGAGAGATGGGTTACATGGGACCCGGGCTGCCGGGCCAGCGCTCGGTGCTCGTCGAGGCGGACCGGGCGTTCATCGAAGACCTATGGGAGATTCCTCAAGACAGCCTGCCCCGGACTGTCGGCGGCGGCACCGTGGCGATGTTCGAGCAGATGCGCTCAGGACACATCAAAGCCTGCTGGATCATCTGCACCAACCCCGTCGCCTCCGCCCCCAACCGGCAAACCGTCATCGAAGGCTTGCAGACCGCTGAGCTGGTCATCACCCAGGACGCCTTTCTCGACACCGAGACCAACCGCTACGCCGACATCCTGCTGCCCGGTGCTCTGTGGGCCGAGGCCGAAGGCGTGATGATCAACTCCGAGCGCAACCTGACGCTGATGCAAAAAGCCGTGGAGCCACCCGGCGAAACGCTGCCGGACTGGCAGATCATCGCCCGGGTCGCCTGCGAAATGGGCTTCGCCCAGGCCTTCACCTACGCCTCTGCTTCCGAGGTGTTCGATGAGATAAAACGCGCCTGGAACCCCAAGACCGGCTATGACATTCGGGGCGCGAGTTATGCGCGCCTGCGCGAAAAACCGCTGCAATGGCCCTGCGCATTGGATGACACGCCGGACCGAAATCCGATTCGCTACCTCAACAACGGCGCCAGCCAGACGCTCAAGGTCGAAGCCGATGGCAGCCAACCCGCCATCGTGTTTCCCACTGACAACGGCAAGGCGACGTTCCTGGCGCGTCCGCACCTGTCACCGGCGGAAATGCCGGGGCAGGATTTCCCCTTCGTGCTCAACACCGGTCGCCTGCAGCATCAGTGGCACACGATGACCAAGACCGGAAAAGTCGCGACGCTGAACAAGCTCAATCCCGGGCCCTTCGTCGAGATACACCCGCAAGACGCCGCCAGCCTGGGCATTAAGGACAAGGACCCGGTCGAAGTCCGTTCGCTACGGGGCCGGGCGGTGTTACCCGCCGTGGTCACCGACCGCGTGCGGCCAGGCAATTGCTTTGCGCCCTTCCACTGGAACGATGTGTTTGGCGAAAACCTGGCGATCAACGCAGTGACCCACGACGCGGTCGATCCGATTTCCCTGCAGCCCGAATTCAAATTCTGCGCGGTCGCTTTGCAACGGATCGAGCTGATCGAGCATGCGTTCCTGGACATCCCCAACCGTATCGATTCAAGCACGCCATCCGTGAGCAGCAACCATGCGACCGCGCCCTCTTCTACAACGGACAACACCCCCTCGGTGACGCTGCTGTGGGCGTCGCAAACAGGTAACGCCGAAGCCCTGGCCGAGCGTTTTTCCTCGCGTTTGCGCGACGCCGGCCTGGCGGTGGAGCTGAGTGCAATGGCCGACTTTCCGGCGAGCAAACTGGCCAGCACCCAGACACTGGCGTTGATCAGCAGCACCTTCGGTGACGGCGATCCTCCTGACAACGGCGAAGGTTTCTGGCACACCTTGAACACTGCCGAGACACGTCTGGAATCGCTGCGTTTTGCGGTACTGGCGTTGGGTGACCCCAATTACGACCAGTTCTGCCAGCACGGCAAAAGGCTCGATCAGCGTCTGCAGGAACTGGGCGCGACACGGCTAATGGAACGCGTCGATTGCGATACCGAGTTCGAGGCTCGCGCAGACACCTGGCTGGCGCAGTTGCACAACACGTTGATGCCCGTGCAGTCGGTGAGGGTCGCGCCCACACAAAACGTGGTGGTTCACGCCATCGAGACGCCCAGCAAGGCCAATCCCTACTCGTCAAGGTTGTTGGTCAATCGGCACCTGAACCACCAGAGTGAAAACAAGGAAACCCGAATGTTTTCACTGGCCCTGAATGACTCCGGGCTCACCTATGAGGCCGGCGATGCCTTGGGTGTCTGGCCGCGCAACTGCCCGGAACTGGTCGGCGAGTTGCTCGAACGAACCCGACTGGGCACTGACACCACCGTCAACGTCGATAAGCTGGGTGATATCCCGTTGCACCAGGCCCTGACCGAGCATTTCGAAATCGCCCGGCCGAACAGCGACACCCTCGCATTCATCGCCGAGCGCAGCCCCAACCCGGCGCTGAAACAACTGCTGGGCAGTGAGCGCAAGGCGCAACTGAAAGACTGGCTGTGGGGTCGGCAACTGGCGGACGTGTTGCAGGAGTTCCCGATCGACTGCTCGGCCAGCGAATTGTTGGGCACGCTCAAGCGCCTGCAACCGCGCCTGTATTCCATTGCCTCGAGCGCCAAGGCACATCCCCACGAAGTCCATCTCACCGTGGCAGCCGTCCGTTATGGCAAGCGTAAAGGCACCTGCTCGACCTTCCTCGCCGATCGCGCAGAACGCGGTGAGGTCCCGGTATTCGTTCAACCGTCGAAGCACTTTCGCCCACCGGTCGATGGCGACCTGCCGATCATCATGATTGGTCCTGGCACGGGCGTGGCACCGTTTCGAGGGTTCCTGCAAGAACGACGTGCGCGGGGTGACGAAGGTCGCAACTGGCTGTTCTTTGGCGAGCAGCACGCCGCGACCGATTTCTACTATCGAGAAGAACTGGAAGGTATGCAGCGTGATGGTCTGCTGACTCGACTCAGCCTGGCGTTTTCCCGTGATCAGTCAGAGAAAATCTACGTGCAGGATCGCATCCGCGAACACGGCGCCGAGCTTTGGCGGTGGCTACAGGAAGGGGCGCAACTGTACATCTGCGGGGATGCCAGTCGCATGGCCAAGGATGTCGACCTGGCCCTGCGCGAGGTCGCGCAACGCCAGGGTGGACTTGACCCGCAGGGCGCCACTGAATACTGGCGTCACCTGAGCGAGCAGAAGCGCTATCTGCGAGACGTTTACTGACTAGACACAGCATCAGCCCAGGCGGGCGCAGCGATTTTTGCCCCGCCTGACGCGGTCGACTGCGATATTCGGTTACATATTACCGCTGCGTTAAACGCTTCGAATCTCCCCGAACCTGGCGATATTAAGTTTCGTTTAAGGTCGTCTCCCTACTCTCGCGCCCAGGCACATCGCTGCACAAACACGTGCAAACAACTGGGCATTCAGGTTATGAACCACCTTTCAAACAATACGAATCCACCTTTCAGCATTGTTCTGGTCAATTACAAAACACTCGACATCACCAAAGCCTGCCTCGAGCTTTTACACAAACACGTCGGTCACAGAAACATCCCGGTCTGGGTCGTTGATAACGACTCTGCGGATGAGAGCGTTGAATACCTGCGCTCGCTGAACTGGATCAACCTGATCGAACGCAAGCCAGCCGGCAAGGAAGCGGGTCACATGGCGCACGGCAGAGCGCTCGACATGGCGCTGGCGCGCGTCTCGACCGACTACCTGTTCCTGCTGCACACCGATACCTTCATCTACGATGAATCGGTGTTCGACATGATGTTGAGCAAATGCATCAACGATCCGCAGGTAGCGGCCGTAGGCTGTGTCGAGCAACTGGATCGCGGGATGTTCAGGTCTTCCTGGCGTTATGCCTCGCGGCTGTTCAAGCACCATTTCCGACGCCTGAAACAAACCTTGGGGCTGCGCTCCAAAGACCCGAAGCCCTGGCGTGAAGTCCACCTGAAGAGTTTTTGCACCCTGTGGAACAGCGGGCTGATGAAGCAGCATGAACTGCATTTCCAGCTCGATGATCGTGTGCCCGGTTACACGCTGCAAGACCGCATGGTCGAGATGGGATACCGCGTCGAATTCCTCTCGCCCGGAACGATATTCAAGTACCTGGACCACATCCAGGCCGGCACAGTCGCTGCCGCCGGTGGCTACAACACCACCCACCGCCGCAGCAAGATGTACAACGACATGCTCAAGCGCATCGGCAAAACCGGCTTTGCACAATGAACGTCCTGCTATTGGCTTGACCGATAGCAGCGGCGGCGCCTGCGATGCTCCAAGCGATTTCTGCACTTTTTCTGCAGGTGATCACTGGATTTTCCGCCGTTCATACCTACGCTCTTTTGCGGGGGACTCTAGTTCACCGGTGGTCCGGGGCTGGGCCTGTCCCGAACGAAATGACGGCTTAAACCCTTGGAGCAAACACCATGACCTTGTCACGAAAACTGTTCATCGGCGTCGCCCTGACCAGCCTCCTGCTCAGCGGTTGCACCTCGAAAGTCACGGAGCGTCAGCAGTACTCCGGCTTCCTGCCCAACTACAACAACCTTGAAGAAGTGACCACCACCAGCGGCGAAAAGGCCATGCGCTGGGTGAGCCCTTCGTGGAATCCGAACGCGTATGACACGGTGGTTTTCAACAAGCTGGAACTGTACCCGGCGCCGCAGCCGAATGAGCGCGTCAACCGTCAGACGCTGGATGATTTGCAGAATTACATGACCAGTCAGGCCAAGGGCGTGCTCGGGCAGAAGTATCGCGTGGTGACGAATCCTGCCTCCGCCACCGCGTCGAAGACCTTGATTCTGCGAGCAGCGATTACCGGGGTAAACGCCGAGAACGAGGGCATGAAGTGGTATGAAGTGGTTCCGGTGGCGGCCGTGGTGGGCGGTGTGACCGCCATTACGGGACATCGTGATCAGGACACCACGCTGTTCATTGAGGCCGAGCTCATCGACGCAAGCAACAACCAGACGGTGGCAAAAGTGGTACGCAAGGTCTTCGGCACCACCTTGGAAAACGACAGCCAGAAAATCACAGCCAATGACTTCAAGGTAGCGATCGGTAAGCTGACCAGTGATTTGAGGGCGTTCATCAAGTAGTACACCTAAAGGTAAGGTGAAATATTCGAGATCGCGCGCGCTGTTTAAACTTCCTTCTCCCCCACGTGAGCAACGTCATCAATCGCACTGCGCGCGGCCTCGACGCCTTCCAGACAAGCGAGCGCCAAACCTATCCCTTGGACCGGGTCTTAACGGTCTTTTTACGCCCCTTTGCAACGACCTCCTGGTATTCATCGGTACCGGTCTCTTTCGCTGAGCTTGCGAGCGCAGGGCTGCTGCGAACGCGGTAACTGGCAGGGGTCTTCTTGACTGAGGAGCGAGCGGTTTGGATGTGAGCCGCCTCGGTCGGCGCCGGGGACACGAAAGCGCCCGGCTCCATTGCAAATCGTTGGGCCAGGGCATAAGCCATCTTGTGACTGATGGGCCGATCGCCGTTCAGCACCTTGGATACCGCTGTTTTATCCCCGATTTCAGGGAGGTCAGAACCGGTGAGCCCAAGTGTCTCCATCAGATCCCTGATCAGTTGCACCGGCGTACACGTCGATTCAAACGCAGCACTCGATTCGCGAAACTGTTCGGAGTCGCGCTGATAGGCGAGCATTTCGTCCTCGAGCTCCACGAGGATTTTCTCCTCCACCTTGCTCAGTTCGCGCCCGTCGTTGAGTTCATCGAGCAGGTCGGTCGCGCGCTCAAAGTCGGCGGGGGTCTTGATGCCGTGCACGAACTCACCGCGCAGGCGCTCCAGCACCGCGGTCAACTCGCCAAGCGTGGCAATCATTGTTTGTATATCAGGGCGGCCTGCGCTCATCGTTTCATCCCTTTATTGCTTGCATACCAAACGTTGGCGGCGTCGTAATCGGCGTGCGTGTAAATGTGTTTGACGTAGAACTTCTGCCGGAAATAGTTGACGCCACCTATCACCCGCAAATTATTGCCGCCTACGTCGATCACCACCCAATTGGCCGTAGCTCTCGGCTTGAACAAGTCAATACCGTGCAAGCCGAACAGCTTTTGCAAGTCCGGGAACGATGTCGGGCGGGCCATCTTCAACAATCGCCGGCAACGTTCAAGGCCAGCCCTTTCGTTCGGGTATAAGATCGCCGCGTCGTCAAAACGCGATGGCGTGAGTATGTCCATGGGCTTCCTTGTCTATGGGCCGATGCTACTCTAGTTGTGTTTTTTGACAACCCCTGTTTGTCGGTAGCATCGTTTGAAGATCATAGGTGAGCATCAAGGCGCGGATGGCGGTTGGCAACAGCCGCACATACGTTCCACCTTCGGGGAAAATCAGTCGGCGCTCGATTTGCAAGCGATGGACTCTAATGCTCCTGGCGGAGCGGAGATTTCATGCAGGCGGTAGTCAGGCCAGATGACTTGCCAGGTCCAGCCCGATACCCTGACCTCCTCCCGTCGCCCACTTCACCCAGACGAGCATGTCATGAAATCCCCCGCAGGTTTATTGCTGTCGGCCATCGAGCTGGATCGTGCCAGCGCCATCCCCTTGTATCGCCAACTGTATCTGCAGATTCGCAAACAGATACTCAACGGCAGAATCCAGGGCGGTGTACGCCTGCCCTCGACCCGAACCTTGAGCAACGAGTTGGGGTTGTCGCGGATCACCATTCTCAATGCGTTCGATCAGCTGATAGCCGAAGGTTTCCTGGCCTCGCGCACGGGCGCCGGAACCTACGTCGGCACTGACTGGGAAAGCCGGGGTACCGAGAGCGAACAACAGCGTCCGCCACCGCGCCTGTCCGACCTGAGCCAGTCGATGCTGTCATTGCGCAGCGATCATTTCCGGGGCGTGTCCTATGCCGACTGGGACCCCTCCACCCCGACCTCCTTTCTGCCCAGTCACTGCTCCTATGACGCCTTCCCGCAAGCGATCTGGCGGCGCCTGATGAACCGGCATCTGCTTAAGCCCACCAAGGCCATTCTGGGTTATGGCGAGTTGCAGGGCTTGCAGGCGTTTCGCTCGGCGATTGCCGAATACGTCTTCGATGCGCGGGGTATCGAATGCAGTGCCGGGCAAGTGGTGATCGTTTCCGGTGCGCAACAGGCGTTCAACCTGCTGGCGATGCTGTTGCTCAATCCGCAGGACAGCGTGTGGATGGAAGACCCGGGGCACATTGCCGCGCGCATCGCACTGCAGGCCCAGGGCGCTCGGATCGTGCCGTTGCGTATTGATGAACAAGGGATAGATGTCCAGCAAGGGCTCAGCGAATGCCCTGATGCACGGCTGGTGTTTTGTACGCCGTCGCGCCAGCATCCATTGGGCGTCACCCTCAGTTCTGCGCGGCGCCAGGCCCTCATCGACTGGGCCGCGCAGCATCAGAGCTGGATCATCGAGGACGATTGCGACAGTGAATTTCGCTACGCGGGCCGCCTCCTCCCGGCGCTCTACGCCATGGACCAGATGGCCCGGGTGATCTACGTCGGCACGTTCAGCAAAGTGCTCTTCCCGTCATTGAGGCTGGGTTATGTGATTCTGCCGCAAGCCCTGGTCGACCCCTTCTGCACGTTGCGTGCGGTCATGGATCGCAGTCCGCCGACACTGCTGCAAGCGACCACGGCGGACTTCATGGACGAAGGCCATTTTCTGGGACACATCCGCCGCATGCGGGCGTTGTACAAGGCACGCCAACACGCGCTGATCGAACAGCTTGAAAAGCAGCTCGGCCACTTCTTCCGGATCACCCGGACGGACGCCGGCATGCACCTGATCGCCTGGCTGCCTCCCGAACTCAATGACACTGATATCGCCCGGCAATTGTCTTTGCACAACATCCACACCTACGCCTTGAGCGATTACCGCATCAAGCATGTCCTGCCGCCGGCCCTGCTGATCGGGTTTGCCGGCACGCCTGAAAACCAGGCCAGGGAGCGTGTCGAAGCGCTGGCATCGGCCTTGGACACCCTGGGTTATCTGCCAACGACCTCCTGATGCGAGGCAAAGTGGTCATAACAATTAGCTGATAATGGATCTATCGAGAGTTCCTGACTGGCGCGATAAAGAGTGCGCCGGTAGACCCGGTGTCTGAACCAGGAACGACTCTAATGAACAATAAGATCCAGGAACGATTCAACGCTTTGCTCAGCCATAACGTGGTCGAACACGGGGACGTTCCCGTGCTGACTGACGCACTGGCCCGGCGGCTGCTGGAGCGTCTCGGGCAATTACGCCTGTTTGCCCACGCCTACCCGCTACTGACCAACCTCACCCACGGTCGTGTCACCCCGGCCGACCTGCTGGACTTCGCCTACCGCCACGAACTGCAAGGCCTGAGCCTGCACTTGCTCGATGGCGAGGAAAACAGCCTGAGCCAAATGTCACCCGCCCAACTGCTGGCGTTTGCCGCCAAGGCGCGGGCGCTGGAGCTGGATGTGCACCTGGAAATCAGCAGCACGCTGAAAAAGGATGTCGATCAGGTCGTCGCCATTGCCTTGACCCTGGGAGTGCGCAACATCCGTGTCTACCCCCGTTACGAGGGCACGCTGTCGCAGGTGATGGACGTGATCGAGACCGACCTGCACTACCTCGCGCAACAAGCCGACCAGCACGATCTTTACTTCGACTTCGAGCAGCATGAAGAACTCAAGAGCGGCGAAATCGCGCAGTTGCTCAACCGTGTGAATCACCCACGCCTGCACGCCCTGTTCGACTTCGGCAACATGATCAACGCCTGCGAACAGCCCCTGCAAGCCCTGCGCAACCTGGCCCCGCACATCCGCCAGACGCACCTCAAAGGCGTACGCATCGTCCCGGAACAAAACGGTTTCGGCCATTACGGTGTGTTGCAGGGCAGCGACGAAGACGACCTTCCCGGCGCCCGCCTGCTGTTCGAATTGTTGATGCTGGGCGAGTCTTCTCCCCAGGTCATCGCCTTCATTCTCGAGCAGGAAAACCACTACGTGGCCCCGGCTTTCCGTCAAAGCCAGGAGGCAGCCGACCCCTTTATTGCCTACCGGGAAATGAGCGATACACCGCTGCCGGAAGGCTTCTCGCTTGAGCGAATGCTGGCTGATGAACACCGTTGGGCGAACAACCAGGTCGCCTATGTCCGCAGTGTCCTGGCCGAATTGCGCACCTTGGCCGAACTGACCCTGGCCAGCTCATCCAACGCCTGATCCCGACGACCTGATAACGCCCGGAGAACAATAATGACAACCCAAAACAAGGCCAAATGGTTCAGATTCCTGATCCTCATCCTCGGTGGCGGCACCATCTACAAACTGGCGAACCTCAAGGACGCGTTCTATGTGCCCATGCAGGAATTCATGGGCCTGAGCCATACGGAAATCGGCGTGCTGCTCAGTGCCAACGCGATCATCGCCACCGCGTTGTTTGTACTGGGCGGGATGCTCGCTGACCGCTATGACACGCGTAAAATGATCCCGCTCGGCCTGATCGGCACCGGCGGCCTGGGCTTGTACCTGGCCACCTTTCCACCCTTCAGCAACCTGCTGATCGTGTTCGGTCTGCTGGCCGTGTGTGCCGATTGCCTGTTCTGGCCATCGCTACTCAAAGCCGTCCGTAACCTGGGTGACGATCAGGAGCAAGGCCGCTTGTTCGGTCTGCTCGAAGGCGGGCGTGGCGTGGTGGATACCCTGGTGGCCTTTTCCGCCCTGGGCGTGTTCGTCGCCATGGGCTCTGGCGAAGCCGGCCTGAAGTCGGCAATCCTGTTCTACTCGGTCATCGATATTTCGGCCGGCACCCTGACCTGGTTCCTGCTCAAGGGCGGCAACGCACAGTCGGTGAGCAAGCCAAAGAACGGGCTGGCAAACCTGATGGAAGCGATCAAGGTGCCGGGCATCTGGCTGGTCAGCCTCAACGTCTTCATGGTCTACATCGTCTATTGCGGCCTGACCTATTTCATCCCCTACCTCAAGGAAATGTACGGGTTGCCCGTGGCATTGGTGGGTGCCTACGGCATCATCAACCAGTACTTCCTGAAAATCCTCGGCGGGCCTGCCGGCGGTTTCATAGCCGACAAGCAGTTCAAGAGCACCAGCCGCTACCTGAAGTGGGCCTTCCTGGCGCTGCTGCCATTGATGGGCATCATCATGTTGATCCCGAAAAGCCCGGGATTCATCTATGCCGGCATGGCTGCCACCCTGTCTTTCGCGCTGATCGTGTTCTCCATGCGCGGCGTGTTTTGGGCGCCCATGGGTGAAGTCGGCATTCCTCAGCACATCACCGGTTCGGCCTTCGGCATCGGTTGCCTGATCGGCTATGCACCGGGCATGTTTGCCTACGTCATCTATGGCTCGATCCTCGACCACTTCCCCGGTGAGCAGGGTTACAACTATGTCTTCACCCTGATGAGCCTGCTGGCCATGGTGGGGTTCATGGTGTCCAGCCTGCTGTATCAAACGGTGCGCAAAAAATCCACGACCGCTGCCGGGATGAGCGCGGCGCAAGCCTGATCATCGTCATGGCTTAAACAAAAGAGGAATCGCGCAACACGCCGATTCCTCTTTTGTTTTTTCATGCCGTCTTCGGAACAACCCTGTGTCTGTTAAGGGTCGACTTGCAGCTCATGCAGCAAAAATTCAAGCGACTCCACCGCGGCGCAGTCACCTTTTTCAGAGCGCAGTCCATCCCAGGGCATCGCATCGTCGGTGCAAAAATCGCCAATGCATTCGATGTTCAACGCGTCATCGAGCAGCCCGAGCGGTATCCAGAAATACGGCGACTGGCGAAGCACATTCGGCACGGTCGAGCCGCATTGCGAGCAAAAGTCATTTCGGTAGCCGCTGGTTTTTTGCCAACTGCTGATCACGCCCTGCCCTGCTTCCCATCGAAAATCCCTCGCCCTGATCAGTGTGGCGAGATTGTGGCCGACACCCGTTTGCTTGCGGCACAGGGAGCAATGGCAACGATAGAAAAATCGTGGTTCAACCTTCAGCGAAAAACGTACAGCGCCACAAAGACATTGCCCTGATGCCATGAATCTCTCCTTGAATGTTCACCGACATTAACCCTCCCCTGTGGGAGCGGGCTTGCCCGCGATGGACGTCAACGATACCGCGGATTGTCTGAATATCCACATCGCCCAGAGCTGTTTTGCGAAGGCGTAATGTCAGTCAGCCCAACAGGACTCTGGTCGGAAAAATCTTGCTTTAAATATATGGATATCCATATATTCGCCTATCCATATGCAATAGGTACCCGGCATGTTCACCCCTCCAGAAGTCTTCAAATGCCTGGCTGACGAGACCCGCGCCCGCGCCACCTTGCTGATCGCCCACCAGGGAGAGCTGTGCGTCTGCGAACTGATGTGTGCCCTCGACGACAGCCAACCGAAGATCAGCCGCCACCTTGCCCAGTTGCGCAACAGTGGGCTGCTGCTGGACCGCCGCCAGGGACAGTGGGTCTATTACCGGCTCAATCCACAACTGCCCGCCTGGGTGCACGACATCCTGCAGGTGACGTTGCTGGCCAACGCCGACTGGCTGCAACACAACGCTGCACGTCTGCAGTCCATGGACGCGCGGCCTGTCCGCGAAGTGGCCTGCTGCTGATTTTCTGTTGCCCCCCCCTCTCGGCGCAAAAGCCAAGGAGCACCCCATGCGAGTCCTGTTCATGTGCACGGCCAATAGCTGCCGTAGCATCCTTTCAGAAGCCCTGTTCAATCACCTGGCACCGCCGGGATTCGAAGCGGTGAGTTCCGGCAGCTTCCCCAAAGGGCACGTGATGCCGCGTAGCCTGACCACACTGCAACAAGCCGGCATTTCGATCGAGGGTTTGAGCAGCAAAGGCAATGACGCGTTCGAGGACAACCTGCCGGACATCGTCATTACCGTGTGCGACAAGGCGGCCGGCGAAACCTGCCCGGTGTATTTCGGCCCGGCACTGAAAGCCCATTGGGGGCTGGAAGATCCCTCCGACGTGACGGGCGACGAAGCCGTGGTTGACGCTGCGTTTCGCACCACGCTGACGCACATCGAACGTCGCTGCAACGCATTGCTCGCCCTCCCCTTTAACAGCCTCAGCCGCGATGAGCTCAAGCACGAGCTGGATCGCATCGGCGCTCTCTAAGCAGGAAAAATACGATGTCAGAGCAACTGCCCCACCTTGATCTCTCCCTGTTCGATAACACACAGGCCGCAGTGCGCCCGGACGGTCACAAACCGCGCATCCTGTTGCTCTACGGGTCGACCCGAGAACGCTCGTTCAGTCGCCTGCTGGTCGAAGAAGCCGCGCGTCTGCTGGAGCATTTCGGCGCAGAAACCCGCGTCTTCAATCCTTGCGGACTGCCACTGCCCGACGAGGTCCCTGTGGATCACCCCAAGGTGCAGGAACTGCGTGATCTGGTGATGTGGTCAGAAGGTCAGGTCTGGTGTTCACCAGAGCGCCATGGTGCGATGTCGGCCGTGTTCAAGGCGCAGATCGACTGGGTGCCGCTGGAACTCGGCGCGGTTCGCCCGACCCAGGGCAAAACGCTGGCGGTGATGCAGGTTTGCGGCGGTTCCCAGTCGTTCAACGTGGTCAATCAACTGCGCGTGCTGGGACGCTGGATGCGCATGTTCACCATCCCTAATCAATCCTCGGTGCCAAAAGCCTACCTGGAGTTCGATGAAGCCGGACGGATGAAACCGTCGCCGTTTTACGACCGCGTCGTCGACGTGATGGAAGAGCTGGTGAAGTTCACGGTACTGCTGCGCGACCGCCAGGGGTTTCTGACGGATCGCTATTCCGAGCGTAAGGAAACCGCCGAGCAACTGATGGATCGGGTCAATCAGCGTTCAATTTGAGGCTTTGCATCCCCCCAACAACGAGCCAGACAATCACCTTTGGCCACTCGGTGACTGTCCGGTTTTCTATGTAAACAGAATGTAATCCTGTGTCGATATCAGACACGGTGGTGGCGTGATCAGGCTACTGATTCATCGGACAAGCCGGGTAAGGTGGCGCACCTTTTCATCGAAATGCCCCGCTTCGCGATGATGGGTTTTATAAGAACTGCAGCGTTTGATCGGTGCTTCGTTGAGGAAGCCTGGCAGGTGGCAATGAGGGTCTGTTGCCCCGATCAATCCGCTTAACTGTCGATCAGCAGAGAATAAAACCAATGATTAGCCCGAGCTCCAAGGATTCGAGTGGCCAATTGGCGCAGGGCTTCAAGCCTCGTCACGTCACCATGCTGTCAATCGCCGGGATTATCGGCGCCGGTTTGTTCGTAGGCTCAGGGCATGCCATTGCGGCGGCGGGCCCAGCGGTTCTCCTGGCCTATCTGTTCTCAGGTTTGCTCGTCGTTCTGGTCATGCGCATGCTCGGTGAAATGGCGGTCGCCCATCCGGACACGGGCTCGTTCTCCACCTATGCCGACCAGGCCATCGGGCGCTGGGCCGGCTTTACCATTGGTTGGCTCTACTGGTGGTTCTGGGTGTTGGTGATTCCGATCGAAGCGCTGGCGGCCGGCCATGTGCTCAACCAATGGTTTCCGCAGATCGATGCCTGGCTGTTCGCGTTGGTGTCGATTGTTGCCCTGGTGGTGACCAACCTCTTCAGCGTGTCCAAATATGGCGAGTTCGAGTTCTGGTTCGCCATGGCCAAGGTCGTAGCGATCATCGGTTTTATCGGTGTGGGGTTTGCCGTATTGATGGGCTGGGTGCCCGACCGTGAAGTCAGCGGACTGAGCGGCCTGATGGCCGAGCACGGCGGGTTTGCACCCAACGGCCTGTCAGCGGTAGTCGGCGCCTTCATCACCATCATGTTCAGCTTCATCGGGACCGAAGCGGTCACCATCGCCGCCGCCGAATCCAATAACCCGGCGCAGAACATCGCGAAGGCCACGCGTTCGGTGATCTGGCGCATCGGGGTGTTCTACCTGCTGTCGATTTTCGTGGTCATCTCCGTGGTGCCCTGGAACGATCCGTTGCTGGCCTCGGTAGGTTCCTATCAGCGCGCCCTGGAAATCATGAACATTCCCCATGCCAAGTTCATGGTGGACGTCGTCGTCCTGATTGCCGTGGCCAGTTGCATGAACTCCTCGATCTACATCGCCTCACGCATGCTGTACTCGCTGGGCCGGCGTGGCGATGCGCCGAAAGCACTGAAGGTAACGTCCTCGGAAGGTGTGCCGCGGGCGGCCGTCATCGCCAGCACCGTGCTGGGTGCGGCGATCACCGTATGGAGCTACTTCATGCCCGCCGGGCTCTTTGAGTTCCTGCTGGCCAGTTCCGGTGCGATTGCCTTGCTCGTGTACCTGGCCATCGCCGTGTCGCAACTGCGCATGCGCCGGATATTTCGCCGGCAGAACATCGAATTGACCTTTCGCATGTGGCTGTTTCCATGGCTAACGTGGCTGGTGATCGTGTTCATCTGCGCAGCGCTGGCGGTCATGATGATCACCCCTGAACACCGAACCGAAGTGAGCACAACCATCGGATTGGCCCTGGTGATTTCCTTTATTGGCCTCGTGACGTCGCGTCACCCTGCGCAGGCTGCGAGCGTGACGTCAGTGGGGTAAAAACCACGGAGGTATCAGCGCCCAACCTGATTCGCCCTGCGCCAAGGCGCGGGCGAATGACTAGCTGCTGTGTCTCAGGCAGTCACCGCTTTTTGTGAGGACATGACCCCGATGTCATCGAACTCCACCGTGCGCGACGGTACGACTCAATCCGTTGGTTTTCTGTTGCTGGATAAATTCACACTGATCTCCCTGGCGTCCGCCGTAGAACCGCTGCGCATGGCCAATCAATTATCGGGACGGGCGCTGTATCGCTGGTACACGTTCAGCCCCGATGGAGAGCCTGTCTGGGCCAGTGACGGCGTGCGGATCACGCCGGATGCCTCATGGAAAAACCCATCGGTAGCAGACACGGTCATCGTGTGCGGCGGCGTTAGCATCCAGAGCGTGATTACCCGCGAGCACATCACCTGGCTGCAATCCCTGGCGCGGCAATCCAAACGATTAGGCGGTGTGTGCACCGGCAGCTGGGCGCTCGCAAAAGCCGGGTTGCTCGACGGCTACGAGTGCAGCGTGCATTGGGAATTCATGGCCGCCATGCAGGAAGCTTTCCCCCGCGTCAGCATCAGCGCAAGCCTGTTCACCCTCGACCGAAACCGCTTCACCAGCTCCGGGGGAACCGCGCCGCTGGACATGATGCTGCACCTGATTAGTCGCGATCATGGCCGTGAACTGTCCGCCGCCATCTCCGAGATGTATGTCTACGAGCGCATTCGCAACGAACAGGACCATCAGCGCGTTCCGCTCAAGCATGTGCTCGGCACTCATCAGCCCAAGCTGCAAGAGATCGTCGCGCTGATGGAGGCCAATCTCGAAGAACCGATCGACCTGGATAAACTTGCAGAATACGTCGATCTGTCACGCCGACAGCTGGAGCGGCTCTTTCGCAAATACCTGCACTGCACGCCGTCACGCTACTACCTGCGGTTGCGGCTGGTTCGAGCGCGACAACTACTCAAGCAAACATCCATGTCGATGGTTGAGTTGGCGTTTGTCTGCGGTTTCGTGTCGACACCACACTTCTCCAAATGCTATCGCGAGTACTTTGGTGTGCCGCCGAGCGAGGAGCGTTCCGGCGCAGAAATAAATCGCAAGCCGGTAACGCTGGCGACGCTGCAGCAGTCATCGACCGAGCCGCTGACGGCACTCGACCAGGCACGCAACGAGTCGACGTTTGCCAGTGTCCGGATGATTGATCGCCGAGGACTGTAAGCGGAACCGTTATTCGCGAACCCACGCTTACGAGTCCTCGGAATAATTTCTCAGGGCGGATCAATCTGATCCAGCACGCGATTCGCCGTGATCTCCGCCAACATGATGCTGTTGGAAATACCCAGCAGCGCGTTACGGTCGCCGCCTTCCAGATGATCGACCAGTTGATGAACCATCACGTCGACCGAGGCCAGGGTTTCGACGAGGTAGACCATTAAGGTTTCGGTGGAGGTTTGCGGGTTTACGGTAAACAGGGTGCTGGGTGCGCGCGGGGTGGCTTTGATGTCGGCGGGTGAGGCGTAGTCGGTGTTGAGGGTGTGTTTGGGTGGGGATGCCGGGTCGTTTTCCGGCGGATTAGGCGAAGGTTTGATCATAGGTTGAACTCCCAATTACATGGAGCCGTCACCAACCTGCGACTAAACAAGGGGTGGCAGCTGTACGCAGGTTAGTCGACCGGGGGAGTATCAAACCGGCGCGCCCGAAGGCGCCCTGCGCACAGCTACCATGAAGTGCAGGTCTGTAATGACCTGACTGTCTGATCGCAAATGCGCTTTGATACACCCCAGGCGACTAAACCCGATCACTGATGAGCAGTGACGCGAATCAAGTTACCGATGGGTCCCCAAGCGCACAAGCCGGCGGATTCTGGCGTAACCGTAGGCAACGGCGCAAGGTTTCGTAGCTTTCATCTGGTAACTGTAGGAGCCGTTAAACAAGCGCTGTTTCATCCTGATTGCGTGGCATCGCCCAATGCCTTCTCATGAGTCGCAAAATCATCTTGTACCGGCAGGAACCCGCAGCGAAGGTAAAACGCGGCGCCCTCTGGTGTATCCGTGGTCAGGCGCACGACACGGAATCGCTGAGCCGCATATTCAAGGAGCTGCTGCACCAGCGCCCTGCCCACACTCTTCCCCCTTGATGCGCGCGCGACGTAAACCCTGCGCAGCCTGCCGATGTCCGGTCCGGCATAGGGATCATATGAAAGACCACCGATGGCAATCAGTTGTCCGTTGCAGAACGCTCCCAAAAGGCATTCACCCGGCTGATCAAATCGATTGGAACCGTTTTCCCAATCGGCAACCAAGCGCGTCAGAAACCTGAAACCGCCCGCAATGGCCTCCGCTTCAAGTATCAGGATGTCGGGAGGCAGTGTTGAGAGTTGTCGTATTGCCAGTTCGTCCAATGAGGTGACCTCTCGATGTCTCCTTGTTGATTTTGGAGCCCGTATATAACCTTACTTTTACGCGCGGGGAACACTACGCCAGATTTGGAGGATTAGCGCTAGGAAGCATTTCTACAAACTGAGACCCCATTTGGAATCGTCCGTGACAAATCACAATCAGCTAAAGACCGACGCTCTCCAATATCTGATATCGGCCAGAAGCAGTCATTCGCACAGGTATATTTCAGACCCCAGATTGCGGACGTATCAGCTGCCAACGGACTGGGTGGGTGCGTTTTACAGGCCGCCACCACGACTAATCCACAATGAACAACTTTGCGCCGATCGTGGTGAATGACCGATGTCCCTCAGCATTATTACCCACCTGATAGCTCATGCCTGGCATCAGTGTAAACTGACGACCATCTTCAAGTTCTGTATGCAACTGACCCTCCAGGCACAGCAGGATGTGCCCCCTCCAACACCAGTGATCGGCCAGATATCCAGGGCTGTATTCGACCATCCGCACACGCGCTGAACCAAACTGGCAGGTACGCCAATAGGCTGTGCCTGTGTGACCGGCATGCGCCACCGGCTCTATCGTTGACCAATCGGTGGTACCAAATGGGATTGCAGTGAGATCCATTGTTGCCTCATCGAAATGCAATAAATGCAGACCGTATCATTCGGGCGATGGTGCCGATAGACACAGACGGCCCGCATTTATGGGATACAGGCGCGGCGGGAGAAACTGCCTTCACCCTGCCACTGGATAACCATTCGGTGCTGCTATCGCGGGTAACTCATTGACCGCTTCGGGTCGAAACCAGCCCTTCGTGACAGGCAACACTCGGCCAATAGCAGCCGGTCGCGTCAGGAAAAAACTACCCATAGCGGCCTTTCGCGGAGGGCAGCTATTGGCTGTGATCATTCAGAGCGCCCATACAGCGCAAAGCACGAAGCCTCTTAATCGCATCGGTGCTTAGTTCGAGTACATCTCAAAGAAAGCTGACTCTCGACTTCAAGGTCACCGTCTGCCGACGACCTACAGGCGCTCCTTCTCCAATAGCATATAAGCCGGTTAGTTGATTTAAATCAGCACGGTTTGTAACGGCAGCGTGAAAACTCAAGCGAGATTGAAAAACGCTGCCCGGATCCAGCAGGAAAAGCGAGCCCTCTAGCCAATAGAGGAAAGTATCTGCAACCACAGATTTTGCTTTTACCTACTGCTATTGCATGGCTTGGCTGAGAAAAATCTATGGGTACTGGCAACCCGGCGATGTCGAAAAATAAAATTGACTCAACGGTACTACGCGCATTCTACACCGCAACAATTTACGAAAAATCAGCGTACTCAGTGCAATTGCTCTTTAGGAGAAATAGCCATGAAACGAACCGTAGTGCTGCTCGCCGCCTCCAGTATTTTTTTGTCATCGTTCACAGCCTTTGCGCAATCCAGTCAACCCAATGTCCTCGTCATTTGGGGGGACGACATCGGCATCGAGAACATCAGCTATAACAATCGCGGGATGATGGGCTACCAGACGCCAAACATCGACCGCATCGCCAAGGAAGGCCTGGGTTTCACCGACTATTACGCCCAACAAAGCTGTACCGCCGGACGTGCGGCCTTCATCGGTGGCTCCGTTCCCATTCGCAGCGGTATGACCAAGGTCGGCTTGCCTGGCGCCAAGGAGGGTTGGCAGAAGACCGACGTCACTATGGCCACGATCCTCAAGAGTCAGGGCTACGCCACTGGCCAGTTTGGCAAGAACCATCAGGGCGACCTGGACGAGCATTTTCCGACGATGCATGGATTCGATGAGTTCTTCGGCAACCTCTACCACTTGAACGCTCAAGAGGAACCAGAGAACCTGGACTATCCGAAAGACCCTGCGTTCCTGAAGAAATACGGACCGCGCGGTGTGATCCATAGCTTCGCTGACGGCAAGGGTGGCCAGACTATCGAGGATACCGGCCCACTCACCAAGAAACGCATGGAAACCATCGATGACGAAACCGTCGCCGCCGCCAAGGAATTCATTACGCTTCAAGCCAAAGCCGGCAAGCCGTTCTTCGTGTGGTGGAACGGCACACGCATGCACTTCCGCACTCATGTGAAGGCCGAACATCGCGGCATTTCCGGGCAGGATGAATACAGCGACGGCATGGTTGAGCACGACATGCAAGTGGGCGAACTGCTCAAGGTCATCGACGACCTCGGACTCGCCGACAACACCATTGTCCAGTATTCAACGGATAACGGTCCGCACTACAACAGCTGGCCTGATGCAGGCACCACGCCCTTTCGCAGTGAAAAGAACACCAACTGGGAAGGCGCCTACCGGGTGCCAATGTTTGTGCGCTGGCCAGGTCATTTCCCAGCAGGGGTTATGCTTAATGGCATCGTTGCGCATGAGGATTGGTTACCGACGCTCGCGGCCATCGCTGGCGCGCCGGATATCAAGGAAAAGCTGCTCAAAGGCGTAGAGCTTAACGGTCGTACCTACAAGAACTATATCGATGGCTACAACCAGCTCGATTACTTCACTGGCAAAACAAAAGAGTCTGCGCGCAAGGAATTCATCTACGTGAATGACATCGGTGAGATCGTCGCTGCTCGCTTCCAGGACTGGAAGGTGGTCTTCATGGAAAACCGCGAAGAAACCATGACTCTCTGGCGAGAACCTTTCGTCGAACTTCGTGCACCACTGATCTTCAACCTGCGCCGCGATCCGTTTGAGAAAGCTCAGCACAACTCCAACACCTACAACGACTGGTGGATCGATCATGTTTACGCCATCGTGCCGATCACCGAAATGGTCGGCAAGTTCCTGATGACGATGAAGGACTACCCACCGAGCCAGACGCCAGGCTCGTTCAACTTATCGAAGATGCAAAAGCAGGTCGAAGAGATGTCGCAGGGAGAACAATAGTGATGTCCGCCAAATGAAACGCTGAGCCCGCTAACTGAGCCGCATCCGTTTCACTGGGTGCGGTCTCTATTTTGAGAGCCGCACTGATGAAAACCATACGTGTACAAACGATTCTGGCCGCCCTATTGGCTTGTGTAATGGCGTTCACCGCGTTCGGAGCGCAGTCTTCTGATCCGCTTCCCTCCTGGAATGATGGCAAAGCTAAGCAGTCCATCGTGACTTTCGTCGAGAAGGTCACCCAGCCGGGTTCGCCAGACTTTGTGCCGGTGCCGGAACGTATCGCCACATTCGACAATGACGGTACGCTCTGGAGCGAGCAGCCCCTGCCCGTTCAGCTGTACTTCGCGCTTGATCGAGTAAAGGTACTCAGCGCTCAGCACCCCGAATGGAAAACCAAGGAACCGTTCGCGTCGCTGCTCAAGGGGGATTTGAAAACCGCTCTGGCGGGGGGCGACCACGCGTTGCTTGAAATAGTGATGGCCACCCACACGGGCATGACCACTATTGAGTTCGAGACGATCGTCAAGGACTGGATCGCGACGGCGAAAAATCCGCAGACCGGCGAGCGCTTTACCGAAATGACCTATCAACCCATGCTCGAACTGCTCGCCTACCTGCGCGAGAACGGTTTCAAGACCTTCATCGTGTCAGGTGGTGGCATTGAGTTCATGCGGCCGTGGACCGAGCAGGTTTACGGTATCCCGCCAGAACAGATCATTGGCAGTAGCGTTAAGACGAAATTTGAACTGCGTGACGGCAAGCCGGTGCTCGTACGCCTGTCAGAACTCAACTTCAATGATGACAAGAGCGACAAGCCAGTCGGCATCAATCAGCATATTGGCCGTCGCCCAATTGCTGCTTTTGGTAACTCCCGCGGCGATAAAGAAATGCTGGAATACACACAAGGCGGCAGCGGCGCGCGATTCGAGCTGCTGGTGCTGCACGACGATGCGGCACGCGAATTCGCCTATGGTCCGGCTCGTGGATTGCCGGACGTCAAACTGGGTGCTTTCCCACCCGCACTGGATGAGCAGGCGAAGACGAGCGGTTGGACTGTGGTCAGCATGAAGAACGATTGGAAAACCGTTTTCCCGGCCGCGCAGGCCAAGGTTACCGCCATCGACATTCTCCTGGAGCCGGACAACACGATGCTCAAGTACTCCGACGCCAATAACGCCCGCTTGCTCGCGGTCTACCCGAAAGGCTTCGCCCTTGATGCCACGCATCGTCCACATATCACGCTGATTCAGCGTTTCGTCCGCACGGAGGATCTCGACAAGGTCTATGCCGCTGCGGAGAAGGTTCTCCTGAGCGCCGATGTGAGTGCCATGAAACTGGAGGCGTTCAAATACTACTACGCGCCGGCTGGAGCGCTAGGGGTCGCCGGCATTTGCGCGAAGCCAACACCGGAAATAATCAAGTTGCAGAAGGACATCATTACCGCCGTGGAGCCGTTCACCGTAGAAACCGGCCCGATTGAAGCGTTCACTGCTGCGCACGACGATCCCGGCAGTGACGCGGCGCTCATCCAGTACGTATCGACATTTGTCCCAAAATTGTCTGGCGAGAATTTCAATCCCCATGTAAGCACGGGAGTTGCTCCCCGTGACTATCTCGACAAAATGAATGCCGAGCCATTCCAGTCATTTGTCTTTTCACCAGCCGGTGCGGCGGTGTACCAGTTGGGGCCTTTCGGAACCGCTGCAAAAAAACTCAAGACATGGGATCTGAACCCTCAGACCGCTGAAAGGTAGCTCTAGCCACCCTCCAGGAATCCACGGGTCATTACTTCTCAGAGAAACCGGTATGACAAATCCGCAGGATGAAGCCGAATCCGACGCGGATTTAGCTCAGCTGGTAATTGCGCAAGGGCCTTTGCACCTATCTATTGCTGCTCTTACTGGGGATTGATCCTGCTGTTTCCTTTTGTTGAGGAAGGCATATTTGCGCGCACGTATCTCGGCATTATGTTTTCAATCGTGCTGCTCGTGGGCGCTTTCGCTGCCAGGCAGACTCGGCGGGAAGTCATGGCATCTGTATTGGAAATGCAGTTCTCTCAGGAGCATACGATAGCGACGAGCGGCATTACCCTGGGAGGGCAAGTCGCGCGAATTGAACAGTGGCCATGAGCTGCATCACAGTCCTGTTCCGGATATTCCTCAAGTCGCAGTCATACTTAAAGAAAAGGTACTGGCTGAGCACGATATTCCGCTTTGTTCTTTGGTCGCCATAGAGCCACCGAAGTGGGCTGAACTGCCTCCGCAACTTGCCGTCGACTACGAGTTTTTCTGTCAGTTTTACTCAAACGATTTCCTGGCACCCTTTGCTGATCTGTTTTATCTGACTGATGCCGTTGCGTATCTTTTCCTTCGTAAAAAAGACAGTCAGGCCAAAGCGCCAGGTATTTTTTCGTTGGCACGGCGTGACACCCTACCCCGGCAGTTGTAGAAATCCTTCATCTGGTGCATCCGAATGAACGTGCGTTACACAGAAAAAAACCCGCCAGCAGACGTTGAAAAGATCACCCGCACAGCGCAGCAGCTATCCATTAACCCAAGTTCATGGATAACCAGATTCTTCGTCGCCTGGAGCAACACTCGCACGGGTGAGGTATCGATCTAGATAAAAGGGTATCGAACCATAACCACAATGTGCAATCTGACTGTTGTTACCCCATTAGCCTCAAGTTCAAGGAAGAATACTGCGATGTACACTAACGCTTCCTCAGGGCATGTCTTTGGATCAAGGACCTTTCAATGAATCTGCCACAGTTCACCTACCACCCAGACCCTGTTATCAGCGGCTCTGTACAACCCTCCACAAACACCTGCATCAGCTGCGACCAGGCTCGAGGCTACATCTATGTGGGGCCGGTATACGCCGTTGAAGATTACGAAGCCTGCATCTGTCCCTGGTGCATTGCCGATGGGAGCGCTCATCGACGGCTCGGCGCAACCTTCATTGATGAAGACAGCATTGGACTGGATGCTGAAGAAGATCTCGATGAAGCACTGGTCGCCGAGCTGAGCCAGCGCACACCCGGTTTTAATGGCTGGCAGCAGGAGCAATGGTTTACCCATTGCAATGACGCAGGCGCGTTCATCGGCAAGGCAGGCTATGCAGAGCTGCTTGCGTTAGGAGCAGAAGCAATGACTGCCGTACAGGACGCGACAGGGCTGGAGGATGGGCCTCAATGGCACACATTCTTCAGTGCACTGAACAAGGACCACGGCCCTACCGCCTACCTCTTCAGATGCCGCCATTGCTCTGCGTTGGGTGCCTATCAAGACAACCATTGAACGAAAAACCAGGCGCATCCAGTCCGATCCCACCGCTTTAGTAAGGACTACTATCATGTCCCTCGTAGATACCTACCTTGCCGGTCTACGCCAAGTAATGCCGGCTGAAAACCTTGATCAGCTGAAACTCGCACATGGCGCTTCGGCGACAGACTTGCAGCAGCTCACAGAGCATTATCCGTTGTGCCCGGCAAGCCTGCTGGAACTGCTCAGCCAGATTGACGGCACCCACTTCAGGGATTACCCCGACGGCACCGTCATGGTACTGATGCTCGGCTCGGATGTGTTCGAGTACCCCTATTACCTCAGTTCCGTAGCGCAAATACTTGAGGACGCCCACGCTGACACCGAGAGCATTGCGCAGATATATGAGGGCTACCTGGACCAGGAACCCGACCTGATCGGCCCGCACATCGACAGCACATTGCCCATGAACAAACGGCTGTGCTTCTCCCACTGTATGAACAATGGGGGAACCTCAAGACTGTATATCGACTTCGACCCAACGCCCGGTGGAACGGTGGGTCAAGTTATGCGATTTCTTCACGACCCTGACAGCTACAAAGTCATTGCGCAAAGCTTCGATCACTATCTGCAACAGCTGATCGATGACAACTACTCGTTTATTTACGAGGATGAATAACGTCAGCGTTGGTTGTTTGCTGCCCTTGCCGACGGACACGAATCGGCAAAAGCAGAACTTAGACTCGCTGCTGATGCGTAATTTTTGGTCGATTGTGTCCGTGTCTGCCATGCATAACTATTGGTTTAAGTATCGGGGCAGAAGCGTGACATAACGGTAATCGTCCGGCGAAGTCACCTTAGGGTGGTCGGTAGTAGTCATGTACTTTGGGCTGACTTCGGTCACCGCCAATTTCGAGGGAGTATCGAGTGGATTTACGAACTTTGCTATTAAGCGGCGACTATCAGTATGAAGGCGATGCGCCAGCTGCGGAATCCTCTATCGCAGCCCTAGTCGCCGCAACTCCCGTTTCGTTGCCGTGTGAGTATGTGGAGTTGCTTCGGCTGAGCGACGGCGGCGAAGCACTTATGATGGGACATCCAGGATATGTCCGTATTTGGCCGGCGTTGAAAGCGATCGAGAACAATCGTGATTACGAGGTTGAAAAGTGGTTGCCAGGATTTATTGGGTTTGGTGATAACGGTGGCCCAGAGATGGTCGGGTTCGATACGCGCTTCGGACCACCTTTCCGAGTGTGCTCAATAATGTTTGTTCCGATGGAGTGGGAAGGCGCCATGGGTGACGTACCCAATTTCGGTGTATTTATTCGGCAGTTGCTAAAGCAAGGACAATCAGCAGATCCAGATGAATGCGGCGGCGAGAGCAACGAATGAAGAGAAGCGTTCCGAAAGCTTGTCGTGCGTTCTTCTGAAGCAATACAACATATAGTACCTGACCGTGGGGATTGGGCTCCGGCGGTTAAAATTGGGACCATAGGGAATTAAAGATGAATATAGATAAAATTGAAATTTCAGCAAAAATTTTAGAAGAAAAGTTAAAAGAGCATGCAGATAAAGACGTTCAAGCTGCACGTCTTTATGATGATCTAAAGCCATTGCTGGAGCTGGCAAAGTCGAGAAAGATATTATTCCCTCTCGAGGTGGGAGAGGTTCCTGGGCGCTATCGCTTTAGTGAAAATGGGCTTCAAAAATACAGTGACTTAGAGCATGTTTATGCTGTATTTTCAATTGAAATTACAGGTGGGGAGCCCCCGACCCTTAAGATGCTTAATGCAAGGCGGAATCGGGATTAGTTGATTTAAATAAGAGTATATGAGCGACTCATCAATTAATTCGTTATAGTTAGTCTGTCAGTTTTTTTGCCTGCCTCTCGCTACGCCGATTGAACTCATCCCTCTTTCCCCTCTAGGCATTCCAGTCTTGCCGTTCTTTACGAGATCGAATGAAGACATCTAAAGGCTGAATATGCTGATTCCAGCAGACAAAGTGGCTCTTGGGTACTTTGTAATATAGGCTTAGGAAAAAACGTGCGGAGTGGGATCGTCAGATGCTGCTCAGCGAATGCAATTAGCCAAGTTAATAAGAAAAGGATTTTCCTATATACGACCAGTCAGGATGGTTTGGGTCGCTTACAACCCGATTCATTGAAAGGATGAGCATGATGAACCGAACCAGTGCCGATAGTGGCCGCTCACGGACGTCCGATTCCGGCCAAAAACGGACAGCGACCCAATCGTTGCGAGCAACCCATCGACTGCTCAAGGTCGCACCCTCGCTGGCGGACCTTAAACAAGCCGACGGGAACAGACGCGAACATTTGGCCGAGGGGCTGCAATATCGGCCGACAATGCTCCAGCCGGTGTCACCCCTTGGTCAGATCAACCAACGGCGTCTGCCGCACTTCAGTCTCCCGCCCATCCTGAATCTCGCTGACCTGCTTCAAGGCCTTATCCACCGCCGCCTTATCCGCCAACAAGCTGTAGCTGATGCGGAACTGCTTGTGTTCCTTGGGCCCGATTGTCGGTACCAGGTTCAGTGGCCGCTGATAACGGCGGTTGTAGGAAAAACTTGTCCCCGGCTCCAGTCCCGTGACATAGCCCTGGCCTTGGGTATCGGTGTTTTTCCACAGGGAAAACACGGGCAGTGTCTGGGTATTGAAGCCGACCGAAACGCCCAGGCTGCCGGCCTTGTTATGCAACACGGTCAACGTATCGCCCTTGGCATCGGCATACGGCACCACGTTGTAGACCGTTTCGTCGTAGTCCCTGGTCGGTGCGCGGTAGGTTTGCCAGTCGGGCAGATCACCCTTGGCCTTGTCGTTGAACGGTGACACCTGTTTTACCGGCGCAGCGAAACGAGCGCCCTGCTCCAGGAACGGGGTGCTGAAGTTGCTGTGATACAGCGCCTGGTATTCCTTCGGATAGTCGCCGTTGTTGGTCAGGGTGTCGTTGAGGGCGAACACGACGCTGCCGGGTTCGGTGACCAGTTCGGTCGCGACCGAGAAGTCGACTTTCTTGAACGCCTGCTCTTTCAGCTCGCCGCGCAGGGTGATGGCGTACGGTGGTTTTTCATCGATATGCAGGGTGACTTTGTTCGCAGGAATGTTGGCGGCCCGACCGTGCAGGGTCAGCAGTTCGCCGTTGTCGATGCCGGGGTGGCCGACCCATTCGTATCCGCAGCGGGTGACCAGCTCATTGAAACCTTCCAACCAGCCCAGACCACCGCGGCCATTGAGTTCGATGAAGGACGGATTGACCACTTCCTTGACCGGCGAATCCCAGCCCATGCGCACATTGCCGACCGAGGCCTGCAAGACGTTCATTCCGCGAGTCGGCACTACCGAGAGTTTCATCGTGCCGTTATCGATGTCGACGATGCTGACGCCCTCCTGCCGACCGCCGTGCAAGGTGCGCAGGGTAACGCTGAAGGGTTTGTCGGTCTTTATTCCGAGTTGCTGGCTGGTGATCTGCCAGTTCTGGGCGGCTTTGTCGGTGTCGAGCAGAACGTAATCCCAGGCCATGGCGTGGGAAGCAGCGGACAGTGCGCTGAGGGCAACAAAGAGTTTGAGCGGGGTCATGGCGGCAGCCTTTCTTGGAGTTGTGCCATTTTTATAAACTCGATGAAACGTTTCAGCAAGCTAAAAAAAACGACTCCATGCCGATACACCAACGCTCAAAGCAGAGGCCGTCGTTGCCCACCACAATGCAACCTTGGCGTGGCCATTCTGCCGAGTCGTTCAGGCTGAGGACGCGCTGCGCCATTGTTCAAGTTCGAGCACCGCGATGATCACCCCCGCCACAGGTGCACGCCCAAGCCGACGATTGCGCAGGCGATCAGCACCTGAATAACGCCCCGTTTGAAGCGAAACAAGGCAACAGCTGCCGCGATGGCGATCAGTGCAGAGGGCCAGTCCAGGTTACCGCTCAAGCCCTTCGGCCAAAGCACGTGATAACCGAAGAAACAGGCCAGATTGAGGATCACGCCCACTACTGCCGCTGTAATGGCCGTCAGCGGTGCCGTGAACCTGAGTTCGTTGTGGGTCGACTCCACCAGCGGGCCTCCCGCGAGGATGAACAGGAACGAGGGCAGAAAGGTGAACCACGTCACCAGGGAAGCAGCGACCGCCCCCGCCAGAAACAGTTGATCGGCGCCGAACACCTGCGAAACATAGGCCCCGATAAACCCGACGAAAGCCACTACCATGATCAGCGGCCCTGGCGTGGTTTCCCCCAGCGCCAGCCCGTCGATCATCTGTGTCGGCGTTAGCCAGCCGTAGTGACCCACCGCGCCTTGGTAGACATACGGGAGCACCGCGTAGGCTCCGCCGAAGGTCAGCAGCGCGGCCTTGGTAAAGAACCAGCTCATTTGGGTCAAGGTCCCGTCCCAGCCAAAGAGTGCCGTCAGAATCCCCATCGGCAATGCCCAGAGTGCGGCGCCAATCAAGGCGAGTGATGCCGTTTTCGACCCGCTGAACCGGGCATGCTCCGGTGGCGGTGTGTCGTCATCGATCAAAGCCGGACCGAAGGATTTTCTGGCGGCGCCATGGCCACCGGTTGTGAATTTATCGGGCGCGAGACGCCCGCCGACATAGCCGATCAGTGCGGCGCCCAGAACGATCAGCGGGAACGGAACATTGAACGCGAAGATTGCGGTAAACGACGCTGCCGCTATCGCCCATAGCCAATTATTCTTCAATGCCCGGGAGCCGATTCGATGGGCCGCCTGCACCACGATGGCAGTCACGGCAGGCTTGATGCCATAGAACAGCCCGGCCACCACCGGCATTTCGCCGAAGGCGATGTACATCCACGACAACGCGATCAGGATGAACAACGACGGCAGTACAAAGAGTACGCCAGCCATTACCCCGCCCCAGGTTCGATGCATCAGCCAGCCGATATAAGTCGCCAACTGCTGAGCCTCTGGCCCAGGAAGCAACATGCAGTAGTTGAGGGCATGCAGGAATCTGCGCTCGGATATCCAACGCCGCCGCTCGACCAATTCCTGGTGCATGATCGAGATCTGCCCCGCAGGCCCGCCGAAACTGATGAAGCCGAGCTTCAACCAGAACCAGAACGCCTCACGCAAACCGATCGCTTGCGGCCTCGACAGCGCTTCTTCAACCATGGATGCGGCCACCTTGCTCATTGGGTTGTTCCTGTTTCACGCGGGCCTGCTTACCGTTGCGCTGTCACGTCTGATCCATTGGCTCGAGCGCACAGTATGTGCCGCGCTATTGAACGGTTGCTTTGAAGGTTTTGCAAGGCAGGAAGAAGTGAAACGCGCGTCGGTGGCGGAGGGTGAATTTGCCAGTTGCGTACCGCGCTGTTGTTCGGCAGTTCGCCAATGATCGGCTCTAATCGATTCCTGTCGTTGAGAAACCGTAGCCATGGTTCGTTTTCAGCCGGTCACGACGGCAAAAAACGGCCAATCGCTATTCGTCCCTATACGCTGAAAATCAATGTGTGTTTATAGAATCATTTCATGATATTACAAAGCAAAATGATATTGAGTTAGTTAAGCTGGTTTTTTGCCGTACGTTTAAAAATGGAATGTTGTATGAGGCTCTTCGGGCAAAACCCGCGATTCACGATTGTTATAGCTATTTTTTGCTTCTTTTCAATGATACTTGCCGCGAGAATTACTTATCTCGCGATTTTCTCCCATGAATTCCTGAATAACGAAGGCCGCAAACGCTCAACACGACTTATTGAAACCGTCCCCATTCGCGGCACCATATTTGACCGATTCAATGAACCCTTGGCAGTTTCCACCCCCGTCAGCACTTTGTGGGTAAACCCTAAACACTTCACCCCCACCAAACAGCAGGCAATACTATTAAACGAGCATCTTGATATCGATGCCTCGCTGGTCGGCCATTTGAGCTTGAACACCCAAGGCAGGTCCTTCGCTTACCTGGCCAGAAGGGTTGATCCGCAGGTGGCAAGCAAGATCGTCGAGCTCTCTATTCCGGGCCTCTATGAGCGCCATGAATACAAACGTTATTACCCGCAGTCTTCGATGCTGGCTCAGACGTTGGGCTTTACCAACATCGACCAGAAAGGCATTGAGGGCATCGAGCTGCTGTACAACCATCAACTGTCCGGCATGGCCGGCCTGGAAGAACGGACCTTAAACCTGCACAAGCGAGTCACCAGCGAAATTCTTGTGCACAAGCCCGTCATACCTGGCGACGATCTGTTTTTAACCATTGACTCCACACTTCAGTACTACGTTGAAAAAGCATTATTGAAGAGCGTCAAAGAGAATGCAGCGCGGTCGGCAAGTGCCATTCTTATACACGCCAAAACAGGGGAAATATTAGCGTTATCCACGATGCCCTCATTCAATCCAAATGCGCGTAAAAGTTTTAGCGCGGAGGCCATCCGAAACCGAGTATTTACTGATGTGTATGAACCAGGTTCAGTGATAAAGCCATTTAGCATGGCCGCTGTTTTAAAAGCAGGCATCGTTGACAAGAACGCCATCATTCAAATAGCACCCGGCTTCGTCAAAATTGATGGCTATACGATTCGAGATGTAGGCCGGGATAAACAGTTGGACCTGCCGGGCATTATCCGTCGCTCTTCCAACGTGGGGATGAGCAAGGTGGCGATACCGACGGGAGGAGCAGCTATTTCGCGATTACTGACTGAATTGGGATTCGGAGATAACACTTCGATTTACTTTCCCGGGGAAAGTGTGGGGACGGTTCCAGCCCGGCGAGTATGGTCGGATATCGCCACAGCAAGCCTTTCATACGGCTACAGCTTATCGGTCAATCTGGCTCAACTTGCTCAGGCGTATACCGTCTTTGCCAATGATGGAAACTTGGTTCCCTTGTCGATAATCAAAGGTGAGCCCCAGCAACCCCGCAATGTCATAAGCCCGGAGGTCGCCAACAGTATTCTGGAGATGCTGGTGGGTGCAGTCGATGGCGCTGGAGCAGGCGGAAAGCGCGCAGCGATCGATGGTTATGTCATTGCGGGGAAAAGCGGGACCTCTCGCAAGGCCTCCGGAGGCGGGTATCAAAGCAATAAATACAGAGCCATGTTCGTGGGTATCGCGCCGGCCAATGCACCTGAATTCATTATGGCTGTACTGGTCGACGAACCCTCCGCCAAGGGTTACTTCGGGGGAGCGATTGCAGCACCGATCTTCAAGGAGGTACTTGAAGATGTGCTTCGTGTCAGAAATGTGCCGAGTAGCCGAAGCCAGGCTTTACCAGCAGTCCCAGGCACAGTTGGCACAGACACTACCGGCCCGGTCTAGTTACCCGACAGCTAAGAGCAGCAACTGCTGGACAGACTAGCGTCGACCTTCTGTACTGATCTTGCCGCGAGATAACAGTCAGGCGTATCAACTGGAGCCGTTGCAATGACAACAATCGATGTGAAGCTTCGATTCGAAGCAAAGCTTCTTCGTCCGGCAAAGCCTGGTGATGACACGTCGTGGGCGTTCGTGGTTCTGCCAAGAGACGCGAGTGAACGGCTTCCGAGGCGAGGGAGGACGACAGTCGAAGGCACCATCAATGGGCACCCTTTTCAGGCAACCCTTGAGCCCGATGGTCAGCTGAGCCATTGGCTGCAGGTCAGTAAAGCGTTACTCGAAGCCGCAGGCATGGCCGTTGGGGAGATCGTCACGCTGGAGCTGACCCCTGTGAAGAAGGAACCTGAGCCTGACCTCCCACCAGACTTTCAGGAGGCACTGGCCGCCACGCCTGAAGCGCATAAAGTCTGGAACACGACGACGACCCTCGCACGAGTCGACTGGATCCACTGGATGACTTCAGCCAAGCAACTCAAGACACGCGCAAAACGAGTGAGTGATGCCTGCGACATGCTGGCATCCGGCAAGAAGCAGGTTTGCTGTTTCGACTCGTCCGGCTACTACAGCAAAGCCTTCCGCGCGCCCGAGGCAGAAAATTGTTAAATGGAACCTGCACGAAGCAAACTAACGACGACAGACCGGGCGCCGATCAGAAGCGTTTAGGCAGCATTCTGGTCAACGTGTTGTCCCGAACCCAATAGTGATGAAACAAACCCGCCGCTGCATGTAAGCCGATCAGCCAGTAGCCGCTGCTGCCGAGCAATTCGTGCCAGTACTTGAATTGCTTGGCCAGGTCCGGGTCAACCGCCACGGGCGACGGGAGGTAGAACCCGAAGTACGGCATCGGCTTGCCCCCTGCCGACAGCATCAGCCAGGCCAGCAGCGGCGTGGCGATCATCAGCCCATACAACGCCAGGTGCATCAAGTGCGAAAGTCCTGTCTGCCATGCGGGCAAGGCTGGAGTAATTGGAGGGCGCGGGGTCAAGCGCCCGAGCAAACGCACCCAGACCAGAATAAAAATGCTCAGCCCGAAGAGCCCGTGCAGCCCAAGAAATAAACCCTTCAAGGCGTGCCCGCGCGGCAAAAGCCCTTTGATTTCGATACAGGCATAGACACCGACAAACAGCACCAGCATCAGCCAGTGCAAGGTTATCGACAGTTTTCCATAACGATGTGCTGTTCGGTCGTGGGTCATACGGAGCCTCAAGGAAACATTACCGCGGACGAGTTGTTCGCCCGGCCACAATCCGGCGAGTTACCGAATCAAGTGTGCACCCTGCCCGCCGAGCCTTAAGGCAATCTGAAGATGCTTCAGCGATGTCTTTTGCGATCTTCAGACTTCGTTAAGAAACGCCCTCGATACTCCTCCCAAACTGACTGGGGAGGCGATTTTCAATGCCCAATTTTGACTGGAACATTCCTTTACCGCTGCACTTTGGCCAAGCCGAGACCCCACCGATGAGTCTGGTCAGGGCCTTGCCGGACGAAACTCGACGCCCCGTTTTCGAAGCCTATATCCAACAACGCTTTCGCAAGGCCCACGGCGCCGACATTCGTCATTTCATGCCAGAACTGTTTGGTCTGAACGACGCGTCCGGTGAACTCTGCGCGGTAGCCGGCGTGCGTCTGGCCAACACCGAAGAGCTGTTTCTGGAGCGTTACCTGGACGAGCCAATTGATCCACTCATCAGCGCTGCGGCCAACCAAACCGTAGACCGCACCGGCATCGTTGAGGTGGGCAACCTGGCCGCCAGCGATACCGGCAGTGCGCGCCTTAGCATCATTGCCATCACTTACCTGCTGGCCATGGGCGGACTGGAATGGGTGGCCTTCACCGGCAACATCGGACTGGTAAACAGCTTCCACCGGCTCGGGCTAAAACCCGTGACCCTCTGCGCTGCCGATCCTGCACGGCTCGGTGATGACCGCCACAGCTGGGGAAGTTACTACGACAGCAAACCGTGGGTGCATGTCGGCAACATCCGCGCCGGCTTCATCCATCTGCGCAACATCGGTTTGTTCAATCGCCTGGGGTTGCCAACGTCCATCGAGGAGGACAGTCATGTCGCCTGAAATGACGCATTTTAAAAAGACGCTGCGCGACCATGCCGAACGCAAGACCAACGCCATTGCCTTGTGGGGCGATCAGCTGAAAATCGACTACGCCACGCTTTACGCGGAGGTCATGTATCGCCAACAGCGGCTGCGCGATGAGGACATCAAGGTCCTTGCGCTGGCCTTGGACAATGGTGTCGAAATGATGCTTTGGGATTTGGCGGCGCTGTTCGAAGGCCTGACCTGCCTGATGCTGCCAGCCTTTTTCAGCCCCGCTCAGCGCCAGCACTGCCTGGAACTGAGCCAGGCGGAACGGGTGATTGCGGAACCGGAGCTGGCTGCCGAACTGCAAACGGTCGGCTACGAAAAAACCGGTGAGTTCTGGTGCAAAACATTCAGTGGTCCGACCCAAATACCTGAGGGCACGGCCAAGCTGACCTTCACTTCCGGCACCACTGGCACACCAAAAGGCGTATGCCTCAGCGCAGAGAGCCTGTTGCGCGTCGCTCGCGAGTTGCATCAGGCCAGCCAACCCACCGATCCGCGGCATCATCTGGCGGTGCTGCCGCTGGCGATTCTGTTGGAAAACCTGGGGTGTTACGCCGCGCTCTATGCCGGCGCAACGCTGAGCCTGCCCAGCCAGAAAAACCTGGGTATCCGCGGGGCAAGCGGCGTTGATGTGCCGACGATGCTCGGTTGCCTTGCCACACGTGCGCCCGAGAGCCTGATTCTGGTGCCGCAATTGCTGCTGATGCTGGTCGGCGCGGCTGAGCAGAAACTCTTTAATCCGCACACGTTGCGCTTCGCCGCTGTGGGGGGCGCAAGAGTTTCGAAAAAATTGCTGGAACGTGCCCAGCGCATGGGTGTTCCCGTTTATGAAGGTTACGGATTGTCCGAGTGCGCCTCGGTGGTCTGCCTCAATCGACCAGGGGCACGCCGCCCCGGCAGTGTCGGCAGGGCTTTGCCCCACGTGGAAATTCGAATCGCTGACGATGGCGAGGTGCTGATCAAGGGTTCCGCTTTGCTGGGCTATCTGGGAGAGCCACCGCACATTGACGATTGGTGGCCCAGCGGTGATCTCGGCGAATTCGACCCCGAAGGTTTTCTCTACCTCAAGGGACGCAAAAAGCACCAGTTCGTGACCAGTTTCGGCCGCAACGTGAACCCGGAGTGGGTCGAGGCGGAACTGACTCAACGCAGTCATATCGGACAGGCGTTCGTTTATGGCGAAGCCATGCCAAGCAACCACGCGCTGCTCTGGCCCCATCGTGCGGACTGCACCGACGAAGAATTGGCCGCTGCCGTGGCCGAGGTTAACGAGTCTTTGCCCAACTACGCCCAAGTCCATCACTGGACCCGTCTGGGTCAACCCTTCACGCCCGCCAACGGCTTGTTGACTGCCAATGGCCGACCACGCCGTGACGCGATTATCGAGCGTTACCGGGCGCAACTGACTGAATCTGGACTTTCCGAGGAATCCGCATCATGAGTTTTTTCGACACCTTGCAAGAAGCCACGCAACAGGAACGGCGCGAACTGTTCAACCTGCCCATTATCCGCGATGCCCTGGGTGGCAACGTCAGCCTGGAAAGCTACCGGGCCTTTCTGGCGCAGGCCTATTACCACGTGCGTCATACCGTCCCGTTGATGATGGCCTGTGGCGCGCGACTGCCCTTGCGCCTGGAGTGGCTGCGTGAAGCGGTATGCGAGTACATAGAAGACGAATACGGTCACGAACAATGGATACTCAACGACATCCAGGCCTGCGGCGGCGATAAAGCTGCCGTGCGCGACGGACGTCCATCCCTGCCGATCGAACTCATGGTCGGTTTTCTCTATGACCTGATCGCGCGGGATAACCCGGTGGGCCTGTTCGGCATGGTCAATGTGCTGGAAGGCACCAGCATCGCCCTCGCCACCCACGCGGCCGGCAGCATTCGTGAACGGCTGGACTTGCCGGAAACGGCCTTCAGCTATCTCAGCTCTCACGGCGCCCTTGATATCGAGCACATGCAGACCTACCGCCGGCTGATGGACAAGCTCGAAGATCCGGACGATCAGGCGGCGGTCATTCACGCATCCCGTGTGGTGTACACACTTTACGCCGACATGTTCCGTGGCTTGCCGCGTGAAGCGGAGAACCTGCATGCGACTGACTGAGGCTCGCGTAGTACTGACCGGTGCCAGCGGCGGAATCGGCCTGGCCATCGCAGAGGCCCTGTGCGCCAGGGGCGCCCGCGTGCTGGCGGTGGCTCGACATCGAGAATCCCTGGAGCCCTTGCTGACACGCTACCCGCAGCATCTGTGCTGGGTCGGTGCTGACCTGACGTTTCGCTCCGACCGATGCAAAGTACTCAGCGCCGCCGAAGAGATCGGCGGTATCAACCTGCTGATCAACGCTGCCGGGGTCAATCACTTCGCCATGCTTGATCAGCTGGATGACAGTGAGATCAACGCGATGCTGGCGGTGAACATCAGCGTGCCGATATGCCTGACTAAAATGTTCCTGCCGATGCTCAAGCAAGCAGAGAGTGCAATGGTGGTAAACGTCGGCTCGACCTACGGCTCCATCGGCTATCCCGGCTACGCCAGCTATTGCGCCACCAAGTTCGCCGTGCGCGGTTTCTCCGAGGCCCTGCGCCGGGAACTGGCAGACACCCGGGTCGGCGTCTTGTACGTCGCGCCACGCGCCACCCGCACGAGCATGAACAGCCCGGCGGCGCAGGCGTTGAATGACGCGCTCAAATCCAACGTCGACGATCCGCAAACCGTTGCCGCGGCGGTCATCCACGCCATCGCCAGCGACCATCGCAACGTATATCTGGGCTGGCCGGAGCGTTTCTTTGTGCGCCTGAATAACCTGTTACCCAACCTGGTGGACCGCAGCTTGCGCAAGCAATTGCCGCTGATCCGCCGTCTGAGCCAGAAGAACGACAACGAGAACCACAAGCCATGAAGAGAATCGCCGCTTGCCTTCTACTGGGTGCCCTGAGCCAAAGCGTTTGGGCTTTGGATACCGCTGACCAGCAACGCCTCTCCGGCATCCAGCAAAGCTGGGCGCATATTCAGTACGAACTGCCTGAGGGCCAGCGCACGGCAGCATTCGAGAAACTTGCCAGCCAGGCCTCAACCTTCACTCAGGAGCGTCCAACGGTGGCCGAAGCCTGGATCTGGTCGGGCATCGTCACCAGCAGCTGGGCCGGAGCACAAGGCGGGCTGGGTGCGCTGAGCAAGGTCAAGGACGCGAAAGTCGATCTGGAGAAAGCCCTGACGCTGGACCCCAAAGCCTTGCAAGGCTCGGCGTATACCAGCCTCGGCGCGTTGTACGACCGGGTTCCCGGCTGGCCCATCGGTTTCGGTGATTCGGACAAAGCCGAGCAGCTACTCAAACAGGCCTTGCAACTGAACCCGAACGGCATCGATAGTCTGTACTTCTGGGGGGATCATCTCTACCGCCAAAAACACTACGCCGAAGCCAAACAAGTGCTGCAAAAAGCGCTGCAAGCTGCACCACGGCCAGGCCGGGAAACGGCTGATGCCGGGCGCCGCAAAGAGATCGAAAGTTTGCTGGTGGACGTGAACAAGAAACTCGACTGACAGGAGTCCGTGTGCGCTTATTACTGATCGAGGATGACATCGCCCTGGGTGAAGGTATCCATCAGGCGCTCGACCGAGAGGGTTACACCGTCGACTGGTTACGCGATGGCAACAGTGCGCTGCATTCGCTGCTTAGCGAAACCTTCGATTTGGCAGTGCTGGATCTCGGGCTGCCACGTATGGACGGGCTGGAGGTGCTACGTCGCCTGCGCGACAGTGGGTCCAACCTGCCGGTGTTGATCCTCACTGCGCGTGACGCTACCGAGGATCGCATCGCCGGGCTGGATGCCGGCGCCGACGACTACCTGATCAAACCGTTCGACCTGGCTGAACTCAAGGCTCGCCTGCGTGCCTTGTTGCGACGTAGCGCAGGTCGCGCCCAGGTACTGATTGAACACGCGGGCATCAGCTTGAACCCCACTACGCAGCAAGTCAGCTATAACGGCGAACCCGTAGCCTTGACCCCCAAGGAGTATCAGTTGCTCCATGAACTGCTTTCGCCTCCGGGCCGGGTGATGACCCGGGATCACCTGATGCAGTTGCTCTACGGCTGGAGCGAGGAGGCGGAAAGCAACACGCTGGAAGTGCACATCCATCACTTGCGCAAGAAGTTCTCCAGCGACCTGATCCGCACCATTCGCGGCGTCGGCTACCTGGTGCAGGAGCGCCAATGAACTCTATTCGGCGCCGCACCCTCACGCTCATCCTCGTCCTGTTGTTTCTCGGTCTACTGATCATGACTGCGTTCAATCTACACGACAGCAATCATGAAATTGATGAAGTGTACGATGCTCAACTGGCGCAGAACGCTCGTCTGTTACAGGGCGTAATGCGCATGCCCATGGCCAGCGAACAACACGCCGAGTTGTATCGGGCTTTCAATCAGGCGTTGAGCCAAGCGGCACCGAAAGTGGATGGCCATCCGTACGAAAGCAAAATCGCTTTTCAAGTCTGGAACTCGCAAGGCGCGCTACTGGTTCATACGGCCAGTGCGCCATCTTTTACGTCCCCGCAGGTCACCCCGGGTTTCAGTGACGTCACTGACGTCACCAGCCGAAAGTGGCGCGCGTTTGTGCTGGATGACACGCAATATGGTCTGAAAATCTGGGTGGGAGAACGTGACGACGTACGAGCCGATCTTGTGGATCGGATTGTCCGTCACACGGTAGTGCCCAACCTGATAGGCAGCCTGCTGCTTGCAGTGGTGATCTGGATGGCAATCGGGTGGGGGCTCAAACCGCTGATCGATATGGCGAAAACCCTGCGAGCCAGGCATTCGGGCTCGCTTGAGCCATTGCAATTGACGCCCTTGCCCACTGAACTCGAACCTATGCAGGCGGCGCTCAACCGTGTGTTGGCGCAGATTCAAGAGGTCATGGGTCGCGAGCGGCGCTTCATCGCTGACGCCGCCCATGAGATGCGAACGCCACTGGCAGTGCTGCGGGTCCATGCGCAAAACCTGATGGAGGCACGGAACGAAGAAGATCGACTCGAATCGCTTGAGCACCTGATCGACGGTGTGGACCGTACCACTCGGCTGGTCAATCAACTGCTGACGATGGCTCGCATTGAACCCCAGTCCGCAACACAGGAGGCCTCGAGCATCGATCTGGTGGCAACGGTTCGAGAGAGTCTGGTTCAACTGACACCCTGGGTATTGAGCAAGGGACTTGAACTGGCGTTCGATACCGTCGAAGAGGTCAGCCTTGTCAAAGTCGACGCCGGGGCCATCCACATCGCCTTGAACAATCTGGTGACCAATGCCGCAAACTTCTCCCCGCCTCAAGGACTGATCACCGTGAGGCTGGTGAAAAAAGAGGATCACTACGAGTTAAGTGTGGAGGACGAGGGGCCAGGTATTGACGAGTCGGAGCGTGATCGACTCTTCGAGCGATTCTATAGCCGTGGGAATGCCCAGGGAGCAGGTCTGGGATTGACCATCGTCCAGGCCATCGCATTTCGCCTGGGTGGGCAGATTCGACTGGAGAATCGTCCGACCGGTGGATTGCGCGCGACATTGGACATTCGTCGTTTTTAAGGCGACCCGTTCATTTTTCAGAGGATCACGTACGGCGAGTTATTGGCTTTTGCGAACGACTGCAATGGGTAAGGCGCGTTCATGAGGAAACTCCATTCCATGGCAATCTAATTGCATTTGCAATCATGTTGAAGCGTGCAGTATGGTGCAGGCATGACGGAACGCATGGAGAATTGTGGAACATGATCGGCCTTTCCAGCTTCAGCAAAACACCGGATACCCGCCTAGCTGCTCAGGCCTGCATCGATAAAATCCGAACCCTGGCACGTCAAAACACCGCGGGCTTCTCTTCTCCGCGTTACACCATGATCGATATCGCCAACCGACTGGAAAGGGATCCGGGAACGGCACGGCATGTCTGGGTCATTCGGTCCGACAAGCAGTCTCAAGTCGACAGTTGTCACCCACGTATCAGCGCCTGGCCTCTGCGCTTCAGCCCGACTGCCTGCGCCAGCGAAAAACCGCTGTTGTACCTGACCCGTTCAGCGACATCAGCCGAACTTTGCGCACTGTCAAACGAGTCCGCCCGCCGGGGCATTCTGTGCAATGACATAGAAACCCTGCCCTCCCGCTGGCCTAAAGGCGCTCACCCCTGGGTTGCGCTGTGGCTGGCCGCCAATCCGCACTGTCTGCCCTTCGACCCCGCCAGCGGTGCCGAAGCGCACGCCATTGCGCTAGCGGCATTGCAAAGTTTGTATGTGGAAGGCAATGCCGGCTTCTATTACATGGCGCTTCACGATGAACACGATGATGTCGTCGCCCCCATCAGCCGCCTGAGTGCGAGCCAGGCCTTCAAGGGCATGTACAAGCTCAACGAGTTCGGTACAGATGCCGGGCAACCCCGGGTCCGCTTGTTGGGCGCGGGGCTGGCGTTGCAGACGGTGGCCTCAGCGGCGCAGATGTTGCGTGATGACTGGGGTGTCGAAAGCGAACTCTGGAGCTGCCCCAGCTACACCCGCCTGGCCCGTGATGCGGACAAGGCACAACGCTGGAACCGGATGCATCCCGACTTGCCACGGCAGTCGTCGCATCTGCTCGACTGCCTGGGCGCCGATGATTGCCCGGTGGTGGCGGTGACCGGTTATGCCCAGCATGTCGCCGATCAGATCGGTGGGCATATCCAGTCACGGTTCGTGGCGATCGGCGCGGATTCAACCGACAGATCTTCGGGCATATCGGTGGATAAACGCTGGATCGTGGCACTCGCTCTGCGAGCGCTGGCCCAGGAAGGTGTTATCGCGCAGGCGTGTGTCGAACAGGCCATGGAGCGTTATCTGCTGCAGTGACAGGACAACGCTCAGCCCGCTCGCCCACTGTTGCGCGCTGCCATTGCGGCCCGCTCAAGCGCGTCACTGAGGAATCGCTGTTGCTCGTCGTCGAACTGCGACAAAAACAGCTCGTCCACCGCCCCTTCATAGATTGCCCACATTTTTTTACGCAGCACTTTCCCGCTCTCGGTAATGGCAGCAAACGCACCCCGGCCGTCATCGCTGGCACGGCTGCGTATGACCAGGCCTTCGGCCTCCAGACGGTCCACCAATCGGGTGAGGTTGTAGCGCTCGATCGCCATCACGTCAGCCAATTCGCTCATGCGTCGGGTGCCCTCGGGGCCGCTTTCCAGGCCCCATAACGCGTCGTACCACGCGTACGCCGGCAGCCCGGCGGCGGCCAGTCGACGCTCGATTTCCCGGATCAGGCAGCGGTGGGCCCTGACGAATCTGAACCAGGTATCCGGATCGCTTGAAGACATGCATCACCTTTTTCATGACATCGATTTAGTTGCAATTGTAGCGTGCGGCGGGCTAAGTTCTCGCATGTAGTTGCAACTGCAACTACAAATATTCTTTTTGGTTGGCGTCGACCCACGCCCCTTAGCCAGGCACCCAACGACTCGGTGCTGCTGCACTGTCCAGGAGACGACGATGGCACAACAACCCCTGTTTCTCGACGAGGATCCACAAGAAACTCGCGAATGGCTCGATTCCATCGAATCGGTGGCGAGCGTCGAAGGGCGTACCCGCGCTCACTACCTGATCGATCAGATGCTGGATTTCGATGCCAGCCGCCATGGTGATTTTTACGGGCGCGTCACCACGCCCTACGTCAACACCATCCCGGTCGACCGTCAGCAGCCCTACCCCGGCGACCTGACCATAGAGCGCCGAATCAATGCTTACATCCGTTGGAACGCTTTGGCCATGGTGCTGCGCGCCGGCAAACACTCGAACGTGGGTGGGCACATCGCGTCCTATGCCTCGGCGGCCGTTCTGTACGACGTCGGTTTCGAGCATTTCTTCCGTGGGCGCACCGAGCAGTTTGGTGGCGACATGGTGTACATCCAGGGCCACTCTTCACCGGGCATTTACGGGCGCGCCTATCTGGAAGGTCGCCTGAGCGAAGAGCAGCTGGACAATTTCCGCCGCGAGACTGACCGCGACGGTGTCTCGTCCTATCCGCACCCAAGACTCATGCCGGACTTCTGGCAATTTCCGACGGTGTCCATGGGACTCGGCCCGATTACCGCCGCGTACCAGGCCAGATTCATGCGCTACCTCGAAGACCGTGGCCTGAAAGAACATCAAGGCCGAAAAGTCTGGGCGTTTCTCGGTGACGGCGAGATGGACCAGCCGGAATCCCTGGCGGCGATTTCCCTGGCGGGTCGGGAGAAGCTCGACAATATTATTTTTGTCGTCAACTGCAACCTCCAGCGTCTGGACGGACCGGTGCGCGGCAACAGCAAGGTCATTCAGGAGTTCGAAAGCCTGTACCGGGCAGCCGGCTGGAACGTCATCAAGGTGATCTGGGGCAGCGGTTGGGATGCCTTGCTGGACAAGGACAAAAGCGGCCTGCTACGTCAGCGCATGATGGAGTGCGTGGACGGTGACTCTCAAAACTACAAATCCCAAAACGGCGCTTACGTCCGTGAGCATTTTTTCGGCAAATACCCTGAGTTGCTGGAGTTGGTCAGCGACCTGAGCGACGAAGAAATCTGGAAGCTCTCTCGCGGCGGCCATGACCCGGAAAAAGTCTACAACGCCTACGCCGCCGCGATGCGCCACACCGGCGGGCCGACGGTCATTCTGGCGAAGACCGTGAAAGGCTTCGGCATGGGCGAAGCAGGCGAAGGCCAGAACATCAACCATCAGCTCAAGAAGATGGGCGAGGATGCTGTCAAAGCGTTCCGTGATCGTTTCGCGCTGGAACTCACCGACGATCAACTGGGCGACATGCCTTACCTCAAACCGGCAGCAGACAGTGTCGAGGCCCTTTATCTGCAAGCCAGGCGTACCCAACTGGGCGGTTACGTGCCTGCTCGCTTCAGCGCGGTCGAGCCGTTGCAGATCCCGCCATTGTCGGCCCTGGACACCCAGCTCAAAGGCACTGGCGAGCGTGGTATTTCCACCACCATGGCGTTTGTGCGCATCCTCGGCACGCTGCTCAAAGACCCGAATATCGGCAAGCTGATCGTGCCCATTGTTCCGGACGAATCACGCACCTTCGGTATGGAAAGCCTGTTCCGCCAGATCGGCATCCATTCCCACATCGGCCAGTTGTATACCCCTCAGGACGCCGGGCAACTGAGTTACTACAAGGAGGCGCGGGATGGACAGATCATGCAGGAGGGATTGAACGAGTCCGGCGCAATTTCTTCGTGGATCGCGGCGAGTACTTCGTACAGTACGCACGGCGTGACGACTGTGCCCTTCTACATCTTTTATTCAATGTTCGGCTTCCAGCGCGTCGGCGATCTGGCCTGGGCGGCAGGCGATGCCCGCGCCCGGGGGTTTCTGCTGGGCGCTACGTCCGGCAGAACCACGCTGATGGGCGAAGGCCTGCAACATGACGATGGTCACAGCCATGTGCTGTCCTCCACCGTACCGTGCTGCGTGTCCTACGACCCGACGTTCGCCTATGAACTGGCCGTGATCATCCAGGATGGCATGCGGCGCATGTATGTCGAAAACGAAGACATTTACTACTACATCACATTGTTGAACGAAAACTACGCCCATCCGCCCATGCCCGAAGGTGTCGAGCAGGACATTCTCAAAGGTATGTATCGGCTCTCGGCCCCGGCGCAGCCAATCGTAGGCAAGCATGTACAACTGATGGGCTGCGGTTCAATCCTGCAAGAAGTCATCGCCGCCGCGCAGTTGCTGGAGCAGGACTTCGATGTCAGCAGCGAAGTATGGAGCGTCACCAGCCTGACCGAACTGCGTCGGGACGGCCAGGAGGCCGAACGCTGGAATCTGCTGCACCCGCATGAGGCGCCTCGTATCGGTCACGTTGAACGTTGCCTGCAAGATAAACAGGGTCCGGTGGTGGTCGCGACTGATTACATGAAGATATTCGCCGACCAGATCCGCCCGTTCGTGCCCATGCGGCGCTTCGTGGCATTGGGCACCGACGGCTTCGGCCAATCGGATACCCGGGAATCGCTGCGCAGGTTTTTCGAAGTGGATCGCCACTTCATCGCGTTGGCGGCCTTGAAAGCGCTGGCCGACGACGGAGGGGTGGCAAGGGAAAAAGTAGCGGAGGCAATTGCGCTTTATGGGATTGACCCGGAGAAACAGAACCCGGCGAAAGTTTGAGTCTTATCGGGTGTAACGGCCTCCCGCTGTAAAACGGGAGACGGTTTCTGGCCGCTGTGTATGCAGCGGCCTTTTTTATGGCTATTCAGCTGATATCGACGTTCAAGGGGATATCCCAGGTGCCGGCGCCGTTTCTCGCCAGGCCGATCATCATCAGGTCGAGGGGGCAATCTCCTGTGCACCAGAACTGCCGGCCGGACCATGATTCAGCTCGACGTATGTTCAGTAAATTCGTGTCAGCCAAGGGTGCTTCAGTGGTCCGCAGCGTAAATGATGGTTTGCGTACCGTTGGGCGCAGCAGACCGGCGGGTGAAGTAGATATCGCCTTCATCCGTCAGGATTTCGTATTCCGCCTTTTTGTCGCCATGGCCCGATGCACCGACATGTTTAATGATTTTCAGCACCCGCTGAAACTTCACACTTTGAGTACCGTTCTTGGCAGGACCGGTGAGGACGTTGACTGTTTGAAACCAGCCTTTTTGTTTTTTGTTCGACATGAGAGTGCCCGTCAGCGCCTCAAAACGTTCCAGACGGGTAAAGCCCCAGAGCGTCTGTTCATCGACCGCTTTGTCCTGGGCGGCAGAGCCTGTAAACACGAACAGATTGATCGCCGGATTATCTTCGCAAAAGAAGTCGTAGGGGACGAGACCATCCACCCGTTTCTGACCGCCAACCAATCCTTTTTTATGCACCTGAAACATCGCCACCTCCGCCCAATAACTTCATTAAAGTTCAGAAAAACGCTGATTAAATTGAACGGGAAGTTTAGTGAGCCGCCGCGTACAGGGCCGTCAAGCCAATGTAATTTCGTGTAAAGATCAGGCCCGACAGGGAAGACTGATTTCGACGGTCAGTCCACCCGATAGCTCATTACGCGCCATGATCATACCGCCATGTATTTCCACAGCCCTGGCAGCGATCGCCAGGCCCAGTCCAAAACCGGTACCGGCCTCGCTCATGCCGCGTTCGAACGGTTGGAAAATGCTGTGCAGTCGTTCGTTTGCAATACCCCGTCCCTGGTCGGTGATCCGCACATTCAGGCAGCCTGCGTCGGGATTGATCCGGGCGGATACCGCAACAGTCGTTCCAGGCAGGGTAAAGCGCACTGCGTTTCGAATGACGTTTTCGAAACTCCGATACAGCAGCTCACCACTGACACAACTGACAAAGGCTGGACACGTTTTCAGGCTGACCTTACAACCTTTCAATCCTGCCTCGAATTGAGCATTTTCGGTAATCTCAGTCAGCAATTCGATAACATCGAGCGGCTCGCGCTGGATACTTTCGGGGTAACTCTGCAGGCGCGCCAGGGTCAACAACGCCTCGATCAGAGTGTCCATGCGCATCGACTCGCGTTCGATGCGTTCCACCATTTCCCGGCATGCCGGATCTTGCCGCAACAGCCCGATGGCCGCTTGCATGCGCATCAACGGTGAGCGCAGTTCGTGAGCGATTTCGTGTATCAGGTGCTGCTGAGCTTCTACCAGCAGTTTCAACGGATCGGCCGTTTGGCCACAGTCCCCGGCCAGATCGACCATTTCATCATTGCGCATGCTCATCGTGGGTTTGATCCAGGACTGGGTTTGTTCATTCGGCTATCAGCAAATAACCGAGGCCTCGCACGCTCTGAATCCAGGCCGAGGCGTCAGGGCGCGGACCCAACTTCTGACGAATGCTGCTGATATGCACGTCGATGCGCCGGTCGTATCGCGTCAATGGGCATCCCATGGCATTGAGAGACAAATCCTTTTTACTCACCACTTCACCGGCACTCCGGGCCAGTTCCTCGAGCAAACTGAACTCGGTACTCGTCACCTCCAGTTCGTTCCCGTTCCAAAGGGCATGGCGTTTACCCGGCCATAAAACCAGAGGGCCCGTCTTGATTATTTCCATAGTTGGCTGAGCCGCTGGCTGCACCCTGCGCATGATTGCGCGCAAACGCGCCACCAGCTCACCCGGCGAACTGGGCTTGGGTACATAATCATCAGCACCGAGCTCCAGGCCAGTGATGCGGTCAATGTTGTCACCACGGCCGGAGAGCAATATCACAGGGACCTGGCTGCGGGTCCGAATACGCCTGAGCAGCTCGATCCCCGAGAGCAGGGGAAGCATCACGTCCAGCACCACAATGCTGTAGCGCCCCGAAAGCGCTTGAATCTCACCCTCTTCACCCGTGTGCACGGCAGTCGCTTCAAAACCTTCACGCTCCAGAAATTGGCTGAGCATTCCAGTCAGTTCCTGGTCATCGTCAACTAGTAATACGTGAGTCATGGCGAGCTCGCGAGTGGGAATGCGCGCAGTATCGTCTTTGCACCCCGCAGCGTCATCGCTTCAACCTTTACATAACTTGACAGTTGGTTAACCGCACCAAACGCCCCGCGCTCTTATGCTCGCTCTCCGCCCGCATGGTCGCTGTGTGATGACCCGTCTACAACGGTTATCCAAGTGCGCCTGCGCTGCCTGTCGATGTGTACTGGAAAGATCTTGATGAATTTTTCGCGCCTGCTCTGCTCGGTTGCGCTGCTGCTCGATATCACATTTGCGCACGCCCAAGACTTCACAATCTCGGATATTCGTATCAATGGCCTCCAGCGGGTCTCCGCGGGGAGCGTCTTTGGTGCCTTGCCGTTGAACGTCGGCGAGCAGGTGGACGATCGTCGCCTGGTGGAATCCACTCGTGCGTTGTTCAAAACCGGTTTCTTCCAAGATATCCAGCTGGGCCGCGATGGCAACGTCCTGGTCATCACGGTAGTCGAGCGTCCGTCGGTCGCCAGTATCGAGATCGAAGGCAACAAGGCGATCTCCACTGAAGACCTGATGAAGGGCCTCAAGCAGTCCGGTCTGGCTGAAGGCGAGATCTTCCAGCGTGCCACCCTCGAAGGCGTGCGTAACGAGCTGCAGCGTCAATACGTCGCTCAGGGCCGTTACTCGGCGACCGTTGATACCGAAGTGGTGCCGCAGCCGCGCAACCGTGTCGGGCTGAAGGTCAACATCAACGAAGGTACCGTCGCAGCTATCCAGCACATCAACGTGGTGGGTAACACCGTCTTCCCGGATGAAGACCTGATCGACCTCTTCGAACTCAAGACGACCAACTGGCTCTCGTTCTTCAAGAACGATGACAAGTATGCTCGGGAAAAGCTGTCCGGCGACCTGGAGCGTCTGCGTTCCTACTACCTGGACCGCGGCTATATCAACATGGATATCGCTTCGACCCAGGTGTCCATTACCCCGGACAAGAAGCACGTCTATATCACCGTTAACGTCAACGAAGGCGAGAAATACACCGTTCGTGACGTCAAGTTGAGCGGTGACCTGAAAGTCCCTGAAGACCAGGTCAAGTCGCTCCAGCTGGTCCAGAAAGGCCAGGTGTTTTCGCGCAAGCTAATGAGCACTACATCCGAACTGATCACACGTCGCCTGGGTAACGAGGGTTACACCTTCGCCAACGTCAACGGCGTACCGGTGCCTTACGACGATGACCACACCGTCGACATCACCTTCGCGGTCGATCCGGGCAAGCGTGCTTACGTGAATCGCATCAACTTTCGCGGCAACACCAAGACTGTAGACGAAGTGTTGCGTCGTGAAATGCGTCAAATGGAAGGGGGCTGGGCCTCGACCTACCTGATCGACCAGTCCAAGACCCGTCTTGAGCGTTTGGGCTTCTTCAAGGAAGTCAACGTCGAAACGCCGGCAGTGCCAGGTGTCGATGATCAGCTTGATGTGAACTACAGCGTTGAAGAACAGGCTTCCGGTTCGATTTCCGCCAGCGTTGGTTTCGCTCAGAGCGCCGGTTTGATCCTCAGTGGTTCGATCACCCAGAACAACTTCCTGGGTACCGGTAACAAGGTCAGCATCGGCTTGACCCGCAGTAAATACCAGAGCCGTTATAACTTCGGTTATGTCGACCCGTACTGGACCGCTGATGGCGTGAGCCTGGGTCACAACATTTTCTACAGCGCGACCGATTACAGCGATTACTATAAAAACAGCGCTACCTACTACGCCATTGACAGTTATGGCGCCGGAACCACGCTCGGCTACCCGATCAGTGAAACCTCTCGCTTGAGTTTCGGCCTGTCAATGCAACACGACAGTATCAAGCCGGCCACCTATAGCGCCGATGAGATCTACGACTTTATTCAGCGCGAAGGTAAAGAATTCAACAATTTCAAAGCCAGCCTCGGTTGGTCGGAATCGACGTTGAACAGAGGCTTGCTGGCCACCCGCGGCCACTCGCAGAACCTGAACATGATGGTGACGGTGCCTGGCAGCGACTTGAGCTTCTACAAAATCGATTACACCGGGCAGACCTTCCTCCCGATCAGAAGCTCCACTTCGCTGCGTTTCCATACCAGACTCGGATATGGCAATGGCTATGGCTCAACCGACAGCCTGCCCTTCTATGAAAACTACACCGCCGGCGGCGAAGGTTCAGTGCGCGGGTTTAAAAGCGGTACCCTCGGACCGCGCAATACCCCGGCCACCGGCACTTATGCCAGCGCCGGCCAAGCGTACTACTCCGACCGGGATACCGAAGCACTGGGTGGTAACATCTTGATCACCGCAGGGGTGGAGTACCTGTTCCCGATGCCCTTCATCAAAGACACCAGATCCTTGCGCACCTCTTTGTTCTGGGACGTCGGCAATGTCTTCTCGGACAAGTGCAACCTGAGCACCTCCCAGGGCTGCGACGGTATTGATCTCAGCAAAATGGCCAGCTCAGTGGGGGTCGGCCTCACTTGGTACAGCCCGCTGGGGCCCTTGAGCTTTAACCTGGCGCTGCCGGTTCGAACGCCTGAGGATGCCGACAAGCAAGTGTTCCAGTTCTCCCTGGGACAGACGTTCTGACACGCGGATACGGCCATGAGCAAAGCCAATATTCACACAGTGGGAGGTACTGTTTTCCCTAAGGTCTTCCCAAGCCCTCTGCCCTGAGAGACTAGATACAGCCCCGGCCCCTCTCCCTCACTTGATCCTGAAATGAAAGGTATTGCGCACCGACGGCACGGCGACGGCCACACCGTCGACGATGCGCGGCTGATAGCGGAAGGTTTGCGCGGCCGCCAGCGAGGGACGAATGAACAAGGGGTGGCAGCCGTCCAGCACCTTGGGGTTTTCGATCTGGCCCTTCGGGTTGACGGTGTATTCGACGGAACAGTCGCCCTCGATATTTTTGTCCAGCGCCCGTGCCGGATACTCCGGCGCTTCCTTGCTCAGTGGTAGGTACTGACGGCTATCCGCAGCGGCTTGTTGCCGGGCGCGCTCGGCGTTCAGCCGGGACTGCTCCGCTTGCTGCGCTTGCTGTTGCGCCTGGCGCTGTTGTTCTGCGGCTTGCTCGCGCACTCGAGAGGCCTGTTGCTGACGTTGCTGCTCGGCCAGTTGTTCGCGCTGGCGCTCTTCGACACGCTTGCGCGCCAAGGCTGCCTGCTCGAGCTTGCGCGCCTGGATCTGCGGGTCGATCTGCGGCTTGGCCGGTTCAACCGGCACACTCGGCGTCACGGCTGCCGGGGCCGCGACCACAGGTTCGGCCACTGGCATGGGTGCGGGTTCTGGCGCAGGCGGCTGCACCGTCGGCGCCACCATCACCAACTGTGTGGTCATGACGTTCGGTGGTTTTACTGCTGGCACTTCGGGGGACCAGTTGTTGATCAACAACAGCACCACGACGCCATGTAGCGCCACCGCCAGACCCGCCGCAAAGCTGTGCTGCCAGAGGTCGCTGCGCTTCATCGAGGTCCACCTCCCTGTCGCCAGCGGTGTAGTGTCGTGCAGGATCATCGTGGTCATTGCGGGGCCTCGGTCACCAGCCCGAGGTTGCTCACGCCGCCCTGTTGCAACGCCGCCATGGCCGCCACGACGCTGCCGTACCCGGCATCCTGGTCCGCTCGGATATACACCTGCGTGTCCTGTCGCTGGGCGATGATCTGCTCGACCTTGGCGCGCAGTTCATCGAGGCCCACGGCGCTATCAGTCTGATGCTGGGTGTCGAGTTCACCGCCGAGGTTCCAGTAATAACCGCCCTCGGCTTTCACCGACAGGGTGAGGATCTGCTGGCGCGTGTCGTTGGCCAAGGCCTCACTGGCGACCTTGGGCAATTCGATTTTCACGCCTTGGGTCAGCATCGGCGCGGTCACCATGAAGATCACCAACAGCACCAGCATCACGTCGATGTAAGGCACCACGTTCATCTCGGCCTTCGGCCCATGTTTGCGTTGCGGCCTGACTAGCATCTCGTCTCTCCTTGAAGTCCGTTCAGGCCGCAGCGGCCAGGTTCAACGGCGCACCGTGCAACGTGCGGTGCAGGCGCACTTGCAGTTCGTTGCCGAAGGCGTAGTAGCGCGTGAGCAGGGTCTGGCTGCGCGCCGCGAAGCGGTTGTAGGCGATCACCGCAGGGATCGCCGCGAACAGACCAATCGCCGTGGCGATCAACGCCTCCGCGATGCCGGGTGCGACGGTCGAGAGCGTCGCCTGCTGCACTTGCGACAGGCCGATGAACGAATTCATGATCCCCCACACCGTGCCGAACAGGCCGATATAAGGGCTCACCGAGCCGACCGTGGCGAGAAATTGCAGACCTTTTTCCAGGCGCACTTCTTCCTCGCTGATGGCGACGTACAGCGCTCGCTCGACGCCCTCTTGCACCACGTCGGGGTGGTGACCGGCTTGCTGCTTCAAGTGACAAAACTCTTGATAGCCTGCGCGAAAAACCGGTTCGATCCCGGCCTCCACATCCTTTACCTGTGCCGTTTCACGCAGCAACGGCAGCAACTCAGATGCACTGCGAAAACGCTGCATGAAGCTGTTCAACCTGCGCTCGCGGCGGTGCAGCACACGGCTGCGCTGGATGATCAGGTACCAGCTGAGCAACGAGGCCAGCAACAGCGTGAGCATCACGGCTTTGACCAATAGGCTGGCGTCGCTGATCAGCCCCCAGATCGTCATGTGTTCGAGCGTGGCCTGCATGGTGAAACTCCTTGTGAGGTGCCGCGTGACCGTTGATGCGCAACGGTCGCGAGGCTATTCGATGGAAAATTGATGACCGAATGATGACGGTCCGGATCAGGGCAGCTTCAGGGCCTGGACGACCTCGGCCCAGGGCACGAATTTGAAGTTCTGGGCTTGCTCGGGCATCCGCTTGCGGCCGTCCTGCACCACCAGCATGCCGTGACTCCAGGGGCCACCGAGGTTGACCGAGGTCACCTCCAGGCCATCGGTTTCCGACGCGCCGTCGATGCCCGCCGCCGCGTTCAAACCGACCCGGAACGCGCCGTGACTGGCGTACGGCGGCTCGGCGTCGAGCACCAGGTAGCTGTCGTTACCCTGGCTGGACACCACCAGATAATCCCGCCCCGCGCTTTGATACAGCGCCAGGCCTTCGACATCCGCCTGCAACTGCGCGCCGACCTTGATCACGCTGGTCAGCGTCGCCGGTTGATCGGCACGCGCGTCCACGGCCCAGACCCCGACATCCTCCTCACCGAGAAACAGTCGTTGGCGCTGGTCGTCGGCGACGCAGCCTTCCGGCTGGCTGTCGACCTTGAACTGACGCACCAGCTCACCCTGAGCCCGGCCATTGGCTGCACTGAGGCGGTACTGCAGGAAGGTGCCGTCCTTGTCGTTGGCGATCGCGTAGATCTCACCGCTGGCCGGTTGAAACAGGCAGATGCCGTAGATGTCTTTGAGCGGCGTGGCCACTTCGCCGATGTCGCGCAGCTCGCCGCTGCTGCGGTCGATGGCGAACAGGCTGAGGCTGTTGTGGTCGCGGTGACTGGCCACCGCCAGGTCCACGGTCTGCTCGCCGAGCTTGAAGTGGGGTCGAACATCGACGTTGTTCAAGCGCCCGACCGGCAACTCCTGGAGCAGTTTTCCCTGCAGGTCATACGCCAACAGACCCTGTTTTTTATTGGTGCCCAGCACCCGGCTGAGGGACGGTTGCTGCGGGTGAATCCAGATCGCCGGGTCGTCCGCCGCATCACCCTGACGGGCCACCGGATCGGTCTGAACACGCGCTGGCACGCTCGGCAACACCGGCGCCAAGGGAACCGCCTTGGCTTGCCAGTCGATCTGGCCCTGGTACACACGCCCGTCGGCATCGTCACGGATCAACACCTGCAAACCTTTGTCGGTGTTACGCAGGGCCAGGCTTTCCGGTTCCTTCAGGCCGGTCAACGGCAAGGTGGCCTGGGCCGTCCAGCGTTCGCCCTGCTGCTGATACAGGTGCAGTTGCGCCGCTTTCGGATCGAGCCCGACGACGCCACCGGGGACCAGCGCCAGCGCACCGGCGGCACCCTTGATGTCGCCGAAGGGGTCACGCATCGCCACGGGCGTGCGGGTCACATCGGCTTCCGCGTGTGCCGGGTACGCCCACCAACCGACGTTTTCTTCGTTGGCTACCAGTTGATGCGCAGCGTCGTCGACCTGACAAAACTGCGCCGACGGCGGCAGCGGCACACTGCGGACCTTTTGTGCCTCGGTGTTCAGAACGTTGCCGTTGCCCAGCAGCCATTGCTCACCCTTGCCCTCCTCGCCCACCAGAAAGACAAACAAGTTGCTGGCGTCGTCGCGATACAGGCACAGGCCATTCACCCCGAAGTCCCGCGTCGGCAAATACAGCGGCGTGCCCCACGTGCGCTTGGCCGAATCGAGGCCGACCACCAGCGCTTGCTGGCGGCTGGTGTCGAGGCTGGCAACGAACACCTGCTGCGCGGTGGCACGGCTGTCGAGGCTGCTGAATGAACCGCTCATTCGCGCCAGTTCGACGCCTTTGGCGTCCAGCAACAGCAAGCCATCACGGGGGCTGACCGCCAGGCGTTGATCGGCGGACAGGAACGCCAGTTCCTCGACCTTGAGATTCGGCGCCCATGGCGTCAGCGTCAGCGCAGGTGTCGCCGCCAGGGTCGGGCCAGCGGCCAGGCTGATCATCGCGGCCAGCAGCCAGTGTGTGTGTCGCAAAGAAATAGTCATGAACAGGCAAAGTCCTTGTCGTGCATCCATCGCGACGGCAGCACCGGGCTGCCGTCCCGGCACTTAGAAATGGGTGAAAGTCAGGCCGAGCTTGTAGGTCGGGCCGTACTCTTCGTATTGGCCGTTGTAGGAACGGTTGCCGGTGTAGACGAAGTACGACTCGTCGGTGAGGTTTTGCGCCTCGAAGCTCACTTGCAGGTTTTTCGTCAGCGAGTAGCGCGCACTGAAATCAACGAAGGTCTGGGCATCGACGTGCAGGTCGTGGGCCTTGTCGTTGATCGGGGCCAGCTCATAGAGGTAGTCCGATTTGTAGTTGGCCGACAGGCGCAGGCTGAGTTTGTCGTCTTCCCAACCGAGCATCAGGTTGCCGACCGTGTCCGACTGGTTCGGCAAATCGATGCTGCGCTTGAGGTTCGTGCCACTGGCGGCGTCGAAGCCTTCGATCTCGGCGTCGGAACGACTGAAGGTGGCGTTGGCCCCGACCAGCAAGCCGTTCCACGGCGCTGGTAGCCAGTCGAACTGCTGCGAATAGGCCAGCTCCAGCCCGTAGAGTTTTGCGCTGTCACCGTTGGCAAAGGTGTGGGCTTCGGCGAAGTCCACCCAGGCGCCGGTGCCGGCCAGATCGGTGTTGTAGACGAAGTTCTTGATGTCCTTGTAGAACACGAACGCCGAGACCGTGCCGGCACGTCCCATGAAGTGCTCGATACCGAGGTCGAGGTTGCTCGACTCCAGCGGATTGAGATCAGGATTGCCAAACGTGGCCTCGTCGCCGTCGATGACAAACCCCGGCGCCAATTGACCGAAGGTCGGGCGCACCACGGTCTTGGTCCAGGCCGCACGCACCTGGGTGTTCTTGTCCAGTTGGTAACGCGCATGCAAGCCCGGCAACCAGTGGTGATATTTGCGTTTGGTGTCGGTGGCTTCGAACTCGCCATCGTTGACGCCGGTGCCTTTGGCATCGAACTCGGTGCCCTCGTAGCGCAAGCCGGCGATGAACCGCCAATCGTCGATGTCGAAGGTGTTCATCAGGTAACCGGCGTTGATGTCCTCACTCATCTTGAAGTCGTTGACCGCCGATTCCACAGGATCGTAGAAGTCATCGCGGTTCAGCCCGCCGATCAACTGCTTGATCGCACTGCCGCTGATGCCGGGCCCGAACTGGCCGAGGCGGTAATCCACCGAGCCTTTTCGGAACTGGCTGAGGTTGAGTTGTTCATCGTTGAAGCCCAGTTCGTCGAAGTCTTCGTAGACCCAGGCGTCGAGGTCGTTGTCCTTGTTGCGCCGGCTGACCTTGCCGCCGAACTTGACCTGCGAGGCGTACCCGTTGAGGTCGTAATCACGGGCCAGGTCCAGGCGCAGGTTTTTCTCGGTGTCGGTGGTGTTCTGCTTTTCCCAGTCGACTTTATCGAGGGTGAAGTTGTTCGGGTCGTAGAAGCCCTGACCAATGATCGGCCGTGGCTTGTCGTTGCTATAGAAGCCGCTGTCGGTGAAGTCGTCATTGGCATCGAACGCGGCGTTGGCGATGTGGCCGGGGCTGTCTTCGCTGGAGCGGCTGTAACCGGCCTGACCGCTGAGGGTCCAGAGGCCGAACAGGCGTTCACCGCCCAACACGTAGGACTGAATTTCCTGGGTCTCTTCGCGCTGCTTGAGCTTTCGTTTGCTTTCGGCATCGCCCAGCTCGCCAGCCGCCTGCGGGTCGGCGAACGCGATGCTGGTGGAGTTGCGGGTCTCGCTGTCCTTGTAACGGCTGTACAACGTGCGCAGGTAATAGCTGCTCAGGTCATCGGGCTTGTAGTCGAAGTTCAGGCCGCCGCCGGTGCGTTCCCGGCTGATGTCGTAGTCGCGCTGCTCGAATTCTTCCAGGCGCGCACCTCGCTGAAAATCCCAGGCGCCGCCGGTTTCGACGTTGTCCGAACCGAAGTCACGCTTCTGCCAGCTCAGGGCTGCCGCCACACCGAAGTTATCGATGCCGTCGCCCAGGCTGAAACGGTCGCTGGCCGCGCCGGAGAATTTCGGGCTGGTCTGGTGGGTGTTCTTGTCGTAACTGGCCTCGCTACTCCCGGTGTAGAACAGACCCGGGTGATCGAACGCCGACAGGCTGCGAACATCGACCGTACCGCCCAGAGAGTTGGCATCCATATCCGGCGTCAAGGTCTTGATCACCGACAGCGATTGCACCAGCTCCGACGGCAACACATCGAGGGCCACGGCGCGGCGCTCGCTTTCCGGCGACGGCACCAGCGTACCGTTGATGGTGACGCTGTTCAGGTCCGGGCCCAAGCCCCGCACGCTGACAAATCGCCCCTCGCCCTGATCACGTTCGACACTGACACCCGGCAGGCGCTGCACCGCTTCGGCGACGTTCTCGTCCGGCAACTGCGCCATGCCATCGGCATGCACCACGCTTTCGATGTTGTCGGAGCGGCGCTGCTCCTTGAGTGCCGAATTGATGCTCGCCGCCTGACCGACCACTTCGACATGCTCGACATTGGCCGTGGCGTCTGCGGCGCTCAACCGTTCGCTGACCAATGCCATGGTCAACGCCGTGAGCGTGAAACTGAAGATCCCGACGGTGCCGCGGCGCGGATGACTGCTGCGCTGGTCCATGAATGTCCTCCCCCAAAGAGTCCGTTAACGCCAGGCAAGTGGCCCGGCAACTGGGAGGGCAAGCTAGGCATGGGGCGTGACGGTTCTGTGACAGCAACGGGCAGCAAGCCCTTTAAACCGCCTGTTTGCCGGGCATTGGGGGTGGGAATGAGCTGAATTGACCTGCTGGCAATAACGGTGAGTCGGTCAGGCTCCCTGTCGGATGTGCGGACACCCGCGTCGGAACGCCGTTCGAAGCAAGGGAGCGCTCATGGGAACGCACGGCGCGGCGCGGAAAAACCAATTCACGGTGAGCTGATTCGACCTCCCCCCTCCCTTCGCGCCTCGTCACCCGACTGTCACAAACATCTGCTGTGCTGGCGCGCATCGCTTCCTCATCCAAGGACCGCTGTCATGTTCTTAGTGCTCAAGCCCCACCGTTGGAAACTCACCGCCCTGCTGCTGGCGGCCAACCTCGGTTTGCTGCTGCACCTGGCCTGCGGCGACCTGAAAACCGTCAGTAAGTGGGTCTGGCTGGACATCATCGGCGAAGGCGGCTCGGCGCTGCTGGCCTTGGTCTGGCTGGGGCTGGTGCTCAAAAGCCGCCCTGCCGGACGGGTCACCAACTACCTGGCGCTGGGGCTCAGTTGCATCTTTTTCTCCTGGTGGATCGACAGCCTTGACGAGTTCATCCGCCTGCCCGACAGCATCACCTGGGATCACTGGCTGGAGTCCGGGCCGATGCCGGTCGGCATGATTCTGTTGACCATCGGCATCTATCACTGGCATCGCGAACAACTGGCGATCAGCGCGCAGATGGAGAAACGCGAGCGGCTGTTTCGCGAACACCGACTGTTCGACAAACTCACGCCGCTGGGCAGTGCCGACTACCTCAAACGGCAACTGGCCGACAGCCTCGCCGACAGCATCAGCCAACAACAACCGCTGTCGCTGCTGGTACTGGACCTGGACAACTTCGCCTCCATCAATCAGCACTTCGGCCATGCCGAAGGCGACGCCGTACTGCAGGCCCTGAGTCATTTGCTGCTGCTCAACTTGCGCCGCCAGGACCTGCTCTGCCGTCTGGCCGGCGACCGTTTTGTGGTGCTGCTGCCCAACACCGGCGAGCGTCAGGCGCAGCTCCTGGCGCACGAGCTGCAACACGCCGTGCACAGCCTGGCCCACAAGACCCGCCAACACGGCGAACGCCTGCAACTGGCGGCCAGTACGGCGGTGGTGATGGCCCTCGACGAGACGCCTGAAACCCTGCTCAAACGCCTCAACCTGGCGCTGGCGCGGGCCAAGCAACCACTCGCCAAAAGCGCCTGAGGCCCGGCGATGACCGTCAAAACCACCTGGTACGAAGCCGACAGCCGTTTCATCCCCGGGCATTACCAACCCGCCACCCTGATCGATCTGGCCTTGTCCCGAGACATTGACAGCCATCGCCTGCTACGCGGCACCGGCCTGTTTCACGAAGACATTCTGGCGGGCCAGACTCGCCTCAGCCCGCAGCAGTTTCTGCAACTGATCGGCAACAGCCGACGCCTGCTGGACGCCGACGACAGCAGTTTCCTGTTCGGCCAGCGATTACTGCCTGGACACTACGGCGCCGTCAGCCACGCCTTGCGCCACGCACAAAACCTGCACCAGGCCCTCGACTCGCTGGTGCAGCAACAGGCATTGCTCAGCCCGTTGGCCACACCGCGCTTGCTGCTGGATGAACAGTTCGCCTACGTCTATTGGCTGGACAGTTGCGGCGCGGGTGAGCAATGGCGATTCCTGCTGGAAGCGAGCATGACCTCGCTGGTGGCCATGAGTCAGTGGCTCAGCGGCCGCCGCCTGCCGTGGGTATGCAGCCTCAGCCATGCCGAGCCGCGGTACGTCGAACAGTATTGGGTGCACCTGGGCGAAGACACCCAGTTCAAACGCCCACTGGACCTGATGCGCATCCCCCGGGAATACCTCGCCCAACCCTGGCCCAACGCCTCAGCCACCGCCGGCCAGGTCGCCCGCCTGGAAGCCGTGGGGCAAATCGAACAGCTTGGTTTTGCGGAGAGCTTCACCGACTGCCTCTACACCTACCTGATCGAACACGTGCGCCAACCGCCGAGCCTGGAACAAGCCGCCCAGGCCTTCGCCATGAGCCCCGCCACCCTCAAACGCAAACTGCAAAAACACGACACCGGGTTTCAGCAGCAAGTGGATCGCGTGCGCAAACAGGTGGCGCTGTATCTGTATCAGGTCAAAGGGCTTAGCAATGAGGAAGTGGCGGACTATTTGAGCTTCAGCGATGCAGCCAACTTTCGTCGCTCGTTTAAACGCTGGACGGGAAGTACGCCGAATTTGATTCGGCAGTTGTTTAGTATGGGTTGAGTCGCGAGCCTCAGGCGTCGACAGCGCCCGGTCTCAACCCTAATGCCAGTCAGCGAAGGATTTTGTAGGAGCGAGCTTGCTCGCGAAAAACTCAGGCCAACCACGTTTATTCAGAATAAATGCGTTGCCTTGGCATTTTTCGCGAGCAAGCTCGCTCCTACAGGAATCACTTTCGCTTAACTGACCGGCATTAGGTCTTAACCCAGTGACTTTTCAAAATAGACGCGATCGAATCCATCTTCCGAATGCCGGCTGACTTCGATGTAACCAAGTCGAGGGTAAATCGACAGGTTTTCGGTCATCTTTGCGTTGGTGTAGAGATGGACACTGATGAGGCCCAGGCGCACTGCCTGCGTCTCGCAAAATTGGATGAGTGATTTGCCGATCCCCTGCCCCCGGCCTGAGTCTGAAACGGCGACGTTTTCGAGGAACATCTGTTGGTGGACCGCGAAGAAGACGATGAAGCCTTGGAGCTCGTCGTTTTCGGTGGTGAGGACGTAGACGTGGCCTGCGGCGATATGTGAGCCGTAGTCTGCCAGCATTGGGGAAGGTTGTTGACCGATAACACCGACGTAGGGGGCGTAGGCTTACTCGGCGCAGGTGCGGACTGCGGCTTCGTCGGATGCGACGGCTTGGCGGATTGTGGTTGGGTCACTCATGCGGAGTCCTGCCGATGTTCTCTGATGTGTTGTTGGAAAACTGTACACCGTCCGCCGACATGCGGCCGTGTGACTTTCTCTGCACGAATGACCACTTTTTGGCAAGCAGCCTTTCCCACCTAAAATTACCCAACAACGGATTGTTTGTGTATACAGTGACAAGGCGCATTGCCATCATCGTACTTCTTGAACCTGAAAAGGATTTTCTCCATGCGTAAGCTGCTTCTTCTGGTAATGCTGGCTTTTGTGGTAACTGGCTGCTCCAGCCGTAAAGACTTTTACGCGACCGGTGGGAGCCGGGCGGACGGCTCTATAGACATGGCTTACGATTTCAAACCCTTTGAGACTCCGATCGTTGACCCTAAACAAGCAGAATCAATTGCAAATAGTAAATGTGCGGTTTGGGGTTACAACCGTGCCGAACCTTTCGGCGGACAAACACAAAACTGCCAAGTCCGCGATGGCTGGGGTAACTGCACTGCTGGCCAAATGATCGTCAAATATCAATGTATCGGAAACATTACGCCAGCTACCCAGACCACAACTTCCACGCTCACCGCCGTTCCGGTTGGAATGCTGACCCCTGCTCAGTACAAAGAATCGCGCGTCAAAGCATTGATGGATCAAAACCTCCCTTATGCCGAGTACCAGAAACAGTATCAGGCGATCATGGCTGAGTAGATTCATCGACGCTGGCTTCTGTCAATCTTTCCACAGAAAAAGGTGACAGGAAGAAGCGAAAAAAGGGGACAGATTTATTAACTTAAAATAAATCTGTCCCATTTTCTGTGCACGCAAAGCCCAGGCATCGCCAAGACTAGCGTGAGAAATCCATTTCGCATCACTTTTCCAATAAACCCAGCCTGTGAATACACCTTTCTGTTAGCGTCTACAAAGCTGCTTTTCGGCAACAATACTTCGGCTTTTTCTGTGTAGGCGTGGACCATGTAAGCCAACCATATTTCTGTAAGAGTCAAGGTAACCCCGATATACAGTCCAATCAGGCCGAGCGGCACTTGGAGCATCACCTCATTCCTCCATACTTATAGTCACCTATAAATCCCCCTAGTGTTGTTGAATAACCCCCAAAACCGCGCCCCCCCGTCAAGCTGCCAGCCAAAGAAGCATCCTTCACATACGGGGCCTTCGTACAAGGCGCAATGGGTGCCCGAGTCGATGACGGGGGTTGGTGTTCGGTAGGTTGCGGGTCGTGGAAGCCGGCATGTTACTGGTCCTGAATTCACTATGAGGGAGTTTTAAGAAAACCAGGAAAACCTCACTTTAGGTACTTCAGATAACTTCCAAAGACTAACAGTGCCAAACAAAGCAAGAAATTCGCAGCCCATGTTACAACGAGCATCCTCTTAAACTTCTTAGGAAAGTGCTTGATCTCTTGGACGTCAACAATACCCCTCTTCGCTGTCAAATGTGGAGTAAGCAATACCATAGTGAGGAAGCCATTCCGTATAGACTTGCCGAAAATTCCAGCTTGAGAAAAGGCTTTTTTATTAGCATCAACAAAACTGCTGTTCGGCATCAACGCTTCCGCTTTCTCAGTGTATACGTGCACCATATAGGTTAGCCAAACCACCATTAATATGATCGGAGCACCGATAAGTAGTCCAATTAAGCCAAGTGGCAACAGGCTCATTGTACGATTCCATCGTACAAATACTCACCGAAACTTTCACCTAGTTCGCTTCCTAATGAACCACCTGCCCATCCACCTAACGCACCACCTACGACACCACATACGAGTACTCCGGGACCAGTGGTAATGCTAAGCACGACAATGCAGCCAAATGTGGCGGCAGTCCCACCTAGATATCCTAATGCGGCCCCGCCTCCCAAACTGAAAGCCAACGATGAACCCTCTACGTATTTAGCTTTTCTGCACTCATCCTCCCGCCCCAGCACACACGCGTTTCTGATTGCAATTCCAGAGGAGGCAACAGTCAATGCCGTACCGATATAGACTCCGTTCTTGATCAGCTTTGCAGCCTTGGCCACGCCAGAGACTTTTTCCGCATACCCGGCAATCTCCCCGGTATGCAAAAAGCTCTTGGTCGAAATTCCCAGCATTCGTTTTATCGAGCTTTGATAACGAAGTCCTGAGCCATACGACGCTGCTTTTGCAAGCTGCTGATCCAGCTTGCCAAACACAATGGCGCGCTCAGCTATGAATTTTTTCCTGGCAGCCAATGATTCAGTGCGCAAAAACTCCTTGTGTAGCGCCTCGATCTCTTCCAGTGTTTTCCCTATGGCCGCCATATGCCTGCTCCACCCATCACTGACGACACCCGCGCCAATTGAGCTGTATTTGAGCACCTCCTTCAGCAGCTCGAAGTTATCCAGAAAAAAGTCGTCCGCATCGACCTGATTGATCAGCAAACCAATGTGGATATCCCGTGCCTTTGCCATCAAGTACGCCTCTTGGCTCGTACAAGATGCAGTGGACGAATCGCCGATGATCACGAGCTCGCCAGCCAACACTACAGTGTTGGCAATATGACCATTGAGTACATCGAATTTGCTGTTAGAGGCGCCCGTCAGTCGCAATTGAGTTTTCAGCGCTTGATAGGTTTGTGTCTGTGAATTGATAAACGCTAGAGGCTCTGCCATTTCAGCCTCACGAATACTTTTTGTTGCTGATACGATCCCAGCCACCCGCGATGTTGCCGCCGCCGGCACCGTCGCTGCGTTTTTGCTGGGTGTAGATGGTTTTGATGCGGCCGTAATTCAGTTGCACGACTTCTACGGGAATGCCGGCAGAGGCATTTTGCGTGTAGTCGGCAATGATGACCTCTTCGAGGATGATCTCGAAGTATTTAACCTTGTCGCCTCCCGCACGGCTCAGCACCAGACTGACCTCTTTCAGATGCTCCCCGGCACAGCTCGCCTCCATCAGTTTGCAGCTGGATTTGTCCAGTAGTTTGGTGAACGTGAAGTTGCTCAACGTCGTCCGACCGGAACCGGCGCCCCCACTGGAGCTGGCTGTCGCGGAAGTGCTTTGATGGGTGCCGAAGCTGTAGCCGTTGACCTCGATCCAGTCGCGGTACTGTTCATCCAAAGCTTCGCCGGGGATACCATCGATTTTTACAAATGCGTCAAACGCCATGCTTCCGCTCCTTGGTGATGGAATAGCTTTCATCTCTTGAGGAGTGAATGTACGGCGCTTCAAATAGACGACGGGCCTGTTGGATGGCTTCGAAAACGCAGAATCAGACCGTTCCGACCCTGTTCCCGATCCATGCTGTAGGACGTTTCCTCATTAGCAGTTTGGGTAACGGAAAAAGTAGTGACGGGCGCCTCGCGGATTTAAATCGCCTATGCCTTATTCGTCACCATTTGACCTAGTCATAATAGTACCTTGCATATTCTGGAAGAGGGCTGTCCCCGAAGCGGAGCTTTTTCTGGCTGCGTTTTTGAAACTCTATTGCGTATCGTCGCCTGTGACTTCCTTGCAGTACAGCAAGAGGCACAAGGAGCCAAGGAAGCGAAAAAGTCCATGCCAAAACTTTCTGCTCTCTGATAGTTTTCGCTATTTGCCCTTTCTGGTTGTCCAGTAAAAGATAACATATAACCTTTTTATCCCATTCGTTGGATAATGGAGCTGACGTATTATCCAGCAAACAATTGCCTGTGCTCATTTCCCAAGAGCCAGAAACATGCAGTGATTGCGGAAGGTAGGAGGTGAAGGAGAAAGCATGGCTATCGGCAACCCAAAACCATTGGCCGGTTTTATTGACTTTAAATAATGCGGCATTGGGAGTGTAAATAGCGAAAAATATCAGCGCGGCAAAAAGCAGGACTATTACCGTGAATGTTTTTACAAATTTCGGCTGAGGAATTTTGAAAGTTTGCTCAGTTGGATTGAAATAGGGGCGCGCTCGTTTGATCTCGTTCAGTCGTACGCCGGATCGGTCTGCCCAAGCGATTAATTTATCCATCGCATAAGGTGTTTTGACATTTAACTTAAACTTGAAATTAAAATAATCTAGGTCTAGCTCTTGTTGTTGATGTTTTTTTAGTTTTTCGTGATTGAATGAGTGCTTCATCCCGACAAGATCAGATATCCGATTTCTGATTATGGATAGGGACTCCGTGATTGTGCAAATATAAATTATATATAATGCACCCATCCCCGCCACGAATAGAGGCGCGACTTTCTGCCATTTTTCCACAGAGACAGAAATATAGCCGAAGAATTGTGGATCCATTAATTTTCCTTATTAAAGTTTCAAAAACATGCAGTCTAGATTGCGTCTAAAAATGCTTTTAGTTTGGCCGGAACCGTAAGTTTTGAATCGCCCCTCCTTCTGTAGACACTTCCAAGCCTCAAGAAACGGCTATTAACCCTGCGTAACCGTCTGCTTTTGGGCCGTTAGCTGCCCTTTTCGAAGGGCAAACTCGGACTATCCATTGCCATTTGTTACAGGCTCCAACCAGCCTCCAACCCGCTCTTTTTCAAACCGTTTTGCACGTCAACGATGTGAAATATTTGCTGGCTAGTCTCGTGACACGGTCAGCGTTGATCACGAAGACCTTACCACGCTGACCTACGTATGGAGTTGGTTGTCAGGTGCCACTGGTGGCGGTGAATCCAGCAACGTCGAGCTTCCCGCCTAGTCTTTCAACGCTGCGACGGTATCGAAAAACACAAAAAAAAACGGGCACCTTCAAGGTGCCCGTTTTTATTTACTCCGCCGCCTGCGCCCGTAACCGCTTTCCAATCACTTCCAGCAAATCACAACCATCGCGCAGCGGAATGGCCAGCAGTTTTGAAAAGTCCGCCAACACGACAGTGTCGCAACCAATCTCGGCGCGGAAGGCGATGTTTTCCAGCACCTGCGTGACCGTGCGGATGCGGTAATCGGCCATGGCCTGGAGGACGTCGAGTGGGGCTTGGGTGTCGATGAGCAGTGCAGCCGGAATCTCGTCGAGTCCGGAAAGAGGGGTGTATCTATTCATTTGAAGATCTCTGTTTGATTGGCTCAATGCCGTCACTCAGTCGTCGCCAAACGATTGGGTGGCAGCTGTGCGCAGGTTGGCGAACCGGCACAGAGAACACCGGCAGACCCTAAGGTCTCCCGCGCACAGCCGCCATTAAAAGCAGCTTTGCGGGTGCGATGGCCCCTGCAAATAAAGCACATAAGCCTCGCATTCTCCGTGATCAAGTCGCCAAACCTGAATCGCCATTGTGGGCGACGGGGCGGACTATAAGCTTCATCGGAACGGTGGACAAGGTCAGGTCCAATCAGCAAAGAGGAAGTGGCCGACTACCCGATCATTGTCAGGTGACTTTTTTCCGCCTATCTTGAGTAAAACCTATACAACTTACCTAGACACGTACAACTATCGCGCTCTCGATTGACCTTTACGCATTAACTGCGGGGCGCCTTCCGCGACAGTTCGGCGACACGCCAAGAGCTCCTGTAGCTAATTGCACGGCAATAAACCTGTACGAAAGACTGAAAACCGTACAACCACATGATTCGCCCATTCACCCTCATCACCTGTTCACTCAGGGAGTAAGGCAATGACCCGATTTCTGTTGTTACTGACACTGGTACTCAGCGTCGCGAGCTGCGGCAGCGTGGATGTCGCCCGCTATGCGGATCAAAAACCAGCATTGGATCTGGCGCATTTTTTCAGCCAGCCCGTCAAAGCCTGGGGGATGTTTCAGAAGCGCAGCGGTGAGGTGGCCAAGCGTTTCGAGGTCGACATCGTCAGCCGTCGTGAGGGCAACAACCTGATTCTTGACGAGCGCTTCCTGTACAGCGACGGCACTCGTCAACGCCGTGTCTGGACCCTGACGCCTGAGGGCCAGGGCCGCTGGAGCGGGCGTGCGGACGATGTGGTGGGTGTCGCCGAGGGTCAGGTCGCTGGCAACACGTTGCACTGGCGTTATCGCCTGAACCTGCCGGTCGACGACTCGACCTACGAAATGAGCATGGACGACTGGATGTACTTGATGGACGAGGACACCTTGATCAACCGCACCAGCATGTCCAAGTTCGGGGTAGAGGTTGGCCAGGTGACGTTGTTCTTCCGTCGCCAGGGCGCCGGAGCGAGTCAATAACAGGCGGCGACACCACGCCTACCCGCCCTCACCTTCGCCCCCATTGATCCGTTTCATGCATTAATGCATACCAACAATGCACTTATCATATCGATCACCCTGCTCCACCATTCGCCCCAATAAGAACCGTGCGCCGCGTCCAGGCGGTGCACGTCATAAAAGCGGTGGAGTACAGGTCAATGACAACATCAAACCCTTCCGGACGTTCACGCGCCGGTGCGATTTTTCGAGTTACTTCGGGCAACTTTCTCGAACAGTTCGATTTCTTTCTTTTCGGCTTTTACGCTACGCAGATTGCGGCCGTGTTCTTCCCGGCCAGCAGTGAGTTTGCCTCCCTGATGATGACCTTCGCGGTGTTTGGCGCGGGTTTCCTGATGCGTCCGTTGGGCGCGGTGATACTCGGTGCTTACATCGACGATGTGGGTCGGCGCAAAGGGTTGATCGTGACGTTGTCGATCATGGCCAGCGGCACGATTCTCATTGTGTTGGTGCCCGGTTACGAAACCATCGGGTTATTGGCACCCGCCCTCGTGCTGGTCGGTCGCTTGCTGCAAGGCTTCTCGGCCGGTGCGGAAATGGGGGGCGTCTCGGTGTACCTCGCGGAGATCGCTACTCCAGGCAACAAGGGTTTCTTCACCAGTTGGCAGTCAGCCAGCCAGCAAGTGGCGATTATTGTCGCGGCGGCGTTGGGCTACGGGTTGAACCAGTGGATGGCGCCCGCAATGATTGCCGATTGGGGCTGGCGGATTCCGTTTTTCGTCGGCTGCATGATCGTGCCGTTCATTTTTTTCCTGCGCCGTAACCTCGAAGAAACCGAGGAATTCGAAGCGCGCAAACATCGGCCAAGTATGGGCGATGTGTTCCGCACCCTCGCGCAGAACTGGGTCATCGTGTTCGCCGGAATGATGATGGTCGCCCTCACCACCACGGCTTTTTACCTGATCACCGTGTACGCGCCCACCTTCGGCAAAACCGTGCTGCACCTGAGTACGTCCGATGCGTTATTGGTGACCTTGCTGGTGGGTGTTTCGAACTTCTTCTGGTTGCCCATCGGCGGCGCGTTGTCTGACCGCATCGGTCGGCGCCCGGTGCTGATCGCCATGGCGCTGTTAACCCTCGCCACGGCGTATCCAGCGCTGACTTATCTGGTCAACGCACCGAGCTTCGTCAACATGCTGTTGGTCTTGCTGTGGTTGTCGTTCATTTACGGTTTGTACAACGGCGCGATGATTGCGGCGCTCACGGAAATCATGCCGGTCGAAGTTCGGGTCGCCGGTTTCTCCCTGGCGTACAGCCTGGCTACGGCGGTGTTTGGCGGCTTCACCCCGGCGATGTCGACGTTCCTGATTCAGTACACCGGTGACAAGGCCGCACCCGGTTACTGGATGAGTTTCGCCGCGCTCTGTGCCTTGTGCGCCACGTTGTATCTCTACCGCCGCTCCACTGGCCGCCTGCAACCGGCGATGTCTTGAACCTGCCCTTTGTGAGAACACGAATGAACAAGCTATTAAATTTTGCCGCCCTCGGCCTGGTGGCCAGCCTCTGTCTGAGCACCGTCGCCCAGGCAGAAGAGATCCGCGTGATGACCTCCGGCGGTTTCACCGCGGCCTACAAAGTGCTCGGGCCGAAATTCGCCGCGTCCACCGGCAACACCCTGGACACCGCCCTTGGCCCATCGATGGGCAAAGCGCCGGAAGCTATTCCTAATCGTCTTTCTCGCGGGGAAAAAGCTGACGTAGTGATCATGGTCGGCTATGCCCTCGATGACCTGATCAAGCAAGGCAAAGTCGATCCCGCTTCACGGGTTGAACTGGCCGATTCCCGCATCGGGCTCGTCGTGCGTGAGGGCGCGACGAAGCCGGACATCAGCTCCGTTGACGGACTGAAGAAGACTTTGCTCGACGCAAAATCCGTCGCCTATTCCGACAGCGCCAGCGGCGTGTACATCGAAGAACAGTTGTTCAAGCGCCTGGGCATCGAAGACCAGCTCAAACCCAAATCCAGGATGATTCCGAAGGTCCCCGTGGGTTCGGTGGTTGCCACCGGCGATTACCAACTGGGCTTCCAGCAGGTCAGCGAATTGCTGCCGGTGCCGGGCGTAAGTTTTGTGGCGAAGATTCCGGAGTCGGTGCAATCGGTGACGCGTTTCGCTGCGGGCATTCCCGTGGGCGCGCAACACCCGGCGCAAGCCAGGGCGTTGCTGGAATACCTGGCGTCTTCGGCCGCTCAACCGGATGTAAAGGCCACCGGGCTGGATTCGGTCAGTCGCTGACCTGAACTTTCATTTCCACCACCAGCCGTGCCAGTTCCAGCGCCGCCGGGGTCAACGTGCGGCCCCGGCGCTTGATCAGGCCGACACTGCGCATGACCTGCGGGTCGGTCAGCGGCACCCGCGTCAGAATCGGGTGATCCGCTGTCGGCATCGCCATCAGCGGCACCGCCGCTACCCCCAACCCCGCTTCCACCAGGCCGATCATCGTCGTCACATGCCGGGTTTCACAGATGCTCTGTCGTTGTGGCACGACGCCGGTCAGCGCCTGATCCAGCAGAAAGCGATTGCCCGAGGTCTTGTCCAGCGAGATGTAATCCTGCTGATAGAACTCATCCCAGGTGACGCTGGTTCGACCCGCCAACGGATGATCGCGCCGACAGGCCACGACATAACCTTCCTGCACCAATGGCTCGAACTCGACATCAGTCTCCAGCGCACCCACAAAGCTCAGACCGAAATCCGCTTCGCCATTGACCACGGCGCTGAGTACGTCGTGGGCGCTGGAGTCGAGCACTTTTACTTTGATCTTCGGGAACTGCCGATGGTAATGGGCGATCACGCGCGGCATGAAGTAATACGCGGCCGAGGGCACGCAGGCCACCGTGACATGGCCGAGTCGGGTCGAGGCGACTTCGCTGATGCCCAGCAGCGCCACGTCCAGATCGTCCAGCAAGCGCTCGACGCTGGGCATGAAACCGCGCCCGGCCTGAGTCAGGCTGACCTTACGTGTGGTGCGTTCGAACAACCGTACGCCGAGGGCGTCTTCAAGTTTTTCGATGCGCCGGCTCAGTGCCGGCTGAGAGATACGCACGGCGTCAGCGGCCTTGCGAAAACTGCCCTGCTCGACCACAGCGCGAAAAGCTTGCAGGTCGTTAAGGTCGAAGTTTATGGCCATGGTGCGCACTCGGGATCTGACAGATTGATCAGCTTATCCTATGAATGTAACAAATTATTCCACAACGCAGTCTCCGGTGAGTTGGAGACTGTGTGCGAAATGCGCTGGCAACGATCAACGCTGGCCGTACGCCCTATTCTGGCCAGCCATAGCCATTAAAGGGCGGCACCTTCTTTTCGGACGCATGACCTGTGCTTTCTGACTTACTCATTAACCTTTCTCCTATTGCAGCCGATGCCCCTTGCTTAGGGATAGGAGCAATACAGATGAGAAACAACCAACCGGTTACGCAGCGCGAGGTTGCCCTTGGGCCTCAACAGAAACTCATCTCGACAACGGATGCGCGGGGCGTCATCACGTACTGCAATGACGCCTTCGTCGAGATCAGCGGTTTCAACAAGTCGGACCTGATCGGCGCGCCTCAAAACATCGTTCGTCACCCCGACGTGCCCTCCGCCGTCTTCGCTCATATGTGGGGAGCGCTCAAGCTGGGCAAGCCGTGGATGGGCATCGTCAAGAATCGCTCGAAGAACGGCGACCACTACTGGGTCAACGCCTACGTCACGCCGATTTTCGCGGGGCTAGAGGTGGTGGGCTATGAATCGGTCAGGGTCAAGCCGACGGCCGAGCAGATCCGTCGCGCCGAAGCCCTCTATAAACGCATCAGCCTGGGCAAGTCAGCCGTCCCGGTCAGTGATCAATGGCAACCCGCACTGCTCGCCTGGCTACCGGTGTTGGCGATGGGCCTGGTGGGTGCATTGGGCGGCGTGTTCCTCGGCATGTCCGAAGCGATGATCCTGGCTGTCGGAGTATCGGTGCCGCTCGGGCTGTGGGTCTCGAGCCGGCAAAACCGCGGCGCGCTGCGTCTGCTGGCGATGGCTGAAGCCTCAACCTGCGACGCATTACTGGCAAAAATGTACAGCGACGAACGTGGCCCCCAGGCACGCCTCGAAACGGCGTTTGTCAGCCAGGCCGCCCGGCTCAAGACGTGCCTCACCCGGTTGCAGGATACGGCTGAGCAACTGACCGGTCTGGCGGGCCGATCCGACGGCCTCGCCACTGAAAGCTCCCGTGGGCTTGACCGTCAACGGGTCGAGACCGAGCAGGTGTCGGCCGCCGTCAATCAAATGGCCGCCACCACCCAGGAAGTCGCCAGCCACGTCCAACGCACCGCCGACGCCACTCAGGAAGCCAATGTGTTGACCGGGCGTGGACGCGAAGTGGCCCGAGACACCCGAGAAGCCATTCAGCGCCTCTCGGTGGTAGTGGGTGAAACCGGGCTGACAGTCGCCCAACTGGCCAAGGACAGCAATGAAATCGGCACGGTAGTCGATGTGATCAAGGGCATTGCCGACCAGACCAACCTGCTGGCGTTGAACGCCGCCATCGAAGCCGCGCGAGCGGGCGACATGGGTCGAGGCTTTGCGGTGGTCGCCGATGAAGTGCGCCAGTTGGCGCAGCGCACAACGGAGTCCACGGCGCAAATCCATGGGCTGATTTCCAAGCTGCAGGTGTCGTCCAACAATGCGGTGAAAACCATGGAAAGCGGTCATCGCCAGGCCGAAGAAGGCGTGGCGTGGGTGCTTGAGGCAGATAAGGCATTAGTCGGGATCAGCGAAGCAGTGGCGAACATCACGGACATGACGACCCAGATTGCCGCAGCGACCGAAGAGCAAACCGCCGTGGCCGAGGAAATCAGCCGCAATATCACGACCATTGCCAACCTGGCAGACCAGACGTCTGAACAGGCCAGGCATTCGGCAGCGCTGAGCAAGGAGCTGACCCAGACCGCTAATACGCAGTATTCATTGGTCGAGCGATTCAATCGATAGCCTATCGACTGCTGGCCATCGCACAACGCAATGGCCAGCAGAACGGCGGGCAAGGTCAGGTCTAATCAGCAACGAGGAAGTGGACGACTACTTGAGCTTCAGCAACGCAGCCAACTTTCGTCGCTCATTCAAGCGCTGCGGCGCAATTCCAATGAGTAGGCTATGGTTCAAGCGGGCGCGCGTCCTGACGCCCGTGAATGGCAAAAACAACAAAAGGATAGGTTATGCACTCCTCCGCTATTTCTCGTCCGGCTGTGCCTGGTCGGTTGCTGCTTCTCTCGCTGGGTCTGCTCGCTGCGGGTATATCCTCGGGCGCATGGGCTGACGATTATCCCCACGCCCAGGAACCGATTGGCACCGTGGAGCAGATCTATGACGGCGCCATGCTCCCCGATCTGGCGGTCAGTACCTACCGGAACATCGACCGGCTGTTCCCTACCCACCGGATCAAGGCCGGCGATCACCCGTATGCGCTGCCGAAATCGGACAAACAATTGCCCAACGTTCGCTTCACTGTCGGGGACAAAAAGTACGACCTGTATGACTTCGTCGCACTGGACAGCATTACGGCGATGCTCGTGCTCAAGGACGGCAAGATCGTGTTCGAGACCTACCAGCGCGGCAACACCGAGAAAACCCGGTGGATGTCGATGTCGGTGGCCAAGTCCATCACCTCCACACTGGCGGCTGCCGCGATCAAAGACGGCCTTATCAAGGGCCTTGATGCGCAAGTGGTGGATTACGTTCCCGAGCTCAAGGGCAGCGCCTATGAAGGCGTGACGGTGCGCGACGTGCTGATGATGTCTTCGGGCGTGAAGTGGAACGAGACCTACACCGATCCGGCGTCTGATCGTCGCGCGCTGCTCAAGGCGCAGATATCGCAAAAACCGCATTCGGCCATGGCGTTGATGGCCAGTTTGCCGCGAGCGGCTGAGCCCGGCACGGTCAACAATTACAGCACTGGCGAAACGCAGGTACTCGGCGAGATCGTTCGTGGCGCTGTGAAGATGCCACTGGCCGACTATCTGTCGCAGAAGATCTGGCAGCCGTTCGGTATGGAGAGCGATGCCCGGTGGTGGCTCGATTCGCCTGACGGCGTCGAAATCGGTGGCAGCGGTATCAGCGCCACGTTGCGCGATTATGGACGCTTCGGGCTGTTTTTCATGAACGGCGGCAAGATCAATGGCGAGTCAATTCTGCCCGAGGGCTGGGTCAAGGAGGCGACGCTGCCGACCACCCTCAAAGGCGGCAAGTCCCTGGACTACGGCTACATGTGGTGGACGGCGTGGACCGAGCCTTCGGTGGAAGACGGCGCTTATTCGGCGGTCGGTATCCAGGGCCAGAACATCTACGTCAACCCCGCCAATAACGTGGTGATTGTCACCTTCGGTGCCCAGCCCAAGCCGGTTGATAAAGAGCCGATCGACCCGATGGCATTCTTCGATGCCGTGGTAGCTGCGTTGAAGTAACTCTGCGCGTCGGATGACGTTAATTTCATCCGACGAAAGACTGCAGCAACTGTGTTATTACGTCTAATGCGCGGGGGCCTGTAAGGCCTCGCGCATGTTCGCGCCTGAGTGGGTGGCCCGATTTTATCGGCCAGTAGCAGCCGCACACGAATCAAACACAACAATGGTCCGGTCTGCCAAACTTACTTGACTCATTAGCTTCCACTCAGCTTGCTTATGTCACACGAGTCGGGATAGATCGCTTTAAAACCTCAACTCATCATGTCTAGTCGCCAGGTCTGTTTATGCCGCTGAGTTTTCATAAAATGCACGCCAATGGCGATGATTTCGTTATCGTGGACTCGCGAAACTCACCCAATCCAGTCACAAGCAATTTGGCTCGGAGAATGGGAGATCGCAACCGAGGAATCGGCTTCAATCAACTCGCTGTGATGCTCGATTGCGATGATGCAGATGCGCGTTTGGTGTTCTGGAATGCGGATGGCACACCGCTGGACGCTTGCGGCAGCGCAACGCGGGGGGGCGGCAGATAGGCTGATGCGAGAATCCAATATGACTTCGGTAGCACTGCGCACCAACCGTGGCCTACTGACTTGCGAACGTACTTCAACCGGCGCTATTTCCGTCAATATGGGAAAGCCGCTTTTCAGCTGGTCGGATATTCCTCTGGCTCTTGAAATGGATACTTCAGTGTTGCCACTTGCCGGTGAACCAACAGCATGCAGCATGGGAAATCCGCACTGCACCTACTTTGTGGATGACCTGACAGCCGTTGAAATAGCGACGATTGGACCAGCAATTGAAACCAACTAGTGGGGATTATCCATTGATTTTCGCGTTAATCAGGCGCTCCCTTTACCGCCTTGCTGCCGGAAGTAAGCTCCAACCGAACATACAGTCAGAAACAGGAGAAACGCTTAACTGGACGACATTGCAGATGAACATACCCGCGCCCTGCCCGCGTTCATCGCTGCGTAGAGTTGCTTGTCCGCAGCTTCTATCAGAGCCTCGAATCCTAGTTCGCCAGTGGGCGTCAATGTTGCGACACCTAGAGAGATTGTCAGCACACGATCGACATCAGAAGCAGCATGTTCGATGCCCAATGTCCGAACACGTTCCTGCATTCTTTCTGCAATCTCGACCGCACCAGAAAGAACTGTATTGGGCAGAACGCAGGCGAACTCTTCGCCACCATACCGAGCGACCAGGTCATAGGGCCGTCTAACCGTTTCAGATAACGTTTGGGCAACGGATTTCAAACAGTCATCTCCAGCCAGGTGTCCGTACCGGTCGTTGTAGCGTTTGAAATAGTCGACATCCACCAAAATGAGCGATAGCGGCTTTTGCTCTCGAAAGCACTGACGCCAATCCGCCAATAGGTCCTCATTAAATTTGCGTCGATTGGCCACCCCGGTAAGACCATCTATCAACGCCATGGAGCGCAGCAGATCGCTCTGTAGTTTCAGGGTTAGATGTGTTCGCACACGTGCTCTGACAATGGTGGTATTGATGGGTTTGGTGATGAAGTCCACCGCGCCAAGCTCCAGACCCAGCACCTCATCTGACTCCTGCTGCTGTGCGGTAATGAAAATGATGGGGATGCCTTGGGTCATAGGGTCAATCTTGAGTCGACGGCATACTTCATGCCCGTCCATACCCTCCATGACCACGTCCACAGAATCAAATCGGGCAGTTGGGCCTGGCATACGCTGATTGCCTGCTCACCGCTGGTGGCCATGAACACATCACAGTCCTCACGAAATAGCTCATGAAGTACCCGGATATTAGTCGGTTGGTCGTCGACAATAAGGAGTTTGGGACGGTTAAAGGAATGCGGTAACCAGGTTTCCATCGATTGTTCCATCAGGCGGATCTCAACAGGTCACGACCAATCGGCATCGCAGCGGAAAAGTCTAGCGATTGCACCCTGACAACAAGTTCGTCGAACTGTGGGCGCAGGGATTTCGGCATTTTTGACGCCAATGCGTCTGCCAGTTCTATGGCTTGAAGGTTACCCGTTTCCAGCAATAGCAAAATCTCCTCCAGGGACTCTTTCCATTGCGCCGGCGCCATGGAAACTTCGTCAGCACTGGTTTTTGCACGCGGGGGCTGACCAAAATCGACATTCATTTGCTCAAGGCTTTGTTGCATTAACCTGCTCAATTCGTCAAACCATGTTGGGTCTGCAAAGATGCTCGCTACAGACTCTGCATCTCCGTGTTTTAGTGTGTGCTCCAGGTTGTCGGCCAGCAGCGACACCGCCTTGGCACCCATGGTGCCGCTGCTACCTTTAATGGTATGGAGAACAAAGACGGCCCCCGATACATCTTGCCTCTGGATCTGATCCCGCAATCGGACAAGCTGTTTTTCCATCTCTGGGCCAAAGGTACATAGCACCTTGCGGATCAAATCGAGGTCACCACCAAAGCGGTCAATAGTTGATGTACGAGACTCTATAACTCTTTCTCCTGTATTGACTTGCGCCAAGGTTAAAGATGCCTGGCTATCTTCACGGCCCGATTGAAAGAGCAGCGTTACGACGAGTTGTTCCAGGTCTATAGGTTTGCCAACATGATCATTCATCCCCGCAGCAAGACAGTCTTCACGGTCGGTACTGGAGGCATTCGCGGTCATCGCTACTATCGGCAACGCTGCAAAGCGCGGATTCGATCGGATGCGACGAGTCGCCTCCAAGCCATCAATATCTGGCATCTGGATATCCATTAATACGACGTCGAAGGGCACACGCTCATTCATCACCTTGCTCACACCTTCCAGCCCGCCTTCGGCCAGCGTTACCTGAGCGCCTTCCCTTGTCAGTAACTCATCGGCGACCTGGCGATTGAGCATGTTGTCTTCCACCACCAATAGTCGCAGCCCGGCCAGACGCCGTGGCCTGTCAAACGTTGACCGAGGTACGGGAGACTGCAGCAAGTTTTTGCCCTTGAGTGCTCGCTGAACAGCGTCGGTTAACTGCTTGGGAGTGACAGGTTTGGTGAGAAAATCCACGAAGGGGGCGTCTCCCGCCTGGTGCGCGTCGGCCAATACTTCGCGGCCGTAAGCAGTGATCATAATGATCATCGGAGGGGGCACACCATTACCCTGCTGATGGATCAATTGCGCAGCGCTCAGCCCATCCATATCGGACATCCGCCAGTCCATCAGTACCACGTCGTAGGCTTCACCTAGCGCCTGGGCGTTCTTCACCCATTCCACCGCTTGCGTGCCACCACTCACGCGGTCAGCCTTCCATCCCAATGCATGCACGGTGCGCAACAGCAATTCACCTGCCATGGCGTTGTCGTCGACGACCAGAATCCGTAAGGACACATCGAGTCCAGCAAAGGCGGATTTCAGCAGTGACGTTGGCACTACATCCAGAGTGATATCGAACCAGAACCGACTCCCGACACCTTGCTGGCTCTCCACCTGAAGTTCGCCACCCATCAAGGTAACCAGCCGTTTGCAGATCACCAGGCCCAGACCTGTGCCACCAAAGCGCCGGGAAGTAGAAGCCTCGGCCTGTGTGAAGCCTTCAAAAATGCGCTGAAGTTGTTCCGGGCTGATACCGATGCCAGTGTCAGAAACGGCGATGCGCAAGCTCACAGTATTTTCCGTGCGCATCAGTTGTTCAACGCTGACCACAACCTGGCCTTCCAGGGTGAACTTGAGGGCATTACCCGCCAGGTTGATCAGTACCTGTTGCAGTCGCAGGCTATCGCCGATCAGGTCGTTGGGTAAATTGGAGTCCAGGTCGAACATGACCTCAACCGCCTTATCGCCCTGGTTACCTGCCAGCACAACGGCGAGGTCACGCATGAGCGGTTCAAGCTCGAACGGGTGCACATCGAGTTGCAGCTTGCCCGCCTCAATCTTGGAATAATCGAGAATGTCATTGAGCAAACCCAGCAGTGATTTCGCAGCGGTCTGCGCTTTGGTCACATAATCGAGTTGGCGACCATTCAGGTCAGTGTTCTGCACCAACTGCAACATACCCAACACGGCGTTCATCGGTGTGCGTATTTCATGACTCATGTTGGCCAGGAAGGCTGACTTGGCCGCACTCCCTGCATCGGCCTGTTCCTTGGCGTAAAGCAGATGCGACTCTAGCTCGCGTTGAACAGTGATGTCCCGATTGATACCGGTCACGCGCAAAGCTGTACCGTCTGGACTGCGTTCTATCTGTGCACCGGCATGTATAAAGCGGATCTGACCGTCCGGGTGAACGACACGAAAAATGGTGTCATACACATCAGTCCCCTCGACGGCGGCATTCAGCTTTGTCGCCGCTGCCACGACATCCTCGGGGTGAACACGCGAGTACCAGTGCGTATAGCTCAGACCGTTATTGCGCAACGTCAGTGGCTGCCCGTAGAACTCGAACATACGGTCATTCCACTGCAAGTTATTGTCCGCCAACGTCCAGGACCAGACGCCCAACTCGGCCACTTCAGCAGCCATCACCAGTTGATCGTGCACCGCCATCAGTTCGCTACGTTGTTCCAGTGTCGTCTTCAGGCTCGCAGCCAGTTCCTTTTCTGCCGCTTTGCGTTCGGTGATGTCTACCGCAATACCCAGGTAACCGCTCAATACCCCATCGGCATCGCGCATGGAGGTGACCACAAGCGTTACAGGAAACCGCGAGCCATCCTTTCGTGTGTAAGTCCACTCTCGGGTTTCTGCGCCTTCAAGCTCAGGTTTATGGGTAAGCACACGGAAACCGTTGATAGTCTGAGCGTACTCCTCGCTCAGCTCAACGCCACGTGCAGCGACTTCCTCTGGGACATGGAAGAGCGCCGGGGTGTCTTTGCCTACTAACTCATCGGCGTCATAACCCAACAAATGCTCGGCGCCTTTGTTGAACACACGGATAACGCCATCGAGATCCGTCGCAATGATCGAAACCTCAGTAGCCGAGCGTAGCACCGTGTCCAACAACAGATTGAGATGCCGCAACTCGGATGTTCGTTGCGTAACCTGCTCTTCCAGGTTGGAGTTGAGTTCAAGAATTCGGGCCTCTGCCACTTTTTTCGCCGAGATATCCCTTAACGTCATGGACGCCCCAACGACGCGACCACCCTCGCCATAAATGGGTGAGATGCTGACGGAGACATCGATCAATCGCCTGTCTTTGTGACGGCGTTGCGTATCAAAGCTGCCGATACGCTCACCCGCCCTGATGCGCGCAAGGATATGAGCTTCCTCTGTGACAAGCTCCAGCGGAACAATCAAATCGGCCAGTGTCTGGCCCACGGCCTCCTCGGTGGTATAACCAAAAAGGTGCTGCGCGCCTTTGTTCCAGTTGGTGACGACGCCATCGAGGTTTTTTCCAATAATGCCATCGCCCGAGCTTTCAACGATGGAAGCCCGCCTCGCCTGCTCGACAAATATCTGACGCCGACGTTGACGGCTGACACTCCCGACACTTACCAAGGTCGCCAGAAGAAGCGTGAGAAGACCACCGAAAAACAGCACAACTTTTGGTGAAACCTGATGCAGGTGCTGGATAAACAGCGAATTTGCGTCGAGTTCGATTTGCCACCGTCTTCCGTATACCTCGCGCTCCAGCTGATGGGTCATCAGCGTTTCACGGCGAGCCGAGTCGTCGGTGCTTTCATAAAACAGCTTCTCTTGTCCTGGAACGGTGATATCCCTCAATCGCAAATGTACCGTCTCATCTTCGATGCGCAGGCCTTTGAGTACCTCCTCGGTCTGCAACACAACATAGCTCCAGCCAAAAGCAGCGGCCTCTCGTTCAGCAGCGGTCACCGGAGTAACTCCGTCGCGAAAGACGGGCATCAACACCAGGAAAGACTGCTGTGGTTTTCCTGTGGCCTGTATTAGCGTGATGGGTCCCGTGATCCGTGCCGCACCGCTTTGTATCGAGGATTGTGCCGCCTCTCGCCGCGATATTTCTGACGCTATGTCCAAGCCAATGGCAGCCTGATTACCTTCAGCCGGTTCGACATACTGAATAACGTAGCGCTCGCCTGAGTGCGCTGAGAATTGATGAATGGAGAAATCCGCTGCGCCGTCAGCTTGAGCGTCCTTGAGAAACTCGTTTTCATCACGTTCTGGTACACGCCTGATAAAACCAAAGGCACTGGCGCCGGGGAACTCGAAAGCGAGGTCACGGGTTTTGTGATATCGGCGAAATACTTCACGACTAATGTCATATTCGCCTGCTGTCAGCACCGCTCCACGAGCGCCTCGCAAACCGTATTGGTAAAGATTGAGACGCATTAAAACCAACTCTGCGGCGTCTTCGGTCGCCGCTGTAATTGCTTCTTGAGCCTGTTGTTCATTGGTGCGCTCAAGGATCCAGCCAGCCAGAATGCTTGTCCCTAACCCCACGACCAGAGTGATAGCCACTCCCCAGTTCAATGCAAAAAACTTGTGCTTTCTCACCCGCAATGTCCCATCGCAGAAGGCCTTCAGCCTTCAAGATTAATGTCCAACCCTGTTACGGGGACTCAAGACGTCCAACCTGCAAGTCGCGTATACGCTCAGGTCAGGCCGGCTAATCGTTGAAGTCGGGCTATGTCTGATTCGGGTTCGCCATTGTTCATGGCAGCGGCGAGGCGCATCACCACTTGTTCGCGGCGAACGTGCATGGGAGGCAACACATAAATAGCGCCTATCAATTCACGTAGAACCATTGGCAGCCCCCAGCTTGCTTTCAAGCGAACGGCAAAAGGCGCTGCAAAATCGCGCACTGCGTGCAAGAGCGTTTCTTCGTCCACGCGATTACCCTGGTTCTCCCATTTCTGAGTCTGGTACAGCACACAGAGTTCGCCCATGCGGTGCAGCAGGGCGGCACTTTGCAGCGGAGCGGGGTCCAGACCACATTGTTGGGCGAGAAGAACAGCCCTTTCAGCTAAACGCTCGGCATTATCCAGATGAGCCTGGATAAAAGTTTTCAGCATGCCGTCAGGTTGAGTATTGGTCTGTCGCAGGGCCTGGCTAATCGCCAGATTCACGCTGGTAAGCGCTCCTAACCGTGTCAGAGCACCGTTCAAATTCGTGCATCGCTGGCCGAGTCCGAGATACGCGGCACCGTTGGCGGCGGCGATCAAGTGGGCACAAAGCGCCGGGTCATGCTGCCAATCATTGGCGAGTTCTCGTGAATCCATTGGCGCCCCGCCATAGCCGAGCCGAAGTTTGTCTTTGACCGAGGCCAGTAAAGGTAAGTCCAACTCACCCGCCGACAAACCACTCAGATAGCTGATCAGGTCTTCAGTGTTGACAGTGGTGGCTCGTGGGGGCTCATCAAGCGGAAGGAGCGTATCCAGGCATTGTACGACGCGCGAAACCTGGAAAGGCTTGGTGAAAAAGGCACTGACCCTCAGCGATTTCACCTCCAACACACTGTCTCGATCCGCGCGGCCGGTGATCATGATCAGCGGCGTGTCTTGATCTTTTTCGCGAATTTTTTGCAACAGGTTGACGCCGGGGGCATCCGGTAGATTCCAGTCGGCCATCACCAACTGATAGGTACTCGGTTGCCAAGCGTCTAAAGCGCTAGTGACATCGATAAAGCAATCGACCTGAGCAGCCGGACGGATGCTTAACACGAGCTGTTTTAAAAGATCTGATATCCAAGGGTCATCGTCCAGAATCATCACTCGCATTCGATAATCCTCACTGGATTGACACGTAACTTAGCAACGCCTTCGTGACTGACTATCAGTCAACAGCAAACATAGACGTCGTTGAGATCAAGGGGTGAGGTTGTAACCGAGCGATTTTGGGTAAATCACGGCAATTTCCCTTTGGCGGATGGTTAGATGGCATCCTTGAACGGTTGAATTTATTCCTGACCCGCGAACTATACAAGCAAGCAAACAGCTCAGAGGTCGTCAGGCTGGCGGGGGTTAGTGCATGAAACGCCGCCATAGCGGAATGGCTTGAGTTATTCCATCCTGCTGCTCGCTGCCCTCTCCCCCGAAAAATGCGCTGCCCCCTCTGAGAAAGTACGTGAGGCTATCAATGGATGAAGGGGGGCGACCCGCGCTGGCGCGCTGGAAGCGGGTATCGTGGTGTATTAAACGAGTTGCTTGAACTGGGCACAGACGCCATCGCCACCGTACAGGACTCAACCGGACTGGAGGACGGTGCGCAGTGGCATGCGCTCTACACTGCCTTGAACAAGGATCATGGCCCTGCTGCCTGACTGTTCAAATGTCGCCACTGCGCCACACTGGGCGCTTATCAAGACAACCATTGACGCCCATAATTGAAGCCTATGAATAAAATCGAATGGCCAGCCCTTAAGCTCAGGCTTAAAAAGTACTTCGCAATTATCTTCACGCTCTGCTTTGTGGGGGGGCTTATCTATGGCTACGTGCACAAACCGGAGCTTCCTCCGAAAATAGTCCACAAGCAAAACTTCATACCTGGGGAGTGGCTTTATATCGTCGAGGGGGCCAGGGACCGCTCAGAACCCAAGTCCCTAAGGTTCTATATGGATCACCGTGAATCGACTGACGAATCGATGAAGGTGCTCCTGGGCAAGACGCCGCCCTTCCTTGTCTCGGACACCGACTTGAAAGACGTGGTCATCCAACCCGTCGCCAACGGCCTGCACATCAAACTCAAAGGCGCGGTCAGCACTTACCGGAGCAATCTCTACCTGAAGGACGGCGACACTTACACCACCTACCGTGTAAGCCTCGAACAGGTCGAAACCCGACCGCCCTTGGCGAGCGGTCGGTAAGCTTTTTTCAGTATCGTTCCCATGCGGGGCATGGGAACGATCACTCACTCAAACCCGCACGTTACGCCCTGGCAATGACGTGCGCTGACTGTTTTCCCAGTTCTCCACCAGCCCCACCGGCACATCCGCCGCCGGCAACATATTCACCCCGCGCACCAGATCCGAAGCCCGCTCTGCGAGCATGATGGTCGGTGCGTTGAGGTTGCCATTCGGTTCGGTCGGGAACACCGACGAGTCGATCACCCGCAACCCCTGGATGCCATGCACCCGCAACTCGGAATCCACCACCGCCAGGTCGTCCTCGCCCATGCGGCACGAGCCACACGGATGGTAGGTGCTTTCGAGGTTGTCACGGACAAAGGCATCGAGGTCTTCATCACTGGTCACCAGCGCTCCGGGGGCGATTTCGCCGTCGCGGAAACGGTCCATGGCTTTCTGGCCGATGATCTCCCGGGTCAGGCGAATGCAACGGCGGAAGCCTTCGCGGTCCTCTTCGCGTTCCAGGTAGTTGAAGCGGATTTCCGGATGCTCGTACGGATCGGCCGAACGCACCCGCACATAACCCCGGCTTTTCGGTTTGTTCGGGCCCGTCAGCACCATGAAACCGTGGCCCTTGATCGGCTTGTTGCCGTCGTAGCGCATCGCTGCCGGCAGGAAGTGGAACTGAATGTCCGGCCAGCGCAGGCCCTTTTCGGAGCGGATGAAACCACCAGCCTCGAAGTGGTTGGTGGCGCCCAGGCCATCCTTGAACAGCAGCCAGCGCAAGCCGATCATCAGTTTGCTCAACGGGTCCATCTTGCTGTTGAGGGTCACTGGTTCCTTGCAGCCGAACTGGATGTACACCTCGGCGTGATCCTGCAGGTTCTCCCCTACCCCCGGCAGGTCATGGCGCACGCCTATCCCGGCCTTGCGCAGGACCGCGGCCGGGCCGATGCCGGAGCGTTGCAGCAAGTGCGGCGAACCGATCGGCCCTGACGAGATCAGCACTTCGCGGTTGCAATGCACCTGATGGGTCTGGCCACCGTGGTCATACAGGACCCCCACTGCGCGCTTGCCTTCGAGGATGACCTGGCGGGTCATCGCATGGGTAATCACGGTAAGGTTCGCACGGCCCATGGCCGGACGCAGGTAAGCGTTGGCCGTGGAGCAGCGCACACCGTTCTTGACGGTCATGTGCATCGCCCCGAAACCTTCCTGCATGTAGCCGTTGCAGTCTTCGGTCTTGATGTAACCCGCCTCGGCACCCGCTTCGACCCAGGCCCCGTACAGCGGGTTTTTCATGTTGTTGCCGTTGGTGGTATGCAGCGGCCCGGTCTGCCCGCGATAGCTGTCGCCGCCGGACTCGTAGCTTTCGGCACGCTTGAAGTACGGCAGGCAATTCTTGTAGCCCCAGCCCTGGGCGCCGAGGGATTCCCACTCGTCGAAATCCAGCGCGTGGCCGCGGATGTACACCAGGCCATTGATCGATGACGAACCACCCAGCACCTTGCCCCGTGGGCAGTGAATGCGCCGGCCGTTGAGGTAGGTTTCCGGCTCGGTTTCGTAGCGCCAGTTGTACTTTTTGGTGTTCATCGGAATCGAGAATGCGCTGGGCATCTGGATCACTACACTCTTGTCGCTGCCGCCGAATTCCAGGACCAGCACCGAGGTGGCCGGGTCTTCGCTCAAGCGGTTGGCCAACACACAACCTGCCGAGCCTGCGCCAATGATGATGTAGTCGTATTTTTGCGTGGTCATGATGATCTCCCGACCGTCGATTCAGTGAATACCGGCAGCGCTTGCTTGTGTGTCAGGGTGTCGCCGGTGGTGTATTGCGGGGAGTGTTTCTCGATCTGCTGGATCACCGCTTCTTCGCGTTTCAGATCAATCGAACGGCTCAGCCAGTAGTACGCCAGGCCCGAGACGATCAGCCCCACCAGCCAGGCGATGTCGATGCTGCCCAGCGCCTTGGCCAGCGGGCCGACATAGACTTCGCGCTGCTCGACGCCGTCGTAGATGTAGAAGAACGGGATCATCGAGATGAAGCCGATGGCATAGGCGGCGATACCGCGCAGGCCCCAGCTGCCGTAGATGTTGCCGTGGGGCATGAAGAAGTGCGGGATGGCGTAGCGGCCCTTGCGCACGAAGAAGTAGTCGGTGAGGTTGACCGAGGTCCAGGGCACCAGGAAGTACAGCATCACCACCAGATAGATACCGAGCACCGACAGGCCTTTGCCGGAACTCTGGATGCTCAGGGCCACGCCCAGTTGCAGCAGGATCACGAACGCGATGGCGAGGATCCGCGCCTTGCGGGTCGGCTCGATGTGCTTGATCGAATCGACACAGGTCAGGGTGGTCAGCTTGGCGCTGTAGATGTTCATCGCGATCACCGGCAGGAACGCCAGGATGGTCACCACCACCACCGCGGTGCCGATCAGCGGCGACACGGTGTTGCCGACTTGACCCAAAGCCACCAGCACATCGGTTGAGTGCAGGTGATCGGCCAGCCAGCCGCCGACGGAAATCATCCAGGCACCGGACAGCGAAGCGCCGAGAAACACCACAGCGATCAGCTTGCCGCTGGAGGTGTTCTTCGGCAGGTAACGCGAATAGTCCGACACGTACGGGGCATAGGCGATGTTGTAGCTCGCCGCCGCCGCGAACTGCGCGATAAAACCGGTCCAGTTGAAGCCCAGCGGCGCCCGCGCGACCTCGCCTGGCGCCAGTGCCGGCAGCACCGCATCCGGCACCCAGCCCATCACCACCGCCAAGGTCACCAGGCCGTACAGCGGCAGCGACAGGTACAACGCCCATTTGAAACTGCGATGCATCCAGTCATGGCCGAGGATGGCCAACACCGCCGCCGGGAGGGTCACCGCCACCGCGATCACCGCAGGGTTGAAACCAAACAGCGTGTGCAGGCCCTGCATCATCAGCACCAGGTTGACGATGTTGAAGCCGGCGAACACAAACAGCGTCGCCAGCAGCACCAGAATCACGCCGCGGTAACCGAACTGCGCACGGGACTGGATCATCTGCGGCAAGCCAAGGTGCGGGCCTTGCGAGCCGTGAAACGCCATGAACAGCGTACCGAACATGATGCCCAGGGTGCCGGCGAGCGTGGTCCAGAGCGCGGTCAGGCCGACGCTCGGGCCGACGAAGCCAATGGTCATGGTGAAGAAGGTGAAGTTGCCGAGAAACCAGAACGGACCCTGGCTCGACAGTTTGTCGGTGCGTTCGTCCTCGGGGATGAAGTCAATCGAATGCCCCTCGACGACGGATTTGTCATCGAGGGAGGACACACTCGTGGCGGACTTGGCGTTTGTGTTCATGATGGACTTTTATTGTTGGAAGATCATGACGAGATAACCGCATTCTTTCGGGTGAACGACTCCCTTGGCGCGTCCTTGCCGTTCTTGAAAGCTGAAAATTCCGCGAACTTTGTAGCAGCTGCCGAAGGCTGCGTTCGGCTGCGCAGCAGTCGTAATTCCGATCCCTTCGGTTTATCCGACATACCGCGAGCGCTTGTTTTACGACTGCTGCGCAGCCGAACGCAGGCTTCGCCAGCTGCTACGGTTTGTGCTGCGCTAACTAAGGCAACGTGATCCACACGGCCTTGGTTTCGAGCAGGTAATCGAGCTGCTCGGCGCCCAGGTCCTTGCCGAACCCTGACTGCTTGTAGCCACCGAACGGCATCGACGGGTCCAGGGTGCCGTGGGCATTGACGTAGACAGAGCCGGCCTTGAGCCGTGGAATCAGGCTGTGCACCTTGCCCAGGTCATTGGAGTACAGGGCGGCTGCCAGGCCATAGAGCGAGTCATTGGCCAGGGCCAGCGCCTCTTCCTCATCATCGAACGGTGCGGTCACCAGCACCGGACCGAAGATCTCTTCCTGGACGATGCGCATGTCGTTGCGGCAGTGGGCAAAGATGGTCGGTTCGACGAAGAAGCCAGGGCCATCGACGGCTTGGCCGCCGTAGACCAGTTCGGCGCCTTCAGCCTTGCCCATCTCGATGTACTCGGTCACGCGCTGCTTTTGCAGGGCCGACACCAGTGGGCCGATGAAGCAGTCCGGGTCCAGGCCCGGTGCCATTTTCAGGGTGCGTGTGTAGGCGATCAGCTCACTCAGGAATTGCTCGTAGACGCTGCTATGAATATAGGCCCGCGTGCCGGCGTCGCATACCTGACCGGAGTTGAAAAACACCCCGTTGGCGACCGCTTGTGCCGCCGCCGGAATATCGGCATCGGCAAACACGATGACCGGTGATTTTCCGCCGAGTTCGAGGGTCAGGCGCTTCATCTCGTCCAGCGCCGCCCGGCCAACGGTAATGCCCACCGGGGTCGAACCGGTGAAGGTCAGTTTGTCGATGCCGGGGTGGGTGGCCATGGCCGCGCCAACCACGCTGCCGCGTCCGGTGACGATGTTGATCACGCCGTCCGGAATGCCCGCTTCTTGCACCAGTTCTGCGAAACGCAGGGCCGACAGCGAAGTCAGTTCGGCGGGTTTGACCACCACGGTGCAACCGGTGGCCAGCGCTGCGCCCAGTTTCCAGGCCATGGTTTGCAGCGGGAAGTTCCACGGCACGATGGCACCGACCACACCCACCGCTTCCTTGCGGGTATAGGCCAGGTAATTGCCCGGCAGCGACGGCTCGACCGTACGCCCGTGGAGCTTGGTCGCCCAACCGGCGAAATAGCGCAGGGTATCGACGGTGCCCTGGATGTCGACTTCTTTGGCGAAGGCGACCGACTTGCCCATGTCGATCGATTCGATTTCCGCCAGTTCGGCGGCGTTCTGTTCGATCAAATCCGCCAGGCGCTGGATCAGGCGTTCGCGCTGCGCCGGTTTGGCCTGGCTCCATGCGCCACCGTCGAACTGCGCACGGGCGGCTTGCACGGCGCGGTCCAGATCAACGGTCGTGCCCATCGGAATACGGGTGATCAGGCCTTCGGTCGACGGCTCGATGACGTCGGAAGTCTGGCCGTCGCTGGCTTCAACCCAGGCACTGCCGATGAACATTTTCTGCACCTTGCTGAGGAAGGTCTGGGTGGCTTCGCTGACGCCGAATTTCTGCAGGTAACTCTTGACGATCGTGTCCATATTTATGCTCTCTGCCCGGCAGTCAGGTCCTGCCGGGACGCTGTGGTTTCGATGATCAGTCTGGCGTGGTTTCGCTGGCGGCGGCCGCCCGCACCTTGCCCCGCTCGTGGAAGATGAAACCGATACTGTTGAGCAGCAGTTGCGCGGCGAGGATCGAGGTCATGCCGGTCGGGTCGTACACCGGTGCAACTTCCACCAGGTCCATACCGACGATGTTGCCTTTGCTGCGTTTGGCCAGGGCCTGGATGATTTCCAGCACTTCGTAGTAGAGGAAGCCGCCGTGGCTCGGGGTGCCGGTACCCGGGGCGATGGACGGGTCGAAGCCGTCGATGTCGATGGTGATGTAGTAGTTGATGTTCTGCGGGATCAGCGCCAGTACACCGTCGACGCCGAGGCGACGCACATCGCGCACCGAGAGGATCTTCGAACCGGCTTCGTGAGCCGCTTCGTAGTCGTCGCGGTTGGACGACGAGACGTTGCGGATGCCCATCTGGGTCATGCCGACGATGTGGTTCATTTCCGAGGCGCGACGCAGCGGGTTGCCGTGGCCGTAACGCACGCCGTGGCGCTCGTCGACGAAATCCAGGTGCGCATCGAAGTGGATGATGTGGATCGGGCCACGGCCTTCGAAGGCCTTGATCACCGGCGCGTGAACCGAGTGATCGCCGCCGAGCACCACCGGCATTACGCCGGCATCGAGGATCTTGCGCACGGCGTATTCGGTGTTCTTGTTACTGGTGACCATGTCGGTGTGGACGATGTCGGCATCACCGACGTCGACCATGCGCACGTCCGAGGCGGTGAGGTACATCACGTCATCTTCGTGGTCATAGGCGCCGGCGTGGCCGAAGGAAAACAGCGTCGATGCTTCGCGAATCCCGCGTGGTCCGAAGCGTGCCCCGGAGCGCCACTGGGTACCCATGTCGTTGGGCACGCCAAGCACCGCGACGTCGGCATCCAGGGCATCCCAATCGGTGCACACCGGGGATTTGCCAAAGGTGCAATGACCCACGAATGGCAGGTTCAGACGACCGGATTCATAACCGTTGTTCGACATTTCTAGCCTCTCCACTTCTTGTTATCGGCTTGGCGGAACTGCAAGGCGACCGCCGTTGAAAGAGACTATGGGCGCAGGTTTTCGTGGAAAAAATGCCAAACATCAGATACTCATATCGGCATTACCGATGCATCCACAGGCCGGAGGTCAACGTGATTCAACTGCACGATGTCGATCTGAAGTTGCTCAGGGTGTTTGCCACCATTGTCCGCTGCGGCGGCTTCTCGGCCGCCCAGGCGGCGTTGAATGCCGGGCAGTCGACCATCAGCGAACAGATGACCCATCTGGAAACCCGCCTTGGGGTCAAGCTTTGCCAGCGCGGGCGCAGCGGGTTCCGCCTGACCGAGCAAGGGGTGGCGATCCATGAGGCGACCCAGCGCCTGCTGTCGGCGGTGGAAAATTTCTGCATGGATGCCGACGTGCTCAAGCAGCACATCAGCGGCAAGCTCAACCTGGGCATCATCGACACCACCATCACCGACCCGGACTCACCCATTCCGCGCACCACCCAACGCTTCGTATCGCGCGGGCACGATGTGCACCTGAACGTGTACGTCGGCACCCCCGCCGAACTGGAGGAACGGGTGCTCGACGGCCGCTTGCACCTGGCCATCGGGCACTTTCCGATCCATGTGCCGGGCCTGCTGCAATCGCCGCTGTATCAGGAAGCACTGGGGCTGTATTGCGGGCGCCGGCATCCGCTATACGGGAGCAAGGCTGAGGGCGAGGAACTGCTCGAAGAAGTCGCGGCCGGGCGCATCGTCGTGCGCGGCTACATGCAGCAATACGACCTCGAACACCTGGGCGTGAGCAAGGCCGCCGCCACCGTAGACAACATCGAAGCCACGGCGATCCTGATCATTTCCGGCGCCTACCTGGGTTTCCTGCCGGAGCACTTCGCCGCCCAATGGGTCAAGAGTGGCGAGATGCACCAGTTGGCCCCGGAGAGTCTGCGCTTGCGATCCCCCTTCGACGTGATCACCCGGCGCGGCGTGGCACCGCCGCCGATCCTCCAAGCGTTCCTCGAGGACCTGGCGGCCAGTGCACGCAAAACGGCTAACGGATGACGTGACGCTCGCCAAATTCAAATTCGCCCCGGCATACTGATTTTCGTTTGCCAATCTTGCAGGTCCGTCATGCGCATCCACGTCACCTTCATCGACCGCGTCGGCATTACCCAGGAAGTGCTGGCCCTGCTCGGCGGGCGCAGCTTCAACCTTGATGCCGTGGAGATGGTGCCGCCGAACGTCTACATCGATGCCCCGACCCTCGGCACCGAAGTCCTGGAAGAGTTGCGCGAGGCCCTGTTCTGCGTACGCGGCGTGCAGGCGGTGACCATGGTCGACATCCTTCCGGGGCAACGTCGACGCCTGCAACTGGATGCCTTGCTCGCCGCCAGCTCCGACCCGGTGCTGGCGGTGGATGATCGCGGTCACGTGCTGCTGGCCAATCCAGCGTTGATCGCTTTGTGCGGTCGCGAACCGGCCGGTGAATCGCTGAGCGCGCTGTTCGACGATGCCGAATTGCAACGCACCTTGATCGCCCACCATTTCCGCCTGCCGATGCACGAGGTCAGCCTCGGCGGCCACACCCTGCTGCTCGATGCCATGCCGATCACCGACGCCGGCGCCCTGCTCACCCTGTATCAACCCAACCGCATCGGCGAACGCCTCTCGGCGCTGCACCATGATCACGCCGAAGGTTTCGATGCGCTGCTCGGTGACTCACTGCCGATCCGCTCGCTCAAGGCCCGCGCGCAACGGGTGGCGGCCCTCGATGCGCCGCTGTTGATCCAGGGTGAAACCGGCACAGGTAAGGAATTGGTGGCCCGCGCCTGCCACGCGATCAGCGGGCGGCATGAAAAGCCGTTCCTGGCCCTCAACTGCGCGGCGCTGCCCGAAAGCCTGGCCGAAAGCGAGCTGTTCGGCTACGCCCCCGGCGCGTTCACCGGGGCGCAACGGGGCGGCAAGCTCGGGCTGCTGGAACTGGCCGACCAGGGCACGGTATTTCTCGACGAAGTCGGCGAAATGTCGCCGTATCTGCAAGCCAAGTTGCTGCGTTTCCTCAGCGATGGCTGCTTCCGTCGCGTCGGTGGCGATCGTGAGGTCAAGGTCAACGTGCGGATCCTCAGTGCGACCCATCGCGACCTGGAAAAAATGGTCAGCGAAGGGCACTTTCGCGAAGACCTGTTCTACCGCCTCAATGTGCTCAACCTGCAAGTACCGCCGCTGCGCGAACGTGGCCACGACATCCTGTTGATGGCCCAGCACTTCATGCAGCAGGCCTGCGCGCAGATCCAGCGCCCGGTCTGCCGTCTGGCGCCCAGCACCTTTCCCGCCCTGCTCGGCAACCGCTGGCCGGGGAACGTACGGCAACTGCAGAACGTGATCTTTCGCGCGGCGGCGATTTGCGAAAACCCGCTGGTGGACATCGACGATCTCGACATTGCGCGCACGGCGGTAGAGCGCAAGAACGATGGCGAGGTGGGCAGCCTTGAAGAGGCTGTCGAAGGGTTTGAGCGGAATTTGCTGGAACAGCTTTACCAAAGTTATCCGTCCAGCCGACTGCTCGCGGCTCGGTTGCAAACCTCCCACAGTGCGATTGCCATTCGACTGCGCAAGTACGGAATTCCCAACAAACCCTGATCGCCGATCTCAGAAATACTGAAAACCCTGTGAGAGCGGGCTTGCCCGCGATTGCGGTATGTCAGTCAACCAAAACAGTGACTGACACATCGCGGCAAGCCCGCTCCCTCAAGGGATGAGCTTTTTCAACAATGTCTACAAATCGATACAGCGTATCGAAATCAAGACAAAACCCTCTCGACCTGTCTGCCCGGGCTTCGGCACCTTCCCTTCACCTGCTTGTATTGAATTCAATACGCCAGCCGTACGTCAAACTTCCCCATTAATCAATAAGCCACTGATTTAAAACAACTTATTAACCTTGGCACCGCCCTTGCTATCTCTCCTCCAGCCAAGCTCGCTTCCCGACACGAGCCTGCCGAATCGTCATCCGCCACCTGTAGCGGTTGAGTCAGAACAATGAGGAGTTGATATGAGCGAATTGCGTTTTACCGTCGAACACGAATGGCTGCGCACCGAAGCTGACGGCAGCGTCACCGTGGGCATCACCGCGTTTGCGCAACAGGCGCTGGGGGATGTGGTGTTTGTTCAAGTGCCTGATTTGGGAAGCTTCAGCGCCGGTGCTGAAGTGTCGGTGGTGGAATCGGTGAAAGCCGCCAGCAGCATCAGCATGCCGCTGGACGGCGAGGTGCTGGAAGTGAATTCGGTGTTGGACAACAGTCCGGATCTGGTCAACGAAGATCCGCTGGGCGAAGGCTGGTTCTTCCGTTTCAAACCCGCTGACGCTGCCGCTGTCGGCCAACTGCTGGATCAGACCGCCTACGACCGTCTGATCCAAGACCAGACCGACGCGTGAGGGCTGCCCATGACCACTTTCCTCGACACCCACAACGAATTCATCGCCCGCCACATCGGCCCGCGTTCCGGCGATGAGCAAGCCATGCTCAACAGCCTCGGCTTTGATTCCCTGGAAGCCTTGAGCGCCAGCGTGATCCCGGAAAGCATCAAAGGCACCAGCGTCCTGGGCATGGACGACGGTTTGAGCGAAGCCGACGCCCTGGCGTTGATCAAAGGCATCGCGGCCAAGAACCAGCTGTTCAAAACCTATATCGGCCAGGGTTACTACGGTACGCACACGCCGTCGCCGATCCTGCGCAACCTGCTGGAAAACCCGGCCTGGTACACCGCTTACACCCCGTACCAGCCGGAAATTTCCCAGGGCCGTCTCGAAGCACTGTTGAACTTCCAGACCCTGATCAGCGACCTGACCGGCCTGCCGATTGCCAACGCTTCGCTGCTCGATGAAGCCACCGCGGCTGCCGAAGCCATGACCTTCTGCAAGCGCCTGAGCAAGAACAAAGGCAGCCACGCGTTCTTTGCGTCCGTGCATTGCCACCCGCAGACTCTTGATGTGTTGCGTACCCGCGCCGAGCCACTGGGCATCAACGTCGTGGTCGGCGACGAGCGCGAGCTGAGCGACGTCAGCCCATTCTTCGGTGCCCTGCTGCAATATCCGGCGAGCAACGGCGACCTGTTCGATTACCGCGAACTGACCGAGCGCTTCCACGCTGCCAACGCACTGGTGGCGGTCGCGGCTGACTTGTTGGCGCTGACGGTGCTGACCCCGCCGGGCGAATTCGGTGCTGACGTCGCCATCGGCAGCGCGCAACGCTTCGGCGTGCCGCTGGGTTTCGGTGGCCCGCACGCTGCGTTCTTCTCCACTAAAGATGCGTTCAAGCGCGACATGCCGGGCCGTCTGGTGGGTGTCTCGGTGGACCGTTTCGGCAAGCCGGCCCTGCGCCTGGCGATGCAGACCCGCGAGCAACATATCCGCCGCGAGAAAGCCACCAGCAACATCTGCACCGCGCAGGTGCTGCTGGCCAACATCGCCAGCATGTACGCCGTGTATCACGGTCCGAAGGGCCTGACGCAGATTGCCCAGCGCATTCATCACCTGACCGCGATTCTGGCCAAGGGCTTGAACGCTTTGGGTCTGAGCGTTGAACAGGACAGCTTCTTCGATACGCTGACGATCAACACCGGCGCGCAAACGACAGCCCTGCATGACAAGGCGCACGCGCAGAAAATCAACCTGCGCGTCGTCGATGGCGAACGTCTGGGCCTGTCCCTCGACGAAACCACTTCGCAAGCCGACGTTGAAACCCTGTGGAAGCTGCTGGCCGACGGCAAGGCGCTGCCGGACTTCGCCGCCCTCGCCGCGTCGATCGTCAGCACGATTCCGGCCTCGCTGGTGCGCCAGTCGCCGATCCTCAGCCACCCGGTGTTCAACCGTTATCACTCCGAAACCGAGCTGATGCGCTACCTGCGCAAGCTGGCCGACAAGGACCTGGCGCTGGATCGCACCATGATCCCGCTGGGTTCGTGCACCATGAAGCTCAACGCTGCCAGCGAAATGATCCCGGTCACCTGGGCTGAGTTCGGTGCGCTGCACCCGTTCGCCCCGGCCGAGCAAAGCGCCGGCTACCAGCAACTGACCGACGAACTGGAGGCCATGCTCTGCGCCGCCACCGGTTACGACTCGATCTCGCTGCAACCGAACGCCGGTTCACAAGGTGAGTACGCTGGCCTGCTGGCCATCCGTGCGTACCACCAGAGCCGTGGCGAAGACCGTCGCGACATCTGCCTGATCC
>NZ_JACMYF010000013.1:0-123921 GCF_015351605.1 Pseudomonas sp. p50(2008)
GGCTCTCTGCCGTAGATTTATAGAGAGCGATAGTCTAGTAGGCATTACTTCCTGACATCATCGCTAGATTAGGTGTCACCCGATTCTGAATCCCGTTAATTCCCCTGTAGCAGCTGCCGAGGCACGAGGCTGCGTTGCGTGTCCGCAGGACCGCCCTCGGGGGCCGCTGCGCAGCCCGACGCAGCCTCGTGCCTCGGCAGCTGCTACAAAGAGCGCGATTACGTCGTCTGCAAAATGTGGGCTCATGACGGCGATTGAAGGTGTCACCCGATTCTGAATCCTGTTAATTCCCCTGTAGCAGCTGCCGAGGCACGAGGCTGCGTTGCGTGTCCGCAGGACCGCCCTTGGGGGCCGCTGCGCAGCCCGACGCAGCCTCGTGCCTCGGCAGCTGCTACATGTGTTTTTGCTTGACGCTGCCAGTTGTTCAGTGGGAAAAAGTGCGGGCAGGACTATCGATTGGATCCAAATTGCAGGCCAACGCTGGAATTAAGGACGATTCATGAAAACGCTTTTGTGTTTGCTGTTGGCCATCGCGGTCGGCACCGCGCTGCAGTCTGTGGGTGTGCCCCATGGGCTCTTGCTGGGCTCGATACTCTCAACCGCGATCATCGTCAGCCAGTCGGGTTTTTCTCCCACGCTGCGCTTCAGCCTTGGCTTCGTGCAAATCGTCCTGGGGATTGCGACCGGGTTGATGTTTCAGGCGTGGGACAACCAGGCCGCCGCGTCGCTGTTGCCCAGCCTTGGCCTGTTACTCCTGTGCCTGGCCGTTCAGGTCGGCATCGCCGGGTTGTGGTTGTACAAAGTCACTGGCTGGAACGTCAAAGACTCGCTGCTGGCGGTCTATCCGGGGGCGCTGGCTGCGGTGTTTGATTTGCTGGAGTCCGAGCGGGCGTCCAGCAAGGTAATCGTGGTGCATCTGGTCCGGCTGTTGTCCATCACGGTGCTGGTGAGCTTCTGCATTCCCGGCACACCTGGCCTGGCCGCTGCCGAAAGCAGCCCTTGGGTCTTGAGCACCGTACTGACACTGGTGTCACTGATCGTGCTGTGCCTTTTGTTGGGTCGCCTGTTGTTGCGATTTGGCGTCCCGGCACCGTTCATGCTGACGGCCATCGTCCTCACCGGTGTGTTCATCAAGGTGGGTTATCTGCAGACGTTCCACATGCCGCAATGGAGTGTCGATTTCGCGTCGGTCCTGCTCGGCGTGTTGATCGGCTCGAAGTTCCAGGACATCAGCTTCAAGGATCTCGTGCGGCACGGCAGGGCTGGACTGATCGGCGTGGTCTTGATGTTGCTGGTGGCTGCGGCATTCGCCGCTTTGGCCGGGAAAATCCTCGGCAGCGACCCGCTTACGGCATGGCTGGCGTACATGCCAGGCGCCATCGAGACCATCACCATCGTCGCGTTCAGTGGCGGGCTGAATGTGGTGTTCATTCTCTCTCATCACCTGGTGCGCATGGTGTTGCTGCATTTTGCGCCGGCCTTGCTTATCCAGGCGCGACGCTGGCGGGAAATGTCCGAGCGATCCTGATTCGCCATGGCTGCGTGTATCAGCACGTATCAATCCCCCATGCAGCCAACTTCGTATACAACTCCGTAGCGCTCCTGACACGTGCGCGATACATGCCGGCCTTTGAATGAGGTCACCGCAACCGCGGCATTTATCGTGCACTGACTGGCTGCACTGACTGGAGAACCGCAATGTTCCGTTTCGACTTCCCTAAAACCGCTGGCTCGCTTGGCCTGGCCGTTGCCGCTGCAACATTTGTCGCTTTCACCGGTTTTGCCCAGGCTCAAGAAGCTCCAATCGGCGTTGACCAGAGCGTGCCGGCGGCGAAAAGCTGGCAGACCGGCCTGCACCGCACGGACCTGCTGCACCGTGACCTCGACGTTCCAGAACGTGAAGTGATTCAGGTACGGGTGGATTTTGAACCGGGCGTGGTATCGCCCAAACACGCCCATCCGGGTGTTGAAGTGGCCTACGTTCTGGACGGTACTTTCGAGTATCAACTGGAAGGGCAGCCACCGGTGACGCTAAAGACCGGTGATTCGCTGTACATCCCGGCAGGGGTCGCGCATGTGGCGAAGAATGTGGGGGCGAATACGGGATCGGAACTGGCGACTTACATCGTCAAGAAAGGCCCGGCGCTGGTAGAGATCGTGAAGTAAGACGGCTACATCCGGATCAATTTCGGTGAGGGGCGGGGGCGCGTCGAGCCAGGCAAAGGCCGTCGAATCAGGCCATTGGCTTTACAGCCCCTCGCCCAGCAACCTGAGGTACCCAGGGCTGTCGGAAATCGAATTGTGTCCCACCTCCGGAATCACCTCCAACACTGCCACACCCTTGGCGAAATGCTCGTATAAACGCTGCGTGCTCGAACCCGGTATGACCTCGTCCTGCCCGGCTGCGATCAACAACGTCGGTATGTTGATGCGCGCGGCGTAGCGCCAGGATTCAAACCGGTCCCGCAACAGCCACTTCACCGGGAATATCGGAAACTGGCGCGCGGCAATTTCTTCCAGACTGTTATAGGGCGTAATCAGCACCAGGCGTGCCGCCGGGCGCTGGCTCGCAAGGCGTATGGCCACGCCCGAACCCAGGCTGCGGCCCACCAGCGCAATGTGCGGGTGCTCGGCGTACACCTTGTCGAACAAGGCCTCGGCATCACGCGCAATGGCGTCTTCCGACGGCGAACCGGCGCTGCCGCCGTAGCCTCTGTAATTGAGAAAATAAAGGGCGTGATCAGGAAAGGCCTGGGCAAACGAGGGCATGTTGCGAGACACGTCCTCGGCATTTCCGCCGAAATAGATCAATGCATTGGGCCCGTCGTGCTCTCGCAGGGAAACCAGCACCTGCATGCCCGCGTCCGAGAGCGTTAACAGCGGCGTCTCGACGGACCGAGGTTGCGGAAAGTAGATCAGCGCGCGCTGAAATACCCACAACCCGACACACAGCGCCAGGTACAACGCGACAACGATAACGGCAATGAACATCAGGACTCGCGGCATTCGGCTAACGTTAGGTGGCGGCATTGAGGGCTCTGGGATTAAGGGTGGCGATCGCATGATCGCCGTCAGAGTGTAGTTGACCGGTTGTGAGGCGCGCCGATCCTGGCAGTGCAAAGAGGAGGGGATCGATGCCCGTCACCCTTAAATGGCTCACTGTTCAGCCCGCTGAAAAAACCGCGCTAATGTTGGGTTTTGCCTTTCACTTTTGCGTGCTCGCCAGTTATTACCTGGTACGGCCGCTGCGCGATGCGTTGGGGCTGGAGGGGGGCGCCGACCAGTTGCAGTGGCTGTTCACCGCTACTTTTGTGGTCATGTTGCTGATGGTTCCGCTCTACGGCGCACTGGTTTCGCGGCTGCCGGCCACACGATTCGTGCCGCTGATCTACCGGCTGATTGCGCTGTCGATGCTGGTGTTCGGTGTGCTGATCGCCAATCGCGTCGCGCCGGTGACCGTCGGACGTGTGTTCTTCGTGTGGATCAGTATCTACAACCTGTTCATCGTGACGATTTTCTGGAGTGTGTTGGTCGACCGCTTCTCCAACGAACAAGGGCGCAGGCTGTTCGGTTTCATTGCCGCCGGTGGCACGCTCGGAACCTTCATCGGGCCGTTGCTGGCCGCGACCATGGCCACCCGTCTCGGACCGGTGGCCCTCACGCTCGCGGCGGCCTTGCTGCTGGAAATCGCGGTGCGTTGCTACCGGGCTTTGCTGGCCCGCACCGCTTCACAGTCAGGCAAACAGTCGCTGGATGATCGGCGCCTGGGCGGTGGCATGCTGGCGGGCGTCACCCTGATCCTGCGTTCGCGATACCTGATGGGGCTGGTGCTGTTCATGTTGCTGCACACCAGTGCGGCGACGTTGTTGTATTTCGAACAGGGCCGGATCGTCGCAGGCAGCTACGCTGATGTAGCGAGCCGGACGCAATTTTTCGCTATCGTTGATCTGATCGTCTCGGCATTGACCTTGCTGTTCCAGCTCGTGTTGACGGCGCCCCTGATACGGTTGATCGGCGTGGGCGGCGCACTGGCGGCACTGCCGCTGGCCACGATTGTGGCGTTCGCCGCCATGGCCCTGGCGCCGGTGCCCGCGACTGTTGCACTGGCTCAAGGGCTGCGTCGGGCGGTGGAATTTGCCGTGGTGCGGCCGGCGCGAGAAGTGTTGTGGACGGTGGTCAGCCGCGAAGAAAAGTACAAGGCCAAGAATGTGATCGAAACCCTGGTCTATCGCGGCGGTGATGCTGCCAGCGGCTGGCTGTCCGCCGGGTTGAGCGCATTGGGCGCCGGATTTGGTCTGGTGGCGGTGGTGATCGTGCCGTTTGCCGGATTGTGGGGCGGTTTATGTTTCTGGCTGGCCAGGCGGCAGGAGCAGCGGGCGGCTGGCACACAGGTGGAAGGGCATTACGATGAACCACACTGATGGCATTACGCGTCGCCGATTACTCACGCTGGCTGCCGGTGTCTCGGCGGTCCTCACGTTCGATCACGCCACGGCGCAACCCTCGCCGCCGACCGCAACAGGAGGCAAGAACATGCAGACCCGAGCCATTCCTTCCAGCGCCGAGCCGCTGCCCATTGTCGGGCTGGGCACTTATCGCGGTTTCGATGTTGCCCCTGCAGACCCCGCCTACAAACAGTTGCCCGCCGTGCTCAATGCATTGTTCGAAAAGGGCGGAACGCTGATCGACAGCTCACCGATGTATGGCCGTGCCGAGCAGACCACCGGCGAATTGCTGTCGATCCATGAACCGCGCTCGCCGGCATTTCTGGCCACCAAAGTCTGGACGCGCGGGCGTGAAGAAGGCATCGCGCAGATGGAGCAGTCGTTCCGGTTGCTGCAAACCGACCGGATCGATTTGATGCAGATTCATAATCTGCTGGACTGGAAAACCCACCTGACGACGTTGCGGCAATGGAAGGAAGAAGGGCGCATTCGCTACATCGGTATCACCCATTACACGGCGTCGGCGTATGACGAAGTGGAGGCGGTGCTCAAGGCTGAAGCGCTGGATTTCCTGCAAATCAATTACGCGCTGGATGATCGCGGGGTCGAGAAGCGCATTCTGCCGCTGTGCCGCGAACGGGGTGTGGCGGTGATGTGCAATCGACCGTTTGGCGGCGGAGGCTTGATCGCGCGACTCAAAGGAAAACCGCTGCCGGGGTGGGCAGCACAGGTGCAGGTAAATAGCTGGCCGCAGCTGGCGCTCAAGTTCTTGCTCTCGCACTCGGCGGTGACCTGCGTCATACCGGGCACCGGGAACCCGCGTTACATGGCCGATAATGCCGGGGCGGGATTCGGGCCGATGCTGACGGGGGCGCAGCGTGAGCAGTTGATTGATCTGGTGGGGTAGGGGGAGAAGGTTGAAGATCAAAAGATCGCAGCCTCGTTTCACTCGACAGCTCACACTCCGATTAACCTGTCCCGTTTCGTGCGCTGCCTGCTGGCCAGCGCATTGTTTGCCGCACCGATCGCCTACGCGGCTGAGCCCGTCGTCCTGCACGTCGGTGATCAGAATTACTACAACGTCCGCGCCTCGGTCGAAGCCTCAGGCGTTCCATGCCGATTTTCTGGTGGGCCTGAACAAGGTCGGTGCCTGGGTCTGATGCTGTTCACTTAGCGATCGTCAGACGAGCAGGATCCTGTGGGCAAAGAAGGCCAACCTGGACCAGAACGTTTCGCGTCATTGGTTGCGTCAGGCACACATGACCGTCGGCCCGGTGGATACGCAGGCGGCTGCGGATTTGCAGAGCACGGCGGACTTTCTGTTCAAGGTCAAGGCACTGCCGACAGCCTTGGCCACCGCGCCGATTATCGACCGTTCGTTTGATCGATCCTTTGCCCAATAACTGACGGCCAGGCAGCGCTGGAACCAAACACTGTGTACCTTATCCAACCTCGGCCAGCAGCGAACTGCGGGCCGATAATGGATAAACGGGCGAAGGGTTTTTGCCATCAAACGTGACCGCAAGGGTCTGCCAAGGCAAAACATGAAACAGCTGTTCAAGGTTCTCGCTGCAATCGCCATCGTCACCGGACTGGCCGGTTGCATCGCCGCTCCGATCGAAATGACTCCGCAGACCGAACAACGTCTGCCCGGGCAAGCACCGATTCGTTTTCTGCTGACCTTTGACGACGGGCCCAGTGCCTCGAGTTTCTGGAACCCGAGCATGACCGTGCTTGATAGCCTCGCTAGCAATCCGGTGCAGCCGAACATCAAAGCAGTGTTTTTCGTCCAGACTCGGGCCTCTCGGGCGGGCGGCAGTGAGATCGGGCATCAGGTCATGCGCCGCGAGCAGGCCGAAGGTCATATCCTGGGATTCCATACGGCCACGCCTGGGCATAGCAATCATCGCTCGCTCGATGACGTCGAGTTGGAGCAATCGCTCAGCAACGGCACCGCCGACATCGCGGCGATCACCGGCACGCCACCGACGCTGGTGCGCCCGCCGTTCTGGAATTACGACAAGCGCACGTTCGCGGCCTATCAACGCCATGGCTTGCAGGTGCTGCTGACGGACCTGAGTGCCAATGACGGCAAAATCTGGGGCTTCAACGCCAGTCCACGGCGGCGGGCCAACATGCTTCGGCAGCTGTCAGTCGTGCGCGAACGCATCGCACTCGGCGAACTGCCGACGGTGGATGGGGTGATTCCGGTCGTCGTGACCTTCCACGACCTGAACCGCTACACCGCCCGGCACGCCCGCGAGTACCTGCAAATCCTCATCGACAGCGCCAACACCACCGGGCTGAAACTGGCGCAGAAACCCTTTTACGACGATAAGGACGAGCTGCAACGGGCGGCGATGGCGCGCACCGTGACCGACAGCTCCCAGGCGGTGCAGCTACCGGGGCTCTGGAACTGGATATGGGACGGGGATCGCCACTGATCAATGCCTGGAAATGAGAGGCAGGTATCACTTTTTACTGGCGCAGGATTGGCCAAGGGCATCTATTCTCATTAAGTTCATCCGTCCCACTGCCGCCCGAGACGCCAGCCATGGTTCCCATTTCAGTTCTTTGCAACATTGTGGAGTGTGGTTTTACCCCGTTGTCCTGCGAATGCACGGAGAGCGGCGGATTGCTGCGTATTGAAGTGTTTGAACCCGACACCGGGCAGGTTGAACTGTTGATTTGCGGTGTGTCGACAGAGCAACTGACCAGCGTTCGCGCAATCTCCGAGCTGGTGGGCGAGTTACGCTCGGAGATGAACGCCGGACGCCGGGCGTTTGCCGGGTGACCCGATTGGGTCTGTAGGCCTGCAGGTCCTACAGTTCAGCAGGCGACAACTCCTCAATCATCCGTAAGCAATGCCTCAACCCCGGTGATACATCCCCGACCCGTTGGCTGAGGATGATCGGCGACGTCGCGTTGTCCTCCAGCAGCGGGGTGAAGCCGATGTCATCGCGGTGCAGCAATTGCACCGACGCCGGCACCAGCGTCACGCCAATTCCAGCCCCCACCAGACCAATCGCCGTTTGCAGCTCGTTGGTCCATTGCGCCACATGAATGCTCACCCCATAGGATTCGAACAGGGCGATGACATGGTCGGCGTAACTGGGCCGTGGGTTGACCGGGTACAGCACGAAGGGTTCTTTGGCCAGTTCGCGAAGGCTGATCGGCGCGCCCAGTAAAGGATGGCCGGCGGGCAGGGCGGCGACGAGGCGGTCTTCGGTCAGCACGGTCTGGAGGATGGCCGGATCATCAATGCGGATGCGTCCGAAGCCGATGTCGATCCGTCCGGCCTTGAGCGCTTGCACCTGTTGCAGCGTGGTCATTTCCGACAACCCCAGTTCCAGCTCCAGCGGCTCGCCACTGCGCAAGCGGCGAATCAGATCCGGCAGCACGCCATACAGGGTCGAAGGCGCGAAACCGATACCCAGCCAGGTCTTTTCGCCCAGGCCGATCCGCCGGGTGTTGTCGCACACGTTGCCCAGTTGCTCGAGCAGGGCGCTGGAATGTTCATGGAAAAACCGCCCGGCATCGGTCAGTTTCAGCGGTCGGCCACGCTCCAGCAACAGCACACCGAGTTCGTCTTCCAGCTGCTGGATCTGCCGGCTCAGGGGCGGTTGCGCGATGTGCAGCAGTTCTGCAGCACGGGTGAAATTAAGGGTGTGAGCCAGCACCTGAAAATAGCGCAGGTGACGCAGTTCCATGGGGCCTCCATAAGTCTGTCGTTTGCATACCTTAAAGGTATCAAGTCAGACCAATTCTATATTGGCTTCCCGAAAAAAGCCGTACGAGAATCGGTTCCAGAACTTTAAGAACCTGACGGGTATTGAAATGCTTGCGACAGCCATTGAATCGATCGAGACGATCATCGTCGATCTGCCGACCATCCGCCCGCACAAGCTGGCGATGCACACCATGCAGAACCAGACGCTGGTGATCATTCGTGTTCGCTGTGCCGATGGCATCGAAGGCATCGGTGAATCCACCACCATCGGTGGGCTGGCCTACGGCAATGAAAGCCCCGACAGCATCAAGACCAACATCGATCGCCACTTCGCGCCGCTGTTGCTCGGCCAGGACAGCGCCAACGTGAACGCCGCGATGTTGCGGCTGGAGCGCAGCATTCGTGGCAACACCTTCGCCAAGTCAGGCATCGAAACCGCCTTGCTCGACGCCCAGGGCAAACGCCTCGGCCTGCCGGTGAGCGAGCTGTTGGGCGGTCGTGTGCGGGATGCGCTGCCAGTGGCCTGGACCCTGGCCAGCGGTGATACCGACAAGGACATCGCCGAAGCGGAAAAGATGCTCGACCTGCGCCGCCATCGGATCTTCAAGCTGAAAATCGGTGCCGGCGAAGTCAATCGCGACCTCGCTCACGTCATCGCCATCAAGAAAGCCCTGGGTGACCGCGCAAGCGTCAGGGTCGATGTCAATCAGGCCTGGGACGAAGCTGTTGCTGTGCGCGCCTGCCGGATTCTGGGCACGAATGGTATCGATCTGATCGAGCAACCGATCTCGCGCAATAACCGCTCCGGCATGGTGCGGCTGAATGCCATGAGCCCGGCGCCGATCATGGCCGATGAGTCCATCGAATGCGTGGAGGATGCTTTCAATCTGGCCCGCGAAGGCGCGGCGTCGATTTTCGCCTTGAAGATCGCAAAGAACGGCGGCCCTCGCGCGGTGCTGAAGACCGCCGCCATCGCCGAAGCGGCGGGTATCGGCCTGTACGGCGGGACCATGCTCGAAGGTGGTGTCGGCACTATGGCGTCTGCCCATGCCTTCATCACGTTGAACAAGCTGGCCTGGGACACCGAGTTGTTCGGGCCGTTGCTGCTGACCGAGGACATCCTCAGCGAGCCGCTGGTCTACCGCGATTTCGAGCTGCACGTGCCTAAAACACCGGGCCTGGGCCTGAGTCTGGATGAAGAGCGCCTGGCGTTTTACCGTCGCGACAAGTCATCCACCGTTCTTCATCACGTCTGAGGAGTGCATCATGCTGTTCCACGTAAAAATGACCGTGAACCTGCCGGTCGACATGAACCCTGAAGTGGCCGCCCGGCTGAAGGCTGACGAAAAGGCTTTCTCCCAGCGCCTGCAAGAGCAGGGCAAGTGGCGTCACCTGTGGCGCATTGCCGGGCTCTATGCCAATTACAGCGTGTTCGACGTCGACAGCGTTCAGGAGCTGCATGACCTGCTGATGCAATTGCCGCTTTACCCGTACATGGCGATCGAAGTCACCGCGATGTGCCGGCATCCTTCGTCGATTCGCGAGGATGACCGCTGAGCCCAGCCTGCTCAGTTCGCTACGCTAATAATTACAAGATGAGGAACCACCATGAACGTCAAGATTTCCCACACTGCCGCTGCCCAGAAATTTCTCGAAGAAGCCAGTGGCCTGCAAAACGACGCCGGCAGCCCGCGTGTCAAAGCCCTGGTTTATCGCATCCTGCGTGACTCGGTGAACATCATCGAAGACCTGGCCGTGACGCCGGAAGAGTTCTGGAAAGCCGTCAACTACCTCAACGTGTTGGGCGCGCGCCAAGAGGCCGGACTGGTAGTGGCAGGGCTTGGGCTGGAGCATTACCTCGACCTGCTGATGGACGCCGAAGACGAGGCGGCCGGCAAGGCTGGCGGCACGCCACGGACCATCGAAGGGCCGTTGTATGTGGCCGGTGCACCGCTCTCGGACTTCGAAGCGCGACTGGATGATGGCGTGGATCCGGGTGTGACGCTGTTCATGCAGGGCCAGGTGCTCAACACCGCGGGCGAACCGCTGGCCGGTGCGGTCGTGGACGTCTGGCACGCCAATACCGGCGGCACCTACTCTTACTTCGATACCACCCAATCGGAATTCAACCTGCGCCGGCGCATCGTCACTGACGCCGAGGGTCGTTATCGCTTTCGCAGCATCGTGCCGTCGGGCTATGGCTGCCCGCCGGATGGTCCGACCCAACAACTGCTCGATCAGCTGGGGCGTCATGGTCAGCGGCCGGCGCACATTCACTTCTTCATTTCCGCGCCGGATCATCGCCACCTGACCACCCAGATCAACCTGGATGGCGATGAGTACCTGCACGACGATTTCGCCTATGCCACCCGTGATGAGCTGATCGCAAAAATCACCTTCAGTGAAGATCAGGCCCGTGCAGCGGCGCATGGCGTGAGCGGTCGGTTTGCCGAAATCGAATTCGACTTCACCCTGCAGTCGTCCGCCCAACCGGACGAGCAACAGCGCCCTGAGCGGGTCCGCGCACTGGAGGATTGAATCGCGATTTGAACCGACCTGCAGGAGCTGAGCTTGCTCGCGATGGCGGTGTGTCAGTTGAAGAGATTCAAACTGATACAGCGCCATCGCGAGCAAGCTCGGCTCCTACAGGGGAGGCGGTGACCTGTCGTGGACACTGTTCTAGAATGACCCGACGCAACCTAAAACAACAACGAGAGTGCCCCGATGATGCACGCGCAGCTGTTGAGTCAGCGCAGCAGAGTATTCGACCACGCCGATCCTTATGCGGTGTCGGGTTACGTCAATCAGCATGTCGGTAATCACCACATTCTGATGCCTCGCGCGGGGCGTCCGCTGGCCAGTCTCGATCATCGTAAATTCGCCAGCCTCGACCTCTGCCGCATCAGCTATGGCGCCCCTGTGCGGGTGACGTCGGGTGCGCTGGACAGCATCTATCACTTGCAGGTGTTACTCGGTGGTCATTGCCTCTGGCGGGGACATGGCGAGGAGCATTATTTCGCGCCGGGTGAACTGTTGTTGATCAACCCCGACGATCCGGTGGACCTGACCTATTCCGACGATTGCGAAAAATTCATTCTCAAAGTTCCGGCATTGCTGCTCGAATCCGTGTGCAACGAACAGCGTTGGCATTACCCGGACCAGGGCGTGCGGTTTCTGGAGAATCGCTATCAGCTCAACGAGCTGGAAGGTTTTGTGGGGCTGCTGGCGATGATTTGCCAGGAGGCCGAGGCCACTGAGCAAATCCCCAAGGTGCAGGAGCATTACGCGCAGATCATAGTCAGCAAGATGCTGAGTTTGATGAAAACCAATGTCAGCCGCGTCAACCCGGGTTCGCCGTCGGCAACGTTCGAGGCGATTGCCGACTACATTGCGCGCAATCTCAAGCACGACATCGACAGCGAAGAACTGGCACGCCAGGCGCACATCAGCCTGCGTTCGTTGTACGGATTGTTCGAGCGCAACGCCGGCACCACGCCGAAAAGCTACATCCGCCAGAAACGTCTGGAACGTATCAACGCCTGCCTGAGCGACCCCACCTGCAACGTGCGCAACGTCACGGAAGTGGCGATGGATTACGGTTTCCTGCACTTGGGCAGGTTCTCCAGCAGTTACCGCCAACAGTTCGGCGAACTGCCTTCCGATACCCTCAAGCGTCGGCATTGATGTAACTACACAACAAAACCTGTAGCAGCTGCCGAGCCTGCGAGGCTGCGTTCGAGTGCGCAGCGCTCGCAAGATGGCAGGCGAATGCTGCGCATCCGAACGCAGCTACAACGCAAAACCTGTAGCAGCTGCCGAGCCTGCGAGGCTGCGTTCGAGTGCGCAGCGCTCGCAAAATGGCATGCGAATGCTGCGCATCCGAACGCAGCCTCGCGGGCTCGGCAGCTGCTACAGGGGGCGGCGCCGGTTTCTGTATTGCACAAAACGGATACAGGTCTGCACCCTTCGGATAGTCCGCCTCAACCCCCCGACCTAGCATGGCCCTGCCTGATAAAAACAATGGAGGCGGCGGCCATGACCCTGCGACCCGAATACCTTCACTCCTTGCTTGAAGACAATCCAGAGCAAGGCATCTATCGCTGCAAGCGCGAGATGTTTACCGACCCGCGCTTGTTCGACCTGGAGATGGAACACATCTTCGAAGGCAACTGGCTGTACCTCGCCCACGAAAGCCAGATCCCCAACAAGAACGATTTCTACACCACCACCATGGGGCGCCAGTCGATCTTTATCGCGCGCAACAAGGACGGTGAACTCAACGCGTTCATCAATGCCTGCAGCCACCGTGGTGCGACGCTTTGCCGGCACAAGTCCGGCAACAAGAGCTCCTACACCTGCCCGTTCCACGGCTGGACCTTCAACACCTCCGGCAAGCTGCTCAAGGTCAAAGACCCGGCAGCGGCAGGCTACCCGGCGAGTTTCAACTGCGAAGGCTCCCACGACCTGACCAAAGTCGCCCGTTTCGAGTCCTATCGCGGCTTCCTGTTCGGCAGCCTCAAGGCAGACGTGGTGCCGCTGGTGGAGCACCTGGGCGAGTCAGCGAAAATCATCGACATGATCGTCGACCAGTCCGCCGACGGCCTTGAAGTGCTGCGCGGTTCCTCCAGCTACATCTACGAAGGCAACTGGAAACTCACCGCCGAAAACGGCGCCGATGGCTATCACGTCAGCTCCGTGCACTGGAACTACGCGGCCACGCAGAACCAGCGCAAGCAGCGCGAGGCCGGTGACAGCAACCCGACCATGAGCGCCGGCACCTGGGCCAAACAGGGCGGCGGTTTCTATTCGTTCGACAAGGGGCACATGCTGCTCTGGACCCGCTGGTCCAATCCCGAGGACCGCCCGCTGTACGAGCGCCGCGACGAGTTGGCCAATGATTTTGGTAAAGCCCGTGCCGACTGGATGATCGAGAACTCGCGCAACCTGTGCCTGTACCCGAACGTGTACCTGATGGACCAGTTCAGCTCGCAGATTCGCATCGCCCGGCCGATTTCGGTCAACCGCACGGAAATCACCATCTATTGCATCGCCCCCAAAGGCGAAAGCGATCACGCGCGGTCGAGCCGAATTCGTCAGTACGAAGATTTCTTCAACGTCAGTGGCATGGCCACGCCGGACGATCTGGAAGAGTTCCGGTCCTGCCAGACCAGCTACCAAGGCAGCGTCACCACCTGGAACGACATGTCCCGGGGGGCTGAGCACTGGATTGAAGGGGCCGACGAGGCCGCGAAGGAAATCGACCTGCATCCGCTGCTCAGCGGCGTGCGCACCGAAGACGAAGGGCTGTTCGTGCTGCAGCACAAATACTGGCAGCAGACCATGCTCAAGGCCCTGGCCGTCGAGCAGTCCGCGCTGATTGCCGTGGAGGAAGTGTGATGATCGCCACCTACGACGCCGTGCGGGATTTTCTCTACCGCGAAGCGCGCTACCTCGACGACCGCCAGTGGGATCAATGGCTGGAGCTGTACGCACCGGACGCGACATTCTGGATGCCTTCGTGGGACGACAACGATGAGCTGACCGAAGACCCGCAGCGGGAAATCTCACTGATCTGGTACGGCAACCGCACCGGGCTTGAAGACCGTGTATTCCGCATCAAGACCGAGCGTTCCAGTGCGAGCATTCCGGACACTCGCACTTCCCACAACATCAGCAACATCGAGCTGCTTGAACAGGCTGACGGGGTCTGCAAGGTGCGCTTCAACTGGCACACCCTGAGTTTTCGCTACAAGACCGTCGACAGCTATTTCGGCAGCAGTTTCTACACCCTCGACGTGCGCGGTGAAAACCCGCTGATCAAGGCCAAGAAAGTGATCCTGAAGAACGACTACGTTCGCCAGGTCATCGATGTTTACCACCTGTGAGGCAGCCGTCATGACGCATTCCATTGCATTGAATTTCGAAGACGGCGTCACTCGTTTCATCGACGCCAGTCCCCATGAAACCGTGGCGGATGCAGCCTACCGCCAAGGCATCAACATTCCGCTGGACTGCCGCGACGGCGCTTGCGGCACCTGCAAGTGTTTTGCCGAAGCCGGGCGCTATGACCTCGGCGAGGAATACATCGAAGACGCCCTCAGTGCCGATGAGGCCGAGCAAGGGTTTGTGCTGACCTGCCAGATGCGTGCGCAGAGCGATTGCGTGGTACGCGTGCCAACGTCTTCGGATGTCTGCCGTACGCGCCAGGCCCGTTACGACGGCACCATCAGCGCGGTGCGCCAGTTGTCCGACAGCACCATCGCGCTGTCGATCAAGGGCGAGGCGCTGAGCAAGCTGGCGTTCCTGCCAGGGCAGTATGTGAACCTCGCGATTCCCGGCAGCGAGCAGACGCGGGCCTATTCCTTCAGCTCGTTGCAGCGCGACGGTGAAGTCAGTTTCCTGATTCGCAACGTGCCTGGCGGCTTGATGAGCAGCTTCCTCACCGGCATGGCCAAGGCCGGCGACAGCATGAGCCTGGCCGGGCCGTTGGGCAGTTTTTACCTGCGCGAAATCCGCCATCCGTTGTTACTGTTGGCCGGTGGCACCGGCTTGGCGCCCTTTACCGCCATGCTGGAAAAAATTGCCGAGCAGGGCAGTGAGCATCCGCTGCACCTGATCTATGGGGTGACGCATGATTTCGATCTGGTGGAACTCGATCGCCTGGAAGCCTTCGCCGCACGCATCCCGAATTTCAGCTTCAGTGCCTGCGTCGCCAGCCCTGACAGTCAGCACCCGTTGAAGGGTTACGTGACCCAGCACATCGAACCGCGGCATTTGAACGACGGTGACGTGGACGTCTACCTGTGCGGCCCGCCGCCGATGGTCGAAGCGGTCAGCCAGTTCATCCGCGATCAAGGCATTGCCCCGGCGAATTTCTACTACGAGAAATTCGCCGCCAGCGCGGCCTGAACATTGACGTAACCGAACACGCACCACCTGTAGCAGCTGGCGAAGCCTGTGGTGAGGGAGTTCCTGTGGAGAGGGGATTCCTGTGGTGAATGGATTCCTGTGGTGAGGGAGTTCCTGTGGAGAGGGGATTCCTGTGGTGAATGGATTCCTGTGGTGAGGGAGTTCCTGTGGAGAGGGGATTCCTGTGGTGAGGGAGTTCCTGTGGTGAATGGATTCCTGTGGTGGGGGAGTTCCTGTGGTGAGGGAGTTCCTGTGGTGAGGGAGTTCCTGTGGTGAGGGAGTTCCTGTGGCGAGGGGATTTATCCCCGTTCGGCTGCGAAGCAGTCGTAGAACCTGAATGCAAGGTTTCCCTGATACACCGCGTTGGCTGATTTCACGACTGCTTCGCAGCCGGACGGGGATAAATCCCCTCACCACAAAGATCCCCTCACCACAGGAACTCCCTCACCACAGGAACTCCCTCACCACAGGAACTCCCTCACCACAGGAATCCATTCACCACAGGAATCACCTCACCACAAGAATCACCTCACCACAGAAATCCCCTCACCGCAGGCTTCGCCAGCTGCTACATGGCGTGTGCTCCTGATAGCGATTTGCAAAGAGGTAGGTATGAACAGATTTCACGAAAAAGTCGCGCTGATCACCGGTGCGGCCCAAGGCATCGGCCGACGCGTCGCTGAGCGCATGGCGGAGCAAGGGGCACGCTTGATCCTGGTTGACCGCTCCGAATTGGTGTTCGAGTTGCAACAGCAATTAGGCCAGGACAGCCTCGCGCTGACCGCCGACCTCGAGCAATACACCGAATGCAGCCGTGTCATCCAGGCGGCGGTCGAGCGGTTTGGTCGACTCGACATCCTCATCAACAACGTCGGCGGCACGATATGGGCCAAGCCTTTCGAGCACTACGAGCCGTCGCAGATCGAGGCCGAAGTCCGCCGCTCGCTGTTTCCGACGCTGTGGTGCTGCCATGCCGCGCTGCCGTTCATGCTGGAGCAAGGCAGTGGTGCGATCGTCAACGTATCCTCCATCGCTACGCGCAGCGTCAACCGTGTGCCCTACGGCGCGGCGAAGGGCGGGGTGAATGCACTGACTGCCTGTCTGGCGTTTGAAACGGCTGGCCGCGGTGTGCGAGTCAACGCCACGGCTCCCGGTGGCACCGAAGCGCCGCCACGGGTAATACCGCGCAATAGCGCTGAACAAAGCGCAGAAGAGAAGGTGTGGTATCAGCAGATTGTCGATCAAACCCTCGACAGCAGCCTGATGAAGCGCTACGGAACACTGGATGAGCAGGCCAGCGCCATTCTGTTTCTGGCCAGCGACGAAGCGTCTTACATCACCGGCATGGTCATGCCAGTGGGCGGCGGCGATCAAGGCTGATCCGGATCGAATCGGTGCCTACAAGCGGCGCCTGAACGCGTTGACGATTCGTAGCGTGGCGTCGTTTGTATTGAGGTTGTTGACCGCGTCCAGCGGATGCCAGACGCAGTCGACGATCTCATTCAAAGGGCGTGCGGCGTCGTAATTCACCACCGATGCTTCGTAGACGTGGTGAAGGGTGTCGCCGGATTCCAGTTCCATCAGGTAGAGCATGTCGTCCACCCCAAGCCCGGTTTCCTCCTGAAGCTCGCGAACGGCGGCGGCCGCAACGGTTTCGTTGCGCTCGACTTTTCCGCCGGGCAAGGTCCAGCGACATCGGGATTTACGCACCAGCAGGACGTGCCGGTCCTGCTCGCAGATGACCGTCGCGCGTACTTTCATGTGTAGTTTCCATAGGCCGGCAGTCACAAGACAGTCATAAAACTGCAACAAACGCGCCTGATCTAAACCGGCGGTCTGATCTTTGGAGTGGGCGATTGTGCCGAAAGTGCAATCTTATTTGCCGCGACGTCTGGTCGGCACCTTGGCGGCAGTCAGGTGTAAGGTAGGCACGTCAACCCTGGATATTCCTGTCTGAATGGAGGTGTACATGAGCGTTCCGATGTTGAACAAAATGCACATGAATGGTTACGACGTACTCAGCGTTAACAACGGCCCGTGGCGCGTATGCACCAAAAGTGACCGGCTTGGCGCGTTTCCCAGCCGAGAAGAAGCGTTGGCGTTTGCGGCAGCGTTGCCTGCGTATCGCGCGCGATCGTCGCGGACCGCAAACAATCAGTAGATAAGAGAAGCAAACGCGCGTTTGGATGTGGTGAGGGCGTAACTGTGGCGAGGGAGCAAACTCCCTCGCCACAAAAGCTTTTCTTTACATAAAGCCTGTTCGGCGTCTAAGCAGCCTTGTTGCGAGTGATGGTTTTGGCCTTCACCTCTTCGGCATACCCCGCCAGTCGTGCTTCGTCCCCCTGAAACAACTCGCACAGTCGCTTGGCCGCCTCCGCGTCCACGTCATTGCCGGCCATGCGCAGTTGTTCTGCAATACGCAGCAACTCGACCGCCGACCATCGCAGATCCGAAGCGACGCCCTGCAGATCCCGCCGAAGTTGCTGTTCCGATTCGTTGAGCCACATGCTGACCTCCTGCAATAAATTCTCCGTTACGAAAGACTAGACCCAAATCAGAGGTGGGGCAGGGCGATGCCGTTATCCCTTGAGGCGCTGCCGTTGGTCGGGAACATTAATGCGAACGAAAAGGCTGGATGTCGTATTGGAATAGCGACTATTCGCAAGGGCGAGGCCACTTCAATGACGACCACCGATGATTTCAGGTTCCACGCCCATGAGCTGATCGTCGAGCTGGACGCGGCCACTACGGAAATGATGATGCTGATTTCGGCTCATCAGCTCAACGGCCCGGAATGGGAAAGGGTCACGCAGCGGCAACATGACGCCTATGAGCGTTGGATGAAGTACCTCAACGAGAGGTCCTATCCGAATGCCACGGAACCTTCCGATAACAAACCAGCTGATTAAGATTGTCTGAGCGAATGGATGTCTGCACCACGACACGCTACATTTTCCTTTTCAGGAAAAGGAAGTGTCATGCGGATGCTTATTGCGGGAGTCATGCTGGTGTCGCTGGCGGGTTGCTCGTTGCCTGCTTCCGTGGTGCCAGGGGAGCCGAATGTCAGCAAGTACAGTGAGAAGCCGCCCAAGGAATACGCGGCGTGCGTGCTGCCGTTGTGGCAGAAAGAAGTCTCGAACACCAAACAGACTTCGATTTCCAATGGCTACAGAATCAATGCGCCGGGTATCATTACGGCTGACGAGATTCTGGACATCGTGAAGTCGAAGGACGGCAGCCGGGTTTCGTTGTACCAGGGGCCACCGTGGGCGAAATCGGGAGCACTGCGCCAGGCGGTGCGCGATTGTCTCTGAGGCTTAGTCAGTGATGTCGTTCACCGGGATGGCTTGCGGGTTCACGTTGCTTTTTTTCTCGCGACGTTCATTCATCCAGTGGTCCACCTGCTCACCAAATTCCGCTGGAGCCTTACGTCCGACCTTTCTGGCGAGATCAAGAATGGTCTGCTGAGACAACGCCTCTTCCATGCGTTTTTGCGCATTCATCATCGCGCCGTGAACCGAGCAGGGACCATCAAGGGCCCACTCGGGCGCAGTCCCTTCGAACAGGGCACAACGTCCTGGCCCCGCAGGCCGAGCTGCGTGCGTCCGCGATTCTATGAACCGAATGCACATCAACTGGCCGCGCCGCTTGGCGAGCTGTTCGATGCGGTTGGCGTGAAGTTCATCAAGGGCGCTGCCGAGACAATCGATGTGCAAGGCAAACAGGTGGGTTACCGCGATGATTCAGGCGCCCAGCAGGTATGCAGCTACGACAAACTCGTTCTGGCCACTGGCAGCCGTCTCGCTGTGCCAAACACGGCGGGTGCGATCGAGCATGCGTTTGATGTCGACCAGATCGAAGAAGCCGTCCGCCTCGAAAACCATCTCAAATCCTTGAAGCACCTGCCGCAGAGCAAAGCTCGCAATACCGTCGTGGTCGCCGGTGGTGGTTTTACCGGTATTGAAACCGCAACCGAAATGCCCGCTCGACTGCGTGCCATCCTCGGCGACGCTGCGGACATCGACGTGATCATCGTTGATCGTGGTGAAAAAATCGGCGCGTCGATGGGGGCCGAAATCAGTGTTTCGATCGCCGAGGCCAGCGCTGAAGTGGGCGTTGAATGGCGCTTGAAGTCGTCGGTGGTGTCTGTCGATGAAAACGGCGTGACCTTGGCCGACGGCCAGCGAATCGACGCTAAAACCGTGATCTGGACCACCGGCGTGCGCGCCAGCTCACTGACCGAACAAGTGCCCGGTGAGCGCGACGCGCTGGGTCGTCTGCATGTGGACAGCCATTTGAAAGTCATTGGCCAGGACGACATCTTCGCCACCGGTGACGTGGCCTATGCCGCCTCCGATGACATCGGCAACCATGCGATGATGACCTGCCAGCACGCGATCGTGTTGGGCCGTCATGCCGGTAACAACGTGGCCGCGCAGATCCTCGGCGTTGATCCGACCCCTTACCGCCAACCCAAGTACGTGACCTGCCTGGACCTGGGGGCCTGGGGCGCGGTGTACACCGAAGGCTGGGATCGCCAGGTGAAGTTGGTCAGGCAGGAAGGCAAGGCGCTGAAAACCCAGATCAACACCCAGTGGATCTACCCGCCGGCGGCAAATCGTGAAAGCGCTTGGGCGGCGGCGGATCCGTTGATTCCGATTGCTTGAGTTTTTGTCTGAGAGATGTAGGAACTCTGCTCAGTTAAGAGCTATGCGCACATCTGTGGCGAGGGGATTTATCCCCGTTCGGCTGCGCAGCAGTCGTAAACCCAACACACGCGGTGCACTTGATACACCTCGGTTGCAGGTTTTAGGTCTGCTTCGCAGCCCAACGGGGATAAATCCCCTCGCCACAGAGTATGCATGTCGCCTGAATGAGCATAATTACCTCTCTTCAAAGGGGCATCCAGAGTTAGAAATAATCAACATCGCCTTGCCGTTATGAAATATCCCGTGTATTTTTTCATGAAATTTAAATAATAAAATTTCATGAGGCCCGCATGTTTCAGCAATCCGATCAGCACGTCGACAGCTATTACGCCCACACCTGCGCTGATCGTGTGATTGATCGCACCCCTCTGGAAGGCGAGCACGACACCGAAGTATTGATCATCGGCGCTGGCTTCAGCGGTCTGCACACGGCGCTGCGCCTGGCGTTGGCCGGGAAGCGGGTGACGGTGCTGGAAGCCAGCCGGGTCGCCTGGGCGGCGTCTGGACGCAATGGCGGGCAGGCGATTCTCGGGTGGTCCTGTGACATGCCGCCGCTGGAAGCCGCGCTGGGTCTCGAACGCGCCCGGCGCTTGTGGGACGGTATGCGCTGGGCCGCCAGGGAATTGCGTGACTTGCCCGGTCGCCATTATTTCGATTGCGATTATCGCCCTGGCCACCTCTGGACATCAGTGATGCCGCGACGAGTCAGTCTGCTGACGGAGTGGCAACACGAGGCCAGCCACAAGTGGGGCCACGATGGATTGCAGTTCATTGCCAAGGAGCAGTTGCCGCAATGGGTGGCCAGTGATCGCTATCAGGCCGGGCTGTTCGATCCAGAAGGCGGGCACCTCAATCCGCTGAAACTCGCCCTCGGCCTGGCGGCTGCCATTGAACGTGCCGGTGGACGCATTCACGAACTGAGTAAAGCGACGAGCTATCGTGAAGAAAACGGACGCTATTCCGTCGACACCGAGCGCGGGTGCATTCGCGCGGATGTGCTGGTGCTGGCGTGCAATGCCTACCTCGATCAACTGGATCCCCAGCTGTCGAGTTGTGTGCTGCCAGTCGGTACGTATCAGGTGGCCACTGAACCGCTCTCGGAAGAGCTGGCCATCACGCTGCTACCGCGCAATGTGTGCGTAACCGACAACCAGTTCGTGCTCGATTATTTCCGCCGTACGCCGGATAACCGGCTGCTGTTCGGCGGTGGCTGCACCTACCTTGGCGGTATGCCCAAGGACATCGCCGCTGCGACCCGGCCGTATCTGGAACGCGTGTTTCCTCAACTTCAGGGTGTCGGTCTGGAATTCGCCTGGGGCGGGCACATCGACCTCACCCTCAAGCGCACGCCGGACATCGGTCGACGCGGCGATCTGTACTGGATGCAAGGTTACTCCGGGCACGGCGTACTCCCGACCCTGGCCGGGGCTCGCGCGGTGTCTGATGCGATCCTCGGTCAACCTGATGAACTCGCGTTGTATCAGGGGCTGGTCAACGACCGCTTCCCCGGCGGCAAGTACATGGCCGCTCCTCTGGAAGCCATTGGCAAAGCCTGGTATCGCCTGCGCGACAGCCTCTGAACCGCACTATTTCTGGAAGCTATCTAGATGGACATGCAAGAAGAAATATCGGCGCTGGCGATCCTGATCCAGGACCTGCGCAAACACAAAAAGTACACGCTCAAGGAGCTGGCGGACAAAATCGGCCGTTCGGTCGGCTTCCTTTCTCAGGTCGAGCGCGGCTTGTCCCGGCCCACGGTGGCCGACTTGACCGCCATCAGCGAAACCCTCGGCGTGCCGACCACCTATTTCTACAGCCTGCCCAAACCCATGGCCCTGCCGTGGGTGACCCGTCCGGACGAACGCCGCACGTTGTACTACGCAGACGGCATCACCGACATCCTCGTCTCGCCGAAAATGCGGGCGTCCTTCTCGATGCTCGAAAGCCGGCTCGAGGCGGGTGCCAGCAGTGGTGACCGGCACATGAACGACAGCTCGGAGCAGGGCGGTTATGTCCTCGAAGGCGAGCTGACGCTGTGGCTGGATGACGATCAACCGGTCACGTTGCGCACCGGCGACAGCTTCCAGCTGGCCAGTCATACCCACTGTCGTTACGGCAATCTCACCGACCAACTTACCCGCGTGCTCTGGGTTTACACCTGATAACAACAAGGAACATTACGATGGATGCTGTCTGCTCTGATCTGGTTGCTGAAGTGCGTGCGTTTCGCCAGCGCTTTCCGGATGTGCGATACGTTGACCTGATCGCCCTGGACATCCCCGGGCATTTTTACGGCAAGCGCTACCCGATCGAGATGCTCGAAAAAGTAGCCGCCGGCAGCGTGCTGAAACTGCCGCAGAACTGCGTGCTGCTGGGCACTCAGGGTGGACTGTTCAAAATCGGCGATTACTGCTTCAACGACGGTGACCCGGACGCCGCGCGTCGACTGGTGCCTGGAACACTGAAACTGGTGAGTTGGGAAAAGCAACCGCTGGGGCAGATGCTGATTACCTCGGACGGCACTGCCAATCCGATCGAGTTCGAACCCCGTGAAGTCCTGGCGCAGGTGCTGCAACGGCTGAACCGCAAAGGGATCTTCCCGGTGGTCGCGTTCGAGCTGGAGTTCTATCTGTTCGACCGTCAACTGCGTGACGGCCTGCCGCAGTTCCCCCGTGATCCGCTGACCGACGATGCCGATGATCAGCCGAACATGCACATCGAGCGGCTGTCGCGCTTTTCAACGGTACTGGACGACATGGTCGAGACCGCACGCGAGCAAGGCATCGAGACCACGGTGATCACGGCGGAGTTGGGGCCGGGGCAATTCGAGATTAACTTCGGTCACCTTGACGATGGCCTGCGTGCGGCGGACTGGGCGGCGTTGTTCTGCCGAAGCAGCCGAGGCGTGGCCCTCAAGCACCATTACCGCGCCAGTTTCATGGCCAAGCCCTACGTGCAGCACCCCGGCAGCGGCATGCATGTGCACGTGAGTCTTTACGACGAAGCCGGGAACAACCTGCTGGCGGCCAATGATCAGCAACCCCTGCGGCATGCTGTTGCCGGCTGTCTTGAGGTGTTGCCTCACTGCATGCCGATCTTCGCGCCTAATCACAACGCCATGCGTCGTTTGAGCGGTACGGTCAACACCGCCACTCGAGCCAGTTGGGGTTTTGAAGATCGGGATGCCTGTTTGCGGGTGCCTGATTCAGACCTGAAAAACCTGCGCATTGAGCACCGTTTGTCGGGAGCCGATGCCAACCCTTATCTGGTGTTGGCAGCCATTTTGGTCGGCTTGGAGCAAGGGCTGAAAGCCGGCCAGGAACCGATCACACCACTGAACGAAGATCGCAACAGCGGCATTGGTTTCCCGACCCAAATGCTCGAAGCGGTGCAAGCCATGCAAGGCTATGCGCCCGTTCGCGAAGGGTTGGGCGCGGAATTTGTGGACGTGTATTGCGAGAACAAACGCCAGGATCATTTGGCGTTCATGGAGGAAATCAGCGCGCGGGAATACCGTTGGTTCATGTAGTGGCATCCTTAAAAAATGTGTGGATATATAAGGACTTATAAACCTTAGTAACTTTATGGTTAATCAAAACATATTGTTACACGACGAAATATTCAGTAATATTCGCCCCGCGTTCACCACCACGGTTTATGCATTTTTAAGTCCCAGGCGTCCATCAGCTGCCTGGGATTTTTTTTGCCCGGAATTTGGCCCACCGCTTTTGTCGTGGATGCGCTCCCACAAGATGCTCGGGAAGAAACCTTGAATATCGAGCAAGTCACTCACGGCAATGCTTCCCATTTGACCTGGGTTACCCCGGACTTTTCGGCGTGCAGGCGCAGCGCCGCAAAATCCTCCTGCGCATCATCGTCCCCATACACAAGGCCCACACCCGCGTGCAGGCAGGCGTAATACCAGGCATCGGCATCGGTCATGTATGAGTCGGGCTGGACGAACACCTGTCGGGCGTCGTTCAAGCGGTAAGTGATTTGAAAATGCAGGGCGCGCATCCGATTCTCCAGGCGAAGCCACTACGACCTTGCTGGCCCATCGCCAGTTCCCTTTCTTTTCGGATGCGCGACTTGGATTACCGCGAGGCTTGCTCCAGTACAGGTCAGCCCTTCGATTCCTTGGTCCCGAGCACATCGCGGATGCTGTCCACCACGTTGCTGTCCTTGATCACGTCATTCAACCAACCTTCCAGCGGCATGTTGCCCCATTTGATCGCGCGTTCGATCAGGTAGGGGACAGGGCTTTGCGGTTCGGTTTGTTTGAAGAACTGGGCAATGCCCGCGAGCTGGGTGAACGCTTCGTCACGGGTCAGCGGGGTGGTGCGTAGCGGGGCGGTCGAGACGTCGTGTTGAATCTGGGTCATTGCAGCACCTGCAGGTTGGTCGGCAGCGCTGTGCGCGAGAGCCTGAGCGGGAGCGACAGGCGCGGGATGCAGTTCGATCCCCCGGTCCTTGAGCAGCTTCTCGGCCAGTTGGCCTGCGCGGGACAGAACGTCAGACAGCGAAGCAAAGCTCGGCGCGTCGGCACCGAAGAGTCGGTCAGCGGTGATCTGCAACTGTTGGCAAGCCTTCAGGCTGGCGCCAATCTCGCCGGCCTTCAGGCGCAGATGATCCGAATCGGTGAGCACCACCGAGCGCTGGAAGACTTCGGCGTTGATCTTGCCTTCATCAATGGCGGCACGCATGGCCTGGGGGTTTTGCAGTGCCAGGTTCTCGACATGCCTGGATTCGTCATACCGAAGCAAGCCGAACAGCTGGCCCTGGGTGATGGGCAATCCGCCGACGACGTCGGCCAGGGATGTTTTCATCCACGCCAGGCGAGCGGCGCGTTCATCGACTCCGTCTTCAAGGGACGGGTACAGGTCCGCCCAGAAGGCTTCAAGAATGCGTTCGGCCAGGGTGAGGCCGAAGGTGATACCCACGAAGTGGTATTTGTGCGCCAGGCCCTCGCTGAGCCAGGCAACGAGCATCAGGTCTTTGCTCTGTCGAGCCAGGCCTTGTGCAGCCAGCGCGATGGTCAGATCCCAATCCGAAGATTTGAGGTCGGTTTGCCAATCGCCCTGGGTGAGGTAGTCGGGGTCTGCTCGACGCGCTTCTTTCACCTGATCGAACAAGGTGGAAAAGCTCAAGTCTTCACCGCTCCCCTCATTGATGGGCGCTGTCAGTTCGGCCAGCGAAAGGTCGTTGAGAAATTCAGACATAGGGAACTCTGATCAAAATAAAAGAACACCGCGCCCAGGAACGGGCACGGTGCTAAACGCGGGCCGCGTGCGCGGCCCGCCATTACTGCAGACTTAAGCGAAAACCTTGTTGGCTGTGCGATCCCAGCCACCGGTGACGTTGCCGCCGCCCTGGCCATCGGCACGGCTCTGTTGGGTGTAGGTGGTTTTGATGCGCGCGAAGTTGAAGCTGATTTCTTCAATCGGCAGATCGCTTTCCGCTTCGTCTTTACCGCCCTGGCTACCGCCGGCAACGGTGTTGACCGAAGCCACGACCACTTCTTCCAGGTTGTAGGTCAGGTAGGTGACCTTGTCGCCACCGGCGCGGTTCACGTTCAGCTGGATCTTGGCGATGTGAGTGCCTTTGCAGCATGCTTCGAACAGCTTGGCAGTCGCTTTGTCGGCCGCTTTGCGAATGGTGAAGTTGCTCAGGACAACGCGTTCCGAAGAAGCACCGCCCGAAGAACTTGCTGTCGCAGAGGTAGCCTGGGTTGCGCCGAACTCGTAGCCCAGCACTTCGATCCAGTCCTTGTGCTTGTCGTCCAGTACTTCGCCAGGAATGCCGTCGATCTGGATGTATGCGTCAAATGCCATTTCTAATTTCTCCTTACCTACATTTAAACGGTGTGCCTGCGAGCAGTGCACAACCCTTCGTTTTAACCTCTTTGAAAACAATCAAGAGAGGTGTCTTGCCGTTGACCGGGCCTCAGATCGAGACAGCCCGGGCAGCGGTTTTTCTTCAGCAAGCGGGGCAGTGTCAGTTGACTGCCCGCACTTCGATTTCCACGCGCCGGTTAGGTTCCAGGCACTCGATAAGTTGGGCTCTTGATTGCTGCATATCGCACTTGACCAAGGGCTTGGTGCTGCCTTCACCGACCGCTTCGACCAACTCACCGGGAACGCCTTTGCCCACCAGGTACGTCTTGATGGTTTGCGCGCGTTGTTTGGAAACCTGCTGGTTGATTTGCGGGTCCCCCAGTTGATCGGCGTGGCCGGCGATGATGATCTTGCCAATGTCCGGCGTGCTCAACAGCTTGCCGGCGATGGCGCTCAGCTGGCTCTGGCCGGCGGTTTTCAGGCTTTGGAAGTCGGCACGGCCAAAGGCGAACAGCGTGTCCGACTCAAGCGTGATGGTTTCAATGGAACGCAACGACTGGGTCAGCAGACTGTTGATGTAGTTGCGCGAGCTGGACGTCAGGAAGGCGTTATCGAGAATCCGCGGCACGTCTTCTTCGTGGATCTGATCGCTGTAGAAATTGATCTGCCGACTGGCAAATTCGTAATCCTGAGTGGCGCTTTCAGTGCCGTTGGAAGCACCGATGGTCTTGCCGGTCTGGCGGGCGATCGCCGGGTACCAGTAGTCCGGGATTTTCGCCTTCAGGAACGCCGGGTCAGCCTTCTCGCGCTGGGCCCGGGAGAGCATGACGTAGGTGTCCAGCGTGGTCTTGCCGAAAGCCGCGATGGATTGCGCCCGGTTGTCGTCAGGCAGGGCCTTGGGCTCTACGCTGTCGATGCCGGTCACGGGCAGCAGTTGATTGGTGTTGCGCTGGTACACCTTCAGGGTGGTCAGCAGGTACAGCGAGCGGGTCAGGTTGTCGGCCGTGGGCTTGAGCATCACGCTTTCAAGGCGATCGAAATACTGACTGCGCACCAGTGGCTCGACTTTGTAACCCTGGTACAGCCCAAGGCGCATGCGCAGTGGCACGCCTTCGCTGTGGTGTTGCGCGTAGTAATGAGCGGTCCAGAAACGCATGCGATCCAGGGTTTGCCACGCGGTGTATTGCCCGGTTGTCGCGGCGTCGGCAGTCGCCGCCTGGGCCAGCTCCGTGGAGATGCTCTGCACGGTGTTGCGGTTGTTCACATAGGACCAGCCCAACAGGCCGCACAGCAACGTCGCGACCAGGCCGGCGCCACCAATCCAGGCGGCCTTGCGCCGACGTTCGCGATGGTTCGTGGTGTACAGCGCCACCAGATGCTGATCGGGGATGATGACTTTTCTGAACAGGCTGTTGATGAACAGCGGACGCGGTTGCGCATCGCCGCTGACAGTCTCCAGATCACTTTCCAGCGAGAAGCGCTCGGTGACCTGGCGTGCATGCCCACCCAGTTCAGGCTGGTCGGCGTCCAGCGCACTGGTGAAATAGAAGCCGCGCAGCAGTTCTGCTTTTTGATACGGGTTGGCGCGCAACAGCGCGTCGACAAACAACTGCAGCCTTGGCTTCAGGGCTGCCAGCTCCAGAGGGAAGCGATAGACCGCTGAATCCTGACGGGTGATCTGGATGTCCTGCGTCACCAATTGCTGGCTCGCCACCTGCTGCCAATAGGCAACCAGCTCATCCATGGCCACGCCGAATTGCTGGCCCCAATCGGCCTGCTCATAACCTTTATGGGCAAACGTCTTGCCCATGACTTCGCCACGGGCGACGTCATCCAGTTGGCGGTAGAAGGGGGCAAAACCCGGTACCAGGTCGCACTTGGTGAACACCAGGTACACCGGCAGCCGCACTTCCAGCAGCGCATGGGTCTCCTGGATGCGTTCACGCAGGCGTTTGGCAATGCGTTCCTGATCGTCAAGGGACGCTTGCAGGATGTCGTGGATGCTGACGGTGACGATCAGGCCATTGAGCGGGCGACGTTGGCGGTGTTGCCGCAGCAGCTGGAGGAATGCCCGCCATTTGCCGGCTTCTTCCTGGTTGTTCATGTAGCGCCCGGCGGTGTCCAGCAGGACGGCTTCGGAACTGAAAAACCAGTCGCAATTGCGTGTCCCACCCAACCCGGCCACGCGAGCGCCTTCGCGTTCTGCATAAGGGAAGTTCAGGCCCGACTGATAGAGCATCGTACTTTTGCCAGCAGCCGGCTGGCCGATCACCAGGTACCAGGGCAGGGCGTACAACGCGTCCTTGGGATTGCTGCCACGCGGCTTGTTGCTGTGCAGGCGCTCGATGCTTTGCAGCAGACGCTCGCGCAGCAGGCTGACTTCCTCGCGGTCCGCCGGGCTGGCGTTGAGCACAGCCTGGTCGGCGTCATCGCGCAGCAGGCCTTCGAGGTTGTGGTGTCGGGACACCCCGCGATACATCAACAGCACGTAGCCCGACGAGAGCGCCAGGAACACACCGATGCCCGTCAGCAGGCTGTTCAGCGAGCTGAAGTCAAAGGCCCGGCCGATGCCCCACACCACAAAGATCGTGAGGAAAAAGGCGACCCCCAGAATGTAGGGTTGATAACGCAAGAAGTAATACTTGATCTTGTTCATACAGACTTCGAATCCAGGGCATCGACAAAACGGTCGATGACGTCATCAAGGGGGCGGTCGATTTCGGGAAAAGCGTGTACCGGGTGGTGCTCGTCAAACGCGTCGAAAGACGCCAGTACGTCGTAGCTTTGCGAGCGCTCACCGATACCGGTCAGCACGCGATAGGCGTCGCTGGTCGTGCGTGATGCAAAGCAGATCAATCTGGGGCGCATGAAGTCGTCGGCCAGCAGACTGATCTGCGGCACCGCGTTGCCGGGTGTCATGCGCGTCAGCCAGGTCACCCACAAATCCGCCGTGGGGTTTTTCAAACCTCTTTCCGCCGGCAACGGCAGGGCCATGCCGATTGGTGAGCCGTTTTGCAGAGGTCGTTTCAAGGCTTGCAAACGAGTGAGCACGGCATTGGTGACGAACTCCGGGTACGAGCTTTCAAGCGCGGTTGCGATGTCGCGAAGGTTGAAGTTCACGAGGAATTTTGCGTGCACGCGCCGGAACAATTCGAAGTCCTGGAGTTGCAACGGGCGCAAGGCCTTGATGCGTTCGAACAGGACCGAGGTGCTTTCCCCTTGGGCGGCCATGTGCAGCAACGGCTTGATCTGCCCGCTGAACAGTTCGCCCAGGGTGAAGGGATTGACGAACGGCTCGGCATCGCTGGCTTTTACCGTCTGGAAAATGAAAAACGGATAGCGCCGCTGGCTGGAGTCCCTGGAACTGATCAACCCGCCCAGCAACCAGTTGCCACTGCGTGCGCGGTAGCAGAAAAAACACAGCGGCAAACCGTCGAACAGCGCTCGCCAATCCTCGTGACGCTGCAGGGACGCCAAGGCACCTTGCAGCCACGCATCGAACTCGCAGACGTCGTCAGATGCGCCGTGCAGGCTGACGAAGTCCGGGCTCGCGGGCACCTTGCCGAAGCAGCCAATCATTGGCCGCGTCCCTGATTCAAGGCGAGCATGCTCACTGGACCCGCCCGCCGGAAGCATTGAGTGAACTCAGCGCTTTGACGTTCGCCAGGTCGGTCAGCTTGACCCCGCCATAGTTGCGCACGGCGAGGCTGACCTGACCGCTGGCGGTGTTCCAGCTGAAGCGTTGCTGGATACCGTCCAGGTCACTGACGCGGGCACTGTCGTTCATGCGCAACAGGCCCCAGCGGCCCGGATAATCGAACACAGTGATGCGTTCGCCGGTCAGCGTGACCACGTCCATGCGGGCGCCGGGTGCGGTGGTGGTGCCCGGCCAGGAGAAGCGACTCCAGCTGGTCTTGCCGTTGCGGTAATGCTGCACCTGACCATCGAGGGTAAAGATGATGTCGGTGAAGTAAGCCGACGGTTCCAGCATGATCTCGAAGCCGTTTTCACGGTCCGACAAGCTGGCGATGACCTGACCCAGGGAGCTGGCCTTGTCGATGCTGTTGACCATGTTCGGGTTGACCAGCGGCGTCGATTTGCTCGCGCTGCTCATGCCCAGGCCTTCACCCCCGGAGAGATTGCCGATTTCGTTGCGCTTGAAGTTCGGCAGCAAGCCGGACTCCGGGTCGACGAAACGCTGCAGATCCTTGACCGAGGCTTCATTGCGGCTGCCTGCTGCAATCGGGAAACGGTGTGCCATGACCTGTTCCCAGGGCTTGGCGATCTGCTGCGCCCAGGCTTTGGCGATCTGCTCGCCGGCCGGGTCGCGCAGGGTTTCCCAGGTGAACTGGATCGGCAGACTGAACAGGCTTTGCAGCGAGGACGACAAGCCGCCCTGGCTGGTGTCGACGGTGGTCTCGACATAGTTGCGCACGCTGGTGACTTCGCTCGGCTGACCTTCCAGGGTCTCGCTGATCAACTGCTTGCTGCTTTTACCGACGTCCTGCGAGCGCTGGATGTTGTTCATCCGTACCTTGAGTTTGCGCAGCGCCGCGAGGTAGCGATCCATGATGGTGCTGTCCGCGCCCTCGGCGTTCTGCACGGCGAAGACCCGGGACACCGGCTCGAAACGCTTGGCCAGGCTGCCGTCATCCACCGCTGGCAGCGGCGAGATCAGCGCATTTGGCGAAGCGTCCGGGCCGTCGAAAATACCCGTGACCTTGCCCCAGAAACCGTCATCGCGCTTGATCCCGGTTTGTTGTGTTTCCCGCGGCGCCGGCACATCCCACTGAGTGTTGTCGTTGACGGCGGCCAGCAGGATTTTCACCGGCGAGTTCTGTACGTCGCTGAGCAGTGACAGTTGCTGGGTCGCGTTGGCCATGTCGGTGAAGTGACGCACGCCGACACTGTCGATCAAGGTGTACCAGGCTTGGGTGTAATCACGCTTGTAGCGCGTCATGAATTCGCGGATGAAGTTGGCTTTTTGCACCAGGCTGTCGCCACCTTCACCATCGAGTACCCAGTCCGATTCGTTGCGCAGGTTCCCGGACACCAGCTTGATCAGCTCCGGTTTCACGAACTGTTCCCAGCCCTGACGGGTGAAAATCGCCGGCACGGCTTCGGTGCCGTACAGCAGTTGGCGCCCTGGCAGGGGCACCAGGTCGCTGAGGCCAAGCGCCGGAAACTGGCGGCTGGATTCCAGTTGCAGGCGCAGGTATTCACGGTCCACCAGGGAGCTGGAGATCATGAACGACTTCAAGCTGTTACGGGTTTCGCTGATCAGTTGCTCGTTGCGTGGCAAAGTCGGCGCCTGACCATTCTTCAGCAGTTGCACGTAGACCGGCACGTTGTCCTGAATGACGTCAGCGCTGACAGGATTCTGCTCGCTGGCGGTATTGGCCCAGGCCGCCGGCAATGCGGCGCCGACGAACTCAGGTTCCGGGTGCGCATCGGGTTGGGTCAGCATCAGGTACAGCTTGAGGGCGTTGTAGGACTCGATGATCGATGCGACCTGACGCTCGTCCAGTCGGCCCAGCATTTCCTCGGACAACGACAGCCCGCCCGTGGTCGCCGACAGATCGGCCGCGTCACTGGCGGTGGCCGGGTTGCGCAGCGCGGTCATTGCATCGCCGCGCGCTTTGTTCGCCGCACCTTTGGCCGCACCGCTCAAACGGCTGGCGACTTCACCGGTGCTGCGTGGAACGCTGCTCAAACGGGTCGGCAGTTTCAGGCCCTGGACACGCGCTTTGGCGGACGGCCTGCCCGTCTTGGCCGGCGCTGTTGCAAAGCTGTTCTGCGGGTCCATGGTTTTTGCGAACTCGTTGAAGGCACGCATCTGCAATTGAAGTTGCAGCGTGACGGGCTCCAGTGCCTGGGTGCGCAGTTGCTGCAAATAAGCGTTCTGAGCGACGAGGTAGATGTCGTCACCCCGATAAAGACCTGCACTCAGTTGCAGCGGCACGCCTTTGGCGCGGTGCTTCTCGATGACGGCAAGTTGATCACGGAGCAATTCCAGCCCTTGGCCCGAGGCGAGCAATTGCGCTCGGTCCGGGGATTGCTGCAATTCGTTCAACTGATCGCGCAACGAGGCCAGCCATTGACGGTTGTTCTGGAACGACAGGGCTTGCCAGCCGATGAACGCCAGGCCCGCCAGCAGCGCTACACCCAACACGACAGGGCTGAGGGACTTGTTTCGGCCGAAGCGTGACTGGTACAGCGTCAGGTCGCGGTCCGGAAAAATCACCCGGCGGAACGTATCGGTAATGAAGTAGCTGCGGTCGCTGATCTTCTTGCCGCTGCTGTCGTTATCCAGGGCGGTTTCCGGCTGCAGGGCAAACGACTCGGCGAGGTCGTCTTCATAGACCTGGCTCAGTTGCTGATCGGTTTGCAGTGCGCTGGTGAAATACAGGCCGCGCAACAGCAGGGGCGAGCCGGCATGCCGGGTGTCGGCGAAGTGCTGGAGGAATTGCTCCAGCACCACAGACAGTTCGGAGAAATAGTTCGGGAAGTTCAGCAGTGCACTGTTGGCATCCGCGCCCAACGCAATCATCTGCGCGTCGACGTGACGGCGGATATGGCTGTGCAGGTTGGCCAGCTTGGCATCCAGCACCGGGCGCAGGCCCTGGTTGCGGATCTCCGACAAGCCGAACGTCATGCCCAGCGGTTGCTGGCGCTCATTCAGGTCCAGGCCTTCAAAGGCCTGGCTGAAGCCCGGCAACTGGTCGGTCTTACTCAACATCAGGTAGATCGGTGGATTGGCGTCCAGGCAATCGGTGTATTCCTCGATGCGCGACACCAGCTGTGCCGCCAGCGCGTTACGCTCGTCAGCGCTGGCCGCGAGCAATTCCGGCAGGCTCACTACCAGCACCAGACCGTTGACCGCCGCTTTGCTGCGTTGCTTTTTCAGCATCTTCAGGAAGGCGGCGAACTCGCTGGCGGACTGGTCGTCGCGCAGATACCGACCGGCCGTATCGATCATCACGGCCTCGGGGCTGAAGTACCAGTCGCAATGCTGCGTGCCGCTCTGGGTGTCGTTGGCGCTGTTGGCGATGCTCGCGGACAGGCCGGAACGGGTCAGCAGCGAGGTCTTGCCGGCACCGGACATGCCGATGACCAGGTACCACGGCAGATCGGACAGGGCGGAAGCACCACCGCCACCGGCCGAGCGATCGGTACGCAGCATCGCGATGGCGTGCTTGAGGCGTTCGCGCAGCACTTGCTGATCGCGGAACTCGCCGGTGGACTTGAGCGAGCGATCGACCTCGATCTGCACCAGGTTCTCAAGGTTGTGTTCAGCCCGGATTCGCTTGTACTGACGCAGCACAATGATCAGCAGGTAGAACGCACTGATGATCGCCATCGCTTCCAGCGTATAGCCACGCAAACCGCTCACGTGCGGCGCCACGAACCAGCACACGGCCAGGCTCGCCAGCCACAGGACCGGGATCACGAACCAAAAACTTTTTAACAAGCGCAATAATGTCTTCATGTCTTCCTGACTCGATTACCTGACCTGGGATCAGGCACTGAACAGCTGGCTGATTTGTTCGGACAGTGCGGCTACGTCCTTGGCCAACAGCCAGTCCAGCGTCAGGTAAACACCCACGCAGACCAGCGCAATGAGCGCCAGGTAGAGCCAAACGGGTACTTCGTGTCGCAGCATCTGGGAGACCTGATCGGGCAAGGCCCAGTCAGGTGAAAGCGCTTTGGGCGTTTTTTTATAACGGGCGATGTCCTGACCCAGGGTATTGGCCAGATAGCGCAGCTGGTCTTTCTGACCGAGGCTGAATTTGCCTTCGAAACCCAGCGCCAGGCACAGGTGGTATACCTCGAGCACGTCGAGGTTCTTTTTGACGTCGCTGCGCAGTGAATCGATTTTCTCGAAGAAGCCTTCACCCGCCAGGTGCACGCCGAAGTAACGGAACTGCAACGGCTGCAGTTCGAAGTGGCGCCGCAGTTCGTTGTCGCCGGAACGCAACACGCTCTCGTCGAGGAACGCACACAAGGCGTATTGGGTGTCCTTGACCTGTTCAACGCTGTAGTTGGCGCTGCGGGCTTCGCGCTCCAGGTTCGAGAAGAAGTTGTCGACGCTCGCCTCGAAGGCCGTGACCGACGTCACCTGTCGGCCCTTGCGTACGATCAGCGCCATGCTGATGAAGTCTTGCACCAGGGCTTTCAAACCCGGTTTTTCGGTTGCGGCCGTCACGGCGCCTTGCATTACGGCTTCAGTCATTTGAGTACCGCCATCAGTTCAAGCTTGAGATTGGTAAAGGCGCTGGGTGCGTAAAAGGAGATGGCCTGGGCACTCATCATTCGTTCGTACACGCGGCCATGGGGCTCGATGGAGAAGTAGTGATTGTCCAGTCGCACCGGAATCGCATTGGGCAGGCGGGTCGAGTGATTGAGCGTGACCCCCGGCATGGCACTGTTGACCACGACTTCGATGTCTTCCGGCGAACCCACCTTGAACGCGCGCGGCACCAGTTCCAGCAGGCTGGAACCGGGCATGTCGGCGTGCACGGAAATATAGAAATCCGCCTCGGCCAGGCGCGGGTCGAGCAATTGGCCCTGCCAGTACGAAGGCTTGGTCTGGGTCAGGTTGATCACCACGCACTGGTTGGGCACGACGTTGTCGAGCAGCACCCGGATCATTTCATCGAGCTTGACCAGCGAGGCCGCCGGGTCGTGGTGGTCGTACTCGGGAATATCATTGAGTTGCGTGTCCAGCGAGAACGTCAGCAATCCACCGGCCAGTTCGGCCAGAAACAGGTACAGGCGCTCGGGGTGCAGGCGAGGGTGAGCGAGCAGGTGCGCGAGGCTCGGGTGAGCGCGGTTGACCGTGTTCAGCAGCCAGAACAATGTCACGTCGCTGGAGCCAAATTCGGCAATCTGATCCGCCCGTTCACGACGACGGCCCGACAGTGCCTTGCTTTTGGATTGCAGGGCGCCGAGCAGGCGTTTGCCCAGGCCGATCAGCGTTTCATGGGTACCGACGTGCAGCGTGGGGTGCACGAAGTGCGCATCGAGGTTGAAGCCGCCGATGTTGTTACGCGACAGGCGGGCGATCGGGCAGTAGCTGTAACCGTCCAGGTTGTCGCCGTCGATCAGCATCACGACGTTCAGGCGCAGGCTGGTGATTTCGTTTTCGAGGTCGCCTTCGTTCAAGTCCGGCAGGGTGTCGAACTGCTTGCGAAAACGGCGCGCGCTCTTTTGTTCCTGACCGTCTTCAACGTAGTTCATGCCGAAGGGCTCAGGCAGTTTCAGCGCGGCGTAGACCTTCAGGTCGTTGCTCTTGAGGAGGTCTTTCAAGTCACGGGCGGCCGGCAGCGGATCATGCTGCGGCGCGTCGAACAGGCTGCCGTCCGGGAACACCAGCTTCAGTCGTTTGAGTTGCAGGGAGCCGGTCGCGAGGGCTTCTTCGTCAACCTGAAGCATCTGCACGCCCCAATGAAACGGCGTGCTGCGCAGTGTCGACTCCGCCAACTGATGCTGGTGGAACTCATCCTGGTATTGGAAATGCTGCGGCAAAAGGAACATGCCCTCCGACCACATCACCCGGCTCTGCTTACTCATGAACGCCATCCAATAGAGAGTTTAATTTTGATTCGGTCGCTTTCTTCGCGGAGCTGGTCGCGGTGTCTTCCGCTTGCTGCAGGGCTGCGTCCTGAAGGCGTTGGGTCAAGGTGTTTTCTTCCGGCGAAGTGGCGGCCTGGGCGAGTTGTTCGGCGGTCTTGGGTTTGTTCAAGACGTCGACGCCAGCCACGGCCGTGACCGTGTTGTTGTCCACCAGCACCCGCAGGCCATCGGCGGAGAACCAGATGCCTTCTTTGCGCAGGGAATTGGCGTCAAACGCGACCTTCCAGCGACTGTCTTCATCCGAGCGGAAAAACGCGGCGACGCCGACATAGCTCGCGGCCTTGTTCAACGGCCAGCGATCGACTTGACCCATGCCGGGCAGCAGTGTGATTTCGCGGTTCTCGATCAAGGTATTGCCGAGGGCTTTTTGCGGGTCGTCCCACAGGGAGTCGGCGTCGGTGGACGAAAAGCGCTCCAGCGAACTGAGCTGGTACACGCGAATCACCACGGACAGCGGCTTGCCGGTTTCGTCGGGATTGAGCTGATTGCCGCCGTCGGACGTCAGGATGACCTTTTCGTTATCGTCGAACAGCATGTCGCCGGCCCACGTGTCGTCCACGCGCTTGCCGACACGGTCGGTGACGCCACAGGCCGTCAGCACCATCATCATGGCTGCGGCGATCAGGCATTTGGCAAATACGGGTTGCGCAGAGCGCTTCCTTGCTTGTTGGTTATCCATGAGGGTTACCTTTAAATGCTCGTTCAGCACAGGCTGTAGGCGAAATCGCCGTCGCTGCCCAACTCGATCTTCAGACTTTGAATCGGCTTGTCCTGCGCCATCCGTTCCAGGACCCGTTGGGCCAGTTCCGGCATCAGGGTCTTGGACAAAATGTTGTCGATGTTGCGGGCGCCGCTGTCGACTTCCGTGCAACGCGATGCGATGGCTTTGACCAGCGCCTCGTCGTAGCTCAGGACCGCTTGATGATTGCGCTCGAAACGCTTGCGAATGCGCTCCAGCTTGAGCGCAACGATGCGCTCCAGAATGGCGTCCTTGACCGGGTAGTAGGGGACGATGGTCAGGCGACCGAGAAACGCCGGCTTGAACACCTGGTTCAGCTCGTCGCGCAGGCCTTCGACGATGTCTTCCGGCGTCGGTTGCTGCTCGGCGTTCAGGCACCACTGCATGATGCGATCCGTGCCGGTGTTGGACGTGAGGATGATCACGGTGTTGCGGAAGTTGATCTCGCGACCTTCACCGTCATCCAGCACACCTTTGTCGAACACCTGGAAAAACAGCTCGAGCACGTCCGGGTGGGCTTTTTCCACTTCATCCAGCAGCACCACGCTGTAAGGCTTGCGCCGTACAGCTTCGGTCAACACGCCGCCTTCGCCATAGCCGACGTAACCCGGAGGCGATCCCTTGAGGCTCGAGACCGTGTGGGCTTCCTGGTACTCGGACATATTGATGGTGATGACGTTACGCTCGCCGCCGTACAGGGTGTCGGCCAAGGCCAGGGCGGTTTCGGTCTTGCCGACGCCGCTCGGGCCGAGCAACAGGAACACGCCGATGGGTTTGTTCGGGTCTTCCATGCGGGCCCGGGAGATCTTGATGCGCTTGCCGATTTCATGCAGCGCGTGATCCTGGCCGAGCACGCGTTCGCCCAGCAGGGCAGGCAGGCGCTGGACGGTTTCGATCTCGTCGCGCAGCATTTTGCCCAGCGGGATACCGGTCCAGCCGGAAATCACTTCGCCAATGGTTCCGCCGTCCACCAGCGCATGCACCAGCGGTTGTTCACCCTGGACGCTGGCCAGTTCGGCGCGCACCGCGGCAATCTCCCGGGCATCGGGTGTCTTGTGGTCCGGGTGGCTGAGGGCACCGAGTTTTTCCACCAGTTCCAACTCGCGCTGCCACTGTTGTTCCAGTGCGTCGCGGGTCTGCTGCTGTGCCTGCAACTCGGTGTGCAGGGTGGCCAGGCGGCGGGCATGGTCGCTGCCTTTGGCGGCTTCCTGTTCCAGTACGGTGATCTCGGCTTGCAGATTGTCGATCTGCCGCTTGCAGTCTTCGAGGGGGCCCGGTTGTGCAGACTGGCCCAGGGCGACTCGCGCGCAGGCCGTGTCCAGAACGCTCACGGCTTTGTCAGGCAGTTGACGGCCGGTGATGTAGCGATTGGACAACCGCACGGCTTGCACCAGTGCTTCGTCCATTACCGTGACCTTGTGGTGATCCTGCATCTTGGCCAGCAGGCCGCGCAGCATGTGGATCGCCTTGTCTTCGTCCGGCTCTTCGACCTTCACCACCTGGAAGCGGCGGGCGAGTGCAGCGTCTTTCTCGAAGTACTTTTTGTATTCGGCCCAGGTCGTCGCGGCGATGGTGCGCAGTTCGCCCCGAGCCAGGGCTGGCTTGAGCAGATTGGCGGCGTCGTTCTGTCCGGCCTGACCACCGGACCCGATCAAGGTGTGCGCCTCGTCGATGAACAGGATGATCGGATGCAGACTGCGTTTGGTTTCTTCGATGACGGATTTGAGACGATTCTCAAACTCGCCTTTCACACCGGCACCGGCCTGCAGCAAGCCGAGGTCCAGGGTATGAATGGCGACGTCTTTGAGTACCGACGGCACATCACCTTGAATGATGCGCAGCGCCAGGCCTTCCACCACGGCTGTTTTACCGACGCCGGCTTCACCGGTCAGGATCGGGTTGTTCTGGCGGCGGCGGGTCAGGATGTCGACCATCTGCCGGACCTCGAACTCACGGCCCAGCACCGGGTCAATCCGGCCTTCGCGAGCGCTTTGCGTCAGGTTGACGGTGTATTGATCGAGGGCCGGAGTCTTGCCGTTGCCTTTGACCGTGCTGCGGGTGCTGACGTCTGCACCGGCCAAGGGTTTGGCCTGTTGCGATTCGGCGCTGCCTTCGACCAGCGCGCCAAGGTTCACGCGCAGATCGTCGGCATTGATTTTTTCCAGCTCAGGGGCGGAGGCGATCACCACCCGGCGCAACTCGTCGTCATCGAGCAAAGCCTGCAACAGATAGCCGGTGCGAATCTGCCCCTGGCCGAATTCGATGGAGGCCAGTACCCAGGCCTGCTCGATCATGCGCGTGATGTGCGGCGACAGTGCAGGCGTGCGGGTATTGCCCTTTTTGAAGGTCCCCAGCGCCGTTACCAGCTGCGCCTGCAGGCGATCGGGCACCACGTCGTAATGACGCAGAATGACCGGCAGGTCGTTGTCGTTGCTGTCCAGCAACTGCAACAACAGGTGCTCGATTTCGACGTCGTAATGCTGTTCCGAGAGACACAGGGCCGCCGCACTTTCTGTCGCGGTGCGGCTGGTGTCGTTCAGTTTGGCAAACAGGGACTTCAGGTTCACAGGGAGACCCCATCAAAAGGAATGTGGAAGAGGGCGCAACGGGAGGGTTCCACGTCGACGCCAGGGCGTTTGAGCCAGCCGAGCCAGCCCAGTGACACGTTGCCCTGGCGACCGAGGCGGGCCGCGGGTACTGCTTCGGGTTTGAGCTTGGGTGCCAACTGGAAGTCCAGTTCGGCACCGACGTAGAACCGCACCAGTTCCACCAGTTTCTGGTAGTCCACGGTGCCGGGCTGGAAGCGTTGATAGTCGGCCAGGTCCAGCGGGGCCGTCTCGATGCGTACGCACGACTGGTAGTCCCAGACACGGTTCCCGGCGACAGCGCTTTGTCCGAGCACCGCGTTCTTGCGACCCAGTTGCGTGCATTGGCTGGCATCGAGTTTCAACCAGCGACCGGCAAACGGCTTGACCTTGAACGGCAACGAAAAATAGAAGCTCAGCATTGCTTCGAGGTTCATCGCATTGCGTGGCTTTTGCGCGAACAGACCGGAAAAATAGCTGAACAATTCGCGACGCAGGGGCGAGCCTTGCTTGTCGAATTTCTGCTTCTGCGCCTCGGGACCGAAGCCCACGAGATTGAGCAGGTAACGATCGAAGTCCGAGGTGCCGTTGCGTTCGTACTCGATGTAGAACTTGTATTTTTGCCACGCTTCGTAAAACAGCGTGGTCATGCGATGGGAAAAAATATCGAGGAACGCATGGGCCGCGTCGTCCCTGTACTGGACGTGTCTTTCAATCAGCAGCTCGGTGTACGGACGCGGCAGCACACCGGACGGCCCGACCAGTCCCATGAACGTGACTTGCACCTCGGACAGCGGCAGACCTGCCGCCGACACCTTGCCTTCGCGCTCGAACTGCAAGTCGCTGACTTCGCTGGCAGGGAAGTTCAGGGACAGCTGTGAACGAAAACGCAAAGGGTCTTCGTGCGGTCGTGTATCCAGGTCCATGCGCCCGGTTCTGCTGTAATGCAGGCGGAGCAATCGCACCAATTGGAAAAATTCGAATCGGTGCGGCTCAGCCCGTGCCTGGTCGATCAGACCAGGGGTTGATCGCCGGTTCGAGGTGGCCATTGGACGACTCTCTTTTCGCGCTGCAAGGTGCGAAGGGTTAATTGGGTAAAGCTGTTCATGCTGCAGTACTGGCCAAAGAAGTGGTCCAGCACCATGCCGAACAAAAACACACCGCTGCCGGTGTACTGGCTTTCATCGAAATTCAGGGTGATGCCGACACCGCGCACGAAGTTCGGGCGCGGGTGACCGATACGTGCGACCACCGGTTCGCTGGTGACCGAGACAATGCCGTTGATCTGTTTGCGGATCGCCGAAACGTTGCGGTAGTTGTAGAGCGACAGCAGCTCCAGCAGTACGTCGCGACCTCGGGACACCAGCGACATGTGGTTGAGCGACAAGTGCGAGATCAACCGCCAGATGACCCCGTTGCCCAGCGGCACGCGAGCGGTGGCGGTGGGTTTGCGCAAGCACCGGATGTCGCTGATGACCGAGTTGCCTGGAATACTGAAATCGCCGCGCTCGCCGCCGAACGGCAGCATCAGGGGCAAGTCACGATTGCTGCAGGTCAGGCGGATGCTCAGGGTGTCGTTGCTGGAATCCAGCAGTTCCAGCTCGCGATCGACGACGCGGATAAACATGTTCGAGCCATCGCGCTGCCGGGTCTGTACCGGGCGACGCCGGGCAATCCAGAAGCTTTGGCCGGGACCCTGGTCGCCTCGCGGTTCGAAGAACGGATGGCAGGTGGCGACCTGGTCGATACCGCCGACTTTGCGCACCCGACGCACGCGATCGATGGACACCACTTCCGCCGAGCTTTGCAGGCGCACGTCGGGCGTCACCGCGTACTCGTGCTGGGCGTGGGTCAGCTTGATCGGCTCGGCCTGCTGGCGGAACAGGTTGATGATCGGGGTGCAATTGAGCTTGAAGTTGTTGCGGCCGATGTTCTGCGTCAGACGCGCCAGGCGATCACTCAGGTCGTAATCGGAAAAGTAGAAGTTGATCTCGATTTTCTCGAGATTCTGGCCCGCCAGCAGCCGCGCAAACCCCGACAGGTCGAAGAACATGAACTTGTCGGGGAAGGTGAAATATTCGTGCAGCAGGCGGTAACCCAGAAACGAGCGCTCCGAGTAATCCACCAGACCTTCGTCCAGCCCGTAGCCTACGGCTTTCAAGGCGTTCGCCGGCAACGTGATCTCGCGGGTGCGACCCTGATCTTCGAAGCTCAACGTGGCTTTGGCCAGGTTGTTGAACAGCAACTCGTAGAGCTGCAGCATCAGTGTGCTTTCGCCGTCGAGGAAAAACCGCAGGCGGTCCAGCTCCATCTTGCCGAACATCACATCGGACGTGGCGGTCAGGCCGATACGCAGGCGTGCTACCAGGTCAGCGCTGTGGCCGTTGAAGGCCGAACGCTCCATCTCGATGAACGAGGCTTGATGCACCGCTACCGGCCACAGTTCCACCGGGTAGCAGGTGCGGAATTTGCACACCACGCCATCAATCGGGTTGGCGCTGAGTTCGGTGTGTCGGGCCACGCGGAAGGCTTCGGTGACTTTTTCCTGCTTGCCCAGGTTGAATTCGACAATCGACATCGACGGGGTAGGGCGCAGGTAATGCGGGTACAGCACTTCAAGGAACGACTCGACGATTTCAGGCAGCTCGTCATCGAGTTTTTTATGCACGCGTGCAGACAGGAACGAGAACGCTTCGATCAAGCGCTCGGTGTGCGGGTCTTCGCAGTTATCGCCCTCGATGAGCAACCGCGAAGCAATCTTCGGGTACTGACTCGCAAACTCCTGCCCTAAAAAGCGCAGGTGCGACAGTTCCTTTTCGTAGTAGGGGAGCAGATCGTCGAGCATCAGTTGAGGTTCTGCACTTTGTATTCCTGGGTGTTGACCTGCAGCACCGCGTCGAAGGAAACCTGGCGGGTGATGTCCTGCAGGCGCAGTACTGCGTCCACGCGGAAGGTCAGCATGCGTTGGCCGGTTTGTTGTGCGAGCAGTTGGACCTTGACGCTGCGAAAGCGTCGGTCGCCGACGGAGATCGCCTTCTCCAGCTGGCGTTGAATCAGCAGGCGATCCTGCGGATCCAGCACACTGCGACTGGTGAAATCCGGCATGCCGTAGTCAAGGATGGTTCCGTTCAGATTGACGAAACCCTCCAGCTCGTTGGCAACCAGGGACTGGCGAGTGTTCACCAGCACCTCCAGGTCACGAACGATGCTGGCCTTGTAATCGGCCAGCGAACACAAGCGTTGCGATGAGGCTTCCATGGACTGATGTGGATGATCGTCCAGCAATCGATCCAGCAACGATGGCAACAGCTTGTGTTGACTACTCATCTTGCCTCCTTGGCAATGATGTCGATCAGCCGCGAGTCGATTGCGGCAATTCGGCAACCAGACGCAACGAAGCGGTCAGCTCATCCAATTGATAATGCGGACGCAGGTAGGTCACGGCCTTGTACACGCCTGGCTTGCCCGGAACCTCGAACACTTCGGCCCGTGCTTCGCGCAACGGGAACTTGGCTTTCGCTTCCTGGCTGGCGGTGTCGTCCAGCAACACGTAGCTCGACAGCCACTTGTTGAGGAACATCTCCACGTCTTTGCGCGAAGCGAAGCTGCCGATCTTGTCGCGCATGATCGCCTTCATGTAGTGAGCGATACGCGAGGTGGCGAAGATGTACTGCAACTGCGCCGAGAGACGGGCGTTGGCGTTGGCGATGTCGGTGTTGTAATGCTTCTGCTTTTGCGTCGACTGGGTGCCGAAGAACGCGGCATAGTCGGTGCCTTTGCAGTGCACCAGCGGGATAAAGCCGAGGTCCGACAGCTCTTTTTCACGGCGGTCGGTGATGGCGATTTCGGTCGGGCACTTGAGGGCGATTTCGCCGTCGTCGGTCTTGAACGTGTGAGTCGGCAGGCCTTCAACCAGACCGCCACCCTCGACACCGCGAATCGCGACACACCAGCCATAACGGGAGAACGCGTCGGTGACCCGGGTGCCCAGGGCGTAGGCGGCGTTCATCCACAGGTATTTGTTGTGGTCGCGACCGTCGACGCTTTCAACGAAGTTGAATTCTTCGACCGGCGTGGTATCCGGGCCATACGGCAGGCGACCCAGCACGTGCGGCAAGGTCAAACCGACGTAACGGGAATCTTCGGACGCGCGGAACGACTTCCACTTGGCGTATTCGACGGTGTCGAAAATCTTTGCCAGGTCACGTGGGCCGGACATGTCGGTAAACGAATCCCAGCCGAACAGCTCAGGCGAGGCCGCCGAGATGAACGGTGCGTGGGCCGCTGCGGCAACATGGGAAATCTCTTCCAGCAGGTACATGTCTTCCGGGCTGCGATTGAACTCGTAGTCACCCAGCAGCATGCCGAACGGTGCACCACCGAAGGTGCCGTATTCTTCTTCGTAGATCTTCTTGAACAGGGCGCTCTGGTCGAATTCGGAGGCGGCCTTGAGGTCGCGCACCAGATCTTTCTTCGAGGCGTTGAGCAGTTGAATCTTCAGCGTGGTGCTGGTTTCAGTCTGGTCCACCTGATACTTCAGGCCGCGCCACGACGCTTCCAGTTGCTGGAATTCGCGGGCATGCATGATTTCGTTCATCTGCTCGGAGAGCATCGCGTCGATTTCGGCGATGCGCGCGTCAAGCACGGCAATCAGGTCCTTGCTCGGCGTCATTTCGCCTTCCAGCACCTGGCCGACCAGTTCACCGATCAAGTCACGGGTACGGGTGCGCTCGGTCTCGGAGCGGGCCACGCGGCTTTCCGAAATGATGCTGTCGAGCAGGGAGGATTGCGGGGCGAAGTTTTCCACTTCAACCAATTCGCTGTCCTGTTGAGTCACGGTTTGCTTGTCGTTCATCTTCAGGCTCCTACTGTTTGCCATCGGTGGCTGGAACCGCGGCTTCGCGGCCGAATTCCTTGCCCAGCGTTTTCAACTTCTCAGTGTTCTGCAGCACGTCCATGAGCAGCTCTTCGAGCTTGTCGTTGCCGCCCATCTTGTTGCGCAGGTCAGCCAGCTTGTTGCGCACTTCCAGCAGTTTGCGCAGCGGCTCGACCTGCTTGACCACGTTCTGCGGCTCGAAGTCTTCGAGGGCATTGAAGTTGAGCTCGACGCCAAGCTGCGTGCCGTTCTTGGCCAGGGTGTTGTCGACCCGGTAAGTCAGGCGCGGCTTGATGCCCTTGAGCACACCGTTGAAGTTATCGCGGTCGATGAAGATGAACTTGCGGTCCTTGAGCTTCGGCAGCGGCTCCAGCGGGTTGCCGGAGAAATCGCCCAGCACACCGACGACAAAGGGCAGCTCTTTCTTTTCCTGAGCATCACCGATGTCCACGTCGTAAGTGATATGGACCCGAGGCGCGCGAACGCGATCGAGTTTGTGCTGGGTACTTTCCTTCTTCGCCATCGTCATCTCCTGGTGCGAACAAATTCGCTGCAAGTCATTTGCGTCTAGGCTCAACAGTCGGCCTGGCGCGTTACATTCCTTCGATCGTCAGCAGAAGGCGCTGACGGATTTCATCGTTCATTTCCAAAATATTCTCGTGGCCTACCAACTCTTCGAAGCTGGTATTGCCGGCGATCTGGGTGCTGCTGCGGATCACCGCGTCATCAGGCAGCTGGGCCCGTACGGGCGAGCTGATCACGCAAAAGGGCAGGTCACCAAAGTCTTTCAACCGTTCGAAACTGACGGGAAAACGCAGGCCTTCCAGCAATCGGCTGAGCCCCGGTGACTTGCTCAGGCAGTAGAACAGCACCAGGTAGTGCACGACGAAACGGTACAGCTCGGCGCTGCTGCGATTGGGGTCTTTGATGACGGTGCGAAAACGGGCCAGGTCAAACGAACTGAACCCGACCACCCAGCGCACAGGGCTGGTGATGCGAATGGATTGACCGCTTTGCGACAGCACCTTGTCGTACTCCAGCTGGAATAATTCCGGCGTCGTACTGATCAGGTTGAGGGGGACTTCAAGCTCATTGACCAGCTGGAACGGCGAGGCCGAACCGATGCGGTCGTACAGTTCCTTGAGCTCTTTGAAATGGTGCTGGGTCTCACGTCCGCTGCTGCGTTGCGCGCCTTGCAGGTACTCACCGAAAAACGACTGCGGACGGATCAGCAATGCCAGGGTCGACAGGTAATCCGAAGCCTGCGTCTTGAGCGCGTCGGAAATAGCCCGGGTCTGGCCTCGCAATTTGATCAGTGCTTCAACGTCAAACGCTTGAGTCATCGGTATTTATCGTCCTTGAACCTTTCACGATTGCTACCCGGGTTATCCGGGAGCGTGAAGAGCCACTTATTTCTCGGTTGAACACCTGTTTACACAGTGCGAACCCTGATGCTTTTGACATCATTTATCGCACTGCCAGGAATAATTTCTTTGAATGCTGGCATATCAGTGTCGATTAGCCAGCAACGTGGTGTATGGCAACAATTGGCATACAAAAGTTCACGAGGGAGCGGATTTTTTCTCGTTTTTGATACATGCCGCAATGATGTCCGCTTGCCATTAGTCGGTGGTTCTGTCTTACAGACGGGTCTGAAACCCAGCAGCTTCAAGGGTTTGAGGAGGGGTGTGGATCCAATTTTTAATTGAAATTAATTTCGAAAAAGGTGAAGCGGTTCACCTAATTTGGATAATCCCGGTCGTTAGGTGGGATTTTTAGATTGAAGAATGGCCGTTGAAAATGATGGCTATATCGAGTAATTGCACTAAAAAACATTATTTCAAAATCTGTTACTGGCGATGACTACCTACGTAAATGAAGTAAAGCTCGGTCAGCCGCGCTTTATTTGTCAAAGGCAGCAACCCTGACGGTGCCGTTGAGCAGATTGATCGAGTAGCTAACGCCATTCCAGTTACCGGCGATTACTGTCCCGTTTTTGTCGCAGTAGAGATTCACGTACGGCTTATCGACTTGCGTGCCATGGGGGCTTTCTTCGATTTGCCAGAGCAGTTCGCCGTGTATCGACAGTGCGAAGACGTTTTTGTTGAAAATCACATTGGTTGCGGGATCAACCAGAATCAAGAGCCTGTCGTTGTGTTGAAGGGTCGCTTTGACGGGGTGAGGAAGGTGGATAGGTTGATCCGCTAGCCACAGGGTTCCGTTTTGAACACGATGCCGGGTCTCGTTGGTCATTTTTGCCTCTAGCGTTATCAATGAAGTCGCAAAAAATGCTATGGGCGAGGAAGACTTTCTGGTGGCATTCCATTCGGCAGCTGAATCTTCAAACCGTGGGCAATTTGATCGCCAATGTAGAAGGCAATTCCCAGTGCGCGGGCTAGTTCAGGATCGTTGGGTTCAAACTCTTTGCCCGCCCAGGCACCGAGAGTTAATTGATGCAGTCTTGCTTTGTCTTTTTCAATGCCCAGCAACACGTTTTTGATGAATTGCAATTGGATCAACGAGCTTGAGTAGAGGTGGTGTTGCGGGCACTTGTTGTATCCCCGGGCGGTGATTGCTATCGCGTTGTCGATGTAATCCAGGGCCGTTATTGGTGGTTTCGAGGAGTGCTCGCTTCCGGTTCCAGCGGTTTGATAGCTACGTGACGCCACGTAATCATCAAACATTTGAGCCTGTTTTCCTGCCTGGTCAGAGCTTCGAGCAACGTCTTTTCTATAGCCAAGGAACTGTTCCGATTGTGGCCCATGAGTCAGTAGGGAAACAATGGCTGCACATTGGATGAGCCAATAGATTTCAAACGAGGATTCGGTGCCTCGACAAAAACCAAGATTTTCTGCCTGCTTGTACAAGTCAGCGGCCAGTTGGTCGGCGTTTTCGTGGTTTATCGTGTTCTGTGGTGTCAAACCGCGCGACTCATTCGCTATGACGAATACCCTGTAGCGTTGTAGCAGAAGGGCATCCACAAGCTTCAAGTCCGGGCAAGCGGGGGGTAGTAACGGTACAAAAACCTCCGTTTCACGATTGATGGGTATCCAGGACAAGTTTCTTTCCACTTGCGAAGGTTCCTTGGCCATTTCGGTCAAGGGGACTTCATCAACAAGCTGCTCCGTGGGGGCGGGCGGAAGACCGGTTTTTTGCCTGAAAAGAGCTTTTAATTGATGCAGTAGCTTTAACATGGCAAAGCCCTCAGCGGTCCAGTCAACGTTAATTATCGATATCTGTTCCCATCCAAATATTAAATGGCCGATCCTCTGTTATTTCCAGGCTGCTCAATCAGCAACTCGTCCAGTTCTCTGCGACGGCATTTCATAACGAAATCCACCGCGGCATCACTGTTGTGTTGAAAAAACTCGAGGCTTGCGTGATCTATTTCGTAATACTCCTCGTAGTCAATCATGCCGCTGCTAACTGGAAATGAAACGTAAAACCTTCCTGAGGCTTCATCGATTCCCAAGGAAAATAGTTCTTCGCGGTTTACATAAATGTCTTTGCATTTCAAATGTGTTCTCCGCCAAAAATTACCGCGTCCATTTCGTCATGCAGTGGAGCCCTCTCGAATAATCTTTGGGCCAAGCTCTGGATATGCTCTGACCATGCGACTTGCGTGACCCATTCTTCCGGCATTCCCGATACCCCGTACAGCGCCCCGGCTATCTGGCCCGCGGTAGCTGCCACGCTGTCCGCATCATCTGCCAGATTGGCAGCCAGCAGGATTGCATCCTTGAAGTTATCCGTGTTCCACACCGCCCATAGTGCCGCTTCCAGCGTGTCGATGACGTAGCCGGAGGAACGGATTTGATCGCGGGTTTTTTGTTTGTACTCGCCTGCATTGATGATCAATGGGCGGGGGTACAGGGCTCTTGGCATTGGCGACAAGGCTTCTTCCTTGTCCGCACCGTTGAGAGCCAGGTGCAATTGTGCACCCAATAGTTCGCAGCCATTCACTGCCTCTACGGCCCGGTGGGTGCATCGGCTCTGTGCCGCGCTTTCCCGCCAGGTGCCAAACAAGGTGTGGCGCCGGAAAATAGCGGTGGGTGCCAACCGGATGATTGACCCATTGCCAGCTGTCGATGGATGGTCATTACCGTACCAATCAACACCCTGCGCCAGTGACCCTTCCAGTGCAGCACGAGTGGCATTGCCAATATCGAAACACTTTCCGTTATGACTGTTCTCGCCGTTTTTGTACCAACGACAAAGCCGTTGTGAAAAGTCACGGAAGTCGAAATTGTTGTTTGCTACGTAAGTGTCCGCCAAGGCCAATGCCATGCTGGTATCGTCGGTCCACTCGCCCTTTTTCAGATTGAAGGGCCCACCTCCCACCATGTCACTGACATGTTCGATATCACGGGGCAAGAACTCCAGCGTTGTACCTACCGCATCGCCAATCGCGAGCCCTAGCAGGCAACCCTTCGCACGGTCCAGCGCTTGTTCTTCAGTGAGGGTGCAAGGCCTGGAAGTCAGCCAGCCAGGTTTCTCGTTTGTTACCTTGGGGGCGTCCGGCTGCAACACGAAATCCATGCGCTGACGCAGCTGAGGAGAAGGGGGAGGGAGGAGATGATCGTAACGCTCAGTGTATTTGGAGAGCGCTTCGTCCGGGCTTCTCAAATCAATCATGGCTGCTCTCTAGTCTGGTGTGCTCTCAAAGATACGGCTTCCAGGCAGCTCGGGCGAGGTCATAAGGATTTTGGTTTTCGATAAAATGTGTCTCATAACTCCTTGGTCAACTCAGAAGTAACTTCCTGATTACCGATCATTTTGCATGGCCAGTTATCGTTGATGTGCGGGTGGGTTTAAAGCATGCGTTAACTTTTGCAATCGCCCGGTGCCAACGTGACTTCGGCGATGTTTTTTAGATCAGCGCTGTTGTATTGGTAAGTGATTTTGTTGCCTAAAGCCAGAACCAACAAATACGCGGTTTGGCTGCACAGGGATTTGTTTATTTGTTGGGCCAGATAGCTTTGATAATACGCTTGCTCACCGGGACGACCTTCGTACCCCGACAGCGTCAATTTATAATGGACGGTTCGATCTGCGTACGTGATGTTGTCGATGCGTGTGGCTAAGTCGAGCATGATCGGTAACTGTTGCTGCTGCTGATTAACAACCTCGGCGAGTACTTTTTCCGCATCCTCTGCGTACAGGGGCGTCGTGAAAATCATTGCAGCGATGAAGGCCAAAGGGCCATGGCGGAAACAGGACTGCTTCAAACTGATCTCTCCCTGATGTGTGGTTGCGGCTGCAAAATTGACAGCCGCACATGCTGACTGATCTTCCTTGGTGAAGCGTTCGCGCTGTTGTCAGTCAGGCTTCAAACCGCTGTTCTTCTTCTCTTCCATCTGCGCCTTGAGTCGACGCAGGGTCGGTGATTCTCCGCCAGTCAGTTCGATTTTGAACTCGGCGAAGGCATGCTCGAGATCGGCGTACTGCTGCAAGCCTTCTTCCGTGAACAGGTAACGTCCGGGGATGTCCCTCCACTCCATTGGCGCCCGAATCTGGCCACGTTCCGCCAGGATCAGCAGCGGTTCCAGCTCCACGGCCAGTTTTGCGGCGGCAGGGTCTTTTGCTTTCAGCGCGTCAATGGCTGCCCGTAGCTTCTGTGTCTTTTCTTTCAGTAGTTCAATATTCATACGGGGCTCTAGTTGGAGGTCGTGCCGATCAATTTTGGCACTCCCCACTCGGCACGGTTAGGTGTCAGGTATTGGAAGGCTTCGCCAGTTCGCTGGATCGCGCCGCTCAATTCTGTAGTAGGGGCGACTTTACTGACAAATACCTCGGTTGGCTTCAAAGGCGCCATCTCGAAGATGGAATAGCGGGGTGCCTCGCTCCCCAAAGGCAAGCCGAACGAGTCGGCCAGTGTGCGCCCCGAACTGGCGGCTGCCTGCAGTTCCTCGTGGGTTGTGAAGAAAGGCGAGTAGGGTGAAACGCCCTGGCCTTCAGGCACAATCTTGATCAAAGGCGAATTGATCAACCGGACTTCTGGAATCGTCGAGCCTGATGCCACCTGGTCAAACGCTCGGGAGTAAATGGTGGTGGCGTCGGCATCCGGCGCAGCGGCTTGCAGCTTGCCCAACAGTTTCTCCCCGTCCGTAGTGTTCAGGAAGCTTTCGATCTGCTCGTTCGACAAGCCCTTGGTCTTGAAGGTCTGGACCTTCTTGATCTGGTCTTCCACGGACACGAATTCGGGATCCTGCTTGGCGTAGTACTCACGCATCGTCTCCGGTTCAGCCTTCGCCAGTGGCGTCGGCTCCTTCACCTGCAACTCAGCCTGAGCCAGCAACTTCTGCTCATTGCGCGCCAGCCAGCCCGCCAATTGCTTGTTCGATATCTCGGCCTGCAGCTTCGCGCTGCGTGTTGCGATGCTTTCCATGCTGCCCACGACGCCTGCTTTCACCTGGCCGCGTGTCAGGTAGGTGACGATGGCGGTCAGCAGCAGCAACACCAGTTGCTCCTGGCCCCGGGCCAGTTGTCGCGCTGCGCGTTCGGTGCGTTCCTGGACCAACGACGCAGAGCCGCCGCTGGGGTCCAGGCCCGCGGGCTTCACGCCTTCTTCGGCGTGCCATGCAGTGGCAATGCCTTCCTGCAACGTGGAGAGGCAGGCGGGGAGGCCGTCGTAAAAATACTCAGCGATGGCCGACAAGCCCAGTCCCATAAGAATCAGGTTACCGACTTGCAAGCCGATACCGGCCCCGGCAGCAGCTCCGGGTGCTGCACCAATCCCGAACGCAAAGGCACCCGCCGCACCGCCGGCGATAGTGCCGACCGCAACGCTGCCACCCAGAATCATCGACACTTCTTTGACCAGTTGCAGCAGCACAGGAAGGATCTGCTCGATTTCGATCGAGGCCCATTTGCGCTTGAGGTCCATCTGGATAATCGGATAGGACAGGGCAAATGCCCGGTTCACCGCATCGATGCGGTGGCCGCCCATGTAGCCATAGGCCTGGCTCGCGCCGTTGCCGACGCGTCGGGTGAAACCGTTCCAGTTGTCGTGAGCGCTCTGCAAGCCCTCGTTGACGCCTTGGTTCAGTTCGCTGAATTTCTGATCGAGGTTGCGTTCGACGTCGGCCCAGCTGGGCACATTCGCTAAAAGATCCATTTACACATCACTGTCCTTGGGTGGGAGAAGCTTCCCTGTCGCCACGTTGAAGTGCCGGATATCGACTTTATGTCAGGGTCAAAGTGCTGGCCATTAGCCGCACTCTAGACTGCAATGCGCGTCATTAAATTCAATGTGGATCCCATTTTTATTATTCACGTTACTCTCGGCAATGATGTCAATGAGGCACCACTGCAGATTGTGTGTCGCGCAAATGTTCTTTGCGCCTTGATATACAGGCATTTCTTGCATGTCAGATGGCCGGGTAAATAATTTTCAAACTTTCCCGCTGGATGCGCAGGTGCCTGAAGAACACCGGCAATTTCCGTTTCCGGGTTGACACAATGCGGGGTGAAGGTGTTTCCTTTGCCGCTTTCGAAACACCCTATTACTGCTTGGATTGTGACCGTCTTCTCAATTTTTGCAGGGGTAGTGGCACTTTCGCACTGCATTGCGGTCGCAGTACCAGACTTGCAGCCGGTGGGTAAATAGCTCAAGTGTTTCAGATTTATGGCGGGAAAAGTTTGTAGGCAGTTTCATACAAAGTTTCACGTATTCAGGTCCGCAAGTTCATAGACAGCGGGTTGTTAACCCATCCGAGCAGTGCGATCGGGTTTCGTCCCTCTGTCAGATTCGTTATGCGCAGTGGCAGGCGAGGGCGGTAGCGTTCTTCACTGCTTTCAAGGAGATACACATGTTGATGGACCTTGCCGCAATGCTTTCCCCGCAAAATCGGCGCCTGTTCAAATTCAAGAATTTTGCCAATCCCGACCAGCAGTTACTGCTTGAGTCCTTCAAGGGGACCGAAGGTCTGTCGCGTGCCTACAACTTCGAATTGATGTTGGTGTGCGAGGATTCCGAGGTCGAGCTCAAGTCGATGATGGGCCAGCATGTGTTGCTGGAAATCGAGCTGGCTGAAGCCGGGCCGCGATACCTGGCAGGTTACCTGACACGCTTCGCCAGCATCGGCAGCGACGGCGGCATGGCTCGCTACACCGCGACGCTGAACCCCTGGTTCTCGATGCTGAAAAACCGTTTCGACACCCGCATCTTCCAGGGCTGCACCGTCGAAGAAGTCGTGACCCAGGTGTTCGCGTTATGCCCCGCGTTTTCCCTGCATGAATTCCGCCTGAGCAAGCCGCTCAAAAAGTACACCTACATCACCCAATACCGCGAAACCGACTTCAACTTCGTCCAGCGCCTGCTGGAAGAAGAGGGGATGTTCTACTACTTCGAGCACACTGCCGAAGGCCACACCATGATCATCTGCGACGACTCCAGTACGCTGGTGCCGTTGCCTGAACAACCCCAAATCCGCTTTCACACCGCCTCGGTGACCGAGACAGCTGATGCCATTACCCAATGGAGTGGCAATCGCCAGTTGCAGTCCGGCAAAATCGCCGTCCAGACCTTCGATTATCGCCAGCCGACCAACCGTCTGCCGGTCGCCATGAAGAGCCTGAACAAGCAGGGCGACGTCGACGATTTCGAGATCTATGACTTCCCCGGCCAGTACACTCACGGCACCTATGACGAAGGTGAAGCGCTGCTGCGGCTTCGCGTCGAAGCGCTGGAACTCAAGGGCAAGAGTTTTCATGGCGCCAGTAATTGCCGCGCCATGAAACCCGGCTACACCTTCGAACTGCAGCAGCATTACGACCACGATCAGGGCTCGCCCGACGATCGCCAGTTCCTGTTGATGAGCGTCGAAAGCGAAGGCCACAACAACTACCTCAACGGCCATCAGGCGAGCTACTACAACACCTTCTCCTGCGTGCGAAAAAAGATCGTCTTCCGCCCGCAACTCACCACCCCGCGCCCAACCATCTCCGGCCCGCAAACAGCCATTGTCGTCGGCCCGCCGGGTGAAGAAATCTTCACCGATGAACTCGGTCGCGTGAAGGTGCAGTTCCACTGGGACCGCAAGGGCGAGCACAACGACAAGAGTTCGTGCTGGGTCCGCGTCGCCCAATCCGGCGCCAGCGGTGGCTTCGGCAGCATCCTCATTCCCCGTGTTGGCGATGAAGTGGTGGTGGTCTTCCTCGACGGCAATCCTGATCGGCCGTTGATCATGGGTAGCCTGTACAACAGCAAGAACACACCACCCTGGTCGTTGCCGGCGAACAAGACGCAGAGCGGGTTTTTGACGCGGTCGATGAAGGGCGATGGCGGCACGGCGAACTTCTTTCGCTTTGAAGACAAGGCCGGCGCCGAGCAAGTCATCATGCATGCCGAGCGAAACATGGACACCGAGATCGAGGTCGATGAGACCCACAGTGTCGGAAGCAATCGCACGATCACGGTGGGTGGCACGCACACCGAAACGATCAAGAAAGACACGGTGATGAATGTCCAGGAAGGCTCGTTGACGATTCAGGTCGATAACCAGTTCATTCAGGTGAATGCCAAGCAGCATATAATTTTGCAGGTCGGAGAAAGCAGCATCACGCTGACTCCGGACGGCATTGAGATCAAAGGCAAGGCGATCACCACAACCAGCACGGGCACCACCCAAATCACCGGCTCCGAAGTTCGGGTCAATGACTAGGGAATCGTGCTAATGACCAGAACCAGCCTTTACGACAGAATTTCCGCCAAGCGCATTGCGCTGGAGGAAGCGGCTCGTCTTGAACAGCAGAATGCACCGATAGTTGAAGCAGAGGCCGAGGCAGAACCTGTAGCTGTGGTTGCCCTGCAAGACACGCCTAGCAGCTTCAACTTCGGCGGGTTCAATCTGGCATTTCCATCGGGTTTCAACTTCCGCGATATTCAGACAACCATCGAGCACGAAGGCGAGCCAATCATCCTGACGATCAATCGTCGCGATGTGGCGCAGGGCCAGAATCTTGAAAATCTTTTTGACGGCTCCGTGCAGTCCTTCCACACGATTTATCCGGGGCTGCGCATCATCCGTCAGCGCGAGTACAGCCTGGCAGGAAATGCCGCCAAGTGCGTGGATTTTCACTTCAAGACCGGTCACGCCGAACGCCATGGGCGTCTGGTGGGCGCCATCGTTCCTGTCGCCGGGCGTGACGAAGTGCAATGGCTGAATATTTCGTGCGTGATTGATCCGACCAAGCCTGCGCTGAGTCTATGGCTGGTTGATTTCGACAGCATGCTCGACGGCCTCACGGCCCGCTGATACCTAATTTTTTCGATTTCAGGAATTTACATCACATGGATTATGAATTGCAGGAAGGCAGCATCGCGTTGCCGCAGGGTTTTCAGGACCGCACGGTAAACATGTTTGTGCTGGGGGCGAGCATTCCTGCACCGCTGAGTATCACCATCTCCAGGGACATGCTCCTGCCGGCCGAGGTGCTCAAGGCCTACGTAGACCGCCAGGTAAAAATGCTCGCATCGAAACTGCGTGGCTACACCTTGCTGGGCAAAAAGGCGGTGGAGCTTTCCAGCATTGCGCCGATTGAAGGTATCCAGATCGATGCGTATTACATGACCGATGGTCGTCCGTTCTATCAGCGTCAGGCGGCATTCCTGATCGAGCCGGGCCGCGCAATCATCTTCTCCACCACGGCGCAGGCTGACTTCAGCAGTGAGCAGAATCAGAACTGGGCCGACCTGCTCGCCAGCTTCCAGCCTCGCCAGCCCGGCGCCAACAAGACCGACTCCAGCGAACAGGAGTAACGGTCATGTTCGAAGCCGCAAGGTTTGGCGATGAAATAAGCCACACCAGTGCCCTGGGCGGGTTCCTGATTGGGGCCGCGCTCGGGATTGCATTGATTGCCACGGTCGCTATCGCGACGTTCACCTGTGGTTTTGGTGTGGCGCTTTTGGCGGGTCTGGCCGCAGGCGTCGGAGGTAGCCTGCTGACCTCTTTGGGAGAGAAAATAGGCAGTAGTTTTTCCTCGCCCTCCGGGACCATCGTCATTGCGTCGGACAACGTATTTGTTAACAGTCGCAAGGCTGCCCATGTCGAAAAAAGCATTGGCGCCTGCGACAAGCATCCCGGTCCGGTGCAGGTCGCAGAAGGTTCGACCAACGTTTTCATCAATGGCACTGCAGCGGCCCGAAAGGGCGACAAGATTACCTGCGGCGCAACGATCTCCAGCGGTTCGGATAACGTGCTCATCGGCGGCGGCACCCACCGCTACCTGCCGGTAGATGACGAGATTCCCGGCTGGCTGCGCACTACCGTCGATATTCTGATGGCGGTCGCTGGCGCGGCGGGCGGTATCGCTCAATTGATCAAGGCAGGAACACAGGCGGGCATGAAGGCCGTCATGCCCTGCGTGTTGAAATTCACCGCCGGGTTCGTCGCCGGTGAAGTGGCCAGCCGTTACGTCGTGGGACCGGCGATCGAGCGTGCAGTCGGCGGTCTGGTCGGCAACCCTGTCGATGCCACCACCGGCCGCAAGGTCATCCCTGACGAAACCGATTTCAGCCTTCCAGGCCTGATGCCCATCGACTGGTCACGTTTCTATGCCAGTGACCTGAGCGTCGACAGTGTGCTCGGCAAGGGCTGGGTGTTGCCTTGGGAACAAAGTTTGCGCCGCAGTGGCAGCTTCGTTTACCTGACCGACAATCAAGGTCGCACGGTGCCCTTCGTAGACGTCAAGCCGGGCGAACGCATCTACAATCCGCACGAACAGGTGTATCTGGTCTGCACCGAAGGCGGTCACTACCTGCTGCAAACCCTCGACAACATCTTCTTCTACTTCGGCGAAGTGCCGGACGACAACAACCCTGTCCCGCTACAACGCATCGAAAATGCCCTCGGCCACTTCCTGCATTTCACCCGCACGGTCGACGGCACGCTGACCGACATCAGCGCCACCGGCGGCGTTCGTGTGCACCTGCATTACGACAACCCGCTGGGCCGCCTGACCGATGTCAAACGCGTCGTCGACAATCAGGCCGTCGAAACCCTGGTGCAATATCGCTACGACGACAATGGCCAACTCATCGAGGTGATCAATCGCAACAACGATTCGATCCGCCGCTTCAGTTACGCCGACGGCGTCATGGCCAGCCACAGCAATGCCTTGGGCCTGACTTGCAATTACCGCTGGGAAACCATCGCAGACCAACCTCGAGTGGTGGAACACTGGACCAGCGATGGCGAGCATTTCCATTTTCGCTACGACATAGCTGCCCGCACCACGTGGATCACCGATGTACTCGGGCGCGAAGCTGAACTTCATTACAACAGCGATAACCGCGTTACCTCGAGCCGCGACTTCGGTGGCGAACACTACGTTATAGAGATCGACGACACCGGCAACATGACCGGACTTACATTGCCCGATGGCAATACCGTCAAGCTCAAGTACGACGAGTACGCTCGGCTGGTCGAAGAAACCGATCCGCTCGGTCGCAAGATCAAATACCAGCACCACCACCTGACCACCCTGGTCACGCAGGTTGATTACCCTGACGGCAGCACCTGGAAAGCCCGCTACGACGCCAAGGGCAACCTCATCGCCGAAGTCGATGCGCTGGGCAACAAGACCGAATACCTCAACAGCGATGACGGCCTGCCGCACACCATCATCGACGCCACACACAAATCCAAATACCTGTGGTGGAACACCCTGGCCCAGGTCGAACGCTTCCAGGATTGCTCGGGCAAAAACACTCGGTACCGTTTCGACGAACGCCATCACCTCGTCGCCGTCACTGATGCCCTGAACCAGACCACCACCCTGGAACGCAAACCCGACGGCGAAGTGCTGCGCATCCAGCACCCGGACGGCAGCGCCGAGTCCTTCACCTACAACGCCCTCGGCCAGGTCCTGACGCACACCGACGGCAAAGGCCAGACCACGCGCTTGCTACGTACCGCCCGAGGCCTGCCAAGCAGCCGACAGGACACCAAAGGCCAGCGCATCCGCTACGAATACGACCAGGCCATTCGCCTGACTGCGCTGGTCAACGAAAACAACGCGGCGTACCAGTTCGCCTACGACGCGTCCGACCGGTTGGTTGAAGAGAAGCGCATCGACAACTTGACTCGCCAGTTCAGCTACAACCTCGGCGGGCACCTGACACGGGTCAACGAAATCGGCTACGGCGAACGCGCCGAACGACCACAACGTCAGACCGAATTCGAACGCGATTCCATCGGCCGACTGCTGGCCAAACTCAATGCCGATGCCCGTCAGGATTACACCTACGATGACGCAGACCGCTTGCTCACCATCGAGCGCCTGCCGACTGCCAACGGCAAGAAACTCGGGGTCGGCGAAGAAAAACTCGAATTCTCCTACGACTTGCTAGGTCGCTTAATTAAAGAGACCACACCCCAAGGCGCTCTGTCCTACGACTACGATCCACTGAGTAACCTGACCACCCTGACTTTGCCCACCGGCCAGCACCTGAACCACCTATATTACGGCAGCGGCCACCTGCACCAACTCAACCTCGACGGCCAACTCATCAGCGACATGGAGCGCGATGACCTGCACCGCGAGGTGCTGCGCACTCAAGGCAAACTCACCAGTTGTTTCGGCTACGACGCGATGGGCCGCAAAGCCTGGCAATTCGCCTCGACGTTGCCGGCAGAGAAACTCTCGCAGATTCTCAATCCAGGCATTCAGCCTGAGCTGTTGGTAGAACACGCCTACAACCCGATTCACCGCCGTCACCAATACGACCCGGCCGGCGAACTCATCCGCACCCTCGACAAACTGCGCGGCGAGATCAAGTACGAGTACGAAGCCAACGGCCAACTGCACAGCCGTGATACCGGCAAGTTGGTGGACAGTGAGGAGTTCCGATACGACGCGGCGGCGAATCGCCTGAACTTCAATACCAGCCAGTTTGATCACGTGAAGGACAACCGGATCAAGCAGTGGCGGGATCAGGAATATACCTACGATGCCTGGGGCAACCTGATTGAAAAGCGCAGCGGGATGAGCCGGCTGCAGACGTTCAGTTACGACTGTGAAAATCGGTTGGTTAAAGCTGAGACGTTGGTGGGCGGCAAGCTGGAAAGCACCGGAGCTTATCGTTATGACAGCTTGGGGCGTCGTGTCGCCAAGGTGTCGGAGGTCAACGGGGTCACTGAACAGAAGCATTTTCTGTGGCAGGGCTTGCGGATGTTGCGTGAGGAGACGCCGGGGCAGAGCAGCCTTTATGTGTATGAGCCGGGGAGTTATGCGCCACTTGCTCGGGTGGACCAGGAAGAGGGTGGGGAGCAGACGCTTTATTACTTCCATACCGACCAGATTGGTACGCCGCTGGAGATGACTGACCGGGAAGGGCAGATTGTCTGGCAGGCGACGTATAAGGCGTGGGGTGCCCTCGAAACGCTGACGGTGAATGAGGTAGAGCAGAACCTGAGGTTTCAGGGGCAGTATTTCGATGATGAGACGGGGCTGCACTACAATACTTTTCGGTATTATGATCCGGAGGTTGGGCGGTTCTTAACTCAGGATCCGATAGGCGTGGGTGGTGGGCTTAACGTCTACCGCTATGCTCCAAATACTCTAATGTGGTTGGACCCTTTAGGGCTGACCGTTAGATATAAACCGAATGATAGTTTGACTCCGATGCAGGGTGGCAGGAGTACTGCAATTGATAGGGCTTGGGCTCAGGAAAAAGTACTTGTCGCCGAAACGGGAAGCGGAACCAGGGCGTGGACGGGGGCTGAGAAAGATCTTATAACGGGAACCCCCAACAAAAATCTGACATCCGTGATGTCTCGGGCCGGTTACACTGGGCACCATATCAACTCAGTTGAGGGAAATGGGAAGCTGGGCGCGTTGTGGCAAGGAGACCCCCGGAACATAGTTTTCCTGCAAAATCATAATCATCCAAGCGGTATTAATGAGCACGTTCATGGAAAGCAAGGGCATCGGGGCAATACCAAGAATTCGACTAATGGTAGATTGATTGATCGACAAGCTACGATGAAACACGGCGCGACAGGGTGTTAATACTGGAGGTTAAGTCATGACTAATGATGTGATAAAAAAATTCGCGGATCGATTTAACAACAATAATCAAAATATGGGTACGGTTTTATACAGTACAGATCCAATTGTTCGAAAAAGCGACGTATTTCCTCACCTAAACGAACAGATTGAGGAGTTCTATCTGCATATCCACCTAGAGAATGCTCCAACAATCGGAGGTGATTTTTTTCTCCAAATATTCGCGCTGAATGAGCTGGAGAATGCTCAGGTCGGATGGTCGGGGCCAGACGATGAGGAATTGGCTTGGAAACAAAGCTTTGTGGTTTTTGCCGACAGGAATGGGGACGCATTGGTTTACGATTCGGAACAAAAGAACTGTCCTGTGTACGGGAGTATCCAGAAGCATAGTTTTTTAGTGGCTAATTCGTTTTTTTGCTTTTTAGAAGCGTTGCTTGTCGGGATCGCGGTTGAAGAAGAGTTTGGCGGCGATACGAGGGAAGAGGACTTGAGTTATAAATCTAATTTTATAAGTGAGGTCGAGAATAGAATTTCCAGTATGGGTGATGTAGTGAGCGTCCAAGGGTTTATGAAGTTTTTTTTCAATTAAAGGTCTATTGTCCTGAGCTTTTTTACAGCTGCGAGATGCATTTACCCCGGTGTCTCGCAGTCCACCTAGTTTGTGACCAAATACTTGTGGTGGAACGCGCGACGCCAAGGGCAACCTCATCGCTGTTTATTCCGTTTTGCGCTTTACCTGTGCCTAGGCTTGCCGCACACCATTAACGCTATGACGAGCGTCGGCATTTGGTCGCCGTTACGGATGCGCTGAATCAGACGACAATTCGTCTCGACGTTGCCGGCAGAGAAAGTTTCGCAGATTCTCAATTCCGGCATCCAGCCTGGCCTATTAGTAAAACATTTCTACAATCCGACCCATCGCCGTCACTTGCGCACTGCTCGCGGTTTGCCACGCAGCCGCCAGGACGCCAAAGGCCAGCGCATCCGCTACGAATAACACCAGGCCATTCGCCTGACCGCGCTGGTTAACGAAAACAACGCGGCGTACCAGTTCGCCTACGACGCGTCCGATCGTCTGATCGAAGAAAAACGCATCGACAACCTGACTCGCCAGTTCAGCTACAACCTCGGCGGGCACCTGACACGGGTCAACGAAATCGGCTACGGCGAACGCGCCGAACGACCACAACGTCAGACCGAATTCGAACGCGATTCCATCGGCCGACTGCTGGCCAAACTCAATGCCGATGCCCGTCAGGATTACACCTACGATGACGCAGACCGCTTGCTCACCATCGAGCGCCTGCCTACCGCCAACGGCAAGAAACTCGGCGTCAGCGAAGAAACACTAGAATTCTCCTACGACTTGCTGGGCCGTCTGATCAAAGAGACCACCCCACAAGGCGCCTTGTCCTACGACTACGATCCACTGAGTAACCTGACCACCCTGACTTTGCCCACCGGCCAGCACCTGAACCACCTATATTACGGCAGCGGCCACCTGCACCAACTCAACCTCGACGGCCAGCTCATCAGCGACATGGAGCGCGATGACCTGCACCGCGAGGTGTTACGCACCCAGGGCAAACTCACCAGTTGTTTCGGCTACGACGCCATGGGTCGTAAAGCCTGGCAATTCGCCTCGACGTTGCCGGCAGAGAAACTCTCGCAGATTCTCAATCCCGGCATTCAGCCTGAGCTGTTGGTAGAACACGCCTACAACCCGATTCACCGCCGTCATCACTACGACCCGGCCGGCGAACTCATTCGCACCCTCGACAAACTGCGCGGCGAGATCAAGTACGAGTACGAAGCCAACGGCCAGTTGCACAGCCGTGATACCGGCAAGTTGGTGGACAGTGAAGAGTTCAGGTACGACGCGGCGGCGAACCGGTTGAACTTCAACACCAGTCAGTTTGATCACGTGAAAGACAACCGGATCAAGCAGTGGCGGGATCAGGAATATACCTACGATGCGTGGGGTAACCTGATTGAAAAGCGCAGCGGGATGAGCCGGCTGCAGACGTTCAGCTATGACTGCGAGAATCGGTTGGTCAGGGCTGAGACGTTGGTGGGCGGCAAGCTGGAAAGCACCGGAGCTTATCGTTATGACAGCCTCGGACGACGTGTTGCCAAGGTGTCGGAGGTCAACGGGGTCACTGAACAGAAGCATTTTCTGTGGCAGGGCTTGCGGATGTTGCGTGAGGAAACGCCGGGGCAAAGTAGCCTTTATGTTTATGAGCCTGGGAGTTATGCGCCGTTGGCGCGAGTGGATCAGGAAGAGGGTGGGGAGCAGACGCTTTATTACTTCCATACCGACCAGATTGGTACGCCGCTGGAGATGACTGACCGCGAGGGGCGGATTGTCTGGCAGGCGACGTATAAGGCGTGGGGTGCCCTCGAAACGCTGACGGTGAATGAGGTTGAGCAGAACCTGAGGTTTCAGGGGCAGTATTTCGACGATGAGACGGGACTGCATTACAATACGTTTCGGTATTACGATCCGCAGGTGGGGCGGTTTATTACGCAGGATCCGATTGGGTTGTTGGGGGGGGATAATCTCTATCAATATGCACCCAATACCACTGGGTGGATTGACCCGTTTGGCCTATGCAAAAGCTCTGCAAGTGGTGTTAAAGGCACAAATAAAGCACGGCATGATCTTGAGCGAAATGGATATAAGGTGATTTCGGAAGAGGTTACGATGAAAGTTAATGGCAGTAGGGTTCGTGCCGATATAGTCGCTCAAGATACACATGGGAATTACCACGTATTCGAGGTTAAGCATGGTTCTGGTGGACTCACTAAGAATCAAAAAGCAGCTGGAGTCTATGATATGTCAAGTCCTGCCAACACTACGCAGCATCTGGGTGGTGGGACCATAAAGCATTCGCAAGGTACAGCAGGCACATTCAAAGTTGATACCAAAGGTAAGCCAGGTAAATCCTTAGGTGGCAAAGGCGCCGTTCATAATGCTACGTTCAATGTTTTGAAATATGGGTGATTTTATGAGTAAAGAAGATAGGGTTTATTTTGAGAGTGAACTGCTAAAGGAGCTGAAGGATCTTGAATGGCCTGGCTTGTCGATTAAGGCGGTAAAGGGGGGGGTTAAATTTCGCTGGGAAAAAAATTTAGTAGCCGAGCTTGATTTTCAGTATTTGGTAAATTCGAATGCATATGTCCTGAATGGCATGGTCTTCGGGGGGCCTATTTTTGACTGTTGCTCTGAAGTCAATCCTCCTTATAAAAGCAATTTGGGTAGTGCTGCGTGTTTCTCATTTACAACATCAGGAAGGCAAGATAAAAAATTCGGCACAAGTATATATGGCACCATAAGTGCACCTAAACGAGAGGATGTTGGTGCGATATGTGCGCATATCCGGCGCGCGCTTGAAAGCCACTATATTCCCCTCGTGGCAGGGTGTATATTGCCAAGCGCCCGGACTATTGATGATGTGCTGGCATCTCCGACTGACTATGCATATCCCGCATTGTTTATTCATTGTGCTGTTTCTTATAACTCAGAAATCATCGGTAGCGAAAATCTTGAGAGGGTGAAGTTAAATAAAAAGATAATTAAGAATAAAGATTTTGATTTGGGGCTTTTGAGCGGCTTGTAGTATTGTTGGCTGTACATTAGCTTAGGTGTTGGCACTGCTGAGAATTGAAAGCGTTAGTTTGAGTACTTCCTGCATTCGTTTTGGGTTTGCTCTTTAATAATTTAATTAAAAGTGGTTGCGAGGTTAGCGCAGCCACTTACCCCGCTATGAACTGAGACCCTTCTGGCAACGTATTCATCGGCGGGGGCACCCACCGCTACCTTCCGGTAGATGACGAGATTCCCGGCTGGTTGCGCACTACCGTCGATATTCTGATGGCGGTCGCCGGTGCGGCGGGCGGTATCGCTCAATTGATCAAGAACGCTTCCCAGGCCTGCCTCAAATCCGGCATGTCCTGCGTGTTGAAATTCACCGCCGGGTTCGTCGCCGGTGAAGTGGCCAGCCGTTACGTCGTGGGACCGGCGATCGAGCGTGCAGTCGGCGGTCTGATCGGCAACCCTGTCGATGCCACCACCGGCCGCAAGGTCATCCCCGACGAAACCGATTTCAGCCTCCCAGGCCTGATGCCCATCGACTGGTCACGCTTCTACGCCAGTGACCTGACCGTCGACAGTGTGTTCGGCAAGGGCTGGGTGTTGCCTTGGGAACAAAGTCTGCGCCGCAGTGGCAGCTTCGTTTACCTGACCGACAATCAAGGTCGCACGGTGCCCTTCGTAGACGTCCAGCCGGGCGAACGCATCTACAATCCGCACGAACAGGTGTATCTGGTCTGCACCGAAGGCGGTCACTACCTGCTGCAAACCCTCGACAACATCTTCTTCTACTTCGGCGAAGTGCCGGACGACAACAACCCTGTCCCGCTACAACGCATCGAAAATGCCCTCGGCCACTTCCTGCATTTCACCCGCACGGTCGACGGCACGCTGACCGACATCAGCGCCACCGGCGGCGTTCGTGTGCACCTGCATTACGACAACCCGCTGGGTCGTCTGACCGATGTCAAACGCGTCGTCGACAATCAGGCCGTCGAAACCCTGGTGCAATATCGCTACGACGAGAATGGCCAACTCATCGAGGTGATCAATCGCAACAACGATTCGGTTCGCCGCTTCAGTTACGCCGACGGCGTCATGGCCAGTCACAGCAATGCCTTGGGCCTGACTTGCAATTACCGCTGGGAAAACATCGCAGACCAACCTCGAGTGGTGGAACACTGGACCAGCGATGGCGAGCACTTCCATTTCCGCTACGACATGGATGCCCGCACCACGTCGATCACCGATGTGCTCGGGCGCGAAGCTGAACTTCATTACAACAGCGATAACCGCGTTACCTCGAGCCGCGACTTCGGTGGCGAACACTACGTTATAGAGATTGACGACACCGGCAACATGACCGGACTTACATTGCCCGATGGCAATACCGTCAAGCTCAAGTACGACGAGTACGCTCGGCTGGTCGAAGAAACCGATCCGCTCGGGCGCAAGATCAAATACCAGCACCACCACCTGACCACTCTGGTTACGCAGGTTGATTACCCTGACGGCAGCACCTGGAAAGCACGCTACGACGCCAAGGGCAACCTCATCGCCGAAGTCGATGCGCTGGGCAACAAGACCGAATACCTCAACAGCGATGACGGCCTGCCGCACACCATCATCGACGCCACACACAAATCCAAATACCTGTGGTGGAACACCCTGGCCCAGGTCGAACGCTTCCAGGATTGCTCGGGCAAAAACACCCGGTACCGTTTCGACGAACGCCATCACCTCGTCGCCGTCACCGATGCCCTGAACCAGACCACCACCCTGGAGCGCAAACCCGACGGCGAAGTGCTGCGCATCCAGCACCCGGACGGCAGCGCCGAATCCTTCACCTACAACGCCCTCGGCCAAGTGCTGACGCACACCGACGGCAAAGGCCAGACAACGCGTCTATTGCGCACTGCTCGCGGTTTGCCAAGCAGCCGTCAGGACGCCAAAGGCCAGCGCATCCGTTACGAGTACGACCAGGCCATTCGCCTGACCGCGCTGGTCAACGAAAACAACGCGGCGTACCAGTTCGCCTACGACGCGTCCGATCGTCTGATCGAAGAAAAACGCATCGACAACCTGACTCGCCAGTTCAGCTACAACCTCGGCGGGCACCTGACACGGGTCAACGAAATCGGCTACGGCGAACGCGCCGAACGACCACAACGTCAGACCGAATTCGAACGCGATTCCATCGGCCGACTGCTGGCCAAACTCAATGCCGATGCCCGTCAGGATTACACCTACGATGACGCAGACCGCTTGCTCACCATCGAGCGCCTGCCTACCGCCAACGGCAAGAAACTCTGCGTCGGCGAAGAAAAACTCGAATTCTCCTACGACTTGCTAGGTCGCTTAATTAAAGAGACCACACCCCAAGGCGCTCTGTCCTACGACTACGATCCACTGAGTAACCTGACCACCCTGACTTTGCCCACCGGCCAGCACCTGAACCACCTATATTACGGCAGCGGTCACCTGCACCAACTCAACCTCGACGGCCAACTCATCAGCGACATGGAGCGCGATGACCTGCACCGCGAGGTGTTACGCACCCAGGGCAAACTCACCAGTTGTTTCGGCTTCGACGCCATGGGTCGTAAAGCCTGGCAATTCGCCTCAACCCTGTCGGCGGAGAAACTTTCGCAAATCCACAATCCAGGTATTCAACCCGAGCTGTTGGTAGAACACGCCTACAACCCGATTCACCGCCGTCACCAATACGACCCAGCCGGCGAACTCATCCGCACCCTCGACAAGCTGCGCGGCGAGATCAAGTACGAGTACGAAGCCAACGGCCAACTGCACAGCCGTGATACCGGCAAGTTGGTGGACAGTGAAGAGTTCCGATACGACGCGGCGGCGAATCGCCTGAACTTCAATACCAGTCAGTTTGATCACGTGAAGGACAACCGGATCAAGCAATGGCGGGATCAGGAATATACCTACGATGCCTGGGGCAACCTGATTGAAAAGCGCAGCGGGATGAGCCGGCTGCAGACGTTCAGTTACGACTGTGAAAATCGGTTGGTTAAAGCTGAGACCTTGGTTGGCGGCAAGCTGGAAAGTACCGGGGCTTATCGTTATGACAGCTTGGGACGCCGTGTGGCCAAGGTGTCGGAGGTCAACGGGGTCACTGAACAGAAGCATTTTCTGTGGCAGGGCTTGCGGATGTTGCGCGAGGAAGCGCCGGGGCAAAGTAGCCTTTATGTGTATGAGCCGGGGAGTTATGCGCCGTTGGCGCGAGTGGATCAGGAGGAGGGTGGGGAGCAGACGCTTTACTACTTCCATACCGACCAGATTGGTACGCCGCTGGAGATGACTGACCGCGAGGGGCAGATTGTTTGGCAGGCGACGTATAAGGCTTGGGGGGCGGTGGAGCGTCTGGACGTCAACGCAGTCGAACAGAATCTGCGGTTTCAGGGGCAGTATTTCGACGACGAGACGGGGCTGCATTACAATACGTTTCGGTATTACGATCCGGAGGTGGGGCGGTTTATTACGCAGGATCCGATTGGGTTGTTCGGGGGAGACAATCTCTACAGATATGTAGAGAATCCTATTAGATGGATTGATGTTTTGGGTCTTGCAAGCTCAAATCCTGGGGTGTACGACGTATTTTTTGAAGCAAGATTACCTACACGTGAAATGTATAGGTTGTCGGATCCCGTGCACTTTAGTGAGTCGAATAGACAGCTTTACTATGCAATGAAAAATGATCCGGCTCTAAGGTCTCACCTAGAGGGGAAATATCCCGGAATTGAATCCCACGTTTCTCCTACTACACGTGGAACCTTCCGAGGAAAAGCTTTCCCAGGAACTACATGGCACCATCATGGCCAAGTTGGAGGTCTCCTACAGCTAGTCGACATGAAGGATCATAAATCAAGACATACGGATTATCATGCTAAAGGTGTTGGTGGTCGAAAGGGTTGGGGTGGCGGAAGTTCATGCAGGTAAATAAGGGAATTTAGCTATGATCAGATATAAAAATTTTGGCTCTCTCCTTGCTGAAGTTGACAATCTTGACAAGTTCGGGACGTTGTTTGCATGTAAAAGCGGCTGGGCTGAGGATCCTAGCAATACTGAAATATTATTATTGCTTGGCGATGATGAGCTTGAAGATTTAGATGAACGTGGCAACCCGGTGTTGGCCAATAAATATGGTGCAAGCTATTTTTTTGATGTGGAGATATTTCAGAGTGTGATCGACTTGCAAAGAAAGAACAACTCAAAGTCAAACGTTAACGACTATATTCATGCAATAAACTATTACCTTGAAAATGATGATTTTTATGAGGTGACTTAAATACAGTTACACATGGAGGTGACGGGCGGGGACAGCATTTCGACGTAGAGACGGCGCTGTATCACTACGGAACCCCGAAGGAGTTCCTTAGCGGGCCGCGTTGATACCACTGTCACAACGTTTAGCCTGGTTGAAAAAACGCAGTGGGATTAACCGACTGTAGACGTTCACGCGTCTGCTGCGCACCGCCCGAGGCCTGCCAAGCAGCCGACAGGACACCAAAGGCCAGCGCATCCGCTACGAATACGACCAGGCCATTCGCCTGACTGCGCTGGTCAACGAAAACAACGCGGCGTACCAGTTCGCCTACGACGCGTCCGATCGTCTGATCGAAGAAAAACGCATCGACAACCTGACTCGCCAGTTCAGCTACAACCTCGGCGGGCACCTGACACGGGTCAACGAAATCGGCTACGGCGAACGCGCCGAACGACCACAACGTCAGACCGAATTCGAACGCGATTCCATCGGCCGACTGCTGGCCAAACTCAATGCCGATGCCCGTCAGGATTACACCTACGATGACGCAGACCGCTTGCTCACCATCGAGCGCCTGCCTACCGCCAACGGCAAGAAACTCGGCGTCAGCGAAGAAACACTGGAATTCTCCTACGACTTGCTGGGCCGTCTGATCAAAGAGACCACCCCACAAGGCGCCTTGTCCTACGACTACGATCCACTGAGTAACCTCACCACTCTGACTTTGCCCACCGGCCAGCACCTGAACCACCTGTACTACGGCAGCGGCCACCTGCACCAACTCAACCTCGACGGCCAGCTCATCAGCGACATGGAGCGCGATGACCTGCACCGCGAGGTGTTACGCACCCAGGGCAAACTCACCAGTTGTTTCGACTATGACGCCATGGGCCGTAAAGCCTGGCAATTCGCCTCGACGTTGCCGGCAGAGAAACTCTCACAGATTCTCAATCCCGGCATTCAGCCTGAGCTGTTGGTAGAACACGCCTACAACCCGATCCATCGCCGTCATCAATACGACCCGGCCGGCGAACTCATCCGCACCCTCGATAAACTGCGCGGCGAGATCAAGTACGAGTACGAAGCCAACGGCCAACTGCACAGCCGTGATACCGGCAAGTTGGTGGACAGTGAAGAGTTCCGATACGACGCGGCGGCGAATCGCCTGAACTTCAATACCAGCCAGTTTGATCACGTCAAAGACAACCGGATCAAGCAGTGGCGGGATCAGGAATATACCTACGATGCGTGGGGCAACCTGATTGAAAAGCGTAGTGGGATGAGCCGGCTGCAGACGTTCAGCTATGACTGTGAGAATCGGTTGGTTAAAGCTGAGAAGTTGGTTGGCGGCAAGTTGGAAAGTACCGGGGCTTATCGCTACGACAGCCTCGGACGACGTGTTGCCAAGGTGTCGGAGGTCAACGGGGTCACAGAGCAGAAGCATTTTCTGTGGCAGGGCTTGCGCATGTTGCGCGAGGAAGCGCCGGGGCAGAGTAGCCTTTATGTGTATGAGCCGGGGAGTTATGCGCCACTTGCTCGGGTGGACCAGGAAGAGGGTGGGGAGCAGACGCTTTATTACTTCCATACCGACCAGATTGGTACGCCGCTGGAGATGACTGACCGGGAAGGGCAGGTTGTCTGGCAGGCGACGTATAAGGCGTGGGGTGCGGTGGAGCGTCTGGACGTCAATGTAGTCGAACAGAATCTGCGGTTTCAGGGGCAGTATTTCGATGATGAGACGGGGCTGCATTACAATACTTTTCGGTATTACGATCCGGAGGTGGGGCGGTTTACTACGCAGGATCCGATTGGGTTGTTTGGGGGGGATAATCTTTACCAATATGCCCCCAATACCAATGGGTGGATTGATCCTTTGGGTTGGTGTGTCAGTACCGCAGTCACACGTGGCGCAGCAGGGCAGCCTCTCCGAGCAACGGCGACTATTACTGCGAAGGATTTAGGAACAGGAACGGCAACGAATGCATCATCTAGAGTGTGGGCGCGGGCGCTAGGTAACTCTAAAGATGACGCAGGTCACATAATCGGAAAGCTGCTGGGTGGTTCAGGCGGTAAGAATGGTGTTTTTCCACAGCTCTCAAGAATAAACCGAGGTCTTTTTAGAGATTTTGAAGGGGAGGTAGCCAGCTTCGTAAGAAGTAATGGTCCCGTCGATGTAGATATTAAATTTATCTATGGTGCATCCAGCACGAGGCCAACGAAAGTTGTGTATAACGTTTTCCAGCAAGGGAAAACTGTACTGTCAGACATTTTTAGTAACTGAGGTTGTTATGGAAGAAAAAGTTTTAGTTGTTGAGGTCTTGAAGGGTTTTATGTCAGAAATGCGGAACTGGGAGACAGCCTTTCGCGATGAGCAAATGGGGCTGATCAATGAAGATAAAGATACCTCTGACTGTGATAAAGCATATGAGCTTAAGCTTAAGAGTGTACTAGCTAAGTATTCTGTATCAGATGAACGAAGCTGGGCTCGTCTTGTAGATCTAGGTTGTGGATCACCTCCGACTTATGATCCAGAGAGGGATGTAATAAATGACCCTGTTCAAGAAGGTAAAAATTATACTGTGATTGTCGAACAGATGGCTAGGCTAAAGGCTGTATATAAGTTTTTTATAAAAAATACTGTAGATGGATGGCTGATAGTGAAAAAAGAAACAAAAAATGGTGATAAGTGGAAAAAAACGGCTCTATGACGATTTTTGTAAAATTGTGCGGTTTTTCGTTGCAAAGATTGATCTGAAATTTACGTGTATGTAAATTTGCTTGTGGGGCGTTAAATATGGCTTACAGCGAACTCGCCGGATGGCCACAACACCAACGCCGAACTCTAACTCGATTCAATCGGAAGTTTACTGGCCTAATTTACCGCCGATGCCTGTCAGGCTTATACCTACGAAGATGCGGACCGCTTGCAGTCCACCGGGCACCTGCCTACTACTAACGGCAGGAAGCTCGGCGTCAGCGAAGAAACACTCGAATCCTCCTACGATTTGCTGGGCCGCCTGATCAAAGAGACCACCCCACAAGGCGCTCTGTCCTACGACTACGATCCACTGAGTAACCTGACCACCCTGACTTTGCCCACCGGCCAGCACCTGAACCACCTGTATTACGGCAGCGGCCACCTGCACCAGCTCAACCTTGACGGCCAGCTCATCAGCGACATGGAACGCGATAACCTGCACCGCGAGGTGTTACGCACCCAGGGCAAACTCACCAGTTGTTTCGGCTACGACGCCATCGACTGGTCACGTTCCTACGCCACCGACCTGACCGTCGACAGTGGGCTCGGCAAGGGCCGGGTTTTACTTTGGGAGCAAAGTTTACGCCGCAGTCAGCCAACGAACCTGGCCTCGTTAGCCGGGGGCATGTAAGGTGGGGCTGGCTTTACGCTCCTCTATGTCACGGCTTTTGCGGCCGCTGCACCATTAGCTTTAGTTTTGATTGTCGGATCCACTGCCGGTCTCTTTGCGCAATATATAATGGTTAGCAATGGCAATGGCTATGATAAAGATGTCGAAAATTACCTGAAGAGATGATAGTCAAATGATTTTAGACTTTAAAAGTCTTAAGCAGGGTGCATGGGTTTCGCTAGGTGCGCTGGTTTTTGCCATGGTCCTGGGCCTCTCCGCGATCCCGTTTTTTTGGCAGGCATATATTTTTATTTTTATTATTAAGCTTGGATGGTGCGTTTACTTAGTGTGTGCGTGTGAGAAGTTCACTTTCTATGTGGGGTGGCTTTTTATTGCTATGTTAGGATTTTTAGTTTTAATGGCTGGTAGTGCGGCCTATTTTTTGGCGGTCAAAAGTTTGGGGGTGGGGAATATTCAAGCCGTTATTGTGGGCTTGTTGCCAGCCGCCTGTTCGCTTCTAGTATATTTGTTCATAGTTAACACCAAGGCGTTATTCGATCCTTTTGAATATAATGGAATTAAAGTTCAACCTAGACCTCAAGCTGCAAAAAAAGATTTTGCTTATTACCCTCTCGTATTACTAGCTGGTGCGACGACGCTAGCGGCTAGTGTTTTTACCAAATCAGTGGGAATACCGGTCGGCGGTGTCATCGGTGCATTGCTGCTAACATTTTGCACCATATTTATTTTAATCAATTTGCGCCATTCGATCCGAGGCCTGCGCACCCTCCGCATCCAAGAAAAAACCATGCCCATCCCCTACACCTTCATGCAAATCGACGAAATTCGCGAAGCGCGCAGTCGTTGGTGGTTGAGCAGATTGTTCAAGTGGGTCGCTTCCTGGTGCAAGTCGCCGGGTGCCTGATTTTCGATGATCACTACGTGCAGGCCGTCCAAACCTGATGACGTGTTACTGGTTAAGGAGTAGTTGAAGCGATGGATCTTTCCTCACTGTTTTTGGCGCAGAACAGGCGCCTGTTCAAGCTGACCATGGTCCTCAAGAGCGGGGGGCAGGCCGCGACGAGTGAAATCGAACTCGCCATCGACGGTAGCCGTTATATCAACGGCCATATGCTGAGCATCGGGAACAACGGCAGCAGTGGCAGCAATATCGCGCTACTCAGCCTATGGGGTTCGTGGTTGAGCTTGATTGCGACTTAATAAGACGGTCAGCGACGCGTTGAAAATTGAGGATGATGAATGATCGACTCCCAGAATATTAAGAAAACCAGTTGGGGTTTTTTTGGGTTCTTAGTTTTTTTTATGGCATTTGGGCCTTCAAATTTAAAGTATTTTTGGCATGCATTTTTTATTATGTCGCTGCTCGCATTCATGTGTACTATATATCTTGTCTATGTATGTGAGAGAATTACTTTTTATTTGACTTCGGTGCTTGTTATGGTCGTATGCGCATTTTCCTATATGGCCTGTACGGCAGCTTATATACTTGGTGCAAGTTTCTGGGGAAAGACAAGCATTGCTGCCCTCATGATGTGGCCTGTGCCAATGGGGGTCGTGTCATTGACGTATTTAGTCCTGGCAAATGGCAAATCGTCATTTCATCCATTCGAATACGATGGAATCAAGGTCCAGCCACGTCCGCAAAACAAGCAAAAATCATCGGCCGCATATAGCCCTCTTTTTGTGGCCGGCGCAACCACCTTGGCGGCAAGTTTTTTTACTAAGACAGCCGGTTTCCTCACTACCGGTATGGTTGTCCTGTTTGGGATGCTAGCTGTTTCCGTCACAATATTATTCTACGCGCGCCACATAATCAGAGGCCTGCGTACCCTCCGCATCCAAGAAAAAACCATGCCCACTCCCTACACCTTTATGCAAATCGACGATATTCGCGAAGCCCGCAGTCGTTGGTGGTTAAGCCGGTTGTTCAAGTGGGTCGCTTCCAGGCGCAAGTCGCCGGGTGCCTGATTTTCGATGATCACTACGTGCAGGCAGCTCAAGCCTGATGACGTGTTACCGGTTAAGGAGTAGTTCAAGCGATGGATCTTCCTCACTGTTTTGGGCGCATAACAGGCGCCTGTTCGAGCTGACCCTGGCCCTCAAGGGCGGCCAGGAGTTGTTGCTTGTTTGCTTTGCCGGCAGTGAAGGTTTATCGACTGATTTCGGGTTTAAGCTGGATCTAATTCCTGCAGACGCGAGCGGACGCTGCGGCGAACCCCCGCAGACATCTGGCGGACGTCTGTCCCAGGCGGGGAAAGTCAAACTCAGGTTCTTAATTATCAGGATAGGGCTAAAATGAAGCCGGTAGGAAAACCAATAGCGCTACATTTTAGTGGTTGTGGAGGTTGCATGAGCGTTATTGAAAGTTTTTCTGTAATAGACAATCTTGGATCGTATGATCGCGCCGCCAACCCTCAAGGTTTAAGCGTCTGGGAGCTTTTGCCTACGGGAGTCGCATGGTCATTTCTTGGATATTCATACAAAATCGAAAATCCCCACAAACTTATCCCTAAATTATTACTGGACGGTATTGGCATAGCGGTCGTGATTGCTCCTTTTAATACAAAAGAGAATAAGGCCCTGATTGTCAAGTCAGACGGAGATCTGATGTGGGATATCAGTGCTGCTGCAAAAGCTATAGTTGGACAAGGTGTTTTTTCTGATGTCTATTATGTAGCTGGGCAACTGTGTTTTTTTGTAAATATCAATAATATAGACCACAGGTTTTCGTTTGATGTTGTTTCTGGAGCAGTCGGTGTATTAATCCCTTCATATTAAATTAATTTCGTAATCATCTGATTGTAGTCGGTTCTTGGTTTTGTGTTTTGTTTTTGCCTTGTGGTGTTTTATATTCTGGGTGAAATAACCATGTCTTCAGCAATGTTATTGATTACCATGTGTCATGCTCTATTTATGGTCGTCGTGTTGAATTGAGAACTTTTGCAATCCAAGGAGTGGCCATTGAATAAACATATGATGCTGGATTTGTTACTGGAAGTGCTAGATGAGTTGCGGAGCATTAAGAGAGGACGTGCGGAAAATCTTCTTTACTCGGTGATTAGTAGTTACGAAGAGGCGGTGCGGAATTTGGAGAAGGATGAGATTAATGAAAACCCAATCACAAATTCACCTCGAGTATATTTAGAAATCTATAGCGACTATGATAATCCCTTGCTTCAAAAAATGGATTATGCGCAGCGACAATTAAATTTTTTCGTTGTAACTGGTACTCGAAAGTGAAGTAGCAATTGGCGTGTTGGCTAAGCTTTGCCGAAATTCACCGGAGGGTGGGACAGCAGATTAAGATTTGGGGGGGGTGAGTTCCAGTATGGTATTACTTAACGACCTTGGAGGGATGGCGGCATGAAAGATTCTAAAAAAGCTGTTGAGCTGGTTGGTCGAGCTATAGGAGGCATTGACGAGGCACTACTACGTCACCGCAAGGATGTTTTCTCAAGCATAACTGACAATCAACTCGTCAGATTTAAGCACAGCTTACTGCATGTTTTGGATATGATTGGTTCGGGCGATATCCCTAACAACAGTAATCGTGATCTCGGATTGGCGCGGGTTATCGTAGATCAGTGGACAGAGGATCTTGAGCTGGGGCTATTGATTATTGATGCAGAACAGGCTTACAAGAATTTGTAAGTGCCCTCTAAATGTCCGTCGTGGGAATTTGTATGAATTTTATCTTCACCTGCACAACGGTTTCACGTTCTGTCCGGCGCAGTCCATGGGCTCACTAAAGCCCAGAATTTTTCCATTTTTGCTGATATATCGATGAAGAAGTTAAGAGTTTCGCGGAAATCTGGCTTGCGATTTTTCCCAATCGCGCATGGGATTATCTATCGATAGACACGGAAAGTCTGGTTCAGGATCGAAGCGTTATTTGGTGGCACGAACAGCCCATGGAACCCGAGCTGGATGTCGATATCTTGGAAGTCATGGATGCGTGGATTTTTCTGAAGGACACGCTGCCGCGGAAAGAAGTGCTGTTGTACAGCTCCGGTACTTAAGGCGACGGCCTCATGTGTCGGAACGCCTACCGCGAAATAATCCCATGATCAATCGCATACTTCACCAATGCCGCCGGCTTATCGATATTCAGCTTTCGACGAATACTCAATCGATGCGTCTCAACAGTCCGCACGCTGATATCCAGTTCCCTCGCCATTTCCTTGTTGTTCAACCCCTGAGCCATTTTGTACAGCACCTGACTTTCCCGTGGTGTCAGCTCAGTGTCGGTGCTTTTATCAGCGATCAGCCGTTGGGCAATTTCCGCGCTGTAAAACGATCCGCCGTTGGCGATGGCTTCGATGGCCGCGATGATTTCCCGGGACGGTGAGTTCTTGAGGACGTAGCCGCTGGCACCGGCGCGGACGGATTCGCTGACGTATTCATGATTGTCGTACATGCTCAGCACCAGCACTTTGAGGGTCGGGTAGCGGTTGCGCAGCAGCCGGGTGAGTTCCAGGCCGTTCATGTCTTTGAGGCCGATGTCGACCAGTACCAGGTCTGGCTGGCAGCGGCCGACCATGTCGATTGCGTCTGCGCCGTTCTCGGCTTCGCCCACTACTTCCAGCGGTGCCATGACCGAGAGCAGGGCTTTGATGCCGTCGCGGACCAGGGAGTGATCGTCGACCAGGGCGACGCGGATCGGGGAGGGCAGGTTCATCGCGGCTTTTACTCTTGTTGTTGGGTGGGCGGTCAGCGTGTGGCGCCGGTGGGTTTCATCGGCAGCAACACGTCCAGCTCGCTTCTTCCCGGTGTCGATATCAGGGCGAACTGGCCACCAAAATGTTCGACGCGTTCGCGGATGTTACGCAGGCCGATGCCGGTATGGCGACGTTCGACCTGGGCGACGTTGAAGCCGATGCCGTCATCGACCACGCTCAGGCGTACGCCTTCTGTTGAGCCGTGCAGGGTGATCGCTACGTTTTTCGCCTGGGCATGGCGTTCGATGTTGGTCAGGCCTTCTTGCACGATGCGAAACAGCGAGACGGCGGCGCCGTCCACCAGATCACAGTCGAATTCGTTGTCGTTGTAGGTCACTTTCAGGCCGCTGCGTTGCTCGAATTCGGCGGCGAGCTGGCCGATGGCGGCGGGCAGGCCGAGGGTGTCGAGCAGGGACGAACGCAGGTCGTGGGACAGGCTGCGGACTTCGCCAATGGCATCGCCGAGGCGTTCGGTGGCTTCTCGCAGGATGCTCAGGCCTTTGTCCTGACCGTTCTCCAACACATGGCTGGCCAGCTCGAACTGGAATTTGATCGAGACCAGCACCTGGCTGATGCCGTCGTGCAACTCGCGGGACACTCTGGAGCGCTCTTCTTCTTGCAGGCTGACGATGCGTTGGGTCAGGCGCTGGAGTTTTTTGTCGGCCAGTCGGTGTTCGCTGACGTTGAGTGTCATGCCGCTGGCGAAGACGAACAGCACCGCGACGAGGGCTACGGCGGCGATGGCCAGCATGGTTTTGCGGATGCCTTGGGCGACTTCGTCTCGGGCTTGCTGGGTGGCACGTTCGACGTCTTCCAGGTAGATGCCGGTGCCGAGCATCCAGCCCCAACGGTCGAGCATCACCACGTACGCGAGCTTGTCGGTGACTTGTCCGGATGAGGGTTTGTTCCAGGCGTATCGCTGGAAACCTTCGCCGGATTCGGCGCTTTTCAGCAAGGCCTGGATCACCGGCAGGCCGTGCGGGTCTTTCATGTCCCACAGGTATTGGCCGACCAGTTCCGACTGGCGCGCGTGCATCAGGCTGCGGCCCTCGCGGTCGTAGACGAAGAAGTAGCCGTTGATGCCGAAGCTGAGTTTGCGCAGTTCTTCCAGCACTTGTTGCTGCGCGTGAGCGTCGCCGTGGCCGTCGTCGTAGAGCGGGGCGATGAGGCTTTGCGCCATTTCCACGTAGTTTTTGAGCTCTGCGCGCTTGCTCGCCAGGATGCTGTCTTCGATGAGCTGCGCCTGCTGGTCGCCGAGTTGGCGGTTCAGGGAAATCACCAGCGCACAGATGACCGCGATGGCCAGGACCAGCGGCAGGATGCCGAGCGCGACGATTTTGTGTTTGAGCTGCATCTGGGCTCCTGTCCGGGCCGAGGGGGAAAGCGAGGGCCCGGCATCATATGCCAAAGATACGCGGGTTCTGTAGCGCTGCTGGACGGAATGACTTGTGGCTAATCCCCGTAGAAGCAAAGCTTGCCCACGATAGCGGTGGATCAGCTGGCATCATTGTCGAACGAAAGATTGTCATCGCGGGCAAGCCCGGCTCCCACGGTAATACTGTTCACTTAAGAAGAGGCAAGCACAGTACTGTGCTTGCCTGAAGCTCTCTTACAGAGAAAAGCATTATGGCTCCCATTTAGGCTTTGTGTTTGGGCCTGTAAATGGGGGTATCTACGTAGAACTACGTAGGCCGGTTGTACGTAGTTCTGCGGATTTATTTGTGGACGGCATGCGGGGATATTGGGCCAGCTCCGCACAGCGGACACAATTATAAAAATTACCGCCGCGGCCACGAGCTGTCGGCAGGAGACACACAATGCCCCGTCTGGCTAAACACCTCGCCTGGTTTGCCGTGGCTGTCCTTGGAGCGTTCGCGCTGAGTGTCGTGGCCTTGCGCCGTGGCGAAGCCATCAACGCCCTGTGGATCGTAGTCGCAGCAGTCGCTATCTACCTCGTCGCTTATCGCTATTACAGCCTGTTCATCGCCAACAAGGTGATGCAGCTCGACCCCAATCGGGCCACGCCCGCTGTGCTCAACAACGATGGTCTGGACTTCGTACCGACCAACAAGCACGTCCTCTTCGGTCATCATTTCGCGGCCATCGCTGGCGCGGGGCCTTTGGTCGGTCCGGTGTTGGCGGCGCAAATGGGCTATCTGCCCGGTACGCTATGGCTGATCGCCGGCGTGGTGCTGGCCGGTGCGGTTCAGGACTTCATGGTGCTGTTCCTGTCCACCCGCCGCAACGGTCGCTCCTTGGGCGACATGGTGCGTGAGGAAATGGGCCGCATTCCCGGCACCATCGCCTTGTTCGGCTGCTTCCTGATCATGATCATCATCCTCGCGGTGCTGGCGCTGATCGTGGTCAAGGCCCTGGCCGAAAGCCCGTGGGGCATGTTCACCGTAATGGCGACCGTGCCGATCGCGATGTTCATGGGCATCTACATGCGCTACATCCGCCCGGGCCGCATTGGCGAGATCTCGGTGGTGGGCGTGTTGCTGCTGCTGGGTTCGATCTGGCTGGGCGGGCAGATTGCTGCTGATCCGGTGTGGGCCAAGGCGTTTACCTTCACCGGGATCCAGATCACCTGGATGCTGATTGGTTACGGGTTTGTCGCAGCGGTGCTGCCGGTGTGGCTGATCCTGGCCCCCCGTGACTACCTGTCGACCTTCCTGAAAATCGGCACCATCATGGCCCTGGCGATCGGCATCCTGGTGACCATGCCAGACCTGAAAATGCCAGCCCTGACCCAGTTCATCGACGGCACCGGCCCGGTGTGGAAAGGCGGTCTGTTTCCGTTCCTGTTTATCACCATCGCCTGCGGTGCGGTGTCGGGTTTCCATGCGCTGATCGCTTCCGGCACTACGCCGAAGTTGCTGGCCAGCGAAGGGCATGCCCGTTACATCGGTTACGGCGGCATGCTGATGGAATCCTTCGTGGCGATCATGGCGATGGTTGCCGCTTCGGTGATCGAGCCGGGTGTGTACTTCGCCATGAACAGCCCGGCGGCGATCGTCGGTTCCGATGCGGTGACGGTTGCGCAGACGGTCAGCAGCTGGGGCTTTGCGATCACGCCGGACGCGCTGGAAGCGGTGGCCCGCGATATCGGTGAAACCACCATTCTGGCCCGTGCCGGTGGTGCGCCGACCCTGGCTGTGGGTATCGCGCAAATCCTGCACCAGTTGCTGCCAGGTGAAAACACCATGGCGTTCTGGTACCACTTCGCGATCTTGTTTGAAGCGTTGTTTATTTTGACAGCGGTGGACGCCGGTACCCGTGCCGGGCGCTTCATGCTGCAGGACTTGCTCGGCTCGTTTGTGCCGGCGCTGAAACGCACCGAATCCTGGACCGCCAACCTGATCGCCACCGCCGGTTGCGTGGCGATGTGGGGCTACCTGCTGTATCAAGGCGTAATCGACCCATTGGGCGGCATCAACACCTTGTGGCCGCTGTTTGGTATCTCCAACCAGATGCTGGCGGGTATCGCGCTGATGCTGGCGACGGTCGTGCTGATCAAAATGAAACGTCAACGCTACGTCTGGGTGACCATGCTGCCCGCCGTCTGGCTGCTGATCTGCACCACCACGGCCGGTTTCATCAAGCTGTTCGACGCGAACCCGGCGATTGGTTTCCTGGCATTGGCCAAGAAGTACAGCGATGCGCTGGCCAATGGTCAGATCCTGGCTCCGGCCAAGGACATCAACCAGATGCAGCACGTGATCTGGAACGCCTACACCAACGCGACGCTGACGGCGCTGTTCCTGCTCGTGGTGTTCAGCATCTTGTTCTTTGCACTGAAAGTAGGTATTGCCGCCTGGGGTACGAAAGAGCGCACGGATAAAGAAGCACCGTTTCAGGCGCTGCCAGAGGCTTGAGTGAGGAGGGCACATGTTCAATGACTTGAGCCGCCTCGGTAAATACCTGGGGCAGGCTGCGCGCTTGATGGTGGGGATGCCTGACTACGATAACTACGTCGAGCATATGCAGAGCAAACACCCGGACAAGCCGGTGATGGATTACGAGATGTTCTTCCGGGAACGCCAGGAGGCGAGGTACGGGAGTAAAGCGGGGCCTAAGTGTTGTTGATGCGAAACCAGCCTTAACGCTACCCGTGTAGGAGTGAGCCTGCTCGCGATGACGATATAACAGCCAATAAGATGTTGGATGTTATGGCCTCATCGCGAGCAGGCTCACTCCTACAGTTGTGTGTGTATCCAGTAAAAGGCGTATCAGCTACCGCCACTGCCACCGCTGCTGCTCCCGCCACCCGCCTTGTCAGCACCACCGGCTTTCGAACCGGCAGGTGTAGGGCCGCTGTCGGTAGTGCCGCCATCCGCGCCTTGTGGCAGGGAAGCGGCGTCCGGGTCTGCATTGGTGGCTTTGGGCGCTGGATCACGGGTCTGGCTGGTACCATCCGCAGAGGGCGTTCCAGTGGTCGTTTCGCCCGCCGCAAAGGCGTGAAGCGAGCAGGCCGACATGATGCCTGCAAGCGTAAGTACCGCAATTTTTCTGTTCATCATGTTGAATTTTCCTTGCGAGTGGTTAACACAACATTGGAAGGATGCGCGGGCCATAGGTGCGGGCCAGCGGACGAACGGTATCGACACTCAAATCCTGAAACCACAAAGCCCTGAAATGTCAGGGCTTTGTCGTATGGGTGAGTTGTGTCTGCGCCGTTCAATCAACGCCGCAAGCGTATTTTCTGCCAGTTATCCGCACTGGTGAGCGTTCCCGTGTCGCCGCGCACTGAATACAAGGTGGCTCGATAGAAAGCAGTGAGGCGAGAGCAGTGCAGGCCACGAAGCTTTCGGTAGGCCCATGTCCAACCATGCTTAGGTATGTCGCTCATACATTCCCCTATATCAAGATCATCCATTCCCTGAGGGTAGCAGGTTACTTCGTCGATGTCGGGCGATTGGATCCAGTCGATGCCAGATTGCCTTCGGAGCCTCTAGGTGGCGCTTATCGACTGGCGGCGACGATCAACATCATGGGGCGATGCACCTCATCGGCCAGGGCGGGACGGGCAACGAGGTCCTCGGCTGACGGTCCCCACTCGTTGATGTGGTCGAGCCTGAATCCCGCGTCGATCAACAGATTCAACAGTGTTCCCAGCGTGCGGTGCTGCTTGATCACATTGTCGCTCAGCCAGTTGGTCGAGCGCGGGCCCTCGACCTGGTAGTGGTCCACGGGCCATGTTTTGCCTTTTTGTTCGTCGACAATCCAGTCGGGGTGCAGTGAGGCCATGAAGATCGGGTGCTCGATCGAGAACACCAGTTTTCCCCCCGGCACCAGTGCTTCATACACCGTGCGCAGCAGTGCCGCCAGGTCAGTGATGTAGTGGAAGGTCAGCGAACTGTAGGCTAGGGTCAGGCTGGAGGGCTCAAGTTCAAGGTGTTCAAGGTCAGCCTTACGGTAAGTGATACGTGGGTGATGATGCCGGGTTTCGGCACGCTCCAGCATCTTCTGCGAGACGTCCAGGCCGGTCACGCTGGCAGCGCCCTGTTCGGCGGCCCAGTAACTGAACCAGCCGTAGCCGCATCCGAGGTCCACGACTTTTTGCCCGGCCATTTGCGGTAATAGCTCACGCAAGCTCGGCCATTCAGGCGCGCCGGCGAGTCCTTCAACCGAACGGGGCAGTTGGCTGTAACCCTCAAAAAATTCGGGGGTGTCATAGATGTTCTGCGTCACGTCTTGCCTCTCTCGATGAATCTCCGATGTGGGTCAAAAGGGCAGCCTGCGCCAGGTCAGGCTGCCTGTATTTCAATGGTCATCGACAGCTCGAATAGCCGTCACCGGGCTGCAATTCAATAACGCATTTCTACCGCCACATACGCACCAATCCCGTCACCCGGATACAACGCCGCAGTGTCCTGGCCTTTGGCGTCGTACAGCGGTTGGACCGCCGTGACGTATTTTTTGTTCGCCAGGTTCTTCAGATCAAGGGACACCTTCCAGTCCTTGTTAGGGGTCTCGTAACCCACGTTCGCGCCAAAAATAGTGTAGGAGGGCGCGTAGAAACTGTTGGCGTAATCCACCGCGGTGCGGGACGCGGACTGCACGTTCACACCGGTGTAGAAGCCTGTCGGATGCTCGTACTGAACTTCACCCTGATACACATGTTTGGGGATGCCCGGCAGTTGATTGTTACCAAAGGTCGGGTCGTGACGGTAGTAGAAATCGTTGTAGGTGTACACCTGGCGCCATGTGACCTGCTCGCCGCTGTCGCTTTCCCACAAACGCGTGTTCAACCCGGCTTCGATGCCCTGGTGGATCGTTGGCGTCGCGTTGAAGGCGCCGGTCACCGCCGCGGCGGTCGAGGTAGCGGGGATCAGTTGAACGTTCAGCAATTCGTTCTTAACCCACGAGCGATAGAGCGCCAGGCTGCCATCGAAAATGCCTTCGGAGCCCTTGATACCGATTTCCACCGTGTTGGCTTTCTGTTCTACCAGCGGACGCACGTACGGCGCGGTCGGACCGGAACCCGAATACTCCCAGGACGCCGGTGGATCCACCGAACGGCTGACGTTGGCAAACACCTGCAGGTTCGGATTGAACTGGTAACGCACGCCGATGCGTGGCGCCAGGCTCCAGTTGTCGAAGGTCACATCGGTGGGGAACGCGGTGGTGTTGGGCACCAGCGATTCCTTCACATTGGCGTGACGACGGACGTTGATGGCCGACAGGCCGGTGGTCAGCCACAGGTCATCCACCAGTTCCAGGTCGTTGCCCAGCGAGAACACGTGGTCGAACGAGGAGCCATAGTCCACGAACTTGCGCGTCTGTTTGTTGGCAAACGTGGAATTCACTTCACCCTTCAAATGCTCGGTTGAAGTGAAGGCCAGACTCGAGCGGCTTTCATGGCCGAACCATTGATCCGTGCGGTCGTAATTGATCACGGCGCTGAGGTCATGCCAGTCCCAATAGCTCGGGTTGCTGGGGCTGTTCGGGCTGTTGTTGTGAGCGTACTCGTAGTAGGACAAACCCACCGACAAGGTGGCGTCATCATCGAAGGTGTAGGTGGTCTTGCTGCCCGCCCAGACGCTGCCCGGACGCCGGCTGCCGGCACCGCTGGAAGCGGCGGTCGCACTGGCACGATCGCTGTGGTGCTTGACCTGATCCAGCGTGGTGGCGCTTGGGTCGTTGTGGTATTCGTCGCGGTAACGCAGCATCAGCTGGGTTTCCAGTTTGGGGCTGAACTTGTAGCCGAAATTGGCGACCACCCCTTGGCTTTTCGAGAGGCTGTAGTCGCGGAATCCATCGCTGCGGTAATTGTCGGCGTTGACGTAGTAGTCGAAGGCACCCTCGACGCCACCAAAACTGACGCTTTGTTTGTTGTAGCCATAGCTGCCAGCTTCAGCGCGCAGGCGCAGCCCCGGCGCGGTGTAGCCGGTCTGGTTGACGAAATTGATCGCCCCGCCCAGGCTCAAGGCCCCGTACTGAAAGGCGTTGGCACCGCGCAGGATCTCGGTGTAGTTCACCCCGGAGCCGTTCAGAAACTCGTAAGGCGTGCCGCCGGGACCGGTGATGGGCAAACCGTTGAACAGGAATTTGATGCCCTCGCGGAAGTAACCCGGCGACGTGTTGGCACCCGAGCCGCGAATGGAAATCTTCGCCGCGTCATTGCCGCCGGTGGATTGCACGAACACACCTGGCTGATAGGCGAGGGTGTCTTGCAGCGTCGCGGTCCGTCCTTTGGACACTTGCTCGCTGTCGACAATGCTGGTGCCGCCCGGTACTTCATCCAGCTGACTTTTAGCGGCCTCGACCGGTGTGATCTGCTGCCCCTTTACCGTGACCGTCTGAAGCTGTGGCTCGACCGATTTCGATGAACCGGTTGTTGTGGTTGATGTGTCATCCGCACGTACGACACCTGAGAGCAACAACGCAGAACCGAGTCCTACTGTTGTCAATCGGGTGGCCTGTCGGATGGCCTGCGGTAACTTTTGTAACGCTCCCCGGAATACTGAACGCATCACGCTTAATCCCCAATGAATAGATAAATTCGTCTGAGCTTTCTATTCGTATAGTCATGCTTGATTGGCTCTAAGCAGTAACTGTGCCAATGGGGTTGTTAATTGGAGTTCGCTGTTTAATGGCTCGCAGTGCAGAAGTAACGTTGCTGCGAAGTGATCTTTTATTTGAACCGCTGTTGGTGTGGCAACAGTTGGCGATTCCCTGCGCATCGCTGTAGGAGCACAGCTTGCTGGCGATGGCGGACCGCCATTCGATTTCGATGTTGACTGATGCGGCCTCATCGCCAGCAAGCTGTGCTCCTACAAGGCTGTCAGCTGTTTCTGGCGCAACAGTGAATGGACAGATTGCGAAATTACCGGCAGTTGCTGACTGGCAATAAATGCATATCGATATAAGTGTTTGTCATTAATAAAGGCCCGGGCGATTCGAGTATTAAATCGAATAAACACCACGGAACAAAAGGCCTCGCGCAAGTAACCACCTTTGCAGTAACCGGCTACTAATACTCAATATCGACGCGTAGTAGCCCATGGCATGTTCAGTGCATAGGCACTTCCAACTCCTGGTATTTGCTGAACTCTATTAAGGACGCGTCATTGAGAACAGTCTTCAAACTCTCGGGCCTTATCGTTTTATCCCTAGCGATAAACGCCTGCTCGCCCTCAGCGGCTCCCCAGCCGGGCGCGCCGCAGGCTGACGGGACCGTGAACAATGGAATCATTTCCTACCCGGCGGTGGGTTTTCACGAGCCGTCACCGGGTCGCAGCGGTGGAACCCTGAAAGTCTCGGCAGCCTCGGACGCCGGCAGTTTCGACATCCACGCCTTGTCCAACGGCAACATTCAGTGGCTGGGCCGAATCCTGTTCGACTGCCTGGTGTATCAGGACGAGCAAGGCAACATCAGCCCGTGGCTGGCGCGTTCCTGGGAGATCTCCGAAGACGGCAAGACCTACACGTTTCACCTGCGCGATGACGTGACGTTCAGCGACGGCGAAAAATTCAACGCCGCGGCGCTGCAAACCAACCTGGAACACATGCGTGATCCGGCGACCAAGTCGCCATTGGCGGCGGCGTACATCGTGCCTTACCTGGACGGCAAGGTCGTCGACGAATACACCTTCGAAGCTCACCTGCGTGAGCCCTATACACCGTTTCTGGATGTGCTGGCGCAGTCCTGGCTAGGGATGATCTCGCCGAAGCAGATCCGTGAAGCGCCGAAAACCATCGCCGAACACCCGGTTGGCAGCGGCCCGTTCCTGCTCCAGAGCTACACCCGGGATCAGGGCGCAGTCTTTGTGAAACGCCCCGGCTATCACTGGGCGCCGGCAGTCACGCGCCACGTCGGTGAGGCCTACCTGGACCGCATCGAACTCAGTTACGTCCCCGAAGCGATGATCCGCTTCACCGCGCTGGAATCCGGGCAATCGGATTTCGCGCTGGACGCGCCGGCGCAGAACGCGGCTGCAATTCGCGCCAACCCTGAACTGGTGATGCGCAGCCGTATTCGCAAAGGCAACCCGAGTCGCAGCATGACGTTCAACGTCGAGCAGCCCCCCTTTGATGACGTGCGGATACGTCGCGCGGTGGCCCGGGCAATTGATCGCGAAGGCCTGGCCTGGATTTCCGGTTTCGGCGAGTTCCTGAGCAAGGCCGATTTCCTTGCCGCCAACACGCGCTTCTATCAACCCAACAACGACGCCCTGGCGTATGACGTCAGCGCCGCCAATGCCTTGCTCGACGACGCGGGCTGGACCGGGCGCGATACGCAGGGGTACAGGACCAAAGACGGTCAGCGTCTCAAGGCGACCTTGCTGACCTATGACAATCCGGCCTTTCCCGCCAGCGTGTCGGTGGCCATACAGGCCGACCTGAAAAAAGTCGGCTTCGACATGCCCATTGAAATGCTGCCCCTGACCCGCGTCACGGAGCGGCGCTATGCCGGCAAGTTTCAGGCCGTGGCGGCGGGTTACTGGCACACCAACACGCCTGATGGTTTGTTCGTGCTCTACCACAGCCAGTCAATCAGCACGGCGAAACTGATCGGCCAGAACGCCGGGCGTTTTCGCGACGATGAACTGGATCGCGTCCTCAGCGCTGCGCGTCGCTCTCGCGATCCAGTGGAACTGCAGGCGCTTTACAGCAAGGCGCAACAGCGTCTGGTTGAAACGGTGCCAGCGGTGCCTTCGGTCGAAAGCCAGGTGCTGACCGCGTATGGGCGTCAGGTCAAAGGCGTGATTTTCGACACGTCCCACAACGTTCCGTTTTTCACCAGCGTCTGGCTGGACCGGGGGCAACCATGAACCTGCTCAAACGTATTGCCTGGCGTCTGTTGGCGGGCATTGGTGTGTTGTGGGGGGCCGCCACCCTGACGTTTCTGGCGGTGAACTTCAGTGGCGGCGACACCGCGCTGGCGATCCTCGGTGGCCCGGATGCCTTGCCGACGCCGGAGTTGCTGGCCAGGGTGCGTGCCGAGTACGGACTCGATCAGCCATTGATCGTGCAATACGGCCAATACTTGCTGCGCCTGGCTCACGCCGACCTGGGCGAGTCCTATCGCTTGCGCATTCCAGTGTCCCAAGCGATCGGCGAACAGATCGGCGCGACCCTGCAACTGTCCGTCAGCGCCGCGTTGTTGGCGGTGGTGCTGGCGCTGGTCTGCGCGATCCTCACCGCCAACCGTTCGCGCTGGGTTCGCTCGTTCGCGTCAGGCAGCGAACTGGTGATTTCGTCCGCACCGTCGTTCGTGATCGGCCTCTTGCTGCTGCTGGTGTTTTCGTTCCATTGGCACTGGTTGCCGCCGTCCGGGTCCGTGGGCTGGCGCTCGTTGATATTGCCGTCGGTTGCGCTGGCATTGCCGGTGGCGGCGGTGCTCACCCAACTGTTGCGCCAGTCCCTGGAAGACACCCTGGAACAGCCCTTTATCGCCATGGCCCGTGCCCGTGGGCTGTCCGAAACCGCCGTGCGCCTGCGCCATGCCCTGCGTCATGCACTGGTGCCTTTGGTGACGCTGGCCGGGTTCATTTTTGCCAGCCTGCTGGGTGGCGCAGTGGTCATCGAACTGCTGTTCGCACGCCAGGGCATTGGCCGCCTGATGCTTGACGCCACCAGCAACAAAGACGTGCCCATGGTGTTGGGCGTGACCTTGCTCGCCGCCGCTGTTTACGTGGTGGTGAACCTGACTGTCGATTTGATCAACCGCTGGATCGACCCTCGGGCGGATCAAGCGTGAGTGTCTATGAAAAAGGAAAAATCATGAGTGCTGCGATTTCACCTGCTGTGACCGATGAAGACCTGAACCAGCGTTTTGCCGAGGTATTTGCCCGCATCGCCGACACCGCTGTCGCTCGCGAGCAGCAACGCGAGTTGGCGCATGATGCGGTGACCTGGCTGCGCGAAGCGGGGTTCGGGGCGTTGCGGGTTCCCGCCTCCCAAGGTGGTCTGGGCGCCAGTCTGCCGCAGTTGTTTCGGTTGTTGATTGCCTTGGGCGAAGCCGATTCGAACCTGCCGCAGATCGTCCGTGCGCACTTCGGCTTCGTCGAAGGCCGGCTGTCCAGCCGCGACGCCGATTCGCAGGATTACTGGCTGGGCAAAGTGGTCGATGGTCAGCTCTGGGGCGCGGCCATGGCCGAGCGCAGCGACACCACACGCAACTCGGTCACGCTCAGCGCGGTCGAGTCTCAAAAGGGTGAGGCCGGCTGGCAGCTGGATGGCGAGAAGTACTACTGCACCGGCACGCTGTACGCCAACTGGATCGCCGCCGTGGCACTGGACGGGGATGACTTTGTCAGCGTCGCCGTGCCCACCGATGCACCGGGCGTGACGGTCGAGGATGACTGGGACGGTTTTGGCCAGCGCCTCACGGGCAGCGGCACCACGCGCTTCAAGGCGGTGAAGGTGCCGGCGCAGCATATCGTCCGTCGCTTCAAGAAGGACGAGCTGCGCGCCGAATCCTACCTGACGGCCTTCTATCAGCTGTTCCATCTGGCGACGTTGGCCGGCATTGCCAATGCGGTGCTGCGTGATGCCACCGAATTCGTGCAAGGGCGCACGCGGGCGTTTGGCGTACCGGGGCAATCCAGCCCCAAGGATGATCCGCTGGTGCAGCGTGTCATCGGGCGCCTGTCCAGCCTGGCCTATGCCGCGCGCACCCAGGTGTTGGCGGTGGCTCAGGTGCTGCAGGACGTCCATGAAGCGGAGCAGGGCGGTACTGCCACCGAACAGCAGTACACCGAGGCGGAAATTCGTGCGTATCAGGCGCAACAGATCGTGCTTGAGCAAGTGCTGGAGGCCACGACCTTGCTGTTTGAAGTGGGCGGCGCTTCCGCTACCAGCGAGGCACGACGCTTTGATCGCCATTGGCGCAATGCGCGCACGCTGGCCTCGCACAACCCGGTGATCTACCGCGAGCGCGCCCTGGGCAATTACTACCTCAACAACATCAGCCCCAACGCCGCCTGGCGCCAACTGCAAGCGGCCGACGCCGAGAAGCAGGGCAGCGGCGCGCGTGACGAAGCGAGTGCCGTATGAGCAAGCCATCGAGCAATACCCGTGACGGACAAATGAGCCTGGGCATGAACATCCTGGGCTTTGGCGCGCACTCCGGCGCCTGGCGTGCGGCCGAAGTGCCGGCCAACGCGTATCTGGACGTGGAGTACTACCGCAACATCGCGCGGATTTCCGAACGCGGCTGCCTGGATGCGATTTTCCTCGCCGATGGCCCGGCGTTGGCAGGCGACGTTGCCAGTCAGCCGGGCGGACGCCTGGAACCCACCGTGTTGCTGACCGCCGTGGCGCTGGCCACCCAGCGCATCGGAGTCATCGCCACAGCCTCCAGCACCTACAACGATCCGTACAACATCGCCCGCCGCTTTGCCTCGCTGGACTACATCAGCGGTGGTCGCGTGGCGTGGAACGTAGTGACCAACGCGGGTGATGCCGCCGCGCAGAACTTCGGCCTTGCCGGCGCGCCGTTACACGTGGACCGCTATGCCCGCGCAGACGAATTCATCGACGTCACCGTCAAGTTATGGGACAGCTGGGAGGACGACGCGATCATCGGCGATGCCCGTGCCGGACGCTTTGCCGACCCAAAAAAAGTCCACACCATCGACTTCGTCGGGCAGCACTTTTCCGTCAAAGGCCCGTTGAATGTACCGCGCTCACCCCAGGGCCGGCCGGTGCTGGTACAGGCCGGGTCGTCGGAGGGCGGCAAAGCCTTGGGCTCACGTTACGCCGATGCGATTTTTACCACCCAGACCACTCTGGAGGACGGGCAACTGTTCTACGGCGAAATGAAGGAGCGGGCCCTGGGCTGGGGGCGCAATCCCGAGCACCTGAAAATCATGCCCGGCCTGTCGACCGTGATCGGCAGCACCGAAGCCGAGGCCCATGCACGCTTCGATGCACTCAACGCGTGGCACGGTGAACACGGCTTGCTGGAGCAGGTGGCAGGCCGGATCGGCATCGCTGCCAAGGAGCTCGACCCGGACGCGCCATTGCCTTGGGACCGTATCGGTCCGGTGGCTGATTTCGAACGCGGCTCCCAGGGTTTCCTTGAGGCGCAACTCAATCTCGCCCGTCGGGAAAACCTCAGTATTCGCCAGCTTTCGCGGCGCATCCTGGTGGGTCACCGGTTGCTGGTGGGCACGCCGGAACAGGTCGCCGACACCTTGTCGCACTGGTACCTGGCGCATGCCGCAGACGGCTTCAACATCATGCCGGACATGTTCCCCTCCGGCGTCGAGATCTTTGTCGACGAGGTCGTGCCGTTGCTGCAAAAACGCGGACTGTTCCGTCATGAGTACACCGGCAGCACGTTGCGCGAGCACCTCGGCTTGCCGTTTCCGACCAATCAATACGCGCTGCGGACCTGAACCCCGGCGTCTTCAACAATTCAATGAAAGGATGAACCATGCGTTACCGCCAATTGGGCAACAGTGATATCGAAATCAGTGTGCTGGGTCTGGGCACCATGACCTGGGGCCACCAGAACAGTGAAAGCGATGCGCATCAACAAATCGATCTGGCCCTGGCCGAAGGCATCAATTTCATCGACACCGCCGAGATGTATCCCACGCCGACCCGGGCCGAAACCTGGCGCACCACTGAGCGTTACATCGGCAGTTGGCTGGCCGCCAGCGGTGGTCGTGAGCGTATTGTCCTGGCGAGCAAAATCGCTGGCCCGGCCCGCGATCCTGCGGGTCAGCAGCATATTCGCGACGGTCTCAGCCGGCATGATCGCCGCAACATCGTCGAGGCGCTGGACGGCAGCCTCAAGCGTTTGAATACCGATTACCTGGACCTCTATCAACTGCACTGGCCGGACCGAAAAACCAACTTCTTCGGTCAGCGTGAATACCCTTATCTCGATGACGCTGACAGCGTCGCCATCGAGGAAACGCTGTCGGTGCTGGCCGAGCAAGTCAAGGCCGGCAAGGTCCGCCACATTGGCGTGTCCAACGAAACACCGTGGGGCGTGGCCGAGTTCATCAAGCAGAGCGAGCGCCTCGGTCTGCCACGGATTGTCAGCGTGCAGAACCCTTACAGTCTGCTGAATCGCCTGTACGAGGGCGGCCTCTCGGAGTTCAGCCACCGCGAGAACGTCGGGCTGCTGGCGTACTCGCCCCTGGCGTTTGGTGCGCTGACCGGCAAGTACCTGGGGGGCGCGCGTCCTGAGGGTTCACGGCTTTCGGCGGTCTATCGCACGTTCAATCGCTACGACAGCGGGTCGGCTCAGGAAGCTATCGCCGGTTACGTAGAAGTTGCGCAACAGCACAACATCAGCCCGGCGCAATTGGCACTGGCCTACGTCATCAGCAAGCCATTCGTTGCCAGTGCCCTGACCGGCCAGACAAGCCTTGCGCAATTGCGCGACAACCTCGGTGCGCTGGACGTCACCCTCAGCGAAAAGATTCAGGCGCAGGTCGCGGCCATCCACCAACGCATTCCCAATCCTGCGCCGTGACATGACGCGCGGGGAATGATCGGGTTCGAAAAAAAGGAGCGGTGAATGGCGCAGACAATTGGAACGGTGATGACAGGGCCGGTGATGGGCGTCGGGGGGCAACGTCCGTTGCGTCTTGCCGGCCTGGGACGGTTGCGACCCGGTTTGTTACTGGCCGGGGTGTTCGTGGCACTGTTGCTGCTGGCGGCAGCTTTTCCAGCGGCGCTCGCTCCGTATGACCCGCTCGATGCGTCGGCGCGATTGGCCTTTCAGCCGCCCGGCAGCGTTCACTGGCTGGGCACCGATGAAAATGGTCGGGACGTGCTCAGCCGTTTGATCCACGGCGTGCGCTCGTCGTTGTTCATGGGCCTGGCCGCAACAGCGCTGGGCCTGGCCTGGGGCGCTTTGCTGGGCTTGTTGTCGGGCCTTGGACCGCGTTGGCTGGACGCCGCGCTGATGCGTGCCATTGATGTGCTGCTGGCGTTTCCCGACCTGTTGCTGGCGCTGGTCATCATCACGTTCTTCGGTCAGGGCACTGCGAATTTGATTCTCGCCGTGGGCATTGCCGGTGTTCCCCGTTATGCACGACTGGTGCGTGCGCAAACCCTCAATGTGCGTAACGCCGGTTATGTCGAAGCGGCGGTCACACTGGGGCAATCCCATCTAGCGGTGGTGCTGCGGCACATCCTGCCGAATGCGTTCAAGCCTGTGCTGATCCTCGCCACCATCGGCATCGGCGGCACTATTACGGCTGGTGCGGCCCTGAGTTTCCTGGGGTTCGGTGCGCCGCCTCCCGCGCCGGAGTGGGGCGGGATGATGGCCATCGGTCGCAGCTTCCTGGCCAACGCTCCGTGGCTGGTCGCCTGGCCGGCGCTGGTCATCACCCTCACCGTCGTCTCCATCAGCGCCATTGGCCGCGAACTGCTGCGTCGCAGCGAAGGAAAACCTCTATGAATGCGAATATTCAGACCCTGGGTCCGTTGGTTGATATCCGTGATTTGACGGTGCGTTTCGGCGCGGCCGAACCGGTGCTGCACGGCGTCAGTGTGCAGGTGCATCGCGGCGAATGCCTGGCGCTGGTGGGGGAGTCGGGGTCGGGCAAAAGCGTGACCGCGCGGACTCTCGCCGGGCTTACCGGCCGGGGTGCGCAGGTGCAGGCGGTCAAACTGGCGTTTCAAGGCATCGACCTGCGTCAACTCAATGAGCGGCAATGGCAGCGGCTGCGTGGCGCGAGCATCGGATTTGTCATGCAGGACGCGCTGGGTGCGCTGGATCCGTTGCGCCGCGTCGGTGCCGAAATCGAAGAGCCATTGCAGTTGCACACGCCGTTGGGCCTTGAAGCCCGGCGTTTGCGCGTACTGGAGTTGCTGCGCAATGTCGGCGTGCCCGAGCCGGAACTGCGGGCTAGCCAATACCCGTGGCAGTTGTCCGGTGGCTTGCGGCAACGGGCGTTGATCGCGTCCGCCATCGCCTGTAACCCACGGTTGATTATTGCCGATGAACCCACCACGGCACTGGACGCGACGGTGCAGGCACAGGTCATCGCCTTGCTGGAAAGCTTGCGCGGTGAGGACAACGCGCTGTTGATGGTCAGTCACGACCTGTCCGTGGTGTCGCGCCTGGCGGACCGTGTGGCGGTGATGCGTCATGGGGTCATCGTTGAGCAGGGCACGACCGAGCAGGTGCTGCAGGACCCGCGTCATCCGTACACCCAGTCGCTGCTGCGGGCTGCCAGGGCCGTGCATTTTCAACCGGCGCACAGGCTGCTCAACGCGGTCGAAACCGAGCCGGAGCCGGTGGGCGAGGTGTTGCTGGAGGCGCGCGGGCTGTCGAAATCTTACGTCGGCCCGGACCACCTTAGTCGTACCGTCCTGAACGAGGTGTCGTTGCAGCTTCGTCGCGGTGAAACCCTGGGCATCGTCGGTGAATCAGGCTCCGGGAAGACCACGTTGACCCGATTGATTCTTGGGCTGGAAACCGCCGATGTCGGCGATGTCTGGATCACCGGGCAGCGCTGGTCGACGATGGACACCGCGCAAAAGCGTCAGACGCGGCGCGCGGTGCAGGTGGTGTTCCAGGACCCGCTCAATTCCTTCGATCCGCGCTACACGGTGCAACGGGTGTTGTTCGAAGCGTTGGCGGTGGCGGGGTTGACGCGCCGCGATTGGCGCAGCCGGGCGCTCGAATTGCTCGACCTGGTGCGACTCGACGCCAGTGTGCTGTCGCGCCGGCCGATTGAACTCTCCGGTGGGCAGCGACAACGCATCGCCATTGCCCGGGCGTTGGCGTCCCAGCCGCAAATCCTGATCTGTGATGAGCCAGTGTCGGCGCTGGATGTGTCGGTGCAAGCGCAGATTCTCGAACTGCTCGACGACCTCAAGCGTCGTCTCGGCCTGGCCTGCCTGTTCATTTCCCATGACCTGGGGGTGATCAATCACGTGAGTGATCGCGTGTTGGTCATGAAGGATGGCGTGGTGGTGGAATCCGGCACGGTGCGCGCGGTGTTCGACCGGCCGGCGCATGCCTACACACGGGCATTGATCGATGCGATTCCGACACTCGAAACCGATTACACGCCGCCCGCGTTCTTTCTGCAGTTGGCGATCTGAGGGTCTGGTTTGAAAAGGAGTATGGATGGTGCCAAGCAACTGCACGTCAACCTGTTTGAAATGAACTGTGTGAGCCGGCGATCGATCTGACAGCTTATCCCCGTGAGTGGCTGATCAGTGACTTGGTCAGCCGCCAGGTCAAGGGCTGGCAAAGTTTGCAACGCTACAACCCGGCGTCGACGGTGGGCGCGGTGTTGGCGCAGTTTTCGGGGTTCAATCAGGAGCGTTTTTTTGTCGCGGGGACGCCGAGTGTGGTGGCCGATGAAATCGAGAAATGGCTGGATGTGGATGGCATTGACGGGATCAATCTGCGTCAGTACCTGTCGTTTGAAACGGCCCGGGATTTTATCGAGTTGGTGATTCCTGAATTGCGTCGCCGTGGTCGTTTTCGTGAGCGTTACAACGACGGGGAAACCTTGCGAGAGCGATTGTTCGGGGCAGGTCAAGCGCGTTTGCCGGCCGACCATTTCGGCGCCCGCTTCCGCGATCCCGCGGCGCTTGGGCAACCGGCGTTGCCATTGCGTTTTGCGGCTATAACCGTCTGATATTCACCATCAATGTCGCCTGGTATGGCCTCATCGCGGGCAAGCCCGCTCCCACAGGTATTGGCGGTGTCTGCCATTCCGGGCGCGACACAAATCCCTGTGGGAGCGGGCTTGCCCGCGATGGCGGTCTGACATTCAGCATCAATGTTGCCTGGTATGGCGCCATCGCGAGCAGGCTCGCTCCTACAGTTTGATCGGGCGCATCTGCAAGGAAGGATTGGCTGTCGGGCCGTCATCGTCTGAATGCCGCACGGGCCTCGCTCAGCCAACTGTTGCCTCACCAACACTCGCCGCACACATTGTTCTTTCTGATGCCGCGCACTGCCCCATCCTCCACTCAAACCCCCTTGTTCGCTGCTGCAAAAAACCGGCATGCCTTGTGCAATAGCCCTGTTCCCGGACTATAGGCATCAGGACCCATGCGAGCACTTGCCCCTTATTTGCGACTTTACGGCAGCCGACCCAGGTCGCTGTTCAAGCACACGCCCATTGTGGGTATCGCTGCGATGTGCAGTCTGTTGATTGGCTGCGGTCAGGGCGAGTCCACGGTGGCTCGCAGCGATCAGCCGGCCAGCGGCGGGACGTTGGTGTACGCCACTGACCGCGAGCCCACGTGCCTTGATCCGCATGTGGGCGGCGACATGCCGCAGGTTTTCGTAGCGCAGCAGTACCTCGATTCGCTGGTTTCCATGGACGAGGAGGGCCGTATCGGTCCTTGGCTGGCCGAGCGCTGGGAGGTGTCCGCCGATGGTCTGGCGTACACCTTCCATTTGCGCAATGACGTGCGCTTCACCGACGGCACGCCGTTCAATGCTGCCGCGGTCAAGGCCAATCTGGATCACATGGCCAACCCGAAAACCCAGTCCAGCACGGCCGGTGGCTACATTCGCCAGTACCGCAGCACCGACGTGCTGGATGACACCACCGCCGTGGTGCACCTGGCGACACCGTATGCCGCGTTTCTGGAAGTGCTGGCACAAGGATTTCTCGGGATTCAATCGCCCACCGCGTTGACGCGCTCTCGTGACGTGAACTGTGAAAGTCCGGTGGGCAGCGGTCCGTTCAAAGTCGTGCGTTGGGATCGTCAGAGCCAGGTAGAACTGGTGCGCAACTCGGATTACAACTGGGCGCCGCCCACGGCCAAACATCAAGGGCCGGCCTGGCTGGACCGTATTGTCTGGAAATTCATTCAAGAACCGTCGGTGCGTTTTGCGTCGCTGCAGGCCGGCGAAGTGGATGTGATTGAGGCCTTGCCGCCGGAATCCCACGAAGCTGCCCGACGCAATCCGGACCTCGCGTTGATCATCGCCCAGCGTCCGGGCAACCCCACCAATGGCACACTGAACATCACTCGAGCGCCGTTCAATGACCTGAAAGTGCGCGAAGCCTTTGTGCGCAGCGCGGATGTTGAGGGCGCGTTGAAAAGCGTGTACTTCAATGAGTTCCCGCGGGCAGGTGGGCCGCTCAGTTCAGCCACACGTTTCTACAGCCCGGACTTCCAGAGCGCCCAGGATTACCAACCCGCCAGAGCCGCGCGGCTGTTGGATGAAGCGGGCTGGGCCACACGCGATGCCGAAGGTTACCGGACCCGGGACGGCAAGCGATTGCAGGTTCACGTGATCATGGGCAATCGCACGCCGCCCTCTGAATACACCCTCTGGGAACAGGTGCAGGCGACCACGCGTCAAGCCGGTTTTGAGTTGATCGTCGAGCAAATGAGCGACGTGCAGAGCACCAAGCGTCAGGCCGACTGGGATTACGACATCCGGCTGGGCTACTGGAACACCAACACCGCCGACGTGCTGCGGATCATCTTCGGCGCTGATTTCATCAGTCCCGCGGGCGTCGGCGGGTATCACCAGAACACCGCCGGCTACACCGATCCCACGTTCGAAGGGTTCGTCCAGGGTGCCTTGACTACTCAGGACGCCGAGCAACGCCGGGCGCTGTATTACCAGGCGCAACAGCTGGCTTCGAGTCAGTACCTGCAATTGACCACCTACCCGCAGAGTTCGCGACTGGGTATCTACAAGACCACTCAAGGCGTGCGCCTGGAACCTTCTCTGGCAGTGACGTACCTCTATGACGCATGGGTGAACAAATGACGAGTGAATCGTTGGTCAACGAACTTCCCAACCCACGGCGCGAGCGTCTCGCCCGGTTGGGACGACGCGCGCTGTGGCGTTTGCTGGGTGGCGTACTGGTGTTGTGGGCGGTGGCGACACTGACGTTTTTCGCCCTGCGCCTGATGCCGGGTGATCCGGTGCTGGCCATTCTCGGCGGGCCGAGTGGCAACCCGACAGCCGAAACCATCGCCGAGGCCACCCGTGAATACGGTTTGGACAAACCTTTGGCGGTTCAGTACGCGCTGTACCTGGGCCGTCTGGTTCAGGGTGACCTGGGGGTTTCCTATTCCCAGCACCTGCCGGTGACCCGCGTGCTCGCGGAACAGTCCTGGCCCACCCTGGAGCTGACCCTAACCTCGCTGGTGCTGGCCTGGATACTGGTGCTGGCGCTGACCGTGCTGACGGCGGGCGGTCGGCGTTGGGTGTCGAGCCTGGCTTCGCTGGCGGAAACCCTGTCGGCGGCACTCCCGCATTTCTGGCTCGGGATCTTGCTGCTGGCGGTGTTCGCTTTCGGCCTGCGGCTGTTCCCGCCCGCCGGCAGTGACGGTTGGCGCACTTTGGTGTTGCCGTCGGTGGCGTTGGCGATCCCGTTGGCCGGATTCATCGCACAGGTCACCCGTGAGTCCCTCGAGCTGACCCTGGATCAACCCTTTGTGTTGACCGCCCGCACCCGTGGACTCAGTGACACGGCGGTGCGTTTCAAGCACGCGCTGCGCCACGCCGTGTTGCCCGGCATCTCGTTGTCCGGCTGGGCGATTGGCGCCCTCATCAGTGGTGCCGTGGTGATCGAAGTGATCTTTTCCCGCAAAGGGCTTGGCCGTCAGTTGTACCAGGCGGTGCAGGCACAGGACCTGCCGCTGACCATCGGCATCAGCCTGGTGGTCGCCGCCGGGTATGTGCTGGCCAACATCCTCGTCGATCTGCTGTACCTCTGGGTCGACCCACGACAACAGGAGCATGCGGCATGAGTGAACTCCTCCTCGACACACCGCTGCCCGGCATCCGGGTTCAACGCACACCGCGCAAGTGGCGCTTTGGTCCTTTACTGGCCGTCAGCTTTCTTGGGTTTCTGATCATCGCAGCAGTGTTGCCGCAACTCTTCGCCCACAGCGATCCGTTGGCGATCGTGCCGCACGACGCTTTTCATCCACCCGGCTGGGCGCATTGGTTCGGCACTGATCAGTCCGGGCGCGACATCTTTTCCCGGGTGATCTACGGCACGCGCCAATCGCTGTTCATCGGCCTGGCCGCCACAGCCTTGGCGATGTCCATTGCGATTGTTCTGGGACTGCTCGGCGGCCTGGGGGGCGCTTACCTGGACCGAGGCGTTGGCTGGTTGCTGGAAATTCTCTTCGCGTTCCCAAGCCTGATTCTCGCGCTGTTGTTCGTCGCGGTGTTTGGCAGCGGCATCGGTCCATTGATTGTCGCCACCGGGTTGGGTGGTGCGCCTGGCTACGCGCGGATGGTGCGCGGCCAGGTGCTGGCGGTGCGCAACGCCGGCTATATCGAGTCGGCAAAAGCCCTCGGCCATCCGCCGCTGCGGATCATTACCCGCCAGCTTCTGCCTAACGCCATGCGCCCGCTGATTGTCACGCTGACCATGGGCGTCGGCCAGGCCATCGTCTGGGCTTCGGCCTTGAGCTTTCTGGGGCTGGGTGCCCGGCCGCCAGCGCCGGAGTGGGGGACGATGCTGTCGATGGGGCGTGATTTCATTGCCAACGCCTGGTGGCTGACGTTTTTCCCGGGGCTGTTCATCGTCCTGACCACGCTGTCGACCACGGTCGCTGGCCGTTACCTGCAACAACGCCTGGAGGGCCGTCTCGCATGAGCGATAAACAGTTGATCGTCGAAGGACTGTCCATCGAATTCGCAGGCCAGTCGGTGGTGCGCAACCTGTCGTTCACCCTCGCGCCGGGCAAGACCCTGGCGCTGGTGGGCGAGTCCGGTTCCGGCAAGAGCGTCACTGCCCGTAGCCTGATCGGCCTGGCAGGCGCCGGAGCGCGGGTGACCGCGCGCACCCTCAGTTACGGCGGGCAGGATTTGCTCAGTTTGTCCGAACGCGGGTGGCGCGGCTTGCGCGGCAAGGGCATCGGTTTTGTGTTGCAGGACGCGCTGGTGTCGCTCGACCCGTTGCGCCCGGTGGGCAAGGAAATCCTCGAAGTGCTCCAGACCCACGACTGGGGTGACCGTCGCAGCCGCCCGGAGCGGGTCATCGAACTGCTGGAAAAAGTCGGCGTGCCCGAGCCTCGGTTACGGGCCCGCCAACGTCCCGACCAATTGTCTGGAGGCCTGCGCCAACGCGCGCTGATCGCCAGTGCGCTGGCGCTGAGCCCCGGCCTGGTCATCGCGGACGAGCCAACCACGGCCCTGGATGCCACGGTGCAGGCGCAAATTCTGCAGGTGCTGCAGGAAATCAAGGCACGGGGTGACTCGTTGCTGATCATCAGCCACGACCTGGCCGTGGTCGCGCAACTGGCCGATGAGGTGCTGGTGCTGCGTCACGGCGAAGTGGTCGAGCAAGGGCCGATGGACCAGGTATTGCGTCATCCGCGCCATCCGTACACCCGAGCGTTGCTTGATGCCGTGCCCGCCGAGCATGCCCGGGGCACGCGCTTGTCGCCGGAGCGCAACACCGTTGCCGCGCCACCACGACCGGGTGCGGATTCGCCGGTGGTACTGAAGGCAACGCAGCTGGGCAAACGTTACGTCGGCCCCGATCAGCAATCGCGTCAGGTGGTGGATGACGTCAGTTTTGAGCTGCGGGCGGGGCGCACGCTGGGGATCGTCGGCGAATCGGGATCGGGCAAAACCACGGTGGCGCGCATCGTCCTTGGCCTGCTGGAACCGGACGCCGGCCAGGTGCAGTTTCTCGATCAGCCCTGGTCAGGCACCGGTCACGCACGCGTGCAGGAAAAGCACCGGCGGCTGTACCGACGCGACATCAGCGTGATCTATCAGGACCCTCTCAGTTCGTTCGACCCGCGCTGGAGCGTCGGGCAGATTCTCGCCGATGCGCTGGACGTCGCCGGCATCACGCCAGACCAACAGCCCGCACGCATCGCGCAACTGTTGGATCAAGTGCGTCTGCCCAAAGAGCTGGCGGTTCGACGGCCATTGCAGCTGTCGGGCGGACAGCGTCAGCGCGTCGCCATCGCCCGGGCCATCGCGAGTAGTCCGAAAGTCATTATCTGTGACGAGCCGGTCTCGGCGCTGGACGTGTCGGTTCAAGCCCAGGTGCTGGACCTGCTGGCCGATCTGCAAGCGACCCTGGGGCTGGCGTATCTGTTCATCTCGCACGACCTGGGAGTTATCCGCCATGTCAGCGACGACGTGCTGGTGATGCGTCACGGCAGGGTCGTTGAAAGCGCCGCGGTCGAGACGCTCTTTGAAAACCCGCAGCACGAGTACACCCGTCGACTGCTGGGGGCGGTGCCGCGTTTGCCGAGCGCCGAGACAACCCTGGTCGTGCCGCCGCTGGAACCGGAAGACGCGGCGTGGCTGTTTGATGAATCCCGGCTTTGGAAAATCGCCATTTAAGTTCGAACCTTGAGCAAGGAACTGCCATGACTACGTTGACTGCTGTACCCAAGACACCGGTTGCTTCGGTGGAAGAACTCAATGCCCGTGCCGACCGTTTGTTGCCGCAGATCGCCGTAGGCGCGGCGCAACGTGAGCGTGATCGGCAATTGCCTTATGAGGCCGTGGCGCAGATCGCCCTGGCGGGATTGTTCACCGTGCGGATCCCGACTCGCTTCGGCGGCGCCGGGGGCTCAGTCAAGGATGCGATTGCGTTGTTGATTCGAATCGCCTCGGCCGACTCCAATGTGGCCCAGGCGCTGCGCCCAGGTTTCGGTTTTATCGAAGGGCTGCTGGCGTCCCGGGCCGACGGGGCGGAGGGCGAACGTGAGCGCTGGTTCGAGCGTTATCTGCAGGGCGCCGTGGTCGGGAATGCCGGGTGGGAAGTGGGCGGTGCAAACGGTTCGATCAGCGCGCGGATCGTGCGTGACGGCGATCACTACCGCGCCACCGGCAGCAAGTACTACAGCACCGGATCGTTGTACGCAGACTGGGTCAGCGCCGTCGCCCTGGACGAGAACGAGCAACCGGTGTCGTTCATTCTTCCCCGTGATCGCAAGGGGCTGGAATTGCTCGACGATTTCGACGCGATGGGCCAGCGTCTGACCGCCAGCGGGACCACCCATTTGCATGACGTGGTGGTGAAGGCCGACGAGATTCGCACGCGCACCGTGGAGGAGGGCAAACGCACCATCGTCACGCCGTTTCTTCAGGTGTTCCTAGCGGCCGTCCAGGCGGGTATCGCACGCAATGCGTTGAACGATGCGGTCGCGTTTGCCAATGATCATGCGCGCCCGATCAAGCACAGTACGGCGACGCGGTCGGTTGACGACCCTTATGTAGAACTCAGTGTCGGCGATATTTCGGCACGTGCGTTCACGGCGGAAGCGGTGGTGTTGCGGGCTGCCGAAGCCATCGACCGGGCCTGGGCAGCCGACCTCGATCCGCAGGCGGTGGATCAGGCGGCGGTCGATGTCGCGCAGGCGCAATACATCGCGGCCGAGTCTGCGCTCAAGGCGGCAGAGCTGGTATTTGACGTGGGCGGCGCCTCTACAACGGGTCGCGCACATAACCTGGACCGTCACTGGCGCAACGCGCGCACCGTGGCCAACCACAATCCTCGGCACTGGAAAGCGGCCGCCGTGGGTGCCTGGCAACTCAAAGGAACGCCACCACCGACATCAGGATTGTTTTGAGCATGGGCCGGACTGTGCGTCGTATGGGCGCCTATATCAGGCGGATGACCCGAGGGCTTCATGGGCGCGACTGAACGCATCGAAACGCTTGACCGGGTCGCCCTTCGACCTGTCGACCCGGTGGCCGGCACCAGCCTGCGCCGGGTGCCGATGATCATCGGCTGTGCGCTGTTCATGGAACTGATCGACGCCACGGCGGTGCTCACGGCGTTGCCGCAGATGGCCCGGGATTTCGGTGAGCCCAGCGTGCGCATGAACCTGGTGGTGTCGCTGTATTTGCTGGCGGTGGCGCTGTTCGTCCCGGTCAGTGGTTGGGCGGCGGATCGCTTCGGGCCTCGGCGCGTGTTCGTCAGTGCGATCGTGCTGTTCACCCTCGCATCGGTGGCCTGCGCCTGTTCGGGCTCGCTGTTGCAACTGTCGCTGGCGCGCATGGCGCAAGGGGCGGCCGGGGCCATGATGGTGCCGGTGGGGCAGGTGATTCTGTTGCGCTGGTCGGCGCGGGAGAACCTGCTGCGCGCGATGTCCTACCTGACGATTCCGGCGCTGATCGGGCCTGTTTTAGGGCCGCCGTTGGGCGGTTTGCTGGTGACCCTGTTGTCGTGGCACTGGATCTTCCTGATCAATGTGCCGATCGGCCTGTTGGGCATCGCGCTGGTGGTGCGCTACATCCCCGATTACCCCGGTTCGCGTGGGCGGCCACTGGACGTCCCCGGCCTTTTGCTCAGCGCGGTCGGCCTCGGCGGTCTGGTGTTTGGTTTCGAGGCATTCGGTCACGGCTTGCTGGCGCGGCAGTGGGCGCTGCTGCTGATTGCGTTGGGGGTATTGAGTGCCTGGTTGTACGTCAGGCATGCCCGGCGTTCGGCGCATCCGCTGATTGATTTCTCCTTGCTGCGGATCCCGACCTTCGGGGTGAGTTTCTGGGGCGGCAACCTGATGCGAATCGGCAGTGCGTCACAGCCTTTTCTGTTGGTGCTGCTGTTTCAGCTGTGCTTTGGCCTGAATCCGCTGGAAGCCGGCCTGTTGAGTTTTGCGGGCGGGGCAGGCGCTTTCCTGATGAAGCTGCTGGCAGTGCGAATCGTCAGCCGGTTCGGCTTCAGGCGCACGCTGATCGGCAACGCAGTGCTGACGGGGCTGACGATCATTGCTTGCGGAATGTTCGAAGTGTCCACCCCTTACTGGATCGTCGTGCTGGTGTTGTTCGGTAGCGGCATCATCCGTTCGCTGCAGTTCAGCACCCTGGGCGCCTTGACCTATGCCGATGTGCCGCCGGAACAGTCCAGTCGGGCCAGCAGCCTGTCGGCGATGACCATCCAGCTGACGATGAGTTTGTCAGTGGGCATCGCTGCTGCGTTGCTGAGCCTGATCATGTCCCTGCGCGGGCATGCCAGTCTCGAGCAGAGCGATGTGGCGCTGGTCATGGTGTTCGGTGGGGTGGTGTGTGCCTTGTCGGGCCTGGTGTTTCGCCGGCTTTCGCCCTCGGCGGGTTCGGCTGTGTACGCCGGGCGTTCCGGCTGATTCGTTGTTTTTAGCTATTGAACCGGGCACCTCGCGTGCCTCTTTTGCCTGAAAGCTGCGCGGCCACAGGCGTTATTCAGGAATGCCATCCGTCATGACCTCGTCTTTTTCACCTTTCACGCCCCGTGACCGCCGGTTGCACAACTGGAAAGTCCAGCATCTGCCGGCCACGCCGGGTGCGTTCGTGCGTTTTTTTATCGGCAACTTCAAAGGCTGGTACGTGGCGATCCTGCTGCTGCAGATCGCTGCAGTGGTGTGCACCATCCTCATTCCGTGGGGGCTGGGCCAGATCACCCGCACGGTCAGCAACGGGCTGGATGCCGAGCGCGCGTTCGAGGTGCTGCAGTGGCCCTTGACCCTGTTCGGCGCTTTGCTGGTGCTGGAAGTGTTATTCACCCGAGCTGCCGCGGGTTGCCACATTCACGTCTTGCCGTTGCAGCGGCGTACAGTCACCCATGTGGTGTTCGCCTATCTGCAGCAGCATTCGCATCGGTTCATCAGCAACGAATTTGCCGGCGCCCTGGCGCACCGGGTGTCCGAGATTGCGCTCGGGGTCAATCAGACACTGAGCATCCTGCTGTTCGATCTCATCCCGCTGCTGGTCACGCTGAGCCTGGCCACGGTGTTGCTGTGGACGGCCTCGCCGTTTCTGGCGATGTTCATGGCGGGTTGGTCGCTGCTGTTCATTGCCGTGTGTTATCTGCTGGCGCGCCGCAGCCATCCTCTGGCCCAGCAATACTCGGCAGCGCGCAGCACCAGCTCGGGAAAAGTCGTCGACGCCGTGTCCAACCTCGCCAACATCCGCTTGTTTGCCCGTCATGCGTTCGAGCACAGCTATCTGGGCACGTTCCTGGACAAGGAAGTGGCTGCGGCGTATCGCTCGCTGGGGTACATGGAGAAGATCCGCTGGTTTCAAACCGGTTGTGGCGTGGTCCTCAAACTGGGGCTGTTGCTGGTGGCGCTGTACCTGTGGCGCACGCAGCGCATCGACATCGCCGCGTTTGTCATGTCGACCAGCCTTTCGCTGTTGATCATCAGCGACGTGGGGAACCTGTCCCGGCGTTTTCTGGAATTCTTCGAGGCGACCGGGAACATTGCCAACGGCGTGCGCACGCTGATTCGTCCGCACGAAGTGATTGACCGGCCCGGGGCGTCAGCCTTGCAGGTCAAGCGTGGCGATATCGAGTTTCGCGACGTTGGCTTCAGCTACGGGTCTGACCAGCCGATTTTCAGCCGCCTGAATATCGTGATTCCGGCGGGACAGAAAGTCGGGCTGGTGGGCTCCTCGGGGTCAGGCAAATCGACCCTGCTCAATCTGCTGCTGCGCTTGTATGACGTGCAACAGGGGGCGGTGCTGATTGACGGCGTGGATGTGCGCGATGCGACGCAGCATTCGCTGCACCAGCAGATCGGCCTGATCCCGCAAGAGCCTGGCCTGTTCCACCGCAGCATTCGCGAGAACATTCATTACGGGCGCCTGGATGCTTCGATGGATGAGGTGGCCGATGCGATCCATCGCGCGGGTGCCAGCGAGTTCATCGACAGCATGGAAGACGGCTATGAGTCGCTGGTGGGGGAGCGCGGTGTGAAGTTGTCGGGTGGGCAGCGGCAACGGATTGCTATCGCACGGGTGCTCCTGAAGAACGCGCCGATCCTGGTCATGGACGAGGCCACCTCAAGCCTGGACTCGATCACAGAGCGCTTCATTCAAGACAAACTAGACGAAATCATGGAAGACAAGACGGTGGTCGTGGTCGCACATCGGCTGTCGACTGTCGCCCATCTGGACCGCATTCTGGTGTTCGATAACGGCCGGGTGATCGAGGATGGCAGCCATGAGGAACTGCTGCGCCAGGGGGGACAATATTCACGCCTGTGGAGTCGTCAGTTCAGTGCCGCGTTCGATGAAGCGGTGGTGTGATTTGATGGGGCGGCGGCTTTGGTTGCGTAAATGGACGCCGTAACGACGTGAAGTGTTGTAAGCGAAACAGCCCTTCAGCAATGTGTACCGCTGCACCGCGATAGATGTCCGTATTTACCTGTTTTTACTGCGTTTTCTGCTGGCACGAACCCTGCAAAAGCCGAGGTGAGAGCGCGACTATACACATAGATGCTCCAACCATTAATCAGGCCAGGAGTATCGAAACGATGTGGCAGAAGTTTGAAGCACGCGCTCTGGGGCTGGACCCGTTCAAGACGGCATCCAGCCTGGGCATTCTGATGATGCTGGTTCATGGCACTTGCGCAACGGCTCAAGCGCAGCCTTCAGGTCAGGACCCGACATTGGCCACGGTGGTGGTCACCGGAGCCCAGGCCACCGAGGTTCAGAAAGTGCAACGGCAGCTGGAGAAAGTGGCGGGGCAGACCGCTGTGGTGGACAACCGGGAAATCGAACGCGGCCGGGCGGCCAATGCCGAGGACGTGCTGGCCTTGCAACCTGGGGTGTTTGCCCAGGCCACCAGTGGGTCCGGCGCCAACAAGATTTCGATCCGCGGCTCGGGGCTCAATACGTTCTATCAAGGCTACGTGCTGGGGATCAAATTCCTGTTTGACGGGCTGCCGCTGACAGGGCCGGGCGGTACGCAAGAGGATATGCTCGACATGGCATCGGTGGATCACACCGAAGTGCTGTACGGCGCTAACGCCTTCAACTATTCAGCGTTGTCACTGGGCGGCGCCATCAACTTTGTCAGCAAGACCGGTCGCACCGATCCGGGCAATTACGCGCGTTTCGAAGTCGGCAGTTTCGGCTATCGCAAGCAGCAATTGAGTACGGGCGGGGTGGTCGATAACAGCGATTACTACGTCAGTATTTTGCACAACGAGCGGGACGGTTATCAGGACAACACGCCCAACGAAGGGCAGGGCATCGTGGCCAACTTCGGGCATGTGTTCAACCCCAAGCTGGAGACGCGATTCTTCGTGCGCTACCGCGAAGAGACGCTCACCCAGGGCAACACCCTGACCAAGTACCAGATCAACCATGACCCCAAGAGCAACAACGTCCCGACCGGTCGACAAAAAGACGGATCAACCCTGCTGGGCAGCAAGACCACCTATACCTTCGACGACAATGCGAAGCTGGAAGTCGGCCTGGGCTATAACGACTACCCCTTGTACAACGGCTGGCGGTACTCCGCGACGCCCCAGGATTGGCGATCCAAGGACATCAACCTGACCCTGCGCTACCTGCGTACCGGCGACAGATTCCTCGGATTGCCCAGCGACAGCAGCGTGACCTTCAGCAATACCCGCGCGTACCTGGCGGATGTGAAATCTCACGCCAAGGGCACCGACACCAAGCTGCAGGAAACCAACTACACGGGTTCGCGCGATACCGTGTTCTCTTTGGGCAACGAGCTGCAATTCGGCGAACGTACCTGGCTGTCCACCGGCCTGTCGTTTATCGATATCAAGCGCAAGGCGGAGATCGAATACACCACGGGCACCAACACCACGGCGTTTCCCAACGGGGTCGAGTACAACGAGCACGACATCGCGCCGCGCATCGGCCTGCGTTACCAGCTGACCCCGGAATTTGAAGTGTTCGGCAACGCCAGTCGCTCAATCGATCCGCCGGTGACCTGGCAATTGGGAAGCACCGGGACGCCTTATATCCGCGATGTGCGGCCGCAGAAAGGCAACACGGTCGAGTTCGGCATTCGCGGCGGGCACGGTATTTTCGATGGCAGCCTGACGGTTTACCGATCGTGGATTCAGAAGGAGCTGCTGTCGATCGTGGTGCGTCAGGCGACGGCCACGCAAGATCAACTGGTGGCCACGTCCAACGGCAGCGGGACCATTCACCAAGGGATCGAAGCGGGGCTGAATGCGCAGCTTTGGGAAGGTGAGAATGGCGACGCGGTGACGTTGCGCCAGGCGTATACCTTCAACGATTTCCACTATCGCGACGACGACACGTTCGGCGGCAACGAGCTGCCAAGCTTGCCGCGCGAGGTCTATCAGGCCGAGCTTCAATATCGGCAAACCGCTGGCTTCTACGCGCAGCTCAATGCGCGCGCTGCTTCCAGCTATTACGTCGATTTTGCCAACACCCTCAGCGCGCCGTCCTACACGATCTGGGGCGCGAAAGTGGGCTATGAAGCCCCGAGTAAAAAGTGGGAAGTGTTTCTGGACGCCCGTAACCTGACCAACGAGCGCTATGCCACGGCGGCGAATACGGCCTACGACGCCAGGGGGCAGGACTCGGCGAACTTCTACCCGGGTGATGCGTTTAACGTGACGACCGGGGTGGCTTTTCGGTTTTAGCGCCTGCTCGCGTTTTGGCTCAGGAGCGCCTGAAGCAAGCTGAGGCAGCGCAGGCGTTCAATGGGGGCCGTTGATGCTGGATGAACCACGGGTCAGACGCTTGAGCGCGATGACCATCAGGCCCCCGGTAACTCCCATTCCTGTGAGAAAAAGCGGATACGCCACCCACCACGGAACGGCCGAGGTCATCATGCTGAACTCGGACATTCCGCCGATGCTGGCGATCAGGTTGAGCGGCAGGAAGACCACATTGATCAGCGTCAGTTTGCGCAGCAGGTTGTTCATGGTGTTGTTCATCAAATTGCCCCGCGCATCGATCAGGCCGGCAAACACCCTGGAGTAGATCTCCGCCTGTTTGTTGCACTGGGTGTTCTCGATGATCAGATCGTCGATCAACGCGATCGCCTCGGCGCTGAAGTGCTCTTTTTCTGCGTGGTTGCGCAACCGGGTCAGGACAGCGCCATTGCTGTGAATCGCGTTGATGTAATAGATCAGGCTTTCGCTGAGGTTGAACATCTGGATCAGATGCCGATTCTCCATTGATGTGTTGAACTTCTGCTGCAGTTCTCGAGCCACCAACTTGATCACCTTGAGGTGACCCAGGTAGTGGTGGAGGTTGTTGAACAGCATGTCCAGCAACACGTCCAGCGGGGTGTACAACGGATGCCGCACGCCCAATCCGCTCAGCTGGGAATCGTCGGTTGCAATGACCAGCAGGCGTGTTTTGGAGAACAGCAGGCCGAACGACGACACCTCAAACGTCAGGCTTTGCGCACCCGAGTAACTTTCCGGACGCTTCCAGATCAGGAACAGATTGTCCGGGTGGAACTCGATGCGTGAGACCTCGTCCGGGTCCAGTGCCGAAGCCAGCGCGTGATCGTCCAGTTTGAAATCGCTGCGCAGCAGATCCCGTTCTGCAGCGTCGGGATTGCTGAACAACATGACCTCGGCATTGAGGTGTACAACCGGTACCAACGCCCCATTGGCGAGCTGAAAAGGCTTGATCACATCTGGCCTCTGGTGTTGTTGGCCGGGGAAGTCTGCGTGTTGCAGGACGGGTTTCGATTCAAGCGCTCACCAGGCCTGGCCGCGGCGCTTGAGTTCCAGGCGCCGGACGAATTCTTCCAGCACCAATGAATACAAATCGTCCTGCAAGTAAGCGTCCTCGGTGCCGGCGTCCATGTTCGGGTTGTCGTTGACCTCGATCACCACCACCTTTTCGCCGGACTGCTTGAGGTCGACGCCGTACAAACCATCACCAATGAGGTTGGCGGTCTTCACCGCCAGTTCGACCACCGCTCGCGGTGCCTCGTGGACCGCGAGGGTCCGGCATTCACCGTTGATGTCCTGGCCCTTGGCTTTGTGGTTGTAGATCTGCCAGTGACCTTTGGACATGAAGTACTGGCAGGCGAAAATCGGCTTGCGGTTGAGCACGCCGATGCGCCAATCGTATTCGGTGTAAAAGAACTCCTGAGCCAGCAACAGCACCGAATGTTCGAATAGCTCGGAGGTGGCTTCCAGCAAAGCTTGCTGGCTTTCGACCTTGATTACGCCACGGGAAAAACACCCATCGGGAATCTTCAGCACCAAGGGAAAGCCCAGGCGTTCACCGACCCGCTCGAATTCTTCCGGTCGTTCCTTGTAGAGAATCTCGGTGGCTGGCATGCCCAGTTGGTGGCTTTTAAGCAGATCGGTCAGGTACACCTTATTGGTACAGCGCAGGATTGAAGCGGGATCGTCCATCACCACCAACCCTTCACTTTCGGCTTTCTTGGCGAAGCGGTAGGTATGGTTACCCACGCTAGTGGTTTCTCGAATCAGCAGGGCGTCGTATTCGGCGATGCGTGAATAGTCCTTCTTTTCGATCAGATCGACATCGATACCCAGGGTTTTGCCGACCCGGATAAAACTCTCGAGTGCCTTGGCATTGGAAGGCGGCAGCGCTTCTTGCGGGTCATGCAAGATGGCCAGGTCATAGCGGGCCACGCGGGGTGAACGTGGCATTCGCCAGATCTTGCGACTGAAACTGTCCAGCGAGTTGGCGAAATGATCTTCCTGGTCTTCGCGTAATTTGTGCAATACGCCGGATCTTATTCCCTCGATGCGCCAACTGGTGCTTTTACGGAATTCAATCAAGAGGATTGGGCACGGGAATGTTTCGAACAGTTGTCGCGCCAGTTCTTGCAAGGGTTCCAGGTTGGTTTTGCCGAAGTAGAGTGTCAGTGTGAATCCTTCGGTATTGCTATAAAGGTGGTTATTGAGTGCTTTGTCCAGCGCTTTGTCCAGGTCATCCAAAGCCAGGCCGTACAATGACTTTCGGGTCAGCTCACTGATTGTTCGTACCGATGGAATAACTTTGTGGCCACGGGCTTCCGCCAACAGTGAACAGTAATAACCATGCCCGAGATACTTGTAGCTGCGGCACAGATTAATCACCTGAACACGCTTGCCAACCTCGCTTTCAGGGGGTTGCTCGAGGTACTCCTGGGCACTCATCACGTCTTCTGAAGGGAAGTAGGAAGCCCAGTCTTCTTTTCGTTCGACAATAATAACGACTTGGCTGGTTCTTCTAGGTTCACCCGATAAATAAGTTGGTTTTGATATTGCTGTTATCCGATTTTGTTCTGATACTTTGCGCAAGTAACCCTGTGCCGCTGACATAAGAGAAGGTCCGTTGGAGAACAAGTCCTTATCTATTAAGCATGAAATTTTCAGGAAGTCTCGTTTCGTTACGCAACTTTTACGGCGGTCATATGAACCTGTTATTTCGCAAGGCTACACCCCATGATCTGAAGTCCCTGCTGGTGCTGGAAGAACAGTGTTTTACTTATGATCGACTGACGGCGCGCAGTTTTCGGTGGATGATCAGTCGAGCCCACGCCAGCCTGATCGTCGCTCAGGCCGGGGGTCAATTGATGGGTTACTGCCTGGTCTTGTTTCGTCGCGGCACTTCCCTGGCGCGTCTGTATTCGATCGCTATCGCCAGCCACAGTCGTGGCCTGGGCCTGGGAAAACAGCTTTTGGATCAGGCGGAAGAGAGTGCGCACGCACATGATTGCGCCTGCCTGCGGCTGGAAGTCCGCCCCGACAATCCAGTCGCCCTCTCTCTTTATGAGCGTAATGGCTACAGGCGCTTTGCTGTCGTACCCGACTACTACGAAGACCATGTGCATGCGCTGCGGCTGGAGAAGCGCATTCTGCACCCACGGGAAAGCCGTGAATGACAGGTGCTTGAAAAAAAACGGCAACCCGAGGCTGCCGTTGTCCGTTGCCTGAACGAATCCAGTCAGACGATTCCGGTCAGGTAATAGACGCCGATCACGAAAAACGCCGCGAGTATCTTGAAGATCGTCATGCCGAAAATGTCTTTGTAGGCCTGCCGATGGGTCAGTCAGTCGCGCGGTCGGGAATCCGGACAGGAATACAGCGATGTCTCACCGCCGCTCGGGTTTTTCATCGGCAATCTCCATTTATCGTTTGAAGGTGTTGCTTTCCGTGCGTCTTCTACACTGACCAAGCCCTCTCGTGACCCGCTCCTCACGATGTCGGGCTCACTGCCTTTTGCACGTTTGCTGGTAACGCTTTCGAGCCTTTGCGGGTTCACGCAGGCACTGATAAGCAACCTGCAACCTCACACCCACCTGATCGCGAGGGGACACACGCCATGAACGCAATTACGACCAAAGACGGCACCAGGATTTTCTACAAGGATTGGGGCCCGAAAGACGCGACGCCTATCGTGTTTCACCACGGTTGGCCGTTGAGTGCGGATGACTGGGACAATCAGATGATGTTCTTCTTGCTCAAAGGCTACCGGGTGATCGCGCATGACCGTCGCGGACACGGGCGCTCGACCCAGACGTGGGAGGGCAACGAAATGGACACCTACACCGCCGATGTCATTGAGTTGACCGATGCGCTCGACCTCAAGGGCGCGATCCATGTCGGCCACTCGACCGGCGGCGGAGAAGTAGCACGCTACGCCGCGCGAGCCAAACCAGGACGCGTTGCCAAGGCCGTATTGATCAGCGCGGTTCCACCCATCATGGTCAAGTCGGAAAAGAATCCTGGAGGTTTACCCCTGGAGGTGTTCGACGGTTTCCGTTCGGCATTGGTTGCCAGTCGTGCGCAGTTCTACGTGGACGTGCCGGCGGGGCCGTTCTACGGTTTCAATCGACCCGGGGCCGAGGTTTCGCAAGGTGTCATCGACAACTGGTGGCGCCAGGGCATGATGGGCGGTGCAAAGGCTCATTACGACTGCATCAAGGCGTTTTCCGAGACCGATTTCACCGAAGATTTGAAAGCGATTGAGGTGCCGACTCTGGTCATGCATGGCGAGGACGATCAAATCGTGCCGTTTGCAGACTCGGCGCCGCTTTCGGCCAAACTCTTGAGGCATGCCACGCTCAAAACGTACCCGGGCTTTCCTCACGGAATGCCGACGACCAACGCGGATCAGATCAATGCTGATGTGTTGGCGTTTATTCGCGGCTGAGGTTTTAGCGAGCGACGTCGGCGGTTTCTTCTCTGGCGAAAAAAAACACCCTGCGAAAGCTTGACCTTCGCAGGGTGAATTAAACCTCTCGATAAGCGGCGCTTCTCAGCACCTTTGAATCATCGGTTTTTTATTGCGGACCAAGCTTGTCGATCAGCGCTGCAAGCATTTCGTATTCTTGCGAGGTCAGGTCGGTGAGCGGGGCGCGCACCGGTCCGGCATCGTAACCGACGATTTTTGCGCCGGCCTTGACGATGCTCACGCCATAACCCGGGCAGCGGTTACGAATGTCCAGGTACGGCAGGAAGAAGTCGTCGATCAACTTGCCGACCGCTTCGTGATCTTCCCGAACGATGGCGTGATAGAAGTCCATCGCGGTTTTCGGGATGAAGTTGAACACCGCCGAAGAGTAGACCGGCACGCCCAGCGCCCGATACGCCGCTGCATAGACTTCGGCGGTTGGCAGACCACCCAGATAGGTCAGACGATCGCCAAGACGACGGCGGATTGAGACCATCAGCTCGATATCACCCAGGCCGTCCTTGTAGCCGATCAGGTTCGGGCAGCGCTCGGCCAGACGTTCCAGCAATGGTGCGGTCAGGCGGCAGACGTTGCGGTTGTAGACCACCACGCCGATCTTCACCGATTTGCACACGGCTTCAACGTGGGCAGCAACGCCGTCCTGACTGGCTTCGGTCAGGTAGTGCGGCAGCAGCAACAGGCCTTTGGCGCCCAGACGCTCGGCTTCCTGCGCATATTCGATGGCTTGACGGGTCGAACCGCCAACCCCGGCCAGAATCGGCACGCTGGTTGCGCAGGTGTCGACGGCGGTCTTGATGATTTCCGAGTATTCGCTGGCTGCCAGAGAGAAGAATTCGCCAGTGCCGCCTGCAGCGAACAGGGCGCTGGCGCCGTACGGGGCCAGCCACTCAAGGCGTTTAACGTAACCAGCGCGGTGGAAATCGCCCTGGGCATTGAAGTCGGTCACCGGGAAAGACAGCAGGCCGGAGGAGAGGATCGATTTCAGTTCTTGTGGGTTCATTGTTAGAAATATCCTTATTAGCGTACGGAAATATGTAGCGGTGTTGCTCGTTGTTGTACGTCATCGTACAACCTAAAATGACGATGCTCAAGACTGGATTGGTTACTGCCTCCGGGGGAGGCTGACCGTCCTCCAGAGAGGTTTCACGATCAGCGAAGCCCCGTGATCAATGCTGCAAGATCTTCGACAGGAAGCTGCGTGCGCGGTCTGTGCGAGGCGCACCGAAGAACTCTTCGGACTTCACATCTTCGATAATCTCGCCGCCATCCATGAACACGATGCGGTCAGCGACCTTGCGCGCGAAGCCCATTTCGTGGGTGACACACATCATGGTCATGCCCTCGTGGGCCAATTCGACCATCACGTCCAGCACTTCATTGACCATCTCGGGATCGAGTGCCGAAGTAGGCTCATCGAACAGCATCGCGATCGGGTCCATGGCAAGGGCGCGAGCGATCGCGACTCGTTGCTGCTGACCACCGGACAACTGGATCGGATACTTTTGCGCATGGCTCTTGAGCCCTACGCGCTCCAGCAACATCATGCTTTTTTTCGTCGCAGTCACGTGGTCTCGGCGCAATACCTTCATTTGGGCAAGGTTGAGATTTTCGATGATGGTCAGGTGCCCAAAGAGTTCGAAATGCTGGAACACCATCCCTACACGCGCACGCAGTTTGGGCAAGTCCACGCCCTTGCCGGTGACGGACTGGCCTTCGATGAATATCTCGCCTTCCTGAACCGGTTCCAGCCCGTTCACGCACTTGATCAGGGTGCTTTTACCCGAGCCGGATGGCCCGCATACCACCATCACTTCGCCGCGAGAGAGTTGTGTGGTGCAGTTTTTCAGGACCTGAAAGTTGCCATACCATTTACTCAGGTTTTTCATCTGGATCATGCTGTTTTCCCTATGTTTCTTTTCATGCGTTTAGTCAGGCTGGACAGCAAATAGCAGATCACCAGGTAGACGAGGGCGACGAACAAATACAGCTCGACCAGACGCCCGTCACGTTGGGCGAACTTGCTGGCCGCACCGGTGAAATCGGCGATGGACAGCACGTACACCAGCGAGGTGTCCTGGAACAGGATGATGGTCTGGGTCAGCAATAGCGGCGCCATGCGGCGCAACGCCTGGGGCAGAATCACGTAGATCATCGATTGCGACGGCCGCAGGCCAAGGGCCGCTGCAGCCTGTTTCTGACCGCCGTTGATGCTCTGGATACCGCCACGAATGATTTCGCTGTAGTACGCCGCTTCGAACATGCAGAAGGTCACGAATGCAGTCACCACCGGGCCGATCTGCACTGGCCGTTCTGTGCCGAAAGCCATTTGCAGCAGCAAGGGCATCAGGAAGTAGAACCAGAAAATCACCAGGACCAGCGGAATGCTGCGCATCACGGTGACGTAGCCCAAGGCAAAGCCACGCAAGACGCGGTTGTGCGACAGGCGCATGAGTGCCAGCAAGGTGCCGGCGACGATCCCCACCGACATCGCCACCAGGGTCAGCAGCAAGGTAAATTTCAGGCCGCTCCACAGCGCCGGCATGGCCCTGACAATGACACTTGGATCTAGATCAAACATGACTTACCTCGTCGCGCCGCGAATGGTCAGTGAACGTTCGATATGACCCATGACGAAAGTCACCAGCAGCGAAATGACCACATAGATCACGGTCGCGGCAGTGAAGGCTTCGAAGGTATTGAACGAGTATTCGCTGACGTTGCGTGCTTGTGCGGTCAGCTCCATCAGGCCAATGGTCAGCGCCACGGATGAGTTCTTCAGGGTGTTCAGTGCTTCGGAAGTCAGCGGCGGGAACACCACCCGGATGGCCTGGGGCAGCAGCACCTGCAGGTACATCTGCGTCGGCCGCAAGCCCAGCGCCAATGCCGCGCCACGCTGGCCCTCAGCAACCGATTCGATGCCGGCCTTGAACAGTTCGGACAGCTTGGCCGAGGTGAACAGCGTCAGGGCGACGACAGCACTGAAGAAGGAGGGGTAAGGCAAATCCTGCTTGAGGTAGTCACCGAGCGATATCGGCAGCAGCTCGGGCACGACGAAGAAGCAGATGAACATCTGCACCAGCAGGGGGATGTTGCGGAACACTTCGGTGTACAGGTTGCACAACCACACGACGGGTCGCAGTGTCGTGGTGCGCAGGGTTCCGATCAAGCCACCGATCAGGAACGCCAGGATAAACGCGGCGAGGGTAGTCGCCAGCGTCCAGCTCGTGCCAGTGATCAGCCAATACAGATACGAAGACGTCTCTCCGGGCGCGGAGCCCCAGAAGACGCCCCAATTCCAGTTGTAATCCATGAAAACACCAACCTTGGTGAGGGTGCGCAGCCTGGAACAGCTCGCAGTACCGGCCAATCAGGCTCGCTTGAACGGCTTGATTGGCAGGTATCGAGGCGTGTCCACCCGGCACAGTGACGGGTCGGGATCAGACGCCGGTATCGTTCGGGTTCGCGATGGCTTCTTTGAGTGCTTCGCTCATGGGCAGATTGATCACCGCGTTCTTCGGAGGGATCGGCTGCTGGAACCATTTCGGATACTGGGTGTTGATCTCGCCGCTGCTGTAGAGGTTGCGCAGAACGTCATCGGCGAACGCCTTGAACTGCCCATCGTTTTTGCGAATGCCGATGGCATAAGGTTCAGCGGACATCGGCTCGGGCAGCAAGGTATAGGCGTCCGGGTTGCGACTTTGCGCGATGGTTGCCATCAACTGCACGTCGTCATTGATGTAGGCAACGGCGCGCCCCGTCTCCAGCATCAGGAAGGCTTCGCCGCCATCCTTGGCATTGAGGATCTTCAGGCCCAACGCTTTTTCGCGGTCGAGGTTCTTGGTGATCCATTCGCCGCTACCCCCGGTGATGACCACCACGGATTTGCCTTTGAGATCGGCAACGCTGTTGATGCCAGCGGTTTTCTTCACTGCGTATTTGGCGCTGGCCACGTAGCTGGTGAGCAGGAAACCGATTTGTTTCTGGCGCTCCACGGTGTTGGTGGTGACGCCGCATTCCAGATCGATGGTGCCGTTGATCAACAGAGGCGTACGAGTGGCTGCGACCACCGAGACGTACTCGGTCTTGAGGTTGGGTTCACCGACTTTGACTTTGATTTGATCGACGATTTTTTTGCACAGTTCAATGCTGTAGCCGATGGGCTGCTGGGCATCATTGAGGTAGGAGAAGGGCAACGACGCGTCGCGATAACCCAGGGTGACGGTGCCCAGCTCCTTGATTTTTTTCAGTGTTCCGGTGAGGTCGTCAGCCTGTGCAGCGCTGGTGCTCAGGCACGCAGCGACGATGAGGGCAAGCAGCTTTTTCTTCTGATCGAACATGGGGAATCTCCGATTTATTGTTATGGCAGCTATGGCACAGCGAAAGGCGAAGGCTTTAGCGCAAGGCTGCAAGCGCTTCACTGATTGAAACGACGGCTTTTTTTATTTGTTCGCGAGAAGTGGCAAACGACAACCGGAAGTACCCCGGCAAGCCGAACGCGAGACCCGGCACTACGGCCACGCCTGCTTGATCGAGCAGATAGGCGGACAGTTCGACGTCATCATTGATCACCCGACCTTGCGGGGTGCTGCGGCCCAGCAACTGGCTGCACTCGGGGAAGGCATAGAAGGCACCGGCCGGTGCGCTCAGGCGCAAGCCTTCGCACTGACTCAGACCATCCACGAGCAGGCGCCCGCGCTCGGCGTATTCGGCGGCACTCTGGCTGACAAAATCTTGTGGACCTTGAAGGGCCGCCCGGGACGCTTCCTGGGAAATAGCGCTGGCACCTGAAGTGCTCTGCGATTGAATCTTGCTGATCGCAGCAATCAGGGCTTTGGGTCCTGCGGCGTAACCGATGCGCCAGCCGGTCATGGCATAGGCCTTGGCCACACCATTGATCAGCAAGGTTCGTTCACGCAGCTGCGGGCAGGCATTGCCAAACGAGACGAAGGGCTGATCAGCGAGTAACACGTGCTCGTAGATCTCGTCCGACATCACCAGGACGTTGGGGAAGTCTTCCAGCACTTTGCCCAGCGCTTGCAGTTCGGCTTCGGAGTAGATGGCGCCACTGGGATTGGAGGGCGAGTTGAGGATCAGCCAGCGGGTTTTGCCGGTCAGCGCACCTTGCAGTGCCTCGGCGGTCAGCTTGAAACCGACGTCGATACCACAGGGAATGACCTGCGGGCTGCCACCGTTGAGCGTGACGATATCGGAGTAGGAAACCCAGTATGGCGCAGGGATGATGACCTCGTCGCCGGCTTCCAGGGTCGCCATGAACGTGTTGAAGATCACTTGCTTGGCGCCGTTTCCGACGGTGATTTCATCAACGCTATAAGTCAGTCCGTTTTCCCGCTGGAACTTGCTGACAATCGCCTGGCGCAGAGCCAGGGTGCCTTGCGGCGCGGTGTAGCGGGTGTGGCCATCACGCATGGCCTGGTAGGCCGCTTCGACGATGTGTGCGGGGGTATCGAAGTCGGGTTCGCCGAGGCTCATGTCGACAATGTCGCGGCCTTGGCTGGCCAGCTCTTTGGCGCGCATGGAGATGACCATGCTGGGAGAGGAAGAGATCTGTTTGACGCGTTGACTTTCAAAGCTCATGAAAATGCCCGCCTTCCTTGGAGGTACGCCGAGTGTGACCTGACGTCCTGGTGATGTTGTACGACGTAGTATGACATGACAAAAAAAGTTTTTGCAACGGCAGAGAAACCCTAAATTTCGGGTAGGTGTGAATGTTGAATGGCCTACTTCAAGGCTGGAGTACGAAGGGGGAGTAAGGGTTACTTCAGAAGAGGTTCAGGCGAGCAAGACTGTGGCGAGGGGATAAATCCCCTCGCCACAGATGTATGCATACCGCTTGAAGAAACAGCATCAGGATCAAGCGATAAAACACGAGGGTCATTGGAGCAGGTGCCGTGATGGCGACTTGGCTGCTCCCCCGACTTTTTCTACTGCAGCGATTGGCCTTTCATCAAAAGCGTTCGTCGAATAGTGCCGGCAAGGTGAGTTCCTTGACGAAGTTGGCTGAGGACAGACTCAAGACCTGCACGACGTCGTGCACGGGATGTTCTTTGATTACTGCTGAGCCATTCGAGCCGTGATCCACTGCCGGCTGTAAGCAAGCACGCTGTCTGCTATGGCCGTCGGGAAGTGAATGAAACCGTGGGGAGAAGAGGGCAATACGTGCACTTCCACGGGGGCCGACTTCATCCATCGATCAGCGAGTTCGAGCGTGTCGTCCCTCAGGGGATCCAGTTCGCCGGCAAACAATAGCGCGGGGGGGAAGTCCGTAAAGTCACCATACAGCGGTGACAAAGGAGGCTGCCGACGTTGCTGATCATTGAGACCGGGCGTGAGCATGCGAAACGCTTCAACCATGCCAGGACCATCCAGTACGAGCGTTTCAGCGGACGCTGCCCGGACACTCGCGGTTCCCGTCAAATCGTAAACGCCGTAATACAGCAGCGCGCCGCTCACCCGTTGAAGCAAGTGGGGCCATTGTTTCAGCGCCAGTAACGTCGCCGCAGCAAGGTGCGCCCCGGCTGATTCGCCCACGACGATAACGGGCAGGTCAGCAAACTCATCACAGTCTTCACTCAGCAGCCAGCGGGCAGCACACAGGCAGTCCTCCATCAGGCCTTCAATCGGCGTCGAGATGGCAAGCCGGTAGTCGACCGAGACGACTGTGACGTCGCAGGTATTGACCATGGCCACATTGAAGGCGTCATTCATCTGCGCATTGCCGATAACCCATCCACCTCCGTGGAAATCAAGCACGACGCCTTTTGCCTTTCCTTTGGGCCTGATGATCCGCACGGGCACTGAAATGTCGCCGACACCCATCGTCTTCCGTTCAGCCTTGAGCCCATGCTTGAGCAATTGAGCGGCGCCGCCTAGTTGGCCGGCACGTAGCAGCGCCTGAATCACCCGAGGCGTAAAGCGATTACGGATTCGAAAGCGCGGCAACCAGGCGAGTTTCCTGTTGAAATCCCGAGCGTGCGCCAAGTCCCGTTCGCTGGCAGGCCAAGGTGTTTTCGTCTCCGCGTTGTAATTGATCATCCGCGGTTATTGCGCAGGATGGAAAAATTCAACGCGGCGGCGACGCACAGCCACACAAGGTAAGGGAACAGGATAAGCCCCGTGATCAGGTCGAGCCGCAACGCCATCACCACCATTGCCGCGACCACAAGCCAAAGCAGCGCCAGGATGATCATCGCGGCAAAAATGCGGTGCGCGCCGAAGAACACCGGTGTCCACAGCGTATTCAGTGCGATCTGCGCCGCCCACAAAGCCAACACCACTTGGCTTCCGGGTATCAGGGACAAGCGATAGCCAGCCCAGGCGAGCAGCAGATAGATAATCGACCAGGCCACCGGAAACAGCCAATTGGGGGGTGTGAAGCCAGGTTTGACGAGCGATTCGTACCACTGGCCCGGCTTGAAAAGAAGGCCGGTGCACGCTGCGGCACCGCAGGCCAGGAGAAAAATAAAAAAGGTCATTAGCTATCCTTGGCTGAAGCCAGCCGTCTGTGGGTGCAAAGCCATGTTGGCGTCGTTAAAGAAAGGACGCCCGGTGACACGAAAAGTTTGGATCGGGTGATGAGATTTTTTCTTTCGCGAAGGGATGCGGTCGCTCCATGACTGCCGCTCCCGCCCCCCGTTTCGCCAACGGCCCAACGCGTATGATGGCGGGCTTTCACTACCGATAAGGAAATCGCCATGCGTCCCGACAAGGCTTGCGCAGTCATTCTGTCTTCCGAACAGCACCCCAGGATCCTTTTGTTCCATCATCCTCAGGCAGGGGTGCAACTGGTGAAGGGCAGTATTGAAAGGGGAGAGACGCCAAATCGAGCAGCCCTGCGTGAACTGGCGGAAGAGTCGGGGATTAGCGCCGCCACAATCGAAGATGATCTGGGGTGTTGGAATTCCGGTCATCAGGACCGAGTCCGCTGCCGGTGGAATCGGACATTCATAGGGACTACGCTTGGGCCGGGCAGGGCCATGGCGAGACAGAGCTAGAGAAATTTGTGGATCGATCCAAAGTCTCAGGATTAATCGCGGGAAGGAGTTGAAACTGAGTACGGCATCGCGATCAATAGGATTGATCCGACTATCACATGGATTTTTCACAGTCTCCGGCCATCCGGCAAGGCTGTACTGAACTTGAACGCCCGCTTGATAACAAACGCATCCGGGCTATGGAAGTCGTAATGCCGAAAAATAAAAATAAAACGGTTATCGATTCGCAACCGAAGACGATTAACAACTATCTGTTTCCCGTCACTATCGGCGTTCTGCTCATGGCCGTTGTGGGCATCGGGTGGTTCCTGTTCGGCAGCAAACCTGCTCCTGTGACTTATGCGCCGGTCGTCCAACCGGCCACGCCACAACCTGTTGCCGTAGTGCAGCAAAAAGCGCAGGCAAAAATGGTCGATGAGCAGCAATGTCAGGGTTGCCACAGCGCCCAAGTCAAGGACTGGCAAGGCTCCCATCACCAACTGGCGATGCAGGTAGCCAATGCTGAAACCATGCTGGGCGACTTCAACAACGTCACCTTCCATGCGGAAAAAGAAACCACCCATTTCTCCCGCAAAGGTGATGGATTCTGGGTCAACACCCCCGGCATCGATGGCAAGAACGCGGACTTCCAGGTCGCTTACACCTTTGGAATCTCGCCGCTACAGCAATACCTGATCGAGGTTGGCGACGGTCGCTTGCAAGCTCTGGGCGTGGCTTGGGATACCGAAAAAAACCGTTGGTTTCACCTCTATCCAGGCCAGGGCGTGAGCTTCAAGAACCCGATCCACTGGAGCAAACCGAGCCAAAACGCCAATTTCATGTGCGTCGAATGCCACACCACGGGTTACAAGCGCAATTTCGATGCGGCAAAAAATACCTTCGACAGTCACTGGAACAGCCTCGGTGTCGGCTGCCAGGCGTGCCATGGCCCAGCGTCCAATCACCTGGAATGGACGGCGAAAAAAGGTGACTTGATCCACGCCGGGTTTGCCGTCGACCTCAAGGACAAGAATGCCAGCGTCGAAATCGAAACCTGCGCACGCTGCCACTCCCGCCGCGCGCCGCTGGGCGATGGTTTCACCGTCGGCAATCGCCTGATGGATGACTACCTACCGAGTCTTCTGACCCGTGAACTGTATGCCCTGGATGGCAAGATCAAGGATGAAGTATTCGAACATGGCTCCTTCGCCCAGAGCAAAATGTCCGACAAGGGTGTGCGTTGCAGCAATTGCCACAACCCCCATAGCAACGAACTCAAGGCGCCGGGTAACGGCGTATGCCTGCAATGCCACAACACTGCCGGCAGGACCTCGGTGGAAGGTGTTGATGGCAAGGGCCTGCAAGCGAAGAATTACGATTCCATCGAACACACCCGCCACACCATGGGCCAACCAGGCTCGCAGTGCGTGGATTGCCACATGCCCGGCAAGTTCTACATGGGCAACGACTTCCGGCATGACCACAGCTTCAGCATCCCTAACCCGGAACACGCAGCGAAACTCGGCACGCCGGACGCCTGCCTGACCTGTCATCAGGGCAAGGCCGGCAACAAGGTCACCGCACAGTTCAAGCTGTGGAACGCCTCAAACAGCCCGCAAGCGCCGCGCTACGATGAAAGCCTGTGGTTGATCCGCAACGGCCAGCCCGGCGCGGCACAAACCTTGTACGAGCAACTGCAACGCAGCAACCTGCCGTCAATTCAACGGGCAACCTTGCTGGCGGAACTGGCGCTGTATCCCAGCAGACAAGCGATCAAACTGGCCACCAAGGACTTGAGCAACTCGGCACCGCAAGTACGCGAAAGCGCCGTTCGGGCGATCAGCGCGTTCCTGCCACCCCCGGACCGCGCGCCACTGTTGACGCCGTTGCTGGGTGATCCTGTAAAGGCCGTACGCATCGCCGCAGCCCGAGATTTGTTGAGCGTGGGTCGCATTGGTTTAGAGAGTGCACAGAACAAGTGGAATGCGGCCATTGCCGAATACGAAGCGGTTCAAAAGAACCTGGCCGAGCGCGCCGAAGCCAATCTCAACCTGGCCATGCTCTACCAGGCCAGCGGCCGTAGCGGCGAAGTCGAAGCTCTGCTGCGCACGGCACTTGAACGTGACCCGGATTTCTACCCGGCACTGGTGACGCTGGTGCAATGGCTGGAAGCGGGCGGACGCAGCCAAGAAGCTCAGACGCTGCTCGCGCAAAGCCTGAAAGAACACCCGACGGCGGCCCTGCTACACCATGCCAAGGGTTTGTCGCTGGTGCGTGCGGGTAAAACGGATCAAGCCATGCTGGCGCTGCGCAAAGCTGCGCAACTGGAACCCGAGAACGCCCAATACGGCTACGTCCTCGCCGTGGCGCTGCATGACAGCGGCAAGGTTGAGGCGGCGTGTGAGGAATTGGAAAGGCTGTTGAAGGTGCAGCCCGCCAACCGCAATGCGCGGCAGGCGTTGATCCATTACTACCTCAAAGGTGGGCAGGAACCGAAGGCGCAGATGCTCTTGCAGGACTGGAAGAAAATCAACATGGATGATCCGGCGTTGAAATGATCCGTCGCGAAGTCGCAACAACCAATAGGCGACCGGTATGACCGCCAACTTTATTCCTGCATAAAGTTGAAGCAGCATCGAGGGTAATCCATCAATCATGAAGCTGATTAAGCGACCAGGAAAAAGTCCACTGCAAAAAATGTTCATGACAGTCCTTCGCAGGTGTTGAATGGGCGCATCCAGATAACGGACGCGCCCAGGTTGCTGACTCTTGGGCGGAATCAAGTGCGCCGTCCCGTTACTGCCGGGTGCCCGGCAGCAGTTCAAAGTCCGTGGTAAACGGCGTCATGGCCGCCATTAGCCGTTTGAACGGTGTGTGATTACCTTCGAAGCGGGCCTTGCCGTCCTTGACGAGCTGATCGAAGCTGGTCTTCCTCGCCATCACGTCTTCAAGCGCAGAGCGATCGAGGGTGATGGTCAGGTCGGCGTTTTTGGCCTGCTGCCCCTTGATGCTGGTCAGTGTCGAGTTGCTCAACTCGACCACGAATTGCTCACCATTGTCCGGCGTCTGGAGATTCAGGATGAAGTGTTCACCCGCGACTTTGCTGCCATCCACGCTGATGCCGAGGTACTCCAGCCACAATTCTGTGCTCATGGCGCGGATCATGTCAGGTCCACCGGTTTTTGGCGGTACGCCTTTGGGCACGCCGTGGCGCAGTTCGTACGCTGCGGCAAGGAAACTGTTGCGCACGCCGGCACTTTCCTTCTGATAGCCGACCTGCTCATAGACATCCGCCAGCAGGTCCTTGGCCTGGCTGTTTTGCGGTTCTGCATACACCAGTTTATTGAGGATCTCGTAGGCTTCGCGGTATTTGCCCTGGTCGAACAGGGATTTGCCCTTGGCCATGATCTTGTCCGCCCCCCCCATCATTTCGACATACAGCGGTGCCGAATCTTTCGGTGAGAGCGGCATCAGCGTTGCAGGGTTGGCATCCCAATAGCCCAGGTAGCGGTTGATCACGGCACGGCTATTGTGCTCTTCCGAGCCGTGGTAGCTGTGCGTCGCCCAATTGTTTTTCAGGCTTTCGGGCAGCTTGTAGACATTGTGAATCTCGTTGACGGTGACGCCCTGGTTAGCGGCGTGCAGCACGGCATTGTTCAAGTTGGCGTAGGCGTCGCGTTGCGCGCGCATGACGTCCTGAATTCGCTCATTGCCCCAGCGTGGCCAGCTGTGGGATGCAAACATGACATCGGCCTGCTGCCCGTAACGATAAAGAGCGTTGTTGATGTTCTTCGACCAGACCAGCGGATCTCGAACCAGGGCACCGCGCAGGGTATAGATGTTATGGATCGTGCCGGTGATGTTCTCGGCGGCCCAGAACGCTTTGAACTGCGGGAACCAGGTGTTCATTTCCGATGGCGCTTCGGTGCCCGGCGTGTTCTGGAACTCCATCACCACCCCGTCAACGGTCAGGGTCTCGAAATCTTTCTCGATATAGCGATTGGGCTCAATCAGCCCCATGGCGCCAATCGAGGCATTTTTCCCGATGGCCATGTCGACGTGGCCGTATGGGCTGTGCGGCAACATCACACCGTACTGCAAGAAGGCGCGGCGGGTCATGGCAGTACCGGCGTAGACGTTTTCAGCCACGGCATGCTCCATGAAACCTGTCGGTGCTATCAGCGGGACCTTGCCGCTGCGCACATCGGCTTCATCGACCACTCCGCGGATACCACCGAAATGGTCGGCATGAGAGTGAGAGATCACTACCGCCACGACCGGGCGTTTGCCGAGTTTTTCATTAATGAAGTCCAGCGCGGCCTTGGCGGTTTCCTTCGACATCAGGGTATCGAACACAATCCAGCCGGTGTCGCCCTTGATAAAAGTGATGTTGGCCAGGTCGAACCCGCGCACTTGGTAAATCTTCTCCGGAACAACCTCATACAGACCGAAGGCCATGTTGAGTACCGCCTGGCGTTGCAGGGACGGATTGATACTGTCGTAGTCCTTACCTTCCAGCAGGAAGTTATAGCTGCCCATGTTCCAGGCGACATTCCCCGCATCGGCCATAATCTTGTGATAGGTCGGTGCAGCGATGAAGCCTCTTTTCGCTTCTTCAACGTCGCGTGTATCGGCAAATGGAAGCGCCTTGCGCACACCCTTTTGCAGCTCGATCGTATAAGGCGAAGGCGCTTTGCCTTTGCTGTCGAAATGCGCGTTTTGTGCGGAGACGAGATCAGAACTGACGACGTTTGCATCGGTAGCAAAAATGGCCGGGCTGACGCTACCGCCAAGGGTAATTGCCAGTGCCAGATGAAGGGTCTTGTGGGACATAAAAGAGTTCCTGCGCCATAAGGTTTGCCAATGAGCGTCAATGCCGTTGAGTGCCTATAGCGCTTATTCAGGTGCGTCGTCAGCTTGACCATTACGGCCATGAATAGCATATTCATTTCATTACGAAAAATTCCGTTTTGATGCTTTTCGATAACATAAAGGTTATGAGATGACGCCACGTCGCTTACGTCAATTTTTGGCGTTGATTGAACATGCGCACTTCGGTCGAGCGGCAAAAGCATTGGGGGTTTCACAGCCGGCACTGAGTAAAAGCATTCAGTTACTGGAAAGTGAATTAGGCGTCACGCTGTTCGATCGACGCACCGAAGGCGTCGTATTGACTGCCTTTGGCCAATTACTTCGTGAAAAGAGTCAGCGCCTGTTAATGGCCGAGGAGGACCTGCGTCGAGACATCGCATTGCTGGCGGTAGGCGATATTGGAGCACTGAGGGTAGCGTTGGGTCCCTACCCAAGCATCGCCAGCGGTTATGTCAGTCTCGCGCGATTGCATGCCCGGCATCCTCAAATCAAGGTCACTGCACATGTCGCCGGTTGGCGTGAAGTTGCTCATCAGGTCGCTACAGGGGCAGTGGATCTGGGGATAGCCGAAATCAGCACGTTGCAGGGCAGGGAAGAGTTCACCTGCGAGCTGTTGGGTGAGCATGAGGGTCGTCTGTTTTGCCGCCCCGGCCATCCGCTGCTGTCGCGACATCGTTCACTGACGTTGGCGCAAACACTCGATTACCCGTGGGTGGCCTCGCGCATTCCGCTGCGGCTGGCGACCCATTTGCTCCCGGCAACGTTGGGCTGTGCGGGCGCTTATGATGCGGTGACGGGGGATTTTGTGCCGGCGATCGAAATAGACGTGCCGATGCAAATCGTTAGATTCGTCGAGAACAGTAATGCCCTGGCCTTAGGGAATTTATCGACTTTTGAACAGGAAATCATGGCGGGAGAAATCGTACCGTTACCGATCCATAACCTCGCACTGCGCACCCGTTATGGCTTCATCTACCTTAAAGAGCGCTCATTGCCGCCTGCGGTAGAGTTTTACATGAAGGAAGTGAGGGCCGTGGAAGAAGAAATCTGTCAGCGGGAAAGCCTTCTAGCGCAAATGAGGGGGGAGTGAATCCACTGCGCTCGCGTGGCCTCGTACAACACCACCCGCTTTACTTGCAGGTGCCCGGCTAGTGCGTATTCGGGTTTACACAGGGCGGCGGCAAAAACTGAGTGCAACACCTGACCTTTCCGGTACGGTGCTGCCCCTATGTCTTATACCGAACTCAGCGTTGAAGAGCGCGCCACCATTCAAATCAGTCATGCCCAAGGCTTCAGCCTG
>NZ_JACMYF010000014.1:0-122104 GCF_015351605.1 Pseudomonas sp. p50(2008)
GGATCAGGCAGATGTCGCGACGGTCTTCGCCACGGCTCTGGTGGTACGCACGGATGGCCAGCAGGCCAGCGTACTCACCTTGTGAACCGGCGTTCGGTTGCAGCGAGATCGAGTCGTAACCGGTGGCAGCGCAGAGCATGGCCTCCAGTTCGTCGGTCAGTTGCTGGTAGCCGGCGCTTTGCTCGGCCGGGGCGAACGGGTGCAGCGCACCGAATTCAGCCCAGGTGACCGGGATCATTTCGCTGGCAGCGTTGAGCTTCATGGTGCACGAACCCAGCGGGATCATGGTTCGATCCAGCGCCAGGTCCTTGTCGGCCAGCTTGCGCAGGTAACGCATCAGCTCGGTTTCGGAGTGATAACGGTTGAACACCGGGTGGCTGAGGATCGGCGACTGGCGAACCAGCGAGGCCGGAATCGTGCTGACGATCGACGCGGCGAGGGCGGCGAAGTCCGGCAGAGCCTTGCCGTCGGCCAGCAGCTTCCACAGGGTTTCAACGTCGGCTTGCGAAGTGGTTTCGTCGAGGGACAGGCCCAGACGCTCGCCATCGACCACGCGCAGGTTGATCTGTTGGGCGTGTGCCTGTTCGTGCAGCGCAGCGGTTTGCGCGCCAGTGGCCAGAGTCAGGGTGTCGAAGAAGTTCGCTTGTTCAACCTGCAGACCTAGAGTGCTCAAGCCCTTGGCCAGAATCGCGGTCAGGTGATGAATGCGCTGGGCAATCTGCGTCAGTCCCTTGGGACCGTGGTACACGGCGTACATGCTGGCGATGTTGGCCAGCAGCACCTGCGCGGTGCAGATGTTCGACGTGGCCTTCTCGCGGCGGATATGTTGCTCGCGGGTCTGCATGGCCAGGCGCAAGGCCGGCTTGCCGAAACGGTCCACCGAGACACCGACCAGACGCCCAGGCATGTCGCGCTTGAACGCATCTTTAGTGGAGAAGAACGCAGCGTGCGGGCCACCGAAACCCAGCGGCACGCCGAAGCGTTGTGCGCTGCCGATGGCGACGTCAGCACCGAATTCGCCCGGAGGGGTCAGCACCGTCAGCGCCAACAAGTCAGCCGCGACCGCCACCAGTGCGTTGGCAGCGTGGAAGCGCTCGGTCAGTTCGCGGTAATCGAACAGGTCGCCGTTGCTCGCCGGATACTGCAGCAGGGCGCCGAAGAAGGCGCTGACGTCGGTCAGCTCGCGCTCGTCGCCGACCACGACGTCGATGCCCAATGGCTCGGCGCGGGTACGTAATACATCCAGGGTTTGCGGGTGGCAATGCACGGACGCAAAGAACGCGTGGCTGCCTTTGTTCTTGCTCAGGCGTTTGCAGAAGGTCATGGCTTCGGCAGCGGCGGTGGCTTCATCCAGCAGCGAAGCGTTGGCAATCGGCAGGCCGGTCAGGTCGCTGATCAGGGTCTGGAAGTTCAACAGCGCTTCGAGACGGCCCTGGGAAATTTCCGGCTGGTAGGGGGTGTAAGCGGTGTACCAGGCCGGGTTTTCCAGCAGGTTGCGCAGGATCGGCGACGGCGTGTGTGTGCCGTAGTAACCCTGGCCGATATAGGTTTTGAACAGCTGGTTCTTGGCCGCGATGCCTTTGATCAACGCCAGGGCGTCGGCTTCGCTCAAACCGTCGTCCATGCCCAGGACGCTGGTGCCTTTGATGCTTTCCGGGATCACGCTGGCGCTCAAGGCTTCCAGGGAATCAAAGCCGAGGCTGTTGAGCATGGCTTGCTCATCGCCGGAACGCGGGCCGATGTGGCGGGCGATGAATTCGTTGGCAGTGGTGAGATTGATTTGAGTCATGTCGGCGCTCCTCAGGCTTCGGCGTTGGCTTTGATCAGACGGTCGTAGGCGTCCTGATCCAGCAGTTTGGCAACAGCCGAAGGATCGACTGGCTGGAAGCGGAAGAACCAGCCTTCGCCCATCGGGTCTTCGTTGACCAGCTCAGGGCTGCTGTCGAGCGCCGGGTTCACTTCCAGCACTTCACCGTCCAGCGGCATGTAAACGCCGCTGGCCGCTTTTACCGATTCCACGGTAGAAGCTTCAGCGCCTTTGTCGTAGGACTGCAGCTCGGGCAGTTGTACGAAAACCACGTCGCCCAGGGCGTTTTGCGCGAAAGCGGTGATACCGACTGTGACGGTGCCGTCAGCTTCGGTGCGCAGCCATTCGTGATCTTCAGTAAAACGCAACTCGCTCATGGAAACTCCTAAGGGGGCCAGACTCGTCTGGTGGACGCGATTGAATGCTTGGGCAAAGCCCTGCTTTATGGGGGGTTACTTAGCAATATCGCGGCCAACGTTGTTTAATCCTTATAAATCAGGCGTTTAAAGGGTTTTATAAAACGGTGACGATTGTTCTCTGTAGCGATATCGCTACAGTACAGGCAGAAGAAGAAACGCTATGGGGATCAAAGCTTTGCAATACGGGGGGGTGAGGCGTTTGTAGCGATTTCGTTCCACTGTAGCGCTTTCAGTACAAGTGGAGGTCGTTTTTCAACACGGTTCTAAGACAACCTAAACCTTGTGGGAGCCGAGCTTGCTAGCGATGGCGGTATGTCAGTCGAAATCAATGTTGACTGGCATACCGCCATCGCGAGCAAGCTCGGCTCCCACAGGGACGTTAGCGCCTGCAGAATTGAGTTTCAGCTCAAGCCTCAAGGCTTGTTCGGAATCCCATACTTGCGCAACCGATGGGCAATCGCGGTATGTGAAGTCTGCAGGCGACTGGCCAACTGCCGGGTCGAGGGATAGCTGACGTACAGTTTTTCCAGCAGGGATTTTTCGAACTCGTCGACGGCCTGTTCCAGGCTGTCGATATCGTTGTCGCTCTGACGCGCCACCGAGGTGCCGGCGATGTCCAGATCGCCAATGTCCACCAGACTGCTTTCGCAAATCGCCGCGGCGCGGAAGATCACGTTCTGCAGCTGCCGCACATTGCCCGGCCAGCGGTTGCCCAACAGTGCCGGATAAGTGCCCGGCGCCAGGCGACACACCGGACGCTGGATTTGCGCACACGCTTGCTGCATGAAGTAGCGAGCGAGCAGCAGAATATCCTGACCCCGTTCGCGCAGGGGCGGGACTTCGACATTCAAGACATTGAGGCGATAGAACAGGTCTTCACGGAAGGTGCCTTCGCTGACCATTTTTTCCAGGTCGCGGTGCGTCGCACTGAGGATGCGCACGTTGACCTTGACCTCGCGATCACCGCCCACGCGCCGGAAGCTGCCGTCGTTGAGGAATCGCAGCAGTTTCGCCTGCAGATAAGGCGACATCTCACCGATCTCATCGAGAAATACCGTGCCCTGGTTGGCCAGTTCCATCAGCCCTGGCTTACCCCCGCGTTGCGCGCCGGTAAAGGCGCCAGGGGCATAGCCGAACAGTTCGCTTTCGGCGAGGTTCTCCGGCAGTGCCGCGCAATTCAACGCAAGAAACGGTGAACTGTGCCGGGCACTGATGGCGTGGCAGGCGCGGGCTACCAGTTCTTTACCCGTACCGGTTTCACCTTGAATCAGCAGGGGGGCATCGAGGGCGGCAACTCGTTGGGCGCGCGCCTTGAGCGTACGAATTGCCGGGGACTCGCCGAGTAACGCATCGAAACCTTCGGCGTGATCATGGTGCAATGCCGACAGGCGTTCGCCGATGCGATTGGGTTGATACAGCGTCAGCAGGGCGCCGGCGTCGGTGATAGGCGTGGCGTCCAATAACAGGGTCTGGCCGTTGACGGTGATCTCGCGCAGCGGCAGGCGAAATCCCTGTTCAAGCAACGCATCGAGCAGGGCCGGATCGGCAAACAGCTCGGCGACGCTTTCACCGGCCGGTTCGCGCCCATACAGCGCAATCATTGCCGGATTGGCCAGCAAGACGTTGCCGGCACTGTCGAGGGCCAGCACCGGGTCGGTCATGGCGGCGAGCAGGGCATCGAGCTGCAGGTGCCGGCGCTGGCCGGGCAGAATGTCCACCACGGTCACCGCTTGCACACCGCGCACGCTAAACAGAGCGTCGCGCAGCTCCTCAAGCACTTCCGGACTCAGGGTCGGGGCGTCGATATAGACGTTGGGCGGCACCATTTCCACCGCGTCCAAATTGAGATTGCGCCCACCCAGCAAGGCCAGGACTTCCTGGGTAATGCCGACTCGGTCGATGAAGCTGACGTGGATACGCATGGGGCGGTTTTTGATTCTGGCGTGCGGAGGGACGCAAGTATGCCTTGGGGCGTGCCAATGGTGAAATCCGGCAAGGATTTGCGAAGGAGCAAAGCCTGCTCGCGGTCAGTGATAACTGTTGCTCTTACTGGCCCTATCGCGAGCAGGCTCGCTCCTGCATTGGATCATGTCGTACACAAAATTTGCGTGCGCTGGAGATCTGAATGTGGGAGTGAGCCTGCTCGCGATAGCTATCTCAAGATCACCACCACTGCGCGCGATGTGAGCCTAATTCAGAGGCAGGAAGCTCCCACTGCACCGGCGTACCGGTGATTTTCAGCGGCACCTGCAATCGATGCGCTGGACCCCAAGGCGTCTGCTCGACCAGTATCCCCTGATCGTTCTCGTCTTCCGCGCGCAAGGGTTCATCCGTCCCGGCGCCGGCTTCAATCAACAACTTCGCCGTGCGCGCTAACGACAAGCGTGCTGATCCTCCCGTTCCCAGCAACCGGATCGCACTGGCCGCCATCAAATACCCGGTCGCGTGATCGAGCGCTTGCAAAGGCAGCGGCGTTGGCTTGTCTGCGCGCTTGCAGTGCATGCCCGCCTCGGCGATGCCGCTGCTCATCTGCACCAGGCTGTCGAAACCTCGGCGGTTGCGCCACGGGCCGCTCCAGCCATAAGCATTGAGGCAGACGTCGACCAGGCCTGGCGCCAATCGCTGGCGTTCGGCGATGCCGTAGCCGAGACGTTCCAGGGCATCGGCGCGGTAGCCGTGGAGCAGAATGTCGGTGTCCTTGAGCAGGTGTTCGAAAACGGCGCGATCCGCCGGGTCATGCAGGTCCAGGCGAGCGCAGCGTTTGCCCAAAGTCACTTCCGGAATCACACCCGGTTCATTCCAGGTGAGCGGGTCGATGCGCAATACATCGGCGCCGAGGCCTGCGAGGAAACGGCTGGCAACGGGGCCGGCGAGGACGCGGGTCAGGTCCAGTACCTTGATCCCGGCCAAGGGTCTCGCCACCGAACCACGCCATGGTTTTTCAGGTGAATGACCGTTGTTTTCGAAGTGAACCAGAGGCTCGGCGTTGACTGCCTGACCTTGGGGATGCGCCTGCCATTGAGCCCAGGTTCGCATTTCGGCCGCACAACCACCGGCGTCGACCACCGCCTGTTCCAGATCGGACTTGGCCCATCGCGCCACGTGGCTGGCCATCGCGGCGCGGTTGTCGACGGCGCCGAGCACTGTTTCAGCCGCCGCTCGGTGATGAGGCGCATTGGTGTGCAGGCGGATCCAGCCGTCTTGGGTCGCGTAGTCGCCCGCAACCGGGTCCCACATCGGCGGAACACTCCAGCCCAATGGGCGAATCGAGGTGGCGAACCAGAAGGACGCCAGACGTCGATCGACTTCAAGGTGGGGGAGGCGGCCGGTGTGCTGCTGCAATAGCTCGCTGACAGCTTGGCCTGCGGTGGCAACGCTGGCGCAGGCCAGGTCGGTGACCGCGAACGCCGAGGGCAGCGCGCCGCTCGACGTGAAGGCAATCGGGGTATGAGGCAAGCCGAGTGCGGCTTGAATGGACGTGAGTAAATCAGTCATCGAAGGCCCTCCGGAACGAGAGCCCGATCATAGAACAAATCAGATGACAGGCCGGATGAAACCTGTGGGAGGTAAATCAGGCGTGAAATCCTTGTAGGAGTGAGCCTGCTCGCGATCGCGGTTCATCAGTCGACATCACTGTTGAATGTAAACGCGTTCGCGAGCAGGCTCACTCCTGCAAAGGAACCGCGTCGCGAACTTAAACGCGGAACTGATCCATCAGTTTCATCTGATGGGTCGTCAGCGAATTCAGGTGGCTGCTGATTTGCGCCGATTCGGTGGCTTGCCCGGTCAGGGTTTCGGTGACGGTACGGATGGCCGAGACATTGCGGTTGACCTCTTCGGCCACGGCACTCTGCTGTTCGGCGGCGCTGGCGATTTGCAGGTTCATGTCGCTGATCACGGTGACCGCATCACTGATTTTGCTCAAGGCCTGAACCGCTTGCTGGATCTGTCCGGCGTTGCTGTGGGCCTGGGTCTGGCTCGAATGCATGGTCGCCACCACGCCGCGAGTACCGGTTTGAATGCGCTCGATCACACTGCGAATTTCTTCCACCGAATCCTGCGTCCGTTTGGCCAGGTTGCGCACCTCATCGGCCACCACCGCAAAACCACGACCGCTCTCGCCGGCACGGGCGGCTTCGATGGCTGCGTTGAGGGCCAGCAGGTTGGTTTGTTCGGCAATGCTGCGGATCACTTCCAGCACCGAACCGATCTGCTCACTGTTGACCGCCAAGGCTTCGACTTCAGTCACTGCCTTGCTGACTTCGTCGGCCAGCTGATTGATGTCCCGGGTGCTGCGCTCGATGATCGACATGCCATCGCGGGCCGATTGATCGGCACCCTTTGCTGCATTCGCTGCGTTCGATGCGCTGTTGGCGACATCGTGGGCGGTGGCGCTCATCTCGTTGGAGGCGGTGGCCACCTGGTCGATCTCGCGGAACTGTACTTGCATGCCTTCGCTGGTGCGGCGGGCGATTTCCGAGGACTGATCGGCGGTACCGCGGGCATCGGTGATGCTCTGTTTGATCTGCGCGATCGTCGGTTGCAGCTTGTCGAGGAAACGGTTGAACCAGCTGACCAATTCCCCCAGTTCGTCTTTCTTGCTGTAGTGCAGGCGTTGGGTCAGGTCGCCGTCGCCACTGGCAATGGCCTTGAGCATTTCAGCGACGCTGTTGATCGGGCGAGTCACCCCGGAGGCGGTGAGCCAGATCAGCAGGAGGCCGACCAGCCCGGCCGCCACAGCCACCAGCACGGCTTTGATCGTGCCGCTTTGCTGGGCGTCATCGAGTACGGTTTGCAGTTTCACCGAGTCGGCCAGCAGCACTTGTTTCGGCAGATCGATCACGATGCCCCAGGCCTTGGAATCGTCAATCGGGCTGACCGGATAAACCGCGCGGATCAACTCGCCCTGTTCGAGAATCTTCGGGGTGCCCGCATTGAGCAGTTGCAGCACTTCCTTGCCGTCAGCGCCGAGGGTGTCACCGATGCTTTTACCGACCTTGCTGGCGTCAACACTGAAACCTGCGAGCACACCGGTGCCGGAGACGATCAGCATGTGGCCGGCGCCGTCGAACAGGTCGCGCTGGGAATCAACGGCCGCGGCTTGCAGGGCGTCGAGAGCAATGTCGATACCCACCACGCCGATGGATTTTCCGTCCACCAGCAGCGGCACTGAAATGGTGGTCATCAGCATTTCCTTGCCACCGACCGTATCGGCATACGGGTCCAGCAGGCAGGTGCGTTTGCTGTCACGAGGGCAGGTGTACCAGCTGTTGTAAGGGGTGCCGTTGATGTTCTGCGTGGTCTTGGTCATGTCATCTTCGACCATGATCGTGTTTAACCCGGCGCCGCCGGCACGACTCCAGTAGGTGGCGAAACGTCCGGCTTCGTTGGATTGACGGGCTGCGTCATTGGCGAACTCGCTGTCCTTGCCGTCCAGGCCATTGGGTTCGAACGCGAGCCAGATGCCGAGCACTTTACTGTTGCGTTCGAAGGCGGTTTTCAGGCTCTGATTCAACTCCTCGCGCACCGCGCCGGCGTCAAGCGAACGCTTGGCAGCCATGTTGCGCATGTCCTTGATCTGATCGGCCAACGCCGTCACCACCGTCAGACTTTCGCCGAAGGTCTTCTGCACCCGCACGGCTTGCTCTGCTGCCTTGGCCTGCAGCAGGTCCTGCACGCTGTCAGTGAGCATTTTGCTGCTGGAGGCGCTGATCAGTTCATCGTTCTGATTGGTCTGGTAGATGTTCATGCTGACGATCAGGGCGACCACGCCAAGCAGGCACAGGCCGGACAGCAGAACGATTTTCAGGCGGATGGAAAGAGAGTCGAACATAGGGCGAACTCGCAAATGGATGAAGTGTTGGCTATGAGTCGAGGTCGACCCGGTTCGCCAAGTCCATTCAGCGCCATTGGAGAAACATCGGCGTGGGGGAAGTTTGCATGAGTAAAAGCCGATGAACGGTCGTCGCAAGCGTTTGCGCGGGATTTGCGGGCGGTTGGCGGGCGCGCGTCGGTCTGGGCGAACGGGAATTTGATGTGAGGGAAGCGGGCAAAAGAGGGGCTGCTTCGCCACCCAGCGGGAGTGAACTTCCTCGTTACAGAGGGGTGTGGTTCAGGAGGGTTGTGGTGAGGATTCCGGTCTTGACCAGATCCACAGATTGCCCAGGCTCATGCCGGCGATGGCGAGGTAAACCGGCCAGCCGTGGTCGAGCATGATCAGCATCAAACCAGCGCACAGCAACATGCTGACGGTGGCACTGACCTTGGCCCGGCGCGCGATGATTTTGCCGTTGCGCCAGTTGCTGAGTATCGGTCCGAACAGCCGATGGTTCTCCAGCCAGGCACTGAGACGCGGCGAACTCCTGGTCGCGGCCCAGGCAGCCAGCAGGATGAACTCGGTGGTCGGCAGGCCGGGCACGACAATGGCGATCAAGCCTATGCCCAGGCTGACGTAAGCCAGCAGGCCGAAGAGGACGCGCACGAGTTTTGAGGAGGACGGTTGAGACATTTGGCTCGGAAACGCAGGTGGGACGAAATCGGGATCTTACAGGTTGAGGCAGCTCCTTGTAGGAGTGAGCCTGCTCGCGATTGCGATTGTTCAGTCAACATCACTGTTGGATCTAAAACCGCTATCGTCGGAACGCCGCCCGGAGCAGGCTCACTCCTACAAGGGGATTGGTTGTGTCAGGCGGGTTCGGCTACGTTCGAGTAAGCCTGCTCCAGCAACACAGTAAAGCGGTTGAAGGCGTCTATCGCGCCTTTATCCAGCTCCGCTTCTTCCTGCGCGCTCAGCTCCAGTCCGTCGAGTGTTTTGACGAAGCTTTTCCAGCCTTCAGCGCGGCCGCCAGCCGGTTCGGCGAGGTGGCGAGCGCCAAACGTTTCGCTCAAGCCCAGACCCACTGCGCGCTTGATCAGGAAGGCCGCACCCAGCTTCGACCCTTCGGACACGAACAACCAACCCAGCGCCTCGGCTTTGGACGGTTTTTTCACCGCGCCGGCGACAGGTGCCGGGACTTCGGTGTCCAGATCCGCCAGGTCAGCCTTGGCCGCTTCGGCACGGCAGCGAGCCGGCAGGTCCGGGACGATGGCGGTCAATTCGGTATCGTTGTACAGCGGCACCAGTTCTGACTGGAACAAGTATTGCGCCACCACGAAACGGGCGAAATTGGCCTGGGTTTCGAACGGTGCGTGGGCTTTGACCAGCGCATCGAGTTTGGTGTGAGGCTCGTTGGTGATCTGGTTCAAGCGTTGCGAACGCAGAGCAGGGCGTTGAGTGGTGTCCTGAGTGGTCATGAGAAGTCCTTGAGGGAAAGAGGCGCTTGGTAACGAGACGAACGGGGAGGCGCCGGACAGTAAAAAAACCTCATGACGCCGCCTTTTAAACGACCGCGCCATGAGGTGGACAGGATCAGATGTCCCAGACCAGATTCACCGAGAAGTTGCGACCTGGCTGTGTCAGGCGGTCGAGGTTCGCCGGTTGAGTCACCGAGGCTTCGCCCACGCTGTCGTAGCCGCGTACGTCATCCCACTGCCAGTACTTCTTGTTGGTCAGGTTGTACAAACCGGCGTTGACGGTCACGTCGTCGGTCACTTTGTAGAAGCCCGCCAGGTCGAGCACGCCATAGCCCGGCGTCTTGAACTGGGTGCTGGTGCCGTCAGGCGTATTGAAGTTGGTGCTGTCGACCCGGTCCTTGCGCTTGACCAGTGTCCAGCTCATCAGCGCACCGTATTTGTCCTGGTCGTAACCCAGGCCGAACACGCCGGTCAGCGGGTTGATGCTGTTCAGCGGTTCGCCGCTGTCATCGTCGCGACCGTAGAGGTAGGACAACGAACCCTGCGTGTAGAGGCCGTTTGGCGCCCCGAACGTATCGAGGTTCAGGCGACCCTTGAGCTCCAGCCCCTTGATGGTGGCGTGCTTGATGTTGTTGCTCTGGAAGGTGAGTTCGTTGTAACCGGGGGTGATGGCGTTTTCGTTGATGAAATCGCGGTACTTGTTATAGAACACCGCGACATCGAAGGTGCCTGCTTCAAACTGTCCGCGCAGGCCGGTTTCATAGCTCTTGCTCTTCTCCGGCTCGAGGTCCGGATTAGGCGCGACCTGATAGCCGCCGTTGATGTTTTCGAAACGACCATAAAGGGCTTTGGCGGACGGTGTTCGGAAGCCTTCCGCGTACTGGCCGTACCAGGTGTAGTGATCGTTGAACTGGTAAGTGGTGCCGAACTTCGGCGACAGGCGATGCCAGGTCTTGTTGTCATCGTTCACTTCGCCGTTGCCGCTCTGGTCGGCGGTGGCCAGGAACTCATCGGTCAGGCGTGGCTTGAGCTGGGTGTAGTCGTAGCGCAGGCCGGGCACGAAGGTCCAGTTGTTCCAGCTGATCTGATCCTGGGCGAACAGGCTGTAGGTGTTGATGGTCGGGTCCGGGAAATCGCTGGCCGGGGTCAGGGTATCGGAGGCGCTTGGAGCACCGACGGCGCGGCAGGCACCGAACACGGTCAGGCACGTGCCGCTACCGGTACGCAAGCCCGTAACTTTGTCCTGCTTGATGGTGGTGCCGTAGGTGAAGACGTGATCGGTGTCGGCGATGGCGAACGCCTTGTCAGCCTGAACATCGAAGACCCATTGGCGATCTTTGTAGGTGGTGTCGCGGTTACGCAGAACGGTCCGCGATGGCGCGTAGATTTCCTCGGTGCTCTGATCGGTCTTGGCTATCTGGTAGTTCAGCGACCACTTGATGTTGTCCGCCAGAACGCTGTCGAGGCCGAAGCTGTGATCAAGGCCGAAGCGCTCGCGGGTGACGGTGTCGTTGCCGCTGCGCGCTTTGTAAAAGCCGAAACCGCGCCCCGCATTGAACGGACCACCGACCGCACTCAGCTGATTGGTATCGCGATCGTCCTTGTAGTGTTCATAGGTCAGCCCGAAGCGTGCGTCGTCGGCGTAGTTCCAGCCGAGCTTGGCCAGAATGTTGGTGGTGCGCACGTCTTCAGGGTTGGCTTCGGTGCGGTTGAGGCCGGTGCCGCCGGTTTCACCGTAGGACTCGGTTTCATGGCCGTTGCGCTGGCTCAGGTGCAACAAACCGTCGAAGTCACCGGTACGGCCGGCCACGGTGCCGGACGTCAGCCAGCTCTCGTCAGCCGAGCTGTAACCGGTCTTCAGGCGCGCGCCAACGTCTTCGCCGGCTTTGATGATGTCGTCCGGGTCCAGTGTGTAGTAGCTGACAGCGCCACCGATGGCGTTGCTGCCGTAAAGCACGGATGCCGGGCCGCGCAGGATTTCCACGCGCTTGACGATTTCCGGGTCGACATAGTTGCGGTTGGTCTGAGCATAGGGACCGTTGAAGAAGCCGTCCGGGACTTGTACGCCATCGACCTGGGTCAACACCCGGTCACCGTCGATGCCACGGATGTTGTACCCGGTGATGCCGGAGCGCTGACCCGCGCCGCCCACGGAAACGCCGGGCTCGTAACGCACCAGATCCTTGATGGAATTGACGTTGTTGCGGTCCAGTTCTTCACGGGTGTGCACGGTGACCGTGCTCGGCACGCTGCTCACGTCCTGTTCCTGACGAGTCGCGCTGATGGTCATCTGTTGCAGGTTGAGCGAGCCGGTGTTGGTGCGCAGCTCAAGCACGATGTTGTTGTTACCCAGTTTGCGATAACTCAGGTTGGTCCCCACCAACAGGCGATCAAGGGCTTTTTCCGGCGGCAAGGAACCGCGCACACCCGGGGAGGCCACACCCTGCGCGAGCTCGGCGGAGAACCCGACCTGCCACCCCGTCACAGTGGTAAACGCGTTGAGTGCCGACACCAGCGATTGCTGAGGAATGGCGAACGAGTAATCGCCCATGTTGCGGGTCGATTTCTCGGCGGCGGTGGCGGCCATCAGCGGCGCGCTGCCGGCCATCAGGATGGCTGCGGTCAGCAGCGACAGCACGCGTGAAGGTGAAGAGGACTGGCGGGTAAGGCGAGAGGACATCGATAGCGCTCCGTGTCGCACGAATCTTTATAGGTGCTGATTTGCATTTAGAGATGCGAATCAATTGCATTGGCTATAACGAGACGAACGAGCTTCAGCTATCGAGTAAAAATAATTCTCATTTAGTTCAAGATCACCAACGCAGGGAATTCCTGAAGGCGTGCCGAGGTGATGTGGGCGAGTGAACGCACCACGTCCAGCGGCTGATCGAGCCGGTAATTGCCGGTGACGGCGACGTCGGCCAGTTGCTCATTGTTGTTGATGATCCAGCCGGGGTAGTAACGGCGCAGTTCAGCCAGCACCTGGCTCAGTGGGCAGTTCTCGAAGACCAGCCTGCCCTGGACCCAGGCCAGCTCGGTGGCGACGTCGAGTTTGGCCGGACGATCAAAGCCGTTGGGGCCGATGCGGATACTTTCCCCGGCGGACAAACGAATTCGTGCATCGTCACGGGTGGCGCGCAAATCGACATCCCCGCGCTGCACCTGGACCTGTGCCACGCCGTCGAGGTAGCGCACCGCAAATGCTGTATCGCGCACGCTGGCCTTGACCGGGCCGGCGTCAATTTCCAGCGGTTTGCCCCGATTGGCCGGCACCTCGAAAAACGCCTCGCCCTGATACAAACGAGCCACGCGTTGCTGATCATTAATGGTGCTGGAAAAGGCCGAGTTGGTGTTCAGCAGGACTTTCGAACCGTCCTCCAATTGCAGTCGCTGGCGTTCACCGACCACGGTCAGGTGATCGGCCTGCAGGCGCATGGGCAGGTTGCTGAAACTGAACAGGCCGAGGATCAGGACGGCCGCAGTGGCCAGGGGTTTCCAGTGCGGGCGCAGGCGCGACAGCACCGTCACCTTAGGCGGTCGAGCGGCCAGTGTTTGCGCGCATTGCACCACCTGCGGGCCGTCCCAGATGGCCTGGGCTTTGGCAAACGCTTGGGCATTCAAGGGATCGGCAGCAAGCCAGTCTTGAAACTCTCGGGTCTGATCCTCGCTCGGACTGCCCAGCACGATCAGCCAGTCCAGGGCCTGGTCCATCGCGCTTGCGGAGTCCTGCGCCGGGGCGGGCGGAGGCGGGCGGCGGGTGTCCGTCACGGTGTTTCCTCGGCAGTGTCTGTGCACCGCTGTTTTTTGGATGGAGCATGAAAAGGAGGCAAGGGTAGCAAAGCCTCGCCAACTCAGTCGCCGTTCAGACGTTCGGCAACACCGATGCAGATTGCCATGATCAGCTTCAGTTCCTTTTGCACGGTGCTCAACGACACGTCGAGCTTCTGGGCAATTTCCAGATAGCTGTGCCCGTGCAGACGGCTGAGAATGAAGATCTGCTGCTGGCGGGCGCTGAGTTGGTTGAGGCTCACGTTCAAATGCTCCAGCAACTGTTCGGCATGAGCGGCGTCCTCGGCGCTGCTGACCGGGGCGGCGACACTTTCCACCACGTCCATCGGCACGTCGTCGAGCAGGGTGCGGGACTGAATGCGGCGCGCACGCAAATGATCCAGCGCCAAATTGCGGGCTGTCTGGAAAACAAAGGGTTCAAGGTGATCGATGGCACGCTCACTGAGCGCCCGCGTCACTCGCAGGTAAGTCTCCTGCAAGAGGTCTTCGGCGGTGCTGTGATTGTTGACCATCCGCTCCAGCGTGCGCAGCAGCGAAACCCGCTGGGCGATGAAGACGTGATTGAAGCGCGACTGACTCACGGGAGAACCTGATCCATTTCGAGCGAATGATAATGCTTATCATCCGCTCGAGAGGTCAAGCACAGAATTGTGAAAGACTGCGCGATGCCTGCAGTGGGCCGTGGTGAGTCTGGTTTAGCGGAGCATTACTCCGCGTTACACAACGCCAGGCAGTTATCGAGCATGCGGTTGGAGAAGCCCCATTCGTTGTCGTACCACGCCAGCACCTTGAGCAGCTTGCCGCTGGATTTTGTGTGATTGGCATCGAAGATCGACGACAGCGGGTTGTGATTGAAGTCACTGGAAACCAGCGGCAGGGTGTTGTAGCCCAGAATCTTCGAATGCTGGCTGGCTTCCTTGAGCAGGGCGTTCACTTCGTCAGCCGAGGCTTCGCGCTTGAGCTGTACGGTCAGGTCCACCAGCGACACGTTGATCACGGGAACACGCACTGCCATGCCGGTCAGTTTGCCGGCCAGTTCCGGCAGCACCAGGCCGACCGCTTCTGCGGCGCCGGTCTTGCTCGGGATCATGTTCTGGGTAGCCGAACGAGCGCGATACGGGTCGGTGTGATAGACGTCGGTCAGGTTCTGGTCATTGGTGTAGGCGTGAATCGTGGTCATCAGGCCGCTTTCGATGCCCAGTTCGCGATGCAGCACCTGGGCCACCGGGGCCAGGCAGTTGGTGGTGCACGATGCGTTGGAAATGATCTGGTGGGACTGGCGCAGAATGTCGTGGTTCACCCCATACACCACGGTGGCGTCGGCGCCTTTGGCCGGGGCGGAGATGATGACTTTGCGCGCGCCGGCCGTAATATGCGCGGCGGCTTTGGCCCGGTCTGTGAAAAGACCGGTGCATTCGAACACCACATCAATTTTTTCGGCTGCCCAAGGCAGGTCTGCCGGATTGCGAATGGCACTGACGGCAATACGGTCGCCGTTGACGGTCAGGCTTTCCTGGTCATGCTGAACATCGGCGTCGAACGTGCCGTGAACAGTGTCGTACTTGAGCAAATGCGCATTGATCGAGCTGTCACCCAAGTCGTTGATGGCGACGATCTGCAAATCCTGACGATAGCCTTGGGTATACAGTGCACGAAGGACGTTGCGGCCAATCCGGCCAAAACCATTGATAGCAATTCGTAGAGTCATTTAAATGGGCCGCCGTCGTTTTGTTGTTGGAATTACAAGATTATTCGCATAAAAATAGAAAACAAGCCTTTTTAATGGCAATATTTTGTTCAATCTACAACGAGTGACCTGAATCAACTGGTCCGAATGATCAAGAAAACCGCCTGTCATCCCAATCACAGCGGTGCTTGTTCAGCATAGACAATCAGGTCGCCACATCCGTTAGCCTGGAGTTCTACACATGCATCCCCGCGTCCTTGAGGTCACCGAACGGCTTATCGCCCGTAGCCGCGCCACGCGTGAGGCCTACCTTGCACTGATTCGCGGTGCGGCCAGCGACGGTCCGATGCGCGGCAAGCTGCAATGCGCCAACTTCGCCCACGGCGTCGCCGGTTGCGGCACCGACGACAAGAACAGCTTGCGGATGATGAACTCCGCAAACATTGCAATTGTTTCGTCATATAACGACATGCTGTCGGCGCATCAGCCGTACGAAGTCTTCCCTGAACAGATCAAAAAGGCCCTGCGCGAAATCGGCTCGGTCGGTCAGTTCGCGGGCGGCACACCGGCCATGTGCGACGGCGTGACCCAGGGCGAGCCCGGCATGGAACTGAGCCTGCCGAGCCGTGAAGTGATTGCGATGTCGACGGCCGTGGCGCTGTCGCACAACATGTTTGATGGCGCGCTGATGCTGGGCATCTGCGACAAGATCGTGCCGGGCCTGATGATGGGCGCCCTGCGTTTTGGTCATCTGCCGACGATCTTCGTACCGGGCGGGCCAATGGTCTCGGGCATTTCCAACAAGCAGAAAGCGGATGTGCGCCAGCGCTACGCCGAAGGCAAGGCAACTCGCGAAGAGCTGCTGGAATCGGAGATGAAGTCCTACCACAGCCCTGGCACGTGCACGTTCTACGGCACCGCCAACACCAACCAGCTGCTGATGGAAGTCATGGGCCTGCACCTGCCGGGCGCTTCTTTCGTCAACCCGAACACGCCGCTGCGCGATGCGCTGACCCGTGAAGCCGCTCATCAAGTAACCCGGCTGACCAAGCAAAATGGCGATTTCATGCCCATCGGCGAAATCGTCGATGAGCGTTCGCTGGTCAACTCGATTGTGGCCCTGCACGCCACGGGCGGCTCGACCAACCACACCCTACACATGCCGGCGATCGCCATGGCGGCGGGTATTCAACTGACTTGGCAAGACATGGCCGACCTCTCTGAGGTGGTGCCGACCCTGAGCCACGTTTACCCGAACGGCAAAGCCGACATCAATCACTTCCAGGCGGCGGGCGGCATGTCGTTCCTGATCCGCGAGCTGCTGGAAGCCGGGTTGCTGCATGAAAACGTCAACACCGTGCTCGGCCACGGCCTGAGCCGCTACACCGTGGAACCGTTCCTCGATAACGGCGAGCTGGTCTGGCGCGAAGGACCGACCGACAGCCTCGACGAAGAGATTCTGCGTCCGGTGGCGCGTGCGTTCTCGGCAGAGGGCGGCTTGCGTGTAATGGAAGGCAACCTCGGACGTGGCGTGATGAAAGTCTCCGCCGTAGCGCTGGAAAACCAGATCGTCGAAGCACCGGCAATGGTGTTCCAGGATCAGCAGGACCTGGCCGATGCTTTCAAGGCAGGTTTGCTGGAGAAAGATTTTGTCGCCGTGATGCGCTTCCAGGGGCCGCGCTCCAATGGCATGCCGGAACTGCACAAGATGACGCCGTTCCTCGGTGTGTTGCAGGACCGTGGCTTCAAAGTCGCGCTGGTGACTGACGGGCGCATGTCCGGTGCCTCGGGGAAAATCCCGGCCGCTATCCATGTCAGCCCCGAAGCCTATGTGGGCGGCGCTTTGGCGCGGGTGCAAGAGGGCGATATCATCCGCGTCGATGGCGTCAAAGGCACTCTTGAGCTTAAGGTGGACGCCGACGAATTCGCCAAACGCGAACCGGCCAAGGGCCTTCTGGGCAATAACATCGGCAGCGGTCGCGAATTATTTGGCTTCATGCGCATGGCCTTCAGCTCGGCGGAGCAGGGCGCCAGCGCCTTTACTTCTGCCCTGGAGACGCTTAATTGAAACTGGCTTTGGTCGGTGACATCGGAGGAACCAACGCGCGTTTTGCGTTGTGGAAAAACCAGCAGCTGGAATCTATCCAGGTGCTGCCGACCGCGGACCACACCAGTCCGGAAGAGGCCATTGGCGTCTACCTTAGCGGGCTGGGGTTGAAGCCGGGTTCGATCGGTTCGGTGTGCCTGTCGGTCGCCGGCCCGGTGAGCGGCGATGAATTCAAGTTCACCAACAATCACTGGCGCCTGAGCCGCGAGGAGTTCTGCAAGACCTTGCAGGTGGACCAGCTGCTGCTGGTGAATGACTTCTCCGCCATGGCGCTTGGCATGACCCGTTTGCAGCCGGATGAGTTTCGAGTGGTGTGCGAAGGTACGCCGGAGCCGTTGCGGCCCGCGGTGGTCATTGGTCCGGGCACCGGCCTGGGCGTTGGCACCTTGCTGGACCTGGGAGAGGGCCGTTTCGCCGCATTGCCGGGCGAGGGCGGTCACGTCGATCTGCCTTTGAGCAGTCTGCGGGAAACCCAGCTATGGCAGCACATCTTCAATGAGATCGGGCATGTCAGCGCCGAAACGGCGTTGAGCGGCAGCGGCTTGCCGCGTGTTTACCGGGCGATTTGTGCGGTGGACGGCCATGAAGCGGTGCTCGAAACACCGGAAGCGATCACCGCGGCCGGGTTGGCGGGTGACCCGATTGCGCTGGAAGTGCTTGAACAGTTCTGCTGCTGGCTCGGCCGCGTGGCCGGCAACAACGTCCTCACCACCGGTGGGCGTGGCGGCGTGTACATCGTGGGCGGGGTGATACCGCGGTTTGCCGATTTCTTCGTTGAAAGCGGATTTGCCCGGTGCTTCGCCGACAAGGGTTGCATGAGCGATTATTTCAAAGGCATTCCGGTGTGGCTGGTGACGGCGCCGTATTCCGGATTGATGGGCGCGGGTGTGGCGCTCGACCAGGCTTGAGACCGTAGCGCCCCTATCGCTGGCTTGCCAGCGATGGGGCCCTCACAGATAAATAGAATCATGATCGATCAGGCATAATCCGCCCCATTCAAATAACAAGGACGCCGCCCAGTGAGCTCAGTCAACAAGTCGATTTTGTTGGTCGATGACGATCAGGAGATACGCGAGTTGCTGGACACCTACCTGACCCGCGCCGGGTTCCAGGTGCGTACCACGCCCGACGGTGCAGGCTTTCGCCAGGCCCTGAACGAGGCTCCGAGCGATCTGGTGATCCTCGACGTGATGCTGCCGGACGAAGACGGTTTCAGTCTGTGCCGCTGGATTCGCCAGCACCCGCGCCAGGCGCAGGTGCCGATCATCATGCTCACCGCCAGTTCCGACGAAGCCGACCGCGTGATCGGCCTCGAACTGGGCGCTGACGACTACCTTGGCAAACCTTTCAGCCCCCGTGAATTGCAGGCACGCATCAAGGCCTTGTTGCGCCGTGCGCAGTTCGGTCAGGAGCGCTCCGGCAGTGAAGTGCTGGCCTTCGATGACTGGCGGCTGGACATGGTCAGCCATCGGCTGTTCCACATCGACGGTGAAGAAGTGATCCTCTCCGGCGCTGATTTCGCGTTGCTGAAACTGTTCCTCGATCACCCTCAGGAAATCCTCGACCGCGACACCATCGGCAATGCCACCCGGGGGCGCGACCTGATGCCGCTGGATCGCATCGTCGACATGGCGGTCAGCCGTCTGCGGCAACGCCTGCGCGACACCGAAAAACCCCCTCGACTGATCCGCACCGTGCGCGGCAGTGGCTACCAACTGGCAGCCAACGTGGTTGCCAGCAATGGTCACTGAGTTCTTCCGTAAGCTGGCCGCCCGGGTCCCGGTGCCGCGTTCGCTGCTCGGGCGGATGTTGCTGCTGACCTTGTTGGCGGTGCTGTTCGCTCAAACCTTGTCGAGTGTGATCTGGGTGTCGCAATTGCGCGCCACCCAGCTCGAAGGCCTGGTCACCAGTGCCCGCAGCCTCGCGCATTCGATGACCGCCAGTGTCAGTTACTTTCGCTCGTTGCCGGTGGCGTTCCGGCCACTGGTGCTCGACCAGTTGCGCAGCATGGGCGGTACCCGCTTCGTCGTGACCCTCAACGACAAACCCCTGGGCATGGAAGTGCTGCCGATCACCCCGCGCAAGGAAGCCGTGCTCAAAGCAGTGGACGAAGTGCTGCGCCAGTCCCTGGGCCACGACACCGATATCTCGGTGACCTTCGTCAGCCCCGAAGACCTGCGGATCTTCAACAGTGGGTTGAAACTGGATGAGTTGCCGCGTTCCTGGGCGCATTACGCGTTGACCCTGGAACCGGTAAACCCGCCGGTACTGGTCACGCAGATCCAGATGGCGCCGGGCGAGTGGCTGTACATCGCCTCGCTATTGCCCGAACCCTACACCAGCCTTGAAGAGCAGGGCCTGCCTGCGCAACAGGTCTGGTTCATCGTGCTTACCAGCGGTTTTCTGCTGTTGTTCATTGGCCTGCTGGTGCACTGGCAGAGTCGTCCGCTCAAGCGTCTTGCACGCGCGGCACGGGACATGTCGCTGGGGGCAGAAGTCGAGCCCGTGGCAGAGGGCGGAGGCAGTGAAGTGGTCGAGGTGGGCCGCGCCTTCAATGCCATGCGTGAACGCATCAGCCGTTACCTGACCGAGCGCAGCCAGTTGTTCAGCGCGATTTCCCATGACTTGCGCACACCGATTACCCGGCTGCGGCTGCGGGTTGAATTGCTGGAAGACGAGCAGCTGCAAGCCAAGTTCGGCCGCGATCTCGACGAGCTGGAGCTGTTGGTCAAAGGCGCGCTGCAATGCGTGAAAGACACTGACATCCACGAGAATATCGAGCCGGTGGACCTGAACCACGTACTTGATTGTCTCGTGGAACCGTACCTGGCCCCCAATGGCAATGGCCGGGTCACTCAGCATGGACGGGCGCTGGCGGCGTATCCGGGTAAGCCGTTGGCGCTCAAGCGCTGCATTGGCAACCTGATCGACAACGCGTTGAAGTACGGACAGACCGCGCATTTGCACATCGATGACGATGAAAGTGCGTTCATCCTGCATGTCGATGATGAGGGTCCAGGCGTTCCCGAGCAGCGGCTGGAGCAGGTGTTCGAACCGCATTTTCGGTTGGCGGGACAGCAGCAGGGTTATGGGCTGGGGTTGGGAATTGCGCGCAACATTGCCCATAGCCATGGCGGGGAAGTCAGTTTGCAGAACCTGCGTGAAGGTGGGTTGCGGGTGACGTTGCAGTTACCGCGTCCTATTGATTAACACTAACCCTGTGGCGAGGGGATTTATCCCCGTTGGGTTGCGAAGCGGCCCCAAAAAAAGAGGGCCTGCTGCGCAGTCCAACGGGGATAAATCCCCTCGCCACAGGAGATCGCTTGTCGCAATCACTGGGCGAATGTCACAGGCTGGTGACATTACTCGCCCCCTTCGTTACAAGCCCGTCCCCGCCCGTTGTTTAGACTGCCCCCAGTCATAACAACAAAAAAGGCACCCCATGCACACCTTCCAACCCGCCTTCAGCAGCTGGCTGAATGCACCTGCCCATCAGCAATGGCTCGCCGCAGAAGGCTTGCGTCTGCTGGCGTTTGCCAAGGCATCCAGACTCCCCGAAGGCTTTGGCAACCTCGATGAAAAAGGCTGTCTCGCGGCTGACGCCCACGCTGAAACCATGAACACCGCCCGCATGACCCACAGCTTTGCCATGGCCCATATCCAGGGCTTGCCGGGCTATGCCGAGCTGGTGGATCACGGCGTAAAAGCCCTCAGTGGCCCATTGCGTGATGCTGAGCACGGGGGCTGGTTTGCGGCCGCACATCATCGGGATGGCAACACCGGCAAGGCCGCTTACTTGCATGCTTTCGTCGCGTTGGCGGCGAGCTCTGCGGTCGTCGCCCAGCGTCCCGGCGCCCAGGCGTTGCTCGATGATGCGATCGACATCATCGACAAGTATTTCTGGAGCGAGGAGGAGGGCGCCATGCGCGAGTCCTTCAGCCGTGACTGGGACGAAGAAGAACGTTATCGCGGTGCCAACAGCAACATGCACGCCACCGAAGCGTTCCTCGCCTTGGCCGATGTTACCGAAGACAACCGCTGGCTGTGCCGCGCCCAACGCATCGTCGAGCGTGTCATTCATGGTCACGCGGCGGCCAACGATTACCGCGTGGTCGAGCATTTCGACCGGGACTGGCAGCCGTTGCGCGATTACAACCACGACAATCGCGCCGATGGTTTCCGCCCTTACGGCACAACGCCGGGCCACGGTTTCGAATGGGCGCGGTTGTTGTTACACCTTGAAGCTGCGCGGGTTCAGGCCGGTATGCTCACACCGGGTTGGCTGGTCACGGCTGCGCAGAAGCTCTTCGAGCGAAACTGCCTGTCCGGCTGGGAGGTCGACGGTGCACCGGGCATTGTCTACACCCTCGACTGGGACAATCGCGCGGTGGTGCGTCATCGTCTGCACTGGACGCATTGCGAAGCCAGCGCGGCTGCCAGCGCACTGCTCAAGCGCACCTTCGACGCACAATACGAAACCTGGTACCGACTGTTCTGGGACTTTTGTGACACTCATTTCATCGACCGTGAACAGGGCAGCTGGCACCACGAACTCGACCCGCAAAACCACCCGAGTGCCGACATCTGGGCGGGTAAGCCCGACCTGTATCACGCCTGGCAAGCGGTGTTGATCCCGCGCCTGCCACTGGCGCCGAGCATGGCGACCGCTCTGAAGCAGTTATCCCAGAGCGCTCCTGTGTAACCATGTGGTGACATTCGCACGTCCCTTCGTTACCTGCGAGGGGATCACTCCTGTTTAAAATCCGTGCAGCGCAAGCACCAGACTTGCATGCATAACAACAAGAAAGGTACTTCTAGATGAACGCGATTTCTCGCCTCGCTACGCTCATTTCTCTTGCCTCCCTGTCTGCGCTTCCTCTCAGTGCTCTTGCTGCCGATGCCAAAGGTTCGGTGGAAGTGGTTCACTGGTGGACGTCGGGTGGTGAAAAAGCAGCGGTCGATGTACTCAAGGCCCAAGTCGAAAAAGACGGCTTCACCTGGAAAGACGGCGCAGTCGCCGGCGGTGGCGGTGCTACTGCCATGACCGTACTGAAAAGCCGCGCAGTGGCCGGTAACCCGCCAGGCGTAGCGCAGATCAAAGGTCCGGACATTCAGGAATGGGCGTCCACCGGCCTGCTCGACACCGACGTGTTGAAAGATGCCGCCAAGTCGGAAAAGTGGGACAGCCTGCTCGACAAGAAAGTCTCCGATACCGTGAAGTACGAAGGTGACTACGTGGCTGTGCCGGTGAACATTCACCGCGTCAACTGGCTGTGGATCAATCCGGAAGTCTTCAAGAAAGCCGGCATCGACAAGGCACCTGCCACGCTCGAAGAATTCTACGCAGCGGGCGACAAGCTCAAGGCTGCGGGCTTCATTGCGCTTGCCCACGGCGGCCAGCCTTGGCAGGACAGCACTGTGTTCGAAGCGGTAGTGCTTTCGGTCATGGGTGTCGACGGTTACAAGAAGGCCCTGGTCGACCTCGACAACGCCACCCTGACCGGTCCGGAAATGGTCAAGGCGCTGACCGAACTGAAGAAAGTCTCGACCTACATGGACGCCGACGGCAAGGGTCAGGACTGGAACCTGGAAGCGGCCAAGGTCATCAACGGCAAGGCCGGCATGCAGATAATGGGTGACTGGGCCAAGAGCGAATGGACCGCAGCCAAGAAAGTCGCCGGCAAGGACTACGAGTGCGTAGCCTTCCCGGGCACCGACAAGGCGTTCACCTACAACATCGACTCCCTGGCCGTGTTCAAGCAGAAAGACGCGGGCACTGCGGCCGCTCAGCAGGACATTGCCAAGATCGTGCTGGGTGAAAACTTCCAGAAAGTCTTCAGCATCAACAAAGGCTCGATTCCCGTTCGAATCGACATGCTGAACGACATGGGCAAGTACGGTTTTGACGCCTGCGCCCAGACCGCCGCCAAGGACTTCCTGGCAGACGCCAAGTCCGGCGGCCTGCAACCGAGCATGGCGCACAACATGGCGACCACGCTGGCGGTACAGGGTGCGTTCTTTGATGTCGTGACCAACTTCATCAACGATCCGAAAGCCGATCCGGCCACCGCTGCCAAGCAACTCGGCACTGCCATCAAGGCTGCCAAATAACGGCTAGAGCCGCAGCCCCTCTGTTGGGGGGCGGGCTTTTTGTGGGAGTCGGGCTTGCCCGCGATGCAGACAACTCGGTGTATCAGTTGCACCGGGGTGATGCCATCGCTGGCAAGCCAGCTCCCACAGAAGCCCGCTCCTGCCAGGGAATGCGCTTGTAATCCTTTCTCTACGTACTGGATCTTCCCATGAGTTCTGTTGCTGTGTTCAGCAAAGCCTCGCCGTTCGATGCATTGCAGCGCTGGCTCCCCAAACTGGTGCTGGCGCCGAGCATGTTCATCGTCCTGGTGGGCTTCTATGGCTACATCCTCTGGACGTTCGTTCTGTCGTTCACCAGTTCGACCTTCCTGCCAACCTACAAATGGGCAGGACTGGCGCAATACCAGCGGTTGTTCGACAACGACCGTTGGTGGGTAGCGAGCAAGAACCTGGCGGTGTTCGGCGGCATGTTCATTGGTATCACCCTGGTGATCGGTGTGCTGCTGGCGGTGTTCCTCGACCAGCGCATTCGTCGCGAAGGCTTCATTCGCACCATCTACCTATACCCGATGGCGCTCTCGATGATCGTCACTGGTACTGCGTGGAAGTGGCTGCTCAACCCGGGCATGGGCCTGGACAAATTGTTGCGTGACTGGGGTTGGGAAGGCTTTCGCCTGGACTGGCTGGTCGACCCGGATCGCGTGGTGTATTGCCTGGTGATCGCAGCGGTGTGGCAAGCCTCGGGCTTCATCATGGCGATGTTCCTCGCCGGTTTGCGTGGCGTCGATCAATCGATCATCCGTGCCGCTCAGATCGATGGCGCGAGCATGCCGCGCATCTACCTGAAAGTGGTGCTGCCGAGCCTGCGTCCGGTGTTCTTCAGCGCCGTGATGATCCTGGCCCACATCGCGATCAAGAGCTTTGACCTGGTGGCGGCGATGACGGCCGGCGGCCCGGGTTACTCCTCCGATTTGCCTGCGATGTTCATGTATTCCTTCACCTTCAGTCGCGGCCAGATGGGCATGGGCTCGGCCAGTGCGATTCTGATGCTCGGTGCGATTCTCGCAATCATCGTGCCTTACCTGTACTCCGAGCTGAGGACCAAGCGTCATGACTAGTTTCGCTGCCAAACCTTCCATCAGCCTGAGTCGCATCGCGATCTACGCGGTGCTGATCCTTGCGGTGTTTCTGTACCTGATACCGCTGGTGGTCATGCTGTTGACCAGCTTCAAGACACCGGAAGACATCAACACCGGCAACTTGCTGAGCTGGCCGACCGTGATCACCGGCATTGGCTGGATCAAGGCCTGGGCCACGGTCGACGGGTATTTCTGGAACTCGATCAAGATCACCGTTCCGGCGGTGCTGATCTCCACAGCGATTGGTGCGTTGAACGGCTATGTGCTGTCGATGTGGCGCTTCCGTGGTTCGCAGCTGTTCTTCGGCCTGTTGCTGTTCGGTTGCTTCCTGCCGTTCCAGACCGTCCTGCTGCCAGCCTCGTTCACCCTCGGCAAGATGGGCCTGGCCAGCACCACCACCGGCCTGGTGTTCGTGCACGTGGTTTATGGCCTGGCGTTCACCACACTGTTTTTCCGCAACTACTACGTCAGCGTTCCCGATGCATTGGTGAAAGCGGCGCGGCTGGATGGTGCGGGTTTTTTCACCATCTTCCGCCTGATCATCCTGCCGATGTCCACGCCGATCATCATGGTCTGCCTGATCTGGCAGTTCACCCAGATCTGGAACGACTTCCTGTTCGGCGTGGTGTTCTCCAGCGGTGATTCGCAACCCATCACGGTAGCGCTGAACAACTTGGTCAACACCAGTACCGGGGCCAAGGAATACAACGTTGATATGGCGGCGGCGATGATCGCCGGGCTGCCGACCCTGCTGGTCTATGTGGTCGCAGGCAAGTATTTCGTGCGCGGGCTGACGGCCGGCGCAGTCAAGGGGTAATCATGGCTACGCTCGAACTTCGCAATGTAAACAAGACTTATGGCCCGGGCTTGCCGGACACCCTCAAGGACATCGATCTGTCGATCAAGGACGGCGAGTTCCTGATCCTGGTCGGGCCTTCGGGGTGCGGCAAGTCGACGCTGATGAATTGCATCGCCGGCCTCGAGAGCATCACCGGCGGCGCGATCATGATCGATGACCAGGACGTCAGCGGCATGAGCCCGAAAGATCGCGACATCGCCATGGTGTTCCAGTCCTATGCGCTGTACCCGACCATGAGCGTGCGCGAGAACATCGCCTTCGGTTTGAAGATTCGCAAAATGCCGGCCGCCGACATCGACGCCGAAGTGGCGCGCGTGTCCAAGCTGCTGCAGATCGAGCACCTGCTCAATCGCAAGCCGGGCCAACTCTCCGGCGGTCAGCAACAGCGCGTGGCGATGGGTCGTGCCTTGGCGCGGCGGCCGAAGATCTACCTGTTCGACGAGCCACTGTCCAACCTCGACGCCAAGCTGCGCGTCGAGATGCGCACTGAAATGAAACTGATGCACCAGCGCCTGAAAACCACCACCGTCTACGTGACCCACGACCAGATCGAAGCGATGACCCTGGGTGACAAAGTGGCGGTGATGAAGGACGGGATCATCCAGCAGTTCGGCACGCCGAAAGACATCTATAACAACCCGGCCAATCTGTTCGTGGCGAGCTTCATCGGTTCGCCGCCGATGAACTTCATCCCCCTGCGTTTGCAACGCAAGGACGGCCGTCTGGTGGCGCTGCTCGACAGTGGCCAGGCCCGTTGCGAGTTGCCGTTGGGCATGCAGGACGCCGGCCTGGAAGATCGTGAAGTGATCCTCGGTTTGCGTCCGGAGCAGATCGTACTGGCGGGTAACGAGCCGAACGCGCTGCCGACCATTCGCGCCGAAGTACAGGTCACCGAACCGACCGGTCCGGACACGCTGGTGTTCGTGAATCTCAACGACACCAAAGTCTGCTGCCGCTTGGCGCCGGATGTTGCGCCGGCCGTGGGCGAGACCCTGACCCTGCAATTCGATCCGTCGAAAGTGCTGCTGTTCGATGCCAAGACCGGGGAGCGCCTGGGCGTGGCCGGCGTGCCAAAAGCGGAAGCTCATGCGGGCAACGTGACCCAGTTCAAAGGCCGCTGAAGAACGAAATGTGGGAGCGAGCTTTTGTGGCGAGGGGATTTATCCCCGTTGGACTGCGCAGCAGTCCCTTCTTTTTGGGTCGCTTCGCAACCCAACGGGGATAAATCCCCTCGCCACAGAGCCCGCTCCCACAGGGGATGTAAACCGCGTTAGAAAATAAAAGTTAATAACAATAAAACGAGGATGTAGGGATGAAGAAGAACAACAACGCTCAGCTTATCTGCCAGTTGTCAGCCGTTGCGGCAATGATGCTGGCCGGTAGCGTGCACGCGGCTGACGCGTTTAGCGCCGACTCCGAATGGATGACCGGTGATTGGGGCGGTGAGCGGACCCGGCTGATCGAGCAGGGCGTCGACATCAAGATGGACTACGTCGGTGAAGTCGGCGGTAACCTTCACGGCGGCTACAACAACGACAAGACGGCGCGCTACTCCGACCAGTTTGGCCTGGGCGTGGCACTGGACCTGCAAAAACTGATGGGCTGGGACAACACCCAGGCCAAGATCCAGCTCACCAACCGTAACGGTGAAAACATCTCCAATGACCGTGTCGGCGATCCGCGCGCGGGGACCTTGAGTTCCTCCCAGGAAGTCTACGGCCGTGGTCATATGGTCCGACTGACCCAGTTGTGGATCAAGCATCAGTTCTTCGACAACCAGCTCGACGTTAAAGCCGGTTATTTTGGCGAAGGTGAAGACTTCAACACCTTCCCGTGCGAGTTCCAGAACCTGGCGTTCTGCGGCTCCCAAGTGGGTAACTGGGCCACCAACATCTGGTACAACTGGCCGGTCAGCCAGGCGGCGATCCGCCTGAAGTGGAACATCTCGCCTGAGTTCTATGCGCAGATCGGTGCGTACAACCAGAACCCGTCGCAACTGGAACACGGTAACGGCTTCAAGCTCAGCGGCAGTGGCACGGCGGGCACCGTCTTGCCGGTTGAACTGGTCTGGCTGCCGAACCCGAACAAACTGCCGGGCGAATACCGTGTCGGTTACTACAAGAGCACGGCCAAGGCCGATGACGTTCTTGAAGACGACAATGGCAATAATGCCGCCACCAGCGGCAACGCCTATCGTAGCCACAGCAGCAAGTCCGGCTACTGGTTCGTTGCGCAGCAACAACTCACCAGCCACAACGGTGACGCGACGCGTGGTCTGAACATCGCCGCCAACGCCACGTTCCACGACAAGGACACCAACATCGTCGACAACTACCAGTCGCTGATGTTTGTGTACAAGGGCCCGTTCGACGCACGTCCGAAAGATGACGTCGGTATCGGTGCCGCCCGTATCCACGTCAACGATGACGTGAAGAAAAACGCCGAGTTGGTCAACGCCTCCAACAACGTCACTGACTATCAGGACCCACTGTTCGCACCACTGCGTAACACCGAATACAACTACGAGATCAACTACGGCTTCCACGTGACCAACTGGTTGACCGTGCGTCCGAACCTGCAATACATCACTCACCCGGGCGGTGTGGATGAAGTGGATAACGCGCTGGTGGCCGGCCTGAAAATTCAGTCGGTGTTCTAACGCTGTTGCGATAAGCTCCTCTCTATGTGCGCATATTTGCGGACGGCCAAGGCTGTCCGCTTTTTTTTGTGTGGGGGGCAATGTGGATCTGTGGCGAGGGGATTCATCCCCGTTGGGCTGCGGAGCTGCCCCCAAAAAAGGGACTGCTGCGCAGCCCAACGGGGATAAATCCCCTCGCCACAGGAAACTCTTTCGCCAAGAAGACCAACACTGAGTTCACCCATGATTTCCAGGACCGCGGCACATGCATGAGCATCCGCTACAACGCTTCTTCAAATCCTTGCGCGAACGTCCGGTGTTCGCGTGGGAGCGCTATCAAATGCGCGACGTGTTGGTGATCGACCATCCGTTGTGCCAGGCGGTGTTCAGCCGTCAGGGAGCGCAGCTGTTGCACTTCCAGCCGAAGGGGCAGAAACCCTGGCTCTGGTGTGCAGCGAAGTGGCCGCACGTGGGGGCGATTCGCGGCGGTGTCCCGGTGTGCTGGCCATGGTACGGCCGCCACCCGAGCGAAAACGCCTGGCCGTCCCATGGTTGGGCCCGGCTGCTTGACTGGAAACTGCTCGACAGCAGCACCGATGAACAGGGCGTGCACCTGCACTGGCAATTGCAGTTATGCGATTGGCAGGTGGATTTGCATGCGCACTTGGGCGACCGCATGGACCTGCGCTTGAGCACTGAGCATCAAGACAGCCTGCCGTGCCAGTTGAGCCAGGCTTTGCACGCCTATTGGCGTATTGGCGATGTGGGTGAGGTAGCGCTGTCTGGCCTCGACGGGGCGCACGGTTATGACCAGTTGAATCGCCAGGTGTGCCAGCAGGAAGGAGAGTTGCGAGTGGAGGGCGGTTGTCAGCGGGTGTTCCAGCACGACGGCGAATTGCAGCTCAAGGACCATGCCTGGCAGCGGGAATTGTGTATCGACACGGGCGACGATGCGGACACGGTGGTCTGGCATCCCGGGACGCGGCCGTTGCTGGGGGTGAGCTGGAATGAGGTCTGCGAGTTTGTCTGCGTTGAGGCCACGAGCGGTGGCGGCGAAAGCCGGAGCCTGGCGCCGGGGCAGAAAGCTCATCTGAGTTTGCAGGCGCGGGTGGGGTGATCGTTCCCGCGCTCCGTGTGGGAATGCTTCAAGGGAGGCTCCGCGTCCAGCGATGCGGAGCGTCACGGGCTGCGTTCCCACGCGGGAGCGCGGGAACGATCATGGTGGGTTAGTTGAACTCATCCCCAACCGGATACCGGCTCGCATTCAAACTCTCTTTGATCTTGCGCAGGTGTGGCTGGAAATCCACGCCGCGGCGCAATGTCATGCCGGTCGCCAGCACATCCAGTACGGTCAGCTGAATGATTCGTGACGTCATCGGCATATAGATGTCCGTGTCTTCCGGCAGCGGAATGTTCAGGCTCAAGGTGCTGGCCTTGGCCAATGGCGATCCCTCCGCCGTCAGACCCAATACCGAAGCGCCGTTTTCCCGGGCGATGCGTGCCACTTCCACCAGCTCGCGAGTACGGCCGGTGTAGGAAATGATCACAAACAACTCACCGGTGTGCGCCACGGAAGCAATCATGCGCTGCATCAGCACGTCGGCATGGGCAGTGACGGCCAGGTTGAAGCGGAAGAACTTGTGCTGCGCATCGAGCGCCACCGGGGCCGAGGCGCCGAGGCCGAAGAAGTGGATTTGCCGGGCCTGGATCAACAGGTCGACGGCGCGACTGATCAGGTTCGGGTCCAGGGCCTGCAACGCGCTGTCCAGAGAGGCGATGGCACTGCCGAAGATCTTCTTGGTATAGGCCTCCGGATTGTCATCAGCCTCGACCGCGCGGCTGACGTATGCCGCGCCACTGGCCAGGCTCTGGGCCAATTGAAGCTTGAGTTCGGGATAGCCGCTGACACCGAAGGAACGGCAGAAACGGTTGACCGTCGGCTCGCTGACCTTTGAGGCCTGGGCGAGGGCGGCGATGCTGAAGCGGGTGGCCTGCTGTGGATTAAGCAGAATCACTTCGGCAACTTTGCGTTCGGCCTTGTTCAGGTCTTCAAGGCGATTCTGGATCTGTTCCAGTAAATTTCGCACGCGGTCCATATTGATTCCTTAGCTCCGCAAACAAGAGAGCAATGCAAATTAGGGCCCCGGCTATGCAAATTGGGACTTTGATCGGGCCGGTCACGGTGGCCTATCCTACTGATGGCTCCGACCGACCACCACTCGGAATCCACATTTTGCGAAAATGTTGTGGTTATTACTACATTTTCTCTTGAGCGATACCTTAAAAAAAGGTATTTGTAGCTTAACTTGATAAAAGAACAAACATCATGCCTTCGATTACGGTTGAACCGTGCACCTTTGCCTTGTTCGGCGCCCTCGGCGATCTGGCCTTGCGCAAGCTGTTTCCAGCGCTCTATCAGCTCGATGGCGCGGGCCTGCTGCACGAGGACACACGCATTATCGCCCTGGCCCGTGAGCCTGGCAGCGAGCAGGAGCACCTGGCGCTCATCGCCACCGAGCTGCGCCGTTATGTCGGTGCCGCAGAACTGGACGAAACCGTCGTTGAACGCTTCCTTGCCCGTTTGAGCTACCTGCACGTCGACTTCCTCAAGGCTGACGATTACGTCGCCCTGGCCGAACAGGCCGGCACCGCGCAACGAGTGATTGCTTATTTCGCCACGCCGGCCGCTGTGTATGGCGCGATCTGCGAGAACCTGGCAAGGGTCGGCCTGGCCGAAAACACCCGCGTCGTGCTGGAAAAGCCCATCGGCTCGGACCTGGAATCCTCGCGCAAGGTCAACGACGCCGTGGCGCAGTTCTTCCCGGAGAACCGCACCTACCGCATCGACCACTACCTGGGCAAAGAAACCGTCCAGAACCTCATCGCCCTGCGCTTCGCCAACAGCCTGTTCGAAACCCAGTGGAACCAGAACTACATCTCCCACGTGGAAATCACCGTGGCCGAGAAAGTGGGAATCGAGGGCCGCTGGGGTTATTTCGACAAGGCCGGTCAGCTGCGGGACATGATCCAGAATCACCTGTTGCAGCTGCTTTGCCTGATCGCTATGGACCCGCCGGCCGACCTGTCCGCCGACAGCATTCGCGATGAGAAAGTCAAAGTGCTCAAGGCACTGGCGCCGATCAGTCCGGAAGGCCTGACCACTCAGGTGGTGCGCGGTCAGTACATCGCCGGTTACAGCGAAGGCAAACCGGTACCGGGCTATCTGGAAGAACCGAATTCCAACACCCAGAGCGACACCGAAACGTTCGTCGCGCTGCGTGCCGATATCCGCAACTGGCGTTGGGCCGGCGTGCCGTTTTACCTGCGCACCGGCAAGCGCATGCCGCAAAAGCTCTCGCAGATCGTCATCCACTTCAAGGAACCGTCCCACTACATCTTCGCCCCGGAACAGCGCCTGCAGATCAGCAACAAACTGATCATCCGCCTGCAACCGGACGAAGGTATTTCCTTGCGTGTGATGACCAAGGAACAAGGCCTGGACAAGGGCATGCAGCTGCGCAGTGGTCCGTTGCAGCTGAATTTTTCCGACACCTATCGCAGCGCTCGGATCCCCGATGCCTACGAGCGGTTGTTGCTGGAAGTGATGCGCGGCAATCAGAACCTGTTTGTCCGTAAAGATGAAATCGAAGCCGCGTGGAAGTGGTGTGACCAGTTGATCGCCGGGTGGAAAAAATCCGGTGATGCGCCCAAGCCGTACGCGGCCGGGTCCTGGGGACCGATGAGTTCCATTGCACTGATCACGCGGGATGGGAGGTCGTGGTATGGCGATATCTAAATTGAAACTGCCTCAGGGCGTCAGCGCTCATGAGTTCAAGAGCCCGGTGTTGCTGGCTGAAGGCCTGGCACTGACCGTTGCCAGACAACTGAGCGAAGCCATCGATGCCACTGGCACCGCCACATTGGTGGTCTCGGGTGGGCGCAGCCCGGTGGCGTTTTTCCAGCACCTGGCCAAACAGCCGCTGGACTGGTCCAAGGTTGTCGTGACCCTGGCCGACGAGCGCTGGGTGCCGGTGGAACATGCCGACAGCAATGCCGGTTTGCTCAAGCGTTACCTGTTGCAAGGTCCGGCGGCGAAGGCGAAGTTTCTGAGCCTGTACAGCGCTACCGCCAGCCTTGAACTGGCCGCCGAGCAGGCCGATCGCTTGCTCGCCGAGCTGCCACCCATCGATGTGCTGATTCTGGGCATGGGCGACGACGGCCACACCGCCTCGCTATTCCCCAACAGTCCGAACCTGGCCGACGCGCTGAAAGTCGACGGTACACGTCGTTGCTATCCGATGCTGGCGCCGACTGTTCCGCATCAACGCCTGACCATGAGTCGTGCGTTGCTGGCTTCGGCCAAGAACACTGTTCTATCGATTTCCGGTCAGTCCAAGCTGACCACCCTCAGTGCCGCATTGGCCGGTGACGATGTCGCCGCCATGCCGATTCGCGCGTTTCTGCAACCTACGTTAGAGATTTACTGGTGCCCATGAGCCAAGGATCAGCCGCTATGAAAAACACTTCCCCGACCCTTTCCATGGCGGACAAAGTTGCCCTGATAGACAGCCTCTGCGCCAAAGCGCGGATTCTGCCGGTGATTACCATCGCTCGCGAACAGGACGTTCTGCCCCTGGCCGATGCCCTGGCTGCTGGTGGCCTGACCGCCCTGGAAGTGACCCTGCGTTCGCAGTTCGGCCTCAAAGCCATCCAGATTCTGCGCGAGCAGCGTCCGGAGCTGGTGACCGGTGCCGGTACCGTGCTGGATCGCAGCATGCTGGCAGCGGCCGAAGCGGCCGGTTCGCAGTTCATCGTTACCCCGGGCATCACCCGTGATCTGCTCGAAGCCAGCGTCGACAGCCCGATTCCGCTGTTGCCAGGCATCAGCAACGCCTCGGGCATCATGGAAGGCTACGGCCTGGGTTATCGCCGCTTCAAGCTGTTCCCGGCGGAAGTCAGCGGCGGCGTCGCGGCCATCAAGGCCTTGGGTGGCCCGTTCGGCGAAGTGAAATTCTGCCCGACTGGCGGCGTCAGCCCGGCCAACATCAAGAGCTACATGGCGTTGAAAAACGTGATGTGCGTGGGCGGTAGCTGGATGCTTGATCCGGAATGGATCAAGAACGGCGACTGGGCCCGCATTCAGGAATGCACCGCCGAGGCTTTGGCGCTGCTGGACTGATCAATCCCAAACACTTCGTTGTGTGTTCTACGGCTTTACGGTGCGCTTGGTCGGTGCACCGTTTTTTTTTGCCTTGAATATTGTGGCTGCCGACACGCTTTTTGTAGCAGCTGGCGAAGCCTGCGTCCGGCTGCGTAGCAGCCGTAAAACCAGAATGTAGGATTTACCTGACACACTGCGTGCACTGGATTACGCCTGCTGCGCAGCCGGACGCAGGCTTCGCCAGCTGCTACAGAGGTGGTCACCGGCAGACGTCAGCGCAGTTCATCCAGCGCCCGGACCAGCAACGCCATCTCCGCTGCCGTCGTGGTTAGCCCCGGTGTAATCCGGATACAAGGCCCGCACGCCGCGCCCGTACGCACCACGGTAAACAGGTTGTACTCATTGAGGAGCCGCTCGGCCATGACCTGCTGATCGGTGTGCCGGGTGAAGCGCATCGCGGTGATGCCGCAGTACAGGCGGGGATCATCCGGGGTCATGACTTCGATACCGGGCAGGTCGCGCACGGCCTTCACCCACTGGTTGCGCAAGTAATTCAACCGCGACCCCTTCGCCGGGGAACCGCCCATGGACTGGTGCTCTTCGAACACCAGCGGCAGCGTCATCAGTGCCGGGATGTTGGGCGTGCTGTAGGACGTACGTGCGCGAATGTCGTTGATCGCAAAGTGCATCTCGCCCATGTCCGGATCGATATCGGCCAGACGCTGCTCGGCGATGTACATAAAGCCCAGCGTCAGCGGTGCACCGATCCATTTGTGCAGGTTGAAGCCCGCGAAGGCGATACCCAGCGCTTCGAGATCGAATGCAATCTGCCCGAGCGCATGAGCGCCATCAAGGATCACGTCGATCCCATGCTCCTTGGCCGCGGCGGCGATGGCCTGTACCGGCATGACCAGTCCGGTGCGATGGGTGACGTGCGTCAGGGCCATCAGCTTGAGTCCTGGATGACGCGCGAACGCCTCACGATAGCTGGCCAGTAAGTTGTCAAAGGTGGCCGGGTGAGGGTGGTCAATCTCGATGACTTCAACACCGCGATGGCGCGCCAGCCAACGCATGGCGCCTTTGACGGTGTCGTATTCCAGGTCGCTGATCAGAACCTGATCACCCGGCTGCAGGCGGTTGTAGTTGCGGATCAGCGATTGCAAGCCATCTGTTGCGTTGCGGGTAAGGGCGATGGTTTGCGCACGTACACCCACCATCTCGGCAAGCTGGGCGCGAATGTCCAGGCTCTCGCTCAGTTCAAACCGCCGACGCACGTGCACCGAGTTACTGCGATTGATCAATTCGATGTTGCGCTGATACTCCTCGACCACCGTGCGCGACATGCGACCGAAGTAACCGTTTTCCAGGTTTATCGGGCCAGGTTCGACAGCGTAGCGGTCGGCAAAGGTTTGCCAGAAGTCTTCATCGCGGGCGCGCAGGGTGTTATCGGGCATGGGCTTCTCGATAGGGCGTAGGTCAGGGTATTGCCGGATCAGTGGCGCGGGGCAGGTCTGCCATGCTTGGCGCGCAGCGGTTCGAGCAGGTCTGATAAACCGTTGTGATCAATTTCCTGCATCAAGGCCAGCAAGCCACCCAATTCACCATGAGGAAAACCTTCACGGGCGAACCAGTTCAGGTATTGGCCGGGCAGGTCGGCAATGATCCGGCCTTTGTATTTGCCGAAGGGCATTTCGCGGGTGATCAACAGTTCGAGCTTTTCCGGGTTCATCAATAGGTCGTCTTGATTGAGTCAGTCTGGAAAATACAGGCATTCTGCATGCAGGCCAAATGACAGATCATGCAAAACAAGCGGATGCAGATTTACAGTTAAAACATAACTTATTGATAAATAACGATTAATTTGTAATTCCAAAGCTGGCATGCAGGGTGCAATAGCTATTGCATCTTTCATCAACCCGCAAGGAATTGAAAAATGACCGACATGAATAAAGAAGCCATCTCTGTACTCAACGACCTGATTGAAACCTGCAAAGACGGTCAGGAAGGGTTCAAGACTTGCGCCGAAGACATCAAGCACCCAGAACTCAAAACCCTGTTCGTGACTCGTTCTGCCGATTGTGCAACCGCTGCTGCTGAACTGCAGTCTGCCGTGCGTTCAATGGGTGGCGATCCGGAAACCTCTACCAGTGTGAGTGGTGACCTGCACCGCCGTTGGGTAGACGTGAAGTCGATGTTCACCGGCAAGGACGAAGAAGCCGTGTTGAACGAAGCTGAGCGCGGTGAAGACCATGCACTGAAGGCTTACAAAGAAGCCATCGAAAAAATCAACAAGCACAACCTGGTCGGTATTCGTGATCTGGTTGAACGTCAGTACCACGGCGTGCAACGCAATCATGACCAGGTGAAAGCCCTGCGTAATCAGGCTCGCGCCCGTTCGTAAGGGTTTGTAGCCGATAGAAAAACGCCTGTTAATCAGGCGTTTTTTGCATCAAAAGATCGCAGCTTGCGGCAGCTCCTGCATTGGAATGCGTTTCCTGTAGGAGCTGCCGCAGGCTGCGATCTTTTTGTTGAGTCAGCCGATGCTGATGGCCGGCAGGGTAGGCAGCGTCACGGTTTGCTGTTTACGCGGAGCCAGGATCTCCGCTTCGCCATCCACAACCAACTCATCACGCTGGTTGAAAACGCGGGTCGCAATGCGCACGCGAAACTTCGGCAGTTTCTCCAGAATTTCCAGGCGCACGGTCAGCGTGTCACCAATCTTCACCGGCTTCTGAAAGCTCATTTGCTGGCCGATATAGATAGTGCCTGGCCCAGGCAACTCGCAGGCCACGGCGGCACTGATCAGCGCACCGCTGAACATGCCATGGGCGATGCGCTCCTTGAACATCGTGCCCGCGGCGAATTCGGCGTCCAGATGCACCGGGTTATGGTCGCCAGACATGGCGGCGAACAGCTGGATATCGCGCTCTTCGACCAATTTGCTGTAGCTGGCAGTCTGGCCGACTTCGAGTGCTTCGTACGGGGTGTTGGTAACCTGGGTCATCTGTTTCAATTCCTGTCACGAATAAATAAATGTACAAAAAAACTATTCCGACCTGAGTGGCCGTCGGTGCGCCAATGCCTGCGCGATCCAGTTCAACACGTCGTTGATCACTTCATCGCGGTTGCTCTCGTTAAACAATTCATGCCGAGCCTGCGGGTAGATCGTCAGCTGCAGGTTCTGGCTGCCGGCCTCGCGCAGTGCGTTAGCCAGATCTTTCAGACGTTTACCTTCGCTCACCGGATCACATTCACCGCCAATCACTAACAGCGGCAGGCCCGGATCAATTTGCGCGAGATTGGACGCTTTGCTGATTTGCTGCAAGCCGCCGAGCAAATCGATCCACAGTTGGTTGGTGCAACGAAAGCCGCAAAGCGGGTCGGCGGCATACAGATCGACTTCAGCCGGATCACGACTGAGCCAGTCGAATGATGTGCGCACGGGTTTGAATGACTTGTTGAACGAACCGAATGTCAGCCATTCAATCAGCGCGCTGCGCCCCTTCGGCCCCTGCCGCAGGCGTTCGAGACGAGCTATCTGCCGCGCGGCACGATAAAGCGCCAAGGGCTGGAAATTTGAACCGCTCAGGATTGCGCCATGCAGGCTGGCGCTGTGATGCAGAAGATAAGCCTGGGCGATGTAGCTGCCCATGCTATGGCCGAGCAGCACGATCGGCACGCCCGGATGCTGTTGGCCAATGTGCTGGTTGAGGCTGGCGAGATCACCGACCACCTTGCACCAGCCATCGTCGTCGGCGAAAAACCCCAGCGTCCCGTTTTCGGCAGTTTTGCCATGTCCACGCAAGTCCGGGGCGTAGACGCCGTAGCCCTGATCGCAGAGTTTTTGCGCCAGACGGGCGTAGCGACCGCTGTGTTCCGCCATGCCGTGTGCCAGCAGGATGACTGCTTTCAACGGGGCAGCGGGCAGCCACTGATTGACGTAAAGGCGGCTGCGGTCACTCGCGGTCAGCCAGAAAGTGTCGTGGATCATGGCGATTCCTTTGCTATGGGCTGCCAGGTGGAAAACAGCTCCGATGCATTGTATAGCGCATCGCACGCTTGCCGTCTGATCAGGCTGATCAGGCCGGACCACGGAATCAAGATTCACACGGTCAATGAGAGTCACTGGCGTATTTGCCTGATAGGCCATAACTGCTAGTGTCCGTGAAGCTCCGCCTTCTGCCTTTTGTTTTACAAATGACAGAACAGCGGCCCGGATAGGTTCAGGTAAAGAGGACAAGAACAATGCAACCTGATTTCTGGAATGACAAACGCCCGGCCGGCGTGCCCCTCGACATTGATCTGGGTGTCTACAAGTCGGTGATCGAGGTGTTCGAGCGTTCCTGCAAGAAATTTGCTGACCGCCCGGCATTCAGCAACATGGGCGTAACCCTGACCTACGCCGAACTCGAACGCTACAGCGCCGCGTTCGCCGGCTACCTGCAAGCCCACACCGACCTGGTACCGGGCGATCGCATTGCGGTGCAGATGCCCAACGTTTTGCAATACCCGATTGCCGTGTTCGGCGCCTTGCGCGCCGGCCTGATCGTGGTCAACACCAACCCGCTGTACACCGCGCGGGAGATGCGTCATCAGTTCAAGGATTCCGGTGCCCGGGCGCTGGTCTATCTGAACATGTTCGGACAGAAGGTCCAGGAAGTGCTGCCGGACACCGACATCCAGTACCTGATCGAAGCGAAGATGGGCGACATGTTGCCCGCCGCCAAGGGCTGGCTGATCAACACCGTGGTCAGCAAGGTCAAGAAAATGGTCCCGGCCTATTCATTGCCGCAAGCCATTTCCTTCAAGAGCGCGCTGCGCATGGGCAAAGGGCAGGGCATCAGGCCGCTGAACGCCGGCCTCGACGACATCGCCGTGCTGCAATACACCGGCGGCACGACCGGCCTGGCCAAGGGCGCCATGCTGACCCACGGCAATCTGGTGGCGAACATGCAGCAGGCGCGCGCCTGTCTGGGGCAGTTTGGGACTGACGGTCAGCCGCTGTTACGTGAAGGGCAGGAGGTGATGATTGCGCCGCTGCCGCTGTACCACATCTATGCATTCACAGCGAATTGCATGTGCATGATGGTCACCGGCAACCACAACGTGCTGATCACCAATCCACGGGACATCAAGGGCTTCATCAAGGAGCTGCAGAACTGGCGCTTCTCGGCGCTGCTGGGGCTCAACACGCTGTTCGTCGCGCTGATGGATCACCCGGACTTCAAGACCCTGGATTTCTCCAGCCTCAAGCTGACCAACTCCGGCGGCACCGCGCTGGTCAAGGCCACCGCCGAACGCTGGGAAAAACTGACCGGTTGCCGCATCACCGAAGGCTATGGCCTGACGGAAACGTCGCCAGTCGCCTGCACCAACCCGTACGGCGACAAGTCGCGCATCGGCACGGTGGGCCTGCCGGTGCCGGGCACTACGCTCAAAGTCATCAACGATGACGGCGTCGAGCAGCCTTTGGGCGAGCGTGGCGAGTTGTGCATCAAGGGCCCGCAGATCATGAAGGGTTACTGGCAGAAACCCGAGGCGACGGCTGAAGTGCTGGATGCCGAGGGATGGTTCAAGTCGGGTGACATCGCGGTGATCGATCCGGACGGATTCGTGCGCATTGTCGACCGCAAGAAAGACATGATCATCGTCTCGGGCTTCAACGTGTACCCGAACGAGATCGAAGACGTGGTGATGGCCCACCCCAAAGTGGCCAACTGCGCGGTGATCGGCGTGCCTGACGAGCGATCGGGGGAGGCGGTGAAGTTGTTCGTGGTGGCCCGCGAATCCGGTGTCAGCCTTGAAGAGCTGAAGGCTTACTGCAAGGAAAATTTCACGGCGTACAAAGTGCCCAAGCATATTGTGTTGCGTGATTCGTTGCCGATGACGCCGGTCGGCAAGATTCTGCGGCGGGAGTTGCGGGATATCGCCTGATCGGTGAATGGCCGCGCTTTGCGCGGATCGCGGGCAAGCCTAGCTCACACAAGTCTGCATCGATACTGATGTGAACCTGTGGGAGCAAGGCTTGCCGACGATGCTTTTAACGGGGCCAAAGCCCTATTTTACGGGGCCTTTTACAGCGGTATAGAATTTTTGCTCTAAAACTGACTATTGCACATTCATGAGTCACGAATGTGACCGTAGAGGCCGCTTTTGGCTCTAGTCGACCCTTGGCAAAGCTGCTACTCTCGGCGCGCTTTGTGACCTCTCGGCCTTGAAAAAAGCCAGACTCACCAACAAACAAACACCAATAATAATCGCATCAAATGCGGTGATGAATTCGCGTTGCTGAGGAGTGGGCTTCCATGATCGAAGACTTCTGGAAGGATAAATACCCTGCCGGGATTGCTGCCGACATCAATCCGGACGAGTATCCGAATATTCAGGCAGTGCTCAAGCAGTCCTGCCAACGCTTCGCCGATAAACCGGCATTCAGCAACCTGGGCAAGACAATCACCTACGGTGAACTGTACGAATTGTCCGGTGCCTTTGCCGCTTACCTGCAACAGCATACCGACTTGCAGCCGGGCGATCGAATCGCTGTGCAGCTGCCCAACGTTTTGCAGTACCCGGTCGCCGTCTTCGGGGCGATTCGTGCCGGGCTGATCGTGGTCAACACCAACCCGCTGTACACCGCGCGGGAAATGGAACACCAATTCAACGACTCCGGTGCCAAGGCCCTGATTTGCCTGGCAAACATGGCGCACCTGGCGCAGACCGTGGTGCCGAAAACCGGCGTCAAGCACGTGATCGTCACCGAAGTGGCCGATCTGTTGCCGCCGCTCAAGCGCCTGCTGATCAACAGCGTCATCAAGTACGTGAAGAAGATGGTGCCGGCGTACCACTTGCCCAAAGCCATCAAGTTCAATGACGTGCTGAGCAAGGGCCACGGCCAGCCAGTGGTTGAAGCCAACCCGGCCAGCAGCGACGTGGCGGTCCTGCAGTACACCGGCGGCACCACCGGGGTGGCGAAGGGCGCGATGCTGACTCACCGCAACCTCGTGGCGAACATGCTGCAATGCAAGGCGCTGATGGGTTCCAACCTTAATGAAGGTTGCGAGATCCTGATCACGCCTCTGCCGCTGTACCACATCTATGCCTTCACCTTTCATTGCATGGCGATGATGCTGATCGGCAACCACAACATCCTGATCAGCAACCCGCGCGACTTGCCGGCGATGGTCAAGGAACTGTCGAAGTGGAAGTTCAGCGGCTTTGTCGGCCTGAACACCTTGTTCGTTGCCCTGTGCAACAACGAAGGCTTCCGCAAGCTGGATTTCTCCGCGCTGAAAGTCACCCTGTCGGGCGGCATGGCCCTGCAATTGGCCGCCGCTGAACGCTGGAAAGCGGTCACCGGTTGCTCCATCTGCGAAGGTTACGGCATGACCGAAACCAGCCCGGTGGCGACGGTCAACCCGATCCAGCACATCCAGATCGGCACCATCGGCATTCCGGTTCCGTCGACGCTGTGCAAGATCATCAATGATGCGGGCGTTGAACAGCCGCTGGGGGAAATCGGTGAGCTGTGCGTCAAAGGCCCGCAGGTCATGAAGGGCTATTGGCAGCGCCAGGATGCCACCGACGAAATCCTCGACAGCGAAGGCTGGTTGAAAACCGGTGACATCGCGCTGATCCAGCCCGATGGCTACATGCGTATCGTCGATCGCAAGAAAGACATGATTCTGGTCTCCGGTTTCAACGTGTACCCGAACGAGCTGGAAGACGTGCTCGCGACCTTGCCAGGCGTGCTGCAGTGCGCAGCCATTGGCATCCCGGACGAGAAGTCTGGCGAGGCGATCAAGATCTTCATCGTTGCCAAACCGGGCGTGACGTTGACGAAAGAGCAAGTCATGGAGCACATGCGTGCGAACGTGACGGGCTACAAGGTCCCACGCTCCGTCGAGTTCCGCGACGCACTGCCGACGACTAACGTCGGCAAGATCTTGCGGCGTGAACTGCGGGATGAAGAGCTGAAGAAAATAAACACGAAGAAAGCCACCGCCTAGTCAAAAAAAAGCCCCGCAGATGCGGGGCTTTTTGTTAGTGCATGTATGTAAGTTTCAGCGGCTACAACCTGTGGCGAGGTGATTTATCCCCGTTCGCCTGCGCAGCAGTCTTAAAACCAGCGTACGCAGCGTGCCTGGTACGCCCCGGTCGCAGCTACTGGGGCAGCTTCGCAGCCCAACGGGGTGGTGCGGCATTCCGATCAATCCCCTCGCCACAGGGGATGTGTGGTGTTACAGGCGGAACGGCGCGAAGTTCACGTTGGTGCCCGCCGGACGCATGTCCTGCAAGTACGAATCCTTGTCTGCACTCAGTTCCAGGCTCAATGCCGCCTTGCGCTTGCCCTCATTGCGCACCACCAGCCCTTCAAGCTTTTCGCGCAGGAACACCGTCGGCACTTTCAGGTGCAGCAGTTCGTCGGTGTCCGGCGTGTGCATCAGCAGGTGCACCCATTCGTACTGACCAATGGCCAGGCGAGCTACCGGAATATCGAACCACCAGATATTGCGGTTACGGTTCAATTCGGTGAAATGGCAGTTGTTGACGCCAAGCACAGCACCGCCGAGTTCCTGGTTTCTGCGGGCAATGGCCTGCTTTTTATCGAGTTTCATAACATTCCTACGGGATTGGATCTTCAGCGCCTGAGCCTGAATACGTTGCGCATTCTCGGGGGTTGGTCGGCAAACATAAAGCCCAACCTGCGTCGATCGATGAAATGTCCTGCTGAAAATAAATGAAACTCCCCGCAAACGCCTCCGGTCAATCTTTGTGTAACGACTTTTCTCGTTCAATTGTTCACAGGAGAAACACCATGAGCAGCACTGGCGATAAAGTAAAAGGCATGGCCAACGAAGCCGCTGGTAACGTCAAGCAAGGCGTCGGCAAGGCCACTGGTAACGACAAAATGCGCGCCGAAGGCGTCGTTCAGGAAAAGAAAGGCGAAGCTCAACAAGCGGTTGGCAAAGCCAAAGACGCGGTAAAGAAAGGTGTCGACAAGGCCTGATCCAGGCCGTGACGTGCTTTACGAACGGCCATCCACGGATGGCCGTTTTTGTGTCAGCTTGAACTTGAGTACGGAAATTGTTTCAAAGTCGCCAAGTAGGCTACTTTGATGTAGAAAACGGCCCCTGAGTCGCCTCGACTTCAACCCAATTTTGCGGCGAAAGGAGACGCTAATGATTTTCCCGGACATGAAAGGTCTGCCCATCCATCGCGTGATGGTGCGCACGGTTACTGAGTTCGTTGACGACGAGATGTCGACTTACGCCTCGGCACTGGCCTATCAGATGTTGTTTTCGCTGTTCCCCTTCATCCTGTTCCTGATTGCACTGATCGGTTTCCTGCACCTGCCGGACTTTTTTTCCTGGCTGCGCCTGCAGTCGGAACTGGTGTTGCCGCCCCAGGCTCTGGAGCAGGTGAACCCGGTGATCGACCAGCTTCAGCAGTCCAAAGGCGGGTTGCTGTCGGTCGGTATCGTGATTGCGCTATGGACCGCCTCGGCCGGCGTGCGCTTGATGATGAGCGCGATGAACGCAGCCTACGATGTGGTGGAAGGTCGCCCGGCCTGGAAGCGCTTTCCCCTGTCGATCATCTACACCATTGGCATCGCCGGCATGCTGTTGGTGGCCGCTGCCTTGATGGTGTTGGGGCCGCAACTCATGGGTTGGATCGCCGCGCAGGTCGGCCTCGAGGACTTCATCGTCACCTTGTGGACAATCGTCCGCTGGCCGGTGGTGGTGATCCTGCTGATGGTGGCGGTGGCGCTGATTTATTACGTCATGCCCGACGTCAAGCAGGAGTTTCGCTTCATCACGCCGGGGTCCGTGCTGGCGGTGGTGGTGTGGATTCTGGCCTCCGTGGGCTTCGGCCTGTACGTCAAGGAATTCGCCAACTACAACGCCATGTACGGCAGTATCGGTGCGATCATCGTGTTGCTGCTCTATTTCTATATTTCTGCGGCGGTACTATTGCTCGGCGCAGAAATGAATGCAGTGATCGAGCACATGTCCACCGAAGGCAAGGACCCTGGCGAGAAAGTCCCTGGCGAGCTGGACCACGAGCCTAAACACCACGTTTCCGGACTGGGTCGAGACCACTCGATCAAGTCGCCCACTGACGAAGCCATCTAATGATCCGTGAAATTCTAAAAATGGGTGATGAGCGCTTGCTGCGCATTGCCCCGCCGGTTCCGGCTGAAATGTTCGATAGTCCCGAGCTGTGGCAACTGATCGACGACATGTTCCAGACCATGGAAAGCGTCGGTGGGGTTGGCCTGGCTGCGCCGCAGATCGGCGTCGACCTGCAATTGGTGATCTTCGGTTTCGAGCACAGCGAACGCTATCCGGACGCCGAAGCCGTGCCGCAGACGATTCTGATCAATCCGCTGATAACGCCGCTGAGCCCGACACTGGAAGAGGGTTTCGAAGGCTGCCTGTCGGTACCGGGTCTGCGCGGTGCGGTGGATCGTTATCGGGATATTCGCTACGAAGGTGTCGACCCCAAGGGGCAACCGATCCTGCGCATTGCTTCAGGCTTTCACGCACGGGTCGTGCAGCATGAGTGCGATCACCTGATCGGGCGGCTGTACCCGTCGCGCATCACGGATTTCACCCAATTCGGATTTACCGAGGTGATGTTCCCGGAGCTTGATCCGAACGCTGACGATTAACCCAAGATTTTTGAATCTCCTGATAAACCTGTGGGAGCCGGGCTTGCCCGGCTCCCACATTTGGATCTTCACAAGTGTTTGGATTGCTTCATTTTCCGGGCTTAATAAGCCGCAATGTCATCCGTTAATATCGGTTTCGCACCCCGCTTGAAGAACAGCCCTTCATCGACCGATCACACGTCATCGATGGGCGACCTCACCAACGGTTCTAAACCCATGGCAATCATCGGCTTGCTGCGTGCGTATCGGCTCAGGCGTTCAGCCATGGAGTAGGGCAGTGGCGGATCAAAAGCAAAACCACGCCGCTCATAAAACTCACGCAAGTCCGGATGACAAAACAACCACACAGGGCCGTCGGCGTCCTTGATCGCGTGGGCGATCAGCGTCGCGGCGATGCCCTGTTCACGGCAAGCCGGATCAACGAACAACCCGGTCAACCAATGCCCGTCCGACACCGGTCGCAGGCACAGCGCGCCGACGATCCCATCGCGTCTGGCGACCCAGAGTTGTGCGTCGCGCACGGCTTTCATCGACGATTGATGAGCGCGATAAAACTTGTTCATCAGTGGCCACAAAGGCTCGTCGAGCAAGGTGTACTGGGTGTCGGGCATAGGGTTGGTCTGTCGATACGTAAAACGGGCGATTATAAAAGAACACGCGTGCGGCGATAGGTGTATACCTGATTCCACATCCCGTATGAGTGGAGTACGTATCATGGCCAAAGGCATGGATTCAAAGAAAGCAGCGAAGAAAAAACCGGCAAAAACCGCCGATGAAAAGCGCGCGGACAAGAAGGCCAAGAAGGTGGATGTGTTCGGTCATTGATCCCGCGACAAGGGAGCCCGGCCCTCGGGCTCCTGCTGTCTGTCTAACCTCATAACCAAATAATCTGCAAGAAAACCCGGCGTTCATGCACAGAAGGGGATTGATCCTCGATCTGAGCAACGCCATGCCCACCACTTCGACAATACCCTCCGGGCGCGCTCCAGGGAGGTGTTCCGCGATCCTGAAGACAAGAGTTGCTTGCCGGGTTACATCGCCACGAGGGTTGGCGCCGGTTTGTAGCGAGAAAAAAGGATCAAAACTGTCATTTGTGACAGTAGACAAGATGTCATCAGAAACAGACTCTGCACCTGAACATCACCAATGATCAGCGTGCATTCAGGCGCGGAGTTTTTACATGGTTATCAGATTGATCCTCGTCATCTTTGCGCTGTGTGTTGGCGTCTTCGTACTGTTCTTCTTTTATGCAAAAGACGCCGTAGGTGAAAAAAGTCGTTTCGCCGTCATCAATCCCCCAATGAATGCTGCGCAAACGGTGGCGGTCCAGCAGCGGATCGATGAACAGCTCATTCGCAAAGGGGGTGGCGAGCAAATCAGCTCGACTCAGCTGGTCTACGAAAATGGCGCGGTGATAGTAGCCTTTCCGGTTCCTGGCGACGTCCAGGGGAGCGACGGCATCTGCGACTACGGCTATTTCTGCGTTTGGGAAAATCGGGATTACACCGGGAAAAAGTTGTCGGTGTTGAGCAAAGCCGCCAATCGTCCCATCAACCTGTCTGACTACAACATGAGCAAACAGGTATCGTCCTGGCAGCACAATAATAGAGTTCACACAGTGAAGATCTTTGGCGTAGATGGCCCCGATGCTATTGGTAACATGATGATGAGCAACATCAAGGAAGTGGGATTAGGCAGGGGTTGCTGCCCCTTCAGTTTTCCCGAAAAAGCCGTCACCCCTGTCCAGGTCACCGAGCTCTATTCCCAGAATGAATTGATCGAGCAAAGCGACAGAATGGTCAGTGTCGCGTTTTCTCCGATGTTTATTTTGTTTGCCCAGTAGTAGCCATTCTCATCCCGCGTGACACCTTCCGACGCTGAACCGATTTAGTCCCGGATACTGGCCGACTAGTGGCCTTGCTTCACGATAATGGCTGTCTATGCTGACGCTAGCCAGCAAGGAGTCTTTGCATAAAAGGAATTACCTATGAATACATCAGGGTTGGCCCTGTCCGGGGCTATCAAGAGAAGGATGTCTTGATAAGAGCGTTGCAGTCAGGACTCTCCGATTGAACATCATTTATCACCTGACACTTCCTTCCTTATTGGGGGATGCGTGTGCCTGTTCCATGGAACGTTTTGGTGGATACGTTGAAAGAACGTTGAACTTTCTTCATTCAAACGACCGCGCTTAGGGTGATACAACCATGTTTAACCTACATCACAAGTCTGATCTGCTGGAAATCGAACGCTTCAGCTGCGCATTGACTGAAGCCAACGGCAAGTTGGCGGCTATCAGTCGTTCAATGGCGATCATCGAGTTCACCCCTGAAGGTGTGGTAATAGACGCCAACGACAACTTCTGCAGCGTCATGGGTTACAGCGTTGAAGAAGTGCGCGGCAAGCACCACAGAATGTTCTGCGAGGAGGCGTTTTATCGGAGCGAGGGATACGCGAAATTGTGGCGCGACCTGGCACGTGGCGAACCGGTGACCGGGACTTTTTCACGCTTGAATAAACGGGGCCAAGAGGTCTGGCTTGAAGCCAGTTACATGCCGGTATTGGGTGCCGATCGCCAGGTTAAAAGCGTGATGAAAGTGGCTTCGGACATCACCGATCGAATCAACAAGGAACACGAGAACGACAGCCTGCTCGCCGCCATCGGCCGCTCCATGGCGGTCATCGAATTCACCCCCGATGGCAAGGTCATTACCGCCAACGAGAACTTTCTGAAAACCATGCACTACTCGCTCAACGAAGTAGTGGGGCAGCACCACAGCCTGTTTTGCCATCGCAGCGAAAGTGATTCACAAGCGTATAAGGCGTTCTGGGCGTCACTCAACCGTGGCGAATATCACTCGCACCGTTTCGAGCGCAAAGACAAGTACGGTCATACGGTGTTTCTGGAAGCTTCCTACAACCCGTTGTTCGACGCCAAGGGCCGGTTGTACAAAGTGGTGAAGTTTGCCAGTGACATCACCCAACAGGTCACGACCCTGCAAACCGCTGCAGAGTCCGCTCACAGCACGTCAGTTCAGAACGATGCCTGCGCACAGAAGGGGTCTCAGGTGGTACAGCAAACCGTGCAGATCATCCAGGACATCTCCCGCGATCTGAACGAAGCCGCCCTGAGTATTGATGCGGTCAGCAAGCAATCCGACATCATCGGCACCATCGTCCAGACCATTCGCGGAATCGCCGATCAAACCAACCTGTTGGCACTCAACGCAGCCATCGAGGCGGCTCGGGCGGGCGATCACGGGCGCGGGTTCGCGGTGGTGGCCGACGAAGTCCGCAGCCTCGCGGCGCGAACCAGTCAGGCGACGCTGGAGATTGTCGACGTGGTGCGCAGGAACCACGACCTGTCGCTGAGTGCGGTCACCAGCATGCAATCGAGCTTGAGCCGGACCGGGCTTGGCGTTGAACTGGCGAACGAGGCGGGCGAGGTGATCCTGGAGATCCAGCAAGGCTCGCGGCATGTGGTGGATGCGATCAGCCAGTTCAACTCGACGTTGCAGTTGAACTAGCGCACGCATGTCTAAATGGCATACCCAATCCTTGTAGCAGCTGGCGCAGCCGGACGCAGGCTGCGCCAGCTGCTACAGGGGTTTGTGTGTATTGAGGGATTAGAGCGCGGCCAGGAATTTGTCTACCACTTGGCCATTGTCCTTGTCGGCACTGCTATCGGCGTTCTCGGTTTTCGCCAGTTTCAGCTTGTCTTCCATGCGCTGTGCAAGCTCTTCACCGATCGCCTTTTGCTGCTCCGGTGGCATGGCTTTGACCTCCTCTTCCGTCAGCCCCATCTCTTTCAATAGGCTATCGCGCAGACGCTGTTCCGGTGTCTTGCTCATGTAGTCCTTGAAGTCGCTCATGGCCGTGCTGTCGCTCGACGCAGGTGCTGTCGACGCGTCGGTCGCTTGCAGGTTGATGCGGGTTTTCGCGAACGCTTCATTGACGTTGTCGCTGATCTTTCCGGTGTCGCTGGCCTGCGCGGTGGGCGTAGCGGCATTGTTCTGGACGTTCTGGATCAACCCGCTGTACAGCGCGCTGGCGGCCGCCGTCGTGGGGTCCATGTCCGTGCGTTGCGGGGGTTGAACGACGTGTGTCTGTTTTGCACTGACCAACATGATGGATAAACCTGCAGGTAATGGCTGATCCAACAGTAAGAGCAATTTGCATGCCTTCAGCTGAGCCCCCTGTTTTCAAGGGGCCAGCGCCATGCCGTGCAACCAAGGCGGAGACAGGTTGCCGCTTGGCGGCATCCCTCGTCCGCGTTGCGGTCAACGATGGGCAATGTTCTCCAGGGCCAGGTTGCGGGTCCGTGGGCCGAACCAGCCGATGGTGATCATCACGATCAGCATGCTGCTGACGATGAACGCCAACACACCCGGCGTGCCGAAATGCTCGAGAAATATCCCGATCAGCAGGCTGCTGAACACCGTCGACAATCGACTGAACGAATAACAGAACCCGACCGCCCGGGCGCGGATGTTGGTGGGGAACAGTTCGCTTTGATAAGAGTGATAACTGAAGCTCAACCAGGCGTTGCAGAAAGTGATCATCACCCCACAGAAAATCAGACCGAACGCACTGGTTTGCCACGCGAACAGCGTACCGAACGTCATCGCGCCCAGCGCTGAACCGACGATCTGCCATTTGTTTTCAAAACGGTTGGCGAACTTCACGAACAGCAAAGGCCCGAGCGGGTAGGCAAGGGTAATGATGAACGCATACATCAGACTGTGGGTGACACTCACGCCTTGCCCGGACAGCAACGCCGGCAGCCAGTTGCCAAAGCCGAAGAAGCCGATGGCCTGAAACACATGGAACACGATCAGCATCAGGGCTCGGCGACGAAACGGTGGCTGCCAGATATCGGCGAAACGACCTTTGCCTTGAACGTCCACCTCAGCCGGTTCCGGCTCGTCCAGCGCCTTGCCTTGATCCTTCACGCAGCGCGCTTCGATGTCATCGAGAATCTTGCCGGCCTCGTCGAATCGGCCGTGCTGGGCCAGCCAGCGCGGAGACTCCGGCAAGCGCGAACGCAGCCACCAGATGAACAAGGCAAACACCGCGCTCGCCAACACCACCCAACGCCAGCCCGAGACACCAAAGGGCGCTTGCGGCACCAGCCACCACGACATCAATGCCACTGCTGGCACCGACAGGAACTGTACGAAAAACGCGAAGGCAAACGCGGAACTGCGCATGCGTTTGGGGACCAGTTCCGAGAGATACGCGTCGATGGTCACCAGTTCGATGCCCAGGCCAATGCCCACCAGGAAGCGCATGCAGATAATCCCCAGGGCCGAACTCTGAACCCCCATCGCGACGGTCGCGACGGTGTACCAGATCAAGGCAAAAGTGAAAATCGCGCGGCGACCAAAGCGGTCCGCCAGTGGGCTCAGAAGGCTTGCGCCAAGAAACAACCCGAGGAAGGTCGCCGAGGCAAACGCTGCCTGATCGGAAAAACCGAACACGCCCTGACTGCCTGTCGCGAAGATGCCATCGCGAATCAGGCCAGGGCTGATGTAGGCCGTCTGGAAAAGATCGTACAGCTCGAAAAAACCACCGATAGAAAGCAGCGCCACCAGTTTCCAGATCGTTGAAACGGCAGGTAATCGGTCGATGCGAGCGGAGATTTGAGCGGCGCGGACGGGATCGATACCGTCCGCTTGGCTGAAGGAGGCGAGGGTGCGCGCAGACATATGCTGATCCAATTTTTATTGATGGAGAAGCTTAGCCTGCTATCGGAATCAGGTGTGTGCGAATCCCGGCGCATTTTCACCGGATTTCGCTGGTTTATTGCAGTAACGGTATTCATCTTGGTGGTTTATGGCGCAATGGGGATGTCGAACTGTTGAAACGCGTCATCCATCGGCTCATAGCCAAGCACTCGCGTCGTTTCGCTGAGGTCCAGCCGCTTGAAGCGGTTGTTGGAGATGCCATGGGCAATCAGGTGTTGCACGCCTTCCACTTCCACCGAGCGTTGCAGCAACTGCACCGCATCTCGTGGGCTGAGCCAGGCACTCAGATCACGGGCATTGGTCAGCTCATGACGGTCCGGGAATTCGAACGCGCCGATACGCAAGGCGATGGTCGAAAGCCCGCGTTTGGCGGCGTAGTACCCACACAACGCCTCGCCATAGCACTTGCTAACGCCGTAAAGGTTGGCCGGCATCACCTGCATGCCCGGCGTGATTTGCCGATCCACCGGATAACCTTCAATGGTTTGCGCGCTGCTGGCGAACACCAGTCGCTTGCATCCGGCAGCGACGGCGGCTTCGAACAGGTAGGTGGTGGCGAGAATGTTGTTGGGCAGCAACTCATCGAAGGAGGCGGTGGCATGCGGGATGCCAGCCAGGTGCACGATCACGTCGATGCCTTCCAGGGCATTGCCCACGGCTGAAGCGTCGGCCAGGTCCAGGCGCAGGAAACGGTGAGGGACGTCGACCGCGAAGTCGGGTTCGATGCGATCCGTCACCACAAAGGTGTAGCGGTCCTTCGAGGCTTCAAAAAAGGTTTTGCCGATTCTGCCGCAGGCACCGGTCAGCAGTACGTTGAGTCCGTTCATGTGTCTCTCCTTTCAAGGGGGTACAGAAGGGTATGTCGGGTGCACTAGGGCAACCCGTTGCAGCCATGTTTGAGAAATCCTGGGCGTTGGGCCAGCCGTTGAAAGTACTCGTCGACGGCGGGGTAGTCGGGGCGATCGATCGGTGTCATCAGCCAGCGGTTGACTGAAAGTCCGACGACGATGTCGGCCAGGGTGAAGTGAGGGCCGGCGACATAAGCACCGGTTGCCTTGAGCTGCTGTTCGAGGATGGCCATCTTCTGGTTCCAGGCGCGCACGCCGACGGCGAGACGGTGCGGGTCCTGATATTCCGGATCCTTGCGCACCAGCGCCGTGAACGCATAACTCCAGGAGGGGTTGAGCTCGGTGGCCTGCCAATCCATCCACTGCTCGACCCGGGCGCGGGCTGCAGGCTCCGTGGGCAGCAGATCGGTGTGGTGGTGTTTGCCGACCAGGTAGCGGCAGATGGTGTTGGACTCCCATAACACGCCGGCGTCGTCGATGATCACCGGCACCTGTGCGTTGGGATTGAGCTTGATGAACTCGGGGCTGTGGGTCGATGCAAAACCGCTGCCCCAGTCCTCGCGTTCGTAGGAAACACTCAATTCGTCGCAGGTCCACAGGACCTTTCTGACGTTGATCGAGGATGCTTTACCGAGAATCTTCAGTGCGTGTTCCATTGAGCTACTCCTTTAGCGATTCGACGCTTAAGGAATCTAACAGCGTGTCGGCCAGGATGCGACTCAGGCCGGGTCCGGTAACGCCGAGGCTGGCAAACCAAACGTGCGGTCAAACAGCCAGTTGAACGCGAAGGTGTAGCAGGGAATGAAGATGATCAGTGCCAGATCCAGCAGGAAGGCTTGTATCAGGCTGATGTTCATCCACCAGGCAATCAGCGGGATCAGAAACACTATCAAGGTTAGTTGAAATCCCACTGCATGGGCGATGCGTCGTTTAACCGTGCGGTTGCGCGAAGGCTGGCGGCTTTCCCAGCGTTCGAACAACGAGGTGTAGATGAAATTCCAGGTCACGGCGATGGTGGTAATGACCACGGCCAGCGGGCCGGTGCTACCGGGAGAGGTGCCGGACAACAAGGCCAGGCCCAGCGCCGAGAAGGTCATGCCGATGATTTCGTACAGCGACACATAAACCAGTTTGCGTTTAACACCTTGCATGGGGAACGGCCTCTTTCGGACAACGTGATGCCAGTTTTCTGAAGACTGACTGGCAGAGGCGGCGCAAGATAGCTTCAATGGTATTGACAGAAAAAGTCAGAAGCTTTCAGTTTTGTTGATAGGAAGAGTGATGAATTTCAACAGTGACAGCATCGAACTGTTTCTCGCGGTGATAGAGCGCGGCTCGTTTTCTGCCGCCGCTCGAGCACTGGGCAAAGTGCCGTCGGCGGTGAGCATGGGCATTGGCAACCTCGAAGCAGAATTGGGTTACTCGCTGTTCGATCGCAGCCACCGGGAACCGGTGCCGACTGCCATGGCCCACGCGCTGATGCCCCACGCGCGACTGATCGCCGAGCAGCTCAAGCAGTTGCAGGTGCATGCCATCGAGCTGTCGCTGGGCCTGGAAAGCAAGTTGTCGATTGGCGTGGTGGCAGACATCGACAAGCGTCGACTGATGGCGGCGATCAAGGTCATCACCGAGCGACATCCGCTGGTGGACATCGAGGTGCTCAGCGCACCGCAGGATGATGTGTTGGCCCTGCTGCACAGCGGCAGGGTCAGCGTCTGCCTGGCCTTCGCCGGGTTGAGCATGAACGTGCTTGAGCGTTTCCAGTTTGTCGGCACGGAACGGATGATCGCCACGCTCTCGGCGGACAATCCGCTGTTTCAGGGGCAGGATCTGTATCTGGAGGATTTGGTGAACGTGCGGCAAATCATCGTCGCCAGCCGCGACTTGCCGATCAGCGATACACGGCCCTTGGTGGCTGAGTCGTATTGGCGCACCGACACGCTGGCGATGGCGCTGGACATGGTCGAAGCCGGGTTGGGGTGGGGGAATTTTCCATTGTCAGTGGTGCAGCCCTTACTCGACGCAGGCCGACTCAAACGCCTGAGTTTTCGTAATATCGAGAACGGGTTGGTGTTGCCGGTGCATGCGATATGGCTCAAGAGTCAGCCTTTGCAGAAGGGGGCGTTGGCGGTTGTAGAACTTCTGGCCAACACAAATTCCTGATACCTGATCCGCCCCGACTCCTACACAGCTCCTACACGGCTCCGGCAAGGAAACTACGTACTCTCGCGCACCTTCAATTCAAACCCCATGTCCTGCACCGGTTTGGCCACCGTGTTGCCGGCCAGCAAGGTCAGCATCAACTCTGCCGAACGACGGCCAATGGCCTCGCGTGGAGTGCTGATGCTGCTCAAGCGCGGGACCATGTGGGCCGAAGCCGGCAGATCGTTGAAGCCCAGGATCGCCACTTGTTCGGGAATCTTGATCCTGCAACGCATCGCCTCCAGCAGCGCACCCTGGGCCAGGTCGTCGTTGCCGAAGAAAATCGCATCGACATCCGGGTGACTGGCCATCAGCTGCAGAAACAACTCCCCGCCCAACCCGACAGACGACGCACGCGGGGTCAGGATCTCCAGATCCGGATCGTACAGGCCAGCCTTTTGCAGCGCTTTGCGGAAGCCTTCGCCGCGCAGCAAAGTGCGCTGGTCCAGCTGCGCGCCGATGTAAGCCAGGCGCTTGCGACCACGGGACAGCAAATGTTGCGCCGCGGTTTCGCCCGCCGCGAGTTGCGAAAAGCCCACGCAGTTCAAGCCGGCCGCACTGTCGAGTTCCATCATGTACACGCAAGGTATGTTGCTGGCTTCGATCATCCGTCGCGAGCTTTCGGTGCGGTCGAAACCGGTCAGCAACAAGCCGCGAGGCTGATATGCCATGTAGTTGCGCAGCAGGTTTTCTTCTTCGTCGCGGGAGTAGTGGAAGTTGCCGATCAGCACTTCGAAGCCCTTGGGGCGCAAAACCTGATGAATGGCTTCCAGCGTATCGATGAACAACAGGTTGGACAGCGACGGCACCAGCACGACCACCGAATGACCCTGGGCAGACGCCAGCGCACGGGCGGCAGGGTTGACCACGTAGTTGAGTTCGAGGGCGGCTTTCTGGACTTTTTCCACCAGTTCGGTCGCCACGGTGCTGACTCCTCGCAAGGCGCGGGAGGCCGTGATCGGGCTGACGCCGGCCAGCCGGGCGACTTCGTTCAGGGTAGGGCGGCCAGTGGTGCGCGTATTTTTATCGTTTTTAGGGGAGATCATCGGACGGCTTGCCAAACAAAATTCGAGGCACTAAGGTAGCGCTGTCCCGAAGCAGCTGCAAATGCGTAAGCGAGTTTTGCCTGAACCTCGCTTTTCGGCGTTGGGAACGAAAATGCTGCAACCCACAAAAATGACAAGAAGGCGTCGGCAACTTCTACTTTTAGTCGAGTGTCCTAACTGACAAAGGTAGCGCTGTCTGCGCGCTGAGGTGTTACATGAATCATCCCATCACCGCCCTGGTCATCATGGGTGTTGCCGGTTGCGGCAAAACTTGCGTCAGTGAAGCGTTGTGCCAGCTCAGCGGCGCGACTGCCATTGAAGGCGATACTTTCCACCCTGCCGCCAACATCGAAAAGATGAGCGCGGGTATCCCCCTTAACGATCAAGACCGTGCCGGCTGGCTCGACAGCCTGTGCGTCGAATTGCGCCGCGTCGATGCCAAGGGCGAACGCCCGGTTTTGACCTGCTCGGCCCTCAAACACAGTTATCGCGAAGTGTTGCGCAGTGCCTTGCCGGGCCTGGGTTTCGTGTTCCTCGAGTTAACGCCTGAAGTTGCCGCCGAGCGTGTGTCTCATCGGCCCGGCCACTTCATGCCCTCGACCCTGATCGACAGCCAGTTCGCCACGCTCGAGTCGCCCAAGGGCGAGCCTCTGACCCTGGCACTGGACGCTTCCATTCACAGCGTCGATGAGTTGGCCGTTCAAGCGCACCGCTGGTGGCTCGAACACGGCCTGAAACTCGCCGTATGAGTTTTGCTCAAAAAGACAGCGCTGTCCTGATGGCTTGCGAATTACCCGCTTTAATAACAACAACAACCAGGAGACACCCCTAATGTTTGGCATGTCCCACGAGACGTTCCTGCTGCTCGATGCAGTGGTGACGGTGATCGGGCTTATCGTCCTGATTACCAAGTTCAAGTTCCACCCGTTCATTGCCCTGATTATCGCCGCCGCCTTCCTCGGCCTGACCTCCGGCATGCCGATCGGCACCATCATCAAGGCGTTCCAGGACGGCTTCGGTGGGGTGCTCGGTTTTGTCGGGATCATCCTGGCGCTGGGGACCATGCTCGGCAAAATGATGGCGGAGTCGGGCGGGGCGGATCAGATTGCCCAGACCCTGATTCGTGCGTTCGGCAAGGACAAGGTGCAGTGGGCGATGATGTTCGCCGCTTTCCTGGTCGGCATTCCGCTGTTCTTCGAAATCGGTTTCGTGCTGTTGATTCCACTGGTGTTCATCGTCGCGCGGCGTACCGGCGTGTCGATCATCAAGATCGGTATCCCGCTGCTCGCCGGTCTGTCGGCGGTGCACGGTCTGGTTCCGCCACACCCGGGCCCGTTGCTGGCCATTGGCGTGTTCGGTGCCGACATCGGTAAAACCATTCTGTACGGGCTGATCGTGGCACTGCCAACCGCCATTATTGCCGGGCCGATTTTCGGTACGTTCATCGCCAAGTACATTCCGGGCCATGCCAACCAGGAACTGGTGGATCAACTGGCTCGCGAGCCGGAAGCGACCAACCTGCCAAGCTTCAGCATCACCCTGATCACCGTGTTGCTCCCGGTGTTCCTGATGCTGCTGAAAACATTTGCCGACGTCGCGTTGCCGGATGGCCACTTCTTCCGCACGTGGATGGACATGATCGGTCACCCGATCTCGGCGTTGCTGCTGGCGTTGCTGCTGTCGCTGTATACCTTCGGTCACCGTCAGGGCATCGATTCCAAACGCATTCTCAAATTGCTCGACGCGAGTCTGGCACCGACGGCGGCGATCATTTTGATCATCGGCGCGGGCGGTGGCTTCAAGCAGATGCTGGTTACCAGCGGCGTGGGTGATGTGATCGGCCACATGGCGGTCAACGCACAGATCTCGCCGATCCTGTTGGCGTGGCTGGTAGCAGCAGTGATTCGTGTCGCGACCGGTTCTGCCACTGTGGCGACCATCACTGGCGCGGGCATCGTGGTGCCGGTGGTGGGGATGATTCCAGGTGTGAACCGTGAACTGCTGGTGCTGGCGACCGGTGCCGGTTCGCTGGTGCTGTCCCACGTCAACGACGCCGGTTTCTGGCTGGTGAAGCAGTACTTCAACATGACCGTGGCAGAAACCTTCAAGACCTGGACCGCGATGGAAACCATCCTGTCCGTGGTGGCGCTGGGCTTTATTCTGTTGTTGTCGATGTTCGTTTAAGCACACCACTGCACTGATCATTCCCACGCAGAGCGTGGGAATGATCAGCCACAAAAAAACCGCATCGCTGCGGTTTTTTTGTAGCTGCTTGATCACTCAGATGTTGGTCTTGCTGATCAATCCATCCGCTCTGAACATCCCGCGAATCCCGCGTACCGCCTGGCGAATCCGGTCCTGGTTTTCGATCAGCGCGAAGCGCACGTGATCATCCCCGTACTCCCCGAACCCCACACCCGGCGAGACGCAGACCTTGGCCTCGGCCAGCAGTTTCTTGGCGAACTCCAGCGAACCCATGTGCGCATACGCGTCAGGAATCTTGGCCCACACGTACATCGAGGCTTTCGGGTTTTCGACCATCCAGCCCAGTTCATGCAGGCCTTTGACCAGCACATTGCGGCGCTGGCGATACTGTTCGGCGATGTCTTTGACACACTGCTGATCGCCTTCCAGCGCCGCAATGGCCGCGACCTGCAGCGGGGTAAATGTGCCGTAGTCGTGGTAACTCTTGATCCGCGCCAAGGCGTTGACCAGTTCCGCGTTGCCGACCATGAAACCGATACGCCAGCCCGCCATGTTGTAGCTCTTGGACAGGGTGAAAAACTCCACCGCAATGTCCTTGGCGCCCGGCACCTGCATGATCGACGGGGCTTTCCAGCCGTCATAGACGATGTCGGCGTAGGCCAGGTCGTGCACGACCAACACGTCGTACTGCTTGGCGAGGGCGATCACTCGCTCGAAGAAGTCGAGTTCCACGCACTGGGCTGTCGGGTTGGACGGGAAGCCGAGGATCATCATTTTCGGCTTCGGGATCGACCCTCGAATGGCGCGTTCGAGTTCGGCGAAGAAATCCACACCCGGAATCAGCGGCACCGAACGCACCTGGGCGCCAGCAATCACGGCACCGTAGATGTGAATCGGGTAGCTCGGGTTCGGCACCAGCACGGTGTCGCCCTGATCAAGGGTCGCCAGCATCAGATGCGCCAGGCCTTCCTTGGAACCGATCGTGACGATGGCCTCGGTTTCCGGGTCGATATCGACTTCGTAGCGATCCTTGTACCAGTTGGAAATCGCCCGACGCAGACGCGGTATGCCCTTGGACGTGGAGTAGCCGTGGGTGTCTTCGCGCTGGGCGACGGTGACGAGTTTTTCGACGATATGCGGCGGCGTCGGGCCGTCAGGATTGCCCATGCTGAAGTCGATGATGTCTTCGCCACGACGACGGGCGGCCATCTTCAGCTCGGCAGTGATGTTGAAAACATAAGGGGGGAGTCGATCTATGCGCGCAAAGCGGCGCGGCGAACCTTGTTCGGCCATTGTTGCCTCGGATAACGTAAGCGCCCGGAACCGTCCGAGCGACGCTGGCCACTGCGGTGGCCTGTGGCGGAATGTAAGGGCAGCTGTGGCAAACTGTCCAGCAGGTTTGTAAATAATCTTTTCCCAAGGAAAGCGGTCGATGGAATTCACCAGTGGCTTTTTGCTGAGCCTTTCGCTGTGCCTGGACATTGGCGTGGCCAATATCGCGATGATCACCCTGGCCATGCAACGCGGCTATTTTCAAGGCTTTGCGCTGGGCTTGGGGACCTGTGTCGGCGACCTGATTTACGCGGTGCTGGCGCTGGCGGGCATGACGGTTTTGCTGCAATACGAAACCGTGCGCTGGGTATTGTGGATTGGCGGTTCGGCGCTGTTGGTGTATTTCGCGGCGAAGATGATTTATTCGGCGATTCATCACGAAGCGGTGCTGGCGCAAACGGCGGAGGTGGGGCAGAACTCACATCGCAAAGAGTTTTTCCGCGGGATCTTCCTCGCCATGTCGTCCCCCAGCGCCATTCTCTGGTTCGCGGCGGTGGGCGGCACGTTGATCGCCCGTTCTGGCGCTGCTGGTCCGGTCAGTTCGGCGTTGTTCCTGAGTGGATTCTTCTTTGCCGGGCTGCTCTGGAGTGCGTGCCTGTGCTTCGCGGCGAGTCATGGCGGCAAGTTGCTGGGCGACAAACTGCTGCGTTATTCCTACATGGCATCAGCGGCGATCTTCTGCTATTTCGCGGTGTACGTGATCCTATCGGGTTACAACGAGTTTGTCGGCAGCGGTGCCGTCGAGCAGTTGCACACCCTGTAATTTGGCGAATCGGGTTTGGCTTCTATACTCCCAGCCGAACCCACTTTTTCATTCCAGGAGTCGAGTCATGGACGAGCAAGCACGCGTGGAACTGGCTGAACCTCGCTTCGAGCATGGACACTTCCTGCTGATCGCGGGGCTTGGTGGACGATTCACCCAGGAAACCGCCGGTAGAATCCCTGATCTGTGGGAAAAATTCATCTCCGAGATCGGCAAGATTCCTGGCCAAAAAAGCGAAGTCACCTACGGCATCTGCTGCAATCCGGATGGCAAGGGTGGTTTCGAATACATCGCCGGTGTCGAAATCAGCAAGCTCGATGACCTGCCCGAGAAATATCGCTGGGTCGAAGTTCAACCTCAGCACTATGCGGTATTCGAGCACAAGGGCTCGCTGGATAAACTGCCGGAGGTCTTTCAGTACATCTGGCATACCTGGCTGCCGCAATCCGGACACGAGGCGGCGGACGCTCCGGAATTCGAGCGTTACAGCGAAGACTACAATCCGAAACTCAACACTGGCGTGCTGGAAATCTGGCTGCCGCTCAAGGCGTAATAATTTATGATCGCCAACCTTCTTCATCGCTGACTTCGAGTTGCCATGACCCTTGTTATTCGCCACGTCACGCCTGCTGACCTGGACCGCTGCTACAGCATCGAAACCGTCGCCTACGAAGGCGACGAAGCCGCCACTCGCGAAAAGATCGCGACCCGCATTGCCACCTGGCCCGAAGGTTTCATCGTCGCCGAGGTGGAGGGCGTTGTCGCCGGCTTCATCAATTCCGGCGCGGCGTTTGAAGTGGAAATGTCGGACGAGGCCTTCAAGGAGCTGATCGGCCACGACCCGGCAGGCCCGCATGTGGTGATCATGTCAGTGGTGGTTCATCCGGATTATCAGGGACAGGGTGTGGCGAAGCGTTTGATGGAAGAGTTCATCGAGCGCATGCGCGCCATGGGCAAGGTCAGCATCAACCTGATGTGCAAGGAGCGGCATGTGCCGTTTTACGCCGGATTCGGCTTTGCCTACGTCAAGCCATCGACGTCGGATCACGGCGGGATGGCATGGCATGAAATGGTGCTGACGTTATAGTCAGTGAAGATCAACTGTGGGAGCAAAGCTTGCTCGCGATAGCGATCTCAAAGACGCCATCGCGAGCTGGGATGTGTCAGTAAAGACTGTCGCGCACCCTCGCCGGGGCTTCCCGGTCATAGGTCTCGGCATCGAACTCCCCATCATTCAAACGCTTGTGAAACGCGCCCGCCGTCGGCAGCGCAGAGCGGTCGAGGTAGGTCTGCGGGTTCCACACATCGGAACGCACCATCGCCTTCGAGCAATGAAAATACGCCGCCTCCACTGTCACCAGCATCACCGTGCGTGCGGGTTTGCCGTTCACCGCGAAGCTGTTCAACAGCTCCGGCTCGGCACTGATCTGCGCGCTGCCGTTAACCCGCAAGGTCTCGCCAATCCCCGGAATGATGAACAGCAATGACACCCTTGAATCCAGCACGACATTGCGCAGGGTGTCGATGCGGTTGTTGCCCGGACGGTCCGGAATGGCCAGCGTTCGCGAGTCGATAATCCGCACGAAACCCGGCATGTCACCCCTTGGCGAACCGTCCATGCCATCCGGGCCGACCGAGCTGATGATCACGAGCGGGGAAGCACGGACCATCGCCTGATAATCCTCGTTCAAGAAAGGGATTTGCTTGCGCACGGCGCGATCGTGGGGTTGGCCGTAAATGGCCTCCAGTGCTTCGATGCTATTGAGCATAATTATCTCCTTGAAAAAACAGACCCATGCGCCGTTCAAAACCGATACGGCCCTTGTACGCTTCGCCGGTATCGACCCAGCCGAATTTTGCGTAAAGCGCGATCGCCGCTTCATTATCCGCGTCCACCGACAGTTCCAGTCCCTTGATCTCCGGCCAGGCCAGGCGCGCCACTTCCGGCAGCGCTTGCAGGCAAGCCTTGCCGTAGCCTTTGCCCTGAGCCCGTTGATCGACTTGCAGTGCATGCAGCGTGGCGCTGTGTTCGTTCGCCCAGGCAGGCAATACCGGCGGGCGTTTGAGCAGCAGGAACGCGACGGGAACGTCCTCGACCAGCAAGGCAAATCCTTTGACGCCGGGGCCGGGTTTGGACAGCAGGGAATGCAGCGCTCCGAAGATATCGCCGCAAAACCTGATTTGTTTCGGATGCACTTCGATGGCCTCGACCTGTTGGCGCTGGAGCGTATTCAGGCTTTCGTAAGGCACAAGCTGGGCTGTCACTGGAGTGTCCTTTTTCCAACAGAATCGAGCCTCGGATTCTAGCGAGTTTGTGTCCGTGGATTATTTTTATTTGGGCTGTCGAATGGGCGTCGGTCCAGACGACTAAGGGTGTCTTCACAACAATACACACGGAGAACCCTCATGAGCGCACACGCCGAAATCCAGAGCCTGATCGATACCTATCAACAGGCCGTCATCGCCAAGGATATTGATAAAGTCATGGCACTGTATGCCGATGACATCGTTTCGTTCGATGCGGTCAAAGCCCTGCAATTCAAGGGCAAGGCCGCTTACCGCGCGCATTGGCAGGCGTGCATGGAAATGTGCCCCGGCCCGCACATTTTCGAGTTTCACCAAATCAACATTGTGACCGGCGAACAGATCGCTTTCGCCCATTGGCTGGCCCATTGCGGTGGTACCAATGACAAGGGTGAAACCCAGGCCTGCTGGATGCGCGGTACAGCCGGCTATCGTCGCGACGCGGGCCAATGGCGCATCGTCCACGAACACTTTTCTGCCCCGTTCGACATGGAAAGCGGTGCCACGTTGTTCGACTTGCAACCTTGATCGTCTGGCTGGTCGTCGGGAAAAAACACCCAAACGCCAAACTGCAGCCATAGTTGATCCGTTCGATCCGGGAGAATCCCATGAAGTATTTGTGCCTGGTCTACAGCAGTGAGCGCGAACTGCATTCGCTGCCCGAGAGCCCTAAAGATGCCGAATGCATGGCCTATGCCGAGTCCATCCAGGGCAGCGGGCGAATGATCGCCGCCGAGGCGCTGGAATCAGTGCAGACCGCGACCACCGTGCGCATGCGCAACGGCAAACTGTCGATTACCGACGGCCCCTTTGCCGAAACCAAGGAGCAGTTGGCTGGCTTCTACCTGATCGATGCCAAGGACCTTAACGAAGCCCTTCAGGTCGCCGGAAATATTCCGGCGGCACGGGTGGGCTGTGTCGAGGTGCGCCCCGTTCGCCAGTTGAATCCCTGAATAACAAAGACAACAGGAGATCCTGCATGAGTCCGACACTCCTTCAACGACAGCCTGCACCGTTCGAGTTATCCATCAGTCGCCTGATCGACGCGCCACGGCGCAAAGTCTTCCGCGCCTGGACCGAGCCGGCCTTGCTCGCCCAGTGGTGGGGGCCGCACGGCATGACCACGCCCGAGTGCGAAATGGACCTGTGGGTCGGTGGCCAATTCCGCACCCTGATGCGCGCCCCCGACGGTTCGGAGTATCCGACCCTGGGCGTATTTCTGGAAATCGTCGCCCCCGAGCGTCTGGTGTTCACCGATGCCTTCATTCCTGGCTGGATCCCCTCGGGCAAACCATTCATGTCGGCAGAGGTGACGCTTGAAGAGCGCGACGGCAAGACGCTTTATTCCGCGCGCGCCATGCATTGGTCCGAAGAGGATCGTCAGGCCCACGAAGCCATGGGGTTCGAGGACGGTTGGGGGCAGAGCCTGGACAGGTTGGTGACGTTGGTCACTGAAGGCATGCCGGACTGATGCCGGGCGTGTCGGTCAGCGCTCGGGTCGAGCAGGTTTATCGCGACGAGTCGCGGCGAATTCTGGCGACACTGATTCGCTTGCTCGGTGATTTCGATCTCGCGGAGGAGGCGCTTCACGAGGCTTTTTTCGTCGCGGTCGAACGCTGGCAACGAGACGGCGTGCCCGATAATCCACGCACGTGGCTGGTGTCCACCGGGCGCTTCAAGGCCATTGACGTGTTGCGCCGGCGTGCGCGATTCAATGCGTCGCGACCCCTGCTGATCGCGCAACTGGAGGCGCTGGAGCAGGCGGACTGGAGTGATGAGGACGTGGAAGACGACCGCTTGCGCCTGATCTTCACCTGTTGTCACCCGGCACTCGCGGCGGATTCGCAAGTGCCATTGACGCTGCGGGAAGTGTGCGACCTGACCACGGAAGAAATCGCCCGAGCGTTTCTCGCCACGCCTACCACCATTGCGCAACGCATCGTTCGGGCCAAAGCCAAGATTCGAGACGCAAAAATCCCCTATCAAGTGCCGACCCTGGCGGAATTGCCCGAACGTCTGGACAGTGTGTTGCGGGTGATCTACCTGGTGTTCAACGAAGGTTACTCGGCGTCCATCGGCGCCGAATTGACCCGTGAAGAACTGACCCGCGAAGCCATTCGCCTGGGTCGTTTGTTGATGGAACTGCTGCCTGAGCCGGAAGTGATGGGGCTGTTGGCGTTGATGCTGTTGCACGAGTCCCGGCGTCCTGCCAGGACATCGGCAGACGGTGAGCTGATTGTGCTGGATGAACAGGACCGCTCGCTGTGGAATACCGAGCTGATCGAAGAGGGTTGCGCACTGATCGAGCGGGCGCTGTCGACGGGGCGGTTCGGGCCGTATTGCTTGCAAGCAGCGATTGCGGCAGTGCATGCAGAGGCGCTGAGCGCACAGGAAACGGACTGGCTGCAGATTGTGGGTTTGTATGACGTGTTGCTGGCCGCTGTGCCTTCACCGGTGATCGAGCTAAACCGGGCGGCAGCGATTTCCAAACGGGATGGGCCGTTGGCGGCGTTGGCGTTGGTTGACGGGATTCTGCAGCGCGGTGAGCTGCTGGACTATTACCTGGCGCATTCAGCGCGGGCGGAGTTTTACCGGCAGCTGGGCAGGGCGGAGGAGGCGCGGGGGGCGTATCGGCGTGCGCTGGAGTTGACGCAGCAACTGCCGGAACGGCGGTTTCTCGAGGGGCGCTTGCGGGCATTAAAGTGAGGCGACCTCAAGGCCGCCATCGCGGGCAAGCCCGGCTCCCACAGTTGACCGTGTCGGCCAGGACAACTTGGTCAAATGTGGGAGCCGGGCTTGCCCGCGATGGGGTCCTCAAACCCTCCACAAAATAACAGTTAACCCTGTGGGAGCCGGGCTTGCCCGCGATGGGGTCCTTAAAACCTGGCCAAAAATCTCAGGCCTGCTGACGTGTTGCCGCCAACACAATCTCCCGAATGCACACATTCTGCGGCTGCTGATAGGCATAGCTGATCGCCGCCGCCACATCCTCTGCGCTTAACACCGTGCCACCCATGTCCTGTTTCCAGGCCTGGTAACCGGTCTTGATCGCGTCATCGGTGGTGTGACTGAGTAACTCGGTTTCCACCGCCCCCGGCGCAATAGTGATCACTCGCACATTGTGCGGCGACAGCTCTTCACGCAGGTTCTCGGACAGACCGTGCACCGCGAATTTGGTCCCGACGTAGGCAACGTGGTTCGGGAACGTCTTGCGACCGGCCACGGAACTGATGTTGATGATCGTGCCGTGTTTACGCTCAACCATGCCCGCGACCACCGCATGCACACCATTGAGCAAACCCTTCACGTTGACGTCGAGCATCTGATCCCACTGCGCCGGATCCTGTTGAGTCATCTCGCCCAGCAGCATGACACCGGCGTTGTTGATCAACAGATCCGCGGGGCCGAACTGCGCTTCAGCCTCGGCCACTGCCGCGAGCAGGGTTACGCGGTCGGTGATGTCGACCCGGCGGCTGAGGGTGTTCGGCAGTTCTAGCGCCTCCAGACGCTCAACCCGACGGGCCAGCAGCAACAGGGGATGACCGGCCGCGCTCAACAGGCGTGCAGCCGCTTCGCCAATGCCGGAACTGGCCCCGGTGATGATGATCAATGGCTTGCTCATGCTTGACTCCTGGAATTGGAAAAACAAATAACTAAACGTGAGGCGCAGTATATTTATCGCCTTGCTGGCTGAAAAATGCCTTATTCCTCTTTCTGCTATCGGAATTTCCTATGGATATTCGTCACCTTAAAGCCTTCATCGCCGTATTCGAGGAACGCAATATCACCTCGGCGGCGCAACGATTGTTCCTCAGCCAACCAACGCTGTCAGTCACCATCAAACAGCTCGAAGAAGACATGGGCGCGACGTTGTTCCTCCGTCAGCCACGAGGTGTGGAGGTCAGCGATGAGGCACGGGTGCTGTACCCGCAAGCCCGGCGAATGGTGGCGGAGGCCGAGGCATTGAGCCGGCTGTTTCGTGGTCGAGAAAACCGGTCACCATTGGTGCTGGGGATTGAAGGGGATATTGCCGACAGCCAGATCGAAGCCTTCGTGCGCATGGCCCATCAGGCGTTACCCCATTTGCTGCTCACGCTGGAAGAGGGTTGCCATGGCGACGGTCGCTTGGCGGTGGAGGAGATGTGTTGCGAGGACGAATTGTTCCTGCCGTTGTGGGAGGAGTCCTACGTGATGGCATTGCCGGTCGGGCATCCGATGGCCAAGGGGGAGGCGGGCCAGCACTGGACGCCGATCGATGACTGGATCACCTGTGCGCAGCATCCTTCCCATCAGCGTTTGATGGCGTTGTACGGGCGTTCGCCGGAAGCGGTGGCCGGGCATGCCGGTTCGTTGAAACAGGCACTGCACATGGTCGCGGCGGGGGTTGGTGTGGCGATGTTGCCGCAGTCATTGGTGAGCGGGAATGACCGGGTGGTGACCCGCGCATTGCACCTGCCGGCACCGACCCGGCGAGTGGGTTTGTGTTACGCGGCGCAGGCGTTGGAGTTGCCGATGATGCGAGGGTTGCATGAGTATTTTCAGAGCAATCGGCCGATAGATATCGACGCTGCGTGAAACGTCACCCCTGTAGCAGCTGCCGAAGGCTGCGTTCGGCTGCGAAGCAGTCGTGAAATCAGGCGATGAGGTGTTCCAGTTATAGCGTGTGGTCAGAAATTACGACTGCTTCGCAGCCGAACGCAGCCTTCGGCAGCTGCTACAGATAGGTCTGTGTTTACTCCAGCATCTTGCCCAGCAACCAACTCCCCGCCGGCCCTGGCGGATGCAGGCGTGACCACAGCGCATCGACAAACACCGATTTCGGCCAGCCGCGCACCTTCAGCTCCACTAACGCCCCGGCGTCAAAACGACCCACCAGCCAGCGGGGCAAAGGCGCCCAGCCAAACCCGCCCTGAGCCATTTCCAGCAGCATCAGGTAACTTGGCGCCGACCAGACGCGGCCTTTTGCACGGCTTTCATACGGATTGACGATCGTCGCCAGCCGCAGCTCGCGGTGTTGCTGCAACACCTCCTGATCAATATCGCTCAGCGTCGCCAACGGGTGCGCACGGGAGACGAACAGCGCAATTTCCGTGCGCTCTTCGACGGTCGAACTGACCAGGTCCGGCGGATAACTTTCCTGCATCTCGGCAAACGCGACATGCGCCCGACCTCGCTGCACCAGCGCCACCAGGTCGTCGCATTCGGCAATCAGGCATTCGAGTTCCAGGTCGGGATAGCGTTGCTCGAACGCACTCAGGGCCGCCTCGAACCGGTCGGACTGGTACGTGTCGGAAATCGCCACGGTGAGCTTGGCTTCGACTCCCTGGGACAGTTGGCTGGCGGACATTTCCAGCCGGCTGGTGGCGGCCAGGATGTCCTCGGCCCGTTGCAGCATGACGTGCCCCGCCGGCGTCAGCGTGGGCTTGCGGCTGCTGCGGTCAAACAGGATCAGATTAAGATCGATTTCCAGGCTGGCCACGGCGGCGCTGATGGTCGACTGACTGCGACCCAGCTTGCGTGCCGCAGCGGAAAACGAACCTTGGGTGGCTGCCTGGACGAACGCCAGCAACACTTCGTGCGAGGCCATGAACTATCGCCTTGATCGATGGTTATTGATTATGAAGTATCGGGGCAGTGCCGGATCATGGCAACCACAGTCACTCAGAGGAGTCTGGTCATGAGCACTAGCAAATCCATCACTGAACGTTTCCTGCAGGCCGTCGGCTTCGAAACATTGGCCATCCTGATCTGTACCCCGCTGCTGGCGTGGATCATGGACAAACCGATGCTGGAAATGGGCGTCGTCACCGTCATCATCGCAGCGCTGGCGCTGGCCTGGAACGTGATCTTCAACGGCCTGTTCGATCGGCTGCTGGAACGCCTGAACATTGTGCATAACGCCTGGGTTCGCGTGGTGCATGCGCTGCTGTTCGAAGGCGGGCTGGTGGCGCTGGGCGTGCCGTTGATTGCCTGGTGGCTGAACGTCAGCCTGTGGCAGGCGTTTGTGCTGGACATCGGTGTGCTGCTGTTTTTCCTGCCGTACACCTATGTTTACCACTGGGTGTATGACGTGGTGCGTGAGCGGGTGGTGATGCGCCGGGTCTGTGAGGCATAACCCCCAAACCTGTGGGAGCGGCGGTGATCAGAACAACTGCGTGAACAACCAATACAAACTGCCCGACAGTAGAATCGCCGCTGGCAATGTCAGTACCCAGGCCATCAGCAAGTTGCGGATAGTCTTCATTTGCAAGCCGCCACCGTTGGCGACCATTGTCCCGGCGACGCCCGATGACAGCACATGGGTGGTCGACACGGGCAGGCCAAACATGTCGGCGGCACCAATTGTCAGCATCGCCACGGTTTCCGCCGAGGCGCCCTGTGCATAGGTCAAATGGGTCTTGCCGATCTTCTCGCCGACGGTCACCACGATGCGCTTCCAGCCGACCATGGTGCCCAACCCCAGCGCGATGGCCACGGCGATTTTCACCCACAACGGAATAAACCGCGTGGCGTTGTCGATTTGTTGCTTGAACAGTTGCAGCTTGTCGACGGTGTCGGCGTCGAAATTGCCGACCTTGTTCTTTTCCATCAGGCGAATGGTTTCGCTGGTCAGGTACATGTCGTTACGCACGTTGCCCATGGCTTCGGCAGGGACTTTCGACAGCGAGCCATAACCTTTCACTTCATTACCGATGTGGCCTGTCAGGGCGGCGAGGGCGGGGATCAGTTGCGGCGCCACGTCCTTGCTGCGCACATAGTCAGACAGGATCGCTCTTGGATCGGCAGGTGCCGGTTGAGGCGCACTGCGCTCCAGCGCTTGTTGGGTCACTTGCGCCACAGCAGCAAACTGCAAGGCCTGATCGGCCGGCATGGTCCGGTTCAGCGCATACGCCATCGGTAGCGTGCCCACCAGAATCAGCATGATCAGGCCCATGCCTTTCTGGCCGTCATTGGAACCGTGGGCGAATGACACGCCAGTGCAGGTCAGAATCAACAGGCCGCGAATCCACCACGGTGGCGGCGTGTTGCCTTCCGGAGCGCTGTACAGCGAACGATTCTTGACGAAAGCGCGCAATGCCAGCAGCAGCAACGCGGCGAAACCAAAACCGACCAGGGGCGAAAGCAGCAGCGCGTAACCGATCTTGGTCGCCTGCGCCCAGTCCACGCCGCTGGTGCCATCGCGGCCGTGCATGAGGGCATTGGCCACGCCGACGCCGATGATCGAGCCGATCAGAGTGTGTGAAGACGACGCCGGCAAACCCAACCACCAGGTACCGAGGTTCCACAGGATCGCGGCGATCAGCAGGGCGAAGATCATCGCGAAGCCGGCGGACGAACCGACTTGCAGAATCAATTCCACCGGCAGCAGGGCAATGATGCCGAACGCTACCGCACCGCTGGAAAGCAGTACGCCGAGAAAGTTGAAGAAGCCGGACCAGGCCACTGCGAAATTCGGCGGTAACGAATTGGTGTAGATCACCGTGGCCACGGCGTTGGCGGTGTCGTGGAAACCGTTGACGAACTCAAAACCGAGGGCGATCAGCAGGGCAACACCGAGCAGCACGAAGGGCGTCCAGGTGGTGACCACGGTGCCGAGTTCATGCACGTCATGCATCAGGCTATAGGCCGTGAACAAAAGCCCCCCTGCCAACACACCGAAAAAAATCACCAGGGTGAACAGGCCGGGTTTTTTATCGAACTGCGGCGTGGCGCTACTGGCGGGAGCCTGCGCATCGGGACAGTAGGAAGGCGTAGCCATGACGGACAATCCTGAGGAGGGAAGGAATGCCGCCCATGATCGTTGCTAAATGTTACTGAGGGGCTGCTTCAGATCAGGGTTTGGGGTGTTTGTGGGGGCCGCTGATCTGAAGGCAACGATCTTTTAATCTTAATAATCCTGGCGCTTGCGGAACGCCCAGCGCCCCGCAATGACGGTGAACGTGGCCACCAGTGCCACCAGAATCCAGAACCCTTCCGGATCCCCCGATAGCGGCACACCGCCGACGTTCATGCCGAAGAAGCCGGCGATGATGTTGATCGGCAGCGCCAGCACCGTCACCACGGTCAGCGTGAACAGCGTGCGGTTGCTTTGTTCGTTGAGGTTGGCGGCGATTTCTTCCTGCAACAACTTGATCCGTTCGCCCAGGGCCGTGAGGTCGTTGATGATCAGTGCGAACTCCTCGGTGGACTTGCGCAGCTCCTTCACGTCTTCCTTCTGCAGCCATTGCGGCGGGCGATTGAGCAAGCGCAATAACGAGCCTGGCTCCAGCGCCAGCAGGCGTTGCAAACGAACCAGCACCCGCCGGTTGGCGCCCAGCTCGGCGCGGTTGGTGGACAGCCGTGAGGAGAGCAACTCGTCTTCGATCTGGTCGACGCTCTGGCTGGTCCTGCGCACGATTTGCGTCAGGACTTCACCCTGGTCGCGCAGCAAGTGCACCAGCAATTCCAGCGGGGAGCGAAAACGTTCGCCGGCCTTCACCGACGTACGCAGCTTGTCCACCGAGTGCAAGGGTTGCAGGCGCGCGCTGATGATCAGCCGGCTGCGTGCGCACACCCACAGCGTCGACACGTCCGAAGACACCATGCTGCTGAGGTTGAACACCACATCGTTGACCACCGCCAGCAAGGCGGAATCGACATGTTCGATGCGCGTCGAACGGGAGCCTTCATGCAGCGCTTCGAAAAACTCGTCGGGTAAACCCAGGTGACTTTTCATCCAGCGCTCACAGGCAGCGTGCGCGAGGTTCAGGTGCAGCCAGAGAAAGTCGTCGTTGTTTTCCGGTTGCTCCAGGCACTGCAACGCCATGGCTGAGTCGATCTCCCGGCCACGCTCACCGGGACGAAAACTGAACCCATAGAGCAGGCCGAACAGGTCCGGATCACGGTGGCTTTGGTCGATGCTGTGGTTCATGAGGTCTCGCTGCGCGAAGGCGGTTGTTGCGGGTTTTACAGGTTCACTGGAGCCGCATCATCGCAAGGAGGTTTGACCGTTTTGTGACCGTTCGATGTCGCTGATGTTTGTGACTGCCAACGGCCGAAAGGATTAAAGAAAGGCTCTGGCACGCCGATGACGGTGATGCTGAATATCGCGATGTGGTCGTGGACCAGCGTCGCCGACAGGGAGGTCCGGACATCTTGCACGCCTGCCGGGCGTGTCTTATCCCTGTCATGAGATTCCCCTCGATGTTTTTGCAAAAATCCCTGAGAGCACAAATCCTTGCCTTGTTGAGCGGGAGCTTGCTGGCGATGTTGCTGATCGCCCTGGCCTGCTTCCACTTTCTGTCCAGTGGCGTGCAGAGCTATGCAAACCTGATCGAAGGACCTTTGCACACCTCGCAGTTGATCGATGAAGCCAACCTGCAATTCAAGGTGCAGGTTCAGGAATGGAAAAACGTCCTGCTGCGCGGCAAACAACCGGCCGATCTGGACAAGTACTGGAAGCAGTTCGAAGACCGTCAGCGCGATGTTCAAAAGATTCTCGGTGAACTGGCCGGGCAGAAAGGTATCGAGCCACCACTCAAGACACGCATCGAACGCCTGCGTGATGAGCATCGCCTGTTGGGCGCGGCGTATCAGAAGGGGCGCGATGCCTATGTGGCCGCGGGTGCTGCTCCCGCGGCCGGCGACGCAGCTGTCAAAGGTGTCGACCGTGCGGCCAGCGAGCAGATGAGCGAACTGGTCGGCGAGTTGCGCAAACAGGGCGTCGAGCAGTCGACGGTGATCAGCGCCAGTGCCGATCGCACAGTGTTGCTGGGGATCGTGGTGATGTTGGCGTCGGGTCTGTTGATTGGTCTGTTGAGCCTGTGGCTGGTCAATCGCAACCTGGTCGAACCGATCCGCAAACTGATCGAGTACGTGGCGCAACTCAGCCAGGGGCGCTTTGCCGAGCGTGTGGCCAATACCCGTCAGGATGAGTTGGGCAAGCTGGCCGTCGCGGCCAACTTGCTGCGCGATTTCCTCGCTGACACGTTCACTCGCTTGCAGCGCAGCGCCTCGGATCTGGACAGCGCGAGCGGCGAGCTGAAGTCCATCGCCAGCCTCATGGCCAGCGGCACCAACGAGCAGTTCAACCGCACCGATCAGGTGGCCACGGCCATGAACGAAATGTCCGCCACCGCGCAGGAAGTCGCCCGTCATGCGGCCGATGCGGCGCGCGCCGCCGATGATGCCGACCAGTCGGCGCAGCAGGGCGAAAAAGTCATGCAGGGCACCATTCATACCATCACCCGGATGCGCGGCGAAATCGCCAGCACCGCCACGGTGATCCGTCAGCTGGAAACCGACAGTGGACGTATCGGCAAGGTGCTGGAAGTGATTCGCGGTATCGCCGAACAGACCAACTTGCTGGCGCTTAACGCGGCCATCGAAGCGGCCCGTGCCGGTGAAGCCGGGCGCGGGTTTGCCGTGGTGGCTGATGAAGTTCGTAGCCTGGCCCAGCGCACGGCGGCGTCGATCATCGAGATCAACCAGATCATCCAGACCGTGCAAACCGGTGCAGTGGACGCAGCCCAGGCGATTGAAAGCGGTCAGTCGAGCAGTGAAGAAAGCGTCGAGCAGGTGACCCAGGCGGGGGCGATGCTCGAACGCATCACCCACGCGGTGGAAGCGATTCGCGACATGAATCGTCAGATCGCCACGGCTGCCGAAGAGCAGACGTCAGTGGCCGAAGACATTTCGCGCAACCTCACGGAAATTACCAGCATCGCCAGCACCAACTTGGATAACGTGCAGCGCACTGAGGCGGCCAGCCACAACCTGCACGGGTTGTCGGGCCAGCTGAATGAAGTGACGGCGCGCCTGAGCGCTTAGTAGCGCCACCTGATCAAATCGCGGATGCAAAAAAAGCCGCACGATCCGAGGATCGTGCGGCTTTTTTTTAGGTGTTTAATCAGTCGTCTTTCTTGTTCTTCAGAACTTCGCCGGTGGCGGCATTCAAATCCACATCCCATTCAACGCCTTGGGCGTCACGGAGTTCGACTTCGTATTCATAACCGTTGAAGTGGTTGTCCAGGTCGCTGTCGGTAATCGTGGCACCTGGGTGCAACTTCATTACGACCTTGTTCAGTTCTTCCAGCGGCTTGATTTTGCCGTCTTTAACCAGTTGCGGAATCTGATCGACCGGCACATCGGCCTGGGCCAGGCCAGCGGTGAGGGTCAGGGCAGCCGCTGTGAACAAAGCAGTCAAAGTTTTCATGAGGTTCTTTCCTTGGATGAGCTGTTTAAGTGGGATCAGATTAACTGTGGCAACTTAATTCAGGCTTAATTCTATTGAGCCGGCAAAAAAGCATCGCGGGCAAGCCTTGCTCCTACAGGTCATGCTCCAATCCGGGGGTAGCAAGATCGGTGGGAGCAAAGCTTGCTCGCGAATAGGGTCGACTCGGTCTTCAATCAATACCCGTTGTTGCGCAGCAACTGAGCAACACTTGCCGCCGCCGGGCGTTTGTAGAACTTCAATAGTTCGCTGGCGCGGTTGGTGAAGATGCCGTCCACACCGGCGTCCATGACCTTCTGATAATCCACAGCATCGTCGACCGTATAGGCATGCACCAGCAGACCTTGGTCGTGGGTGTACTGATTCATCCAAGGTTGCACCAGATCGGAATAGCTCTGATCACCGCCCTTGGTCAGCGCCACAGAAGGCCCGGTGCCTATGGCGCCCTGGGCTTTGGCGTACTCGATCCATTGCTGAAATTCGGCTTTGCTCTTCGGTTCCTGTTTGGCGTAGTAAGTGGCTTTGTCCTTGTCGCCGGACTGCGCGAACGTCACGCTGGATTTAGGCTCGATACTGCCTGGGCCGACCCACAGCAGCAGGATCTTCGGCACTTGCGGCATTTCCTTTTCGAGCAGTTCGAGGCTGCTCTTCTCGAAGGTTTGCAGCACAACTTTGCCTTTGCCCTGGCCGACCGCCAGTTCGCTTTTTGCGAGTTTCGAACCGGCAGGGCTCAACCAGCCGCGATCCTGAAGTTTTTCCTTGAGGTCGCGTTCGAGGCCGGGAAACTGTTTCGGCTCTTTGGTTTCGATGTACAGCCCGGGCTTATGCAGCGGGTTGCCTTGGGCGATGTCGATGATTTCGTCGAGTGTCAGGATTTTCAGGCCGACGAAGGATGGGCGCGCGCGGTCCGGGTAGGCGGTGTTGAACCAGCTGCCGGCGTCGAGGGTTTTCAGTTCGGCGAGGGTGAACGCATTGGCCGGGCTGTCCTTGCGCTCAGGGAATTTGGTGGCGACGTCAGTGGTGCGTTGCAGGTTGTCATCGTGCAGGGCGAACAGCACGCCATCCTTGCTGCGCTGCAGGTCCATTTCCAGGTAATCGGCTCCCAGGTCGCGGGCCAGTTTGTAGGCCGCCGCGGTGGATTCCGGGGCATCAAAGGAGGCGCCGCGGTGCGCGATCACCGCCGGGTGCGGGATGCCCATACGGGTCGCCAGCGCCGTGGGGCTTGGCTCGCTGGCAGCCTGAGCCTGGCCGAGGCCGAGCAGTACACTCAGCAGCAGGGCGCTTTGGGTGAAGGTGACTGGCATGGTCGAGGTCCTTTCGCAGAGATTCAAAGACGTCCCTTTTAACAACTGAGGACTTTGAGCGCTATCGCCAGACCGACATAAACCTGTTTAAAGCAGATATTTTCAGCACGTTTGTGCGGTTCTTTGCAGTACTCTTGCCCCTGGCGTTTCCCCGGCAGAGGGAAATCCGTTTGCTTGTCCTGCGTGTAAACCATCGATCACCGGTCCTTTTCGACCTTTTGTGAGGTTTATCATGCGCATCACTTCCCAGCTCATCTGCCAGGCCGCCGACCAACTCAAAGGCTTTGTCGGCCTCAATCGCAAAACCGGTCATTACATCTTGCGTTTCAGCGAAGACTCCTTCGGGATGGACGTGGCGGACGACGGCATTATTCCCACCAGTGAATTCGTCTGGGCGGCTGATTCGGAGCAGGGCATGACACTTAAACGCGAGTTGATTCAGTTGCTGCTGGACCAGAATATTGATGACCGGATCAACATTACCGAACCGTTGCTGGTGTACATGAATCGGCAGGATGTGCCGGAGATTGCGGCCGTTCGGAGCCTTGTTCAGGGCTGAGATTTGAGGTGTTTGTGCGGGCCTCATCGCTGGCAAGCCAGCTCCCACAGGGTTTTTGCGTTGTTCACCGGTGTTGTGTTCGACACCAATCCCTGTGGGAGCTGGCTTGCCAGCGATGAGGCCCGTTCAGACACCGCATCATTCACAGCTTGAACGCATACGCCCGCTCAACCCTGCATCCCCTCATATGAGCTCGGGCAAGCGCTGAAGTTGCCGAGACGCATCAGGCCTTGGGCTGATTCTTGAGCACAAAGTGCTGGTGCATTTCCGAAGTGAGGTTTTCGATGCGCTCGGTCAGCGATTTGGTCATTTCGGTCAGTCGGGTGTTTTGCTCGAGCAGTTCCAGCAGTTGAGCGGAGTTCTGCGCAGCTTGTGCCTGACGTTCGGAATTGGCCACGGCCAGCGCTTCACGGTGCTGCGCATCGGCGTCCGACTGGGCCTTGTCCCGCGCTGCCTGGCGGGTCTGGGCGAGCAGGATCAGCGGCGCGGCATAGGCCGATTGCAGGCTGAACGCGAGGTTCAGGAGGATGAACGGATACAGATCGAAGTGCGCTACGCCAAAGACGTTGAGGCACACCCACAACACGACGATCAGCGTCTGCGCACCCAGGAAGGTCGGCGTGCCGAAGAACCGGGCAAAGGCTTCGGCGCGCAAGGCAAACTTGTCGTTGCCAAAGGTCGGCGCCAAGTGATCGTGATGGCGGAGAAAACGCCGGTGATCGACGTGGGGGGCGGGCTGGGTTTCGGTCGGCGTGGTCATGGTGCCCTCTACGGGTCGGTGGGACTGAAGATCACTATAGCGCCCGCGCCAGTTTCATTCTGAAACACATCATGATGTTTAATTTAGCGTTGGCGAAACCTTGACCCCTGCCGCAGACATTGTCATTTATCGCAGCTCGTAACAGGCCAGGAACATGTCCAGCGCAGCGTCGACGACTGTGTTTTGCATGTCGGATTCAAGGCCCGGCAGCCCCATGGAAATTTGCGGCCAGAACGCAAAGGACTTGAGGATTCCCTGGATTTGCTGCGCAGCAAATGCCGGATCGACCGGTTTCAACCGACCATCTGCCTGAGCTGCGCGAATCCACACTGTCAGGCCTTCTTCTCGCTCGCCCATGCGCGCAACCATGTTCTGCCCGCGTTCGGGGGAATGAATAGTCGCGGCGATGGCAACGCGTGCCAGGTCGAGAAAGTTTTCATCGCCGAGGGTTTGCAACTTCGCCATCAGCATCAGGCGCATTTGGCTGCGTAACGGCTGATCAGCGTGGTAGGACGTTTCCTTTTCCTCCGTCACCCGCGCCCACAATTGATTGAGGATTTCGGCGAACAATTCTTCCTTGCTCGGGAAATGGTTGTACACCGTGCGCTTCGAAACGCCCGCCGTAGCAGCGATCTTGTCCATGCTGGTGATGTCGAAACCGTTGGCACGGAATTCGGCAATCGCCGCCAGGATGATGGCTTCACGTTTTCGGTCAGTCAGGCGCTTTGGAGCTGTCATAAGTACGCTTCGGCAGGAAGAGAAAGGAATTACACTTGGTAGTTTACTTGTGATCCACTTTGATGCAACCTTGAAACTACACTGTGCAGTGTAATGTTCTGTTAATGCTGCGCGGTCAAAAATAGAAACTTCGGCTGATGCGTGCATGCTTGGCCATTTACCGTTCCACCGAGAAGCACCGTATTGATTGCGGTCATTCTGGAGTCATTCATTCATGGCCATTTCAAATTCCGCGGCGGACAACGCCCAACCCCCTGAATCTTCCCGGCAGGTCGAAGGGCTTTTTCGAAACCATGCGCCGGTCAAACGCGAAGGCTTTCGTAAAACCTTGCGCATCATGTGGAACGTGATTTTCCACAAACCACGCAACACTCGTCCGACCGCTGCCGTGCCGGTGGAAACCCTGACGCAAGCCGCGTTGATCGCTGCGCCCAATCACAGCGTTTACCGCCTGGGCCACTCCACCGTACTGCTCAAACTGCGAGACAAATTCTGGATCACCGATCCGGTCTTCGCCGAACGCGCATCGCCGGTCCGGTGGGCCGGGCCGAAACGCTTTCATCAGCCCCCCATCAGTCTTGAGGAATTGCCACCCATTGAGGCGGTGATCCTGTCCCACGATCACTATGACCACCTGGATTATCAGGCTGTGCTCAGGCTCGCGGACAAGACCAACTACTTTCTCGCGCCACTGGGTGTCGGCGATACCTTGATCAAGTGGGGCGTCGATGCCGGCAAGGTGCGCCAATTGGATTGGTGGCAGGGCACCGAAGTGGCTGGCATTGAGTTCATCGCCACACCTTCGCAGCACTTTTCCGGCCGGGGCCTGTTCGATGGCAACAGCACGCTGTGGGCGTCGTGGGTGATGATCGATGGTGATGCGCGGATTTTCTTCAGCGGTGACAGCGGCTATTTCGATGGCTTCAAACGCATCGGTGAACAGTACGGCCCGTTCGACCTGACGCTCATGGAAACCGGTGCATACAACGTCGACTGGCCGCACGTGCACATGCAACCGGAGCAGACCCTGCAGGCGCACATAGACCTGAAAGGACGCTGGTTGTTGCCGATTCACAACGGGACTTTCGATTTGTCGATGCATGCCTGGTACGAACCGTTCGACCGCATTCTGGCGTTGGCGTGGGAGCGCAATGTGTCGATTACTACGCCGCAGATGGGGGCTGCATTCAACGTGAAGTACCCGTCCCGTGGCGCAGCCTGGTGGTATGACGTAGAGCAGCAGGTGTATCAGAACCAGCAAAGCATTGGATAAAGCGGCTACAGCGTAAAGGGCGCATTCATACGTGATCTGGCGATCAGTGATGACACACATTCCTGGCTGCGTCGGTAGGCTGGAAAGCGAGTGAGCTTTGTCACTCGCCATCAGTCATCACAAGGATACCGTTCACATGGATGTAAATTTGAAAGGCCGCATGACGCGGCTGTCCGCCATTGTCCTGCTTTCAATCGCTGGCGCCGCCCATGCGCAAACGCCTGCACCCGAGTCGAGGCTGGAATACCTGAGTGTCGATGAGCTCGGCAAAAGAATGGATCGTGGTCAGCTAACCGCTGTGAAAATCGTGCAGCACCTGCAACAGCGTATCGAGGCGCTGGATAAAAACGGCCCGGCAATCAATTCGATCATCGAGCTCAACCCGGATGCGCTGGAGATCGCCGCTTCACTGGACCAGGAGCGACAGCAGGGGCGCATTCGTGGTCCGTTGCATGGCATTCCAGTCCTGCTCAAGGACAACATCGACACCTCCGACCAGATGCAAACCAGTGCCGGGTCTTTGGCCATGGTCGGGCAACCCGCCGCGCAGGATGCTTTTGTCGTACAACGTCTCAGGGCTGAGGGAGCGGTCATCCTGGGGAAAACCAATCTCAGCGAATGGGCTAACTTCCGCGATCCCGAAATCCCTCCAGGCTGGAGCGGACGCGGTGGACAGACCAAAAATCCCCATGTGCTGAGTGTCACACCCTGCGGCTCAAGCTCAGGCTCCGGTGCGGCAGTGGCTGCAGGTTTTGCACCGTTAACCGTTGGAACCGAAACCTCTGGCTCGATCATCTGCCCAGCCTCCCTCAATGGCGTGGTAGGCCTCAAACCCACGACAGGGTTGTTGAGTCGCAGTGGCATCGTCCCTTTGGCGCCCAAACTCGACACGCCAGGGCCGATGACACGAACCGTCAGGGACGCCGCATTGCTGTTGAACGCCATGGCGGGCAGTGACGACGCCGATCCGGTCAAACAACCTCACGCCCTCAAAGGGATGGATTACACGGCACTGCTGCAGCCCGATTCACTGGTTGCGCGGCGGATCGGCTATCCGGTCAAGTTCGACGCCAGCGGTCAAGCCATGAAAGACGATCCGCAGTTTTCAGAAGCGTTGGAGGTCATGCAGGCCGCAGGCGCCACGTTGATTCCGGTCGAGTTCAAAGATCCTGATTCCCCTGGGATAGAAAAGGCCCTGTCGATGAGCTTCAAAAAATACATTCCGAAATACCTTGCGACCCGAACGGGTCTTGCGGTCGATAGCGTAGAAGAAATTGTGCGCTTCACCGAAAACGATCCCGGCACGGAGGGGCATGGGCACGCCTTTTTGAAGCAGGTCGAAAACGTTGTTTTTGACGAACCTACCTACAACGAGTTGTGGCAGAACATTCAACGGGAAAACGCAGCGGTCATCGATGAATTGCTGGCAACGCATCAACTGGATGCCGTGGTCATGGACGTCGGTTCACCGGGGTTGAACGTCATATCCCTGGCTGGATATCCCGGCATCATGATGCCTTCCGGCATTGAAGAAAGCGGGGTGCCAACGTCGGTATTCTTCTTCGGAGCACGTTGGAGCGAAGCCACGCTGTTGGCATTGGCTTATGGCTATGAACAAGCATCCCATGCTCGGCAAGTGCCTCAATTCAAACCGTAGTTACTGACTGACTCAATCAGATTTTGGCGCTAACGCAGATCCAGCGTTAGCGCTGAGTCCCTTCACTCAACCATCGCATAATCCGCCCGCCCAACTGGATTGGGCGTAGACCCTCGCACGTTCATCCCTCTACCCGGCGCAAACCCTGGGAAGAACGCCAGGCCTTCGGATTCCAGCCGATAAGCCAACGCCAATCGAGTGACATCCAGCACGGTTTGCTCATTCTCGAATCGCTGAATGGCCTCTACCGACACCCCGGATTCCCGGGACAACTCTTCGATACTCCAACCCAGCATTGCCCGGGCTTGGGCACAGTGGGCGGGGGTGAATTGAAAAAGGGCGATGCGTTCCAGGGTGATTTTGATCGCGTGAGAGGCCATGGTGTTCTCCGGGCTCGAGAGTGCTGGTTTTAAATGTACTGTGTTTTTGTACAGTTGTTTTGCGCCCGGATCAAATTGATTTTTTCGATTTTCCTATTTCGTCTCGTTCAACCAGACGGACGGCGCCTGTCCCAGGACGCGGCGGAACATTGTTGAGAACGCTGCGGGGCTGTCGTAACCGAAGTCCAGCGCAATCCGCGTTACGGGTTCACCTTCCGCCAACCGCGCCAGTGCTAACACCACGCAGGCGCGCTGTCGCCACTGACTGAAACTCAAGCCGGTCTGCTGGCGAAAAAGACGATTGAACGTGCGCAGACTGGTATGCAAATGATCAGCCCACTGCTGCGGCGACTGGTGTGCATCGGGATGCTGCACGAAACCTTGGCACAACCGGAGGAGCCGGGCGTCCACAGGCAACGGAATGTGCAGCGGTAAATGAGTACTGCGTGCCAGTTCGTGCAGCAGCAAATCGATCAGCGCTCCATCGCGCCCGGCCTCGTCGTACGTTAATGGAATCTCCACCGCCTCCATCAGTAAATGCCGCATCAACGGCGAAACATTGATCACCTGACAACGACTCCCCAGGTCGACAGTCCCCGGCTCGACGTAAAGGCTGCGGGTGCTCACCCCTAACATCACCACTTCATGGGCAATGCCCGCTGGTATCCACACCGCACGCTGCGGCGGCACGACCCAGTTGCCGTCGTGCGTACTCACCTGCATCACTCCGGTTGCCCCATACAACAGTTGTGCGCGCCGGTGCGTATGGCGGGGTAACAGATGCCCGTAGGAATAATCCGAACCGGTCGCTACCACGGGTCGCGGCGTGTCATCCAGCAGATCAATTGAAACGTTGTGCATTGAGACATCCGGCGATTGGCGTAAACGCAAACATTATTGGCTGGCTTGCTGAAGCGAGCCAACCCCGGCCGGTTTATCGTCATCCCCCCAACCAGCGGACGACACGCGATGTTCTATTTACTGCTGACACTTTTCGGCTGCATGACGGGCGCTACCGCGGTGCTGTTTGGCTTTGGCGGCGGCTTCGTCGTCGTGCCATTGCTGTACCGCATGCTTATGACCAGCAACGGTGCAGGCGACTCCATCGGCCAATCGGCGATGCACATTGCTGTCGCTACCTCGACCTGCGTCATGATCGTCAACGCACTGGTTGCCACCGCAAAACACCGTCGCGCCGGCAATCTGATCCGAGACTACTTGTGGCCGTTGGGCGGGTACATCGGAGTGGGTGCAGTCGTTGGCGCGATCGCGGCGATGTGGGTCAGTGGCGAGGTGATTCGCTATGCCTTCATCGCCTACCTGGGCGTAACCATTCTGGATTGCCTGCTCAGACGTGGATTTCTTACGCAAACCGATAACGAAAGTCCACGTCGATTGGGGAGGGCGGAAGTTTCTGGTGGAGGTGTAGGAATCGGCGCTATTGCTACGTTTCTTGGCGTAGGCGGTAGCGTCATGACTGTGCCGTTATTGCGGCGCTTCGGGTTGAGCATGACCCAGGCGACGTCCATGGCGAATCCGCTGAGCCTGCCCGTGGCAGTGGCAGGAACGCTAACTTACATGGGGATGGCGGGGTTCACCGAGTTTGATCTGGGGGCGTGGTTCATCGGCTATGTGGATCTGCTGGCGTTTGCGGTTTTGACGATGGGGTCGTTATTGGGCATTCGATTGGCTACGCCATGGATCGGTCGTATTCCGGATCGGGTGCATGCGCGGGTTTATGTTGGTTTGTTAATGTTGGTCCTGCTGAGCATGTGCTTCAGCTAGCCGGATGAGTACGCGAACGACTTCCTCAGAGGCATTAAAGGTCAAAAAGACTGAGCGACAACTCCAACAAAGCTGATCACTGCGGCGCCAACCCCGGCGCTTCCCGAATAATGAAGTGATCCAGGTTCTCGATATTCGCACTGAACACCCCGAACGTCTGCTCGGGGTTCTTCTTGCTCGGCACCTGTTTCAACTCCGGCGTCACGCCATAAAAGAAGCAATACAAGTCCTTCCCACTCTCGATGGCGTGCTTGATCTCTTCCAGAAACGCTTTGCGCTTGCGGTAGTTGTCGATCAGCTTTTTGCTCAAGTACACATTGACTGAGTACGGCTTTTTCTTCGCCTCGTCCGCTTGCTTGAACCAGACCTTCTGCTCGAAATCGATGCGAAAACTCTGGGTGTAGTCCTTGATCTCCTTGATCTTGCCCCAGTAAATCAGCCCTTTGTTATCCGTCAGGTATTCGATCTTCTTGAAGAATGAACCGTAGGGCGCCGTGTGCTCGCCAATCTTCAAAGGCATGCGCTTGAGCAGGTCTTTGTCTTCGAAGTTCGAGACGAAACACTCCACTGGATGGGCGAAGATGCTGGTCTTGTCTGGCGCGGAGTCGTGGGCAGGTTTTTCGATATCTCCTGCGGCTAAATACGGTTTCGGCTCCTCACGAACTACATCCGCCACCACCGTCGTGTTCGAAGGCTTGCGCACATACTCACGTCGAGTCAGCAACAACTCCGACGGGAAATGCTCCTCTCGACTGTCATCCGTTTCCACCCCATCCGCGTCCACTCCAGGCGCCGGCGATTTGAGACTGACATAAGGGCAGTCCGCAACATGCCGGGTGCTTGGCGTATTTTTGAAATGCGGGGTGCGAACGTAATTCACGTTTTTGGCGTTGAACGTCGTCAACACATTTGCGGCATCGAACGCCGCCCTGCAGGCGTCATTGGGGCATTGGAAATGTTCTTTCGCAGAATCGAACGCCATGGTCTCGTCGAAATTCAAATCGCGCACGTCATAGATCGACAGCTTGTCGTCGAGGCTGAGGCAGTAGGCGAGGTCGAATTTCATGGTGGGGCTAGGGTCCTTGAGAAGTGGGAGAGTATTAATAGCGGGTAGCGAGTCATCGCGCACGTGCTGAATCAATCAGAGAGTTGAAAAGCTCTTCAGCATTTAGAAATAGGGGCTTTTCGCCCTGTTACGTATTGCAACCCTTTGGTACTTTGGCGGTTGTAGGAATTTTCCTACGGCAAATGTCGATTAAGGGCAGCGCTCGTGGCGATCAAAGCGGTTTCGAAGGAACGAATAGACAACGCGATGCTGGAGTTTGATCGTAAATATAGGAGTAGGCGTGAGTGGCAGGGCTGGGAAAATAACCTAGCCCACCGTTATGCCATTCACGCGGGTGTTGAACTGTATCCGGCGAAGAAAATCCTCTCTTTGGCGACCGGCATTGCCGTAGGCGAATTCTCAGGTGGACGCCCGACCAACAGCTACCTAGAAAAGCGAGGCTTCACTATTGTGGAGTTACCGCGCGGGGAGGGCGAGCCCGTATTGCAGTTCACGCCGGGGGCCGTTTACGACCGAAAAACTGAGATCAATGGGCCGTTCGGTGGAAGCCTACAAAGCGGCATTGCCGCGTCCGCTACCTATCCTGCGATATTTTTGTTCACGGGAGATAGTGGTGAGCAATACGGGTATGCCGACGACTGGAACGAAGACAAAAGCGCCTACCTTTATACCGGTGAAGGACAACGCGGGCCGATGACTTTTATCCGTGGCAATCGAGCCATTGCGGACCATGCTGAGGATGGTCGAGCGCTGCACTTGTTTAAGTCCCTGGGCAAAGGAAAAGGCAACGAATACATGGGTGAGTTTTCTTGCGCCGACATGTATGAGCGGACCCAGCCGGACGTGAGCGGCCAGAATCGGACTGCGATTGTTTTTCGGTTAGTTCCTGTGGGCATTCCTGGTGAAATAATTGAAGCTGAAGTCCAGGATGAAGATGAGGCTGACCTTTACGGGTCTCTGGCTGCTGCGCGGTTGGCTGCGTTGGCTGCATGTAAGCCGAGCAAAGATGATTTAGGACAATCTGCTCCGCGTAAGATCTATCAGCGCAGCCGGAAGGTTGCACACTATGTGTTGATGCGTGCCGCGGGTGCATGCGAGAGCTGTGAGAGGCCCGCTCCTTTTATGAAAAAGGACGGCACGCCTTACTTAGAGCCACATCACGTAAATCGGCTCTCAGATGGGGGACTAGATCACCCGCGCTATGTAGGGGCTGTATGCCCAAGCTGCCATCGGGAGATTCATTCTGGCGTGCACGGAACATCGATGAATGAAAGATTGAAGCAAAGGTTGAAAGTAATTGAACGTTTATCGAGCGATGCGCTAAGGCTACCGGCCTTCATCTCAAGAGTGCCCCTAAACTCGTAATATCGCCGAGGGTGAAAACCCTCTGGCGATACGAAGTGGGCTGTATGCCTACAGAAAACTGCGGTGCTTGTTTCCATCGATTCTACGAGGTCTAACCAACCGAATGGTTCGAAACATCAAACGCCTCTAAGACCCTACGCCACCAAGGCTTAACCGCCGGCACCCGTCGCCGCGTGCGATTGAGCAATAGATAAGGCATGTCCCGCAGCCGAATCCAACCCTCATTCTGCCAATGCAACAAGCTCAGCGACATCTCCGGCCAATCCAGCAAACTCAACATGGGCCGATCGGTATTGTTTGACTGCCCTGCATCGCGCAGGGCCGGCACCACCTGATGGGTCAACCACTCACGCAACAACCGATTTCCCGGCACGTAGTGATACACCAACAAGGCATACGCACCGGACTCGCTAATCATCAGTAGGTTCTCAAGCTTGCCGTTTTAGTTAATCAACAACATATGCCGCTGATCCTCGTCCAACTTGTTGACTGCACGATCACTGAGATGAAAGCCCATTAACCGACCCAGATCACGAGCACACAACCACGGTTGGTTTTCTAGGAGAAGGGCGTGGAGACGAAGGTGATGGCGGGTGAATACCGTTGGTATGAATGGATCAAGCATGACCGATCTCCGAGATGGAGAAGCGGAGGGGAGTCGATATGGGCATCTTCCATTACCTCTACGTTTGTTTTGGATAGGGCCAAACCCGACGTAGAGGATTGAAGAAAATCCCAACAAGCATTCACTACAAACAAAATGTCGCACACGTGTCTTCGAGACGTGCGCGATTTTGAGTCAGTGAGCAGCTTCTACGTTGGGCGTTTCTTAGGCACCTGTAACAGAGCTTAACGACGCATTAATTGGTCATCAATACGGACGAAGCTGAAATTGCTGTGGGAGGTTTAGCAACAATTGAGAGCGTAGGTAAGCTTTTTCCTACGCAATAAAAAAGCCCCGATAAGATCGGGGCTTTCAGATGTTTGATTTAATGATTCAGATTCAAATCGTTAAATCGTGGCGAACTCAGCCATCAATCCCAGCTCAACGCCCCACCAGTCTGATACTCAATAACCCGCGTCTCAAAGAAATTCTTCTCTTTCTTCAAGTCCATAATCTCGCTCATCCAAGGGAACGGGTTAGTCGTCCCTGGATACTCTTCCTTCAAACCAATCTGGCTCAAACGACGGTTAGCGATGAACTTCAGGTAGTCCTCCATCATCGCTGCGTTCATGCCCAGCACGCCGCGAGGCATGGTGTCGCGTGCGTATTCGATTTCCAGCTGCGTGCCTTGCAAAATCATCTGCGAAGCTTCTTCCTTCATTTCGGCGTCCCACAAGTGCGGGTTTTCGATTTTGATCTGGTTGATCACGTCGATGCCGAAGTTCAGGTGCATGGATTCGTCGCGCAGGATGTACTGGAACTGCTCGGCGACGCCGGTCATTTTGTTGCGACGGCCCATGGAGAGGATCTGGGTGAAGCCGCAGTAGAAGAAGATGCCTTCCAGAACGCAGTAGTAGGCGATCAGGTTGCGCAGCAGTTCTTTGTCGGTTTCGACGGTGCCGGTTTCGAACTTCGGATCGGAGATCGAACGGGTGTACTTGAGGCCCCAGGTGGCTTTTTTCGCGACCGACGGGATCTCGTGATACATGTTGAAGATCTCGCCTTCATCCATGGCCAGCGATTCGATGCAGTACTGGTAGGCGTGGGTGTGGATCGCCTCTTCGAACGCCTGGCGCAGGATGTACTGGCGGCATTCCGGGTTGGTGATCAGGCGGTACACGGCCAGGACCAGGTTGTTGGCAACCAGGGAGTCGGCGGTGGAGAAGAAGCCGAGGTTGCGCATCACGATGCGGCGCTCGTCGTCGGTCAGGCCTTCCGGGTCTTTCCAGAGGGCGATGTCGGCGGTCATGTTGACTTCTTGCGGCATCCAGTGGTTTGCGCAACCGTCCAGGTACTTCTGCCAGGCCCAGTCGTACTTGAAAGGTACGAGTTGGTTGAGGTCGGCGCGGCAGTTGATCATGCGCTTTTCGTCGACGGCCACACGGGCGGAGGCGCCTTCGAGTTCGGCGAGGCCTTCGGCGATGTCGAGGTTGTCCAGGGCGGCCTTGGCGCGAGCGATGGCGGCGGAGTCGGACGCGGTCACAGCGCGAGCTTCTTGAGCAGCAACACCACCTGCGGTGTCGAGGCGGTCCATGTTGGCTTCAGTCGCGTGGCCGGCGTTGGCGCCTTTGACCACGGTTTCGGCGCTGTCTTCTTTGTCGAATTCGTCCCAGCTCAGCATGACGTGTCGTCTCCTGCGTGAGGGCCAGATGCCCGTGTGATGGTTTTTCACACGGTCGGGTCTGACCGCGTTGGATCTAAAGGAATATCGTTTTTTGCAGCAGCTATACGCAGGCATCAAACAGAATTTTGTACGGGAATACCGAAGCCGCTGACGGACGCAGATTGCGTGAACAGTTCTGCGTGGACTTCAGACTGGCTTTTGACCCCTGTAAGGGGATATTGCAGGCCCGTTTAAGCCGGCATTATAGGGAAATTTTTGCGGCCGTGGTGGGGCGAATCCGCGCATGGAGCGGTCGAGACGGAGGGATTTTCGGTCAGAGCGAGGCTTTACAGGGCTTTGGCTGGATAACGCGGCTGAAGATTTTTTTTCTTAAATTTTGACGTGCTGATTTTTTGTTCAAAAAATAGACAGAAAATCGTCTTTTTCACTACATCTTGTGTTTAAAGGCGTTTTTCGATAGCCCTGGACACAACTAAGCCCGACCGAGGTCGGGCTGTAAAGTCACGCTATAGGATCAGCTGTAGCGAGCGGCACCAACGTGATCGGCACCATCGGCTGCGACTTTCGCGGCACCGGTGTGATCGAAACCGTCGGCAGCGACTTTGGCGGCGCCGGTACGATCAAACCCATCAGAAGCCAGTTTGCCTACACCGACGTGATCCGAACCATCGGCAGCGAAAGACGCTGAACCGGTATGGTCGTAACCATCTGCAGCGACGGCTGCTTCGTGGGTGAAAGTGGCCGAGCCGGTGCGGTCATAACCGTCGGCGGCAAAGGTGTTTGCGGCCAGTACAGACAGGGTCAGGGCGAGGATCAGTTTGGTTTTCATGGGAGTGGCTCCAGGTTCGTTGGCGTTTTGTGCCTTGGGTGTGGAATTCATACTACGCTTGATAAATCGATTAAAAAGCGCAAATAAATGCTTAAAACAATCGTATAAATCGATCTATACGGTTTAGCGCTTCATCTGCCTGTAATAACGGGCGGACGGGTCAAACCGTATAAAGGGGGAGCGGGTGATCAGCCGTTGGAGCAGCCGTTACCCATGACGCTGTAACGCAGGATGTGGCGTTGACCGGTGGAGTCGTCGTATTCCATTTTCATTGGAACCACTTCGCACACATTGGGGATTTCACTCATGGAGACAACTTTGGCGATGTCCAGGTGAGTGGAGTAAGTGTATTCCTCGATGGCCGGTTTTTGCTGTGCGACATCAGTCGGGACCTCGTCTGCCATGGCGGTTACGCACAGACTGGAGAGGGCCAGAACTAATAAAGCTTTCATTTCAAATTTACCTTTTAGAGGTCGAATGGGGTCACGCAACCTTTTTGGGGTTGCGTGCGGAGCTTTAACAAGAGTCTTGGATTAACTGCCTTCGTGGGGGCTGCAACTGGGTTAATCACTTGCCTGGTTGGCGAGTTGGATTTTAGGCGCGGGGGGTGAATTCATATAGGTGGGGTTTTGATAAACACCTTTGACAGATTTCGTAACAATCGGTGTTTCCCAGCGGTAACACACGACTTGTAGCCGCTGGCGAAGCCTGCGTCCGGCTGCGAAGCAGTCGTCATTTCGGGGCATGCGGTGTGTCAGGCGAAACTGCGCTATCAGATTTCACGACTGCTTCGCAGCCGGACGCAGGCTTCGCCAGCTGCTACAAGGTGAGCGTTGTTGATCTTCAGGTTTAAGTTTTCAGTGATATCGCATTCGAGGGCAAACCCTGCTCCTACAGGCGTCGTGGCGGGCGTTTGAGGCTTATCACGATAATTTGTAGGGGCTTGTTACTACCATCGTCGAATGGTTCTATACGGCTGGCCCGGCTACAACAGGGTCATACAAAAACAACTATTTCACCGAGGTAAGAAAGATGAGTGCGGCTTCCCTGTATCCCGTTCGTCCCGAGGTAGCAGCCAACACGCTGACCGACGAGGCAACCTACAAAGCCATGTACCAGCAGTCGGTCGTCAACCCGGACGGCTTCTGGCGCGAGCAAGCCAAGCGCCTCGACTGGATCAAGCCTTTCACCACGGTGAAGCAGACTTCCTTTGACGATCACCACGTTGATATCAAATGGTTTGCCGATGGCACCCTGAACGTTTCCTACAACTGCCTCGACCGTCATCTGGCTGAGCGCGGCGATCAAATCGCGATCATTTGGGAAGGGGATGACCCTTCCGAAAGCCGCAACATCACCTACCGCGAGCTGCACGAACAAGTCTGCAAGTTTGCCAACGCCCTGCGCGGCCAGGATGTGCACCGCGGCGACGTGGTGACTATCTATATGCCGATGATCCCTGAAGCTGTGGTCGCCATGCTGGCCTGCACCCGGATCGGCGCGATTCACTCGGTGGTGTTCGGTGGTTTCTCGCCGGAAGCCCTGGCCGGTCGCATCATCGACTGCCGCTCCAAAGTGGTGATCACTGCGGACGAAGGCATTCGTGCGGGCAAGAAAATCCCGCTCAAGTCCAACGTCGACGACGCGCTGACCAACCCGGAAACCAGCAGCATTCAGAAAGTCATCGTGTGCAAGCGCACCGGCGGCGACATCAAGTGGAACCAGCATCGCGACATCTGGTTCGAAGACCTGATGAAAGTGGCGGGCAGTGTCTGCGCGCCGAAAGAGATGGGTGCCGAAGAAGCCCTGTTCATCCTCTACACCTCCGGTTCCACGGGCAAGCCGAAGGGCGTGCAGCACACCACCGCCGGTTACCTGTTGTACGCGGCGATGACCCATGAGCGCGTGTTCGACTACCGTCCCGGTGAAGTCTACTGGTGCACCGCCGACGTCGGCTGGGTCACTGGCCACAGCTATATCGTCTACGGCCCATTGGCCAACGGCGCGACCACGTTGCTGTTCGAAGGCGTGCCGAACTACCCGGACATCACTCGGGTGGCGAAGATCGTCGACAAGCACAAGGTCAACATCCTCTACACCGCACCGACCGCCATCCGCGCGATGATGGCGGCTGGCACTGCAGCGGTTGAAGGCGCTGACGGCAGCAGCCTGCGTCTGCTCGGTTCGGTGGGTGAGCCAATCAACCCGGAAGCCTGGGACTGGTACTACAAGAACGTCGGCAAATCCCGTTGCCCGATCGTCGATACCTGGTGGCAGACCGAAACCGGCGGCAACATGATGAGCCCGCTGCCCGGCGCTCACGCCCTCAAGCCGGGTTCGGCGGCACGTCCATTCTTTGGCGTCGTACCAGCGTTGGTCGATAACCTGGGCAACATCATCGAAGGCGTGGCCGAGGGCAACCTGGTCATTCTCGATTCGTGGCCAGGCCAGGCGCGTACGCTGTATGGCGATCATGACCGCTTCGTCGACACCTACTTCAAGACCTTCCGCGGCATGTACTTCACCGGTGACGGTGCGCGACGTGACGAAGATGGTTACTACTGGATCACGGGGCGCGTGGACGACGTGCTGAACGTTTCCGGCCACCGTATGGGCACCGCCGAGATCGAGAGCGCAATGGTTGCGCACCCGAAAGTCGCCGAGGCTGCCGTGGTCGGTGTGCCGCACGACATCAAGGGGCAGGGCATTTATGTCTACGTCACCCTGAAAAATGGTGAAGAACCGACCGAGCAGCTGCGTCTGGAGTTGAAGAACTGGGTGCGTAAAGAGATCGGGCCGATTGCTTCACCGGATGTGATCCAGTGGGCACCGGGGCTGCCGAAGACGCGTTCGGGCAAGATCATGCGCCGGATTCTGCGCAAGATTGCGACGGCTGAGTACGATGGGTTGGGTGATATCTCGACCCTGGCGGACCCGGGTGTGGTGCAGCATTTGATTGATACGCATAAGACGATGAATGTGGCGTAAATAGCTTTTGGAGTCATCGAAGCCCCGTCGGGTGTTTGTCTGGCGGGGCTTTTTTATTGTCTGGTCCCGCCTCGACCTGTAGCAGCTGGCGAAGCCTGCGTTCGGCTGCGAAGCAGTCGTAAATTCGGTATATGCGGTGTGTCAGGCAAAACTGTACGACCAGATTTCACGACTGCTTCGCAGCCGAACGCAGGCTTCGCCAGCTGCTACAGGTCGAGGCCAGCACCCCGTGCTAAATAAACATCAGCCAATAATTATCGGCATCCCCTGTCATCCTTTTCCCACTGTTACCCGAACCCATTCAAGTAACTAAATGTGTAACCGCTCGCGCCGATACGGGGCATTGAGAAACGTAAAGCCCCATCCTTGGGCGTCTCCAGCCCCTCTGAAAAATAAGACACAACGCTACGCTTGCCGGATTAGAAGGGTTTGCCAATAATAGGCCCGCAATTTGCAGCATGGATCGGTTCACTGTCTTTTGCTCCTGCATGAAAATGCAGGGCTGTCAACGTGCCCAAACGGCTTTCTCGGTGCTTCTGTAATTTGTTGTCGCATTGAAGAAATATCGGCTTCGGGCCTGTCGTTAGAATGCCGATCACTCGCTCGTCGTTGCGTGCGTTGAAAATAACGTGTGTTACACAAGACGCAGCAATCGCTTTCCGGTTTTACTCACTCGCATATTGGGCTGTCGCTCACTCTGCCTTTTAGCCCTTTACCGATGGAGTCCCAAGATGAAGAAACTCGTGCTGCTTGGCGCCCTGGCACTGTCCGTGCTGTCCCTGCCAACCTTCGCCGATGAAAAGCCTCTGAAAATTGGTATCGAAGCGGCTTACCCTCCGTTCGCTTCCAAAGCACCGGACGGCAGCATCGTTGGTTTCGACTACGACATCGGCAACGCTCTGTGCGAGCAGATGCAGGTCAAATGTGTGTGGGTCGAGCAAGAGTTCGACGGTCTGATCCCGGCCTTGAAGGTACGCAAGATCGACGCGATCCTGTCGTCCATGTCGATCACTGAAGATCGCAAGAAATCCGTGGATTTCACCAACAAGTACTACAACACTCCGGCTCGCCTGGTCATGAAGGCCGGCACTCAGGTCAGCGAAGGCCTGACCGAGCTCAAGGGCAAGAACATCGGCGTGCAACGTGGTTCGATCCACGAACGTTTCGCTCGTGAAGTCCTGGCCCCGCTGGGTGCTGAAATCAAGCCGTACGGTTCGCAGAACGAAATCTACCTCGACGTGGCTGCCGGTCGCCTCGACGGTACCGTGGCTGACGCCACCTTGCTGGACGACGGTTTCCTGAAAACCGACGCTGGCAAAGGTTTCGCGTTTGTCGGCCCGGCCTTCACCGACGTCAAATACTTCGGCGACGGCGTCGGCATCGCTGTACGCAAGGGTGACGCGCTGAAAGACAAGATCAACACTGCGATCACGGCCATTCGCGAGAACGGCAAGTACAAGCAAATCCAGGACAAGTACTTCGCCTTCGACATCTACGGCAAGTAACACGTCCAGGCGGCAAGTCCGAAATGGCGCAAGCAACAGGATCTCTGAGGTTTGCGCCATTTTTTCATCCCAACTTTCGAGGACCTGAATCATGTTGAAAGGCTACGGGGCTGTCATCCTCGATGGCGCATGGCTGACGCTTCAGCTCGCCTTGTCGTCCATGGCCCTGGCCATCGTTCTGGGTCTGATCGGCGTTGCGTTGCGTCTGTCTCCGGTGCGCTGGCTGGCCTGGCTGGGCGACCTGTATTCCACGGTGATCCGCGGTATTCCTGACCTGGTGCTGATCCTGCTGATTTTCTACGGTGGTCAGGACCTGCTCAACCGCGTGGCGCCGATGCTCGGCTATGACGACTACATCGACCTGAACCCGTTGGCCGCCGGTATCGGCACCCTGGGCTTCATCTTCGGTGCGTACCTGTCGGAAACCTTCCGCGGCGCGTTCATGGCGATCCCCAAAGGTCAGGCGGAAGCCGGTATGGCGTACGGCATGAGCAGTTTCCAAGTGTTCTTCCGGGTGTTGGTCCCGCAGATGATTCGTCTGGCGATTCCGGGTTTCACCAACAACTGGCTGGTACTGACCAAGGCCACCGCGCTGATTTCGGTGGTGGGTCTGCAAGACATGATGTTCAAGGCCAAGCAGGCGGCAGATGCCACTCGCGAGCCTTTCACCTTCTTCCTCGCAGTGGCGGCGATGTACCTGGTCATCACCAGTGTCTCGTTGCTGGCATTGCGTCACCTTGAGAAGCGCTACTCGGTAGGCGTAAGGGCGGCTGATCTATGATCTTCGACTACAACGTCATTTGGGAGGCCTTGCCGCTGTACCTCGGCGGCCTGGTGACCACCCTCAAACTGCTCGGGCTGTCGCTGTTTTTCGGCCTGCTGTGCGCGTTGCCGCTGGGCTTGATGCGCGTCTCCAAGAACGCGGCCGTCAACATGACGGCGTGGCTCTACACCTACGTGATCCGCGGCACGCCGATGCTGGTGCAACTGTTCCTGATCTACTACGGGCTGGCGCAGTTCGAAGCGGTGCGTGAAAGCTTCCTGTGGCCGTGGCTGTCCAGCGCGACGTTCTGTGCGTGCCTGGCGTTTGCGATCAACACCAGCGCCTACACCGCCGAAATCATTGCCGGCAGCCTGCGGGCCACGCCGAACGGCGAGATTGAAGCCGCCAAGGCGATGGGGATGTCGCGCTACAAACTGTACAAGCGCATCCTGCTGCCGTCGGCCCTGCGCCGGGCGCTACCGCAATACAGCAACGAAGTGATCATGATGCTGCAGACCACCAGTCTGGCGTCCATCGTGACCCTCATCGACATCACCGGTGCCGCGCGCACTGTGAACGCCCAGTACTACCTGCCGTTCGAGGCTTACATTACTGCCGGTGTTTTCTACCTGTGCCTGACGTTCATTCTGGTGCGCCTGTTCAAAATGGCCGAGCGCCGCTGGCTGGGCTACATGGCCCCGCGGAAGCACTAATATGGAACGCATCGATCATTCATTACCCTGGAGCCACCTGGGCAGCGAACGCCAGATTTCGGTATTCCGTTTCGGAACAGGAGAACGCAAGGCCTACATCCAGGCCAGCTTGCATGCCGATGAACTGCCGGGCATGCGCACCGCCTGGGAGCTGAAAAAGCGCCTCGCCGAACTCGAAGCCCAAGGCTTGCTGAACGGGGTGATCGAACTGGTGCCGGTGGCCAATCCACTAGGGCTGGGTCAGTTGCTTCAAGGCAATCATCAGGGCCGTTTCGAGGCGGGCAGCGGCAAGAACTTCAACCGCGATTTCGTCGAGCTGAGTGCGCCCGTGGCCGCTGAGCTGGCGGGGCGTCTGGGGGATGATCCGCACGCCAATATTCAATTGATTCGTCAGGCCATGAGCGATGCGCTGGCCGCCTTGCCGCCGGCAGCGAGTCAGTTGCAAGGCATGCAGCGTGTCTTGCTCAGCCATGCCTGCACGGCCGATGTCGTGCTGGATTTGCATTGCGATGCCGAAGCGGCGCTGCACATGTATGCCCTGCCGCAGCATTGGCCGCAATGGCGCTCGCTGGCCGCGCACCTGGGTGTGAAGGTGGGGCTGTTGGCGGAAGATTCCGGCGGCAGTTCGTTTGACGAAGCCTGCTCGCTGCCCTGGTTGCGCCTCTCTCGATTGTTCCCGGATGCGCAGATTCCACTGGCCTGTCTGGCGACTACCATTGAACTGGGTGGTCAGGCCGACACCGGTCGCGCGGACGCTGAGGCTTATGCTGAAGGCATTCTGGCGTTCCTCGCCGAGCAGGGTTTGATCAGCGGTGAGTGGCCAGCGCCTGCTCAGGAGGCGTGCGAAGGCATGCCGTTCGAAGGCACCGAATTGTTGTTCGCGCCGCACCCTGGGGTGATCAGCTTTTTGCGCCGGCCCGGCGAGTGGGTCGATGCCGGTGATGAAATTTTCGAAGTGATCGATCCGTTATCGGATCGGGTCAGCACGGTGTGTGCTGGTACGTCCGGGGTGCTGTTTGCCATTGAACGGCTGCGTTATGCCCAACCCGGTTTCTGGCTGGCCAAGGTGGCGGGGCGCGAAGCGCTGCGTCACGGGCGCTTGCTCAACGACTGACTGACTGTTTTTGTGAGAACCGACCGCATGTACAAACTTGAAGTCCAAGACCTGCATAAACGCTATGGCAGTCACGAAGTGCTCAAGGGCGTGTCCCTGAAAGCGGCGGCTGGCGATGTGATCAGCATCATCGGCTCCAGTGGCTCCGGCAAAAGTACTTTCCTGCGCTGCATCAACCTGCTCGAGCAGCCGCACGCGGGCCGGATTCTGCTCAATAACGAAGAGCTGAAACTGGTGGCGAACAAGGACGGCGCGATGAAAGCGGCCGATCCGAAACAGTTGCAGCGCATGCGTTCGCGCCTGTCGATGGTGTTCCAGCATTTCAATCTGTGGTCGCACATGACCGCGATGGAAAACATCATGGAAGCGCCGGTCCACGTACTGGGCATGTCCAAGGCCGAAGCCCGCGAGAAGGCCGAGCACTACCTGAACAAGGTGGGCGTGGCGCATCGCAAGGACGCCTATCCGGGTCACATGTCCGGTGGCGAACAACAGCGTGTGGCGATTGCCCGTGCGTTGGCGATGGAGCCGGAAGTGATGCTGTTCGACGAACCGACTTCGGCCCTCGACCCGGAACTGGTTGGTGACGTGTTGAAGGTAATGCAGGCCCTGGCGCTGGAAGGCCGGACCATGGTGGTGGTGACGCACGAAATGGGCTTCGCCCGTGAAGTGTCCAACCAGTTGGTGTTCCTGCATAAAGGCATCGTCGAAGAAAGCGGTGACCCGCGCGAAGTGCTGGTCAATCCACAGTCCGAGCGTTTGCAGCAGTTCCTCTCGGGCAGCCTCAAGTAAACCGGACTCCCGTTGCGCACCGTGTAGGAGCTGTCGAGTGAAACGAGGCTGCGATCTTTCGATTTGAACAATCAGGATCAAAAGATCGCAGCCTCGTTTCACTCGACAGCTCCTACAGTGGGGGGGCGCAAGCCAGCTCCCACAGTTAGATCTCCATCGGTTTTGAGATATGCGTTCATTTACGGGCTAGCATTGGCCCATGCCTTCATCACGTTCCTCGTTTCGGATTGCCCGCCATGACTGCCCATCGAATTGGTTTCCTGATTTGGCCCAGCACTAAAGCACTGACGCTTGCGCTGGCTGAGGAGGCCTTGCGTGTTGCCCAGCGTGTGCATCCGGACGTTGTCTACGAACTGTCGTTCCTGCAGGCCGAACCGCCTGCCGAAGGCGCCTGGCAATTGCCTGGCGAACCCTGGGCCGGCAAGCTTGAAAACTTCCAGAAACTGTTTCTGCTCGCCGACGAGCCGCCGACCACACTCGCGCCGGCGCTCAGCAGTGCGCTGAAACAACTGGTGCGAGCCGGTTGTGTGATCGGTGGTTTGTCCGCCGGGGTTTATCCGTTGGCGCAACTCGGTTTACTCGACGGTTATCGCGCCGCCGTGCACTGGCGCTGGCAGGATGATTTCGCCGAGCGCTTCCCCAAAGTGATCGCTACCAGCCATCTGTTCGATTGGGATCGCGATCGCCTGACGGCTTGTGGCGGGCTCTCGGTGCTCGATTTGTTGCTGGCGGTATTGGCCCGTGATCACGGTGCGGAACTGGCGGGTGCGGTTTCCGAAGAATTGGTGGTCGAACGTATTCGCGAAGGCGGCGAACGCCAGCGCATTCCACTGCAGAACCGCCTGGGCTCGAGCCATCCAAAGCTCACCCAGGCGGTGTTGCTGATGGAAGCGAATATTGAAGAGCCACTGACCACCGACGAAATCGCTCAACACGTGTGCGTGTCCCGTCGGCAACTGGAGCGAATCTTCAAGCAATACCTCAACCGTGTGCCGAGCCAGTACTACCTGGAACTGCGCCTGAACAAGGCCCGGCAGATGTTGATGCAAACCAGCAAGTCGATCATCCAGATCGGCCTGTCGTGTGGCTTCTCCTCGGGGCCGCATTTCTCCAGCGCCTACCGCAACTTCTTCGGCGCCACGCCGCGGGAAGATCGCAACCAGCGGCGCAGCAGTAGCCCGTTTGAATTGTCGTCGGTGCCTTCAGAACGCGGTTAGTCTCAAATGGAGAAGGCCATGGAGTAACTTCCACGGCCTGTTTGCTCAAGTCCTACGTTCAGCTTTCCATATCAACATCAGGTGCGATATCGGCGGGGCGCGACATCCCGGTGACCGCACCAATGCCCAGCGTATTCCCCGTATCGTGGAAGTGAGCAGCCACACGTTCCAGGCTTTGCGCCGAGAGTGGATTACCTCTGAAGTTGAAATTTTCCGTGTTATCGGGATTGGCTTCCATCAACTCGATCGGTATTTCAGTGATCATGTTGTTGGAAAGGTCTGCGTGCATCAGGCGAGGGTTGTCGAACAAACCTATCGGCGTCTCGCGGATTCCCGTATTGCTCAGGTCCAGCGTGAACAATCCCCTCATATTGCTCAGATCGGGTGTCAGGCCTAACGGATTGCCTCTGAGATTCAAACTGTCGAGTTTTTCCATTCCATTGAGTGCGTTCAGGGTTGTTTGGGTCAGGGTGATGCGGCAATCAGGCAGGCTCAGCGACGTCAGATTTCTCATCTTGAAGACCGCCTCAGGGATGTTGTCCAGCTGATAACCCTGAACGCCAAGGCTTTCCAGATTTGGGAAATACTCCAGAAACCGGCTTGCTCTTGACGCCATGGCGCCATCAACTCTCAGGTAAAGTTCGCTGACATGAGGAAATTGTGTCGTCAGTAAAGGCAAGTCGCCCAGGATGACCAGGTTAGAAGCAAAAGTGGTTTCGCCAAAGGACGAATCTTCTGCCGGTATTTGCCGCCAGCATCGCTCTACACTTTTCTTGAACTTCAGTCTTTTGTGTTGCTCTTGCAGAAGAATTAATGGCTCCAGCGGTTCACCCGTGACGGGGTGGTCGGGGATATCGGTCATCCACACATCAAGATCACGACTCAGGGCGTCAAGCTCGGCTCGCTTACGCATCAGTTCGACACGTCCATCGGCCAGCGTACCGGGCAGGCGATAAATGTATTCGCTGGCTTGTTCCAGACTCAAACCCGGGTAAAGCGCCAGCACCTGATCGATATCCCCCTGGTCGGCCAATACGCCCAGGTCTTTTCCGGTTTGTCGGTGGTAGGTTTTTACCCGCTCAAGGGTTACTTCGGACAACGGGTTATGACCAAAGTCGAATCCCTCGCCCACTTCGGCGGACAGGTTGTAGAGGTCGGGTGGAATTTCAGTTATCCGATTGTTGTTCAGAACGGCAGTTTGAAGTCGAGGGTGATTCGACCAGCCGACGGGTACATGGTCTATGCCTGTACTGGAAAGGTCGATAAACGTGAGCGCTGGCATGGCGGCTACGTCCGGAACGCTGCCCAGTGGGTTATTGAACAGGTCCAGCATGTCTAGGCGAGGCAGCGAGGAGAGTATGGCCTGCCCCTCGGACCCGAGCGCGACACCACAATTGCTCAACACCAGTTTTTCAAGTGATGGCATGCCGGTGATAGACCGAGGTATGTGATTAAGGGCGAAGTCGCGTAACTCCAAGTGTTGGAGACCGGGAAAACATTCAAGGAAGCCGGAAGAGGCATTCAGGGCGCTGTTGCCGCTGAGGGCCAGTGCCGAGACATGACTGAAGTCTGCTGTCAGCACTGGTAATTCACCCATAAAGGCCAGGTCTGTTATGAATGCGTCTTCCCTGAGTTCCGGCCTGCCTACCCGTCTCAAGCGCCAGAATTGCTCAAGTTTTTCCCTGAACTCGTTTCTCACGGTCCGTTCTGTGAGCAATTCATGGGGATTTAAGGAGGCGCCAGTTGAGGGGTGACGCGATGGAACGTCAGCGGCCCAGTCCTTGAGGTCATGGGTTAACTGAGAGATTTCCGTTTCCCAACGAGTGAGCTGGCTACGACTGTCTTCCAGCGTTCCGGGCAGCGTATAAATCACATGACTGGCGTCTTCGGTACTCAGTCCTGGAAAAAGTGCGCGTGCGCGATCAATGTCGGCCTGCTCGGCCAATACGGCGAAGTCTGTTCCGTTTTTTGCGTAGAAGGCTTTTATCCGGTCCCGGCTCATTGAAGACAACGGGTTGTTGGCGAGATTAACCCCTTCGGCGAGATCAAGGTCCAGATCAAAAAAAGCGTCGGGCAGTTCGGTGATCTGGTTCCCATTAAGGATGGCGGTTCTTAGATGTTGGCGACTGGTGAGTCCCTTTGGCAGGTCGCTGATACCTGTATTGGACAGGCGAAGTTCGTTCAGTGCGGGTAACGTTTCTACATTGGGCGCGATCATCAGTGGGTTGTCACTGAGGTTCAGCACCTCGAGCTCGCTGAGCGATGAAAGTATTGTCTGGCCCTCAGGGGTCAGTGCCACTCGGCAAAGGCTTAAATGCAGTTCCTTGAGCGTGGACATGCCTGTGATGGCGGGGGGCACCTGTTCAAGAGTGAAGTTTCGCATCTCCAGGCTTTGCAAGTTCGGGAAGAGGTCGAGGAACGGGTCGGTCGCAAGGATCGCATCGTTGCCATTGAGGGTGAGTCTGGACACATGGCCGAAATCCGCAGTCAGCGGAGGCAGGTCACCGGAGAATGTCAGATTGATAACCAAATGATCGTCCCGCATCCGGGACATCTCTATCCGACGCCGCCAGAACCGTTCCAGGGTTTGCCCAAATTCTGACCTTGATGCGTACTGGTCATACAGCTGAGGGGCCGTAAATGCTTCGCTGGTGACGGGATGACGGGCAGGCACCTGGGGCGCCCATGTCGTCAGGTCAGCGGTCAATTGGTTCAGCTCTGCTCTCCAGTGCACCAGTTGGCGGCGGCTGTCTTGCAGTGTGCCGGGCAAGTCATAGATCGCATCGCTGGCATCCTGTGAGTCCAGCGCTGGAAAAAGCGCTTTCATTATGTCGATGTCAGCCTGGTCAGCTGGAACGCCAAAGTCTTGCCCAGTCTCGCGGAAGTAAGTTTTTATCCGTTCTCTGCTCGCTGCGGACAGTGGATTGTCAGCAAACTCAAACCCGTCACTGCGGTTGGCGGGAAGGGTGAATACGGTCTCGGGCAATTCGGTTATCAGGTTGCCATTGAAAATGGCAGTACTGATATTCGGATGCTCCACCAGACCCACGGGAATGTGGGTAATGTGGGTATTGGACAGGTTGATGTACTTCAATGCAGGCAGCGCAGTGATATCGGGTGCTTGCCCTAATGGGCTGTTGGTCAGTTCCAGCGTGTCGAGATTGCTCAGTGAGGACAGTGCTGTCTGGCTTGCGTGATTCATCGCCACGCCGCAATCGTTCAGTATCAACGTGTTGAGCTCAGGCATGTGCGTGATTGCCTGGGGTATCTGCTCCAGTGCAAAACTACGCAAACCCAAGTGTCGCAAGTTCGGGAACCGCTGCAGGAATGGAGAGGTTGCAGAAATAGCGGTATTGCCCGTCAGGCTCAGGTAGGAAACATGACTGAAATCGGCGGTCAGTTCAGGCATGTCCCCCATGAATTCCAGAGTCAACACCATCTGGTCATTCAATCTGCTGCGCCATGCCTGGTCCAGTTGTCGGCTGAAGTAATACCTGGCCAGTTGCTCACCGGCCTGCTGATGGTTATTCAGGAGTTGGCCCGACGAGGGTGAACGCTCAGGAATGCGGCTGGCCCACTGCGAAAGATCATTGTTCAAGCGAAGAATCTCGCCCTCCCAATGTGTCAGTTGATTTCGGCCTTGCATCAGGGTTCCCGGCAAACGATACAAGAGATTAGTTGCCTGGTGGGCGTTCAGGTCAGGGAACAGGGAGATTGTGCGGTCGATATCCGCCTGCTCGGCCATGACCCCGAAATGATTTCCGGTTTGATTGTAATGTGCCTTTATCCGCGCCCGCGTAGTAGCGGACAGTGGGTTGTTTGCAAAATCCAACGCGCTTCCCTGGTTGCTCGCGGCATTGAAGAGCGCATCGGGCAGGCTGGTTATCTGATTACCGTCAAATCTGCCGATTACAACGTGCGGATGATCAAGGAGTCCGACGGGTAGCTCAGTAATCCCCGTATTGGCGAGATTGATGTGACGCAAAGCGCGAATAGCCCGGATATCGGGTGCGACCGCCAAAGGGTTGTCCTGTAGATCGAGCAGAGAAAGCTTGCGCAGTGAAGAGAGCACTTGCTGGTTGGCGGGGGAAAGTGTGATGCCGCAGTTGCGCACGATCAGTTGCCGCAGCGAGGACATCGCAGCGATGGAGGGCGGCAAGTTCGGCAGGTTGAGGTTCTGTACGTCGAGGAACATTAACCCGGGGAAATTTTGTATAAACGGCTCGAAAGCCCGGGTGCTGGTGCCGCTATTGATGGTCAGGGCAACGACATGGCCAAAGTCGGCGGTCAGGGCGGGCAGCTCCCCCAGTATCGAATTCGGAAGGTAAAGCTGGTAGCCGACAGGCCCGCGTGTTTCCTTGCGCCAGCAACTCTGAACAGTTTCCTTTAGCAGGCGGCGGTTACGCTGGGCTGCCCGGCGCTGGGACGCTGTCAGCGCGAGCCCGCTGTCGGGGTCGGCAGACGGTATTTCGTCAGCCCAGCGACGCAGGTCAGCGGTGAGCTGGGCATATTCGTTGCTCAACCGGGACAGTTCTGTCCGTACCCCTGCCGGATGGTTGCGCAGCCTGGAAATCAACGCGTCCACTTCCTCGGGGGAATGCCGTGGATAGATTTCCAGGACCCTGTCTTGCAGGGTGAAAGTTGCCTCGTTCCTGGATGTGCGCACGGTGCGCGTGATTCGTCGATAGCCCTCCAACCCCACCAGGCGCAGGGTGTCCAGATCAGCTCCTTCAACCGCTGGCAGAGAAATCGCCAATCTAAGCTCGCTTCGCTCCATGGGCTGTTTGCGAATAGCATCTTTAAGCTTGTCCCCTTGGCCTGCCTGGATGTTCACGGCTTGGCGTTCCGAGTCGGGCAGGGCGTACAGGACGCTGGTGTAAAAGTCGGTTGCCGAATGCAGTTCCTGGCCGCGGTCGTCAAAGGGCTGATAGGTGCCATCGGTTTGGCGAACCAGGATTTTTTGTGCGCTGGCATCGGCGCGTCCGCTGCTGTCCAGTATCGGCCCTTCATAGGATTGATCCCGGATTTCAATACGCACGTCGTTGGTCCAGCCGGGCAGGCGTTTGAGGCTGTGCAACGCCAGAGTGTCGGTGTCCGGATTGTTCACGGCGTCCAGTTCCAGCCCTTCGTAAGCCCGGGTGACGCGCACTTCCTGATTGGCCAGTTGAGCGAGATCCTGCTGACGTTGGGGCAATTGCCCTTCACTGATCTGCAGGAGTTCATCGCCGGTGGCGGTGTTGAGTAATTCCCGCGTGATGCTGACCGGCAAGTTTGGATCGTATTGGGTGATCGGTTGTGCCAGCGGATCTTCGATTCGTTCGAGCGCCTGGTAACGTGTTTCGAACACGGACGTTCGTTGTTGCCAGGCGAGATCGACCAGGTGCTTCCTCAGTGTTCGGGCGCGCCGATCCAGGGAGAGCGAGGGGCCGCCAAATTCTTCTTCGAGCAGCGCTTTGGCTTCGCTTTCGTCGAGCGAACTGAGCAGCGTTTTGAGCAGGTCGCCGTCCCTCAGGTTGTCCTGACGAATCGTGGTCAGATGCAAGCTTTCGTCCGTTGAGGATTGCCAGATAACGCTCCCCTGTTGATCCAGGTAGCGCAGGCGTTTACCGGTTTGCCATCGGCCGCTCTCATCGAGCAGCTGCAGCTGAACCAGAGGATCGGCGCTGAGGTAATCCTGGGGCAACTCGCTGTCCAGTCGATCGACAAACGCTTTAAGATCCTGATCGATTTTGAAGCGCTTGATGGTGTCGGCCAGCAAGGGGGGCAGAGGCTCTTGATTGACATGCATTTTGCGCAAGGCATCTTCGTTGTAGCCGCTGACTTGAAGAATGATTTCGCGTTGGGCGGGGGAAAACGAATCGATCGAAGGGCCAATCCGCCGAAGCGCTGTGGTTTTGTCCCATTCGAGCGGTTGTTCGAGTTCGGTGTGCCAGGCGCCGTCGCCGTTGTGGCGCAGGATGGGTTTGTAGGCGTCAGGCCGGGTCGGGTGTTCGATACGGTACTGGCCGGGGACCTGGCTTTCGCTGACGGCAAAGTGTGCCTCATCGAGAGGCAGCAGTTGTTTGCCCTGGTGTTGATGCAGGCCCAGTTCATTGGCTTTGGAATCTGCGCCTGGAATGTCTTTTTGTTCGTAGCGGGCGAGGTCCGGTTCCCAGTAGCGGGTTTGTCCCTCGGTCATCGTCACCGGTTTGAAACGGTCGATGAAGGCGACAACCTCCTTGGGCAACACCTTGCGCAACTCGGTGGCGCCGATGGTCCCACCGACGGCAAACGCCCCCAACTGGACCAACGATTCGACGGTGCCCATGAAATGCTCGAACGCCTCTTTGGTTCGGTCTTGTGCCCACTCGACGATCCCTTCGAAGGCTTCGTCGAGCAACTGGTAGGCCATGTACGCCATCATCGCTTCACCCAGCACGGGCACGAATGGCGCGATGATGAACGCGGCGGTCTGAAGGATTGATGAGGCCAGGTCGATCAGCGAATCCCAAAACGCCCAGCGGGTTTTCTGATCGACTTTTGCCGTGGGGACGGCGATGGCCCTGGCGTCGTTGAGGATTTTGTCGAGCCTGGCCTGGTAGAGGTGTTGCCACAGATTGTCATTGAACGCTACGAACGCCGTTTGCAGGTTGGGGCGATCAATGGGTGTCTCTCGCCACGTTGGTTCAGAACTGCCGGCAACGGGCGAGTGCCATTTCACTTTGCTCAGGCGGTCATTGAGGCTGGCAAAAAAGAAGCCGCGTTGGTCGTGGTTCACGAATCGGCTAAAGAACTGTTGATAGTCCTTGGAACGCAACTGCCGGGTCAGTTCGATGACCATTGTCAGTGGGGACGCATATTCCTTGATCGGGTGCTCGGGGTCATCCGGTACATAGGCCACGACCCGGGCGGTTGCTCGGGTCTGATCCAGGTCGGGGGCAAACACCACGATGCCGGTGAGCGGGGCGGACAGCATCGTCAGGTCGTGACACAACAGGGGCTGCCCGTTGAGACGCATGCCTTGCACGCCATCGATCAACCCTTCGATCAAACGACAGTAGGTTTCGCCGATGTCTTTGTTCATTCGTGCCCAGTGCAGGGCGGCTTTCAGGGCCGCTTTCTGGCTGGCATCCACCTGAAGTCGCAGCGTCGAGGCGGCGGTCGGGTTGGAAAACCCGAGGTTGTCTTCGAGGTAGCGGGTGTACTGGCGGCCGATGTCCAGTTCTCGGCACAGGCTGGTAAACGCGGGGATGCTCATTCTGGCCTTGATAAAGGGCAGGGTATCGAACTGACCGCTCGCCGAGGGCTGGGTGATGTAGGTCGAATCGGTTTCGTAGGCAGTGTCCCGGGTTTCCTTCTCTTCGAAATTATGTAGTGCCGCGTCCAGCAGCGAAACGGTCCAGGCGCGGGCGCCGGTCTTGACTGGAAACCATGGGGTCGTCGCGGGTACATACAGGCGCAGGAAGGTGGATTTGACGTCCACCTCAAGGCCGAAGCGGCGTTTCAAGGCGGCTTTGAGTAACGGTTCGGCGAAAGCATTAGCGTCTTGCAGATGCGCGAGCGTTTGGTCGACCTCAGTTTGTGCAGTCCAGTGCGCGGCGTTAAGTGCCATCAGTTGCTGGTGCTGGGCGGCCGATGCTCCGTTGAGTGAGCCGAGGCGTTGGGGCTGAGTATTTTTAAGCGCTTGGCGCCGGGCCGGTGAGGCGGTGCCAAGCCAGTCGGGGATGGCGTCTTTTAGCGGTTGATAGTGGTGATCGGGGTGCTGCGATTCGGTTGTGTCGCTTGTAGCCGTGGGTGGCCATTCTTTAGACAGTTGCATCGTGCCAATCCTTGAGCATTTAAAGAATCGCAAGCAAATCAGGATGACGCGATAGGGGGGCGGTACATACGTAAGGTGTTCGCGAGCGGCACAAATCAAATCCTGGCAACCCTGCCTGTAATCTCGCCAGCAGTTTAAACTGCGCCTTTGCGACGCTATTTGTCGCATTGCCGTAAACCCGGCGTAAACCGGGGTTTGCGCTATAAGAAGTTGTCGCTTGGCGGCAAGGCCAAGCTGAAAACTCTCCTTACAATCCCCCCATCGCTCGCCAGTTTCAGGCGGGTGTTCCTCTTCAGGAGACTCCGATGTCCGTTGAGCACGCTGCAGTAGAACGCGCCGATTTCGACCAGGTAATGGTTCCCAACTACGCGCCTGCCGCATTCATTCCCGTGCGTGGCGCCGGTTCCCGCGTGTGGGACCAGTCTGGCCGCGAGCTGATCGACTTCGCTGGCGGGATCGCCGTTAACGTATTGGGCCACGCTCATCCAGCGCTGGTCGGTGCACTGACAGAGCAAGCGAACAAGCTGTGGCACGTGTCCAACGTGTTCACCAACGAGCCGGCCTTGCGCCTGGCCCATAAGCTCATCGACGCCACGTTTGCCGAGCGCGTGTTCTTCTGCAACTCCGGCGCCGAAGCCAACGAGGCCGCTTTCAAGCTGGCCCGTCGCGTCGCGTTCGACCGTTTCGGTAGCGAGAAGTACGAAATCATCGCCGCCCTGAACAGCTTTCACGGTCGCACGCTGTTCACCGTGAACGTCGGTGGTCAGTCGAAGTATTCCGATGGTTTCGGTCCGAAGATTACCGGTATCACTCACGTGCCTTACAACGATCTGGCCGCTTTGAAAGCAGCCGTTTCCGACAAGACCTGCGCGGTGGTGCTGGAGCCGATTCAGGGCGAGGGCGGTGTGTTGCCGGCCGAGCTGGCTTATCTGCAAGGTGCCCGTGAACTGTGCACCGAGCACAACGCGCTGCTGGTGTTCGACGAAGTGCAAACCGGTATGGGCCGCAGCGGCAAGCTGTTCGCCTACCAGCATTACGGCGTAACTCCGGACATCCTGACCAGCGCGAAGAGCCTGGGCGGTGGTTTCCCGATCGCTGCGATGTTGACCACTGAAGCATTGGCCAAGCATCTGGTCGTTGGCACCCACGGCACCACCTACGGCGGCAACCCGCTGGCGTGCGCGGTGGCGGAAGCCGTGATCGATGTGATCAACACCCCTGAAGTGCTGGCCGGCGTCAACGCCAAGCACGACAAGTTCAAGGCGCGCCTTGAGCAGGTCGGTGAGAAATACGGCGTGTTCACGCAGGTTCGTGGTTTGGGCCTGTTGATCGGTTGCGTGCTCAGCGATGCCTGGAAGGGCAAGGCCAAGGACATCTTCAATGCGGCTGAAAAAGAAGGCCTGATGATCCTGCAAGCCGGTCCGGACGTGGTGCGTTTTGCCCCAAGCCTGGTGGTTGAAGACGCCGATATCGATGCCGGCCTGGATCGTTTCGAGCGCGCCGTAGCGACGCTGACGCAAGCCTGATAGACCTTTCGACGCCTGACCAGTCAGGCGTCGAACCAAATTTTAATGCCGGACCCGATCAAATGTAGGAGTGAGCCTGCTCGCGATAGCGATATGTCAGTCGACTTATTGTCTCCTGACAGACCGCTATCGCGAGCAGGCTCACTCCTACATTGATCTCTGCTTATGCAGTGAGTGCCCGGTTATTTCTTCTGTAAATTGATAGAGAAAGGAGTGACACCATGCTGGTGATGCGCCCCGCGCAAATGGCTGATCTGGGCGAGGTACAGCGTCTGGCTGCGGACAGCCCGATTGGTGTCACTTCCTTGCCGGATGACGTTGAACGCCTGAGCGACAAGATCGCCGCGAGCGAAGCTTCGTTTGCCGCTGAAGTCAGCTTCAACGGTGAAGAGAGCTATTTCTTCGTCCTCGAAGACATCGCCACCGGGAAACTGGTCGGCTGCTCGGCGATCGTGGCGTCGGCGGGTTATTCGGAGCCGTTCTACAGCTTCCGCAATGAAACCTTCGTACACGCTTCTCGCGAGCTGAAGATTCACAACAAGATCCACGTGCTTTCCCAGTGCCACGACCTGACCGGCAATAGCTTGCTGACCAGTTTCTATGTGCAGCGCGAATTGGTCGGTTCGCCTTGGGCGGAGCTCAACTCCCGTGGCCGTCTGTTGTTCGTGGCCAGCCATCCGGAACGCTTTGCCGATTCCGTGGTGACCGAGATCGTCGGTTACAGCGATGAAAACGGTGACTCGCCATTCTGGGATGCCATTGGCCGCAACTTCTTCGACCTCAACTATGCCGCTGCCGAGCGTCTGTGCGGGTTGAAAAGCCGCACGTTCCTGGCCGAGCTGATGCCGCACTACCCGATCTATGTACCGTTGCTGCCGGATTCCGCGCAAGAAGCGATGGGCCAGGTCCACCCACGGGCGCAGATCACGTTCGACATCCTGATGCGCGAAGGCTTCGAGACCGATCACTACATCGATATTTTTGACGGCGGTCCGACCCTGCATGCGCGGGTTTCAGGGATTCGTTCGATTGCCCAGAGCCGCCTCGTACCGGTGAAAATCGGTGAGCCGGTCAAAGGCGCCGGTCGTCAGTACCTTGTGGCCAACGCCCAGCTGCAAGATTACCGCGCGGTACTGCTCGAGCTCGATTATGCGCCGGGCAAACCCGTGGTTCTGGATCTTGAAACAGCCGAAGCCCTGGGTGTCGGTGAAGGTGCCAGCGTGCGCCTGGTAGCGGTTTAGCGACCGCTGCACTGCCTGGAAAGAATGCCTAGAAAGCAGCGAAGTTTTGCGGGTGGCGTGAGTGGCCCGTTTGAGGAGATAGCATGATCGTTCGTCCCGTACGCAGCAGCGATTTACCCGCTCTGATCGACCTGGCCCGCAGCACCGGCACCGGCCTGACTACCTTGCCGGCCAATGAAGAACGTCTGGCCCATCGGGTCGGCTGGGCCGAGAAGACCTTTCGCGGCGAAGCCGGGCGTGGCGATGCGGACTACCTGTTTGTCCTCGAAGATGACAATGGTCGTGTCGTCGGCATTTCTGCCATCGCCGGCGCCGTTGGCCTGCGTGAGCCCTGGTACAACTTCCGGGTTGGCCTGACGGTCAGTGCTTCGCAAGAACTGAACATCTATCGCGAGATCCCGACGCTGTTTCTGGCCAACGACCTGACCGGCAATTCCGAGTTGTGCTCGTTGTTCCTCCACGCCGATTACCGCAATGGCCTCAACGGCCGCATGCTGGCCAAGGCGCGGATGCTGTTCATTGCCGAGTTCCCGCAACTGTTTGGCAACAAGATCATTGCCGAGATGCGCGGTGTGTCCGACGAAGCCGGGCGTTCGCCATTCTGGGAGAGCCTGGGCCGTCACTTCTTCAAGATGGAATTCAGCCAGGCCGACTACCTGACGGGTGTGGGCAACAAGGCGTTCATCGCCGAACTGATGCCTAAATTCCCCCTCTACACCTGCTTCCTGTCGCCTGATGCGCGCAACGTGATCGGTCAGGTTCACCCGGACACCGAGCCGGCGCTGTCCATGCTCAAGAGCGAAGGTTTCAGCTATCAAGGTTACGTCGATATCTTCGACGCGGGCCCGGCGGTGGAATGCGAAACCGGCAAGATCCGTGCGGTGCGCGACAGCCAGGCATTGGTGCTGGCCATCGGCACGCCCGGTGATGACGCCACGCCGTTCCTGATTCACAACCGCAAGCGCGAAGACTGTCGAATTACGGCTGCACCGGCACGCTTCGCTGCCGGCACATTGGTCGTCGATCCAATGACCGCCAAACGCCTTCAACTCAACGCTGGCGACCAAGTGCGCGCCGTACCGTTGTCTGCTGCTCGGGAGTCGAAATAATGAATTCGCTATACATCGCAGGTGAGTGGCTGGCCGGTCAGGGCGAAGCCTTTCAATCGTTGAACCCGGTGACCCAGCAAGTGCTGTGGGCGGGCGAGGGCGCCACGGCTGCTCAGGTTGAGTCGGCTGTGCAAGCTGCGCGACAGGCGTTCCCGGGCTGGGCCCGTCGTACCCTCGACGAGCGCATCACGGTGCTGGAAGCCTTTGCCGCGGCCTTGAAAAACCACGCTGACGAACTGGCCCGCTGCATTGGCGAGGAAACCGGTAAACCCCTGTGGGAGTCGGCGACCGAAGTCACCAGCATGGTCAACAAGATTGCGATTTCGGTGCAGAGCTACCGTGAGCGCACCGGCGAGAAGAGCGGCCCGCTGGGCGACGCCACCGCCGTGCTGCGCCACAAGCCGCACGGTGTGGTCGCGGTGTTCGGGCCTTACAACTTCCCCGGTCATTTGCCAAATGGTCACATCGTGCCGGCGCTGCTGGCCGGTAACAGCGTGCTGTTCAAGCCTAGCGAGTTGACCCCGAAAGTCGCCGAACTGACGGTGAAGTGCTGGATCGAAGCGGGTCTGCCCGCAGGCGTGTTGAACCTGCTGCAGGGCGCTCGCGAAACCGGTATCGCCCTGGCGGCGAACCCGGGCATCGATGGGTTGTTCTTCACCGGATCCAGCCGCACTGGTAATCATCTGCACCAGCAATTTGCCGGTCGCCCGGACAAGATTCTTGCGCTGGAGATGGGCGGTAACAACCCGCTGGTGGTCGATGAGGTGGCTGATCTTGATGCGGCTGTTTACACCATCATCCAGTCGGCATTCATTTCCGCCGGTCAGCGTTGCACATGCGCTCGTCGCTTGCTGGTGCCGCAGGGTGCCTGGGGTGATGCACTGCTGGCACGTCTGGTGGCGGTTAGCGCGACCATCGAAGTCGGTGCGTTTGACCAGCAACCTGCACCGTTCATGGGCTCGGTCATTTCCCTTGGCGCAGCGAAAGCGCTGATCGATGCACAGGAACATCTGTTGGCGAATGGCGCCGTGGCGTTGTTGGAGATGACTCAGCCTCAGGCCCAGGCCGCATTGCTGACCCCAGGCATTCTGGACGTGACGGCGGTGGCCGATCGTCCTGACGAAGAGCTGTTCGGGCCGTTGTTGCAGGTGATTCGCTACGCTGACTTCGAGGCGGCGATTGTTGAAGCCAACAACACCGACTATGGACTGGCGGCCGGTTTGTTGTCGGATTCCGAAGCGCGTTACCAACAGTTCTGGCTGGAAAGCCGTGCGGGTATCGTCAACTGGAACAAGCAGCTGACGGGTGCTGCGAGCAGCGCGCCGTTTGGTGGCGTTGGCGCTTCGGGCAACCACCGCGCCAGTGCTTATTACGCAGCAGATTACTGCGCGTACCCGGTGGCTTCGCTGGAAACGCCGAGCCTGGTGTTGCCAGCGACCCTTACGCCTGGCGTGAAGATGGCGTGATGCCCATCGCGGGCAAGCCCGCTCCCACAGGTTCGGTGGCGTTCACATATCTTGTGTACGACGCAATAACTGTGGGAGCGAGCTTGCTCGCGATGGCCGCAACCCGGTCTAAAAGAACAGTTACCTGAAGCCTATACAACAGATTCTCGTGGAGCCTCGCTGATGAAATCCTATGAAGTCAATTTTGACGGTCTAGTGGGGCCGACCCATAACTACGGCGGTTTGTCCTACGGCAACGTCGCGTCCCAGAGCAACAGCCAGCAATCTTCGAATCCGAAGGAAGCCGCCCTGCAGGGCTTGGCGAAGATGAAAGCGCTGATGGAAATGGGCTTCCAGCAAGGCGTTCTGGCACCGCAAGAGCGTCCTGATGTGGCGGCGTTGCGCCGGTTGGGTTTCAGCGGCACCGACGCGCAAGTGATCGAGCGTGCTGCCAAAGAGGCGATGCCATTGCTGGTCGCCAGTTGCTCTGCGTCGAGCATGTGGGTGGCCAACGCCGCCACGGTCAGCCCAAGTGCGGACACTGCAGACGGGCGTGTGCACTTCACGGCTGCCAACCTCAATTGCAAATATCACCGCAGCATCGAGCACCCGACCACCAGTCGCGTGCTGGGCGCGATGTTCGCCGATCAGAAACACTTCGCACATCATGCTGCGTTGCCGGCGGTTGCGCAGTTCGGCGACGAAGGGGCTGCCAACCACACCCGCTTCTGCCGCGAGTACGGTGAGGCGGGCGTCGAGTTTTTCGTGTTCGGTCGCAGTGCGTTCGACACCCGTTACCCGGCCCCGCAGAAATATCCCGCGCGCCAGACCCTCGAAGCGTCTCAGGCGGTTGCGCGTTTGCACGGCTTGAGCGATGACGGTGTGGTGTACGGCCAGCAGAACCCTTCGGTGATCGATCAGGGCGTGTTTCATAACGACGTGATTGCGGTGGGTAACGGCGAGGTGCTGTTTTATCACGAGGACGCGTTCCTCGACACCGAGCAGATGCTGGCTGAATTGCACGGCAAACTCGCGAAAGTCGGCGGCAAATTTCAGTCGATCTGCGTACCGCGTTCTGCCGTAACCGTCGAGGATGCGGTTCGGTCCTACTTGTTCAACAGTCAGCTGCTGACACGTCCGGATGGCTCGATGCTGTTGATCGTGCCGGAAGAATGCCGTGGCAACGAGCGTGTCTGGCAGTACCTGCAAAGCCTGACCAGCTCCGGTGGCCTGATCCGTGAAGTCAAGGTTTTCGACTTGAAGCAAAGCATGCAGAACGGCGGTGGCCCGGCTTGCCTGAGGTTGCGTGTTGCGCTGAATGAAACCGAACTGGCGGCGGTCAACCCAGGCGTTATCATGACGGCACCGTTGTACGGCACGCTGACCGAATGGGTCGACAAGCACTACCGCGACCGCATGACCGAAAACGATCTTGCGGACCCGCAATTGTTGCTTGAGTGCCGGACGGCACTGGATGAACTGACGCAAATCCTTAAACTGGGCGCGGTTTATCCTTTCCAGATCAATTGAACGTCGAGAGCGAAAAAAACATGAGCGATACCCTGCAGCTGATCCTTGAAGACACCGACGGCACGCAACTGGAAACTTCCTGCACCCGCGTCGCGGTCATTTGGCAAGGCAAAGAGCTGTGGATTCAGCACGATGGCCGTGGCCAACTGCTGATCGGCGTGGACGTGGAAGAAGGTGACGCTGAATACGCAAACCTGCTGCTGCGCCCATTGGCGACTAATCTGGTAAGTCTGCAACTGGAAATGGAGCCGGCTGAAGTCGGTGACGAAGACCACGTGCACGGCCCGGATTGCGCACACGACCACTAAGGAAACGCTCTATGCTCGCCCTCGGCAAATTGCTTGAACTGACCCTCGCCGGCCGTGAACCGGCGGAGAAGACTCAACTGACTGTCGAAGGCGTGCGGATGCGCTGGTTGAGCGAAGGTGCGCTGGAAGTCCGACCACCTGAAGCCCGCGACAACGGCATGGACGTGCTGCTGTCGGCCGGCATCCATGGCAACGAAACAGCGCCGATCGAGTTGCTCGACCGCCTGTTGCATGACATCGCCCGCGGCGATTTGAAGCCGCGTGCACGTATTCTGTTCCTGTTCGGCAACCCGGATGCGATTCGCAAAGGCGAACGCTTCATCGAGCAGGACGTCAATCGGCTGTTCAACGGCCGTCACGAACAAAGCAGTGGTGCCGAGGCCCTGCGCGCCTGTGAGCTGGAGCGGCTGGCGGCCAGTTTCTTCAGCCTGCCGGATCGCAGCCGTTTGCACTACGATCTCCACACGGCGATTCGCGGCTCGAAAATCGAGCAGTTTGCCTTGTACCCCTGGAAGGAAGGTCGCCAGCATTCACGCCTGGAGCTGGCGCGCTTGCGTGCCGCCGGGATGGAAGCCGTGCTGCTGCAGAACAAGCCTTCCATCGTTTTCAGTTCCTACACCTATGACAAGCTTGGCGCCGAGTCTTTCACGCTTGAATTGGGCAAGGCGCGACCGTTCGGGCAGAACGACGGGGTCAACGTTGATCTGTTGGAAACCCGTCTTCAGCAAATTATCGAGGGTAATGAGCCGCCGCTCAGCGAAGCTTCGCTGGAGGGGTTGCAGTTGTTCAGCGTGGCGCGGGAAATCATCAAGCACAGCGATAGCTTCCGCCTGAACTTGCCGGCCGACATCGAGAATTTTACGGAGTTGGAGGTGGGGTACCTGCTGGCCGAAGACATTGCCCAGACGCGCTGGATCATCGAGGAGGAGGGCGCCCGGATTATCTTCCCGAATCCCAAGGTCAAGAATGGACTGCGTGCCGGCATCCTGATCGTGCCGACGACCGACGAAAACCTCGCCTAGGCGCAGCACACAACCAACGTGGGAGTGGTTGTGGCGAGGGGATTTATCCCCGTTGGACTGCGAAGCAGGCCCAGGTTTTTCGGGGCGGCTGCGCCACCCGACGGGGCGGTGCGACGTTTCGATAAATCCCTCGCCACGACCCGCTCCCACATTCTGATTGGGGTGAGGTTTAGAGACCTTCACCCCATCACAGGTTTTGTTTAGACCGCTACCGCACGCGGCTCAGTACGGCGCAATGCACGTATCTTGTGCAGCGTATCCGCGCAGGTCTTCGCCGCTTCCTGGCCTTTATGCACGAAATGCTCGAAGAAAAATTTGTGATGCAGTTCTTCGCCGGCATGGAAGTGGTGCGGGGTCAGGGAGACCGAGAACACGGGCACTTCGGTTTCCAGTTGAACCTGCATCAGGCCACTGACCACCGATTGGGCAACGAATTCGTGACGGTAGATCCCGCCGTCTACTACCAGGGCTGCCGCGACAATGCCGGCATAGCGACCGGTCTTGGCCAGCAACTTGGCGTGCAGAGGCATTTCAAAGGCGCCGCCGACTTCGAAGAAGTCGATGTCGGATTCCTGATAACCCTGGGCAATCATTTCCGCCAAAAAGCCTTTACGGCTCTGATCGACGATTTCCTTGTGCCAGCAGGCCTGGATGAACGCTACGCGCTCGCCGTGATGGTGTTTGCTTTTGCTATCGATTGCGGTGGGTTGCATGTTCTGACTCCTGTTTGTGTAAAAAACAGGGCATATGAATCGAATGGGATTTAAGGGTACGCGCGCTCGCACTAAGGCATGCGGACGGCCCTTTGGCGCCAATCCCGTTCTCTCTTCATCCGGACTATGACCGTCGGCCCCGGGATCACACCGGGTCTGCTGACCTTGCCGTCATGCACCGCTATTGCCGTGCCTGCCGCCAAGCGCTCGCGGGCTATGCGCATTGCGCGCAATTACCGCCGGTGGGGAGTTGCGCCCCGCCCTGAGAACGTTTTGCCGCCAGATTGTCTGGCGGCGAAGCGTTTTTAACACATATTTCTGACTGGCGCATCGCTGCTATCTGATGATTGCGATCGAGTTTTCAGTTGTGTCGGCGAGACTTTTCCTCGACGCGGGGTTGATTATTCGGCGCCAAGACCGCAGTAATTCCTACATGAAAGGGATTTCCCCTGCTTACCGAGGCCAGATTCATGAGCGTTATCGATCTTCGCAGCGACACCGTCACCCAACCCACCGCCGGTATGCTCGACGCCATGGCCAAAGCGGCCACGGGTGATGACGTGTACGGTGAAGACCCGACGGTCAATCGTCTGGAAGCCGAGCTTGCCGATCGGTTGGGTTTCGCTGCGGCGCTGTTTGTGCCAACGGGCACCATGAGTAACTTGTTGGGCTTGATGGCCCATTGCGAGCGCGGTGACGAATACATCGTTGGCCAGCAGGCACACACCTATAAGTACGAGGGTGGCGGCGCGGCGGTACTGGGTTCGATCCAGCCGCAGCCTATCGAGGTGCAGGCCGATGGCTCGCTGGATCTGGCTCACGTGGCTGCCGCCATCAAACCGGATGATTTCCACTTCGCCCGCACCCGTTTGCTGGCACTGGAAAACTCCATGCAAGGCAAAGTGCTGCCATTGGAGTATCTGGCTCGGGCTCGAGAGTTCACCCGAGAGCATGGTCTGGCGTTGCATCTGGACGGCGCGCGTCTTTATAACGCGGCGGTCAAATTGGGGGTGGATGCCCGGGAGATCACCCAGCACTTCGATTCAGTGTCCGTGTGTCTGTCCAAAGGGCTGGGCGCGCCCATCGGTTCAGTGCTGTGTGGCTCGACGGAACTCATTGCCAAGGCCCGGCGTTTGCGCAAAATGGTGGGGGGCGGTATGCGTCAGGCGGGTCTCTTGGCGGCGGCGGGATTGTATGCGCTGGAAAACAACGTGGAGCGTCTGGCCGACGACCATACCAACGCACAACACCTGGCTGACGGTCTGACAGCCGCCGGTTATGAAGTCGAGCCCGTTCAGACCAACATGGTTTATGTGCAAATGGGCGAAAAAGCCGAGGCGATCAAAGCCTTCGCCGCCGAGCGAGGGATCAAATTGAGTGCTGCCGGGCGACTGCGCATGGTGACTCACATGGACGTCAGTCGTGCTCAAATCGAGCAGGTCGTCGCGACATTTGCCGACTTTTCTCGCAACTGACCGTGTTAGCCGTCCAATTGACTGTTTGTATCGTACAAACACACTGTACCTAGTCACTAACGCCGATATAATGCGGCCCTTTGCCGTCGCTTCGTCTGTTGACGTTTCGCACAGGCCTTTGGCCGCAGCCTCCGTGGAAGAACCTAATGAAAAGCGCAGAAATCCGTGAAGCCTTCCTTCGCTTCTTCGAAGAGCAAGGCCACACCCGTGTAGCCTCCAGCTCTTTGATTCCGGGCAACGACCCAACCCTGCTGTTCACTAACGCGGGGATGAACCAGTTCAAGGACTGTTTCCTGGGCCAGGAAAAGCGCGCGTACACCCGTGCGACAAGCAGCCAGAAGTGCGTGCGTGCCGGTGGCAAGAACAGTGACCTGGAAAACGTCGGCTATACCGCTCGTCACCACACATTCTTTGAAATGCTGGGTAACTTCAGCTTCGGCGATTACTTCAAGCATGACGCGATCACGTACGCCTGGACCTTCCTGACCGATGTCTTGAAGCTGCCCAAGGAAAAACTCTGGGTCACCGTCTATGCGTCGGACGATGAGGCTTACGACATCTGGACGAAGCAGATCGGTGTGCCGGTTGAGCGCATGATCCGTATCGGCGACAACAAGGGCGCGCCGTATGCGTCCGATAACTTCTGGACCATGGGCGATACTGGCCCGTGCGGTCCTTGCACCGAGATTTTCTACGATCACGGCGACCACATCTGGGGCGGCCCGCCAGGTTCGCCGGAAGAAGACGGTGATCGCTACATCGAAATCTGGAACAACGTGTTCATGCAATTCAACCGCACCGCCGATGGCGTGTTGCATCCGTTGCCTGCGCCGTCGGTCGACACCGGCATGGGCCTGGAGCGGATCAGTGCGGTCATGCAGCACGTCCATTCCAACTACGAAATCGACCTGTTCAAGAATCTGCTGAGCGCTTCGGCCGAGGCCATCGGTTGCAGCAATGACGACCAGTCGTCGCTCAAGGTGGTCTCCGACCACATCCGCTCGTGCGGTTTCCTGATTGCAGACGGTGTGCTGCCGTCCAACGAAGGTCGCGGCTATGTGCTGCGCCGAATCATTCGTCGTGCCTGCCGTCACGGTAACAAGCTGGGCGCGACCGGTAGCTTCTTCTACAAGATCGTCGCGGCACTGGTTGCCGAGATGGGTGAAGCGTTCCCGGAACTCAAGCAGCAACAAGCCAACATCGAACGCGTGCTTAAAGCTGAAGAAGAGCAGTTCTCCAAGACGCTTGAGCACGGCCTGAAGATCCTCGAGCAGGATCTGCTGGAGCTCAAAGGTACCGTCGTGCCGGGCGATGTGGTGTTCAAGTTGTACGACACCTACGGTTTCCCGATGGACCTGACGGCGGACATCGCCCGCGAACGTAACCTGACCGTCGACGAAGTCGGCTTCGAACGTGAAATGGAAGCCCAGCGCGTCCGTGCCCGTTCGGCGAGTTCCTTCGGCCTGGACTACAACACGCTGGTCAAGGTTGACGTGGCCACCGAGTTCACCGGTTACAAAGCCACCAGTGGCTCGGCCAAAATTGTCGCTATCTATAAAGATGGTCAGTCGGTCGACGTATTGAGTGAAGGCGAAGAGGCCGTCATCGTCCTCAATCAGACCCCGTTCTATGCCGAATCCGGTGGCCAGATTGGCGATAGCGGTTACCTGCAAGCGGGCGCTTCGCGTTTCGACGTGCGCGACACGACCAAGACTGGCGGTGCATTTCTGCATCACGGTGTTTTGGCCTCGGGCAGCCTGCTCGTTGGCGCGCCGGTCGACACTCATGTTGATGCCGAGGTGCGTCACGCCACCGCGCTGAACCACTCAGCGACACACTTGCTGCACGCAGCACTGCGGAAGGTGCTGGGCGAACACGTTCAGCAGAAAGGCTCTTTGGTCGACAGTCAGCGCCTGCGTTTTGACTTCAGCCACTTCGAAGCTATCAAGCCTGAGCAACTGAAAGCACTGGAAGACATCGTCAACGCCGAGATTCGCAAGAACTCTGAAGTTGCGACCGAAGAAACCGATATCGAAACCGCCAAGCAAAAAGGCGCCATGGCGCTGTTCGGCGAAAAATACGGCGACAACGTTCGCGTACTGAGCATGGGCGGTGATTTCTCCGTCGAGCTCTGCGGCGGTATCCATGCCAACCGTACCGGTGACATCGGCCTGCTGAAAATCATCAGCGAAGGTGGTGTGGCTTCGGGTGTGCGTCGTATCGAAGCCGTCACCGGTGCTGCGGCACTGGCTTACTTGAACGCTGCGGAAGAACAACTCAAGGAAGCGGCCAACCTGGTCAAGGGCAGTCGCGACAACCTGATCGACAAGCTCTCGGCTGTGCTGGAGCGCAACCGTCTGCTGGAGAAGCAACTCGAGCAGTTGCAGGCCAAGGCTGCCAGCGCGGCGGGCGACGATCTGTCGGCTTCTGCGCTGGACGTCAAGGGTGTGAAGGTCCTGGCCGTGCGTCTGGACGGTCAGGATGGCAAGGCGCTGCTGGCGCTGGTTGATCAGCTGAAGAACAAACTCGGCCGCGCAGTGATCCTGCTCGGCAGTGTCCATGAGGATAAGGTCGTTCTGGTTGCAGGCGTAACCAAAGACCTGACTGGCCAACTCAAAGCCGGTGATTTGATGAAGCAAGCCGCTGCGGCAGTGGGCGGGAAGGGCGGTGGTCGTCCAGACATGGCGCAGGGCGGTGGTACTGACGCTGGCGCACTGGACGCGGCATTGGCCCTGACTGTTCCGTTTGTAGAGCAGGGTTTATAAGGCAACTGTTTCCGGTCCGCAGTCTAGTGGCGGACCGGAACGCTGTTTGAGTGATTTTTTTGGGCGCCCTTCATGGGCAGAGGCGGCTTTGAAATGGCTTTGATCGTACAGAAATTTGGAGGCACCTCGGTCGGCACTGTCGAGAGAATCGAGCAGGTCGCCGACAAGGTTAAGAAATTCCGCGATGCCGGCGACGACCTGGTGGTTGTGCTGTCTGCAATGAGCGGCGAAACCAACCGTCTGATCGATCTGGCCAAGAAAATCAGTGGCGACGGCCAGCCGGTTCCTCGTGAACTGGACGTGATTGTCTCGACTGGTGAGCAGGTGACGATTGCACTGTTGGCCATGGCGCTGATCAAGCGCGGCGTGCCAGCGGTGTCCTACACCGGCAATCAAGTGCGGATCCTGACAGACAGTGCGCACAACAAAGCGCGTATCTTGCAGATTGATGACCAGAAGATTCGTGGTGATCTGAAAGCAGGGCGTGTGGTGGTTGTCGCCGGTTTCCAGGGCGTCGACGAGCACGGCAACATCACCACACTCGGTCGTGGCGGTTCCGACACCACCGGCGTGGCGCTGGCAGCGGCCTTGAAGGCGGACGAATGCCAGATCTACACCGATGTCGACGGCGTCTACACCACAGATCCACGTGTGGTGTCCGTGGCTCAGCGCCTGGACAAGATTACCTTTGAAGAGATGCTGGAAATGGCCAGCCTCGGTTCAAAGGTGTTGCAGATCCGTGCGGTGGAATTCGCCGGGAAGTACAACGTTCCGCTGCGCGTACTGCACAGCTTCAAGGAGGGGCCGGGCACCCTCATTACTATTGATGAAGAGGAAACCATGGAACAGCCGATCATTTCCGGTATCGCTTTCAACCGCGATGAAGCCAAGCTGACTATCCGTGGCGTGCCAGACATCCCGGGCGTTGCGTTCAAGATTCTTGGTCCGATCAGTGGCGCGAACATTGAAGTCGACATGATCGTGCAGAACGTCGCGCACGATAACACCACTGACTTCACCTTCACTGTGCACCGCAATGATTACCAGGCGGCGCAGACGGTGCTGGAAAAAACCGCTAGCGAGTTGGGTGCCCGTGAAGTCATCGGCGACACCAAGATTGCCAAGGTGTCGATCGTCGGTGTTGGCATGCGTTCTCACGCAGGCGTCGCCAGCCGGATGTTCGAAGCACTGGCCAAGGAAACGATCAACATTCAGATGATCTCGACCTCGGAAATCAAAGTCTCCGTGGTGATTGAAGAGAAGTATCTGGAACTGGCTGTGCGCGCTCTGCACACGGCTTTCGAACTGGACGCGCCGGCCCGTCAGGGCGAGTGATGCGTTTGCCAAAGGGCGCGGTCTGACCGCGCCTTTTGTTTTCTTGAATGGCGTGACTCGAGGCTGTTCTTTTGCTCGCGCTGGTCAATACTCAGGCATGTAGGACTTCGACCATTTTGGTTGTAGGTCGAGTGCCTCTTTTTTTGCAGACTGCTGTCCCTGAAATGTAATGCGTGAGGAGAAAGGTATGCTGATTCTGACTCGTCGGTGCGCAGAAAGCCTGATTATCGGTGATGGCGAAATCACCGTAACCGTGCTCGGCGTCAAAGGAAATCAAGTGCGTATCGGTGTCAACGCCCCGAAAGAGGTTGCGGTCCACCGTGAGGAAATTTACCTGCGTATAAAGAAAGAGAAGGACGAAGAACCAAGCCATTAATTTTTATCGCTTTTTATGTTTGCAAACGGGGAAAAGGTTGGTTAAGATACGCCCCGTGTTGCGGAGAGCTGGCCGAGTGGCCGAAGGCGCTCCCCTGCTAAGGGAGTACACCTCAAAAGGGTGTCGGGGGTTCGAATCCCCCGTTCTCCGCCATTATTTGCGTAGTACGTTGTAATCTGGCTTCTTCGGTAAGTTGTTGAAATTACTAGAAAAAGTGTTTGACATAGAGATTAGACGGCCTATAATGCGCGGCAACAAATGCACTCGTAGCTCAGCTGGATAGAGTACTCGGCTACGAACCGAGCGGTCACAGGTTCGAATCCTGTCGAGTGCACCATTTAAGAGTTGTTTGCAGTAATGCGAATGACTTGGCTCCAACCAGTTGTGATCTGGTATAAAAACACACATGCACTCGTAGCTCAGCTGGATAGAGTACTCGGCTACGAACCGAGCGGTCACAGGTTCGAATCCTGTCGAGTGCACCAAACAACAAAAAGCCCGCTTTTAAAGCGGGCTTTTTGCCGTCTGGGATTTGGCTTTTCCTTTTGTGCATCCTTTATCGTCAAACACGATTTGCGCGCTGCGACCACGCTTGTCGTTGTAGCGATACCTAATAGCCGAATTACGAATAGTGATCTTGTCCGGTTTGCCCAAGGCGCTTTCCACCTCCTGCTGGGTCATGCCGGCGACTATGCGCTGATTGATGATCGCTGCACGTCTCTCGCGTGCGCTTAGCTGATTTCCACATTTATCCTCGGCTTGGCCGACGATCGTCAGATTCCTCATCCCGGTGGTGCTTGTCCTGTCGCGGGCATCAGCTTCCGGCAGCAGTGCCATCGTGGTACTTGGCATGGAAGTGCGCACCTCCTGTGTTGAGAAGTCCTCGCCGGCGTTACAGCTCAATGTGGTGAAGGTGATGCTTCCGTCCGGCGCCTCGCAGCGGTGAATGGTCACTGCAAGCGCTGTCTGGGGAAGGCAGAGTAGAGCGGCCAGCAAAAAATAATGTCTGTTCGAAAGCATCAATCGTCCTCCTTGACGGTCCTATTGCAGGGTAGTCGCTACATTTTCCGGCGAGGGTGTGTTTTCTTTTCCGAATGAGTCGTCGCAGATTGAATGGATCAGGGCATCACTCAGGTTTGTTCTGCAAGCGCTTGTTTCAACCGCGATTTTTTAACGTTTAAAACCTTCGGGCGGTGTATCATTGCGCCCGTCAGCCCCGCCGGGGCTTGTGGAAAACCTCCATGGACTTACCCAGTAGTTACTCAGTACCCCATTTTTCCAATCATGAATTGACTGATTGATGCTTCCGGCGTGCCCCGCTGCTGGGAGTGGAGTTCGCCTATGTCTGAAGTAGAAGTAAAGAAAACGCAAGAAAGCCTGCAAGACCGCCTCGCTCAAGTCGTTGAGCTGCTGCATCGTCAGCGAGTGGTCGAAGACCTGACTCATCGCCAGGAAGGTCCGCATCACGAACGGGTCGAGAACCTTGTTCACCGTCAAAACCTCGTCGAGCTGCAACGCAAGCTCGATGACCTGCACTCCGCCGACGTCGCCTACATTCTTGAAGCTTTGCCGCTGGACGATCGTTTAACGCTCTGGCAATTGGTCAAGGCCGATCGCGACGGTGACATCCTGCTTGAAGTGTCCGACTCGGTTCGTGAAACCCTGATCGCCGACATGGACGATCACGAGCTGTTGGCGGCAGCCAAGGACATGGACGCCGATGAATTGGCGGACCTCGCGTCCGAGTTGCCGAGAGACGTCGTTCACGAGCTGATGGAAACTCTGGATGGTCAACAGCGTGAGCGCGTTCGCTCCGCGTTGTCCTACGACGAGGAACAAGTCGGTGCGCTGATGGACTTCGAGATGGTGACAATCCGTGAGGATGTCAGTCTTGAGGTGGTTTTGCGGTACCTGCGTCGCCTCAAAGAGTTGCCAGGTCATACGGACAAACTGTTCGTCGTGGATTACGACGGCGTGCTGAAGGGCGTTTTGCCCATTAAGCGTTTGTTGGTCAACGATCCGGACAAACAGGTCGCGGAAGTCATGGCCAGCGATCCGGTAAGTTTTCATCCGGATGAAGATGCCTACGATGCTGCTCAAGCATTTGAGCGTTACGATTTGATTTCGGCCCCCGTGGTCGATAAGAACGGTAAGTTGATCGGCCGTCTGACCATCGATGAAATGGTCGATCTGATTCGTGAGGAGAGCGAAAACGAAGTTCTCAACATGGCGGGTCTGCGTGAAGAGGAAGACATTTTCGCGTCGGTCTGGAAGTCCCTGCGTAACCGTTGGGCCTGGCTCGCGGTTAACCTGGTTACTGCGTTCATTGCCTCACGAGTGATTGGTCTGTTCGAAGGTTCCATTGAGAAGCTGGTAGCACTCGCGGCATTGATGCCGATTGTGGCCGGTATTGGCGGTAACTCGGGTAATCAGACCATCACTATGATTGTCAGGGCGATGGCGCTGGATCAGGTGAGTACAGGCAATACCTCGCGATTGATGCGCAAGGAGTTGGCGGTCGGCCTGATCAATGGCTTGGTTTGGGGAGGCGTCATTGGCATCGTGGCCTACCTCCTATATGGGAGCTGGTCCCTGGGGGTGGTCATGACTGCTGCCATGACACTAAACCTGCTGCTTGCCGCATTGATGGGGGTGTTGATACCCATGACACTCGCTCGATTAGGACGTGATCCTGCAATGGGAGCGAGTGTCATGATCACTGCCATGACCGACAGTGGGGGCTTCTTCATATTTCTGGGCTTGGCAACGATATTCTTGCTCTGACTTACCGTTTTTAAGATCCGTCATTCGGCGGGTCTAATTAGATGGCCAGTCTCACCGAAAAGCCCTGCAAGTTACGCTTGCAGGGCTTTCCTAATTTTTGTCGACGGAACTCTGAATCCAGGACGGCCTCTCTTTGCATGATGAGGGCGCCAAGGTAGTCAAGTATTACAGTGGGCGAGGGGGGCAATGCACCTACCACTGAATTTCGGACAAAAAAAAGCCAGCTTTACGCTGGCTTGGGAAATCAGTTCAATCAGGACGCGTCTGTGGCCATTTCGGCGTCATGGGCGATCAGCGAAACAAGCGCATTTTGCTGGCGATGGGAGAGTTGACGGAAACGTTGCAACAGTTCGCGTTCGTGCAGTGACAGCTCAGGGCTGTCCAGGCGCATGCTGAGTTCTTCGCCCAGCGCACCTTCCTGAATAAGGCTTTGCTCAAGGCGCGCGATGATTTCGGAGTTCATGCTGCGATGATGATTGCGAGCCACTTCGGCAATGCGTTCACGCATTCCGTCTGGCAGACGTACGACGAACTTGTCAGCCGTACGGCTGGAATAAATTGCCTGTTTCAATGGGCGCATATATTTAACCGGTTAGTTCAGGGGAGCGGTTCTCGGGATTGGCCGCAGGATGTCTGATAGGACAAGCGCTCTGGCCAAATGTTCAACCTGAATTGATAGAGGCCCGCATCATGCCTCAAGATTGCCAGTTCGTTGGCGTCAATTCTGTGACAAATATTGAACTGGATAAAGGCGTTCTGCCAGCACCAATCATCAGAAATGCGGACTGGTTTGAAACTTTGACCAGGACTGTCCTGCTGCCGCATCCTCCTGTTTGCAAAGCGATCTCCCAAGCGCCACGGGAAGTCGCTAACTACGCGAGGTTCTGCGAAACCTTACTTTTAGAGAATAGTGGCAAATGGCCGATTCGCTAGTCAAAGGTTCGTGAAGTAGGCAGTTTCAGGATGGATGGCAGCGTTTTATCGAGGCCGCTAGCCGGGGAGGGGGCTTCACGGGAATTCGCGCTGATCAGATACCGTGGCCATAAAATTGGCGCGGTTGATTTGCGATTCTGGATTCATTTTCGGGAGCATTTTGGGCGAGGTCACTCTGGTGGTCCTCGCCTTTCGACGTTGCTGCGAGTGTGTTAGCGAAAAACCGGGTCGAACTTGATCTTACGACCGGCGATCAATGCCAAGATGAACAGCGAGGAAAAAGCGCCGCAAGCAATCAGTGGGACGGTGAGATACGTCTCTTGTGCTGATGAAAAATGGTAGATGCCGCTTATTAGGGCCAGGACGAAAAATCCTGCGGCGGACTTGGACATACTGATGCTCCTGAATGATTCAAAATACCAAGCGATCTGAAGAATGAGTGGGCAACACGGCCGTCCCCTGACTACCGCTTTGAATTCCAAAGCCTGGATCGGTATTCATGACCGCTAGCTGAGGGGCTTTTTGCAGCTGAAGATAATGCGGTATCCGTTGGACGATCGACTCTTCATCCTTCTCGGGTGTGAAAGTGAATCCCAGCAGAAGGGCCAGTGCTATCACGTTCGAAAGAAGAAGGATGTTGTTCATGGGAATGATCTCCGATGCTTTGCAGGTTACTAAAGCAGCCAGCGTGCCAACAGTCTAAATGGGATAAGTCGTTCAAATACAGGGGATTAGGGTTCGGTTGGATGGTTTTGTTCGTGCATTTTGCAATGATGGCTTTTTGAGGGGGGTGTTATTTGCACGACCGGCGACCATCGGCGAATGAGGGGAACATTGCCTACGCTTAAAAAGCATGCGGACGACATGACAAAAGTAGGGTTGCCCGTTAACATGCACGCCGTCGCTGCATGACGCCTCTTGGCAGTTTTCCGGATGACGAATGTCTCAGTAGCTCAATTGGATAGAGCATCCCCCTCCTAAGGGGAAGGTTGGCAGTTCGAACCTGCCCTGGGACACCATGACTTCTCCTTCTGCCGGCCCGCTTCTTGTTCGGTGATGTTGATCAAGATCTCGAGGTTGCTGCAGAAGTCGAAAAGCCCTGCTGGGTTCACTCAGGCAGGGCTTTTTTATGTCTCGCGTAAGCTGTCAGGTCGGATCCCTTCCTTATATAAGGAAGCTATTCGACTTTCTGATAGAAAATCAAAATCAGTGCTTGACGGCAGATTCAGGATGTCTATAATTCGCCCCACTTCCGGCGCAGTCGAAACGGAAAACTCCTTGGTAAACAAAGAGTTACGCAGTTTTCGGCAGTGAGTTGCTTCAGGTCA
>NZ_JACMYF010000015.1:0-77035 GCF_015351605.1 Pseudomonas sp. p50(2008)
CACCTCTTTTTCAACTCCTTTCGCGCTTCGATGACCTGAAGCAACTCACTGCCGAAAACCGCGTAACTCTTTGTTTACCAAGGAGTTTTCCGTTTCGACTGCGCCGGAAGTGGGGCGAATTATAGACCGTTACAATTCGCCGTCAACCCCTTATTTCACCTTTATTCCGATTTGAGCGTAATGCGCGCAAATGCCTTCTTTCCGGCCTGGCAGACATGAGTCGCGCCCAGCGCGTATATAAAGGTGCGATCGACAACCTCACCATCTATACGCACACCACCAGCATTCAGGAGATCACGCGCCACAGCCGAGTTTTTGACCAAGCCTGCCTTATTAAGGACGGCCGCAATCGGCATATCTTCAGCAGCAGCCAACTCAATCTCCGGCAAGTTCTCCGGCAGCTCGCCATCTTTCATGCGATTACCTGCCGCACGGTGAGCGTTGGCCGCAGCTTCTTCACCATGAAAACGCGCCACGATCTCTTCGGCCAGCTTGATCTTGATGTCACGCGGATTGGCACCCGACTCCACATCCACACGGAATGCATTTATCTCATCCATGGAGCGGAAGCTGAGCAACTCGAAATAGCGCCACATCAGCGCATCCGGAATAGACACCAGCTTGCTGTACATGACACCAGGCGCTTCCTGGATACCGACATAGTTACCCAGCGACTTGGACATCTTCTTCACGCCATCCAGACCTTCCAGCAATGGCATGGTCAGAATGCACTGAGGCTCTTGACCATAACCACGCTGCAGCTCACGCCCCATCAAGAGGTTGAACTTCTGATCCGTGCCGCCCAGCTCGACATCCGCGCGCAACGCAACAGAGTCATACCCCTGCACCAACGGATAGAGGAACTCATGAATAGCGATTGGCTGATTAGTCGTATAGCGCTTGTCGAAATCATCACGCTCGAGCATGCGTGCGACGGTGTACTGCGAAGTCAGCCGAATAAAGTCAGCCGGCCCCATCTGATCCATCCAGGTGGAGTTAAATGCCACTTCGGTCTTGGCCGGATCAAGAATCTTGAAAACCTGAGTTTTGTAGGTTTCAGCATTTTCGAGCACCTGCTCGCGAGTCAGCGGAGGACGCGTTGCGCTTTTCCCGCTCGGATCGCCGATCATTCCGGTGAAATCCCCTATAAGGAAGATCACCTGATGCCCAAGCTCCTGGAACTGGCGCAGCTTATTAATAAGCACGGTGTGACCCAGGTGCAAATCCGGCGCAGTCGGATCGAAGCCCGCTTTAATACGCAGCGGCTGGCCGCGCTTTAGCTTCTCAACAAGCTCTGACTCGACCAACAGTTCTTCCGCACCACGTTTGATCAGCGCTAGCTGCTCTTCAACCGACTTCATAACAGACCCGCAAGGCTCGAATTCAAAGGGTACCAACCATACAAGATCACGCCTCAAATACAAAGTTTGGCCGGCGCAATGACGCCAATCCGCTGGCAGAGTAACCACGGACTTGCTTCAGAGATGATTTGGTTATATTTTATACAGTTATTTCATCTTCATCATGTCATTCATCTATTCCAATTCATCTTCTTCAAAGTCAAAAATTACCTATGACCAAAGAATCGTCTAAAGCGCCGCCGCTTTACCCGAAGACCCACCTGCTCGCAGCAAGCGGTATTGCCGCCCTTCTGAGCCTGGCGCTTCTGGTATTCCCTTCCAGTGATGTTGAAGCCAAAAAGACAACCCTGAGTCTTGAACTGGAAAGCCCTGCTGAACAACTGACACAAGATCAAGACGCTGCTGAAGCCGTTCAAGCCACAAATGAGTCCGCAACCTCCCCTTTCGCGCAGATTGAAAACAGCGTTGAAGAAACCAAGGAAACCGCTCAGGCAGAACCTGCACCAGCGCCGGCTGTTGAAGAAAAGAAGGCCCCAAATCATCGGGAAGTGATCGTTTCCAAAGGCGACACGCTCTCAACCTTGTTCGAGAAAGTCGGCCTGCCGGCAGCGTCGGTACATGAAGTGCTGTCCAGCGATAAGCAAGCCAAGCAATTCAGCCAACTCAAGCATGGTCAGAAACTTGAATTCGAACTGAATCCGGAAGGTCAGCTGACCAACCTGCACAGTAAGGTCAGCGACCTTGAAAGCATTACCCTGACCAAGAACGACAAGGGTTATACGTTCAATCGCATTACCGCCAAGCCCACCGTACGCTCCGCCTACGTCCACGGCGTGATTAACAGCTCGCTGTCGCAATCCGCCGCCCGTGCAGGCCTGTCCCACAGCCTGACCATGGACATGGCCAGTGTGTTCGGCTATGACGTCGATTTTGCTCAGGACATCCGCCAGGGTGACGAGTTTGACGTGATCTACGAGCAGAAAGTCGTCAATGGCAAGGCCGTCGGTAACGGTCCGATCCTGTCGGCACGCTTCACTAATCGGGGCAAGACCTACACCGCAGTGCGCTACACCAACAAACAAGGCAATAGCAGCTACTACACCGCTGACGGCAACAGCATGCGCAAGGCGTTCATTCGTACTCCGGTAGATTTCGCCCGCATCAGCTCCAAGTTCTCCATGGGCCGCAAACACCCGATTTTGAACAAGATTCGCGCTCACAAAGGGGTTGATTATGCTGCCCCACGCGGTACGCCGATCAAGGCTGCGGGCGACGGCAAGGTGTTGCTGGCCGGGCGCCGCGGCGGCTACGGCAATACAGTGATCATCCAGCACGGCAATACCTACCGCACGCTGTACGGGCACATGCAAGGTTTCGCCAAGGGCGTAAAGACTGGCGGCTCCGTCAAGCAAGGTCAGGTAATCGGCTACATTGGCACCACCGGCCTGTCCACCGGCCCACACTTGCATTACGAGTTCCAGGTCAACGGCGTACACGTCGACCCGCTGGGCCAGAAGCTGCCAATGGCCGATCCGATCGCCAAAGCCGAGCGCGCACGCTTCCTCGCGCAGAGCCAGCCGCTGATGGCGCGCATGGATCAAGAGAAGGCCACTATGCTCGCTTCGAGCAAGCGCTAAACCATGGCCCTCTATATAGGCGTGATGTCCGGGACCAGCCTTGATGGATTGGACATTGCGCTTATAGAGCTGACCCCGGCGATCAAACTGATCGCCACGCACTACATCCCCATGCCGGACTCATTGCGCGCCGAGTTGCTTGGCTTGTGCGCCAGCGGCCCAGACGAAATCGCCCGTTCCGCCATCGCCCAGCAAAACTGGGTGAAGCTGGCCGCCCAAGGCATCCACGCTCTCCTCGAACAACAAAACCTGAAACCTGAGGACATCCGCGCCATTGGCAGCCACGGCCAGACCATTCGCCACGAACCGGCGCGCGGTTTTACCGTGCAAATTGGCAACCCTGCCCTGCTAACCGAGCTGACGGGCATCACCGTGGTGAGCGACTTCCGTAGCCGCGACGTAGCCGCCGGCGGGCAAGGTGCTCCACTGGTGCCAGCCTTCCACGAATCATTGTTTGAAGAGCAGGCCGGCAACCGCGCAGTGCTGAATGTCGGAGGTTTCAGTAACCTCAGCCTTATTGAACCCGGCAAACCCGTTGCGGGATTCGACTGCGGCCCGGGAAATGTTCTTCTGGACGCCTGGATTCATCAACAACGCGGCGACAACTTTGATCGCGACGGCCTTTGGGCTGCCACCGGCGAAGTCGAACCTGTCTTGTTGAAAGCGCTACTGAGCGATCCGTTTTTCGTCACCAAAGGCCCTAAAAGTACCGGCCGAGAAGTGTTCAACCTACCCTGGCTGACACAGCATCTTTCACTGTTGCCGACGTTCGCCATCGAAGATGTGCAGGCAACACTGCTGGAACTGACCGCCCTGACAATCACTGAGTCGTTGCAAAGCGCTCAATCAGATACGCGTGAGTTGCTGGTCTGCGGCGGCGGCGCGCACAACGCCACGCTAATGCATCGCCTGTCCCGTCTGTTACCCAACGTAAGAGTCTGCAGCACTGCCGCTTACGGCGTCGACCCGGATTGGGTAGAAGCGATGGCCTTCGCCTGGCTGGCCCACTGCTGCCTCGCAGGCATTGCCGCCAATCGCCCCAGCGTCACTGGCGCTCGAGGCTTGCGGGTGCTCGGCGCTATCTATCCCGCCTGACTGCTCCCCAGCAAACTCCAGACAGCAAAACGCCGCAAAACTCTCAGGTTATGCGGCGCTCGGTATTATCTTGAAGCGTATTCAGATCGAGAACGAAGAACCACAGCCACACGTGGTGGAGGCGTTCGGATTCTTGATCACAAAACGCGAACCCTCCAGACCTTCCTGGTAGTCCACTTCGGCACCTGCCAGGTACTGAAAGCTCATCGGATCAACGACAAGACTCACACCCTCGCGTTCGACGATCGTGTCGTCATCGGCCACTTCTTCATCGAAGGTGAAGCCGTACTGAAACCCGGAACAACCACCACCCGTAACAAATACGCGCAGCTTCAAGCGATCATTCCCCTCTTCATCGACCAGGCTCTTCACCTTGTGCGCAGCACCGTGGGTGAATTGCAAAGCCGTGGGGGTGAAGGATTCGACGCTCATGCTAACTATCTCCCGGCGTTACGCCGCCATAATGCGTGATGACGCGCATTATCCGCTTCTCCTAGAAAATCGGTCAACTATTGTTACGGTATATCAATCAAGCAAATCGTCAGACAAGAATGCAAAAAGGCCTGATATCCAGGCCTTTTTGCTGTTGGGGATAAGCCTTACGGCAACATGCCTGCATGGGAAAGACCCAGGCGCTCATCCAGACCGAACATGATATTGAGATTCTGCACCGCCTGGCCCGACGCACCCTTCACCAGATTGTCGATAACCGACAACACCACGACGAGATCCCCATCCTGTGGACGGTGCACGGCAATTCGGCACACGTTCGCGCCACGCACGCTACGGGTTTCCGGATGGCTACCGGCTGGCATCACGTCGACGAACGGCTCGTCGGCATAGCGTTTTTCGAACAGCGCCTGCAGGTCCACCGAGCGATCCACGACTGTCGCGTAGAGTGTCGAGTGAATGCCGCGGATCATCGGTGTCAGGTGCGGTACGAAGGTCAGGCCAACGTCCTTGCCCGAGGCACGGCGCAGACCCTGGCGGATTTCCGGCAAATGACGGTGACCTTTGACGGCGTAAGCCTTCATGCTTTCCGATGTCTCCGAGTACAGAGAACCTACGGCAGCGCCACGACCAGCACCGCTGACGCCGGATTTACAGTCAGCGATCAAACGCGTGGTGTCAGCCAGCCCCGCTTCGAGCAATGGCAGGAATCCCAGTTGGGTAGCAGTCGGGTAGCAACCAGGAACAGCAACCAGACGAGCCTGTTTGATTTGCTCGCGGTTGACTTCCGGCAAGCCATAAACGGCCTCTTCAAGCAATTGCGGAGCACCGTGCGGCTGTCCGTACCACTTCGCCCACTCATCAGCGTCTTGCAAGCGGAAGTCCGCCGACAGGTCGATGACCTTGGTCCCGGCCGCTAGCAGCTCACCCGCCAGGGCATGCGCGACACCGTGAGGCGTGGCGAAGAACACCACATCGCAGGCACCCAGGGTTTTGATGTCTGGAACGCTGAACGCCAGGCCGTCGTAGTGACCGCGCAGGTTTGGATACATATCAGCCACGGCCAGACCGGCCTCGGATCGGGAAGTGATGACCACCACTTCAGCTTGCGGATGCTGTGCCAACAGACGCAGCAGTTCGACACCGGTGTAACCCGTGCCGCCGACGATACCGACCTTGACCATAAACCTGCCCTCAAACGAAACCACTGGAAAGCCGTCGATAATAGGGCCCGCATCGCGCTGCGACAACCGGCAAGGTGACGCGCGGAGCCTCAAGCCTCTACTATCCAGGCTACCGTGAACCTGGGAATACCTAAAAAATGCTTTATCTATGGCTCAAAGCTTTTCATATCGTCAGTCTGGTCTGCTGGTTTGCCGGCCTGTTCTACCTGCCACGCCTGTTTGTCTATCACGCCCAAAGTGAGGACACCGTCAGCAAGGAGCGTTTCAGCATCATGGAGCGCAAGCTGTACCGCGGCATCATGGGACCGGCAATGATCGCCACGCTGATCTTCGGCATCGCACTGATCGCCATGAACCCCAGCATATTCAGCCAGGGTGCCTGGATTCACGCCAAGCTGACGCTCGTAGTGATTCTGATCGGCTACCACCACATGTGCGGCGCGCAGGTAAAACGCTTTGGCCGTGGCGAAAACACCCGCAGCCATGTCTTTTATCGCTGGTTCAATGAAGTGCCGGTTCTGATATTGCTGGCTATCGTAATTCTGGTCGTGGTTCGACCGTTCTAACTTCACTACGCGCTACTTTTCGGGGTACCTACAATGTCGCTGCCCGCTTTGCTTGAACAACGTTTGCGCCTACCGGTTGTGGCGGCGCCGATGTTCCTGATCTCCAATCCACAATTGGTACTCGCCTGCTGCCGTAATGGCGTAGTGGGGAGCTTCCCCGCGCTTAACCAACGCGAGAGCAGCGGCTTCAAGGCCTGGCTGGAAGAGATTGAAGCGGGTTTGGCGACACTGGAAAATCCGGCGCCCTATGCAGTAAACCTGATCGTCCACAACAGCAACCCAAGGCTGCAAGCGGACCTCGCGATCTGTGTCGAACACAAGGTTCCCATTGTGATCACCAGCCTTGGCGCTGTGAAAGAACTGGTGGATGAGGTTCACAGCTACGGTGGGCTGGTGTTTCACGACGTGACGACCCGTCGCCATGCCGAGAAAGCTGCAGAGGCCGGGGTAGACGGCTTGATTGCAGTGGCGGCGGGCGCCGGTGGACATGCGGGCACCTGGAGTCCATTTTCCTTGATTGCCGAGATTCGCCAGTTCTTTGATAAAACGCTGCTGCTGGCCGGCTGTTTGAACCACGGCCACGAGATTCTTGCCGCACAATTGCTCGGCGCGGATCTGGCCTACTTCGGTACGCGATTTATCGGCACCACCGAAAGTCATGCGCCCGATGCCTATAAAGAGATGCTACTGAGTTCCAGAGCAGCCGACATCGTTCATACTCCAGCAGTGTCGGGTGTTCCGGCGAGCTTCATGCGTCAAAGCCTTGAGGCTGCCGGCTTCGACATGGCGGCATTGCAAGGCAAAGGGGAAGTTGACTTCGGCTCCAAACTCAAACCTGTAAGCGATGAAGCAAAAGCCTGGAAGACCGTATGGTCCGCCGGCCAAGGCGTTGGTGAAATCGATGACTTACCAGGCGTTGATGAACTGGTCGCGCGCCTCGACAGCGAATACCGCAAGGCGCTGGAACTGGCCGCAACGCTGCCGAAGCGCTGGCCTCGCTAAATGCAGAAACCGGTCGATTGCGATCGGCGTATGCATCTCTCATTCAAACACTCGCGACAAGGATGCCTCGCAATGAGCGAAAACCGTTTCAAGATCGTATTCGACGGCGCTCTGCTGCCAGGCGTCGATGTCACTACGGCCAAGCTCAATCTCGCCGAGTTGTTCAAAAGCGATGTAACGGCCATCGAACGACTGTTCAGTGGGCGCCCGGTTGCTCTCAAGCGTGACCTGTCGCACGCCGATGCCCAGACGTATTTACAGGCACTGGTGAAAACCGGCATTGATGCGCGAATCGAAAGCGAGCCAACGATCGAGCTGGATTTGGCCGACGTGCACGAACCAGCCCCGTCCTACGCGCCCCCCTCGCCGGATCAGGATTCGCCCTATGCCTCGCCACGCGCCGCGGTCGGAGAAGCATTGCCCGACTTTGCTCCGCTCAAGCCGTTCAGCTTTCAGGGACGTATCGGACGCTTACGCTTTCTTGCCTGGACGATGGTCCTGACGCTCGTGACACTCGGCATCGGGATCGTGCTTGCGCTTTTTGGTCTGGCGCTTCTCAGTTCGGATTCAAACGCCGGGCTGATTCTTGCAGGTCTGCTGGCGTTCATCCTCGTCGTCGCACTGGGTTTTGTCAGTATCCAGTTCAGCGTCCAGCGTCTTCACGATATCGGTTGGTCCGGCTGGTTGTGGCTGCTGAACCTCGTCCCCTTTATCGGTAGCTTCTTTCCGTTCGTGATGATGGTTGTGCCGGGGAACAGCACGGCCAATCGGTACGGTGCACCGCCACCGCCCAACAGCAACGCAGTAAAAGTGCTCTCTGCGTTGTGGCTGGTGTTTATCGCGATCCTGTTCATTGGAGGGTTGGCGGGTGGCCTCACGGCAATTCAGGATGAATACGAAAACGCGACCCAGAGCAGTTACGAAAGTGACTCCGTCACCACCGAAGAGATCGAAGATCAGACCGCAGTGGAAGCAGAGCCAGCGCCAAATTCAGCTGACGAAGCAGCAGAAGAAGCCCAGCCCCCTGTAGACTCTGCGAAAGAATGAACAGCGCTCCCCGCACGTGACACCCGCGTCACTGGCGCGGAGCTGTTGCGATGGAGAACTGAATGACCCGTTACGCTCTGATCACTGGCGCTTCCAGCGGCATCGGCCTGGCGATGGCCGAAGCGCTGGCCCGCCGTGGCCGCAGCCTGCTATTAGTGGCCCGACAGCGTGATCAGCTGGAAAGTATTGCGATAGAACTGACCCAGCGTTTTGGTGTGGAGGTACTGTTCCGAGCCTGCGATCTGGGAGAGCCCCTGCGGCTGTCCGGATTTTTGCTGGAGCTCGAGGAAGGTGACCGGCAGATTGATCTGCTGGTGAACTGCGCCGGTATTGGCACCTGTGGTCCCTTCCTGGCTCAGGACTGGATGACCGAACAGGACCTGATCGAGGTCAACATTCTGGCCCTTACTCGCCTGTGTCACGCCATCGGCAACACGATGGCCTTGCAGGGTGGCGGGCAGATTCTGAACGTTGCCTCCTTGGCGGCGTTCCAGCCTGGCCCATGGATGAGCACCTACTACGCCAGCAAAGCCTATGTGCTGAATTTTTCCGAAGGCTTACGCGTAGAACTCAAGAAATGTGCGATCAAGGTGTCGGTGCTCTGCCCCGGCCCTACCCGCACAGCGTTTTTCAGCACCGCTCAGATGGACACCGCCAAGCTTGAAAACAACAAGCGGATGATGAGTGCCGAAGAGGTTGCTCTTTACACCGTGCGAGCGCTGGAAAAAAATCGCGCCATTATTATTCCAGGTCAGCGCAACCGGTGGTTCGCCTTCCTCCCGCGCCTCGGCTCACGCTGGCTGAACCGGATAATCGCAGGCATGGTCAACAAGGCCTACTGCCCTCGCTGAACGGTCTTACGGCATAACACTGGGATGGTGTAGCTTGCGTGGGTACACTCAGGACTGCCTAAACAACGGAGAAAACAGCTGTGGATACTCTGTTCACCAAGATCATCAACCGGGAAATCCCGGCAAAGATCATTTACGAGGACGACCAGGTTCTGGCCTTCCACGACATCGCCCCGCAGGCACCCGTGCACTTTCTGGTGATTCCGAAGAAACCGGTGCGCACCCTGAATGACCTCACCGAGGACGACAAGGCACTGGCCGGACATATCTTGTTCACAGCCCAGCGTCTCGCTCTGGAACTGGGTTGCGAAAAAGGCTTCCGCGTCGTGATGAACTGCAACGAAGAAGGCGGTCAAACCGTCTATCACATCCATATGCATGTGCTGGGTCAGCGTCAGATGCACTGGCCGCCGGGCTGATTGCACAAATCCCTGCGGGAGAGGGCTTGTTCCAGGAGACGCCCTCTCCCCCAAATGACCCAACGCAAACCTTCACCGGCCGATTCGGTTAAACTGGCCGCCGAGATTCTTCCCGGAGGTCAGCATGACTACCCAACGTCACTACTCGCCGATTGACCGTCTACTGCTGCAAGCCGATGCGGCGATGCGTACCCTGCTACCGTTCAGTGGCCAGCCGTACCGTCCGTCCCCGGCTATCGTGCAGCCTGATGTGCAAATGAGCGACGAAGACACCCGGCACGTTGCCGGCCTGATGCGCATCAACCACACCGGCGAAGTCTGCGCCCAGGCGCTGTACCAAGGCCAAGCCCTGACGGCGAAACTGCCGCAAGTGCGTGCCGCCATGGAACATGCCGCCGAAGAAGAAATCGACCATCTGGTCTGGTGCGAACAACGCATCCATCAATTGGGCAGCCACACCAGCATTCTCAACCCGTTGTTCTACGGCATGTCGTTCGGAATAGGTGCGGTCGCCGGCTTGATCAGCGACAAAGTCAGCCTGGGGTTCGTCGCCGCCACCGAGCATCAGGTGTGCAAACACTTGAACGAGCACCTCGAGCAACTGCCAGCGGAAGATGAAAAATCCAGAGCAATTCTTGAACAGATGCGCACGGATGAAGAGCATCACGCGCAGAGTGCACTGGATGCTGGGGGCTTTCGCTTCCCGGCTCCTGTGAAATTCGGGATGAGCTTGTTGGCCAAGGTCATGACCAAGAGTACTTATCGAATCTGACCTCAGGAGCAAGACTTGTCCCCGATGGCGATACTCAAGACGCAATCGCGGGCGATCCTTGCGCCAATCGAGTTTTGCATCAGCCAGTAAAAAGGCGACTGCCGTGAGGTAGTCGCCTTTTTTGCATCTGGGGGAATGTCGATTTCAGCCGAGCTCAATGATCTCGTAGTCGTGGGTAATTTCCACGCCTGCCGCGCCGAGCATGATCGAAGCCGAGCAATACTTCTCGGCCGACAGCTCAATGGCGCGTTTGACCTGAGCTTCTTTCAGCCCGCGGCCCTTGACCACAAAGTGCATGTGGATCTTGGTAAATACCTTTGGATCTTCGGTGGCGCGCTCGGCTTCAAGGAAAGCTTCGCAGCTCTCTACCGCCTGACGGGACTTCTTGAGGATGCTGACCACATCGAAGTTACTGCATCCGCCAACACCCAACAAGAGCATCTCCATCGGACGGACACCCAGGTTGCGACCGCCGGCATCAGGGGGACCGTCCATGACCACGACATGGCCGCTGCCGGATTCGCCGAGGAACATGGCTTCGCCAGCCCATTGGATGCGTGCCTTCATCGCCAAGACTCCACTACATAAAAAAGGGTCGCCAGCTTAGCACAGGGTCCTTGATTGACAGCGCTCACCTCCGTAGGACATAACCTTCGCCTGCGTAGGCAAAATCTCGAAAGTTGCAGAAAGTGTCTGTTATGCTGGCGCCAATTCACTGGCGCATAGCCAGCTTGAAGCGAATAAGCAGTCCGTCCGTCCGCTCGCGGTCCGGGCCTTCACAAGCGCCTAAAAAAAACCAAACACACCGTGCAGTCTTTTCGGGATACAACCATGGTTGCTATTGCTCCCGCCCCAAAAATCAAAAACCTCGACAAGCTGCTGATGCATTGCCAGCGCCGCCGGTATCAGGCCAAGAGCAACATCATTTGTGCCGGCGATCGCTCGGAAACGCTGTTCTTTATTATCAAAGGTTCGGTCACCATCCTTATAGAAGATGACGATGGCCGTGAAATGATCATCGCGTACCTTAACTCCGGAGACTTTTTCGGAGAGCTCGGCCTGTTTGAACAGGCCGGTCTGGAACAGGAACGCAGTGCCTGGGTACGGGCCAAGATCGAATGCGAAGTCGCGGAGATCAGCTACGCAAAATTCCGTGAACTGTCCCTGCAAGACCCGGACATTCTTTACGTGCTTAGCGGACAAATCGCACAGCGTCTGCGCAATACAACGCGCAAAGTCGGCGATCTGGCGTTTTTCGACGTGACCGGCCGCGTTGCCCGCTGCCTTTTAGAACTGTGCAAGCAACCCGATGCCATGACGCATCCCGACGGCATGCAGATCAAGGTGACGCGCCAGGAAATCGGGCGGATTGTTGGCTGTTCACGAGAGATGGTCGGTCGCGTGCTCAAGGATCTGGAAGAGCGCAACCTGGTGGACGTCAAAGGCAAGACCATGGTGGTCTTCGGTACACGTTGAGTTACGCGTCAAGTTCGAAAACTAAGCCGCAACCACTTCCGCCAGCAACTGACGATAAAGCGTATCGAGCCGCTCCAGCGCATCAGGTGCGGTGAACTTTTCATGTAAGGCGATGTGGCTCTCAGCGCGAACCCGTTGATCCAGACCGCACGCCTCGTTGAACCGATTGACCGCTGCAACCATCGACTCACGCTCGTTATCCAATAACAAAGCTCCGTGCACCAGGCCGACGGGACGCGTACCGCCCTTGCTTTGGCGCCAGCGCTGAGCAGTACCGACCATCTTGCGCCCGTCGAGGTTGACGTTAAAACGACCGTCGCAGAACGCGCCGTCGACTTCACCCAGAGACGACACGCCCCCCAACTCATCCAGAAGCTGACAGATCGGATCGCAAAGACGCCGGTACGCGGTTTCGATGCGATTCAAATCCCCTTCCCGAGCGGGCGGTGCGTAAACCAGGGCAATGTTGATGGTCGATGCCGACTGAGGCACTGGCTCACCGCCAGTTTCACGCAGCAACACAGGCCAGCCTGCAGCCGCCGATGCATCGCAGGCAGCCTCGAAACCAGGCAGGCGACTCAGGCGTCGAGGCATGACCAGCGCTTTATCACTGGGTTGCCAGAACAACAGGCCGAATTCCGATTCACCGGAGCAAACCGAGGCCAGCAGATCCTGTTCGGCGAGCAGTCCAGCTTCTACGATTAGCGAGGTCGGGTGCATTAGAGAGTCCGTTTGACGGGTCATTCCATGGTGCATCTGAAGCCATCTTCGCCAGCAGGTTCACACCCACATCAGCCGCGCTCAATGTGAGCGTGAACCTGCTCGCGAAGAGGTCGAGTCAGTCGAGTGTCGAACCACTGATTGCAGTGCCGCGCTCAGGGAAAAACAGACGCTGCAATTCAGTGCCCGGGCTTTCAGCGCGCATGAACGCCTCCCCGACCAGGAACGCATACACATCGCTGATTTCCATCAGTTCAACGTCGGCGCGATTAAGAATGCCACTTTCAGTGATCACCAAACGATCCCGCGGAATACGCGGCAGCAGATCCAGCGTGGTTTCCAGACTGACATCGAAAGTATGCAGGTTGCGGTTGTTGACGCCCACCAGCGGCGTTTCGAGAGTTTTCAAGGCCCGCTCCAACTCATCGCCATCGTGCACTTCCACCAGCACATCAAGGCCGACGCTTTTTGCAACGGCTGCCAACTCGGCCATCTTCACGTCATCCAGTGCGGAGACGATCAACAGCACGCAGTCCGCGCCCAGCGCCCGGGCTTCGATGATCTGGTACGGATCGATCATGAAATCCTTGCGAATCACCGGCAGTTTGCAGGCATCGCGAGCCTGTTGCAGGTACGCGTCGGCACCCTGGAAGTAATCGATATCGGTGAGTACGGACAGGCAGGTCGCGCCGCCCTTTTCGTAACTTGTGGCGATGTCGGCTGGAATGAAGTTCTCGCGAATCACGCCTTTGCTTGGCGAAGCCTTCTTGATTTCAGCAATCACCGCAGGTTGTTTCAACTTGGCCTGAGCGATCAACGCCTCGGCAAAACCACGGGGTGCATCGGCCGCCTTGGCCAGACGTTCCAGCTCGGCAAGGCTCACACGAGCACTGCGCTCGGCAACTTCTTCGACCTTGCGCGCCAGAATGTTTTCCAGAACCGTCGGTACACTCATCCCTCATTCTCCACTCTGAATACCGCGGTAAATGCACCCAGCTCCTCAAGCTTTTCTCGAGCGAGACCTGTATGCAGCGCATCGTGCGCCAGGGCAACGCCCTCTTTCAAACTGGTGGCATGGTCGGCGGCGTAAAGCGCAGCACCGGCATTGAGCACAATCATTTCCGCCGCTTTCTGACCGTTTTCAGTCTTGCGCTTGCCCAGGGCATCGCGGATCAGTTCCAGCGAAGCCGCCGGGCTTTCAACTGCCAGGCCATGCAAGCTCTGGCTCTTCATGCCCAAATCTTCTGGCTCGACCCAATACTCTGTGATCTGGTCGTTCTTCAACTCCGCTACGAAAGTCGGTGCCGCCAGACTGAACTCGTCCAGGCCGTCCTTCGAGTGCACCACCAACACGTGTTTGCTACCAAGACGTTGCAAGACCTCGGCCAATGGCCGGCACAACGCCTGGCTGAACACGCCGACCACCTGATGTTTAACGCCAGCCGGATTCGTAAGCGGGCCGAGCATGTTGAACATCGTGCGCAGGCCCAGATCGCGTCGTGGGCCGGCGGCGTGCTTCATCGCACTGTGATGAGTCTGGGCAAACATGAAGCCGATGCCGACGTTATCGATGCAGCGCGCCACCTGAATGGGCGTCAGGTTCAGATAGATACCGGCCGCCTCCAGCAGATCAGCGCTGCCACTTTTACCCGATACCGCACGGTTACCGTGCTTGGCCACGGTGCAACCCGCAGCCGCGACCACAAACGAGGACGCGGTCGAAACGTTGAAGATATTGGCACCGTCGCCGCCAGTGCCCACTACGTCAACCACACCGTCCAGCGTCTTGAGTTCTACCTTGTCCGCCAATTCGCGCATGACCGACACCGCACCGACGATCTCGTCAATGCTTTCGCTCTTCATGCGCATGGCCATCATGAACGCGCCGATCTGCGCGTCCGTGCATTGCCCGGTCATGATTTCGCGCATGACATCACGCATCTCATCAGTGCTCAGGTCGAGGTGGCCGACGATACGGCTCAGGGCTGTCTTGATATCCATGGAAAGTCCTTAGCGCGTGCCGCCGGTTTGTTTGAGGAAGTTGGCGAACAGTTCGTGACCTTGTTCGGTGAGGATCGATTCGGGGTGAAATTGCACGCCTTCGATGTTCAGCGTCTTGTGGCGCAGGCCCATGATCTCGTCGACCGAGCCGTCCTCCAGCTGAGTCCATGCCGTCAGTTCGAGGCAATCGGGCAGGGTTTCACGCTTGACGATCAGCGAGTGATAGCGGGTCACCGTCAACGGACGATTCAGACCTGCAAAAACGCCCTTGTCCTCATGGAATACCGGACTAGTCTTACCGTGCATCACTTGACGGGCGCGGACCACGTCACCACCAAAGGCCTGGCCGATGGACTGGTGACCGAGGCAAACACCCAAAATCGGCAGCTTGCCGGCAAAATGCTTGATCGCTTCAATGGAAATGCCTGCTTCGGTCGGGGTGCATGGACCCGGCGACACGACGATGCGCTCCGGGTTGAGCGCTTCGATTTCGGCAATGGTGAGTTCGTCGTTGCGCACGACTTTGACTTGGGAGCCGAGCTCACCAAGGTACTGCACAACGTTATAGGTAAAAGAGTCGTAATTATCGATCATCAGCAACATGGCGCTTGGAACCTCTTGAATTCACTGACTTTGAACATGACCTTCAAACGATTACCCGCGGAGCGCTGCGCTTTGTCAGGTGCTGGAGTGGCGCCAGCAAAGCGGCAATTGAAACGGGTAAAGAAGGTAAATCGGTACAGGACCGGCGAGGCCGGCAAAGGAATTCAGGCGCGCCAACGCCAGCGGGCGTGTGCCTTGATGACTTGATCCAGAAGTTTGCTGATGATCAACACGGGGAAGGTCTCATTCATACGTCTCGGCACAGTAACTTAGCTGGGCGGAGCGTGCAATATGGTGGGGCCGACGGCTGGGGAAACTATCGAAGGGTTCGCGACCGATGGCAAAAGGCCGGAAGATTTTGGTACTGTCGTTTCGTTCACTACAACAATAAATAAACGGACTTGCTCATGATCAAACAGACGCTGTTTGTACCGCTCGCCGGATGCTTGCTCGCAATGGCCTGCGCCCAGGCGATCGCCGCTCCAAATCCTTATTCGAATTTCGTCGTCTTCGGCGACAGCCTCAACGATGCCGGGACCTTTACCGACACGGGCGGTCCTGCCGGTGCGACCCAGCGCTACACCAACCGGACCGGACCGCTCTATCAGGATGGCAGCGGCGAATTCCGCTCGCTCAATTCCACGCAGTTGCTGGGTGGACGGCTCGGTTTCACTCCGGACGAGACGGCTGCTTCGAGCTCAGCCGTACGCGCCAATCAGGGCCTGCCGGATGGCAACAACTGGGCCGTAGGCGGGTATCGCACCGATCAGATCCTTGACTCCATTACCACCCAATCCGCCACGGGCGAACGCACCCGAGCCGGTTACCTGCCATCGAACAACTTCCGCGCCGATCCGAACGCGCTTTACTACCTCTCCGGCGGTGGTAACGACTTCCTGCAAGGGCGCATCCTCAGCCCTGCTCAGGCCAACGCGGCGGCAGATCGACTGGCGGACAGCGTGCAGGTCCTGCAAACCGCCGGTGCGAAGTACGTCATGGTCTGGCTGCTGCCTGACATCGGCCTGACGCCAGCCATCAACGGCACAGGTTTACAAACAGCAGCCACGCAGCTCAGCAACCAGTTCAACCTGCAGCTGGTGCAACGTCTGCAGGGCATCAACGCAGAAATCATTCCGTTGAACATTCCGTTGCTGTTGCAAGAGTCGTTCGCGGATCCGGGCCGGTTCGGCCTCGCCACTGACCAGAACCTCACGGCCACCTGCTTCAGCGGTAACGGCTGCACGGAAAACGCCAGATACGGCATCAACAGCGCCACCCCGGACCCGAGCAAGCTGATTTACAACGACGGGGTTCACCCCACCGAAGCCGGACAAAAGCTGATTTCCGATTACGCCTACTCCTTATTGGCAGCGCCATGGGAACTGACGCTGTTGCCGGAAATGGCCCACGCCACATTACGTGCTCACCAGGACGAATTGCGCAGCCAATGGCAATCGGATTGGGAGAGCTGGCAGGCTGTAGGACAATGGCGGGCAATCGTCGCCGGTGGCGGACAGCATCTTGATATCGACAGCCAATCAAGCGGCGCCAGCGCCGATGGCAGCGGCTACAACCTGAATATCGGTGGCAGCTATCGTCTGAATGACGCCTGGCGCGTCGGCGTAGCGGCAGGCTTTTATCGTCAAACCCTGGAAGCCGGCAGCAACGATTCGGACTACAAACTCAACAGCTACCTCGCCACCGCCTTCGCCCAGTTCCAGCAGAACCGCTGGTGGGCAGATGCCGCGCTGACGGGCGGCAAGCTGGATTACGACAACCTCAAACGCAAGTTCGACCTGGGTGCCAGCGAAGGTGCGGAGAAAGGTGATACTGACGGCCATCTCTGGGCGTTCAGTACTCGCGTGGGTTACGACATCGCGCAACCTGGCAGCCAATGGCACCTGTCGCCGTTCGTGAGCGTTGATTATGCCAAGGTAGAGGTCGACGGATATTCGGAGAACAGCAACCGCGCCACAGCGTTGAACTTCGATGACCAGACCCGTGATTCGAAGCGCCTGGGCCTGGGTCTGCAGGGCAAGTATCAGATCACTTCGCAAACTCGGGTGTTTGGTGAATACGCCTACGAGCGCGAGTACGAAGACGATGTGCAGAAAGTGAACATCGCCCTCAACAGCTTGCCGGCCAACGACTTCAAACTCGTAGGCTATACACCGCAAAGTCATTCGAATCGGGTGAATCTGGGCGTCAGTCACAACCTCACCCAAGACCTGGCGCTGCGGGCCAGCTACCTCATTCGCAAGGATGATGACTTTACCCAGCAAGGCGTCAACGTCGGCGTTGCGCTGGATTTCTGATCCGGCAAACAGCACGCATAAAAAAACGCGACGCCCTCACAGGCGCCGCGTTTTTTTGAATTGAGCAACATCCTGGCGGAAGCGAACTCAGCTTTCTGGAGTCTGCTCAGCCAGCGCCACCGCGCGAAACATCGCACGACGCTTGTTCAAGGTTTCTTCCCATTCCAGCGCCGGCACGGAGTCGGCAACGATGCCGCCACCGGCCTGCACATGCAGCTCGCCGTTCTTGATCACGGCGGTGCGAATCGCAATCGCGGTGTCCATGTTGCCGTTCCATGCAAAGTAGCCCACCGCGCCACCGTAGACGCCACGCTTGACCGGTTCCAGCTCGTCGATGATTTCCATCGCGCGGATTTTCGGCGCGCCGGACAACGTGCCGGCCGGCAGAATTGCCCGCAACGCGTCCATCGCCGTCAACCCGGCTTTCAACTGCCCGGTGACGTTGGAGACGATGTGCATCACGTTGGAATAACGCTCGATCACCATCTTCTCGGTGAGTTTCACCGAGCCGATTTCCGAAACACGGCCGGTGTCGTTGCGACCCAGGTCAATCAGCATCAAATGCTCGGCGATCTCCTTGTCGTCGGACAGCAGGTCTTTCTCCAGCGCCAGATCAGCCTCTTCGTTGGCACCACGTGGGCGGGTGCCGGCAATCGGTCGGACGGTGATCAGATTGTCTTCAACCCGCACCAGCACTTCCGGCGAACTCCCCACGACATGGAAGTCGCCGAAGTTGAAGAAGTACATGTAAGGCGTCGGGTTGAAGCAGCGCAGCGCCCGGTACAGATCAATCGGCGCTGCCTTGAAGTCGATCGACATGCGCTGGGACGGCACGACTTGCATGCAGTCACCGGCGAGGATGTATTCCTTGATGGTGTCGACGGCTTTCTCGTAATCGTTCTGGGTGAAACTGGAACGGAAGATCGGGTCAGCAGACTGCTGTTTGCTGAAATCCAGCCCACGTCGCGGGGTAATCGGTTGGCGGAGTTTTTCCAGCAGTTCCTGCAACCGCGCCTGACCTTGTTCAAACGCATCCTCTTGGGATGGATCGGCCAGAACAATGGCGTGCATCTTGCCGGCGAGGTTGTCGAACACCACCACCGCGTCGGACACCATCAGCAGAATGTCCGGCACGCCCAGCGGATCCGGGTTCGGGCATTTGCCTAGACGCTTTTCCACATAACGCACGCAGTCGTAACCGAAGTAACCCACCAGGCCGCCATTGAAGCGCGGCAGGCCGGCGATGGTCGGCACGTTGTACCGAGCCTTGAATGCTTCGACGAAGGCCAGTGGATCTTCGGCTTCGTGGCTTTCGATCTCGATGCCGTCATGGGTCACGCTGACGTGATGGTCATGGACCCGCAACACGGTGCGGCATGGCAAACCGATGATCGAGTAACGGCCCCACTTTTCTCCGCCCTGAACCGATTCCAGCAGATAGGAATTAGGTTCGTCAGCCAGTTTCAGGTAGATCGACAGCGGCGTGTCGAAGTCGGCAAGAGTTTCGCAGGCAAGCGGGATACGGTTATAGCCGGCAGCGGCCAAACGCAGGAATTCTTCGCGGATCATGGGGTAGCCTCGTGGCTTGAGGGTCTAACAGTCAGGTATGCAAACGCGCCGGATAACCGGCCAGAATCGAGTCAGGCGCGCCAACGCCAGCGGGCCAGGGCCTTGATGACTTTCATCCAGAGTTTGCGAGTGACCACCACGATGGCGTTTCCAGAAGGGGGTTGAACAGCGTCGGGCAACGTTATCCCAGAGGCAGAATCCAGGCAACCGGGAATTAGCTTGCGCAGATCGTCGATGACCAGCGCCGGCAACTCTTCGGCAATCGGCCGGCCATGGTTATAGCCATAGCTCAGCGCTACACACTTGACCCCTGCCGCTTTCGCCGCCAGCACATCGCTGCGCGAATCGCCGACGAACAAGGACTGTGAAGCCGGAATGTTGGCCATCTTCATCACAAAGAACAGTGCTGCCGGATCGGGTTTCTTCTGCGGCAGGGTATCGCCGCCAATGATCCATTTGAAGTAGCGACCGATCTTCATCTGATCCAGCAATGGCGCGACGAAACGCTCCGGCTTGTTGGTGATCAGCGCCATCTCCACACCCTGCTTGTGCAGCCATTTCAGAGTGTCGCGCACGCCGGGGTAAACAACGGTCAGCTCATGGCTCTCGCTGTAAGCCTCCATGAAAATCTCCAGCGCGCCTTCCGCTTCACCGTCATCGACCGTCGAATGGTCAATGCCACCCGCCAGCGCTCGACGAACCAGCACCGGAGCACCGTTACCGACCCATTCGCGGACAGCGTTCAGGCCGGCAGGCTGTCGACCGAGCTTGAACAGCATGTTATCCACAGCCACTGCGAGGTCCGGGACCGAATCGATCAGCGTGCCATCCAGATCGAACATCACCAGCCGCGGCAGAGACCCCGGGAACAGCTGTTCAAAGCCACTCATGGGCGAGCCAGCGCCAGTTCGGAACGCATCTTCTCGATCACTTCCTGGTAGTTCGGCGCATTGAAGATGGCCGAGCCCGCAACGAAGGTATCGGCGCCAGCAGCGGCGATTTCACGGATGTTGTTCACGTTTACGCCGCCGTCGATTTCCAGGCGAATGTCACGTCCGGAAGCGTCGATCAGGGCGCGCGCTTCACGCAGCTTGTCGAGGGTGCCTGGAATGAACTTCTGGCCGCCAAAACCTGGGTTGACGCTCATCAGCAGGATCATGTCGACCTTGTCCATCACGTACTTGAGTACGTCCAGCGGTGTTGCCGGATTGAACACCAGGCCCGACTTGCAGCCGCCTTCACGGATCAGTTGCAAGGAGCGGTCAACGTGCTGAGTGGCTTCCGGGTGGAAGGTAATGTACGTCGCCCCCGCCTCGATGAAGTCACCGACGATGCGGTCTACCGGGCTGACCATCAGGTGCGCATCGATCGGCGCGGTCACGCCGTACTTGCGCAGTGCCGCGCAGACCATCGGGCCGATGGTCAGGTTGGGTACGTAATGGTTGTCCATGACATCGAAGTGCACGAAGTCGGCGCCAGCGGCCAGGACGTTGTCCACTTCTTCACCCAGTCGGGCGAAGTCAGCGGAGAGAATCGACGGAGCAATTACGAAGGGCTGCATGACGCACCTTTTCTGAGCAAAATCACGATGGCGCGCATTGTATACCTCATGCTTTGACGCGCGCACCGTGAGCGCGATGATCAGTAAGCCGCTCGGTAGATCTTCTCGATATCGACGGCACTCAACTTACGTGGATTATTGCGCATCAGGCGTTCGATCCCGGCGGCTTCCACGGCCATGGCCGGGATCGCGTCTTCGGGCACGCCGAAACTGCGCAGTCCCTGAGGGATTTCTACCGCACCGCACAAGTCGGTCATCGCCTCGACCGCTTTATCCGCCGCTTCGTTGGCGCTCAAATGAGCAGTCTTCACCCCCATGGCCTCGGCAATATCCTGCATGCGCTCGACGCAGGCCATCTTGTTCCAGGTCATCACATAGGGCAGCAGCAGTGCATTGCTGACACCGTGGGCAATATTGAATCGCCCGCCCAGGGGATACGCCAGCGCATGCACCGCGCCGACCCCCGCATTACCAAACGCCATGCCGGCCATCAGACTGGCGGTGGCCATGTCCTCGCGGGCCTGCAGGTGGGTCGGGTTGGCGTAGGCCTTGGGCAATGCCTTGGCGATCAGTTTGATCGCACCAATGGCCAGGGCGTCGGTGATCGGCGAGGCATTGACCGACAGATAGGATTCGATGGCATGGACCAGCGCGTCGACACCACTGGCAGCAGTGACACTGCGGGGGCAGGTCAGGGTCATCTGTGGGCTGACCAGCGCCACGTCCGGTAATAGATAGTCGCTGACGATGCCTTTCTTGAGCTGCGCAACCTTGTCGGAGAGGATCGCTACATTGGTCACCTCCGAGCCGGTACCCGCCGTCGTCGGGATGGCGATCAGCGGCGGACCTTTGCGCGGCACCTGATCGATACCGAACAAGTCCTCCAGCGCGCCGTGATAACCCGCATAGGCCGCAACGCTCTTGGCGATGTCGATCGCACTCCCGCCGCCCAATCCGATCAAGCCGTCATGCCCGCCTTCACGGTAAACCCGCATGCAGTCTTCGACGATGGCGATTTCCGGGTCCGGCAGCACCCGGTCGAATATCTCGTAGGTACGACCGCCCAGCTGCGTCAGCGCCAGCTCTACGGTTCCGGATTTGACCAGGGCCGCATCGGTGACGATCAGCGGGTGGTCGACATCCAGGCGTGTCAGTTCGGCGGCCAACTGCTCGATGGCACCTGCGCCGGTGATCAGTTTGTGAGCGATTTTGAAAGAGGAAAGACTCATGTGCGCAGCCTCTTATAGACAGGGGAGCTGGGCACAATAGTAGCTGGGGATTTGGGGTTGTCTGATATTCAGGTCATGAATGACCTGCGATCCGGAGAAACTACATAATCCCCTGTAGGAGCTGGCGAGTGAAACGAGGCTGCGATCTTTTGACTTTGGATTTTAAAAACAAGATCAAAAGATCGCAGCCTCGTTTCACTCGCCAGCTCCTACAGAAATTGGCGTTACACCTGCGCCGTACGCAGTTTCTCGCTGCGTCCGCGCAGCCATTCCAGGGTCAGCAGCAGGATCACCGAGAAAGCAATCAAGAGCGTTGCCGCAGCAGCAATGGTCGGGCTGAGGTTTTCGCGGATGCCGCTGAACATCTGCCGAGGCAAGGTCGCTTGTTCAGGACCGGCAAGAAACAAGGTCACCACCACTTCATCGAACGACGTCGCGAAGGCAAACAGCGCACCGGAAATCACGCCGGGGGCGATCAACGGCAACGTCACTCGACGAAACGCGGTGAGTGGCGAAGCGCCCAGGCTGGCCGCCGCACGCACCAGGTTGTGATTAAACCCCTGCAATGTCGCCGACACCGTAATGATCACAAACGGCACACCCAGTACCGCGTGCACCACGATCAGCGAAAAGAAGCTGTTGCCCAGCCCCAGCGGCGCAAAAAACAGGTAGCTGGCCACACCGATGATCACCACCGGCACCACCATCGGCGAAATCACCAGTGCCATCACCAAGGCTTTGCCCGGGAAATCGCCACGGGTCAGTCCAATCGCCGCCAGCGTGCCGAAGATCATTGCCAATACGGTGGCTGCCGGTGCGACGATGATGCTGTTCTTCAACGCTCGCATCCATTCCGCCGAGGCGAAGAAGTCCTGGTACCAGTGCAGTGAAAAACCTTGCAGCGGATACACCAGGAAACTCCCGGAGTTGAACGACAACGGAATGATCACCAGCACCGGCAGAATCAGGAACAACAGGATCAGTCCGCAGAGGATGCGCAAACTGTAGAACCACACCCGTTCGATGGGCGACATATAAGGATTCAGCATTTCGTTCTCCCTTAGCTCAGGCGCAGGCGACTGGCGCCCACCAGCCAGCTGTAAATCAGATAAAGCACCACAGTCGCCAACAGCAGCAACCCACCGAGTGCGGTGGCCATGCCCCAGTTGATGCTGGTGTTGGTGTAGAAGGCGACGAAGTAACTGACCATCTGATCGTTCGGGCTCCCGAGCAAGGCCGGGGTGATGTAGTAGCCGATGGCAAGGATGAATACCAACAGGCAACCGGCACCGACACCGGCATACGTCTGCGGGAAGTACACCCGCCAGAAACTGGCAAACGGGTGGCAGCCCAGTGAAATCGCGGCGCGCATGTAAGTCGGCGAGATGCCTTTCATGACGCTGTAGATCGGCAGGATCATGAACGGCAGCAGGATGTGCACCATCGAGATGTAGACCCCGGCACGGTTGAACACCAGTTCGAGAGGCTTATCGATAATGCCCATGGCCATCAGGCCGCTGTTGATCAAACCACCCGACTGCAGGAGCACGATCCAGGCCGCAACCCTGACCAGAATCGAGGTCCAGAACGGCAGCAGCACCAAAATCATCAGCAGGTTGCTTTGACGGGACGGCAGGTTGGCCAGCAGGTAGGCCAACGGATACGCCAGCACCAGGCAGATCGCCGTGATGACCAGACCCATCCAGAAAGTCCGGGCGAAGATGTCGAGGTAGATCGCCTGGTCGGGTGTGGCTGGGGCAATTTCGCCGAGGTCGTCGATGCGGTGATCGACAGCCGCCAGCAGGTAGTACGGCGTGATGTTGCTGGTGTTACGGCGCACCGCTTGCCAATAGGCCGGATCACCCCAACGCTCATCGAGACTTTCCAGCGCTTCCTTATAAGAGGCGGGCTCAGTGGCGAACGGCAAGGCTCGGGCGGTTTTGGTCAGCAGGCTGCGGTAGCCGGCCAACTCCATGTTCAAACGCTTGGACAGATCGCCCAAGGTCTGGTTTTTGCGGGCTTCGGCGAGGTCTTCGCTGGCAGCTTTGTAAACCGGTTCAGCGGGCAAGCCGCGGCCGTCCCAACTGGCAATGGCAGCCACGGTGCGCGGCATGCCGCCGACAACTTCCGGGTTACCCACACTTTTGTAGAGCAGCGCCACGATCGGCACCAGGAACACCAGCAACAGAAACAGCACCAGTGGCGCGATCAAGGCCTGGGCCTTCCAGCGGTTGATCCGCTCGGCATGCTTGAGCCGCTGCTTCAAGGTGGGGTCAGTGCCCGCGTTCAGGGGAATGGCGGTAGCCATGGCGTACTCCGGAAATCTTTGATCAGTCGTTGAAGTGGGAGCGAACTGGTGTGGCGAGAAAGCTTGTGTGGCGAGGGGATTTATCCCCGTTGGGTCGCGAAGCGGCCCCAAAACCTGCGACTAAGGAGTTTCAGGTACTCGCACTCACCGAATTCGCGACTGCTACGCAGCCGAACGGGGATAAATCCCCCCGCCACATAAATCTCTTCACCACGCGAATCCTCGCCACAAAAACTCGCCCTCACAGGAGGGCGAGCCCTTTGCTTACTTCGCAGCCCAGGAATTAAAGCGCTGCTCCAGTTGCTCACCGTTGTCAGCCCAGAAGCTGACGTCGATCTGCACCTGGTTGGCGATGTTTTCCGGAGTGGTCGGCATGTCTTTCAGGACATCCTTGGCGAGCAACGGCACCGCTTGCGTGTTGGCCGGGCCGTAAGCGATGTTTTCCGAATAGGTCTTCTGCTGCTGCGGCATGACCGAGAACGCGATGAATTTTTTCGCCGCTTCAGCCCGCGCCTTGTCCAGGCCCTTTGGAATGGCCCATGCGTCGAAGTCGTAGATACCGCCGTTCCAGACGACTTTCAGATTGCTTTCTTTTTGCACGGCAGCAATTCGGCCGTTATAGGCCGAGCTCATGACCACGTCACCGGAGGCGAGATATTGCGGCGGTTGCGCACCGGCTTCCCACCACTGAATGCTTGGCTTGAGCTCATCGAGCTTCTTGAATGCGCGATCCTGACCGTCTTTACCGGCCAGTACTTTGTAGACGTCCTTCGGCGCAACGCCATCGGCCATCAAGGCGAATTCCAGGGTGTACTTGGCGCCTTTACGCAGGCCCCGCTTGCCCGGGAATTTCTTGGTATCCCAGAAATCCACCCAACTGGTCGGTGCGGTTTTCAGCTTGTCGGCGTTGTAGGCCAACACTGTCGACCAGACGAAAAAGCCCACGCCGCAAGGCTGGATAGCGCCTTTGACGTAGTCTTCGGACTTGCCGAACAGCGCAGGGTCGAGCTGCTCGAACATGTCTTCATCGCAACCACGGGACAGTTCCGGCGATTCGACTTCCACCAGGTCCCAGGACACGCTCTTGGTGTCGACCATGGCTTTGACCTTGGCCATCTCACCGTTGTATTCGCCGGCTACGATCTTGCCGTTACCCGCCGCTTCCCACGGCGCGTAGAAGGCTTTGACCTGCGCGGCCTTGTTCGCCCCGCCAAAGGACACCACGGTCAGATCCGGCCCCGCTGCCATCGCGTGTGCCGCACCGATCATGCCCATTACCAGGGCTGTGAATTTCAGGGATTTCAACATTTATATTGTTCTCCACGTGCAGGGTTGGTGTAGCAGGGGGCGATCAATTCGCCTCTAGAAGCGGGTCGAGCGCACGAACGTGTTCGACCTGCCAGCCAAGCGGTACCACGTCGCCGACAGCCAGCGCGGGATCGAGCTCTGCAATCGGTTGTTTCACAAAGAAGTCGGTCTTGCCGCAGACTTCCAGACGAACCCGGACGTGGTCGCCCAGATAGATGAATTCCGCCACCCGCCCCGAGAAACGGTTGACGCAGGACTCGCTCGAACCATTGAGGCTCACGCGTTCCGGTCGAATCGACAGCGTGACGGGCTCACCGGTTTTGCCGACATTGACCGCCAAGGCTTCAACCTTCTCACCACGCGCCAGCTCGACCACGCAGCGATCACCCGTCTGGCTGTGCAGACGCCCATTAAGGCGGTTGTTCTCGCCGATGAAATTGGCAACGAAGGTGTTCTTCGGTTCTTCATAAAGGGAGCGCGGCGGCGCGATCTGCTGGATCTCGCCCTGATGGAACACCGCGACACGGTCAGACATGGTCAGGGCTTCACCCTGGTCGTGGGTCACGTACACCACGGTCACGCCGAGACGCTGGTGCAGATGTTTGATCTCCATCTGCATGTGCTCACGCAGTTGCTTGTCGAGTGCGCCAAGAGGTTCGTCCATCAGCACCAGTTGCGGTTCGAACACCAGTGCGCGGGCCAGTGCCACACGCTGCTGCTGGCCGCCGGACAGTTGTGCGGGATAACGCTGGGCGAAGGCGTCGAGCTGAACCATGCTCAGGACACGTTTGACCCGGTCGCTGACATCGCTTTTGTTCAAACCGCGCACGGTCAGCGGGAACGCGAGGTTCTCGGCCACCGTCATGTGCGGGAACAACGCGTAGTTCTGGAACACCATGCCGATGTCACGTTTGTGTGGCGGCACGTTGTTGATCGAACGACCCGCCAGCAGGATCTCGCCTGCGGTCGGTGTTTCGAAACCGGCGAGCATCATCAGGCTGGTGGTCTTGCCGGAACCGGACGGGCCGAGCAAGGTAAGGAATTCACCTTTGCGAATGTCCAGGTTGAGGTCTTTGACGATCAGGTTCTCGCCGTCGTAGCTCTTTTGCACTCCACGAAAGCTGACCAGAACATCGCTGGCCCCTGCGCTTGAATCGACCTGGCTCATACCCACACCTTTGTTAGTGATGACTGCTGTGGACTAAGCCTAGTGGACGCCGGGAGCCACGCAAATCGGGGGGCAGGAGAGATTGGCCTCAGCCGGATGGAAGGTTGGGGGTAGGGATTGCCCTACAAGGATGGCGGGAATAGATAGAGACAGCTGCAATCTTGAAGCTGCAAGCCGCAAGAACGGGCAAAAGCGGTTTTGCAGGATGTCGTAAATGGGCATGCGACCACAATCCCTGTGGGAGCGAGGCTGCTCGCGATTGCGGTATGACATTCAAAATGATGTCGACTGATAGTCCGCTATCGCGAGCAAGCTCGCTCCCACAGGGGACAGCGGTGTTCTCTAGAGGAGTTTGTGTTCCATCGCGTACTTCACCAGTTCCGCCAGGGAGGTGATGTTGAGCTTCTGCATCAGCCGCGCCTTGTGGGTGCTGATGGTCTTGCTGCTCAAGGCCAATTGCTGGGCGATGTCGTTGACGTTGGCGCCTTGGGCGAGGCGTTCGAACACCGAAAATTCTCGCTCCGACAGCAATGAATGCAAGGGGCGGGAATCGGTCAGACCTACCTCGAACACCATTCGGTCTGCCAGGTCCGGATCGATGTAACGCCCACCGGCCGCGACTTTGCGGATCGCCGTCAGCAGCAGTGCCGGATCGCTGTCCTTGGTCGCGTAGCCCGCTGCGCCGACCTTTAAAGCACGGGCGGCCATTTGCGCCTCATCGTGCATCGACAACACCAGAATCGCGGGCGGATTGTTCAGCGCCCGAATCCGTGGAATGGCTTCCAGGCCGTTGACACCAGGCATGGAGATATCCAACAGCACCACCTCGCAGGGCACATGTCGCAGGATCTCGAGCAACTGCTCGCCATTGCTCGCCTCCCCCACCACCAACAAATCCTTGGCCAGGCCAATCAACTGCTTGATGCCTTCACGAACGATGGTGTGGTCTTCGGCTACCAGTACACGGATCACAGACTTCTCCATTCTTCTTAATGTCAGAGCCAGGAACATTCGTGAGCAGGTGCTCCAACAAATACCTCAGGCCGCCTCCAAAGGAACACGCACGATCAACGTCGTGCCCTCCCCCGGCTCACTGTCGAGCGACAACTGCCCGCCCATGATCAACACCCGTTCACGCATGCCGACCACGCCAAAGGATGTTGGCCGACCGGTCGTGGCGACAAATCCTACGCCATCGTCGCTGACGGTCAGACACAGTTCGTCGCCTTCACGCACCAATGTCAGTTCGACAGTATGCGCTTGGGCATGCCGCATGACATTGGTTAGCGCCTCCTGAAGAATCCTGAACAATCCAATGGCCATCGCATCACTCAGCACGGGCAGATTGTCCGGTACCTGCACCAGACACGGAATCTGCGTACGCGCCTCGAAACGCCGGGCCTGCCATTCAATGGCAGAAGAGATCCCTGCGTCGAGAATCGGCGGACGGAGCGCCGTCGCCACATCGCGCACGAGCTGAAACAACTGGGCGATCAAACGCTTCATGCTATTCAGGCGCTCATTCAGACCAGGGTCCAATTGGGCGTAGGCCAATTCGCACATGGACGTTTCCAGCTTCAATACCGTGAGCATCTGACCCAACTCGTCGTGAACCTCCCGCGCGATACGAGCTTTTTCCTCCTCCCGCACGCTTTCCAGGTGTGCAGACAATTCACGCAGTTGCTCGCGGGAGCCGGCCAGCTCCAGTTCGATGCGTTTGCTCTCGCTGATGTCCCAAACGATCCCGTCCCAGACGTAGGCACCATCCTCGAGCCGTCGGGTAATCGCCTTGATTTCAGCCCAGCGTTGCTCGCCCTGGCGGGTCAGGATTCGACCTTGCCATGACCAGTCACTGTCGGTATCCAGGGCACGGTCCTGAGTCTGGTGATAGCTCGCCTTGTCATCCGGATGCACCAGACTGCGCAGGCCTTTGTCGCGATGGGCCAGGGTCGCTGGCGAATAGCCAACCAGACTCTCGCTGCCTTCACTGATGTAGGCAAAATCAATCTGCCCTGTTACCGGCGCTCGCTCCAGTCGAAAGACCAAGCCCGGTACGTTGGCGGCAATTCCTTGCAGCCGCGCTTCACTTTCCTGCAACGCAGCCAGTGCGCGACGACGCTCGGTGACATCATTGAGGTAGACCACCAGGTATTCGCCGTCGCGAAAACGCAGGAAACTCAGCGACACATCCGTCGGCAGAATGCTGCCATCGGCACGCACGCAGTTGGTTTCAAAGGATTGCGGCCCCTCTTCGCTGGCCCTGGCGCGTTTCCACAGGTTCAACCAGCGATCCATGTGCAAACCTGGCTCGAAGTCGATCAATGGCCGATCAATGATCCCGTCCGCCGTATAGCCGAGCATGGTTTCGGCGGCACGGTTGGCATAGCGCACATGACTGTCCCAATTCACCCACAAGATACCGACCGTACTTTGGTCGATGGAAAACTGGGTGAGTCGCAAGGCCTCTTCGCTGGCCTTGCGCAACGCGATGTCTTCACGTGCGGCCAAAAGGCGCTGCTCCAGACTGTGCTGCTGCCGACGCTGCCAAAACACAATGGCCATGCTGCTCAGCATGATCACGGCCAACAGAAGACAGAGGTTTTGCCAGAACCCCGGAGACTCGGTCAGGCGCGGGTATTTGGGTTGCAGCCATTGGTTGTGCAGTTGCTCCAGGTCCTTGGCAGGGATCGCTCGCAGGGCGCTTTCGACGATCCCCGCCAGTTCAGGCCAGTCACGACGCGTGGCCACCCGCAGCAACTGCGGTAAGCCGATGTCGCCGACGACCACCAGCCCCGCGAACTCGGGCTCGGCGGACAGCCGCCCCAACTGCGCTTCGTCGACCACGGCGTAGCTGGCTTGTTGACTCAACAGGAGTTGCAACGCCTGGCGCTCGATGGGCACGCCCTGCAGATTCAAATGCGGAAAATTGCTACGCAGGTAATCAGCCGTGGCACCCGGCATGCGCACTGCCACCCGGGTCTGGCTGTCGAGTTTTTCCAGCTCCACTGCACCGTTGCTTTTCTGGTCGCTGACGACCAATTGCGGCACCCGCATGTAGGGGTCTGAAAACTGCCATAGACGCAGACCACCGGGGGTTTGAGTCAATCCCGGCGCGAGGTCGATCTCCCCTTCGCGGGCAGCCGTTTCCAATTGAGCGAGGTCGGGATAGTTTCGCCAGCTCAGCTCGATCTTAAGCGCTTTGGCCAACCACTTCATCAGCTCGACGTTGACACCCGACAGGCGCTGCAAGCGACGATCGTATTGGGCATAGGGCGCCTGCAAAACCAATCCGACCCGCAACTCACGGTGGTCTTCCAACCATTGCTGTTGCCCCGATGACAACTGGGCAACGTGGGCCGGTGGCGCCGACGCCGCCCAGCTCATCAAGGGAAACAACAAGCAGCCGATCAACCACAGGCAGCGAAAACGCATCATTGAAGCTCCGCACACTGACAAACACTGACCAACCCATTAGGCTGCCGGAATCACTTCTGGCCTGGAATATCCGATGCCCCCTGTCTACCGCCTGGCACTGCCAGCATTGTGCCTGTCGCTGATCCTGCCTTGCGCCTTTTCAGTTGAGGCGGCTGATCCTGTTCCGGCGCAAACACCCACCGAAGCAAAACCGGTCGAACGCCAGCCGCTGCCTGAACGCAGCCAGGAAGAGGCCGCAGCGCTGGCGCGAACGATCCCCGCCGAGGAACAGCAACAACTGCAAGCCGGCGACGACACCTTTCTGTCGCTATGGAAACCGGCCAATGTTGCCGAACCCAAAGGCGTAGTCATTATCATCCCGGGCGCCGGCGAAACAGCTGACTGGCCTCAAGCAATCGGTCCATTGCGACGCCAATTACCGAACGCCGGCTGGAGCAGCCTGAGTATCACCTTGCCGGACTTGCAAAGCGATGTCATTGCGCCTCGAGTCCTCGACGTACCGCCCACCATCAAGGCGCCGGATGTCGGGAGCAAGGATTCCACGACCGCCGCGCCTATCGAACAAGCGGCGGGCGGGGAAGCGGACGTAGCAGACAAGGTCGTGGTCGACAGTAGCGAAGAACACGCCAAGGTCGACGCCGAACGGATTTTTGCGCGTCTGGATGCCGCTATTGCCTACGCCGAACAGCAAAGCGCCCCCAGTATCGTGGTATTGGGGCACGGCACTGGTGGTTACTGGGCTGCTCGATATATGAGCGAAAAGCAACCGTCGCAAGTCGAGAAACTTGTGATGGTCGCGGTCCAGACACCCGCCAAGGCGAAACCCGAACTGACCGAACTCACGCCAACCCTGAAGCTACCCACAGCGGACATCTTCTACATGGACAAGCCGCTCGATCGCAACGCAGCGCTGGAGCGATTGCAGGCGAGCAAGCGATTGAAGACGTCGGCGTTCAGTCAGGTGTCGCTGAAATCACTGCCGGGTAACGCCAAGGATCAACAGGAACAACTGGTGCGCCGGGTGCGTGGCTGGTTGAGCCCTAGCGCTGCTGATTGAGCAAAAAGCAGAAGATCGTCCGAAGGCTCGAACCGCGCTCGGACGATCTTTTGATCTTGTGGATGGCTAACGGAAATCCCGCCGCTGACGAATCAACGTGTAGGCGTTATGCAACTCCCGCGTTTTGTCCGTCGCCTCCCGAACCTGCATCGCCGTCGCGCCACTGCCGGCAATTTTGTCCGGATGATGACGACTGAGCAGGCGCCGATAGGCGTGCTTGATCTGCGCCGGATCGCTGGTGGCGGACACTCCCAGCAACCGCATTGCGTCCTGATAGGTCAGGGTATTGCTGACCAACGGACGTTTCTGTGGCTCGTAATCGGTCGCCAGTGCCTGTACCTGCCGCGAACTCCAGCCCAGCCACTTGCCCCACTGCGCAATGAGCTCACGCTCACTGCGCCCCGCCTGGCCGTCGGCCCAGATCATTCGCCAGCAGGCGCGCAACACCCCTTCCGCCGCGAAAGGCTGGGCGCTCAAGCGCCTCAAATGACCACGTAAACGGTCATGCCCGGATTTGCCTCGATTGAACGCGGCAATCGCTCGGCGCTGGGCTGACTCGGTCATTTCCAGCGCACGCATTTCCTGGCGCGCTTGCTGGATGTGCCCATCCACGACGCGTCCGTCACACTTCGCCAGCCGTCCAAGCAGCACAAACAATAGTTCGTCATTGCGCAGTACAGGACGGCCACCGAGCTTTTCCCGCAAATGCCCCCAGCTCTGCAGCTGCAAACGCCGGTCCAACGCCTGCCCTAACAAGGCGCCAAGCATGGCCCCCGGAATGCTGGCTATGGCAAAGCCGGCTCCGGCTCCAATCAGAGTCCCTGGCCACAACATGTCAGCGGCTCGCTTCTAATAGAGTTTCCACTTCAGCGAGACGCTCGTGAGTACCCACATCGACCCAGCGTCCGCTAAGGCGCTCGCCGGTGACCTGCCCTGCCGCCATCGCTGTGCGCAGCAACGGCGCGAGTTTGAACGCGCCCGCAGAACACCCATCGAACAGCTGCGGATGCAGCACGGCAATGCCGCTGTAGGTCAATGTTTCAGCACCCGGCTCATTGTCGCGAACGTGACCGTCGCTCAGACTGAAATCGCCGGTCGGGTGATGAGGCGGGTTGTCCGCCAGCACCAGATGCGCCAACCCGGAGATAGGCTGGTGCAACACGCTGAAGTCATAGTCGGTCCAGATATCACCGTTGACCACCAGGAACGCGTCGTCGCCCAATAGCGGCAATGCACGGAAAATGCCGCCGCCAGTTTCCAGTGGCTCACCCTCCGGCGAGTACTGGATTCGAACGCCGTACTGCGATCCGTCACCCAGATAGTTTTCAATCTGCTGACCGAGCCAGGCGTGGTTGATCACAATTTCGGTAAAGCCAGCGATTGCCAGGGCCTTCAAGTGATACTCGATCAGCGGCACACCACCGGCACGAACCAGCGGCTTGGGCGTGGTCAGGGTCAGCGGGCGCAAGCGTTCGCCTTTGCCTGCCGCCAGAATCATCGCCTTCATGCTGTTCCTCCGCCGCGCAGGCTGTCCAGCAATGCCCCTAGTTCAGCCAGCTCAGGTCGGCGCGCCACAACGTCCTCTATATAAGCAAAGAATCGCGGTACGTCCGCCAGATAGCGCGGCTTGCCGTCGCGGTGACAGATGCGGGCAAAGATCCCGATGACTTTCAGGTGACGTTGCACGCCCATCAGGTCACTGGCACGCAGGAAATCTTCCAGATCCGGCTGAACCGGGATGCCGAGAGCGGCCGCTTGCTGCCAATAATCTTCCAGCCACCCGCGTACACGCTCTTCAGGCCAGCTGAGAAAAGCATCCTTGAACAGGCAGGTCACGTCGTAGGTCACGGGGCCATAGACCGCGTCCTGAAAATCCAGCACGCCGGGGTTGGGCTGGCTGAGCATCAGGTTGCGCGGCATGTAATCACGATGGACCAGCACTTTCGGCTGTGCCAGTGCGCTGTCGATCAACAGATCGCTGGCTTTCTGCCAGAGTGCTTGCTGAGCGGAATCGAACTCGATGCCCAATTCATGCTTGACGTACCACTCTGGGAACAATTCCAGCTCACGCCGCAGCAAGGCCACGTCATAACTTGGCAACGGCGCCACCATTGGCAGTTGCTGAAAAGCCAGCAGTGCCTGCAGCGCGTCCTTGAACAGATCATCGGCGTTTTCGCTGGTGATCACGTCCAGGTACGTCTTGTTTCCAAGGTCATTGAGCAGAAGAAAGCCGCGTTCAAGGTCTTCGGCATAAATTTTCGGCACGTTAATTCCGGATTTCTCCAGCAAAAAAGCAATATCCACGAAGGGTTTGCAGTTTTCCTGAGGCGGAGGTGCGTCCATCACGACGAAACTTCTGCCCTCGCCCTCCCAGCGAAAATACCGCCGAAAACTCGCGTCACTGCTGGCAGCAGTCAACGTGGCCGGGGGTACGACACCCCAGCCCTGATCTGCGTAGAGAATCGCCAATTGCTCATCGAGCCAAACTTTCAGGTGTTGCAAACGTACATCTTGGTCAGGCATTGCAAGGGTCTCCGACGGCGCTAGCCGTCAAGCGGGTCATGCTTTATTATCCAGCATCTTTTTCAGACCATCGAGAGGCGTGCGGCCCACACCGCGGGCAGATGGCACGCAGGAAGCCCGGACTAATAAGATGGCATTGAAATCCCCCGCGTTTCGTAAAAAATTTCCGTTGTTGGTTACCGGCAGTCTGCTGGCCCTGCAACCCCTAGCCACTTCGTTCGTGGTCGCCGCGGAACAGTATGACTGCTCAGTCTCTGCTTCGGGTGCCTGGGACTGTGCGCCAAAATCGCCAGCGGCTGCCCTGCCTCCACGCCCCGTCCATGACGGCAGTGCGGTAGGCGCGAGCGGCGAGACACCGGCCGACAGCGGTTCCAGCGAAGACACCGGCGCCAAAACGGCACTGGTGACCGAGGCCAAGGGACGCGGATTGAAGTCGCGCAGTGCAGACTACAGTCACCTCGACTGGGTTCCACGCGAAAACCTCACAGCAGCGCAATTGGCCGAAACAGGTCCTTACTGCTCTGGTTCCTATATCGAACCGATTCGTCCTGGCATGAATGACAAGACGAGTAAAAGTGACGCCCCGACCTTCCTCGGCGCCAAAGCCTCCCGCTACAAGCAGGATGAGCAGGTCGCTACCCTGGCCGGTGACGTCGTCATGCGCCAGGGCAGCATGCAGGTCGAAGCCGACGAAGCAAATCTTTATCAGGCAGAAAGCCGTGGCGAACTGAGCGGTAATGTCCGGGTTCGTGACAACGGTGCCCTGATCGTCGGCGACCACGCCGATGTCCAGCTCGACACCGGCGAAGCCAAGGTCGACAACGCCGAGTACATTCTGCACAAGTCCCGTATTCGCGGCAGCGCGCTGTACGCCAAACGTGCCGAGAACGCGATCATCCGCCTCAAGGATGGTACGTACACCACGTGCGAACCGAACAGCAACGCCTGGCAGCTCAAGGGTAATAACATCACCCTTAACCCGGCCACCGGCTTCGGCACCGCGACCAACGTGACACTGCGGGTCAAGGACATTCCGGTTCTTTACACGCCATACATCTACTTCCCGATCGATGACCGTCGCCAGTCCGGCTTCCTGCCGCCGACTATCGGCACCGGCACCGATACCGGCTTCATGCTGGTCACGCCGTACTACTTCAACCTGGCGCCGAACTACGACGCCACGTTGTACCCGCGCTACATGAGCAAGCGTGGCTTGTTGATGGAAGGCGAGTTCCGCTACCTGACCCCGTCCAGCGAAGGTCAGTTCGGCGCCGCATACCTCAACGATGACGACACCGAGCGCAGCAAGCAGTCCGATTACGAAAAAACCCGCTATATGTACAACTGGCAGCACAAGGGTGGCCTCGACTCGCGCGTCTTCACGCAGGTCGATTACACCAAGATCAGCGATCCGTATTACTTCCAGGATCTGCAGACTGACCAGATTGGTGTGAAAAGTGCTGATTATGTGAACCAGCAGGGCTCGGTGAGCTATCGCGGCGACAGCTATACCGCCCGACTGAATGCCCAGGCTTATCAGCTGGCGACTGTTTCGAACATCACGCCGTATGACCGTTTGCCGCAGATCACCTTTGATGGTGCGCTGCCGACTCACCCGGGCGGTCTGGATTTCACTTACAACACCGAACTGGTGCGGTTTGATCGCGACCTGAAAAATGGCAACTTCACCGATGAAGACGGCATTTCTACTCCGCGACTAGACACCAACGTACAAGGTCTGGCACGCGCCAATGGCGATCGCCTGAACCTTGCACCGGCTGTCAGCCTGCCGCTGGATTGGTCATACGGGTTCCTGAAACCACAGCTCAAATACCAGTACACTCAGTACCAACTGGATCTGGATGGCATCGGTAAATCCCAAATTGCCGCGCAAAATGCTGAGCAGGACAAGCTCAACGGCACGTTCGACAGCAACCAGAACCGTGGCGTACCGATTGCAAGCATCGACAGTGGCCTGTACTTCGATCGCAAAACCAACTGGTTTGGCAAGAATTACAACCAGACGCTCGAACCACGCTTGTACTACCTCTACGTCCCAGAGACGGATCAGGAAGATATTCCAGTCTTTGACACCAGCGAGTACACCTTCAATTACGGGTCATTGTTCCGCGACAACCGTTTCTCGGGTTCCGACCGTGTCGGCGACGAGAACAAACTGTCCCTGGGCGTGACCAGCCGCTGGATTGAAGACAACGGTTTCGAGCGTCAACGCATCAGCGTCGGCCAGGCGTACTACTTCAAGAACCGTGAAGTCCAGCTGCCAGGTATCGACGCTAAAACCCGCGAAGACGCGAAGTCCAAGGTTTCGCCTTACGCGCTGGAATATGAATATCGCTGGAACCGCGATTGGCGCACCACCGCCGATTACAACTGGGACCCGGATACCCGCAGCCCTCGCTCGGGTAGTGCGATGTTCCACTACCAGCCTGAAGACAACCCGAACAAGGTTATCAACGCCGGTTATCGCTATCGCAACGACCAGGTTCGCTACGACCAGAACACCGGTAAGTGGGCTGTGGGCGGCGGTGACTACGGCACTCCGGGCCAACCTGGCTACGTGAAGGACTACTACAAGATTCAACAGCACGACTTCTCGGTGATCTGGCCGATCGTGCCGCAATGGAACCTCATCAGCCGCTGGCAGTATGACTACAACCGTAACCGTACCCTGGATGCCTTCGGTGGCTTCGAGTACGACAACTGCTGCTGGAAACTGCGCGTGATCAACCGCTACTTCGTCGACTACGACGAAACCAGCCAAGACGCTCCGCAAAACGAAAAAGGCGACCATGGCGTCTTCCTCCAAATTGTTCTGAAGGGACTCGGCGGCCTCACCGGCGCCAAAGTAGAGAGCTTCCTCGACAAAGGCATCCAAGGTTATCGTGAACGTGAAGACCAAGCTTTCTGATTGTCTGCGCCCGCTTGTGCTGGGCGCGCTGTTCCTGGGTACCGCGGCCAACGCCGCGGTACAGTCCATCGATAAAGTGGTGGCCATCGTCGACAACGACGTGGTCATGCAGAGCCAACTGGACCAACGGGTTCATGAAGTTCAGCAAACCATCGCCAAGCGTGGTGCCGCTGCACCGCCGCCTGGCGTGCTGGATCAGCAGGTGCTGGAGCGTTTGATCGTCGAAAACCTGCAACTGCAGATCGGCGAACGCTCCGGCATCCGTATTACCGATGAAGAACTGAACCAGGCTGTCGGCACCATTGCACAACGCAACAACATGACCGTGGATCAATTCCGCGCGGCCCTGACTCGCGATGGCTTGTCTTACGACGACGCCCGTGACCAGATCCGTCGCGAAATGATCATCAGCCGTGTACGTCAGCGTCGCGTGGCCGAGCGCATCCAGGTATCAGAGCAGGAAGTGAAAAACTTTCTTGCTTCCGACCTTGGCAAGATGCAGCTGTCCGAAGAGTTCCGCCTGGCCAACATCCTGATTCCTACGCCGGAAAGCGCCAACTCCGACGCGATTCAGAATGCTGCCAAACAAGCGGACGCGGTTTACCAGCAGCTCAAGCAAGGCGCTGACTTCGGTCAGCTGGCAATCGCCAAATCCGCCAGCGAGACAGCACTGGAAGGCGGCGACATGGGCTGGCGTAAAGCAGCTCAATTGCCACCACCGTTCGACCGGATGCTGAGCACCATGGCGGTTGGGGACATCACCCAGCCAATGCGCACGCCAGGTGGCTTCATCATCCTGAAGATTCTCGACAAGCGTGGCGGCGAGGCCCAGGTACGTGACGAAGTGCACGTGCGTCATATCCTGGTCAAACCTAGCCCGATCCGTGATGAAGCAAAAACCAAGGCTTTGGCTGAGTCGCTCTACACACGCATCGAATCAGGCGAAGACTTCGGCGAGCTGGCCAAGAGCTATTCGGAAGACCCGGGCTCCGCCCTCAACGGTGGCGACCTGAACTGGATCGACCCGAATGCACTGGTGCCTGAATTCCGTGAAGTGATGGCTAACACCCCGCAAGGCAAACTGTCCAAGCCGTTCCAGACTCAATACGGCTGGCACGTCCTGGAAGTCCTTGGTCGCCGCGCTACCGACAGCACCAACCAGGCACGCGAGCAGCAAGCAATGACCGTCCTGCGTAACCGCAAGTACGACGAAGAGCTGCAAACCTGGCTGCGTCAGATCCGTGACGAAGCGTACGTAGAAATCAAACTCCCTGGTGCAGACCAGGCAGCGCAGTGAAACCCCAACGTTTCGCGCTGACACCCGGCGAACCAGCCGGCATAGGTCCTGACCTGTGCCTGCTGCTTGCCTCGCAAGCCCAGCCGCACCCCCTGATTGCCATTACCAGCCGTGACCTGCTCCTTGAGCGCGCCGTGCAGCTGGGCGTGGCTGTCGATCTGCTTGCGGTGACACCTGACCATTGGCCAGATACCCCGGCGCCAGCCAACAGCCTGTACGTGTGGGACACTCCGCTCAACGCCAAGGTCATCGCCGGGCAACTGGACAAAGCCAATGCTGCGTTCGTGCTCGAAACCTTGACCCGTGCGGGCCAAGGCTGCCTGGATGGACATTTCGCAGGCATGATCACCGCGCCAGTTCATAAAGGCGTGATCAACGAGTCGGGGATCCCCTTCTCCGGGCACACGGAATTTCTCGCCGACCTGACCCAGACCGCGCAAGTGGTGATGATGCTGGCGACTCGCGGATTGCGCGTGGCGCTGGTCACCACTCACCTGCCCCTTCGGGACATTGCCGACGCAATCACACCGGAGCGTCTGGAGCGGGTCACTCGAATCCTGCACGCCGATCTGCAGGAAAAATTCGGCATCGCCCAGCCTCGCATCCTGGTCTGCGGGCTTAACCCGCACGCCGGTGAAGGCGGTCACCTGGGCCATGAAGAAATCGACATCATTGAACCTACATTAGAGCGCCTGCGTGGCGAGGGTATGGACCTTCGGGGCCCCCTTCCCGCCGACACTCTGTTTACCCCCAAATATCTGGAGCACTGCGACGCGGTGCTGGCGATGTACCACGACCAGGGCCTGCCGGTACTGAAGTACAAAGGCTTCGGCGCGGCAGTGAACGTGACTCTGGGCTTGCCAATCATCCGCACCTCGGTCGACCACGGCACAGCCCTGGACCTGGCCGGCAGCGGAAAAATCGACACCGGCAGCCTGCAAGTCGCCCTGGAAACCGCTTACCAGATGGCCGAGACCCGTTTATGACCGAGCATTATCAACACAAGGCGCGCAAACGCTTTGGCCAGAACTTCCTGCACGATGCCGGGGTTATCGACCGCATCCTGCGCTCCATCCATGCCAAGGCCGAAGATCGCCTGCTGGAAATCGGCCCAGGCCAGGGCGCATTGACCCAAGGCCTGTTGAGCAGCGGCGGTCAGCTCGACGTAGTGGAACTGGACAAGGACCTGATCCCGATCCTGAACCAGCAGTTCGCCAGCAAGAGCAACTTCAACCTGCACCAGGGCGATGCACTGAAGTTTGACTTCAACAGCCTGAATGCAGCACCCGGCAGTCTTCGGGTCGTCGGCAACCTGCCGTACAACATTTCCACCCCGCTGATCTTTCACCTCCTGCACAACGCCAGCCTGATCCGTGACATGCACTTCATGTTGCAAAAGGAAGTGGTCGAGCGCATGGCTGCAGGCCCCGGTGGCGGTGACTGGGGTCGTCTGTCGATCATGGTTCAGTACCACTGCCGCGTGGAGCATTTGTTCAACGTAGGCCCTGGCGCGTTCAATCCGCCGCCTAAAGTCGATTCGGCCATCGTGCGCCTGGTGCCTCACGCGGTGCTTCCGCACCCGGCCAAGGATCACAAACTGCTGGAACGCGTCGTGCGCGAAGCCTTCAACCAGCGCCGTAAAACCTTGCGTAACACTCTCAAGCTGCTGCTCAGCAATGACGAGATCGAAGCGGCCGGAGTCGATGGCAGCCTGCGCCCGGAGCAACTCGATCTGGCCGCGTTCGTACGCCTGGCCGACAAGCTCAGCGAACAAGTCCTGCAGAAACCCGACGCAGACTGAGACAAACGAGCGTTATCGGGTAAGACACCAGCCGTCAGGTCTGGTTTACTACCCGATACTTGGCCTAGACTGAGTTCTATCAGCTACGCCCCGCGTCCCGCTTCGTTTTTAAGGCCTCTTGCATGTCCGATCCTCGCTATCAGGTCGACGTCAGCGTCGTCACCCGCTATCTGGCAGAACAATCGCAACCCGAGCACGAACGCTTTGCCTTCGCTTACACCATCACCGTGCAAAATAATGGCGAGCTACCCGCCAAGCTGCTGTCGCGGCATTGGGTAATCACCGATGGTGACGGGCATGTCGAGGAGGTTCGTGGTGCGGGCGTCGTTGGCCAGCAACCGTTGATCGATCCGGGCAAAAGCCACACCTATAGCAGTGGCACGGTGATGACTTCCAAAGTCGGCACGATGCAGGGCACCTATGAAATGATCGCCGACGATGGCAAGCATTTTGATGCTGTCATCGCACCATTCCGTCTGGCGGTGCCCGGAGCCCTGCACTGATGGCAACGTACGCCGTCGGTGACTTGCAGGGCTGTCTTGAGGCATTGCAATGCCTGCTCAAGAAAGTCGCCTACGACCCGACTAAAGACCGTTTGTGGCTGGTAGGCGACCTGGTCAACCGCGGCCCCCAATCCCTGGAAACCCTGCGCTTCCTCTATAGCATCCGTGAATCGCTGGTGTGCGTGCTCGGCAACCATGACCTGCATTTGCTGGCTGCGGGAAAGAACATCGAACGCCTGAAAAAAAGCGACACCCTTCGTGACATTATCGAGGCTCCCGATGGCGCAGAGTTGCTGGACTGGTTGCGCCAGCAGAAGCTCATGCACTACGACGAACAACGCAACGTCGCGTTGGTGCATGCCGGCATTCCGCCGCAATGGTCGCTGCGTAAAGCCCTCAAGTGTGCCGCCGAGGTCGAAGCGGCCCTGCAAGACGACAACATGCTTCCGCTTTACCTCGACGGCATGTACGGCAACGATCCGGCGAAATGGGACAGCGACCTCAAAGGCGTCACGCGCCTGAGGGTGATTACCAACTATTTCACCCGCATGCGTTTCTGCACCGCCGAAGGCAAGCTCGATCTCAAGAGCAAGGAAGGCGTCGATTCAGCACCGCCAGGTTACAAGCCCTGGTTTCAGCACAAGGAACGCAAAACCAAGGACGTTAAAATCATCTTTGGTCACTGGGCCGCGCTGGAAGGCAAAGTGCTTGAACCGGGCATTTCGGCGCTCGACACCGGCTGTGTCTGGGGCGGTGCCCTGACCCTGATGGATGTCGACAGCGGCGAGCGCCTGTCCTGCAAATGCGATGAGCATGGCCATGTAGCCAAACCGCCAGTCGCCCAGACTATTTCCGAATCATCGTCAGCCAGCGCCCAGCGCTAGACTGCGCTTTCAGCCGAGCCACAGGAGCCCGCCATGAGCGAATTCAAACGTATCCCCCCAGAACAGGCCCAGGCCCTGCGTGAACAAGGCGCAGTGGTAGTCGATGTTCGCGATCCACAAACCTATGCTGCGCTACACATCGCTGGTTCCAAACATCTGGACAACGTTTCCATCTCGGATTTCATCCGGGCAGCCGACCTCGATGCACCGACCGTCGTGGTCTGCTACCACGGCAATTCCAGCCAGGGCGCTGCGGCATATCTGGTTAGTCAGGGCTTCTCCGACGTCTACAGCATGGACGGCGGTTTTGAGTTGTGGCGTACGACCTATCCTTCAGATACCGCGCAAAGCACTTCTGAATAATATTTTTGTAACGCGCAAGCCCCCGTCTCCCGTGGGCTTGCACCGAGGCAGACGAACGGTCAGCCACAACTAATTACGTATCTCGCCTTTACCTCCCGAATTCCCAACTATCCTTAAGCCCAGGCCATCCAAAACAGGGGAGAGCCGGTACACCGGCGCGCGGGTCATCGGGAGTAGCTTTCGCAGTCGTCAGCTGTGAAAGAGTTCTGGGGGGTAAACAGCGACTGCCTGTTCGGTTGCTGCCAGCATCGACTGAGTGATCCGGCGTCGGCTCCACGTATCGAGCGAGGTGACGTCATGAGTATCTTTAGCCACTTCCAACAACGCTTCGAATCCACACGCCAGGAAGAACTCTCGCTGCAAGAGTATCTTGAGCTGTGCAAAAAGGACCGCAGCGCCTATGTATCCGCCGCCGAACGCTTGTTGCTGGCTATCGGTGAACCGGAGCTGCTCGACACCTCAACCAACTCGAGGCTGTCGCGAATCTTCTCCAACAAGGTTATTCGACGCTATCCGGCCTTTGAAGACTTCCACGGGATGGAAGAATGCATCGACCAGATCGTGTCGTATTTCCGTCATGCCGCTCAGGGCCTCGAAGAGAAGAAACAAATCCTCTATCTGCTCGGCCCCGTGGGTGGCGGTAAATCGTCCCTCGCCGAGAAGCTCAAACAGTTGATCGAAAAGGTGCCCTTCTACGCGATCAAGGGCTCACCGGTATTCGAATCGCCCCTGGGTCTGTTCAACGCCACTGAAGATGGCGCGATCCTTGAAGAAGATTTTGGCATTCCGCGTCGCTACCTCAACACCATCATGTCGCCATGGGCGACCAAGCGCCTGGCCGAGTTCGGCGGGGACATCAGCCAGTTCCGCGTGGTGAAGCTTTATCCATCCATTCTCAACCAGATCGCGGTGGCCAAAACCGAGCCGGGAGACGAGAACAACCAGGACATCTCCGCGCTGGTGGGCAAGGTCGATATCCGCAAACTGGAGGAATACCCACAGAACGACGCCGATGCTTACAGCTACTCGGGCGCACTGTGCCGGGCCAACCAGGGCCTGATGGAATTCGTCGAAATGTTCAAGGCGCCGATCAAGGTGCTACACCCGTTGCTGACCGCCACTCAGGAAGGTAACTACAACAGTACCGAAGGGTTGGGGGCCATTCCGTTTACCGGGATCCTGCTCGCTCACTCCAACGAATCAGAATGGCACACCTTCCGTAACAACAAGAACAACGAAGCCTTCATCGACCGGATCTACATCGTCAAAGTGCCGTACTGCCTGCGGGTCAGCGACGAGGTGAAGATTTACGACAAGCTGCTGTTCAACAGTTCGCTGGCCAAAGCTCATTGCGCGCCAGACACTTTGAAGATGCTCGCCCAGTTCACCGTGCTCTCGCGCCTCAAAGAACCGGAGAACTCCAACATCTATTCCAAGATGCGGGTGTATGACGGCGAGAACCTCAAGGACACTGATCCGAAAGCCAAATCGATACAGGAATACCGCGATAACGCTGGTGTCGACGAAGGCATGAACGGGCTATCGACGCGTTTTGCATTCAAGATTCTGTCGAAAGTCTTCAACTTCGATCCGCACGAAATCGCCGCCAACCCGGTCCACCTGCTTTATGTACTTGAGCAGCAGATCGAACAGGAGCAATTCCAGGCCGAGACGCGCGAACGCTACCTGCGCTTCCTCAAGGAATACCTTGCACCGCGTTATATCGAATTCATCGGCAAGGAGATCCAGACCGCCTACCTCGAGTCTTACAGCGAGTACGGCCAGAACATCTTCGATCGCTACGTGCTGTACGCAGACTTCTGGATTCAGGATCAGGAATATCGCGATCCGGAAACCGGCGAGATCCTCAATCGGGTGGCGTTGAACGAAGAGCTGGAAAAAATCGAAAAACCGGCAGGCATCAGCAATCCGAAGGATTTCCGCAACGAAATCGTCAACTTCGTACTGCGCGCCCGCGCCAACAACAATGGCAAGAACCCGACCTGGCTCAGCTACGAAAAACTTCGCGTGGTCATCGAGAAGAAAATGTTCTCCAACACCGAAGACTTGCTGCCAGTTATCAGCTTCAACGCCAAGGCGAGCAAAGAGGATCAACAGAAGCACAACGACTTCGTTACACGAATGGTCGAGCGCGGGTATACCGACAAACAGGTACGACTGCTGTCCGAGTGGTATCTGAGGGTTAGAAAGTCCCAATAAGGGAGCGGCAAGCGGCAAGCGGCACATCACCAACGAACACGCGCTGTTTGCGTAATTGTGGCCATATGTCGCGCGCCGCTTGTTTCTGAAGCTTCTGTCTTGCAGCTTGAAGCTTATGACTCGAAGCTCCCCGGAGGGCCTATGAGCTATGTGATCGACCGACGTCTCAATGGCAAGAACAAGAGCACGGTGAACCGTCAACGGTTTCTGCGGCGCTACCGTGATCACATCAAGAAAGCCGTCGAAGAGGCGGTCAGCCGGCGTTCCATTACGGACATGGAACATGGCGAACAGATCAGCATTCCCGGTCGTGACATCGACGAGCCGGTGCTTCATCACGGCCGTGGTGGCAAGCAGACTGTCGTGCATCCCGGCAACAAGGAATTCACCAGCGGCGAGCATATTGCACGTCCGCCGGGTGGGGGTGGCGGTAGAGGTCCAGGCAAGGCCGGCAATTCGGGTGAAGGGATGGACGAGTTCGTCTTCCAGATCACCCAGGAGGAATTCCTTGAATTCATGTTCGAGGATCTCGAGTTGCCGAACCTGGTCAAGCGCAACCTGACTGGCACGGACACCTTCAAGACCGTTCGAGCCGGGATCAGTAACGAAGGCAATCCATCGCGGATCAACATCATCCGTACCCTTCGCTCAGCCCATGCCCGACGCATTGCATTGTCCGGCAGCAGCCGGGCAAAGTTGCGTGAAGCGAAAGAGGAACTGCTGCGACTGAGACGGGATGAACCGGATAACTTCGGCGATATTCAAGAAATTGAAGCTGAAATCGAAAAACTCAGCGCGCGAATCCATCGCGTGCCATTTCTCGACACATTCGACCTCAAGTACAACCTGCTCATCAAGCAACCCAACCCCAGCTCGAAAGCAGTGATGTTCTGCCTGATGGACGTTTCCGGCTCCATGACCCAGGCAACCAAGGACATCGCCAAGCGCTTCTTCATCTTGCTGTACCTGTTTCTCAAGCGTAACTACGACAAGATCGACGTCGTGTTCATCCGCCACCACACCAGCGCCCGGGAAGTGGACGAGGAGGAATTCTTCTACTCGCGGGAAACCGGCGGCACCATCGTCTCCAGCGCCTTGAAACTGATGCAGGAGATCATGGCCGAGCGCTATCCAAGCAATGAGTGGAACATCTACGCCGCTCAGGCTTCGGACGGTGACAACTGGAATGACGACTCACCGATCTGCCGCGACATTCTGATCAACCAGATCATGCCGTTCGTGCAGTACTACACTTACGTCGAGATCACCCCACGCGAACATCAGGCTCTGTGGTTCGAATACGAACGGATAGCCGAAGCCTTTTCTGAAACGTTTGCCCAGCAACAACTGGTCTCGGCCGGCGATATCTATCCGGTCTTCCGTGAACTCTTCCAGCGCAGGTTAGTGACATGACCGCCAAAGAGCAGAAGCGCCAACCCATTTCCACCGGCTCCGAATGGACGTTCGAGCTGATTCAGGCCTACGACCGTGAAATCAGTCGTATTGCGGCTCGCTACGCACTCGATACGTACCCTAACCAGATCGAAGTGATCACTGCTGAGCAGATGATGGATGCCTATGCCTCGGTAGGTATGCCACTGGGTTACCACCACTGGTCCTATGGCAAACACTTCCTGAGCACCGAGAAATCCTACAGTCGAGGCCAGATGGGGCTCGCGTATGAAATCGTAATCAACTCAGACCCGTGCATCGCTTATCTGATGGAAGAAAACACAATCTGCATGCAGGCGTTGGTGGTTGCGCATGCCTGCTACGGGCACAACAGCTTTTTCAAAGGCAACTACCTGTTCCGCACCTGGACGGACGCCAGCTCGATCATTGATTACCTCGTGTTTGCCAAGCAATACATCATGCAGTGCGAAGAGCGCCATGGCATCGATGCTGTCGAGGACCTGCTGGACTCTTGCCATGCATTGATGAACTACGGCGTGGACCGCTACAAGCGCCCCTATCCGATATCAGCGGAAGAGGAACGCCGCCGGCAAAAGGACCGTGAGGAACATTTGCAGAAGCAGATCAACGATCTGTGGCGCACGATTCCAAAAGGCGCGGACAAATACAGCGACAAGGATAACGCACGCTTCCCCGCCGAACCTCAGGAAAATATCCTGTATTTCATCGAAAAACACGCTCCACTGCTTGAGCCATGGCAGCGGGAAATCGTGCGAATCGTGCGCAAGATCGCCCAGTATTTTTATCCGCAACGCCAGACTCAGGTCATGAACGAAGGCTGGGCCACGTTCTGGCACTACACGTTGATGAATGACCTGTATGACGAAGGTCTTGTCACCGACGGTTTCATGATGGAGTTTCTGACTTCACACACAAGTGTGGTCATGCAACCGGGATTCGACAGCCCTTACTACAGCGGCATCAACCCTTACGCATTGGGTTTTGCCATGTACAGGGACATTCGGCGCATGTGCGAAAGCCCAACGGAGGAGGACTATCGCTGGTTCCCGGAGATTGCCGGTACGGACTGGCTGTCGAGCATCAAATTCGCCATGAGCAGCTTCAAGGACGAGAGCTTCATCCTGCAGTACCTGTCGCCGAAAGTGATTCGCGACCTGAAGCTCTTCAGCATTCTTGACGATGACCAGAAAGACGATCTTCTGGTTCCCGCCATTCATGACGAAGGAGGCTATCGCACTATTCGCGAAACCCTGGCAGCGCAGTACAACCTGGGTAATCGGGAGCCCAATGTGCAGATCTACAGCATCGATCGGCGCGGTGATCGCTCCTTGACGCTGCGTCATCAGCAGCACGACCGCAAGCCTTTGGGAGAATCGACCGAGGAAGTGCTCAAGCATCTGCATCGGCTCTGGGGCTTCGATATACACCTGGAAACCCTGCAAGGGGATCAAGTGACGAAAACCCACCACGTGCCGCCAAAAGGTGAGCATTCCGAAAGTGATTATGGCCGTCTGGACTTGGCTGTCATTCATCTTTGAACCGGTTTCGGCCTCCGTTAGCTCGACGCAAAGGTTATCCTGTCGAGCTAACGGAGGTTTTTTATGCAGATTTATAAAGTCGGTGGTGCAGTACGTGACCGCCTGCTGGGCAAACCTGTCACCGACATCGATTGGGTTGTCGTCGGGGCCACCACCGAGGAAATGCTCGCCAAGGGTTTTCGGCCGGTGGGATCTGATTTTCCGGTTTTTCTTCATCCAAAAACCGGCGAGGAATATGCGCTTGCTCGCACAGAACGCAAGAGCGGACGCGGCTATGGCGGCTTCACCTTCCATGCCAGCCCCGAAGTTACCCTTGAAGAAGATCTGATTCGCCGCGACCTGACAATTAACGCGATGGCCGAAGACGACCAGCAAAATCTGACGGATCCTTACCAAGGTCAAAAAGACTTAAAAGAGCGCCTGCTACGCCACGTTTCCCCGGCGTTTGCCGAAGATCCCCTTCGTGTGTTGCGCGTTGCCCGCTTTGCCGCCCGTTACGCGGCGCTGGGCTTTACCGTCGCGCCTGAGACTTTGGAGTTGATGCGTCAGCTCAGCGAGTCCGGCGAGCTGGAAGCCTTGACCGCCGAACGCAGCTGGAAGGAAATTTCCCGCGCCCTGATGGAAGACCAGCCGCAAGTATTCATCGAAGTACTGCGCGAATGCGGCGCGCTCAAGGTCCTGATGCCTGAGGTCGATGCATTGTTTGGTGTACCGCAGCCTGAAGTTCATCACCCGGAAATCGACACGGGCGCACATACGCTCAGCGTCCTTGAGCAATCGGCCCTCCACAAGCAACCGCTTACGGTGCGTTGGGCTTGCCTGCTGCATGATCTGGGCAAAGGTCTGACGCCAGAGGAAGAATGGCCGCGCCACATCGCCCACGAGCACACGGGCCTGAAGCTGATAAAAGCGGTTAACCAACGCTTCAAAGCGCCGCGAGACTGCCAGGAGCTGGCGCTGTTGGTGGGCCAATATCACACCCATGGTCATCGCGCTTTGGAACTGAAGCCTTCGACCTTGCTGGAGTTACTGCAAAGCTTTGACGTCTATCGGCGACCACAGCGGTTCGAAGAGTTTATAGCGGCGTGCGAGATGGACGCTCGAGGACGCAAAGGTCTGGAGCAGAGAAGTTATCCACAAGCGGATTATTTGCGTGGCGCGGCAACTGCCGCCAGAAGTGTGGCCGTTCAACCGTTGCTGGAGAAAGGATTCAAGGGACCAGAGCTGGGGGAAGCGATCAAGCGCGAGCGTTTGAAAGCGCTCAAGGCTTACAAGGAAGCCGCCTCGGCTTGAAAAGCATCGCGGGCTTGCCCGCTCCCGCAGGTACGGTGTCGACCTTGTGGAAGCGGGCTTGCCTGCGATAGCGTCACAGCAATTCTAAGGGGGTCAGCTGCTCACCGCGCCACTCGAATGCCACTGGCGCCAACACTTGATCGATCTGCGCCTCGCGCCACAACGTCGCAAAGCTTTTGCCTACGCCCGGATGCACGCGATCCGCGGCAATGAGCGACAAGGGCCACAGCACGAAGGCATTTTTCAGGATTTCTGCTCGCGGCAGGATCAAGCCATCGAAGTTGCCTACCAGGTCGCCGAACAGCAACACATCGATGTCCAGGGGCAAACCCTTGCGGTCCGGTGCGTAGCGACCATTGTCCGCCTCGATGAATTTCAGCCGTCGATCAAGCTCCATCAACGGCAGGTCGGTAAACGCCGAAACTACGAAGTTGAAAAATGGCCCGCTCTTGATCCCCACCGGCTGGCTTTCGAAGACTGCCGAGCAGCGGATATCCACCAGAAAACCAGCGAGCGCATCCAGACCCGCCCGTAGATGGGTTTCGCGCTCGATATTGCTACCGAGCCCGAGATACACCTGAGTCAGCGACATCCGCGCTCGATCTCCACGCCCACACCACCTTTGGCAGCGGGAACCGCACCAGGCTTGGTCAGCTTGAGGCGCACCCAAGTGATCTTGAATTCACTCATCAATACTTCAACCAGGCGCTCGGCGAAGGTTTCGACCAACTGAAACTGAGCCTGCTCGGCAAACGCCTGAATGCGCGACGAGACGCTGGCGTAATCAAGTGCCAAGGTCAGGTCGTCACCGGCGGCAGCAGGGCGGTTGTCCCAGGCAAAACTCAGATCAAGACGCAAGCACTGTCGGATGCCTCGTTCCCAGTCGTAGGCACCAATCACGGTGTCGACTTCCAGGCCCTCGATAAACACTCTGTCCAAGCACTTCTCTCCGCTGCACGACAAGGGCGCAATGCGCCGTTAGAATCAGGGCGTCCTCGCCCGGAATAGTTAGCATGTTTTGGTTACTGGCGACTTTCGCCTACCTGCTCGGCTCGCTGTCCTTCGCCATTTTGCTCAGCCGCCTGACCGGTAACCCCGATCCGCGAATGAGTGGCTCAGGCAATGCCGGCGCCACCAATATGTTGCGCCTGGCGGGCAAAAAACTCGCCGTGCTGACCTTGCTGGGCGACCTCTGCAAAGGCTTGCTGCCAGTACTGATCGCAAGTCTTGCAGGCCTTTCACTGCAAGAACAGGCCTGGATCGGCATCTGCGCCGTCATCGGTCATCTGTTCCCGATGTATTTCCGCTTTCGTGGCGGCAAAGGCGTCGCCACCGCTGCCGGCATGCTGTTGGGCCTCTACCCGCCCGCCGCGTTGCTGGCGGTTTGTGCGTGGCTCCTGACGTTCTACCTGACCCGTACCAGCTCACTGGCGGCACTGATCGCCACACCGCTAACCCTGCCCCTGCTCGCCTGGCAAGAGCCGGCGGCATTGCTGCCCATGAGCGTGCTCACCGGGCTGATTGTCTGGCGTCACCGCGGCAATCTACGCGACCTGTTTGCCGGGCGCGAACGGCATTTTTAAATGCCGCGCATGAGTACCGCTCATCAGAGTGGCGACAACTGCTCCATCGGCCACCGCGCCTGCACGCTGATCGCCAGACTTTCGTGCTGGCCGGCTTGCAGTCGCTGGCAACCGGCAAACGCGATCATCGCCCCGTTGTCGGTACAAAACTCCGGACGCGCGTAAAACACATCGCCTTTCAAGTCGCCGAGCATCTTTTCCAGCGAAGTGCGCAGGGCCTTGTTGGCGCTGACGCCTCCAGCGATCACCAGACGCTTCATACCCGCCTGTTTCAGGGCACGCTTGCACTTGATGGTCAAAGTCTCCACCACGGCCTGCTGGAACGCCAGCGAGATGTCGCAACGGGCTTGATCACTGTCGTCCCCGGCACTGACACACTGCTGCCACGTGTTCAGGGCGAAGGTTTTCAGACCACTGAAACTGAAAGCCAGACCCGGTCGGTCGCACATCGGACGCGGGAAAGTGAAACGTCCTGCTACTCCCTGCTCCGCCAGGCGCGCAATTTCCGGCCCACCCGGATAATTGAGGCCCATCATCTTCGCGGTTTTGTCGAAGGCTTCACCAGCGGCGTCGTCAAGAGTCTCGCCCAACAGGGTGTATTGACCGATTCCGTCGACCTGAACCAACTGCGTATGACCGCCCGACACCAACAAAGCGACGAACGGAAATTGGGGGGGCTGCGCCTCCAGCATGGGCGCCAGCAAGTGACCTTCCATGTGGTGCACGCCCAACGCTGGAATGCCCCAGGCAAAGGCCAACGCCTGGGCGCACGAAGCACCCACGAGCAAGGCACCCACCAGGCCAGGACCCGCGGTATAAGCGATGGCGTCGATCTCGGTAGGCACACAGCCCGCCTCTGCCAACACCTGGCGAATCAAGGGCAGCATGCGCTTGACGTGATCACGCGAGGCCAGCTCCGGCACCACACCGCCATAGGCACGATGCAGGTCAATCTGGCTAAACAGCGCGTCGGCCAACAAACCGCGCTCACTGTCGTAAAGTGCGACACCAGTTTCGTCGCAAGAGGTCTCTAATCCCAGTACTAGCATGGGTTTGCGCCTTGTTTAGGCTGAATTCGAAGGCGCGCATAATAGTCCCCACGCGATGCCCCGACCAGCGGTTTTCGATCAGAGGCTTTGCATTCCGAGCGATGAGGGGTTAACATCCGCAACCCTTAAAAACCGACGTCTTCAAGTGCTCTTTTGCCGCGAGGATGTTGACCCCGGTAATGAATGAAGGTAGCTCTGGATGCCAGCCGTCAAAGTAAAAGAGAACGAACCCTTCGACGTAGCTCTGCGTCGTTTCAAGCGCTCCTGCGAAAAAGCCGGTGTACTGGCTGAAGTTCGTAGCCGCGAATTTTATGAGAAGCCAACTTCTGAGCGTAAGCGCAAAGCAGCAGCCGCTGTTAAGCGTCACGCGAAGAAAGTTCAGCGCGAACAGCGCCGCGCCGTTCGCCTGTACTAATACACAGACGTTCGTAGCAAGCTTCTGCCAAGCCCGGCCCTCAGCCGGGCTTATGGCATTTGCGGAAAACGCTTGATGCTTCACCGTCAAAGTCGCAGACGCGACCTAGACAAATCTGCTTCACAGCGTCAGACCTGGCTCTTTTGCCAGCGGTGCACGTCTTTTCTGACGAGCCTTCCAAGGCTACTGACGAGCACACCCACTGATTCCTCTCACGACGATCAGCCCAAGGCACCTTCTTGCGTGCCCGCTTATGAGCTATCCGAGGCCATTGACTGGCCGTTGCGGAGTTCAGCGCAATACTTTCAAAAAGTCGAATACTGATTGGTACTAACGTCAGTGGATTTTCGGCAGATACACTTCCCGACAGCGATTACGCAAACGACACCGTTTGAGCCGCCAACCTTGCGCGTCTCAAGCAACGAACCACGCTCGTTCGTCGTAAGTTTTGGATCCACTTCATCGCAGATGACGAGAACGCCATGGCCGGGCTAATTCCCCAGAGCTTCATTGACGACCTTCTGAACCGCACCGACATCGTCGATGTAGTCAGCTCGCGCCTGCAAATGAAAAAAGCCGGCAAGAACTACACCGCCTGCTGCCCGTTCCACAAAGAGAAAACCCCCTCCTTCAGCGTCAGTCCCGACAAGCAGTTCTATTATTGCTTCGGCTGCGGCGCTGGCGGCAATGCACTCGGCTTCATGATGGACCACGACAACCTGGACTTCATCCAGGCTGTCGAAGAACTGGCCAAAGCCGCGGGCATGGAAATACCCCGAGAAGAAAGTGGCCGACCGCATAAACCGCGACAGCCAACCGACTCCCCCCTGTACCCACTGCTCACCGCCGCTGCCGACTTTTATCGTCAGGCACTCAAAAGCCATCCATCGCGCAAAGCCGCTGTGGATTACTTGAAGGGACGTGGATTGACGGGCGAGATCGCACGGGACTTCGGTCTCGGCTTCGCGCCACCCGGCTGGGACAATCTGTTCAAACACTTGAGCAGCGATACCCTGCAACAGAAAGCCATGGTCGACGCCGGCCTATTGATCGAGAACGCCGAAACCGGCAAACGCTATGACCGCTTTCGCGATCGCGTCATGTTCCCGATTCGCGATAGCCGGGGGCGCATCATCGCGTTCGGCGGCCGGGTATTGGGCGACGACAAACCGAAGTACCTGAACTCTCCAGAGACCCCGGTCTTCCATAAAGGCCAGGAGCTCTACGGCCTTTATGAAGCGCGCAAGAACAACCGCAACCTGGACGAAATCATTGTTGTCGAAGGCTACATGGACGTTATTGCCCTCGCCCAACAAGGCCTGCGCAACGCCGTCGCCACCCTGGGCACCGCCACCAGCGAAGAGCACTTGAAGCGACTGTTTCGCGTCGTACCCAACGTGCTGTTTTGCTTCGATGGCGACCAGGCTGGCCGCAATGCTGCCTGGCGTGCACTGGAAGCGACGCTGCCGTGCCTGCAGGACGGACGTCGCGCTCGCTTTCTTTTCCTGCCCGAGGGCGAAGACCCGGACACCCTGGTTCGCTCCGAAGGCACTGACGCGTTCCGGGCTCGCATCAATCAGCACGCTCAACCGCTGGCCGATTACTTTTTTCAGCAGTTGACCGAAGAGTCGGACCCACGCTCGCTTGAAGGCAAGGCCCACATGGCCACCCTCGCTGCACCGCTGATCGACAAGGTGCCGGGTGCAAACCTGCGCATCCTGATGCGTCAGCGCCTGACCGAAATTACCGGTCTCAGTGGCGAAGCGGTCAGCCAGCTGGTGCAAAGCGCACCGCAAGATGCGCCGCCGGCCTACGATCCGGGCATCGATTACGATGTCATGCCTGACTACAGCGACTACCATCAGCCGCAAGCGCAAGACATGTACGCGCCGCAGCAGGAATGGACGCCGAAAAAACCCGGCGCTGGCGGCAAAAAGTGGGACAAGAAGCCTTGGGACAAGAATGGCAAACGCGGCGGCGATCGTGATCAACCCCGCGCGCCACGCACGCCAATTGCGGTGGAAGCCCCGACGCTGATCGCGCTGCGCACCCTTATTCATCATCCCGATCTGGCTGGCAGGGTAGAAACCGCCGACCACTTCGCCAATGAAAGCAACACATACGCACAGTTGCTGGTCGCCCTTATCGGGGCCGTGCAAAAAAATCCTAAGCTAAACTCAATTCAGTTGATGGCCCGCTGGCACGGGACCGAACAGGGGCGATTGCTCAAGGCATTAGCGGAAAAGGAATGGCTGATTGATGGCGACAACCTTGAACAACAGTTTTTAGACACCATTACTAGGTTATCGGCAGCTCAACACACGGATAGCCTGGAAGCACTCATCAGAAAAGCCAGGCAGCCAGGATTGAGTGCAGAGGAAGCAAATCAGATCGCAAATCAGATGCGCGACCTATTAAAACGCAATATGGCTGTATCAAACCCGACCTCAACTGGCGCGTGAGGTCATAGCTCAGGTATAATCCTCGGCTTGTTTTTTGCCCGCCAAGACCTTCAGTGGATAGGGTGTTATGTCCGGAAAAGCGCAACAGCAGTCTCGTATCAAAGAGTTGATCACACTTGGTCGTGAGCAGGGCTACCTGACTTACGCGGAGGTCAACGACCACCTGCCGGAGGATATTTCAGATCCGGAACAGGTGGAAGACATCATCCGCATGATCAACGACATGGGGATCAACGTATTCGAGGTTGCGCCAGATAAGGATTCCCTTATGCTGGCCGACGCCGATACCGACGAAGCCGCGGCCGAAGAGGCAGCAGCAGCGTTGGCAGCGGTCGAGACCGACATTGGTCGCACCACCGACCCAGTGCGCATGTACATGCGTGAAATGGGTACGGTAGAGCTCCTCACACGTGAAGGCGAAATCGAAATCGCCAAACGTATTGAAGAGGGCATCCGCGAAGTGATGGGCGCAATTGCGCACTTCCCTGGCACGGTTGACCATATTCTCTCCGAATACACTCGCGTCACCACCGAAGGTGGCCGCCTGTCCGACGTCCTGAGCGGTTATATCGACCCGGACGACGGCATTGCGCCGCCTGCTGCAGAAGTGCCACCGCCTGTCGATCCGAAAGCCGTGAAAGCGGACGACGACACCGAAGACGATGACGCCGAAGCAACGACTGATGACGAAGAAGAAGCCGAAAGCGGTCCGGATCCGGTCATCGCAGCACAGCGTTTTGGCGCTGTCTCCGATCAGATGGAAATCACCCGCAAGGCGCTGAAAAAGCACGGTCGTGGTAACAAGCTGGCAATCGCCGAGCTGGTGCTTCTGGCTGAGCTGTTCATGCCGATCAAACTGGTTCCGAAGCAATTCGAAGGCCTGGTCGAGCGTGTTCGCAGTGCCCTGGATCGTCTGCGTCAGCAAGAGCGCGCGATCATGCAGCTTTGTGTTCGTGATGCTCGCATGCCACGTGCCGACTTCCTGCGCCAGTTCCCGGGCAACGAAGTTGACGAAAGCTGGACCGATGCGCTGGCCAAAGGCAAAAGCAAATACGCTGAAGCCATTGGTCGCCTGCAGCCGGACATCATTCGTTGCCAGCAAAAGCTGACCGCGCTGCAAACCGAAACCGGTTTGACGATCGCCGAGATCAAGGACATCAACCGTCGCATGTCGATCGGTGAGGCCAAGGCCCGCCGCGCGAAGAAAGAGATGGTAGAAGCGAACTTGCGTCTGGTGATCTCCATCGCCAAGAAGTACACCAACCGTGGCCTGCAATTCCTCGATCTGATTCAGGAAGGCAACATCGGTTTGATGAAAGCGGTAGACAAGTTCGAATACCGTCGCGGCTACAAGTTCTCGACTTATGCCACCTGGTGGATCCGTCAGGCGATCACTCGCTCGATCGCCGACCAGGCCCGCACCATCCGTATTCCGGTGCACATGATCGAGACGATCAACAAGCTCAACCGCATTTCCCGGCAGATGTTGCAGGAAATGGGTCGCGAACCGACCCCGGAAGAGCTGGGCGAACGCATGGAAATGCCTGAGGACAAGATCCGCAAGGTATTGAAGATCGCTAAAGAGCCGATCTCCATGGAAACCCCGATCGGTGATGACGAAGACTCCCATCTGGGTGACTTCATCGAAGACTCGACCATGCAGTCGCCAATCGATGTCGCCACCGTTGAGAGCCTTAAAGAAGCGACTCGCGAAGTACTGTCCGGCCTCACTGCCCGTGAAGCCAAGGTCCTGCGCATGCGCTTCGGTATCGACATGAATACCGACCACACCCTCGAGGAGGTTGGTAAGCAGTTCGACGTGACCCGTGAACGGATTCGTCAGATCGAAGCCAAGGCGCTGCGCAAGCTGCGCCACCCGACGAGAAGCGAGCATTTGCGCTCCTTCCTCGACGAGTGACAACAAAACCCCCGGCCCAGGCCGGGGGTTTTGCTTTATGCAGATTAAATCCCCCGCGCCTCCCTCCCGCCGAATTGCCCGTCTACACTCGAAACATTCCCCCGAGCCATAACGAGACCGTTATGCCCAGACTGCCGACCGTGCTTTTTTTGCTGTCGCTGATGACCTGGACCGCAACGGCTGGCGCGCTGACTCTGACCGACGAAGAACGTAGCTGGCTGACGGCCCACCCAGACCTGCGTCTGGGTGTAGATGCGTCATGGCCACCCTTTGAGTACCGCGACGACCAGGGCCGTTACCAGGGCCTTGCAGCGGACTATATCGACATGATCCGCCAACGCCTGTCCATCAAGCTCACCCCCATCGAGCCCGTTAACTGGACAGTCGTTCTGGAGCAGGTCAAACAAGGCAAAATCGATCTGTTGCCAGGCATCATGTCGACTCCGGAACGCCAGACCTATCTGTCGTTCACCCGCCCTTACCTGGACTTCCCGATCGTCATCCTTGCCCACGTCGGCGGCGCCCAACCACGCAAAATCGAGGACCTGTACGGACTGAAAATTGCCGTCGTCGAGAACTATGCCCCTCACGAACTGCTGCGCAATCATCATCCCGACCTGAATCTGGTGGCGATGCCCAACGTCAGCTCGGCATTGCAGGCACTGGCGACCGACGAAGTAGACGCGGTGGTCGGCGATCTCGCCTCCAGCGTCTGGAGCCTGCGTCAGCTCAAGCTTGAAGGCCTCTATGTCAGTGGCGAGACCCCCTACCGCTACCAACTGGCAATGGCCGTACCCAAGGACAACAAGGTACTGGTCGGCATTCTGGACAAAGTCCTGGCAGACATGTCCCCGTCTGAAATCAGTGCCATTCAGGAACACTGGGTAGGCAACGTCCTCGATCACCGGACTTTCTGGTCAGATCTGCTGGTGTATGGCCTGCCGGGACTGCTGTTGCTAATCACCGTGCTGGCCATGGTGATCCGTATCAACCGCCGACTCAGCTCGGAAATCGCCAGGCGCGTCGATCTGGAACAGGAACTGCGTAGCAGCGAGTACCACTACCGCGGGCTGGTGGAGAGCCTTTCCGCGATTGCCTGGGAAGCGCGCATCAGCGACTTCACCTACAGCTACGTGTCGCCCCATGCCGAAGACTTGCTCGGTTACCCACTGTCCCACTGGCTGATTCCGGGCTTCTGGCGCAGCATCATTCACCCCGCCGACCTTACCCGCACTCAAACCTTCTGCGATCACGAAGTATTGGCCGGTCGCGATCACACGGTGGATTACCGGGTAATCACCGCTGACGGCAGGTGCCTGTGGGTGCGCGATATTGTCAGCTTGATCGAACATGGCCATGAACCGGTCCTGCGCGGCTTGATGATCGACATCAGTGACGCCAAGCGCACCGAAGAAGCCTTGCGCCTCTCGGAGCAGAAATTTGCTTCGGTGTTCCAGCAATGCCCCGACATCCTGGTGATTGCGCGACTCTCCGACGGCTGCCTGATGGAGGTCAACGAGGCGTTCGAAGAACAGATCGGCCTCACCGCTCAAGAAGTCATCGGCCAGACGGCCACCGACCTGAACATCTGGGGCATTCCCGGCGTCGGCCCGGGACTGCTGCAGCGGTTGCAGGCCGGTAGCATTCGCAACCTGGAAATGCCCTTTCGCCGCAACAATGGCCAGGTGTTTACCGGCCTGATCTCGGCCGAACCGTTCGATCTGGTTACAACCCCGGCACTGGTCGTGGTCGTGCGTGACATCAGCCAACTCAAGGAAACGCAGCAGCAACTGCAAATCTCCGAAGAGAAATTTGCCAAGGCCTTCCATGCGTCCCCGGACGGATTACTACTGTCGCGTCAAAGCGACGGCTTGCTTCTGGAAGTCAACGACGGCTTCAGCCGCATTACCGGTTTCAACAGCGCGATGTCGGTAGACAGGTCGTCTCTGGAGCTCGGGATCTGGGTCAACCTCAACGAGCGCAAGCAGATGCTCGATTTGCTCAAGCGAGACGGCTTCGTCCGTGACTTCAGTTGCCACATCCGCCGCAGCGATGGGCAAATCCGTCTCTGCGAAGTGTCCAGTCGCCCGCTGCCGATCGGCAATGAAGACTGCATGCTTACCATCGCCCGGGACATCACCGAGCGCCACCTCATGCAGGAAAAACTGCAACAGGCCGCCACCGTATTCGAAAGCACCGCCGAAGGTGTGTTGATCACCGACACCCAGCAGCACATCAGCGCGGTCAATCGCGCGTTTACCGAAATAACGGGCTACAGCGAAAGCGAAGCATTGGGCCACACCCCTCGCCTGCTCGCCTCAGGCCTGCACGACAGTGCTTTCTATGCCGCAATGTGGCATCAACTCACCGCCGAAGGGCATTGGCAGGGCGAGATTTCCAACCGGCGCAAAAATGGCGAGCTGTACCCGAGCTGGCTAACGATCAGCGCGGTGCGCAACCGGGACAAATTCATTACTCACTTTGTCGCCGTGTTTGCGGACATCTCCAGCCTCAAGCATGCCCAGGCCAAGCTCGACTACCAGGCGCACCACGATCCGTTGACCGGGCTGCCCAATCGCACACTGTTCGAAAGCCGACTGCTCACCGCACTCAACAATCAACAAGAAAACGGCGGTCAGGGCGCCGTGCTTTTCCTCGATCTGGATCGCTTCAAACACATCAATGACAGCCTTGGTCATCCGGTCGGCGACTTGCTGCTCAAAGGCATTGCCGTTCGATTGAAAGAGCAGCTGCGCGACATCGACACCGTGGCGCGACTGGGAGGCGACGAATTCATCATCCTGCTTCCCGGCCTGCAACAGTCCAGCGACGCCGATAACATTGCCAATAAACTGCTGAATTGCTTCGCCGCCCCTTTCCAGGCCGGTGAGCACGAGTTTTTCATCAGCGCCAGTATCGGCACCAGCCTGTATCCACAGGACGGCTGCGACGTCGCCACGCTGGTCAAAAACGCCGACGCCGCGATGTACCGCTCGAAGGCAAAGGGTCGCAACAGGGTTGAAAGTTACACACGCGACCTCACCGCTCAAGCCAGCGAACGCGTGGCGCTGGAACACGAACTGCGACGCGCCATCGAGCGCAACGAGCTGCACCTCCATTACCAACCGAAAATCAGCCTCGACGACCATCGCCTGGTCGGGGCCGAAGCGCTCATTCGCTGGCGTCATCCAACTTTCGGCGATGTACCGCCGGAACACTTCATTCCGCTGGCCGAAGAAAACGGCATGATCCTGCAAATCGGCGACTGGGTGCTCGAAACCGCCTGCCGACAGATGTTCGAATGGAACCAGGTCTACCAGCCCTTGGGCCCGCTGTCGGTCAACCTCGCGGGTGCACAACTGCGCCAGCCAAACCTGCTGGGACGCATCGAGCAACTGCTCAAGGACAACCGGCTCAGACCCGATCTATTGCAACTGGAAATTACCGAAAACTTCATCATGAGCCAGGCCGAAGAAGCCTTGGCCGTGCTGCATCAACTAAAATACCTGGGTGTGCAGCTGGCGATTGATGATTTCGGAACCGGTTATTCGTCCCTGAGTTATCTCAAACGCCTACCCCTGGACATCCTGAAAATCGATCAGTCTTTCGTCCGGGGCCTGCCTGATGACCCCCACGACGTGGCGATCGTGCGAGCAATCATTGCCTTGGGAAGCAGCATGCAATTCACCGTGATCGCCGAGGGCGTCGAGACGCAGGCGCAGCAACACTTCCTCGCGGCGGAAGGTTGCGAACAGATCCAGGGCTACATCGTCAGCCTGCCACTTCCACCGGACGAATTCGCCGAGACGTTTCTTCGTATAGCAGTTTCAGACTTTTCGGATAGCACAGCAGAGAAACCGTCGTTATAATCCGCGACCTACTGAGGGCCTATAGCTCAGTTGGTTAGAGCAGAGGACTCATAATCCTTTGGTCCACGGTTCAAGTCCGTGTGGGCCCACCAAACAAAAAAGCCGCGCAATTGCGCGGCTTTTTCGTGTCTGACGTTTGGTTGTGTTTGTTATTTGCAGCGCTGAACAACATCACGGCAACTGTCAGTCCAAACACTGGACGAAGGGATGGCTTGCACCGCGCGCAGCCGCTCCAGCATCGGCCCGGTGTACACAACCTCATACGTATCCGCCGCTCGCCCCCATTGCTCCACCAGAGTCATCGCGTCCACCAGCGTCACTGCCAGTTCCGATATCGTATCGGCCTGATCTTCGATGATTTCCTGAGTCCGAAACCACAGCCGATCAGTCATCGCTTTAAGCTGCGCCTCTATGCGCTCGCCCGACGCAGGAATGGTTTGCGGGTAGGCGATGTTGCGCAGCAGATGCTGAAGCTCCCTGATTTTTGCGTAATCCTGCTCAGCACCCTGCTCACCTTTAAGGATGGCTGTGGCTTTGGGCTTATCGACGCGCTTGGCGGCTGAAGGTTTTGAAGGCAGTGTTTGCGCCATCGCGCCAGCCAGGAGAACCATCATCCGGGCGCCCAAATGTTCCTTCATGGCGTCCATCGACGCAATTGGCCGCACCAAGCCAATGGAAGCGCCACCTTTATGCCTCAAGTCTCTCGTCACCATCAGGGTCACACCGCCCGTTTCAAATCCCAGCGCGCGGGCCACGACGTAGTGTCCCATTTCGTGTTGGGCAACTTGCAACGCACGGTCGCGTACTGCGGTAGGTAGCGTTGTTGTCATGCCCTTCACCTCGCACCTTCGCCTGCCTCAATCCTAGTCGATTTTTACACCCTCTTTTTCGCCCAGCAAAAAGCCGCGCAATGGCGCGGCTTTTCGTGTCTGCGATTCAACCTTTACTCAGGCAACGCATACGCAATCACATAGTCCCCCCGATCCGGCGACTGACGCGCGCCACCCACGGTGAGCAAGATGTACTGCTTCCCGGTCTTCGGCGAAACATACGTCATCGGCCCGGACTGGCTGCCAACCGGCAAACGGGTTTTCCAGATCTCGTTGCCGTTGCCGGTATCGAAAGCACGCAGGTAAAAATCCTGGGTTCCCGCGAAGAACAGCAAACCGGACTGGGTGGCCAGCGACGCGCCAAGGGTCGGCATGCCGATCGGGATCGGCAAGTGCATGCGAATCCCCAGCGGGCCGGTGTCCTGAACGGTGCCAACCGGCACTTGCCAGACCAGCTTGTGGGTCTTGAGGTCGATGGCGGACATCGTGCCGAACGGTGGTTTCTGGCAAGGAATGCCGGCCGCCGAAAGGAAACGTTCGCGCATCGCCCCAAACGGCGTGCCTTCCTGCGGTACCACGCCCATTTCGATACCACTGGCACCCGCAGCGATCTTGTCGCGGGGGATCATGTAGTTGGCCAGACCCAGGCGCATGTCGTTGACGAACATGTAATGGGTGTTCGGGTCCACCGACACACTGCCCCAGTTCATGCCGCCCAAGGATCCCGGGAATTGCAACGCACGATCAAGGCCAGGCGGGGTATACACGCCCTCGTGGCGCATGCCCTTGAACTGAATCCGGCACATCAACTGGTCGAACGGCGTGGCGCCCCACATGTCCGATTCGGTCAGTTTCTGATTACCAATCGACGGCATATCGACCGAGAACGGCTGGGTCGGCGAATAACGCTCACCGGGCACGTTACCTTGCGGCACCGGACGCTCTTCAACACGGGCGATCGGCACGCCGGTTGCACGGTTGAGCAGGAAGATCTCGCCCTGCTTGGTGACCTGTGCCAACGCAGGCTGCATGACGCCCTTGTCATCCGGCACGTCGTACAGCAACGGTTGCGCAGGCAGGTCGAAGTCCCACAAGTCGTGGTGAGTGGTCTGGAAGTGCCAGCGCACTTGGCCAGTTTTCACGTCGATAGCGACGATGGACGAGTTCCACTTGTCATCGAATTCGGTGCGCTGACCGCCGAAGAAGTCCGGAGTGGCATTGCCGGTCGGCAAGTAAACCAGACCCAGCTTGGCGTCGTAGGACATCGCCGACCAGACGTTCGGGGTGCCGCGGGTATAAGTCTCCCCCGCTGGAGGGCGTTTGGTCGTGTTCGGGTTACCCGGATCCCACGCCCACACCAGCTCGCCACTGCGCACGTCATACGCACGAACCACCCCTGGCGGCTCGCCGGTGGAATAGTTGTCCGCCACGCGACCACCGACAATCACCACATCACCGGCCACCAAAGGTGTCGAGGTTTGCTGGTAGTAGCCCGGTTTTACTTCGCCCATGTCGGTTGTGAGATCGACCGTTCCCTTGATGCCAAACTCTTCACACGGTTTGCCGGTCTCGGCATTGATTGCAATAAGACGCGCATCACCGGTCGGTAGAAACAGACGTTTCGTACAGGCCGCTGGCTGATTGTCCGGGGCCGCAGGGGTTTCTGAATATCCCAGGCCTCGGCAGCGTTGCCAGTTCGGCGCAGTGCCTTGCGGATCGAACTTCCAGCGCTGTGCACCCGTGTCAGCGTCGAGTGCGAAGACTTTGCCGTACGCCGTGCAGGTGTAGAGGGTGTCGCCGATCTGCAGCGGCGTGTTCTGGTCTTCCGCGCCTGCGCCGGTGCTTTGCGGCAGGTCACCGGTGCGGAAAGTCCAGGCCACCTGCAGCTTGCCGATATTGCCCTTGTTGATCTGGTCCAGTGCAGCGAAGCGGTTGCCCGCCGTCGTATTGCCCCAATGAGCCCAGTCCTTCTGCTCGGTACCCGGTGTCACCGGTGTCACCGATGGTTCACTCGTGGCCTTGACCACGTGAGTTGGCACGAACATATAGGCCAGTGTTGCAACCACGCCGACGCCCAGAATGCCTGCCAGGCCATAAGCGCCACGCCCCGCCGCTGCGCCGGAAGCCCGCACCAGCGTGGGATAGATCAGGGCGACAACCAGTCCGATCACGGCAAATGTCAGCACGCGCGAGACCAGCGGCCAGTACTCGAAACCGGTGTCCCACACGGCCCAAAGCGCGGTCAGGATCAGCGCCAGGCCATACAGCCACGCCCCTTGCGGTTTAAGGCGAGCGATCATCAGCCCGGAAACCAGCATCGCCAACCCCATCAGCAGGAAGTACCAGCTTCCGCCCAGTGAGATCAGGTAAGCACCACCACCGGCAAGGCCGAGCCCGATCAAGGCAATCAGGACACCCAGCCCCCGCAGCAACCATTGGCTGCCGCCGGCAGCCCCAGAATTATTCATGTCAGTCATTTTCCCCAAGTGTGACAATTGAGAAATGATGTACTACCTAGTTACTTATGGCAAATTGTCGCAGCTGAAAATGTCCTGAACGGTACTGAATACGGATCAGGCATCCGTTGTGCGAGCGGTGCCTGTAACATGCCAATCCACTGATCTGTGCCGCTGGAGACGCCCCTTGCCTGACATTCGCCCACCCGTTCTTGACGAAATCGATCGCCAACTGATCGCCGCCTTGCAGATCAATGCCCGCGAAAGTGTGGCCATGCTCGCTCGCCAACTGGGCATCGCCCGCACCACAGTGACTTCGCGACTTGCCCGACTGGAAAAAGCAAAAGTCATCACCGGTTACGGCGTGCGACTGGGTCAGCGAGTAGTGGATGGCGGATTGCAGGCGTATGTCGGGATCACCGTGCAGCCGCGCTCGGGCAAAGAAGTGCTGAGACGCCTCAGTGCGATGGCGCAGGTTCAGCAATTGTGTGCAGTGAGTGGTGAGTTTGATTACGTGGCGTGGCTGCGCACTGAATCGCCCGAGCAGCTGGACCAGTTGCTGGATCAGATCGGGAGTGTGGACGGCGTGGAGAAGACCACGACGTCGATCATCCTCAGTAGCAAGATTGACCGGGGGCAACCGGTTTAAACACGATTCCTTGTGGAAACGAGCCTGCTCGCCCCCACAGTGGACAGTATGCATCGACAGGTCGTCATTTTGATCAGTAGATAGGCAAAACGACGACACTTTGCGTCTTATTAACGTGTTCTACGCTCTCTAGAATGGCTGCCATCTTTTCCTATACTCAGATGCGCCTAACGCGTCGGGTCGCCAGCAAGGTCAGCCATGAACAAGAATAATCGCCATCCTGCAGACGGTAAAAAACCAGTCACCATCTTTGGTCCTGACTTTCCTTTCGGCTTCGACGACTGGATCGAGCACCCGGCTGGCCTGGGTAGCATTCCCGCACACAATCACGGTGCAGAAGTCGCGATTGTCGGTGCCGGTATCGCGGGCTTGGTGGCAGCCTATGAATTGATGAAACTGGGCCTCAAGCCCGTCGTTTACGAAGCCTCGAAAATGGGCGGACGCCTGCGTTCCCAGGCATTCAACGGCGCTGAAGGCATCGTCGCCGAACTCGGCGGCATGCGTTTTCCGGTGTCATCCACCGCGTTTTACCACTACGTCGACAAGCTCGGTCTGGAAACCAAACCTTTCCCGAACCCGCTGACGCCAGCTTCGGGCAGCACCGTCATCGACCTGGAAGGTAAAACCCATTACGCAGAGAAGCTGGCGGACCTCCCGGCGCTGTTCCAGGAAGTCGCAGACGCCTGGGCGGATGCACTCGAAGCCGGTTCGCAGTTCTCCGATATCCAGCAAGCCATCCGCGACCGCGACGTGCCGCGCCTCAAAGAGCTATGGAACACCTTGGTTCCACTGTGGGACGACCGCACTTTCTACGACTTCGTCGCCACCTCCAAAGCCTTCGCCAAGTTGTCGTTCCACCACCGCGAAGTGTTTGGCCAGGTAGGTTTCGGCACGGGTGGCTGGGACTCCGACTTCCCTAACTCGATGCTGGAAATCTTCCGCGTGGTGATGACCAACTGCGATGACCATCAGCACCTGGTCGTCGGCGGCGTGGAACAAGTCCCCCTCGGCATCTGGCGCCATGTGCCGGAACGTTGCGTGCACTGGCCGCAAGGCACGAGCCTCAGTTCGCTGCACAGCGGTGCACCGCGCTCTGGCGTGAAAAAAATTGCCCATGCGCCGGACGGACGTTTTACCGTCACCGACAACTACGGCGACACCCGTGAATACGCGGCTGTTTTGACAACCTGCCAGAGCTGGCTGCTGACCACCCAGATCGAATGCGACGAAACCCTGTTTTCGCAAAAGATGTGGATGGCCCTGGACCGCACCCGTTACATGCAGTCCTCGAAAACATTCGTGATGGTCGACCGACCATTCTGGAAGGACAAGGACCCGGAAACCGGCCGCGACCTGATGAGCATGACCCTCACCGATCGCCTGACCCGCGGCACTTACCTCTTCGACAATGGCGACGACAAGCCCGGTGTGATCTGCCTGTCTTATTCGTGGATGAGCGACGCGCTGAAGATGCTCCCGCACCCGGTCGAAAAGCGCGTGAAACTGGCGCTGGACGCCTTGAAGAAGATCTACCCGAAAGTCGACATTGCTGCGCGGATCATCGGCGACCCCATCACCGTGTCATGGGAGTCCGATCCGCATTTCCTCGGCGCTTTCAAAGGCGCCCTGCCCGGCCACTACCGCTACAACCAGCGCATGTACGCACATTTCATGCAGCAGGACATGCCCGCCGAACAGCGCGGGATCTTCATCGCCGGCGACGATGTTTCATGGACGCCAGCATGGGTCGAAGGCGCGGTGCAGACCTCCCTTAACGCGGTCTGGGGCATCATGAAGCACTTCGGCGGTGAAACTCACGCCGAGAACCCGGGTCCAGGAGATGTGTTCAACGAGATCGGTCCGATCGCCTTGCCCGAGTAAAAGGAGTTCCAAATGCGCGTAGCCCTTTACCAATGTCCGCCGCTGCCCCTTGATGTTGCCGGCAATCTGCATCGCCTGCATCAGCTCGCGCTGGAGGCCAAGGGTGCAGACTTGCTGGTGCTGCCGGAGATGTTCCTGACCGGTTACAACATCGGCGTCGATGCCGTCAGCGTACTGGCCGAAGTGCACAACGGTGAATCGGCGCAGCAGATCGCGCGCATTGCCAAGACAGCCGGGATCGCCATTTTGTATGGCTACCCCGAGCGCACCGAGGACGGTCAGATCTACAACTCGGTGCAACTGATCGATGCCAACGGTGAGCGCCTGTGCAATTACCGCAAGACTCACCTCTTCGGCGATCTTGATCACTCCATGTTCAGCGCCGGCGGTGACGAGTTGCCGCTGGTCGAACTTAACGGCTGGAAGCTCGGTTTCCTGATCTGTTACGACCTGGAGTTTCCGGAGAATGCTCGTCGCCTTGCCCTGGCGGGTGCCGAGCTGATTCTGGTGCCGACGGCGAACATGGTGCCGTTCGATTTTATCGCTGACGTCACCGTCCGCGCCCGGGCCTTCGAAAACCAATGCTATGTGGCCTACGCCAACTACTGCGGGCACGAAGGCGAGATTCACTACTGCGGCCAGAGCAGCATCGCCGCGCCGGATGGCAGCCGCATTGCCCAGGCCGGTCTCGATGAAGCGCTGATTGTCGGCGAGCTGGATCGTCAGTTGATGGTCGACTCGCGGACCGCGTATCACTACCTTATCGATCGTCGCCCTGAGCTTTACGGCGAGCTGAACAAGCGCTGATCCACCGTTATCCGCTAGCATTAGCGCTTCTCTGTTCTGGAAGTGCTCATGCCTGCGTTGAATCCCTCCCGCCCCCACACTGAAACCCTGGCCAATGGCCTACGGGTGACGCTGCGTCATGCGCCACACTTGAAGCGTTGCGCCGCTGCGTTGCGGGTTGCTGCAGGCAGTCACGACGTGCCATTGGCATGGCCGGGGCTGGCGCACTTTCTTGAACACCTGCTGTTTCTCGGTACCGCGCGTTTCCCTGCGAGCCAAGGGCTGATGGCCTACGTGCAGGGTCACGGCGGCCAGGTCAATGCGCGGACCAGCGAACGCACCACTGACTTCTTCTTCGAACTGCCGCCGCAGGCATTTGCCGGTGGGCTGGAGCGTCTGTCGGACATGCTCGCTCACCCGTGCATGAACCTGGACGATCAGTTGCGGGAACGGGAAGTACTGGAGGCGGAGTGTGTTGCCTGGTCTCAGGACGCGGCGGCTCAACAGGAGCGCGCGCTGTTCGACGGACTCTCGGCGACTCATCCACTGCGTGGCTTTCATGCGGGCAACCGCGACAGCCTGCCCGTCTCGCAACCTGAGTTCCAGCAGGCGTTACGCGACTTTCATCAGCACTTTTATCAAACCGGACAGATGACGCTGAGTCTGGTCGGGCCACACCGTATCGATGAACTGCGAGCGTTGGCCGAGACCTTCGGCAGCGCCATTGCAGCGGGTGCAACAGTCCCGCAACAAACACCCCCTGCGCTGATGGATGCTTTAGGCAAAAGTTATCAACAGGCTGCTGACCATCGACTCGATCTGCTGTTTGCCTTCGAAGCTCTTGCGGATTCGTCGTCCCAAGCGCTGGCCTTTCTGTGTCATTGGCTCAACGCGGCAAAACCCGGCGGCCTGCTGACCGAGCTGCAGGCTCGCGGGTTAGCGGAGCATATGAACGCCACGCCGCTGTATCGGTTTGGCGGCCAGGCCCTGCTGGACATCGAATTCGCGACCACTCAATCGCAGAAGACACTGCGCGAACCACTTCTGGATTGGCTGGGATTTTTTGCCAGCCACCAACCCTGGATCGGGTTGCGCGAAGAATACAGCGCCCTCCTGCACCGTGAGCAGCAGGTAGCTGGCGCGTTGAAATTGGCTCAACTTGATGTCACACAGCAGGAAACCGGGTTATCCGACCAGGGCGTTATTGCACTTCGAGAAATCCTCAAACAAATGGGCGCTGTGGATAACTTCAGCGGCCAATGGCAGCTGCCAGCACTCAACCCGTTTCTGCGCAGCGAGGCGCCAGCACCGAACGCCGGCCTGATTCGTGGCCAGACCAGCAAACACCGAGGTTTGCGCACTTTTGCTCAGGATCGCTCGCGCACCCGTCGTGAACATTCGCCAATGCAATTCAGTCAGGCATTGCCGGATCACACCGATGAAGGCGCGGTGTACCTACGCTGGCAACTGGCGGCCAGCCCTCACAGCAACCTGCAAGCGAACCTGGAAACCCGTCTTCAGCCATTACGCGAAGACGCGCGTCAGGCCGGTATCGACTTCTCCTTCAGCGCATCAGGCAATCAATGGTTACTGAAGATGACCGGCCTGCAAGAACCGATGCCGACCATCCTCGAACATGCGCTGAAAGAGCTGACAAAATCCGATGCGGACGCCCCGCTGCCAGCACCGCAGAAGGTGGCACTGATTCCGATTCGGCAGCTGCTTCAAGCGCTGCCGGGCCACTGCCTTGAGCGCACCGCTGACTCGGACGACCTGCAGCAACTCTGGTTAGGAGCGCGCTGGGATGGACTCGCGACTGGTCTGTCCGCGCAAACACAAGCGGCGATGGGCTTTGCCTTGAGCCGGGTGCCGGGCGCTGCGGACAATCAATCGACGCCCGCGCCCTCGATCCACGCTCAGCACCTGTGGACCGCCATCGATACACAGTCCAATGAGCATGCGTTACTGCTTTTCTGTCCCACGGCGACCCTGGACATCACTGATGAAGCAGCCTGGCGTTTGCTCGCGCATATATGCCAGACGCCGTTTTATCAGCGCCTGCGTGTAGAGCTGCAACTGGGTTATGCGGTGTTCAGCGCCCTGCGTCAGGTCCACGGGCAGACGGGAATTCTGTTCGGTGTGCAGTCGCCGACAGTGGCTCCGGTAGCGCTGCTGGAGCACGTGAAAACATTCCTGGTCGACTTGCCGGGCATGATCGAACGCATCGACGAAACCACCTTCGTCGCACAGCGCCAATCCTTGGCCGATCAATTCGACAGCGCCACGCTTCCCGACACCCAGGCGGCCGAACTGCTCTGGCAAGCAAAGCTGGCCGGCCACTCGTCGGATTATCTGGAGCGTCTGCCCCGTGCCATTCTGATGATCGACCGGCAGGCTTTACTGGCCGCTGCAACACGACTGATTCACGCCGACGGCGGTTGGCGCTGTCTGGCCAGCGGGGCAAGCCCTGGCTCACCCTGGCAAGTGGCAAAATGATCTTTACCGGTGGCGCAATTAGCTTTCTCAAAGTTTCACGGGCAAGGACTCTGTAATTTTGAGTAACATAGCCACCTAACTATCTGAACATCTCCGCGTGGAGGTGGACTATATGTATAGATCTCAACCGTCCCACCACCTGAAGGAGCACTCCCATGTCCTGGTCCAAACCTGCTTACACCGATCTGCGTATCGGCTTTGAAGTCACCATGTACTTCGCAAGCCGCTAAGATCTCTCGCGGTTCAACGCCTCGGTTCACCGGGGCGTTTTTATTTTCAGATTCGAAATGATGGAGCGACCATGTTTGTCCAGATTCTAGGTTCCGCCGCTGGCGGTGGTTTCCCCCAGTGGAACTGCAACTGCGTGAACTGCGCAGGCTTTCGCGACGGCAGCCTGCGGGCAACAGCGCGCACCCAATCGTCCATCGCGATTTCCGATGACGGTGTGAACTGGGTTCTGTGCAACGCCTCTCCGGACATCCGCGCCCAGCTCCAGAGCTTTGCCCCGATGCAACCGGGCCGCGCCCTGCGCGATACCGGTATCAGCGCGATCATCCTGATGGACAGCCAGATCGACCACACCACGGGCCTGCTCAGTTTGCGTGAAGGATGCCCGCACCAGGTGTGGTGCACGGACATGGTCCACGAAGACCTGAGCACCGGTTTTCCGCTGTTCACCATGTTGACCCACTGGAACGGCGGATTGAGCTGGAACCGTATCGAACTGGACCAGAGCTTCACCGTCCCTGCCTGCCCCAATCTTCGCTTTACTCCGCTGCCCCTGCGTAGCGCCGCGCCCCCCTATTCGCCGCACCGCTTTGACCCGCACCCAGGCGACAATATTGGCCTGATCGTCGAAGACGTGAACACCGGCGGCAAGCTGTTCTACGCACCGGGCCTGGGGAAAGTCGACGCGCCACTGCTGGAGATCATGGCGGGCAGCGATTGCCTGCTGGTGGATGGCACGATGTGGGATGACGACGAGATGCAGCGCCGCGGCGTCGGTACGCGCACCGGTCGGGAAATGGGTCACCTGGCGCAGAACGGCCCCGGCGGCATGCTCGAAGTTCTCGAGCAATTGCCACTGCCGCGCAAAGTACTTATCCACATCAACAACACCAACCCGATTCTCGATGAGGATTCACCCGAGCGAGCGGAGCTGGTGCGACGCGATGTTGAAGTGGCGTATGACGGCATGAGTATTGTGTTGTAGCGAATGACCCCATCGCGGGCAAGCCACGCTCCCACAGGTTTTATGTTGCAACACAAAGCAAATAACCCCTGTGGGAGCTGGCTTGCCAGCGATGAGGCCGGTCCAGACGCCAAAGAACCCACCGGTTTATGCCCCGGAGAACCGAAATGACTGACACCCCGATGTCCCCCGCCGAATTCGAAGCCGCGCTGCGCGCCAAAGGCGCCTACTACCACATCTATCACCCCTATCACGTGGCGATGTATGAAGGCCGGGCGACCCGCGAGCAGATCCAGGGTTGGGTCGCGAACCGCTTCTACTATCAGGTGAACATCCCCCTGAAGGACGCCGCAATACTCGCCAACTGCCCGGATCGCGAGATTCGCCGCGAGTGGATTCAACGCCTGCTCGATCATGACGGCGCTCCCGGCGAAGACGGTGGCATCGAAGCCTGGCTGCGTCTGGGCCAGGCAGTCGGGCTCGATCCGGATCAACTGCGCTCTCAGGAACTGGTGCTGCCCGGCGTGCGTTTCGCCGTGGACGCCTATGTCAACTTCGCCCGTCGGGCCAGTTGGCAGGAAGCCGCCAGCAGCTCGTTGACCGAACTGTTCGCGCCGCAAATCCACCAGTCACGTCTCGACAGCTGGCCGCAGCACTACCCGTGGATTGACCCGACCGGCTACGAATACTTCCGTACCCGCCTGGGCCAGGCACGGCGCGATGTCGAACACGGACTGGCGATCACCTTGCAGCACTACACGACGCGTGAAGGCCAGGAGCGCATGCTGGAAATTCTCCAGTTCAAACTGGACATTCTTTGGAGCATGCTCGATGCCATGAGCATGGCCTACGAACTGAACCGCCCGCCTTATCACAGCGTGACTGAACAGCGGGTCTGGCATAAAGGAATCACCTTATGAGTTTCGATCGCAGCAAGACCCCGACCTGGCGTACTGGCTACCGTTATCAGTACGAACCGGCACAAAAAGGCCATGTGCTGCTCTACCCTGAAGGCATGATCAAACTCAACGAAAGCGCTGCATTGATCGGCGGTTTGATCGATGGCGAGCGCGACGTTGCGGCGATCATCGCCGAACTTGATGCGAAGTTTCCCGGCGTGCCCGAGCTCGGTGAAGACATCGAGCAATTCATGGAGGTCGCCCGTGCTGAGCACTGGATCGAACTTGCCTGACACTGTGTCAGGCACGTTGCCGCCCAAACCTGAAATCGGCTTGCCTCTGTGGCTGCTGGCCGAGCTGACCTACCGTTGCCCGCTGCAATGCCCCTACTGCTCCAACCCGCTGGATTTCGCCGAGCAGGGTAAAGAGTTGAGCACCGAGCAGTGGATCAAGGTGTTTCGCGAAGCACGGGAAATGGGCGCGGCTCAACTGGGCTTTTCCGGCGGAGAACCGCTGGTGCGCCAGGACCTTGCCGAGTTGATCGCCGAAGCGCGCAAGTTGGGTTTCTACACCAACCTGATCACCTCGGGCATCGGCCTGACCGAACAGAAAATCAGCGATTTCAAGAAAGCGGGTCTGGACCACATCCAGATCAGTTTCCAGGCCAGTGACGAGCAAGTGAACAACTTGCTCGCGGGCTCGAAAAAAGCGTTCGCCCAGAAGCTGGAAATGGCTCGAGCAGTGAAGGCCCATGGTTACCCGATGGTGCTGAACTTCGTCACCCACCGGCACAACATCGACAAGATCGACCGGATCATTGAGCTGTGCATCGCCCTTGAGGCCGATTTCGTCGAGCTCGCGACGTGTCAGTTTTACGGCTGGGCGCAGCTCAACCGGGTCGGTTTGCTGCCGACCAAAGAACAACTGGTGCGCGCCGAACGCGTCACCAACGAATACCGCGCCAGGCTCGAAGCCGAAGGGCATCCGTGCAAACTGATTTTCGTCACGCCGGATTATTATGAAGAGCGCCCAAAAGCCTGCATGAATGGCTGGGGCAGTATTTTTCTGACCGTCACGCCGGACGGAACCGCCTTGCCCTGTCATGGTGCCCGACAGATGCCGGTGCAGTTTCCCAACGTGCGCGACCACAGCATGCAGCACATCTGGTACGACTCGTTTGGCTTCAACCGCTTTCGCGGCTACGACTGGATGCCCGAGCCGTGCCGCTCTTGCGACGAGAAGGAAAAAGACTTCGGCGGCTGCCGCTGCCAGGCCTTCATGCTCACCGGTGACGCCAGCAACGCTGACCCGGTGTGCAGTAAATCGCAACATCACGGCGTGATTCTCAAGGCCCGCGAAGAAGCCGAGCACGCGACTCAGACCATCGAACAACTGGCCTTTCGCAATGAACGAAACTCACGCCTCATCGCTAAAAGCTGAGCCCTTCAGCGCCGCCAAAGCCGTCGCTGCCGGTGTCGACTTTGCCGAATTGCAGGTCGGCCGGCATGGCCTGTTCTGGAACGAATACCGACCCGAAGACGCCGCTTGCCGAATCTGGCATTGGCATAAGGGTCAGGCGCATTGCCTGACGCCACCAGGTTTCAGCGTGCGCAGTCGGGTGTATGAATATGGCGGCGGCGCGTTTTGTCTGACCGATGACGGGGTTGTGTTCGTCAACGAAGCCGACCAGCAGCTGTATCGACAGCCGCTTACGGGCGGGACGCCCGAAGGGCTGACTCGCGGCGAGTGCCGTTATGGCGATTTGCAGTTCGCCAACGGACAGGTCATGGCCGTCGAGGAGAACCGTGACCAGCATCGCCTGGTGGCTATCGATGTCGTTAACGGCACGCGTCATCTGCTGGTCGAAGGGGCTGATTTTTATGCGGCGCCGACATTGAGTCCCGACTCGCAACGCTTGGCCTGGATCGAATGGAGCCGACCGGATCAGCCGTGGACCGCCACTCGCCTGATGGTCGCCGATCGCCTCGACGATGGCGGCTTTTCCCTGCCGCGTTGCGTGGCCGGCGACAACGTTCAAGAATCGCTGCAACAACCCAGGTTCGATCGCAGTGGCCGACTGTATTGCCTGACGGATCGCGCCGGCTTCTGGCAGCCCTGGGTGGAATCTGCAGAAGGTTTGAGTCCGCTGCCCAGTGCAGAAGCCGACCACGGACCCGCCCCTTGGCAACTCGGCGGCTGCACCTGGCTTGCGTTCAGTGAAGACAGCTACCTGGCCAGCTGGACCGAAGATGGATTCGGCAAACTGGGCCTGGTCGCTGACGTCAGTGAAGACTTCACGGGCCCTTACAGCCGCTTCCGTCATTTGGCGATCGATGAGCAATTTATCTACTGCATCGCTGCATCACCGGTCAGTTCATCGGCCATTATCGCGATCGATCGCGGCACCCGCCAGGTGAAGGTACTGGCGGGCGGCGTCACACCGTTGCCCGCCGAACACATCAGCGTTCCACATACGCTGTGCTACCCCAGTGGCTCAGGCGAGGCCCATGGCTTCTTTTATCCGGCGATGACCGGTGAGGCGAAACCGCCGCTGGTGGTGTTTATCCATGGCGGGCCGACCTCCGCTTGCTACCCGATGCTCGATCCACGCATTCAGTACTGGGCGCAACGCGGCTTTGCCGTGGCTGACCTTAACTATCGCGGCAGCAGTGGCTATGGCCGGGCGTATCGCCAGGCTTTGCATTTGAGCTGGGGCGCGGTAGATGTCGAGGACGCCTGCGCGGTGGTCGCCTACCTGGCGGACCGGGGGATGATCGACGGCGACCAGGCGTTCATTCGTGGCGGAAGTGCCGGCGGTTACACCACCCTTTGTGCCTTGGCCTTTCACAACGTGTTCCGCGCCGGCGCCAGTCTTTATGGCGTCAGCGACCCGGTTGCACTCAGCCGCGCGACCCACAAGTTCGAAGGTGATTATCTGGACTGGCTGATCGGCGATCCCGAGAAGGATGCCGGGCGGTACAAGGCGCGAACACCGTTGCTACATGCGAGCAACATCCGGGTCCCGATGATTTTCTTTCAGGGTGAACTGGATGCCGTGGTGGTGCCGCAGCAGACCCGTGACATGGTCAAGGCGCTGCAAGACAACGGTATTCTGGTGGAAGCGCATTACTACGCCGACGAACGCCATGGCTTTCGCAAGGCAGGCAATCAGGCACATGCGCTGGAGCAGGAATGGTTGTTTTATCGAAGGATCATGGCGCTCGACAGCTGATACCGCATCGCTGGCAGGCCAGCTCCCACAGGTCGACCGGCTCGCACCCTGTGGGAGCGAGCCTGCTCGCAAAGCGATCTAACGAACGCTACAGTTTTCAGCGTTTGGCGATGATGTACACCGCATGCACGATCCCCGGAATGTATCCGCACAACGTCAGCAGAATGTTCAGCCAGAACGCCCCGCCGAAACCCACCTGCAGGAAAACACCCAGTGGCGGCAACAGAATTGCAATGATGATTCGAATGAAGTCCATGGGTCAGCTCCTGATTGAAATCGGCTCGTGTGAGCCACACAGCTAATCGACACGCGCCGTTGGTCAGGGTTCAGTACGGATCTTCAGGCCAGTATTTCCAGACCGTGTTTTTGAACGATGTTTAGCAGCTCTTTCACCGCCTTCTATTGCTTCATCGTTAAAAAAAACGCCCCACGCCAAAAGAATCAGGCGTGGGGCGATGCGTTATACCGCGAGACGGTTCGGGAATTCGTGTAGGGCGAGTCCGATCAGACGGCAATCCCTTTGCGACATTGCAGTTGCGCGGTGCGCACGCGAGAGAAAGCGCGGGCCAGGCGCAGGAGCATTTCGTCGATGTTGGATGTGCTGACGGTGAGTGCCGGGGTAAAGCGCAGGCAATCAGGCTGTGGGGCATTTAGCAGCAAGCCCTCGTGCAAAGCCGCCTTGACTACCGCATCAGCCGAGTCGTCGGACAGGGTCAACCCCCATAGCAACCCTCGCCCGCGCAGTTCGCCGTGACCGTAGCGATGGGCCAGACGCGCCAGACCTTCACGCAGGTGCTGACCGGTTTCGTCGACATGATCGAGAAAGCCTTTGTCCTGCACGCTGTCGAGCACAGCCAGGCCAGCCGAGGTCATCAACGCGTTGCCATGGTGGGTCCCGGTCAGTTCGCCGATGTCGAAACAACAGGCCTTCCCACGTGCCAGCAACGCCGCCAAGGGAACGCCGCCACCCAGTCCTTTCCCCAGCACCACGATATCTGCCCGCACGCCGTAGGACTGTTCAGCAAGCAAGGCGCCGCAGCGGCCGATACCGGTTTGCACTTCGTCGAAGATCAACAGGATGCCGAGCTCGCGGCACAACTGCTGGACGTCTTTAAGGTAACGCTCGGTGGCCGGGATAACCCCGGCATCGCTTTGAATCGGCTCGAGCATGATCGCCACGGTCTGGGCATCAACAGCCGCATGCAGGGCCGGCAGGTCATTGAACGGCACACGACTGAAACCGGGCAACAGCGGCTCGAATCGATTAGTCAGCGTTGTACTGTCCGACGCCGAAATCGTGGCAAGACTCCGTCCATGGCACGCGTTGTTTGCAACGATGATCCTTGAAGCGCCGCCGCGATATCGCTGACCCCATTTACGCGCCAATTTGATCGCCGCTTCACAGGCTTCGCTACCGCTGTTGAGCAGGTACGCCTGATCACTGTCGGTGCTCTTGCACAGCCGATTGGCGAAATTGAGCATGCCGCGATGCTGTAAACCGAAACCGACGTTAATCAGCGATTGCGCCTGCTCGGTGATCGCGTTGACCAACACCGTAGGACTGTGCCCAAGGCTGTTGGCGCCGCCGCCCTGGGAGAAGTCCAGATAGGCACGGTCATCGCTGTCCCACAGCCACGAGCCCTGACCGCGCACAAATACTTGCGCAGGTCGCTCAACGCTAGGCATCAGGCAATCGCTGGAGGGCTTATTGTCGCTGCAAGCCTGAAAACTGCCTTCCACAAGGTCATCGATACTGGGTGGACTACGACGCAAATTGAACAGATTCATCCGATCAAACCTCGTTCGAGGTTTTTTGCCTTGCCTATGCAAATGCCATCGACGTCAACGGTATTCATCTCGGTTTATGGCCCTGTAAGCCTTTTGAATGCGGTTAGACTATGCTCAGGCGCGGCCCTGAGCCATTTCGATTTACCAGCATTTTCGATAAGAGTTACTTATGGATTTCAAGCAACTGCGATATTTCGTCGCGGTCTACGAAGAAGGCCATGTGGGCCGTGCGGCCGAGCGACTGTCCATCTCCCAGCCCGCCCTGTCCCAGCAGATCCGCCACCTCGAACAAAACCTCGATGTCAGCCTGTTCGAACGCAGCAGCAAACGGCTGCTGCCCACGCTGGCGGCCCATACGCTATACAACCACGCACTGCCCTTGCTCGATGGCTTGCAACGCGCACGCGAAGCACTGGGTAATTTCAAGGGGCAGGCGCTTCGAACACTGGCCATCGGCGTCTTGCAAACCGTGCACACCAGCCTGGTACCGCAGATGCTCGAACGGGTACGCAAGGCGCAGCCGTATCTTGTCGTGCAGATCTATGAGTTAACGGGACTGGAGATCGAGCGTCGGTTGCTCAACGGCTCATTGGACATCGGCATCAGCTACCTGCCGCCACGCCAGCCGGGGTTGCACGGTGTGATGCTGTACGAAGATGAGCTGACGCTGGTCATCCCGGCGGATCACCCGTTGCGGGAATTCAAGAAAGTCTCGATGAGCCAGGCGGCCGAGTTGCCGATGTTGCTGCTGGGAGAAGAGTTTCAAGTCCGGCAGATCTGGCAGACGCAATTGGCCAGCCTGGGACGGCGACCGCAGGTGCAGGCGGAATTGAACAATATGGCAGGGATTCTCGACAGTCTGCCGAATACCCGACTGGCGACGGTCCTTCCGGGGCGCTCGCAGAAGGCACTCGGCAGCGACGAACTGCTGTGGAAACCTTTGACCGAACCGCGAGTGCCGTTGAAAGTCGGGCTGGTGTGCCGGGATGTGCAGCGCCAACAAGCCTCACTGGCTTTATTGCGCACCCTGTTGGAAGAAGTCATCAACGGGCCGCTTGACCGCTTGAACAACCCGGTCAACATCGACGGGCTCGGCTGAGCACTTTTCTGCGGGCAAAAGAAAACCCCGCCGAAGCGGGGCTTTGCAGACTGTTTCCCTGACATCCATTTCGCTCCGCCATCCTGGCAGAATCCTACGTGTCCATGTTGTTGCTAGTGCGCTTCCTGCGCTACGTCCATGTGAAGTAGATTAGCTCTGGATCCAATTTTCGCATAGGGCAGAAAGGCAGCACGTCATGTAAGAGAATGCTTACATGACGTTACATTTTTAGAACTGTGCTGCATCCAGCAGGAACAGCGATTCACTGCCCGCCTTCACCGACGCGCTCAACGAGTGAATCCGCGGCAGCAGACGCGCGAAATAGAACCGTGCCGTGCCCAGTTTGCTCGCGTAGAAATCCTCCTGCGCCTCCTTGCCGAACGCCGCCTTGGCCATCAGTGCCCACATGTAGGCGTAAGCCACGTAGCCGAAGACTTGCAGGTACTCGACCGAGGCGGCACCGATTTCATTCGGGTTGTTTTTCGCCCGATCCAGCAACCAGGCGGTCAGCT
>NZ_JACMYF010000016.1:0-46974 GCF_015351605.1 Pseudomonas sp. p50(2008)
CAGGCTGAAGCCTTGGGCATGACTGATTTGAATGGTGGCGCGCTCTTCAACGCTGAGTTCGGTATAAGACATAGGGGCAGCACCGTACCGGAAAGGTCAGGTGTTGCACTCAGTTTTTGCCGCCGCCTGGGTTTAGCCCATTTCACAATTAGCGAATTGCAGAACTGCATGTTTAATCGAGCTAATCATATGAAGAAAAAGTGGAATAGCGAATTTGATGCTTTTCTAAAAGAGAACATCAATAAATTGAGCAAAGATAAAATAGCCATAACCCTCGGTGTTAAGCCAGATGCTATAGATAGAGCGAGGGTTCGCCTAGGTTTGCCCGCCTTCCCCAAATGGGCGAGCGAGGATGACCGCATCCTTGCCGAAAACGCAGAGATCAAAACTATCAGCGAACTCGCCAGCATGCTCCAACGTAGCAAGTCGCAAATAGACATAAGATTGGATTGGCTGGGCAAGACTGCCAAGGCAGTCTCCAGCGAGAAACAATCTTACTTATCTGAAAACCAGAAGGAAATCATTAAAAAAAATCGACTCCGCCTTAGTTTTAAGCAAATAAAAAAATTACTTGGAATATCAACTTCGCATTTGAAAGGAGCTTTAAATACCCTAAATATCGAGCTGAAGCATAAGTCACCTTTTTCAGTTGATGAAGTTAGTTACATAGCTCAAAATTATGCAAATCGTGGCGCACGGCACTGTGCTGAACACATAGGCCGGACAAAAAAGAGCGTCGAAGCTAAAGCACTATCGCTTAAAATCAAGATGGGAAATAAAAAAATCTGGACTATAGAGGACGATCGTTTTCTCGTCGAGAACATTCAGATGCTTGGCTGTGAACAGGTAGCTTTAGAACTCGGAAGAACGCTAGCAGCTGTTAAATTTCGCCGAGCTTTTTTGAAACCAACAAGAGAAAGGCGAGTATTTAGTAAGGCAGAAATAGATTTTATCATCGACAACTACTCTAGTTTTGGATGTGTCTGGATATCAAATGAGCTGAATACCTCCGTTGATAAAGTCGTTGGAAAGGCTAACCGCTTGGGGCTTAAGCCAGTCTCTCGAATCCTCCTAAGTATGGATATCGAGTTTATAAGGGATAACTATCAAAAGTACGGAGCCACATGGGTGGCAGAGCGAATCTCCTGCACTATCCAAAATGTCCTTGAGATAGCCAATGAATTTGAATTGACTTTCAAAAGAACTAGATGGACCAAGGATGAAGATAAATTCCTTCTTGACAATTACCAAAATCTTACGCTCAGAGAGATCTCAGAGAAACTTAATAGGCCTTACAAATCGACCGTGACAAGACGCACCAGGTTATTTAAAAAAACAACTTATAATCCTTAAAAAGCAACTTCATTTGTTAATGTCTACTGCTCCTCTGGTGACGGCCAGTTTCACTAACTGGATAACTTGCTTCGATTCAGACCCCAGCCTTTACTATTTACCGATTGCTCAGACCAGTCCGAACAGAGTAATCAGACCTTTGGGGGGCATACACGCCCCTCCCCTTCACTAGGCCCAGACACTCAAGCTCTCACAGCCTGCCTCCTCTCCTTCCTGAAGGGTTCATTCTGCTCGATAGCAACTGTGGGCTATGATGTGGGACGTAATATTTGGGTTCCCTGTAATCCCTTATATCCTGTGGCCTGTAGCCATTTTGTATGGGGATACCTTATCCTCCTACATTCCGGCGAGATCTGGCGCGATTGCAGTATCAGCGCCTGCGAACAAACGAGCCGCGAGGAATCCGTAGTGAAAAACCATGATTCGAATGAGCACGCTCAAAACGAGCCAATTTCTGGTGAGATTTACCACGTCACGCCAACTCGTAATCTGGAGTCCATCTTCCGTGAAGGCTTACGGCCGCAGATTGGCCCTCGCTCCGAACTACTCGGCGAAGCCAAGGAAATGGTCTATTTTTTTGGGTCGATGCTGGCAGTAGAAGACGCACTCAGTAACTGGCTTGGTGAAATGCTTGATGACGAGCCTGGAGCGATTTCCGTTCTCGCCGTTGATCGCTCCGGTTTACACCTCGTTTCAGATGCGGGGTACGAGCTTGCTTGCCTTCGCCTTGTCCCACCGGAGAACATTTCTCTCGCTTTTCAGGATCACGAGCCGGCGGTTGATAAAAATGGCCCGGTGACCGAGGGCACCTCATGAGCAAACTGACCCCTAAGTTCGTTAAGGACATCGACCAGCCCGGCTCCTACCAGGACGGCCGAGGGTTGATTCTTCGTGTATCAGCTACTCTGCGGAAAAGTTGGGTCTTTCGCTATATGCTGGCGAAGCAACGGCACGATCTAGCCCTGGGGACATTCCCTGCTTTGAGCCTCAGAGACGCACGGCTGGAGGCTGACAAGTACCGGCTCGACATCGCCCGTGGCGTCGACCCAGCCGCTGAGCGTGCGAAGGCCAAAGCCGCCAAAGCCTCACGAACTACAACGAGCCACACGTTTCGGTCTTCGGCGGAAAGGTACATACGCACGCATTCGTCGAGTTGGTCTAAGAAGCATCACCAGCAATGGCAGAATTCACTCACGAAGCATGTCTACCCTGTCATAGGCGGATTTCGGATAGTCGAGGTCGACACGGACGATATCCTGGATGTGCTGACACCGATCTGGAGCAAGATCCCCGTCACGGCTAACCGCGTCCGGAATCGCATAGAGCTCGTGCTCGATGCAGCGAAGGCACTGAAGCTTCGACAAGGTGAAAACCCCGCACGGTGGCGTGGCCATCTCGACAAGCTCTTGCCCAAGCAATCACATACGGTAGTCCCCTTCCCGTCTCCGACACCTTTACGCACTGCTGAGCTGTTGGCCAGGCTCGATTCCCTGGATGGGGCAGCAGCTCGTGCTGTTGAATTCGCAATTCTGACTGCGACCCGTAACCAAGAGGTGGGCGGGGCCCAGTGGCCGGAAATAGATTGGGAAGAGAGAATCTGGTACATCCCAGCAGAACGCATGAAAGCGGGCAAGGCTCACCGGGTACCCCTTACAGAGCAAATGCTCGAGGTGCTACGGCAGCAGGTCGGAAAGCATGACAAGTGGATATTTCTCAACTCCTGGCGAACAGGCCCCATTCCCGGCAATGCCATGGCCAGGGTGCTCGACCAGCTCCAGGTCGATGGCGTCGTACCGCATGGGTTCAGATCTACTTTTCGGACGTGGGCCGCGGAAAAAACCGATCACCAGCGAGAGGTTTGCGAAATGGCTCTCGCGCATACCCTCACCAGTAAGGTTGAAGCAGCATATAACCGAGGTGACTTGCTGGATAAGCGTCGCGCCCTGATGAAGGATTGGGGGGACTTTCTTGTCGCCAACGCTCCTCAGGTGCAAGGTGAGGTATCGGATCTGGTTTCGGAGCTTGCCCCTGATGCTGGATCAGATCAGGCCAAGGTTCTGCCGGCCGCTTGACCACCGAGGTGAGGGCGCTCTGCCAGAAGCGCCCGAGTAACAACCAATTTTGCCTGAACTGTGCCCTCTCCCTCGCAGTTCCTATATTTCATAGGCGAGATCAGGATGGAAGTTTCTGCTCCACCACCATAGCTGCGGCGTTGTACTTCCTGCCCATCCTGAATGTGTCCCCCATAGTCGTGATAGTACGACCACGAAGATCGGTCGCTTTCTTGTCCTCAGCCAGGAAGCGCATCGCATCGGCAATCCGGTGCGCGAGCTTGCCAATTTCTTGGTTGTACCGATCGGCATCTCGACCGACACCCAGGGCCACATCCAGGGTTTCGCCATGCAACAGAGCGTCGGCAACCCACTCACCAACCTCTTTGGCTGTCTCGTGATCGTTTTTGCGGTCTACCACTTTACCGAGCAGGTAGAAGAGGAAATCGTCGTCACGGTTCGCCGACCACCCGTTAATGAAGCGGCACTCCATCTGGAACACATCGAACAACGAGTAGAGAGAGCCGTCCGAAAGCATGGACAGCTCAGGGTAATACGATCGCAGCTCCGCGAACTCTTCCTGCGCGTACTCAGGCACTTCATCGGACGGATCGTTCAGCGCGTCCAGGCGCAGGTCTACCGCCTGGGCCCACACTTCGGCAGACCGGGCTTGAGCGTGCTTAGCGGCACTGGCGATGTTGGCACGCCACCCAGCTTCCAACTCCTTCACGCGATTGAACATCACCTCCGAGACTGGCTCAAAGCCGGCCTCGAACCCCACGTTAGCCAATGCGGTGTAAACCCAGCTTTCTGGCGTCGGCCCTTCTTGAATTGCTGGTCGCGCTGGCAGCAACGTCAGATCCAGGGGATCGAGCAGCGTCATCGCCTGCCCGCGATAGGTGAAATCACCGTCCCCAGGGTGAATGCCGCCCAGCAGGATGTTGGCGAACGCGGTTTTCACGTCGCTTTCGTCCCGGAACGCGCCCGGCAGTCGGGCGTTGAACGGCCGATGCCGGATCAAGAAGGTAGACCCCTGCGTATCAAGTGGACCTATGTCCTTGGAAGGGACTTTCTCCGTCTCATAGGCAACCGGCACAACGCCCCAGGCCTCAACTGCATCTTTGGCGGAAACGGTTGCCTCTACGATCAGGCTGCGGGCCAGATCAGCAAGCGGTAAATCCGGCTGATCCAGCTCGCGCTCTTTCACCAGGTGTACCAGCTTGTCGAAGACAAACACCTTCCCGTCATTGACCAGGTAGGTTGCATTAGGGACGCCAGACACCTTTCGCAACTCTTCCTTCAGCGTGTCATTCAGTCCCCCCAAAAAGTTGCTGTACTCGTCCACGAACAGCATCCGCGGTGGCTCAGTTTTGACGTGTTTGTCGTCAGACATGACTCAATTCCTTTCCAGTGCCTCAATGGGCATAAACGGTGACCAGTTACCCGCCGAGCAACAATTCATTCGCTGGCTTGGCCGAAAGAGGTGCCTCGAATATTGTTGGCCTCGTCGCAGATCCGGGCAACCTCCAGCATCGCTTTCAGCGCTCGCTCCTCCGTTTCCTTCGTGGCGAATGCAATCATGAACCCATGCAGCAGGCCGGCGAGCATTGCCCCACTGTCCGCAACGTTACGGTTCCCTGCCACGGCGGAAAATTGCTCCAGAAGAGGAGCAGGTGCCTTCAGAAGAAACTCCTGACCGAGGGATCTTCCGATACTTGCCGCATGGACACACTGGCGAGCCAAGGCTTCTTCAGGCGACATCGGTGTACCGTCATAATGCTCGAATGACGCCTTTACATGGTTGCGACCGTGCATGCCGGCGGCGATGCTTTCAGCTCCCTGACGGATCTTCTCAACTGCAATACTGGCTATGCTGAAGTCCGTTTGCGCTTCATCCATAACCGCGGCCAACAGGCGTTCATCGACGTTTTCAGTGCTATCCATTTGATCCTCCGTTGATAGTTATTTACCTCCATTTCAAGTTCGCATTCAATTGAAAAAACCCAAGCTCCCGGTGGCCAAACCGAACTCACAAAAAAGGCCGGGTTCACCGGCCTTTTATTTTAGAAGATCCGCGGAAGCGCAAACTCACTGGGTTCGCCATGTCTCGACTACATCAGCGCCATGCTCTTGCTTCCACTCCTTGAGCGTCTTGTGGTTGCCGCCCTTGGTCTCAACGAGCTCACCCGTGTTGGGGTTGCGGTAGATCTTGACTGCTCGTTGCGCACGAGGTTTGCCAGGCTGATGGGTAATTTGCTTTCGATAGTCCGGGTCAAGAATCGCGATGATGTCGCGCAGGCTCTTGCCATACTCAGACATCAAGGCCCGTAGCTTTTTCTCGAACTCCATCTCTTTCAAAAGGGCTTCATTTCCGCTCAACTTCTCCAGTCGGTCCTGAAGCTCCTTGATGGCTTCCTCTGTGGCTCGGTACTCGGTGATGAGGGACATCTTGTCTCCTTGGTTTGGGTTTCATGGCCCTGAGCCGTGACGGTGCGCGCCAGGCTTGCTAGGGCTGCTGGTTAGATCATGCCTGCCGATGCAAGGAATGCATAGCCCGCAAGGAATCCGGCGGAAGGCCAGAATGCGTAAAATTGAATGTCGACGAACAGTTTCTTGTTCATGGCGTCCAGGAGGGCTAAGCCTCCTCCTCCAAACGGTTGATTTCGGCAATTACGCCCTGCATGTTTTCGATCGCAATTTCGGCGGCTTCCCGGGCCTTGCCGAACAGTGATTCCTTACCTTCAAGCAGGGAGTCGAGGCGGTTGTTCTCGCGCCGGAGCTGCTTCGCAATGGAATCAAAGTCTTCACCCTCGGGAGGTTTCTTGCCCTGGAGCTTGAGTTCCATGGCTTCGGACTGCTTTAACATTAGATCGCGAACGACAGTACGCTGAGTCGCACTTTGCTCGTCGAAGCCATTGATGCTTTCGAAAACCTTCACGGCTGCTTTCACACTGGACAAGGCTTTGGTGCCAACTTCGGACTTCCCTGCCTTGGTTTGAGTGGCTGCCTGTTGAGTATTCACGCCAGGTGCAACATTGCTGCTCGAGGGAGCGCTGCTACCACCAGCCTGGCCGCCGCCGGCCTCGGCCGTGTTTTCTTCGGTACAACCCTCAGTCATCTGATGAGAAATACTCGCCGTACCCTCCTGGGCCTTGTTCGTAGCATCTGCATCATCAGCGGAAGGGATGGACGCAGAGCCACCCTCGCCACCGAAGAGGTTCGGGCCAAAATCCATTACGGTGTCGTCCTGAGTTGTTTGCATGCGGGGTACTCCTTTTCTGTTCGGGCTTTAACCTATGAAATCACCCTTCCAGAAAATCCCAACACTCATGTCTCCTCAGCATATCGGGCCTGCATTTTTGCCTTCACCCGATTTTCTAGCCTCTTGGCTACGTCCACAACGAATGCAAGGAACTGAAGATCCAGGCCCTCTTCAACCTCATTCATGATGTCGTCGGCAACGCCCTCAGCTTCCTGGCCAAATTGCATTCCAGCATCAGCCATTTCGAACAGGAGCTGAGCCGCTGGCTTTCTCTCATAGGTATAGAAAACGTCCGATTCTTGCTCAATCGCGGCTATTTGGTTTGCCGGTGCATCAGGGGCTGATGCGCCATCTTCATTTTCATCATCGTCAAGCGGTACTGGCGGAGGCAGGAGACCGTTTTTATCTGAGAGCGGAAGTGGCTTATTAGGCATCGCAGGTTTCGACCTACCCTCCTCCCTCATGTCCTTCGCGGCCTTACGAATTGCCTTAGGCCCGCGGCTACACAGTTCTTGCTGTGCTTTTTTTTCCAGCTTAGCCACCTGCTCCGCTGCGGATACGCTTACGTCGCCGGCCTTGACAGCATCCAGCAGCTCCGGGGTGCCGTCTCGGACAACCTTGCACGCAGAAGACACAGAGCGCGGACTGATACCCAGTACTTTGGCTGCCTCCTCAATAGCCATTTTTGCGGCTTCCAGCTCCTGCCCGGCGGCCTTTTCCAGGTCAACAGTGATAGCGCTACTCCCGCGCAGTGAGGACAGCTCGGCAGCGATCAAAGCCCGTTGTGCAACGGTGAGCTGCCGGCGATAGAGGTTAAGCGAGAGGACATAACCTAGGGCATCATCTCCTGTGTATTCCTCTGTTCGGGGTTCGATCAGCAGATCTTTGCAAACGCGGTACCGGTTGCGCCCATCAAGGATCTTTCCTTCATAGAGAACGATCGAGGCACGCTGTCCGTTGACATCAATATCTTCAAGCAGGGCTTCGTAGTCATCTCCGATGATTAGCGGAAATAGCTGAGCGTAATCGTGAAACTCAAGATCATAGCTTTGCATAAGCAGCTTCTCGTTCCTGTTTTATCCAAGAACGATACGTCGAAGACGCGCACAAGTGACGCTTTTTCAGGTCGTTTTTACGTCTGAATTCGCGATCATTGTTGCTACCCTAGGCTCAATCTTCATTCAAAAAAAACCCTGCCGTATAAGCAGGGGTTGGTGTTCTAGAGAAGCCCAGACAATAAAAAAATCTAAATTAAATCTTCTCTTGAAGTTGGCTTATTAGTTCTTCGAGTGCTGCTTGATCCGGTTTTGTGTCAACGAATCTAAGCGACTTGTCTGAAAGGACTTCCATGACACCCCATTTCAATTCATGCAAATCCTGGCCCGGCTCTGGTGGCGTTTCCCAGTAGGGAAAGCTTCTGACTACATGGGGCGGCATCTTTGTGATCATAGCTGAATCTCGGTATTTTCTGTCAAGGCAAAGGCTGCATGCTAATCAGTGTATAGATATACAGTTCCGCATCACTACACAAAAACGGCGTCAAAAGGTCGTCATTTTTCAGCTCGTAAACGGGTCGCAGAACGGCAAAAACCTATAAAAAGTTGTTTCATAGCACAGCATAAGCTAGGGCCATGTCTACAGCAAACACTAGGCCATCACAGACCATTTAAGGCGTAATTAGTTTCATTAATTGATGCTTTGAGTTTTCTGCCCGGCGTAAGCTCGATCCTTTACACACAAGGACGGCGAACAGGCTGGTGAAAGCATAGATTACTACGAGGATCTATGTAGATCATTTCCCGACCGGAGCCTGGGATGCTCCGGGACAGCCTCCTTTGAGCTTCCCTGCTAGGCCTGCGGCCTCCTGGCCTACTCTCTGCTCGCACTAGAGCAACAGAGTAACGAATGAGCTGGAGGGTCAATTGCGATTCGTGCAAAAGGATGCGCTTGTGCGATTCCTTGAGGTCAACTTCACTCGCCCAGATCTCGGAGCAAGGCACCGACGCTGGTTCACCCGCACTCACTCACTGACACCTTTGGCCCAAGCCAACCTTGCCTGCGCACCTCGTCCATAGCCGCTTCCAACTCAGGGATCGAGGATATGTCGCAAGAAACCGTCGGTTTTTTTCCTTTGCGGTCTGTAGGCAACTGCAATATCACCTGTTCAGGATCGCTCAGTGACACCTGGAACTTTACGCTCGGAAGCCCGCTGAAGGTGATGCTCGCCTTCGTTTGGTTCACCTCAGCTGAGGCCTGTCGCACCTCACCTTCGTGCTCATACGCCAGCGAGATACGGTGTTTGGTTGAATTGCTCATAGATAATCCCTGGAGCTTGGTCCACGCAAATTTGCGTAACGCTTAATGCTTTGTTCTGAGCCCGCGCTTCACCGCGGATGAACCGATCTTCGCTGCTCAACATGTGAATCCGAGCGGGGGCTGAACACTTCAGCCAGTGCTCTGAAATTACCGAAAACAGCTCAATCCGGCTCAGGCCGTGCAGGTGCTCAGGCTCAATCTTTGACAGCTGTGCGAGAGCGGCGAATCGTGTCTGCGGTTGCACCACTCTGTGTTCTGGTTGCGCGACTGCGGTTGCCATATGTCCTTATCTCGTAGTCTAAAAAACCATATTCTGTCATGGCACATCGCCTTCGTGTGCACGTTTTCTAACCTGTTTCGCGTCTGAAATATTTAGTTACAAAGCAAATGTGAATCATTCGCTCTCGATCAAAGAACGGTCAATTGTCTTTAAAAAGGCCTCGAACTGCTCCGCAATCAGTTTCGCGTCGACACTTTTCTCACAACGAAGCTCGACTTTTTTTCCTTCTACGCGAACCCGGCCAATACCACTGATCTCAGTATCGGTGAATTTGCTGGACGAGTTTTTCTGGGTCCGTGAAGCAATTTCCTTGGCTAGCCAACGCAGGGCGTGTTCTTGTGTCCATCGCTCATCACGCATAGCCGTCACGGCTCGCAGAAGTAGTTCGGGCTCTTTGCTGCTGAATTCAATAAAATCCTTTGCCCGCTTCCCACCGATGAGTCCTGGATTCGTGTCCAGAATGGCTTTCACTTCATTAGGTAGGTCCATCAGCAATAGGCATCTACTCACTATCGAGTGATTGACTCCTAACCGGCGGCCCAGCGCCCTGACAGATGGCTCACCTCCAGAATCCAAAATTTTTGCGTAAGATTTACCTCGCTCGTACTCCGTGAGCGCTTCTTGGCCTTCGTTGTCCGTCAGCGCAAGGATCTGCGCCAAAGCGTCGTCCATTTCACGGACGTATGACGTAATGGTCTCCCGCCCCAGCAATTTGTGAGCACGCCATCTGCGCTCACCGCCGACCAGCTCATAAATGCCATCACCTATCGGCCTGACAGTGACGGGCTTGGCCAATCCAACAGAAGCGATCGAATTTGCAAGGTCTTCGATAGCTGCCTCGCTGAATGCCAGCCGTGGCTGGAATGGCGATACCCGTATATTGCTGGTGCTGATCTCAGCTATGACACCGTTCGCGGCTCCCGTTTCAAGAACCTTGCCGGAGACTTTAGCCTGGCTATTCTCGCCCTCGATGCCTGCTACCGCTTGCTCAGCAACAGGCTCATTGACCTGTTGCTGAGCAAGCATTTCCCTAACCGAAACTCTTAAATTGGGTTCAGGCAATTCCGCCGGCGTCCTTTTGACGCCAGACATCCAGGTAGGCGCATCTTTTGGCCTTCCTGGAAAATCCTCTGACTTAGCCATAATTTCTCCGTCAATTAACCGCTGTAACGTGGAGCGCATCTAATCTTTGGGCCTGCTGAAGATCTCAAGTGGTGCTCGGAGCACCAGTTAAGCTCAGCAGACTGATGGTGCTCCGAGCACCAGTGAAGCTCAAAACCCAGGTGGTGCTCCGAGCACCAGTGAAGTTCAAAACCAGGTGGTGCTCCGAGCACCAGTGAAGCTCAAAATCCAAGTGGTGCTCCGAGCACCAGTCACTGAGAAGCAAACTCCCGGACTTTTTGGAGTGCTTCGCTAAAAACTGAGCGCATGGAGTCAATAGTTTTGCTGGTAGCGCCCTTCCATACGATCAGAGGAATGCCTTGATCCAGCGCTTTACCATAGTCTTCTGAGTAATAGAGCTTTTCTTCAGCAACCCGACCAGGGAAGAGATCGTTCAGAACAACAAGGTTATTCAAGATGCGTTTACGGTTCCTGATGAACATGGTCGGGATTGCTAGAACAACAGGGGAGCGACGGTATGCCTTGGCAAATCGAACCATCCATTCGTTCAGCCGCATAAGGGCGCGGAAAGAGAATTTATCCATCCGAACAGGGCAGATAACAAAGTCGCTAGCGACGATGGAGTTTTTTGTGAGTCGAGAAGCGGTAGGGGCATTGTCGAAAAGGATCACGTCATAGGCTGACGTATCAATACCGGGAATCTCTCCAGTCCTGGCTCGCTCTAGCCAGTCTGCATACCAGAAATCCATATTGTTCTCTGCGTCTAAAGCAACAACAAGATCCTCGAGGTACGCATCAGCTGGGATGAGGTGGGGGCCGTTCTCGCCGAATGGCTTTTTGATGACTTGCTCAAAAGACAATGGCTCGAATTGTCGACCTCTCAGCTCTGGGCTCAGAAGGTTCCCTAGGTTGCCCTCAACATAGCGCTCTGGAGGAATTCCCATCGATTCAAGGTCAGACCTTGCCAAATCTGGGTCATACCCCAGCTCACTCGACGAGTCGCCCTGGGGATCATTATCAATGATAAGAATCCGGAGCCCTTGCATCTGGAGGTAGATTGCCAGGTTGACCGTTACGGTCGTTTTTCCCGTGCCGCCCTTGGGAACGAAGGTTGATATCACAACCTGCCGTGGTAGCCCCTTTGCTTGACCTTTCGCTCTACGGATCGCTGCGATATCGAAAATATCACTCAGGGTATAAGCCCGAGTTGGGACAGTGCCGCGAGCAATGCGGCGAATTTCCAGCCCGTTTTCATCCTCAATGTCCTGAAGACGACGGGTAGTCAATCCAAAACAATCGGCTGCAAATTTGGGGGGGTAGAGGAGGGTGGAGAAATCCGTGAAATAGACGGATTCCTCTTCAAACTGCTCGCTTGGCTGCTGCATGACGATCCCTGCATTGTTGAATACAGGTGAATCATAATACGTTAAGTCGCTTTTTCAAGAAAAATCATGGTACAGGCTGGGTTTTTGCCTGTAAAACCGAACTGGAAACGGCTTTTTCCATCTCACAGTTCGGCTTGGCTTTGATGTTTTGGAGACTAAACCCGAATTCACGCTAGGTAAAGCGAGAGCCGATGTCAGCGGTCAGGCGTACTGTTTTTGGGCATCGGTGCGTGCACGTTTGAAGTCCGCGCTTATGTAGTTGACTGTGAATTGGGTGTCCATGGGATGCGATTCGACCACTACCTCGGTGGAGCCAGACAAGAATGTGATGTTCTCAAACCCGTGGCTGGACTCGTCTGTGCCAATTTGCAGCTGGCTTCTCAGCCCGCTTAGCACTTCCTCCAGGTGAAGTTTGTCAGCTTTTACCGTAGCGACATCCAGTACCCCTTCAGCGTTGAAGGCCAGCTGAATGTCAGTGACACCCTCCAGGTTTACCTCCCATTCTGAGAGATTAAGTACCGGGCCGCCGGTGTAGGACGTACCAATCTTGTCGATGATGGTGTAGTGCTGCTGGACGTCGACGATCGTCGTAACGCCTACAGTCAGGCTTACCGGCTCCGGCGCTATGACAGCCATGCTGAGCAGATAAGCTGCGACGCCCGCGAAAGCGGCAGTATTCATTGGGTTCCTCCAGGTCATATTCGGATGGGATCATTTTCTCCTCGCCGACCTGGTGGGTGTGCTGCTTTCGAACCGAATTGTCGTCGGAAAAACAGCCATTGGATTGTGAGTCTGCTTTTGGTTTTTCAACCCTCAGAAAATTAGCTTTTCAGTTTTAAAAGCCTTTTAACTGTTTTTCTCTTGTTGTTCTCTTGTTTTTAGAGAGCTGGAGCCCTTGTATTACGTGGCCTCCAGAGGATCATCGACTACAAATTACGGCATTGCGACTACACATTCCGGCTTTGCGACTATGGATTACGGCTGAAGCGACTACAGATTCCGGCTGTGACGACTACAGATTGCGGCCGTTATCCACAGGCCGGATGGAGGGCCTGGGCTGTGTCTAACGACTACAGATTCCGGCTGCTGGATGCTGCACGTAGCACGAGTTTGAGTTTTTATGGCTCGATTTCAAGCAATTTTGTGTTCTGAATTTGCCTGAGTGGCGTTTCTTTGGATAGAAATCGCAATAACTCATTGTTTTTAAATGATATTTTAAATTGCCCGTCGCTTATTTGACGTTTTTCAGTGGTTTGCCCTCTACCTTGGTGGATTCGCCAATAAATAGTCTTTTAGCTTCACCGTTGGACCTATCGACTACAGATTACGGCTATTTTTACAGTCATCAGCTCGATGCGACTACAGATTACGGCTGTGCGTGGACGAGTATGACCAGGCAGTTTTGCAGCCCTATCTTCGGTATCGACTACAGATTACGGCTGTGGATCAAAGGTGTCCCACGCTATCGACTACAGATTACGGCTGTTCTACGTGGCGAACGGACGCCAATCGACTACAAATTACGGCTACTGCCTATCGACTACAGATTTGTCCCTTGTCTTGCGATTGGATGAGGTGGTTGGCTGTGAGGCCCATTTTTACTGGGGTCTAGAGCCTAACCGACTCCTGGGTATCGACTACAGCGTAATCTCTCTGTAGGGTTCCGTTACTAATCGTGGGGCCAGACATGTCCAATTTACCCAAACCTGCCAAGCCGGAACCTAAGCCGCTCCGGGTTACGAAATCCAATACGCTGATTACCGCGTCGTACCGGCTGACGCTCAACGAGCAGCGGTTGATCCTCGCGGCTATCAGTAAACTCGATCCAAGAAGGCCCATGCCGAAAAAGGTGTCTGTCTCGGCCGTGGACTATTCGGATATCTACGGCGTCCAGCTCAGGCATGCCTATGAGCAGATGAAAGTGGCAGCTGATGAGCTGTACGAGCGCGATATTAAGACCTTTGACGGCTCTGGCATGGAGCGGAAGCGTTGGGTCGATCGGGCCAAGTATTTGGATGGTGAGGGTCGCGTTGAGTTGTCGTTCACCATCCATGTCATGCCCTATCTCACGATGCTGTACAGCAAAGTGACTAGCTATGATCTTCGGCGGGTTGCCTGCCTGGACTCGAGCCATTCGTTCCGGCTGTTTGAGATGCTGATGCAGTTTCGGAAGACAGGATGGGCCTACATTGAGGTCGAATCCTTGCGGGTCGCACTCGGATTGTCGGATGCCTATCAACGATTCAACAACCTCCGCCAGAGAGTCATAGATCCGGCAGTTGTGGAGCTGAAGACTAAGAGCAACCTGGATGTCAGCTATGAGTTGAAGAGGGAAGGGCGGAAGGTGGTCGCAATCAAATTCACCTTCCGTGACGTTGCACAGCTCCCGCTTAATCTGGAACTTGACCCTGAAGATCTTCCCCCTCTTCCTGAGTTTGAACCCGCAGAAGATAGCGAATGGCTGGCCACTCAGCCGTTGGGTGAGTTGGCGGAAGCTCAGGAAGCTGGGCTGCTGTTCACTGTTTCGGCAGAGGAAGAAGAGCAACCAGATTAGCATGCGTCGTCATCTGACGGCCGTTTGTGCCTTTTCTAGCAATGCTCCCGGTGCAGTTCATTCCTGCCCAGGCATTCGAGTCGTCATTTGCCGTCCGTTTAGTGCCAATTCCATAGCAAAAACCCGCCTTGGTGGCGGGTTTTCTTGGCCTGGTCATTGACGGGTGATGCTCAGTAATTGGGTACCAGCGTAAATAGGCTTCGCCGCCATTGGCATACATCCTCGACTGATGCTCGCCCTGCGGTTTTGAGCGCGTCGAAGACGCTCAGAGCAAACGACATTGCAGCCTGGTCATCTTCGTGAAGATCGACAATCACAACAGGAAACTGGTCGCCGTCATCAGCATCTGGTGTTGCTATGGCGACTGTCTGAATTCCCCAGGTGATGCCGTCATCGTAAGGTTCTACAACAAATCGCTTGAGCCGGCGAATCATGCCGTCACGAATCATCTGAATCAGATCGGTGCGTACCGGCTCCGATTGGCACTGCTGGAAAAGTTGGATGGCTGTCATAAGCTACGGCTCCCTTGATATGCATTCATCCTGCCAGCAGTCTCGTAAATCCCAAACGGAATTCCCCTGGCTTTGTTCGACATCGCATTGGCGGCGAACCCTAGCATTATTTTTCCCCCTGGTTGGGCGTGCTCTTCCTCGCGGGTGGTGGCGGAAGATCAACAAAGGCTGGAGCGGCTACGCAAAATGCTGTTTGCATGCCAGAAACATCACCGTCCCAACACTCGCATTCGGCGTCCCAACCTTCAGGGTCAAAATTGAAGATCGTCCCGAGATCAACAGCCCCATCCAGGGTGGCGTATGCCCCGCTCAAGGTTCCGTTGATCAGTACCGCGTAGCAATCGTCGCCGATTTGCAATGCTTTCCCTGGATTGGCTTCAAGAAGACGCTGATAGGAAGCAAGGGTCTCGTCGTAAGTCATGGTTGCTGCTCTGATTCCGGGTGTGAGAAGACATTGCCACCGCTCCAGGAATACCCAAATCCTGTAGAGGGCAGAGCTGGCAGCCCCGCTTGGGTTTGTGCGTGGCTATGCAACCATGGAGACATATCAGAACGGAGATCCAAGGCATGAACTTCACCCACGAACAGGGGCCAGCGATTAACTCGTTGGCCCGTATCGTCAAGCTGGTGGCTTTTGCTGGAACAGGGAAGACCACCACGCTTGTTGGCTATGCCAAGGCTAGACCTCAATGCCGTCTGCTCTACCTCTGCTACAACAAAAGCGTCGAGATTGCTGCCAAGCAAAAGTTTCCGCCGAACGTGACGTGCAAAACAGCCCATGGCTTGGCTTATGCGTCGATCGGATCGAAGTACAGACACAAGCTCACGAGCAATCTGCGCCTGACCGACATTGCAAGAGTTATCGGCTCACAGAACTGGGAGCTGGTGCGCAGCGTGCAAGAGACGCTGAACAATTATCTGGCCAGCGCGGATGACGATATCGAGCTTTGTCACTGCCCTGTAAGCAAGCTCAAGACGGATCGAATGAAGCGCGCCGCCGGCAGCATCGTCGAAGGAGCCAGGCAGCTTTGGTTGCAAATGTGCGACATCCATAACGAGGCAGCGAATATTACGCACGATGGGTACCTCAAGCTCTGGGCTCTCTCGAAACCAAACTTGCGGGACCGTTACGATATTGCGCTTGGAGATGAGGCACAGGACATCAATCCAGTGATTGCAGGTGTTCTTGCGCAGCAGGCGGCATACGGTATGGGTGTAGTCGTCTGTGGCGATGGCCATCAGATGCTCTACCGTTTCAGGGGGGCTGTAGACGCTCTCAATGCGACCTGGCTCGACAAAGCGGAAGTCCATTACCTCACTCAGTCGTTTCGGTTCGGGTCTGCCGTTGCGCACGTCGCCAACATGGTTCTCGCGTTCAAGGGTGAATCCCGCCAACTGGCTGGGCTTGGTGGCGAGACTCGTGTTTCAAAGGCGCTACCGGCTGACCTTGAACATCGCACCGTACTCTGTCGGACGGTGGTTGGAGTGATCGAGACGGCGCTGGCCAATGTAGAGACTGGTGCAAAGATCTACTGGGTTGGGGGGATCGAGGGTTACAACCTCCAGGATCTTGAAGACCTACATGCGCTATCGAAGGGGTGGCGTGACCGAGTGAAGGGGAAAAAACTCCTCCAGGAATATCCTGATTATGACCTCTACAAGCAGATTGCCGATGAAAGCCAAGACCCTGAGATGAACCGCTCGATCAAGATCATCGAGCAGTACAGCGCGGATCTCCCGGAGTTGTTTGCCAAGCTGCGGCGCAACGCGGTCACTGATGAGCTTGAAGCCACCATCACCCTCAGCACCGCGCATCGCTCGAAAGGCTTGGAGTGGGATGCGGTGCAACTGGCTGAGGATTTCACCTTCGATCCGTTCAATCCGGACAACGAAAAGGAACCATGGATCGATGAGATGAACCTCCTATACGTCGCGTGTACGCGTGCTATGCGTGTTCTGGCTGTCAACTCGACGATGTTGGAGATCATGAAAGAGTTCGTCGACCGGCGTGATGGTCGCAAGCCAAACACCCCAATGGTTTTCAGGAAGAAACAGGCGGCTGCCGCGTAGTGCTCCTCGAGCATCGCATTGGGTTATCCGGTGCACGCACTAGGATTGGATTTGACCATTAGATTACCGATGGACCGTAAATGAGTCGGAAAAAGTCAACCCAGCGGGATCTGGATCTGCTCGCGATGTCGAGCATTGCCAGCCAGCTACCTGTTCGTTTTGAGAATAAAACAGCCTGGCATGTGTTCGCCGGTGAGTGCCGCGGCTGCAACCAAACGATCCCGGACGAGCATCTGAGAGGAGCTGTCACCCGAACTGCCCAGTGGTGCTTCACGATTGAAGCAAGCGGCTATTGCCCTGAGTGCAGGAGCATCACCAGGTTCTTGTTGCGCCTTCATGATGATTTGACAGCTTCAGGCCCAATGAACGGGCTCTGGCAAACATGGAAACCGAAGCGAAAAGCAGGCTTCGCCTGGTTGCTTCGATTCTTGAAACTCACCCGCTAATCACAGGAGATATTCTCATGTCCATTTCCAGCCACCAGGCAGCTTTGCTTCAGCAGCTGCGGGATCAGGGCTATGTAGTCTTGCTCGTTGAGCCGGGCGAAACTGAACACATCAGTCGAGACAGGTTGGAGAGCCGTTTGCGAGCCGACGCTGCGGATCACATTGAGGATCTGCTGTCTCTGGAGGCAGTCCGAACTCGCTGAGCTGACACGTAGCAAAAAAGCCCGTTTCGAACGGGTTTTTTTATGAGCGGAATTTGTGATACTTGGTAATACCACCCCTTCAATCGCGAGATCGCTTTCGCACCCGCTGCGTTGCTCCTGGTTAACATGGAGCAGAGGGGGAGGAGGGCACACGGCATAGCCGTAGTGAAGGGGTGGTATTATGAGGAATCCTAGATGACTGACGCAATTGTTTCCGCTTACAAGCGTTTGGTCGAAACCGTTGGGGCTTTCAATGAGAAATGGCCCGCATTGGTTGTCGGCGGGATGATATGGCGCATCCCGCTCCTCTCTGAACAGAGGACGCCATCTCGAATCAACGTCCAGGTACTGACAGGAACTGACGCGATCAAGGCCGCCGTAGAGGCGTTACGCGAGTTTGAGCGCGATCTCGGCCAGGCTCCAGGTACCGTGCTGCGTTTGCCGGGGTACTTTCTCCTCTCCGGATCGATACTCGATGAGGGTAGGGCGGTGAATCGCTGCAAGAGCGCGCTGGTGGATGCGATCGAGGCTGAGCGCGTGTTTCGCAACGTCGCCGTCAGCCGCCGCTCCCACATCATGCGCCAGGCCCTGGGGAAAAATTTCTCTCTCAACCAGCTGAAGCGCGCAATCCAAGTTTTTGATGCGGCCCCAAGGCAGATCACATTCACCTGGGCCGGCCACACCTCAGGTAAAGAGCGTGTCACTGTTGGCCACGTCCGGGAAGTACTGCTTGCCGAGGCACATGAAAGATCCGTGGCCACCGGCGAGCCAGTGGAGAATAGCCCCCAGTGGATCGATCTACGCACCATCGCGAACATGGCTGAAACCGACCTTTTAGATGCACCAAAGCCTATCGCTCCGCATCCACGGGCCATGCTGTGGTTTTCCGAGCGAAGCCGGTATGACGCAATGCTGCATGCCAACCTCCCATTCTTCGTACTCGATGGGCAGCCCTCTGCAAAAGTCGTTGGCCTCAAGGACTTCGATAGAGACTCGCGATCAGCAAAACGGCCCGACATAAAGCACCGGTTGCCGGCACTCCCTGGTGGGCGCTTTTTCGTAGCCTCATCCACTGCGGAACCAATTACCCAAGAGCCCGGCGGGCCAGATGGCCCCGAGGTGCTTTCGACCTACCGAGAATCAATAAAAGACGTCTCAGAGCGATAGTTTATCCATAAAAATCAATGGCTTAGAGTTCGCATAATAGGGATTATGTTAAATAATGTATTAAGATTGCGCCGACTCTGCTCGCACATGCCCAGTACCCGCCACACGTTTAACTCATGCACTTTCACAAGTAATTTCCCCCACCCCTAGGTATGCTCCGCGTTTATTGCCGATCACTGATACCGGGATGCCAGCCCAGTTCTCTGCTGCCCACGCAGTGTATGGAGCCGTATCCTCTCAAGGACGTTTGAACACGATGAGTACCCCTGCGCTGGATATCAGCAGCCTGACGCCATTGCCTTACCACCAGCGTGTGGTCGACTACCTGAAAGCCCATGAACCTGCCGTGTGGGAATGGGCCTCGTCCTTGGGCGTTCAGCAGGAACACGCCCAGGATGTACGTGCGCAATTGCTGCGTGACACTTATCGCTTGAGCCCCGAGACCCATCCGCAGGCTTATCAGGCCTGTGAAACCGCATTGCAGTGTTTGCAGATCAAGGCACCCGCCACCCTTTACCAAGCTGGCGACGGCGCGATGAACGCGAGCCTGTATTACCTGGCCGATGAAGTGCATGTGGTGTTTTATGGGCCGATTCTTGAGCGTCTCGACGCCCAGGAATTGCTGGCATTGCTCGGGCATGAGCTGGCTCATTACCGGCTGTGGTCGGAGCACGGTGGTGACTTTCTCACCGCCGAGCGGATTCTCAATCACGCTATGGCCGACGTGAATACGCCGCCCAGCCTGGAACAGACTGCACGTCTATATAGCCTGCACACTGAAATCTATGCCGACCGCGGCGCGGCACTGGTGGCCAATGGGTCAGAGGCGTCGATTACCTCGCTGGTCAAGATTCACACCGGCATTGTCAGCGTCGATGCGGCCAGTTACTTGAAGCAGGCCCGCGAGCTGGATGGTAAGGATGCCCAGCTGTCCCAGGGCGTCTCCCATCCGGAGACGTTTTTGCGCTCCCAGGCGGTGGACAGCTGGTGGCAGCAACTCCCGCAGACGGATAACTGGCTGGATCGCCGGTTGCGCGGGCCCTTGTCGCTCAATCGCCTGGATGTGACCGACCAGGTCGAGTTGACCGCCCTCACCCGCGGCTTTATGGCCCATTTCATCGGCTCCCCGCTGTTGCAATCCGAGGTTGTGCTCAATCAGGTACGCGGTTTTTTCCCGGACTGGAAAGACAACGAAACGCCGCTCGACCTGACGACGTTGAATGCCGATCGCATCGACACCAGCATCCATGAATACCTGCACTTCATCATGCTCGACCTGAGCCTGGTGGACCGCGACTTGCGGGATGAGGCTCTGCTGCACGCCGCGCGCACCGCGAAGAAACTCGGCAGCGCCGATGACTTTATCAGCGTGCTCAAGCGCGATATCAAACTACCCAAACGTGAGCTCGACCCGCTCGTTCGCGCGCTCAAAGCGGAGGTCGACACATGGACCCAGTAATTCAACCCGTCACGTTCACTCAATTGCTGCAGAGTCACGATGGCGCCGCCGTGCCCATCGACGATGTGTTGTTCTTGGCGCTGCCACTGCTGCGTCAGGTGGCACAGCTGCACGAGCTGGGACGTGTCGCCCAGCTCGGTTATCTCGATGTGCTGCAAGGGCCGGAACGCACGCTGCAACTGCGTAATCCTGAAGGCGTGCCGCCGCGGCTGGCGCTGGAAGCGATCAAGCAGGTGCAGCCCAATCCGGAATCGGCGCTGAACGTCGTCGGCAAAGTCCGCCTGACCCGGGATTCGGAAAGCGGCGTGGCCATTACCGACCTGCAGGTCCAGGAGGACCTGCATCAGGCCATCGACCACCCGGTGTTCCTTCCGGACCTGCACAGTTGGGAGCATCGCCTCGGGCACCACGATGAGATCACCGACATATTCCAGCTCGGCCAGTTGCTGGCGTGCCTGGCGTGCGGGTTGGATTTTACCGATATCAATGACCTCAAGACGTTTGCCCGGCACCGTCGCAATCTGTTCCAGCTCAATGGCCGGCTCAACCCGGTGCTGGCCAACCTGATCGTCGAGATGACGGAGCTCAACCGCCACGAACGTGCCACGGATGTGGGCTCGCTGGCGCGGCGCCTCGAGTCCTGGCGCGAACAGCCGGCCAGCCTGGATGTCGAGCGTGTGCTGGCCCAGGCCGAAGGCCCGGCGTCGCGGCGTACGGTGGTGCTGGAACATCTGCGCAACCGCTTGTTTGACCTATCGCGGCGCAATCGCTTGCTGTATTTCCGGCCGACCCAGGCCAATGTCAATCTGACCGTGGCCAGCGTGCCGTTGGTGATGCGCATTGAAAGCATCCGGCCTGAAGCGCTGTGCACCTGGCAGCCGACCTTCGGCGGGTTCTCCGAACAAGTGCTGAGCGGCAAGCCCGTTGGCCTGCAACAGTGGCTGCGCTTTGAAGACCAGACCTGGTTGCAGGCGTCGCTGGAGCGCATCATCCAGGAAACCCGCCGCGACCGTGCCGAGTTTGGCTTCAGCAACCTGCGCCTGGTGGTGGCCTTCATGCGCTGGCACAACCTCAAGGACACGCCGGAAGAACGCATCGTCACCCCGCTGCTGTGGCTTCCAGTGGAGTTGAGTCGCAAAAAAGGCGTGCGTGACCAGTTCGTGTTGCAGTGCGACGAAACCGAGGCCGAATTCAACCCGGTACTGCGCCATCAACTGCGTCAGCTCTACGATATCCAGTTGCCGGAAACCGTCGACCTGCAAAAGACTTCGCTGGAAGACATCCACGCCGATATTGCACGCCAGATCAAACTGACCGAACCCGGCGTCGAGCTACGCCTGCAAAGCAAACCGCAAATCGAATTGATCCACCAAAAGGCCGTGCAGCATCTGCACCACTTCCAGCGCCGTCGTGCCCGCCAGCGCTCGGCGATGCCTTTGGTGAAACCGGACTTCAGCTACGACCGCGAAGATTTCCGTCCGCTGGGCCTGCAATGGTTCCAACAGAAGGTCCTGCCCAGCGAATTGCCGCTGCGCCTGGCCGTAGGCGCCAAACCTGTGCTGCGCAATCAACATCCTCAGATGGTTGCGAGTAGCGCCGAAAACAGCACCTTCGCCCTGCCCGAGAACCAGGGGCATCGCTACGCCTGGGACATCGACCTGACCCAGGTGACCCTGGCCAACTTCAACTATCGCAAGATGTCGCTGGTGCGTGACTATGCGCAGTTGATCGACGAGCCGGCGCAGAACGAAGCGTTTGACCGGATGTTCTCCATCGAGCCTCGCGATGTCGAGGTCCAGACCCCCGACCCTATCCCACTCCCGGAACAGTGGAACGTGGTGGCCGGCGACGCGACACAAAATGCTGCCGTCAGCCTGGCCCGCACCGGACGCAACTTCATTATTCAGGGGCCGCCGGGCACGGGTAAATCCCAGACCATCACCAACCTGATCGCGGACTATGCCGGCCGCGGCCTGCGAGTGCTGTTTGTCTGCGAGAAACGTGCGGCACTGGACGTGGTATTCCATCGCCTGCAACAAAGTGAACTGGGCGACTTGTGCTGCCTGATCCATGACTCCCAGACCGATAAGAAAGCCTTCGTGGGTAACCTGCGCGAGTGCTATGAGCGTTGGATCGCCGGCGATGCCCAGTCGCCGCAGTTGCAAGCGCGGCGCGACACCTTACTGGCCGGCCTGAGCCAACAGCTGGGCTTGATCGAGCGTTTTGAACAGGCCATGACGGGCGTGCCGGAGTCCTTGGCATGCTCGGTACGCGAGCTGGTGCGTCATCTGATCGAGCTGCCGCCCGTGGTTGCCAAGCTACCACCCGAAGCCTTGGAGCGTCTGCCCGAATGGCGTCATTGGCAGGCCCAAAGCGAGCTGACCGGCCGCGTGTATCAGGCGATCAAAGAACGTTTCGGCCTCGACAGCTTTGCACGGCATCCTTTCAGCCGCTTGGCCTCAAGCCTGATTACCCATGAACATGCGTATGGTCAACTCAAGGCATTCCTGGATGAAGCCAGTGGGTTGATGGACAGTGTCGAACTGTTTCTGGAGTCATCGTCGAGCCTACTGTCCGGGAATACTCGCCTGGCAGATGCGTGCGTACTGACCCAGGCCGCCGAGCAACTGACCAGCGCCAACCTGGCCGCGCACCTCGATCTGCTGGAGCCTGGCTCATCAGGCTCTCAAGCGCTGCATGCGGAACAGGCGGCGTTGCAGGCACTGGCTGTACAGCAACACAACGCCCGCGAATCCACCCACCACTGGCGTGAAAAACTGGCGCCGCAAGACACCCAGGCGGCCCTTGAGCTGGTACAGCGGTTGGAAAGCTCGCCGCTGCGTTGGCTGCAACCCTCCTGGTGGCGGCTGCGCGGTGAATTGCAACGACGCTACGACTTCAGCCAGCACGCGATTCGCCCGAGTTTGCGCAGTGTGCTCGACAACCTGGCGGGTGAGCACCGCGCCACGGCCGAGTTACACGCCGAGCAGCAACGCTTGCAAAGCCGTTATGGCATCCCGGACATCGACCTGTTCGTGCACAACCTGCAAGCCCTGCTCCAGCAGCTCAGCGCATCACCGCTGTTGCGCCAGTGGGTCGAGAGCCTGCGGGGTAACCCGGACGCCCTCCCCGGCGTGCGCCAGGAAGCCAGCCTGCGTCAGCCGTTGGCGCGCCTGGCCGAGCTGGTCGCGCAACATTGTGTGTTCGACCTCGCGCCAAGCCTGGGCGAGTTGGCGGAATACCTGCGCGATCTGCGTGAAGAACTCGACGAACTGCCCGATACCCTGCCCCTGCTCAATGAGCTGCACCAGGCCAATCCTGTCTGCCTCGCGGTCGTGCAACAGTACGCCTTGGCGCAACGTGCACTGGACGGCTTGATTGCCCAGGAAAACCTGACCCGCCTGTACCGCGCCAACCCACAGCTGGCCCGCTTCGATGGCCCGGCCTTGAGTTTGGCCGCGCGCCAGGTCAGCCAGGCAGAAAGCAACCTGCTCAAGAGCAACGCTCATGTGCTCAGCGCGACGCTGCACCAGCGTTTTCTGGAGCATGTGAAGCAATCGGCGATGTCGGTGACGCAACTGGACGCCCAGGCGCGCGAGTTCAAGAAAGCCTACGCCAAGGGTCGCCGTGAACTGGAGCATGAGCTGGGCAAGACCATGCGCTATCGCTCCATTCGTGAAATGGCCAGTGGTGACAGTGGCCGGGTGATCAACGACCTCAAGCCCATCTGGTTGATGAGCCCGCTGTCGGTGTCCGACACCCTGCCATTGACGCCGGACCTGTTTGACGTGGTGATTTTCGACGAAGCCAGCCAGATACCCAGCGAAGAAGCCGTGCCGGCCCTGAGCCGTGCGCAGCAGGTGATTGTGGTGGGTGACGAGATGCAGTTGCCACCGACCAACTTCTTCTCCAGTGCCGGCGACCAGGACGATAACGAACTGATTGCCATGGAGGACGGCGAACAGATCGCTATCAACCTGGATGCCGACAGCCTGCTCAGCCAAGCCGCGCGTAACCTGCCGGCGACCCTGCTGGCGTGGCACTACCGCAGCCGCCACGAAGCCTTGATCAGTTTCTCCAACGCAGCGTTCTATGAAGGGCGGTTGATCACCATTCCCGACCGTCGTATCGAGCGCCCTGCCCCGGCCCACGCCGCACTGGACTCCACGGATACCGAGGCCGTGATCCAAGGTGCCGACACGCTGTTGGAAAGCCCGATCAGCTTCTTGAAGATGAGCGACGGTGTCTATCTCAGCCGCAGCAACCTGGCCGAAGCACGCTATATCGCCAACCTGGTGCGTGAACTGCTGCAACGCGAGACCGGCCTGAGCCTGGGCATCGTGGCGTTTTCCGAGGCCCAGCAAGGCGCCATCGAGCAGGCGTTGGAAGACTTGGCCAGCAGCGACTCGGCCTTTGCCACACGGCTTGAGCGCGAGTATGTGCGTGAAGATGCCGGGCAATTCAATGGCCTGTTCGTCAAGAACCTGGAAAACGTCCAGGGGGACGAGCGTGATGTGATCATCCTGAGCATCTGCTACGCGCCAGGGCCGAACGGCAAGATGTTGATGAACTTCGGCCCGATCAACCAGCGTGGCGGGGAAAAACGCCTGAATGTGATCTTCAGTCGCGCCCGCAAGCGCATGGCGATCGTCTCCAGCATTGAGTCCGAGGCCATCACCAACACCCACAACGATGGTGCCGCTGCATTGCGTGCGTTCCTGCAGTTTGCCCAGGCCAGTGCCACTGGGGATGCGCCGCGCTCCCAAGGCATCCTCGCCAACCTCAACCCAGGCGCCAAGCAATCCTTTGCCGTCAGCCTGCCCAAGGACCACCTGCGCAGCGCCCTCGCCGCCGCGTTGCGCAAACGCGGGCATTCGGTCCAGGAATATGTCGGGCGTTCGCAGTTCCGCTGTGACCTGGCGATCAGTGACGCCAGCGGCGAACACTTCAGCCTCGGCGTGCTGCTGGACGGCGACACCGCAGCGGCCACGGACGTGCGTGAGCGCTACATCTTCCGCCCGACGGTGCTGCGCAGTTTCGGCTGGAAGATCATCGACGTGCTTAGCCATGACTGGCTGCGCGATCCGGAGGACGTACTCAATCGCATCGAATCGCTCCTGCGAGGTGAGGAAGCCCCTGCGCTGCCAGAACCGGAACAGGTAGAGGAAAGCGTCGAGATCGAGGCTGAGTCACCTGTCACCGCTGAAGCGACACCCTTGATGCGCGAGTTCACCTTCGGTGAAGGCAACTCAAACAAGTTCTGGCGTATTGGTGTCGCAGAGGCCGAGGTGACGGTGCATTTTGGCCGTATCGGCACCAAGGGTCAGACCCTGATCAAGTCCCTCGACAGCCCTGAACGTGCTTTGCGTGAAGCGGAAAAGCTGATCACGGAGAAACTGCGCAAAGGGTATCAAGAGCAGGCGGGTTCAATCACCTCGGGGTGAGCTCAGTCGGTCCAGCATGAATCAGACAAGCGCGTTCAATCTGAACGCGCTGCAGCGGTCCGAAAAAGGGGGCGGCCCCCTAGAGAGCTGTCTGTCATGAGCATCAATTTATGAACATTCGGCTCCACAATTTGAGCAAGGCGCTGGACATAGCGATTTCGGGACTCTTCGTGAACCACGGCAATGTCTTTCCCTCCTATTTGAGGTTGCCCATCTCCAAGCAGACGCTGCTGCCGTTGTACTTGACGAACAAGCTTCATGAACACATATAGATGAACACCCACTCCCATTCATAGAAAGCTAACCAGCTATAACAGCGCTTTGACCGATACATGAACATCTGACATCGCCCACTTGTTAAACGTCGTTAGCACCCTAATAATTAGGTAGCAAACATTATCCTTCCATGCGCTGAGCTGTTCAAGCCACTAATGAACCGAGTACGCTCCTTTGAGGTCGCTTGCATTCCGCTAGCTGCCTGAAACGGAGATCGAGAAGATGATGATTGATGGCGTTGAGAAACGAATCGAAGCCGGCGTGAATACGGCCCTGGACATGGTTGAGGTATTGGTTGCAGCTGGCCAGCCCCTCAAATCTGCGATTGCCACCTCGCGGATACTCACTATGGAAGTTGTCCGTGAGTCTCTGGCAAAGAACCTGGCAAACAAAAGCGGCTCGGTGATTACTCATACCTTGGCCACGACGCCGGCCCAACCTGAGCCAGTACCGCCCCAGCAGGCCGCAAAAACGAAACAGCACCAGACAGTTGAATGATCATTGAGGTCGGCCGGGAGATCTTTGTGATACACCCGGCCGTGCCTGCGATACCAGCTTCCTCACCTCACGCTTGCTGTAGCCACCGCAGAGCGTCCAGAGGGCAGGAAAACGTTCAGGCAAGCCCCAGCACTACATAACTGCATATCCGCCCCGCACGGCCCCCTATCGGCAGTTTCCGGCCCGTTTAAACCCCGCCGCTTCGGCGTCCGCAGCGCTCGCAAACTCTACCCGGTTGCGCGTTCCGACCTTTCCATAGCTCGGACAGCCCACTGGCAGGTGGTATACATTGCTATTGCGGTTCCCAATCACCAGCGGGATCGAGTTGGAGGCGTCTCCACCAGATACCTGGTGCTGAACTGGCTCGCTCCGAATGGCCTGGGGTATCGTGCCGGCTCTCGTCACTCGCATCCCGAGACTCCAAGAACGCTCACCTGTTACGAATGGGTTGCTGTGCCCCATTATTCGGGCAATGCGCCGGTCACGCTCCTGTTCCCACGCGGTCACTGGGTATTGGTGATCCCAGGCCATCAGCAACTGCTGTTGTGCCTTGGACATCGACAGCCCGTAACGGTCGTGCATGTAGAAATATATGCGAGCAACCGCTCCCTTTACCTGGTCGCGAGGCTCTGTCACCCGCTGCTGGAAATCTGTTCTGGTCGGGCAAGCGCCGTATTGCTTGGGTGTTGAGGGTAAAACGCCATAACGAAAGTTGCTGCGATCAGCATTCACCTCGCCGACACTCACATCGAGGTTGTGCATGTCGGCTTCCATTTTGCGAAATACCGGATCGTTATCGATGCAGTTTTTGCGCCCCCCGTTCTGCCAACACTGCCGCTGGCTGCCGAAGGCGTATGCGGGCAAGACATGCTCCCATTCGATGCGCTGCGCGCGATTCTCCTGAGCGCGGACTTCGTACCCGCACGAGGCGAAGTCCACACGGCCTCCTGATCGCCCTACCCACTTCCAATTGCACCCACAGTAAAGATCGCCGGCTTCGCTGGTGTTGCGGTCGTAGTAGACCTTCTGGCGTAGCTCAACCTTGGCCTGCTCGAAGGTCGTAGGTGCTGAGGCCAGAGCGAAGTTAGACGTGGCCATCAGCATGGCCAAAAACATCATGAGGATCGATTTCATGGTTTTCCTTAAAACAAGGGTGGTTCCAGGCTATTCAGGGGGGAAAGAAGCTCGCCGATGCGACGAACTCTGCGAAAGATAATTTGCGCGATCGATTCATGGCCCGTGGCAATGACCCCAAACAACCCAGCCAGGAGAAGTGCCCAGAAGCTGTTGCGCTTCCAGTCGCTTGCCTCGGCCAAGGCACTCTGGCGATGCTGTTCGGCTCGTTCAGAAAGGGACGGGCTTTCTGGGCCAAGCGCAGTTGCCTCGATGGCGTAGGCAATCCCGGCCGGCACGGAAAAGTCGCCCTTGATTTTTCTCTCTCGCAGATTTTTTGCTGTCAGCACGACCCACTTCGATGAGTTGCCACCGGCAACAGATGCCTGGGCTAGCACATACGCCTTGGCCACCTCGTCAAGATCCTCTCTGGAGCTGAGCAGGCGCTGAAGCGTCAGTAGGTTCTTCGACTCAACCGCGGAATAAAACTCGCTGGGCTTACTTGCCGTGCTTGTCGTTCCCGAATCCATCATCCCAGCAACCGCCCCCATGAAGTAGGGGTTTGGGGAGCAATGGAACCAAAAACCAACGTAAGCCCTACCAACGCTTTTCGGTGTCTTCTTCCCAGGCGCCCATCTCGACAAAACAGTTGCGCATGTCGGCCTCCTGGCTGATCTCGGTCAGCAGGTCATGCACGCTCTTGTCCAGCTCATCGTCGCTCCGATACGGAATGGTCAACTCATAGTGGCCGGCATCCAGCCGCTTCATGCCATAGGGCTCCAGGCAGTAGCGCTCAATGTTCTCCGTGGCCCGCTTCCGGCCGCGCACGAACTTGCTGTTATTCACCACCGCGAGGCGCAGGGTGACGGTGGCCACCCGCTCGGCGGCGGGCGGCTCTGCCGGCGACGCGGCCGAAGGCTGCTGGTCGCGTGACCTGGCGCTCTTCTGGTACGCGCCGATCTCGACACCACGGTGGCGCAGGTAGCTGTACAGCGTGCTCTTGGAGATGTGCAGCTTCTCGCCGATCGCGCTGACGCTCAGGCGACCTTCGCGGTAGAGGGTTTCGGCCGCCATGGCGGTGGCCTCAGCCTTGGCTGGCAGGCCCTTGGGACGGCCACCGATCCGGCCACGCGCCCGTGCGGCCGACAGACCCGCCTGAGTCCGCTCGCGGATCAGCTCGCGCTCGAACTCCGCCAGCGAGGCGAACAGGTTGAACACCAGGCGGCCTTGGGCGTGGGTGGTGTCGATGGGGTCATTCAGGCTCTGTAAGCCGACCTTGCGCTCTGCCAGCTCGCCGACCAACTCGACCAGGTGCTTGAGGGAACGCCCAAGGCGATCCAGCTTCCAGATCACCACGGCATCACCCGGCCGCACGTTGGCCAGCAGTTTGTCCAACTCCGGCCGGGCGCTTTTCGCGCCGCTGGCGATGTCTTGGTAGATGCGTTCGCACCCGGCCTGTTTCAGGGCATCGACTTGTAGGTCGGCTTTCTGATCCCGAGTGCTCACTCGCGCATAACCGATCTTCATCAAAAGTACTGTTTACTCGACTACGTTAGTAATAGTTGAACTTTGATTAAGCGTACCAGTTATTTGAACCGTAGCGCGGGGAGCTTAACGAACCGAGCCATTCCTCGATAGAGTTCGGCAAAACCTTCGTTTTGTCGAACCATTGCATCGCCCTTTGTGATTGGCGTATAAACACACAAACACCTATTAGCGGAGAACGCTATGAATACCATTCGCTGGAATGTCGCCGTCTCGGCCGACACCGACCAGTCGCTTCGGATGTTTCTGGCCAGCCAGGGCGGCGGCCGTAAGGGCGACCTGTCGCGCTTCATCGAAGAAGCGGTACGGGCACACATCCTGGAGCTGAGCGCTGAGCAGGCCAAGGCCGCTAACGCCCATCTGAGTGAGGCAGAATTGACCAACGCGGTTGACGAAGCGCTCGACTGGGCACGTAAGCGCTGATGCGGGTCGTGTTGGATACCAACATCCTGTTCAGCGCCCTGATCTCGCCACATGGCGCGCCCGATGCGATCTACCGTGCCTGGCGGGCGGCGCGTTTCGAGGTGGTGACCTCGCGGATGCAACTCGATGAAATTCGTCGAGCCAGCCGCTATCCCAAGCTTCAGGCCATCCTACAGCCCGCCAAGGTGGGCGCCATGATCAATAACCTGCAACGGGCTGTGGTACTGGAGCGCCTGACCATCGAGGTCGAAGCCGATGATCCGGATGACTCGTTTTTGCTGGCCATGGCCTTGGCGGGCGATGCGGACTACCTGATAACCGGTGATCGCCGCGCCGGCCTGCTGCAACGCGGGCACATCGAACGCACGCGGATCGTCACGCCCGCCGTGTTCTGCGTCGAGGTGCTGTGATCAATGCCGGTCGGTTTTCTGACTCAAGAGCAACGCGACGGTTTTGGCCGCTATGTTGATTCGCCCAGCCGTGAAGAGCTGGAACGTTACTTCCACCTGAGCGATGAAGACCGTGAAGCCATCCAGGTGCTGCGGGGTAACCATAACCGTCTGGGTTATGCCGTTCTGCTGACCACCGTCCGCTTCGTTGGCGTTCTGCCGGACAAGCCCGCCGCCGTGCCGGTGGAAGTCCTGCAGGTGCTTTGCCGACAACTGGCGATTCCAGACCCCGACTGCCTCCAGCGCTATAGCGATCATCGCCGCTGGATACATGCCACCGATATTCAGAACCGCTTTGGCTATCGTCATTTCACCGATCCGGGCATCGGCTTTCGCTTGAGCCGCTGGCTGTATGCCCTCTGCTGGACGGGCACCGACCGGCCGGGAGTGCTGTTTGAGCGAGCCACCTCGTGGCTGTTCACACAGAAAGTCCTCCTGCCTGGTGTGTCTCAACTAGAGCGCTTTATCGCCCAGTTGCGCAGTCGGGTCGAAGAACGCCTCTGGTTTACGCTGGGCCGCAGCGTGACTGAGGAACAGCGATTGCAACTGCAAGACTTGCTGACGGTGGCCGAAGGCAACCGCAGCTCCCGGCTGGATCAATTGCGCTCCGGCCCGGTCATGGTCAGTGGCCCCGCGTTGATTCGGGCACTGCGCCGGCTCGATGACGTGCGCGGCATCGGCATCACCTTGCCGGCGGCGGCGCACATCCCTCCCAGCCGTATCGCCGCCCTGGCCCGCTTCGCCAACACGGCCAAGGTCACCGCGATTAATCGGCTGCCGGCGTCGCGGCGGATGGCGACACTGGTGGCCTTCGCACTCTGCCTGGAGGCGACTGCGCACGACGACGCACTGGAAGTCCTGGAGGCCTTGCTGCGCGACCTGTTCAGCAACGCGGAGAAGGCCGACAAGAAAGCCCGCATGCGCAGCCTGAAAGACCTGGATCGGTCGGCCGCGACGCTCGCCGCCGCGTGCAAGGTCGTGCTGGACAGCTCGATCAGCGATGACAACGTGCGCGCCCGGCTGTTCAACGACCTGCCGAGGACCACCCTGGAAAAGGCCCTGGAAGAGGTCAACGCGCTGATCCGCCCGGTAGATGACGTCTATTTTCTTGCATTGGAAGCGCGCTACCGCAGCGTGCGCCGCTTCCTGCCCGACCTGCTCAAGCACATCCGCTTCGGCTTCAGCCCGGCCGGCAAGGGCGTGGCGGCTAGTCTGGAGTGGCTGCAACTGAACCTGCCGCGCCGGAAGCCAGAGGATGACGCGCCGCAGGAGATCGTGGCCAAGGCTTGGCAGAAGCACATCACCCGCGAAGATGGCTCCCTCGACATGGGTGCCTATGTGTTCTGCACGCTCGATGCGCTGCGCACGGCCCTGCGCCGCCGCGATGTCTTCGTCTCGCCCAGTTGGCGCTATGCCGACCCGCGCCTTGGCCTGCTCGACGGTGCCGAATGGCTGGCGGCGCGACCGATCATCTGCCGGTCACTGGGCCTGACCATCGACGCCAAAACCACCCTGGACGCCTTGTCCGTCGAGCTGGATGCAACCTGGCTGGCAGTAGCCGCGCGCCTGCCCGACAACCCGGCGATTCAACTGAGCGAGAACACCGAGGGCAAGACCGAACTGTCGCTCGGGGCGCTGGACAAGCTGGACGAGCCCTGCTCGTTGCTGCAACTGCGGGCGGCCGTGTCTGACCTGATGCCGCGTGTCGATCTGCCGGAAATCCTCTTGGAAATCGCCGCCCGCACTGGCTTTTCCGAGGCCTTCACCCATGTCTCCGAACGCAATGCACGCGCCGACAACCTGGTCACCAGCCTCTGCGCGGTGCTGTTGGGCGGGGCCTGCAACACCGGCCTGGAGCCCTTGATCCGCACCGACAACCCGGCGCTGCGCCGTGACCGGCTGTCCTGGGTCAGCCAGAATTATATCCGCGACGACACCCTGTCAGCGGCTAACGCCATCCTGGTCGGAGCGCAAAGCCAACTGGAACTGGCCCAAGTCTGGGGTGGCGGCGAGGTCGCCTCCGCCGATGGCATGCGCTTCGTCGTACCGGTGCGCACCGTGCATGCCGGCCCCAATCCGAAGTATTTCGGCACCGGCCGGGGTGTCACCTGGTACAACCTGATTTCCGACCAATTCTCCGGCCTCAACGCCATCACCGTGCCCGGCACGCTGCGCGACAGCCTGGTGTTGCTGGCGGTCGTGCTGGAACAGCAGACCGAGTTGCAGCCGACGCAAATCATGACCGACACCGGGGCCTACAGCGATGTGGTGTTCGGGCTCTTCCGCCTACTTGGCTACCACTTCAGTCCGCGGCTGGCCGATGTCGGCGGTACCCGCTTCTGGCGCACGCGCCCGGACGCGGACTACGGCAAGCTCAACGGGCTGGCCCGCCAGTCGGTCAAACTCGACCTGATCGCCGAGCACTGGGACGACCTGCTGCGCCTGGCCGGCTCGCTCAAACTCGGCCGGGTGCCGGCGACTGGCATCATGCGCACGCTGCAAACGGGAGATAGACCCACCCGGCTGGCCCAGGCGCTGGCCGAATTCGGGCGGATCGAAAAGACTCTGCACACGTTGACCTATATCGACGACGAGTCCAAGCGCCGCGCCACCCTGACCCAGTTGAACCGAGGCGAAGGCCGGCACAGCCTGGCCCGCGCCGTGTTCCACGGCAAACGCGGCGAGCTCCGCCAGCGCTACCGCGAAGGCCAGGAAGACCAGCTCGGTGCTCTGGGCCTGGTGGTGAACATCATCGTGCTGTGGAACACCCTCTACATGACGGCGGCCGTGGAACGGCTCAAGCAGCACGGCTATCCAGTGCTGGAAGAGGATTTGGCCCGGCTATCGCCGCTGATCTACGAGCACATCAACATGCTCGGGCGGTATTCCTTTGCGGTACCGGAAGAAGTTGCGCGCGGCGAGCTGCGGCCACTGCGTAATCCAGACGACGACCTGTGATCCCCCTAAACGCTATGAGCAACACCCAAGCTGCTGCTGGATCGGCGGGCACTTCACCGAGCCGAACGAACAGAAAACGCAGCAATCCCCTGGGTTGGGGCGCAGCAGCGCCTTGCAGTTGCTGCACTCGTAATAGAACTGGCAGGCGTCCGTGGGCATGGTTTCCGGCTTGGCGAAGCCGCAGCGCGGGCAAGTCAGCACGGACTCAAGGACAATGGCGCTCATCGTGACCTCACTTCTGCACTGTGGAGGGGTATCCCGCGTTCGCGGTCGCCTCAGTCAGTGCCTCGGGCTGGGCCTTATCGGGATCGTAGGTGACGGTCGCCGTCTTCTGGTCGAAATTGACCTGGACGTCACTCACGCCGGACACCTTCTCCAGCGACTTCTTGACCGTGATCGGACAGAGTCCGCACGTCATGTTCTGCACGTCGAGCGTGACGGTTTTCGGGGGAGCCGCCAGCGCCACGAAGGGCAAGGCGAAAAGCACGGCGATCAGCAGTTTGCGCATGGTTAATCTCCTTCAGTAGAACAGCGGGGCGAGCCACGGCACGGCCAATAGGCCGAGCAGCAGCACGCTGACGATCCAGAACACGAGTCGCTGTCGCACGAGCGTGCGCGGATCGGCGCAGGGTGTACCTGGCGTACAAACCTGTGGCACCAGGTAGAGCTTGCGGAATGCCAATCCCAGGAACAGTAGAGTCAACCCGATGAAGAGGGGGCGTAGTGGCTCCATCATGGTCAGAGCGCCCACCCACGTACCGCCGACACCGAGTGCCAACAGCACCAGTGGCCCGACACAGCACACCGACGCACCGATGGCGGTCAGCGAACTCGCGACCAGCGAGCCTTTCCCGGTGAGTTGCATCCCCATTCCCATCTCCTGAGCCTGATTGCCTAGGTGCTATTCTAAACTCCGTACCAAAGTACGGAATCAAGGAGAAAGTGATGGCCACAGAGCTGACCATTGGCAAGCTGGCAGACGCCGCCGGGGTGAACGTCGAGACGATCCGCTACTACCAGCGACGCGGGCTGCTGGATGAACCAGCCAAACCCTTGGGTGGCCATCGGCGCTATCCGGTGGACATGGTGAAGCGACTGCGTTTCATCAAGCGGGCTCAGGCGCTGGGTTTCACGCTCTCGGAAGTCGGTGGACTGCTGACGCTGGATGAGTCGTGCGCCTGTGCCGAAACGCGAGCACGGGCTGCACGCAAGCTCGCGTTGATCGAGCAGAAGATGGCCGACTTGGTCGTCATGCAGCAACTGTTAGGCGAACTGGTGCAGCAATGTGATGCGGGAGACGGCGGAACGATCTGCCCGATCATCGAGGCACTGATCAGAGAGTAATGCCTGGCGGGTGAGCTGGAGATCGGAAAGCCCCTTTACGGTGGGATTCAGAGCTTACGTTGGTTTTTGGTTCCATTGCTCCCCAAACCCCAGATTGCAACACTAATCAAAAAGGGAGGGAGTGCTCAGGACGTCGCAGCTCAGCACATGCATACCTGCATCGTGAACCGCGGTGCAGAGAACCCGCAGAACATTTGTCCCAAAGGAATTGAACCCAGGCGCTTGCTAAACCTTCTGGTGGAGTATGGCTACGCCACATCGCTCGCTGACGGCTCACCCTTCCCACCGGCAGCCTGCCTGAGGGTCGCCACCAACTCAAAAATACAGGGTTTCGCACTGTTTACCTCAGCTGCCGCGCGGTCAAGCATCACTACCGGACCTCTGGTCACAGATATGTACGTATGGGACGGCTTCTTCGACTACACCACCGATCGTGCGCCCCTATACACGCCCGACACCACCCGAGGCCATCCTCGGCTCCATTCGGTGTGTGTTGTGGGATACTTGCACGATGGCTGGATAATTAAGAACAGCTTCGGCACTTGATGGGGTGATAGGAACGCCTTCGCCACCATTGCGACCGGCACCTGTGGCCTTCTTACCGACGCTCCGCCGGCCGGCTTAGCACAGCGTCCCGCCTACACATTGGAGGTGTGAACACGTCAGCAGGTGCACGAGCAGTTGTGGGCCTTCATCCAGTCGCGACTGCTGGCCGGATTCCATTAAAATTTTGGGCCAGCGGGGTTGGCCTCAGCCTTGCTGGTGGGTGTGATCGTCAGCCGCAGGATCATCGGAGTGCCGCTGCTGGCTGAAGCGGGAGCCCAGCAACTGGTGTCGATTCTCGGACCTGCCATCCAGGAGATATTGCCGTCAGCCGAAGCGCCTGCCGCCTAGGAGTCCACCCGTAGAGCATACAACAGGATTGCGGGCAATTTAGTTCTACCTCCTTTGAAAAGCCCTTCTTAGAGGCTCATCGAGATGTTCTATGCGAGCCAGGATAGGCTTTGCAGAATACCGGTTGCAGACAATGCCTTACATCCACACATAGGGCCATCGGCACAGGCTCAAAAGCCGGGACATTTGGGTGCCAGGTCACAGTGGTGGCCCTAGCGGCTTAACCAGATACAGGTTCTCGATCAGCTCGGATCTGGCCGAAGCGACCTATAATGCGTCTTCAAATGATCGGAGCATCGTGGTCATGAAGCGCACACTTATTGGAATGGTCGAGGCTGGCGAGCCGCTGATATGGCAAACGCTTGAGGCCATTCAAAGGGCCTCTGAAGCTGAGGATTCTGAATTACCTTTGCATGAGGTTCGGTGTTTTTACCTATTGGCGGATTCGGTTTACCCAGCCGTCATTGACTCTCTGCTTGCCAAAGCTGGTCAACCACCGTCGTTCGCTCACCAGGATCCCGCCAGTAAATGACGCAAAAAACACCATTCCTTTATCCTGATCACCCTATGTATACCGAGGCCGTGGAGGCGTTGAAGCGTTACCACGAGGCGCAAGCTTCTGGGTGTCTCGCCGAAGAAATCGAACGGCTGCGTCAAATTGCGGAGTTACAGTTCCAAGCTGTGAACGAATATCAGCTCAGAGCCCTAGGCTACTATTCTCGAAAAAGCCATTGATGGGCTAGGTATGCGGGCGTTTTCTTGGGTGCCCTATTGAGCCGAATGCCGCACTGTTTGAGCAGTACGCCGACGCACTAACAATGCCCTGCGTCGAGCATTGGGCATCTACCCGATTTTGGTGGCGTTGCCGTACCGCATGCCGGGAACACTTGCGCGCCATGCGTGGACGGTTGCTCCAGCGACGTCGAGAAGCCACTTAGCAGTGGGTGTATTCTATCGATCGACTGCGCAAGAAGACTCGGCTTGCGGTAGCTAATGAATTCCTCTCCCCGACGCATTGTAATGACGCCCGGCAGAGGCCGGACGCCACCCATCTTACGCTGCCAGCACTAGTGTTAGTGATAAGCCTCGCCAGGTTTTACCTTGCCGCGGAACACGTGATAACTCCAGAAGGTATAAGCCAAGATAATCGGGATGATGAATAGCGCGCCGATCAGCGCGAACAACTGACTGGTCAATGGCGCAGCGGCCTGCCACAAGGTCAGGCTCGGCGGCACAATGTTCGGCCAGATACTGATCGCCAGGCCAAGGTAGCCGAGGAAGACCAACCCCACCACGGCGATAAAAGGCATGTGCGAGTGGCGCTTGCGAAGGGTCTTCAAAATCACCATTACCACCAACGCCGCTAGAGCAGCGATTAGCGCTGAACGCAACCAGTGGCTGGCATCGAACCAACGCTGGGCAATATCGTCGTTCAACGAAGCGGACCAGATACAAATCGTCACAATCACCACTGCCAAGGCGTAGGTAAGCGGCCGGCTGTAGCGACGCATACGCGTCTCAAGCATGCCGTCAGTTTTGATCAGCAGCCAGGTGCTGCCCAATAGCGCGTAAGTCAGCAGCAAGCCGACGCCGCAGAACATTGGGAACGGCGCCAACCAGTCCCAGCCGGAGCCGGCGAACTGACGGCCCACCATTGGGATACCACTGATGTAAGTGCCAATAGCCACGCCCTGGAAGAAAGTCGCCAGGACCGAACCACCAATGAAGGCCTTGTCCCACAGATGACGCTTGTGTGCCTCGGCCTTGAAGCGGAACTCGAAAGCTACGCCGCGGAAGATCAGTCCGGCTAGTACCAGCACCAAAGGCAGGTAAAGCGCTTCGAGGATTACTGAGTAGGCCAGCGGGAAGGCGCCGTACAACGCCGCCGCGCCGAGCACCGCCCAGGTCTCGTTGCCGTCCCACACCGGAGCCACTGTATTCATCATCACATCACGGTCGCTGGAGTCGCCGATCAGTGGGAAGAGAATCCCCAACCCCAGGTCGAAGCCGTCCATGATCACATACATCATCAGACCGAAGGCGATGATCACGCCCCAAATGACTGATAGGTCGATACCTTGAATTACCATTTTTGCCAGCTCCTTTTCAGTCGGCGACGGACAGCGGGCGACGCGCCGTAGCCAGCGATTCCGGTTGATCAGCGCTCGGCATTTGCTCGTGCGCGGTCGGCCCCTTGCGCACCAGGCTCATCATGTAGCAGATGCCGACGGTAAATACCGAGAAGTAGATAAGCACGAACAACCCCAGCGTCAGGCTCATCTGCGCAGCGCTGTGATTGGACGCCGCTTCGTTGGTCCGCAACATGCCGTAGACCACCCAGGGCTGGCGGCCCACCTCAGTGGTGAACCAGCCTGCCAGTAGTGCGATCAGCCCGGACGGCCCCATTAGCAAGGCGAACCCGAGGAACAGGCGGTTACGGTACAGTGCGCCGTTCCGACGCAGCACCAAGGCCAGCAGCGCGCAGGCGAGCATCAGCATCCCTAAACCGGCCATGACCCGGAAGCTCCAGAACACGACGGTCGAGTTGGGGCGGTCCTCTTTCGCGAAGCTTTTTAACGCCGGGATCTGCCTATCCAAGCTATGGGTCAGTATCAGGCTGCCCAGATAGGGGATCTCAATGGCGAAGCGAGTCTTCTCGGCCTCCATATCCGGCCAGCCTGCCAGGATCAGCGGCGACGGCTCACCGGGGATGTTCTCCCAGTGCCCTTCGATGGCAGCGATCTTCGCCGGCTGGTGCTCCAGAGTGTTCAAGCCATGAGCATCGCCCACCACTATCTGCACCGGTGTAGCGACAAGAATCATCCACATGCCCATCGACAACATCTTGCGAATCTGCGGCGTGTTGCGCCCGCGCAATAAGTGCCAGGCGGCGGAAGCCGAGACAAAAAACGCAGTGCTGAGGAACGCGGCCAACGCCATGTGGGCCAGACGGTATGGGAACGACGGGTTAAAGACGATTTTGAACCAGTCAAGCGGTACCACCCGGCCATCAATGATCTCGATACCCTGTGGGGTCTGCATCCAGCTGTTCGAGGAAAGGATCCAGAACATAGAAATCAGCGTACCAATGGCGACCATAACCGTGGCAAAGAAGTGCAGCTTGCGCCCTACCCGGTCCCAGCCGAACAGCATGACCCCGAGGAAACCCGCCTCAAGGAAGAATGCGGTGAGGACCTCATAGGTCAGCAACGGTCCGGTGACACTGCCAGCGAAATCAGAGAAGCGCGCCCAGTTGGTGCCGAACTCATAAGCCATGACCAGGCCCGAGACAACGCCCATGCCGAAGTTGACGGCGAAGATCTTTGACCAGAACTTATACAAGTCCTTATAGACCGCATTGTTGGTTTTGAGCCAGCAACCTTCGAGCACGGCCAGGAAACTGGCCAGACCAATAGTGATAGCCGGGAAAATGATGTGGAAAGAGACCGTGAAGGCGAACTGAATCCGCGCCAGGTCCAACGCAGTTAAAACTGACATAACAATATCCTTATAGACAGACGGGCTACCCAAAACTATGACCATCCTCAACCTGAACTTTAACTTTACTCATCAAAGGCGCAAGTAAGGTGGTCTGACGGAGTCCTCTAGGACGAGATCAAGGGTATCCGAGCAGCAATTGTAGGAACGCGAGAGCTCTGTGCTAAGCCCAACGAAATTTGGACTATCAGTTCACCGCCCATCAACTGGTAAATTATGGCCCAAACCGCTTGAATTAAAATAATTTTATTTACTCATCAGCACCACCTGGGGTACAAAGAAGATAGTCGCGACAATTAGCCGCACCAACTCCTATAGTTGGGTTGCCTCATCAAGTCGACCAGTCATCACAACAGATACAGCCTATTTTTTTGAGGACCTATCGTCAAATTGAAAATAACGACGAAATGATCAATTTTATCTATCCCCTTCCACTCAAGCGCACGATCACCCTTGATAGACGCGCCCTATGAGATAAATGAAAAAAGCAATCTAACCGACACCGCCCCCTCGCGGAGTAAAATCAATGAATCAATCGTCGCCGTAGGTGCGGCCTTGTTATAGACCGCCAGTGCTAAGACGCTCTAGACACTCACTCATTATCCGATCACACACCGACCGGCACCACTTCCAGCACTATCCACCTCTTTCTAGCTTCATCGAGACCAGCAATTAACTCGAAGACTCTTTCGGCCGTGACGAAAGCGGCTTGCCCCTTGACGCGATCGTACGCACGCTTGAGCGCGAACTCCTCAGTGCATTGGGTACACCATTCTTCCACGCCTCTAAACCTTGACGAGAAACGACGAACTTCGAATCGCGCCTCTGCCGTAACTCAGTGGATGGTAGACGGCGGTAGACCAGCTACCAAGAAGTGGGAATCGATCACCCCCTGAATGAGCGACTCGAACAAAAGCCCTAATTTACGAACCTCTTCCAAAGGCACGCCGCTCTCGTCCGCTTCCTTATAAGTTCGATAGGCCGTAAGCGCCTCGCGAAGCAGGACATCGCTTTCAAGATCAGCCGCCCCAATTGTCAGTTTCATGATTCATCCCAAATACCTTACCCAACGAACTCTAGGGCACTAATTACTCCAAGCCTGCTGAACAAACTTGATCAAAGCCTAATCAAGGGCGCTAAATAGGCAGGACAGAAAAGCACCTGCCAGTGAGGAGTGCCCTACAGCTTCGCTCGGACGTCCAGCCCCTCAAAACGGTGGTCAGAGGCCATAACAGCCTCTGACCCTTGTTATCAATGAAATAGATATAGCCTCGGCTAATCCAATACTCAACACAGGCCCTTAACTCCACAATCAACCAGCAGAATCGCTTGACCCACAACACCTCAACCCTCAACCCTCAACCCTCAACAGCTACATATAAATAAACTGTCGATACAATGCATCCAACTGCACACGAATGTTTTCTACACTCTCATCGTCATGTCGATCTGTATATTCAAGCAACTCCTGCTCCTTGTTAGTTATCAGTTCGCAAAGCGTTGATAAATTTTCGCAAAACTTGCTTGAGTGGACGACCGGCTCTACTACCAGAGTCGCTTCATCAGCCATTTTGCGGACCGAGGATACAGGTGAAATCCCTTTTAGTTTGTTGAATTCAATTTGACGTTCGCGACGACTCTTGGTTTCGTCAATTGCTTCTTGCATCGCAGGGGTCACAGTATCGGCATACAAAATAGCCGTACCATTTTGATTCCTCGCAACTCGACCGATCATTTGAATCAGCGCATGTGCAGATCGTAAAAAGCCAGCGCGATCAGCATCTAAAATGGCCACCAAAGATGCTTCAGGAATATCCAAACCTTCACGTAATAGACTAACTCCAATTAACACGTCGAAATCGCCTGCGCGCAATCCATTAATGATCTCAACCCGAGCATCAGCCTTGGTATCCGAGTGCATGTACCGGACGCGTACTCCCTGATCCGCCATAAAGGTACTCAGATCCTCGGCCTCAACTTTTGTTAACGCCGTGACCAATACCCTTTCATTGTTTTGCACACGCACAGATATTTCCCGAAGCAAATCGTCCATACGCCCCTCCAAAGGCCTTACTTCCACTTCTGGATCTAGCAACCCTGTAGGCCGAATTACTTGCTCAACAACTCTGCCCGCTGAAGCTTTGAGCTCATAGGGCCCTGGAGTTGCTGATACAAAAATGGCCTGAGGCTTAATGCCTTCAAATTCCTCAAAGCTCAATGGACGATTATTTTTTGACGAAGGAAGGCGGAAACCATAGTCTATTAATGTCTCTTTGCGACTTTGATCCCCACGATACATAGCTGAAATCTGAGGGACCATGACATGAGACTCATCAATAAATAGCAAGCCATCTTTAGGAAGGTAATCGAGCAGAGTTGTCGGATGCAGCGAAGAATCACGCTCATTCATATAACACGAGTAGTTCTCAATTCCGGAACAGTATCCAAGCTCACGCATCATTTCCACATCATTGGTAACTCTCTCATACAAGCGATTAGCTTCCACGAGACGGTTCTCTCGATTAAATTCCTCTACCCTCGACTCCATCTCGGCCAGTATTTCGACGGCAGCTGATTCAATTTTATTTCTCGGCGTTACAAACAAGGTCTTAGGCGATACCAGGTAGCTATCTACCTCTTCTAACAACTTACCAGTAATAGGGTCTAACCATTGAACCAACTCGATGTAATCATCCAACAGTACAACTCGAATGGCCCTATGCTCTGAATCCGCCGGGAAGATATCTATGATATCCCCGCGCACACGAAACGACCCACGCCTCAGAACCCGATCGACGCGATCATATTGCAGCAAAGCCAATTTTCGAATTAGTTCACCCTGCTCGATTTCTACTCCGCGTGCTAGCCGAACCTGTAGCGCACGGTAGCTGTCTGGATCTCCTAATCCATAAATTGAAGACACAGAAGCAACGACAATGACATCGCGGCGTTCAATCAATGACTTCGTAGTGGAAAGACGTAGGCGCTCCAGGTGCTCATTTATTGCCGAGTCCTTTTGAATGAAGCGATCGCTCCCAGGCATATAGACTTCGGGCTGAAAGTAATCGTAATAGGAAACAAAATACTCCACCGCATTTTCAGGAAAGAAGTTCTTCATCTCACTATAGAGCTGTGCGGTCAACGTCTTGTTGGGTGCCAAAATCAAGGTGGGCCGCTTAAGGCGATGAATCACATTGGCCATGGTGAAGGTCTTACCAGAACCAGTGATACCCTTCAACATCTGATGTGTTGCACCCTCTTCAATCCCTGAGATCAGGCGTGCTACGGCCTCTGGCTGATCCCCTGCCGGCGTATAGTTTGAGTGCAAAATGAATTTACCACTTGACATGACAATCCTCCAAATCGCGACTTGGTATTCAACTGGCGTATCAGCCAATTGAAATACTCGAACCTACCCTTAGTGGTACAGAACTTTCGGCAACTCGAAACTGATAGTGAAATATGCCTCCAGTTGGTAGCAACCACGTTTTGGGCTCTATGCACCGAGAGTGCTCACCTACAAACACCCTAAAGTGTTGACCGAGTCGAGCAAAAAATCCAATCAACTCGTGCCTTTGTCTCACTGATGCACCGCCAAGCCTTAGCGCAGATCGTGCTAAACAGCTAAGGTGGCACGTATATTTCGACCTGAACTGGTTCACAAAGCCTCTCATGGACGACCAGCTCAAGATAGCCGCGCGATACGCCTGGGCGGCCGTTAGTCTTTTGCTCGAAGTCGGCGATGGATCGACATTATGGCTCGGACAGGAATGGCTAACTCAGGACTACTAGCCACTTCTAAGAAAGCTCGAACCGAGGCAGACTCGAATGAATTTTTGCCAGCAACAAGGGCAATGGTGCAGTGTGATGGCGTTCCAGTGATCACAACCGCCCTGACATTGGCCACATGCAAAAAATTATTAGCTAAGGACTGTGGAAGAACTGCAAAAAATCTACCTGTCGAAATGTGCGAGACCAGTACACTCACTGAATCAGTTACAACAGATCGCATTTTACTTTGCTCAAGCCTACTTTCTACAGCAACTGAGAAAGTAGAAGCCAACAAACAGAGCTGCCTGCTTAACACATCTTCCCACGTTACGCTTGCAGGAAGTTCCAAGCCGAAACACCCAAAAAGAAACAACCGCTCCTTATGCAGGACTCGCGTATCGAAATCCTCCATGCAAGTGTTCTCAAGATGCATAAGTGCCACGTCTAGACCATTACTTTTAATCCCTTGCAGCAATGAACATGGGCTAGCAGTACTGATAGTTTGCTGCAACAGTGGGAATTTTTCAGCAAGTGCAGCACTTAAGATCGGGGATATAGAAGTCGTCCCCGGTACGATACCCAGCCGCAACTCACCTTCGAATCCACTTCGCAATGCGGCAAGTTCTCGATCTAAGGCTCTGCAGTCATCAGACATTTTTTGAGCCAATGCCAACACACGATACCCTTCCAATGTCAGGCCATCATAGCGCCTGCCATGGCGCACGATCTCGACACCCATGTCCTTTTCCAACTGTCTAATTCCGGAAGAAAGCGTAGGCTGAGAGACATTACAGATTCTGGCTGCGTTACCATAGTGCCCCTCGCGATAGAGAGCCAACAAGTATTCAAAATTTCTGACAATCATATGTGACCTCATCTACCAGCCTGGCACACTCCCTCGTCGCCAGTTATACTCTGGCAGAGTACGCTCTTTTTACATCCGAGCACTCAACATGACCATACACATTAGCTGCCGATATGCACTCCAACCTTTCAACCTTTCAACCTTTCAACCTTTCAACCTTTCAACCTTTCAACCTGGACGTACGAAAACTTCAATCATCACTTAAATCCATCTAAGAGATCACCATGCGCATATTCACAATCGGCTTTACTAAGACCACCGCGCAGTCATTCTTTACAAGACTAGGGGAATCCGGTGCTAAGCGCCTAATCGACGTTCGCCTAAACAATACATCTCAACTGTCGGGCTTTGCTAAACGCGACGACCTCAACTACTTCACCAAAAAAATCTGTGAGATTGAATACCATCATCTCCTATTGCTGGCACCCACAGCAGACATGTTTAACGAGTACAAAAGTAAAGGTGGTGATTGGACGCACTACGCCGATAGCTTCCTAAAATTAATGTCATCGAGAAAGATAGAGAATATAGACAAGGAAATCATGGACGGCAGCTGCCTCCTTTGCAGCGAAAATAAACCTCACCACTGTCACCGTCGACTTGTTGCTGAATACCTGGCGAGCAAATGGCCAAATGTGGAGATCGTGCACCTTTAATATGCTAGCGATGTGAATCGAAAGCGCCGACATCTATCCCAGCTGCATACTCTACGGGTGAAATCTTGCTTATAGGGTACACATTCAGCTCATGTTTCCATCCCACAATATACGGTAAACGCGAGCTAGGTGCCGATCTCACATTCACTACCTAGAAGCTGCATACGTCCTGCAGGAACTGACAATCATCCCTGACTATCAATTCACCGTTGCAGTCTTACTTGGGTTCCAGCTCGGCGGGCCCACGCTTGGCCTGCGGTGTCGACCGCATGATCAGACGTGACCCTCGGTAACCGACACTGTGGTTCCAGACCCAACTCAGCGCGACACTCAAGCGATTGCGCACGCCAATCAGGAAATAGATGTGCGCCAGCTTCCAGATCCACCAAGCGAGTGCCCCACGCAGCTTCAGACGCCCCATGTCGATCACCGCCAGGCTACGACCGATGGTGGCCAGGTTGCCCTGGTGCTTGTACTTGAACGGCTCATCCACACTTTTGCCTTTCAGCCGCTTCTTGATCAGATTGGCAACGTACTGGCCTTGCTGCTTGGCCGCCGGCGCGATACCTGGCACGTACTTGCCATCCGACATCGCCGATGCCGCCGTGTCGCCAATCACGAAAATCTCGGGATGCCCCGGCACGCTCATGTCCGGCCTGACCAGCACTCGACCGGCACGATCCGCCTCGGCATTCAGCCAACGAGCGGCGGGTGACGCTTGCACCCCGGCCGCCCAGACAATGGTCTTAGCTGGAAGCGGCTTGCCCGCAACGATGACACCGTCAGCCGAGCAGTCGGTGACCGGAGCGCCCAACGCCACTTCAACGCCAAGCTTTTCCAGTGCGCGCCGGGTGTAGTCCGAGAGCTTCTCAGGGAACACCGGCAGCAGACGCGGCCCCGCCTCGATCAGCACCACCCGGGTAGCCCGCGGATCAATGGAACGGAAGTCATGGGCCAACGTGTCTTTCGCCAGCTCAGCGATCGTGCCCGCCAGTTCGACCCCCGTGGGACCGCCGCCGATGATCACGAAGGTCTGCAGTGCGGCACGCTCCGCCGGATTGTTGGAGCGTTCGGCCTCCTCGAACGCGGAGAGAATCCGTCCGCGAATCGTGGCAGCGTCCTCCAGAGTCTTCAGGCCGGGCGCATGGGGCTCCCATTCATCGTGACCAAAGTAGGCGTGCGTTGCCCCCGTCGCCAGGACCAGCGTGTCGTAACCGACGGTCGAACCGTTGTCGAGCAGGACTTGTCGCGAGCCGACATCCACACCCTGCACCTCCGCCATGAGCGTCTGCACATTCTGACGGTTGCGGAACAGGTAGCGAATCGGCCAGGCAATTTCAGAGGTCGACAGCGACGCGCCGGCCACCTGGTACAGCAGGGGCTGGAACAGGTGATAGTTGCGGCGATCGATGATCGTTACGTCCACGTCGGCGCCGGAGAATCCGTTGACAACGTCCAGCCCGCCGAAACCCGCGCCAACGACGACGACATGATGCCGTTTGTCAGAGGTCTTTTTCATCTTCAGGGTCTCCAGTGTTCAGCGATTCAACGCAGCCGCATGGTGGGCCATGTGTCCGCCCAGGTAGCTCGAAATAAAGTAGTAGCTATGGTCATGCCCGGGCCGCAGGTTGAGGGTCAACGGATGCCCTGCCTGTTCACAGGCGGCGCGCAGCAGTTCTGGGCGCAGCTGGTTCTCGAGAAACTCATCGCCCAGCCCTTGATCGACCAGCAACGGCAAGCGCTCTTGCGCAGAACGGATCAGTTCGACCGTGTCATAGCGCTTCCAGTCATCCTGGTTGTGCTCGCCCAGGTAAGCCGCCAGAGCCTTCTGCCCCCAGGGCACTTGTGTGGGGGCGACGATCGGCGAGAATGCCGAAACACTCGCATAACGACCTGGGTTGCGCAGCGCAATGACCAGGGCACCATGTCCACCCATGGAGTGCCCGCTGATGCTGCGCTTGGACGACGCTGGGAAGTTAGCCTCGATCAGCGCCGGCAGTTCGTCGACCACATAGGAATACATCTGGAAGTGATCGCTCCAGGGCAGCTCCGTGGCGTTCACATAGAAACCCGCCCCTTGGCCGAGGTCATAGGCCGCGTCGTCGGCGACGTTCTCCCCGCGTGGGCTGGTATCGGGGGCGACGACTATGATCCCATGCTCTGCGGCATACTGCTGCACGGCCGCCTTGGTGATGAAGTTTTGCTCCGTACAAGTCAGCCCAGACAGCCAGTAAAGTACCGGAAGCTTTTTATGTTCGGCCTGAGGGGGGAGATAGATGCCGAACTTCATCGTGCAACCGAGCACGGTCGACTCATGCTGATAGACGTCCTGCCAACCCTCGAAGCTGGCGTGATGTTCAATGCGTTCCATGGATATTCTCCTCATCTCTACGAGCCAGCGTTACCACTGGCATGAAGGATCACTGCTACAAACCCGGGCGCCACCACACCACGAAGGCCAGATGTCGTCTTCGATGTGCAAGTAATAAAATGTGCAAGCCAGTGAGACATCAAAACGAGAAATACAGCAAATGACACAGCCCACTGGCTTGCTGTGAATTCCGTGTGTCTTGCAACGCCTTCGGCCATGAAGGCGAGACAATTACCTTTCGGAGCTCGCGTCAGCTGACGTGGTCTCCGAGTGCCGTGGCCGCGTGGCATGAGTAGACATGCCAGGCACGGTCACGGCCAGAGCGGAAGGTGCGGTCGTCCTAACCGGAGCAGGCTCCGTTCACAACGACCTCACGACTCCTTGGTTTCAGACAAAGGTGTAGGCACACACTTTGTTACCAGCTGGGTCACGCAGGTAGGCCGCGTAGGCACCCGGCAGGTGGCCACGTGGACCTGGCTGGCCTTCATCGCTACCGCCAGCGGCGAGGCCGGCAGCGTGGAACGCATCCACTTCAGCGGTGGTGGCGGCAGCGAAACCGACGGTTACGCCATTGCTGGTAGGTGCAGCACCATTGCCTGGACGGGCGATGATGAACGCTGGCTTGTCACGGCCGTACAGCACCCAATCGTTACCGAAAGGACCCAGGTTCTTGATGCCGAGGGCACCCA
>NZ_JACMYF010000017.1:0-36848 GCF_015351605.1 Pseudomonas sp. p50(2008)
CGCCAACGTCGACACCAGAATCGCCTTGATCGTGTGCATGCGATTCTCCGCTTGCTCGAAGGCGATGCAGGCCGGGGACTCGAACACGTCGTCGGTGACTTCGATGCCGTTGCTCAGGTGCGGATACTGCTCGGCAATCTGTTTGCCAACCTTGGTGTCGCAGTTGTGGAAGGCCGGCAGGCAGTGCATGAATTTCGTGCGCGGGTTGCCGGTGGCTTTCATGAGTTCGGCGTTGACTTGATACGGCAGCAATTGCTGGATGCGCTCGGCCCAGGCTTCGACCGGTTCGCCCATCGACACCCAAACGTCGGTGTGGATGAAATCGACGTCCTTGACTGCCGCTTTCGGGTCTTCGGTGAGGGTGATACGCGCACCGCTTTCTTCACCGTATTGTTTGCAGCGAGCCACCAGATCGTCCGCCGGCCACAGCGCTTTCGGCGCGCAGATCCGCACGTCCATGCCCAGTTTGGCGCCGATCAGCAGCAACGAGTTACCCATGTTGTTGCGGGCATCGCCCAGGTAGGCGTAGCTGATCTCGTGGATCGGTTTGTCAGCGTGTTCGCGCATGGTCAGCACATCGGCGATCATCTGCGTCGGGTGGTATTCATCAGTCAGGCCGTTGAACACGGGCACGCCGGCAAACTTGGCCAGTTCCTCGACAATCTCCTGTTTGAAACCACGGTACTCGATAGCGTCGTACATGCGTCCGAGCACCCGGGCGGTGTCCTTCATGCTTTCCTTGTGGCCGATTTGCGAGGAGTTCGGATCGATGTAGGTGACGTTGGCGCCCTGGTCATAGGCGGCAACTTCGAAGGCGCAACGGGTGCGGGTCGAGGTCTTTTCGAAGATCAGCGCGATGTTGTTGCCTTTAAGGTGCTGCTGCTCGGTCCCGGTGTACTTGGCACGCTTGAGGTCGCGGGACAGGTCGAGCAGGTAGCGCAATTCTCTGGGCGTGTGGTGTTCCAGGCTCAGCAGGTTGCGGTTGTGAATGTTGAAAGCCATTTTGGATCTCCTCGAGTTGGGTAATCCCCTTGGCGACGCCCGACAAGCTCGCACCAAGGTTTATCAGGTTAGTAGTCGATCGGGTCGCGGATGATCGGGCAGGTCATGCAATGGCCGCCGCCACGTCCGCGTCCGAGTTCTCCGGCGCTGATGGTGATGACTTCCACACCGGCCTTGCGCAGCAGGGTGTTGGTGTAGGTATTGCGGTCGTAGCCAATGACCACGCCCGGCTCCACGGCAACCACGTTATTGCCGTCGTCCCATTGCTCGCGTTCGGCGGCAAAGCTGTTGCCGCCGGTTTCAACCACGCGCAGGGACTTGAGATTCAGCGCGGCGGCGACGGTGTCGAGAAAGCTGGCTTCTTCCAGATGAATATCGATGCCGCCGGATTTACTCTCGTCGGGGCGCAGGGTAAAGGCGACAATCTGGTTCACCACTTCGGGGAAGATGGTCACTACATCGCGGTCGCAGAAACTGAATACGGTATCCAGGTGCATCGCGGCGCGGGACTTTGGCAAGCCAGCGACGATCACTTTTTCAACGGCTTTGTGCTTGAACAGGTTCACCGCCAGTTGGCCGATGGCCTGACGGGACGTGCGTTCGCCCATGCCAATCAGCACGACGCCGTTACCGATCGGCATCACATCACCGCCCTCGAGGGTGGAGTTGCCGTGCTCCTGGTCCGGATCGCCGTACCAGATCTGGAAATCGGCGTTGGTGAATTCGGGGTGGAATTTGTAGATGGCGGTGGTCAACAGGGTTTCCTGGCGGCGTGCCGGCCAGTACATCGGGTTCAATGTCACGCCACCGTAGATCCAGCAGGTGGTATCGCGGGTGAACTGAGTGTTGGGCAGGGGCGGCAGTATGAAGCTGGAGCGGCCGAGGAACTCGCGGAACATCTCGATGGTTTTGCCGCCGAACGTGGTCGGCAGGTCATCCGCCGACACACCGCCGATCAGGAACTCGGCGGTCTTGCGCGGCTCCAGGCTGCGCAACCAGGAGCCCACTTCATTGATCAGACCCACGCCCACCGAGTTGGCGGTGATCTTGCGCTGCAGAATCCAGTCGAGGGCTTCGGGGATGGCAACGGTGTCGGTCAGCAGGTTGTGCATTTCCAGCACATCGATATTGCGTTCGCGCATTTTGGTGACGAAATCAAAGTGATCACGCTTGGCCTGCGCCACCCACAGCACATCATCGAACAGCAATTCGTCGCAGTTGTTAGGGGTCAACCGCTGGTGCGCAAGGCCAGGGGAACACACCATAACTTTTCTCAGTTTTCCCGCTTCAGAATGGACGCCGTATTTCGTTTTTTCCGCGGTCATTTCCGTGATCCTCCGGATAACAAAAAAACACCTGTCGTGGTCAATGCTCAGCCAGATTTCATTGCTGTTCTAAATACTTTTATGTTGCCGGTTGGCAAAACGTCATTGCAGTGAAGTGCCGTACTCACCCATGGGTTAAAGCAAAATTCAAGCGTAGCCGAGGAAGCTTAGTCGCTGGTTTGTTTTTTGTGCTTTGTAAGTCACCAGTACTTTCAACATGCCGCTCGACGGCGTATTACAGGCATAAACGCTATTTCTGAGTTGTCGCACTAGAGTGGATGGTTATAAAAGAAAAGTAATTACGTTGATCGGACAAGCAGGTTTTGCCTTTATGCATTAACTTAATTAAGTCGCGTAATGGTCACGCTCGGTAGTTGCGCTGGGCAGGGAGGAACAGCAATGCCACAACCGGTGCAAAAACTGCGACTTAGTGCATTGATTGCCTTGGTAGTGGGGTCGATGATCGGCGGTGGGATCTTTTCCTTGCCACAGAACATGGCAGAGCGCGCTGAAGTGGGGGCTGTGATCATCGGCTGGGCGATCACGGCGGTGGGCATGCTGACGCTGGCTTTCGTTTTCCAGACCCTGGCCAATCGCAAACCGGAACTGAATGCCGGAGTGTATGCCTACGCCAAGGCAGGGTTCGGCGACTACATGGGTTTCTCGTCCGCCTGGGGTTACTGGATGAGTGCCTGGCTGGGCAATGTCGGCTATTTCATTCTGCTGTTCAGCACCCTGGGTTTTCTATTTCCCGTCTTTGGCCAGGGCAACACACCCACGGCCATCGCCAGCGCATCGGTGCTGTTGTGGACCGTGCATTTTCTGGTGATCCGCGGGATCAAAGAGGCGGCGTTCATCAACCTGGTGACCACCGTGGCCAAGATTGTGCCGCTGATCATGTTCGTCGTGATTGCCGCCGTAGCTTTCAAGGCCGATATCTTTACCCGTGACATCTGGGGGCGGAGCAACCCGAGTTTTGGCAGCGTGATGGATCAGGTGCGCCACATGATGCTGGTCACGGTGTTCGTGTTTATCGGCATCGAAGGCGCCAGCGTCTATTCGGCTCGGGCGGAAAAACGGGAGGACGTGGGCCGGGCGACAGTCATTGGTTTTCTCGGGGTGTTGGCGTTGCTGGTGCTGGTCAACCTGCTGTCGCTCGGGATCATGGCCCAGCCGGAACTGGCCACCTTGCAGAACCCGTCGCTGGCTGCGGTCCTGGAACATATTGTTGGTCCGTGGGGGGCGGTGCTGATCAGCGTTGGCCTGGTGATTTCACTGTTGGGCGCCTTGTTGTCGTGGGCATTGCTGTGTGCCGAAATCCTCTTTTCCACGGCGAAAGACAAGACCATGCCGGCGTTCCTGACCAAGGAAAATGCCAACCACGTGCCGGTCAACGCGTTGTGGATGACCAACGTGATGATTCAACTATTCCTGCTGATCACGCTGATTTCCGCCGGCACCTATACCAAGCTGATCTACCTGGCTTCATCAATGATTCTAGTGCCGTACCTGTGGTCGGCGGCTTATGCCGTGTTGTTGAGCAGCCGAGGTGAAACCTACGAAAACGCACCGGCAGAACGAATCAAGGACTTGCTGATCGCTGGCATCGCCCTGGGGTATGCGGTGTGGTTGCTGTACGCCGGCGGGTTGAAGTATTTGCTGCTCTCGGCGTTGCTTTATGCACCGGGGGTGATTCTGTTTGCCTTGGCCAGACATGAGCAAAAACAGCCGTTGTTCACCCCGATCGAGAAGGCAGTATTTACCCTCGTGATCATCGGTGCCGGGGTGGCGGCCTATGGTCTGTACAGTCGTCTACTGACGCTGTGACGGGGCGCTTACACGCCATTTTTGGTGCGGCGTTGTTGTCTGCAAGCCTGGTCTACACTCTGTCGACTGACACATCGCAAGGGAGGCAACCATGCTCGATTACTTTGCTCTCGGCATTTTGATATTCGTGGGGCTTGTGTTGTTCTACGGGATCATCGTGCTGCATGACATCCCTTACGATATTGCTAAACACCGTAATCATCCTCATCAGGACGCGATCCATGCTACGGGCTGGGTCAGTCTGTTTACCTTGCACGCGCTGTGGCCATTTCTGTGGATCTGGGCGATGGCGTATCGCGAGGATCGGGGCTGGGGTTTCGGTGACGGGAAGTCACCACAAAGCCACGTCGTGCATCTGGAGCAACAGGTCGCCGAACTGCAACAACGCGTTGAGCAACTGGAGTCGGCAGCAGGAAGGTCGCGGGTCATTCCCACGCCGGACAATCTTGGCGGGGGGATTTGAACCATGGATCTACTGCTCATCCTGACCTACGCCGCCTTTTGCGTCGCGCTGTTCAAGATTTTCCGCATACCGCTGAACAAATGGACGGTTCCCACGGCCGTACTGGGCGGGATCATTATGATCGGCGCGTTGATCTTCACGATGAACTACAACCATCCGTACTCTGAAGTTGCGCGCTCTTATTTTGTCTCTGTGCCAGTGATTCCCGTGATCAGTGGCCAGGTGATCGATGTTCCGGTTCAGACCAACCAGCCACTGGAGAAGGGTGATGTGCTGTTTCGCATAGATCCCACACCCTTTGAGGCCCGGTTGAAATCCGTCAAGGCTCAACTGGTCGCGGCGAAAGGCGATCGTTTTCGAATCACTGAGCTGATGAAGCGCAATTTCGGTACCCAGCGCGAGCTCGATACGGCCATCGCCAGAACCGATGATTTGCAGGCGCAATTGGACAATGCGCAGTTCGAACTCGACAACACCACCGTTCGCGCGCCGAGCAAAGGCTTCGTGACGCATGTTTCCCTGCGTCCCGGCATGATGGCAAGCAGGCTGCCCTTGCGCCCCTCGATGGTATTCATTCCGGAGGAGGGGCAGTACTTCGCGGCGTGGATGCGGCAAAACAGCTTGCTGCGACTGTCACCCGGCGATGAAGCCGAAGTTGCCTTCGACGGCATTCCCGGCAAGGTGTTCCAGGGCCGGGTCAAGAGCGTCATCTCCGTCATTGCGGAGGGGCAGGTGCAGCCTTCGGGCACGCTGATCAGCTTTACCGGCTCGCCACCCCCGGGCCGGGTGCCGGTCATCATCGAAATAACAGATCCCGAATTTACCCCTTACCGCAGCCTGATGCCGGGTGGCGCCTATGGGCAGGCGGCACTCTATAGCCAACACTTCCACCACATCGCAATGATGCGCAAGATCCTGCTGCGCATGTCGGCCTGGATGAACTACATCTTCCCGTTTCATTGATGTCCGTGCGTGATCTTTCAGGCGGCAAGGAGCATGGCGAAGTAACCGAAGACGGTGAGCAGGATGCCCGACACGGCGAACGCCACCGGGAACCCCACCCACGGCACACTGCTGCCAATCTCTGCAGCCGCCTCGCTGCAAGGGCCGGAGTGGCTGCGAGCACCCGCCATGCCGCCCATCAGGACGGCCGGATTGATCTTCATCAGGTGATAACCGACGACCCACACCGCAAAGGGTGGCAGCAGGCAGACGACGAAACCCACGGCGAAGATCTGTACGGCGAGGGTGCCCGTGAGCTGGCTCAACAGGGTTGCGCCGGCATTGACCCCGACGATGGCGACGAACACCAGCAGGCCCATGTCTTCGAGGATGTTCCGTGCCGCGTTGGGCGTGTTGCCGAAAAAACGCAAGCGTGAGGACAGCGATGAAACGATGATCCCTGACACCATCAGGCCGCCGGCGTTACCCAGGCCTACGGCAGCGCCAAAGGCCGGGAACTGGATAAGGCCGATCAACAGGCCGTACATGAACAGGTAGTAGAAAAGGTTCATGGTGAACGTGTCGATCTTGAAGGTGACGCCATACAGGGAACCTGCAATGGCCACCGCGCATCCGACCAGGATGGCGCCGGCAACCATGCCTAATCCATAGCCCTTGATTGTGATGCGCCCGATCAGCACCGCCAGGCTGACCACCCCGAATAACAGCATGTAAGGGTTGGCATTGAGAAACGTGAAGAGTGCTTGCACGTATCGATCTCCTGGGCGGTCCTTCAATGGATCGCTGTGCAGTTGGGTCGGGAGTTGGGTGAGCAGCGCCAGTTCCTCAATATGGAACAGGCGAGTGGCGAGGAGATTGTGCTCGCTGGAAGCTCTTCTTAAGTGAAGCATTACACCCGGAGGCGGCCCGCCGGGTGCAGCCGCTAAGGCAAGGCGTAGGCGCTGAAGAGTTTTTTCGCCGAATCGCTGATGCCTCCCAGGTACTTGTCGTAAGCCTGTTCGATCTCGCCCGAGCGATACATTTCACTCAGTACCGTATCGACCAGCAGGCGGAAGTCTTCATCGCCGCGCTCGACCATCATCGATGCCGGCGCGTACTCGTAGATACGGCCCAGCACCACCAGCTCGCCGTTGGGGTAGTCCCTCGCGATACGGCTTTTCAGCAGTATGCGATCGGCGAAGAACGCATCGGCTTTACCGTCGGCGACCAGCTTGATCCCGTCGTCGTTATTCTTCACCGTGACCAGGGTGGCGATCACGCCGAGTAAACGCATCTGCTGGCGTACCCACTGCTCCGTGACGCCACCTTCGGCGGTGGCGTAGGTTTGCCTGGCCAGGCCGTTGTTGATTGTCGCTCGCCAGGTTGGGCCGTCATTCGCCACCTCGCCGTTGAGTACCTTGATCAAGGCTTCGGGTGAGTGTTTGTGGACCACGGCAGAGAGTCCCGCCGTGTAGACCGGTATCGAGTAGCTCACTGATTTGCGTCGCTCCAGCGTAGCGGCCGTCGGCGTACAGAGGATGTCGATTCTGCCGGAGCTGACGGCGCTCACCTCTTCGGCAATCTTTATCGCCTCGAGGCGCACCTGCAACGACGGCAGTCCCAGTTCGGTCTTGACCTGGTCAGCGATTTTCAGGCACAGATCCATGGCGTAACCATTGGCCTTGTCACCGACGCGGGTGCTGAACGGAGCGAAGTCCGGTAGGTAGCCCAACGTCAGGGTGTTGCTGGCGCGCACACGCTCCAGGGTATCGGCACCGGCTATCACCGGCAGCATCGAGAGCACGCAAGCGAGCAGCATGCTCAACGGTTTGGTCGATAACAGGTTCATAGGCTGTTCCCCCTATTCAGATCAGCTACCGGTTCGTTGACAAATCGCTTGGCGAGGAAGCCATAGAGCAAGTAGCCGAAGGCCAGGACCAGCGTGCCGCCCATCACCGCATCCTTGCCGCAGGCGTACAAGGCATACAACGAGTAGGCCACCGCAATCAGCAACACCACCAGGTTGCGCGTGTACACCGCAGACCCGACGTTGGCTTTGTGCATGATCACCAGCAGGCCGGTGAGCGCTGTTATGTACGGAATCAAGTTGGTTACTGCCGCCAGACTGACCAGTTTGCTGAACTGCGCAGCGGCATCGGGGGAGATGGTCGACAGGGCCATCAGGGTCTGCAGCGCGCCGCAGGCAATCATGCCGACGACAGGTGCGTTCATGGAATTAACCTTGCTGAACAGTTTGAGAAACAGGTTCTGGTCGGCCGTCATCTTGGCGGTTTGCGCCAGCGTAAATTGCCAGCCCAACAGCGAACCCACACAGGCCATCACCGCCAGCGCCATGATGATGTTGCCCACCATCGGGTTGAAAATTTTTGCGTAGACCAGCGCGAACGGCGCCGAGGAATTGGCCAGCTCGGCGTTAGGGATGATGCCCTGGATGACAGTGGTCGAAAGGACGTAAACCACCGCTGCGCCGAGCGTCCCGAACAGACAAGCCAACGGCACATTGCGCTTGGGATTCTCCACCGCATCGGTGGCCTGAGCGGCCGACTCCATGCCCAGGAAGGCCCAGAGGGTCAGCGGGATGGCTTTGGAGATGGCTTCGGAAATGGGCAGGCTATTGGGGTTCCAGGCGGCCACCAGTACATCGGGCTTGAACCAAAACCAGCCAATGATGCTCAAGCCGGCCACCGGTATGATCACGCCCCAGACCGTGAAAGCCCCGATCTTGCCGGTGATGCCGGGTCCCCCGAAGTTGGCGACGATGGTCAGCCAGATCAACCCGACCGTGCCGACGAACAGGGGAATGGCACCGCTGCTTAGCCAGGGAAAAAAAGCGGACATATAACCGACCGCGGAAATGGCCACCGCCACATTGGCGATCGCCAGCGACAGAAAATACAGGTACGAACACAGGAAAAAGCCTGATTTGGAGTGGGCTTCTTCGGTGTACGCGGACAAACCGCCGGATCGCGGACAGAACACGCCGCACTGAGCGAAGCAATACGCAATGGCCATCGAACCAATTGCAGTAAAGACCCACGACAACAGTGAAACGGCACCCAGTTGAGCCATGTTGGTGGGCAACATGATAATGCCAGACCCCATCATGTTGACCGTGACCAACGTCGTGAGCCCCATCAGGCTCATTTTCTTGCTTGAATCAGCCATCGCACACTCCTTGCTCGGATGAACAGCCGGTGACGCTGGGGCCTGCGGGTTACTGCGCCGCGAGGGGAAGGGTTGAAACTTGTTGGTTGAGACTTGGTTCGTCACGCTCTCAACATGGAGTGGCAAGTAACCCGCCCACCGAGCTCGACATTCAATTCGTGACACTTCACCGACAGGTGACGAAGATGCCAGGGTCGTACTTGTGCGGGTTCAGCAACAGAAGAGGGCAGTCGTTTTTCCTCGGGCTGAACTGTTCGTCGTTCAGCGTCGTCGTCGAAGAAATCTTGGGGTGTACTCGCGAAAGAATTGGCGAGAAACCGGGAAGGTGATCAGAACCGTATCGTGAGCAACGACTTTCAAAGCACTCATTGACAAGGTCTCCCAATCGGCAATTACGCCGGGTCGTTTCAGGGTAGATGCCTGGCTGTTCACAACGATGAGTTTGAAACCGGAACATTTGACATATTGTGTATAGATCAAATCAGAAAATCTGATCCCGGAATTACGACGCCCTCACACCCAGACGCACGTTCAGCGGCCTTAAAAGTAACCGAAACCGTGACACGCGTTCGTCGGCTTGATGACATGACAGTCACGAAACGGACTGTTCTTTCTCGCTAGATCGCTGATTAAACTAAAAAATGCGCAACGCGATGACGCCCTTGTTGAAGACGGTTGCTGTAGTTGAAATGGGAGTGAGGGGGCGTCAGACCGATTGTCGGATCGTCGTAGAAGCGGGCAGTTTTGATAGAGGAGGGTGGCCGCTCAAAACATCAGAGGCCGTACGACACATGATGGAAACCCAGCCAAAAAAAGCTAGGGCGTAAAGCCCTAGCCGATAGCAGTTGTCACTTTTTCTTCTTCGCTGGCTTGTCTGCCTTCTCTGATTTCTTCGCCTTTTCTGGCTTGCTATCAGCTTTTTTTGCAGACTTCTTCGGTTCGGCATCTTTTTTCTTGTCTTTCTTTTCAGAAGACTTCGAAAGAGCCGAGGCTGCTGCTGATTTCTTTGCCGGTGATGCCTTCTTGTCTTTCATGTCCTTGCTGGCTTTAGAAGCTTCACCTTTGGTTTTCTTATCGTCTTTAGCCACGTTGACCACCTCTCGGAGTATGCCTTTGTTGGCAAATTGCCTATGGGATTTTCCACAAGCTGATCATTAGGCGAGCGCGTCGAAAAGCGGTTCAACTTTTTTGATGTGTGGCATCACGACCATCGCCGGCGAAAGGACTCCGCGACAAGAACGGTAAGGGGAGTGCGCTAATGGCTATCGGGAGACGAGTTTATTAAAGCGCTCACGCGCGATCTGAGGTCATTCAGACTAAAAGGCTTGGTTAAAATCCCGGTGGTCGCATCGACCGTGACCAATCTCGCGCCACCCGCGAAGCCGGTGATAAAAAGCACTTTGAGTTTCGGATACCTGGCCCTGAGTTCGGCCGATAAACCGATTCCGTTCATTGATCCAGGAAGGCCTATATCGGTTAAGAGTAAATCCAGATGCTCGATATTTTCCGCTTGCTTCATTGCTGACACGCTATCGACTGCTTCAATGACGTGATAACCGATTTCGGATAAAAGCTCCGATGTTGTCTGCCGAACGACCGCTTCGTCGTCCACCAGCAAAACAGTTTCATTATTGCCGAATGGTTCTGGGTGATGAGATTTGTCCGAGGCTTTCTGAGCGTCATCAGGAGGCGAATTGTCGACTGGAAAATACAGGGTCACCGTTGTTCCAACACCCACACTGCTGTGAACTTTTACCTGGCCACCTGATTGCTGGGTAAATCCGTAGATCATCGAAAGACCTAATCCTGTTCCTTCACCAATCTTCTTGGTCGTAAAAAACGGGTCGAATATGCGCGACAAGATGTCAGGATTGATGCCAGTACCTGTATCGGTGACGGAGATGCTCACATAAGCCCCAGGAGGCAACATTTTGTCGGAGGAGGACGCTTCATCCATGACGCATCGATCGACCTCCAGACCAATCGCTCCTCCTTCCGGCATTGCGTCTCTGGCGTTGATCGCAAGATTGAGCAAGGCATTCTCCAGCTGGTTGAGGTCGCACCGGATACGATCGTTTGCACGGAACGAGCACTCGACAATGATGCTGGGCCCGACCGTACGACGAATGAGGTCTTCAAGGCCCGCCACTACTTGGCGAGGTTCCAACAGTTCGGGCTCGAGTGATTGCTGACGAGAAAACGTCAAGAGACGTTGCGTTAGCGCCGCCGCCCGAGAAGCAGAGGTCATCGCCAAGGCGTTAAAGCGAGCCAGGTCGGAGAAACGGCCAGCGTCTATGCGTCGCTGCATCAGCTCCAGACTACCCATGACACCCGCCAACAGATTATTGAAGTCATGGGCTATGCCGCCTGTCAGTTGCCCGACAGCTTCCATTTTCTGACTTTGCCGAAGCTTGGATTCCATCACGGCGCGCTCATGCTGTTCGTCCTCAAGTTGCTGAGTACGTTGCGCGATACGGTCTTCGAGCAAGTCATTCCATTCGCGCAGTGCGCTTTCCAGCTGCACCCGATCGCCGATGTCCTCGAAGGTGCCATACCATTGCTCGCATTGTCCGGCTGCATCGAAACTGCATAGCGCCCGAACTCTAAACCAACGGTAATCGCCAGCCTGTTTTCGCAAGCGTATTTGTAAATCGAAGGGCTGCAGCGTGCCCAGTGACTGAGTCCACAGTGCGGCGATTGACACCTGATCCGCTGGGTAAGCGGCGTTGGCCCATTCGCGTTCCAATGTTTGCGCAGGTGACAATCCGGTGTATTCATACCAGCGTGGGTCAATAGAGAGAAGATTGCCGTCCTTGTCAGCAGACCAGGGCCATAGCGGATTCAACTCGGCTGCGATGCGGTAATGTCGCTCGCTTTCACGCAATCTTTGTTCCGTAAATCGCATGGTTTCCTGGGTGTTCGAACGCTTCAACACAGCGCCCAGCAAGTTGCTGTAACTCCGGAGGAAGTCGATATCGCTGTCTGTAAACTCACGGGGAATGCGACTATCAACCTCGAAGATTCCGAAGGGGCGTTCACCCTTGGCGCCATGGACTAAAACATTGACGAAGGCTTTTACCCCGTTGTCCTTCTGAAAGTCGTGATAACGGAAACGGGTTTCCGTCGCAATATCTGTCGAGACGACGGGCGCATGGGTATTGAGGGAGTACAACTCCGGACTGTCTTCAGAGGCTTTTACTCGAACTTTCCCAACGACATCGGGCGCCCAACCCACGCCATTCCTCACGAAGAATGTGATGCCGTCTCCTTCGAGCAGCATAAATTTGGCGAGATTGGTTTCGAGGGCGTCGCCGACTAATCGACAGGCCTCATCGAGGATGTGTTCCAGGTCATCTGACGCCAAGGCAAGCTCGCCAAATTTGGCAAGCACTTTGCGCTGGCGAAGTAGCGTGTCCTCGATTGTCATAGGTTCACCAATGAGGGGTTTTAGTATCCGAGGCCTGAGCGCAGCCCAGGTTCAATTTCCATGATCGGTACGCCCTCCGCTAAAGAACAACGCTTTAGTTGCCGCTTATCAAGTCTAGTAAACATCGAGGCTTTGGTATGGAGATCGGCGTAAGGCTGCGTCGATGGACGTCTATGAACCGTCAGTCGTATACGCGTGTTCTCAATGGAACCATCCGCGTGAATCCACTCGTCGCGAGCGCTGTAGTTTCATTATTTCAGGCGGGCACCAACAATCCCGTGATAGTGATCGCATGTCCGGAGGCGGACAGGGGACGAATCGGGGAGGGGAGTTCGCCAACGATAAACAGGACATGTCCAAACCAGGCCAGAAAGGTGGCCAGGCTTCAGGCGGACAACAGTCCCGCAAGCCAGATCAATCGTCCAGCAGTGGACGCGATAGCAATGTTGCTGATGACGATTCATCCGATATGGGGCGCAAAGACGGCGGGATGAGTGGCGGTGGAGGACACAAACCCTAATGCGCGCTGACATTATCAAGCCCCGAACCTTTCGGGGCTTGATTTAGATTTGTAGATCAAACGGCAAACGCGTAACCCGAGGATGTCGACGGTATTGGCGTGCACTGGATGGTGAGCGAGGGTAGGAAGATCCATCAATAAAAAGTCGCCGATGGATTATCAGAGTCGAGATACCTTGAAGGGCGGGTATTTCCAAACAAACATAACTCTACTAAATAGCCGTTTAGTGTAGTTAGCTAACGATCTTCATATATAGGGGCAGGGTGGATCTAACTGATGATTGCAGTTGTTGCTGACAGAAAAATGAAAAAGATGATAAACGCTGAAGTTTCAGTCCGCAATTCCTGATGATTACGCAGCGATACGGAGCCTTTTAGACCCTTGGAACGCCAGGCGGACCGGGATAACACCGAGGTTCAGAAACTGGCTTTTTTGATTTGTTAAGTAGCGTAAGGAGTAAGTCAGATTGCTGATCAGACATCCAGACACTGTAGCCGGCCTACAAGGTGTTGGCTGGCAGGAAAAGCTCTCAAGCCGCTAATCGCAGGTACGCGCCTGAACATTCCACACCTGCGTGAAGATTACCCAGCATTGTCTTTCCTGCGTATGGCAGTACTTGAAATCTGCGCACGAGTGCCATGCTGAATGCCGCAGATTTCACACAGCGACGTACATGCCGTGCGTATGCCGTGAGTAGATTTGTAAACAACAGGCTGACCATCAATAGCTGCGTCAAACCAAACGACTCTGTGAATCTGAACACGGGGCACGCATTGCCAGACTCGGAAAAGCTTTTCCGGGATAACTACGCGGAACATCAGCAGGTTTATGGGCGACGGCAAAAAGCTCAGGCAGAAATTTTAGCTTCTGGAAGATTTCCAGAAAGGTGTGATCTGTCAGCAAGTCCAAGAGCGTGAAAGAGGTCTGCTGATCACCAGCCAGAAATGTCACGGTGAATGCTTTTCATGCTAAAAACGCCTATATGCGAAATCCGGTCCTGGAGGTGAAAAGCGGGCTTCCAGATCTGCGTGCAACCGGGCTAATCTTGTAACCTAGTATTACGTGTAATGTATATTATGTTAAATGATGTGTCTGGATCGTTTCTGAGTAGCTGTCAGCGTTTCCTAAAGATTGGACGGAAATTTTCTGAATCTGGACGCTTGAACCTCAGGAAATTCAAAGGCTTGTCCCTGCTTGATCGACTCCCTGCCCCTCGGATCATTTTCTTATAATGGACGCTCTTTGCTCGGAAGCTTCAAACCTCAGAACCTCCATTCAATGAATCGTACTCCTTCTTTTGGCCTGTCACACATCCTCCCATCGGCGGATCGCTAGCAGACGACAAACGTATCCTACGTGCCGGACACATCAGGTTCCCGGACTACACTGATCCTGTAGCTAACAAACGTGCTAATCCCATGAACAGGATGTCAAACCCATTCCCGATTTTTCCGACGATGTCTGCGTTCGTGCGTTGTTTAAACGAAGGCATGGATTTCCCGGCAAACATCCATGTACTGCGACGGTTATCCGAAGTTGATCCATCATGCCTCCCATTCGAAATGTGCCGTCACGCTGCGGATTTCATACTTGAATCAATGCAGACGAAGCAAACACCCTGGGCTAGTCGATACCTGGACTACACGTCTGTGCTGCAGATGGCGCTGAACTGGAGTTTCTTGGTTGCCCGGCAACCTATGACGGAATGGGATAGTGAGAGCCTCACGCGATTTTTGCACTTCATAAATAAGCCAGACGACAGTTGGATCTCTCAGATTACGGCCGGATGTCGCTTCGTGTTCCGTGGCCAGCCAGTTTTAACGAAACAGCCAATTAATCCGGCTTGGCGCCCATGCTATCGACGCGCCCCCGAGACCCCAATCGTCAGCACAGTGATGCGCAAGGTGCACGGAATTACTTACCATTTCCTCAATTATTTGTGGCGTGCAGGGGTTCGGGGGCAACCGGCACCGGTCATGGCTAAGCCTCCGGATACCCCACCAAATAAGGGACTGGACGCTGCAAATCTTTCGCCCCTCGAACTAGATTGGCTATTCGCACATCTTGAGAACTGGCGCTTTAGCAAGCCTGAATACGAGCTTTGTCGATCCATGTTAGGTGTGGCGAGATTCACGACTATTCCGCTGGCTGACTTATCTCGGGACGGCCCGCACGTGGGGTTGCTAAGCCAGTTTTTGATTTATCCGCGCCCGCCCAAGCCAGGTGATGCGTCTCGCAGCAGCCACTGCGTATTCATTGATAACCCAGGGGCACCTCTGGAAACTGAGCGCCTGCTATGCCATGAATTCATTCTGATTTTGAAGGACTATGTTGAATCTCGAGGGCTGCCGACCAGAGATCCGCTTCCTGATGTCTGTACATTGACAGAAGGTCGGAGGTCGAAAGGCATGGCTACCTGCAGTGTCCAGGACTTAATCCGGCGGCATCGGGTCGCTATTGCCGATGCAGCAAGGAATGATGAGACGCTACTAGGTGCAACAGAAACTGCGGCAAAACTCGCCCAGTTGACGTTCAGCCAGGTACGGCGTTCGGCGCGCGCAAATCGGCAACTCGCGTGTAAGAAAAACCAAGATTCCTAGATGATCTCAAATTCTGCTTGTCGCTTCATATGACTTGCCAGAGCTGCCTACTAGCACTGATAGGTCGTTGCCGAGAACTACAGTTTGCCCCTCGCGAGCGCCCTGCTCCTCTCAACTATGGCACCCACTCTGGCAGTTTGGAGCTACCAGGTTTGTCGATGATGATCGCCAGGCTTTGCTTGGCCCGCGTAGCAGCAACATAAAAGGCGGCCGCCGGCGTTGATTCAAGGAAGGTCTGCTTCTGAATGAAAGCCTTGATCGGCGCCGTTGGCATGATCAGCACACGCTCGAACGTGGCGCCTTTTGATACCTTAAAATTCATGAAGTCCAAAGCGAACTCCTTACCAGAAGCTATGGTGCTGCGCAGGCACTGAGGTCGGTACCGCTCGACGTATTGGTCGACATGATTTGAGTGCACCAGGTACACGCCATCATGTTCAGACACCACATGGTTCTCTGACGTGGTTCCTGGAAAGCCCCATGACGCATCAAAAATGGAGTCAGAGAACGTCGCGATCTCAGTTCGGCAGCGGTAAGTCGTGGTCGCGTAGTTAATGCTCAAGAGCCCTCCCTTTTCGCGCACAAGGAACCATTCAAGCGCACCTGCGTACCCGTACTGCTTGTTTTTCTGTCGTCGGGGGTTGGTCGAGAGCACCGCCTGGCGCACGTCACCGACCATGCGAACGTCGATCCGTGACTCAAGCAACTCATGGATGATTTCCCAGTCGTAACCACTGAGATCTTGCACTTCGTCGATTAGAATCTCGTCGTAGAGACATTCCAGTCTGCGTATCAATGCTGGGGTCGCCGCCATCAGCTCACGTGCGAGGCGGCCAAGCTCACATGCGTAGATCTGGTTGCTACCATCCATGAATCTCTGCTTGTCCTTCGCGTACATGCTGGGGCGACCCTCGAAGTTGAAGCCCCCTACCCGCTCGCCCGTAAATTTGAATGGCAGGAACGGTTTTGCAAAGTGGCGAAGCAAGAATGTGTACCAGCCCAGAACATCAAGATTGTGGCGATCGCCAACCTGGGAGCCAAGTCGATGGATCAGTTCCTGCTGATTCGTCTGGGTGAACGTGACAATGAGCACACGCCGGTCGGTAGGTAGCACATTGCAGTGATCGACCAGTCCCTGAGTTTTGCTACCACCAGCGACGGCCAAGGTCAGAAGGTTAGGCATGGTGGATGAACTCCGCCGCAGCCTTCATATACGCAGGTGGGCTCAGCACCTCAGCCGACTCAGCCAGTCGAATTGCCCCTTCTGTTTTCTCTCGCGCCATCCAAATCAATAGGGTCGCTCCCGCATTGACGCCAAGCATCTTGCGTAGCTGGGGCTCGCCATTCGCCGTAATGATCTGAGGCTCGAGTGTAATTCCGTCAGCCACGGCACCGATGAACAGATCTCTGCGCTTATCCTGCAGCCACTTTTCAACTGGTTTACGTAGTTCCGCTGGGTCAATGCCGTCGTTGTCGCGCATCACCGCTACAGGCTTGTTGATTGCAGCGCAAAGCTCAAGGCATCGCGCCAATGCCAGCCCGCGCATGCTGATGACATCTATGCCGTGGGCCATCGGAAGTGCGCCGAAGCAATCCTTGTAGACGCGCTCGAAAATGATTTCATCGGATGGGCCTTCGACCAAGACGACCTTTTTCGCTAACACTAGGCGGAGGGTGTCGTAGCCAGGCAGCCTTTGGAAATAGCTCACTGTGTCTGGATGAAGTTCTGTGATTTTGGACGCGCTGTTACGGTGTAGAAGCAGCAATGCGTCGAGGCCGAGCCTATTCAACACGTATGTGCTGTGAGTCGAAATGAAGAGCTGCTGCTCTTCCGTGGCCAGATCTTCGATGCGATTGAGTAGAGTCGTCAGGCTCGTGTGAGATAGATGGTTTTCGGGCTCCTCGATCATAACGATGTTCGCCTTCGCGGAATGACGCTTCATCGCGAGAGAGATTTTAATCGCAGCCTGTTGACCCTGACCTGCCATCGCGAATGGGAGTCCGTCGACATGTGGAGTAACAACGCTTTCCCAAGACGTACGAGACGTCTGATCCATTGCTAGCGCCATAGGCTCTGACTGCAGCGCAGCGCCCAGACCGGAAAGTCGCTTGTTCACCGGCGCCAGCGCACCATCAGTCATGGATGCTTTGATACCGCGGTAGTCCAGCGAGATTTGTGCCTTCTCGGACGTTTCCAAGTGGTCGCTAAGGATCTGGCGGAGATGGTAATCAACGCCGGCGGCGGATTTGACCGTGCGAGAATCGATGGTGGCCACGGAGAGCGCCCGCGGCCGACGTGTGAGTTCGCTATCGGCGAAGGAGCGCCATTCGTAGGTGTAATACTCGACGGGAAGTAGCGCAGATGGGTTTTTCAGCCATTCATCCAGCTCGTCCTTGTACTCCTCGTTGGGGAATATGGAGAGAAAGACACCAGGACAAGCGTTCGTTGGAACGTCGGCATTCACTGCGCCCAGCAGCCCCTGTAGTTCATCCGTGTCTTGCAGATAGAGCTCGATGAGAATCTGCGGGAGCGCCGGCTTCATTCCAGTTCTTCTTAGGGTCAGAAACTCGGCGACCACCTCGGTGTTAAACCAGTGAGGGTTCAGCTCCTCCAGGATCCCCTTGCCACCGATCCGCCCGTTGAGCGCCAATGAGATGGCCTCCATTAAGGTGGACTTCCCGGCGTCGTTGTCTCCGACCAGGATGTTCATACCCGGGTTGGGCTTCAGCAGGAAATCTTTGTAGATGCGGTACCCACGGATGCGGATTTTGGTGATCACGTTCGACTTCCTCGGCGAGTTGATACTATATGGCGCTTTGATGGCCGGGTTGCCTGATGCTATAAGCGAAGCGGTACGTTGTCGACTCCGTCATTTTCTGCTGTACACCCCTTCTTTCGCTGTTCCGCCAGACATTGCAGCCCGTCAAGAAAAGGCGAATGAACAGTATCGCGAAGGATTTGGCAGACATCAGAAGGTTGCCCAAGATCGCTCCCCCGGAAAGCGATACCTTCTTGTATCGCCTGGGAGTGGCAGTCTATGGCTTCGCTTCCTTCAGCAGCTTCAAATCCAAGGTGATGCTCAGCGATCAATCGCCTTGGAGATGTTGCAACGCCTGGATGTCTTGAGCGACTCGACTAGAGAGCCCCCTTGAGTGAATGTCAGATCGACTTGTAGCAGCTTGCCGAGCTACCGCAACACCGATATCCCCGAACTTTAGAAAATCCGTTTTCAGTAGTAATGGGCCCCGATGCGCGCGTCCAAAAAGGACTATATCGGCACGACGGGACAGACTTTCATCCTTCGGAGGCCGCACGGCCTGTAGTAGGCATGGAACTCGGCCCACAGCCCGTCTATGATCGGCTGATTTCAAAATGCCTGCATGGGGTGATTCATCATGGACGAGCAACTCGGACGTTTACACGCTGCAGCCTGCTTCAACTCAGCCTCCACGTTTAACGAGCCAACGCTGCGTAGCAAAGAGTATGCAAACGCGGCGCTCACCGAGTTTGTCAAACTTCAGCGTGAGCAGCCCGAGATTCTGAGCACGCTCCTCAAAGGGGGAAATCAGGGCGCCAAACGGTTGAACACCGACCCTTACCAAGGGCTTCGTGAGGTTATCCAGAACGCTGATGATCTGAACGCCACCTCCGTGCAGTTTGCTGTGCAGTCCGTCCAGGGCAACAAACAGTTGGTTATCGTTCATAACGGATTGCCTGTTGAGTTGCCCCACGTGCTGCCGATGATCTACCCATTCTATTCCACCAAGCAGAAATCGGCGGAGTTGAAGGGACGGTTTGGCATAGGCCTAAAGACCCTCACCCAACTGGGCGAAAATCTTACAGTCCACAGCGCGCCCTTCCATTTCGGCTCACGCGATGACCATGTGGCAATGGTGGAAGAAGCCGCTCCTATTGACGATTTCTACGACCCCCACGCCAACCAGACAATGGTCAGCGTCGATCTCTATCCGGACTATGACCTTGATTCCCTGGCGGCCTGGTTTGATGTATGGGCCCCCAGCGACCTGATCTTCCTGGACAACGTACGCGCCATTACGTTACTCGACTTGGACAAGCGCGTTTCACTAAAGCATTTGGCGATCCAGCAGACTCAACCCACTTGCCACTTTAACCTGGCGTTAGCCAAGCACCAGAGCCGTGTCACCCACTCGACCTTCTTGGTGGACAACGCCCTTTGGGAGCGCTTCGTTTGTGAAGTAAAGGTTCCAGCCGGGAAAGCACGCGCTGCAAAAGCGACAGGCCATTACACCCCAATCGGTATTGCGATGCCGGTAGAGGGTAATGCTCGAGGACGGCTCCATGTAGCGCTGCCCACCAAGATTCACACCAATGCTGCATTCTCCCTGGACGCTCAGTTCGACCCGTCTACTTCCCGAGAGGACATGATCCATGGCGGTTGGAATCAGTGGCTGACGGAAGCGTCGGGGCAGTTTCTCGGTGAACTGGCCATCCAGCTAATGGATGTCACAGCCGCGAAAATAGCTGAGGAAGCTCTTCATCGCTCACAGATTGAACTGGCTCACATAACGCGGATTACAACGCTTGGTGAGTTGGCTGCATCGATTGCTCACGAGGTTAACCAACCCTTGGCCGCGGTCACCACAAATGGCTCAGCTGGCCTGCGCTGGTTAAATCGAGACGTGCCTGACATTGGTGAGGTGCGCAATTCGATTGAATTGATGATGAGCGAAACTCACCGGGCGAGTGAAGTCATTCGTCGCATACGTGCAATGTCGCGCAAGACAGATCCGCAAAATACACGGCTAGACCTTAAAGAAGTCATTGAAGAGTCTTTGGCGCTGGTCGAGCGAGAGGTCAAGCGCAATAAGATTATGCTTGCCCATGATTTCGACTGCGGGCTTGCCTCAATCACGGGCGATCGAGTCCAGTTGCAGCAAGTCATCATCAATTTGATCATGAACGGCATGCAGTCAATGGTCACCACAAAAAGTAAAAACCGCACCCTGCATTTGGGTCTTTGCCACACCGAAACCGGCGATGTGGTTGTCGATGTTCAGGACAGCGGCCCTGGTATTTCGGCGGAGAATATGCCAAAGCTATTCAATGCATTCTTCACCACCAAACCGGATGGGATGGGTATGGGGTTGTCAATATGCCGCTCGATCATTGAGGCGCATGGTGGCCGTATCTGGGCGACGAATCACCCGGGTGTCGGGGCTGCACTACACTTTTCTCTACCCGCCAACCTGGAGGCTTGTGAGTGAACAGAGATCCCTCATCCAAAGTAACAGGCTGTGATGATCCCATCGTATTCGTGGTAGATGATGACGCCTCCATTCGCGATGCACTGAGTAATCTTTTCCGCTCTGTCGGAATACGAGTAGAGACGTTTGCTTCTGCTGCGGAATTCCTCCAGCAACAAGAAAGCTCTGATGCACCCAGTTGTTTGGTACTCGATGTTCGGCTTCAAGGTACCAGCGGCCTAGATTTTCAGAATCAGCTGGCTGACTCAAAGGTTTTTATGCCCATCATTTTCATCACTGGGCATGGCGATATTGCAATGACTGTCAAGGCAATGAAGGCCGGCGCTGTAGACTTTTTGGCGAAACCGTTTCGTGAGCAAGATCTCCTGGACGCAGTATCAACGGCATTTCAGGCAGACATTAGACGTCGGGATATCGACAAGAAAGCTACGGATTTGCATACCCACTACCAATCACTGACAGCCCGTGAACGTGAGGTAATGGCTCACGCAGCCAAGGGTTTGATGAACAAACAGATCGCAGGAGAAATGAACCTCAGTGAAATCACGGTGAAAATTCACCGCGGACACGCGATGAAAAAAATGCACGCGAAGTCGTTCGCTGATTTGGTTCGGATGGCAGAAGCATTGGGGATTGGGGCGGTACGCTGATCAGATCTATACGTGTGTATGATTTCCTTTAAAGAATACAGCCAATAGAGTGGTACTTAAGCGTTGGGCGCGCTCGTATATTTCGTTTATCCGCCCAATTGAAGGTACTACACAGTGAACAAAACACCGATGATATCCATAGTCGACGACGACGAATCTGTTCGAAATGCGATAGGCAATCTTGTGCGCTCTATTGGTTATGAGCCTACTTTGTTCTCCTGTGCCGAGGATTTTCTAGCATCTGCGCAGCTCGATGATACCTGCTGCTTGATCACAGACGTTCATATGCAAGGCATGAGTGGGTTGGATCTTCAATTCGAGTTGATCAATACCGGACAACATATGCCGATCATTTTCGTAACTGCTTACCCCGAAGAATCGATCCGCAAGCGTGCCAAAGCTGCTGGGGCAACGTGTTACTTAAGTAAACCGTTCGATGGGCAGACGATGATCGACTGCATCGAAGAAATTTTGCATAGCCCAAATGGGCACACCTGTAACTGAATAATTTCAATTCGCTCGGCCTCCCCGTTTTATTTCACCCCTCTTCCTTGGCAGCACCTCTCAAATAGCTTTTTCGAAGGAAAAATAACACTACTTTTTTCAGGCATTTGCTCTCCCCGACAATCACACCTACATACTCAGGTATTAGTCGTCGCAACCTACACGCTAGAAAACCTAACCTAAGTAGAAGTGTTATTTGTTTAAACGCGAGTTATCTTAATAACAAGCCAAGACGTAGCGCTTCAACTAAGTCCTGAGGTTTTTAGTCAGCTCAGCATTTTCGTTGATTCGAGCTTCACCAACCGTTACCAGGCTCAAAAGCAGAAACGAGTTGTCCTGCATCAAAGGACAACACCCTGCGCACTGAAGCACGGATAAAGGGCTCTGAGCCCCGGTAGTGATGACCATGAACAGAAACGATCTTCGCAGAACCGATCTAAATTTACTGATCGTCCTTGAAACCCTGATGCATGAGCGCAACCTGACTCGCACGGGAGAAAAGCTGTTTCTCTGTCAATCGGCTGTCAGTGCTGCGCTAAACCGGCTACGCCAGTATTTCGATGATCCGCTGTTCATTCGAATGGGGCGGACTATGGAGCCCACGAGCAGAGCCTTAGAGATTCACCTCACCCTGACTCCGGCGCTTGATACCATCGCCGCAGCTCTGAGTAGAACCAGCGAATTCGATCCCGCTACTAGCGGCGCAGTTTTCCGAATAGGTCTTTCCGACGACGTGGAATATGCCTTGCTGCCAGACCTGCTGCGTCAATTACGCATTGAAGCGCCAAACATCAGTTTGGTGGTGCGTCGTACTGATCACTTGTTAATGCCAAGCCTGCTTTCCACTGGAGAAATATCGTTAGGTGTCTGTCACATCCGTGAACTGCCGGCTAACGCAAAACGTAAATATCTTCGCAGTATTCGCCCAACAGTACTCAGCGCGAATTCCAGTGCTAGACCGCTTGACTTTAACGAATACTGCAATCGGCCGCACGTTTCCGTATCTCTCAATGGTGATATGACTGACTACATTGATCGCGCCTTGGATTCACTCGGGCGGCAGCGCAAAGTCGTATTGGCGGTTCCTCAATACAGCGCTCTTACAACGCTCCTTGCGGATACCGACATGCTTGCAGTGGTTCCTGAGTACGTTGCCGATGCCATGACTCGTCAGGGGAATTTGCGCGCTGACCCCGTCCCAATGGCTCTTTCTGCATTAGATCTGTCAATGTCTTGGAATGCAACCTTGGATAATCATCCCGGCGAGCGCTGGTTACGCTCTCGTATTAGTTGCCATCTAAGCGAGAGAGATATGCCGCTCAGTGAAATACATACCAAGCAAGCCGCTGCCTGACATTGGCTGACATGTGATCCGGATAATAACTATTAGTTTTTCTGTGAAGAAGCACTGGCGCACAGATAAGCATCTAATGATTCATGCACACAAACCCAAATCATGCAAATCAACTAAAACAGTAAAAAAGGATATTGCAATGACTACCAACAACCAAAATCACAGCATTACCACTACCACCCACAACTTTGTAGAAGCTGATGGTGTTCGTGTCTTCTACCGTGAAGCAGGCAATCCCAACGCTCCTGTGTTTTTGCTGATTCATGGATTTCCAAGTTCTTCTCACCAGTACCGAGATCTAATTCCGCTGCTGGCTACAAAATATCATGTGATAGCCCCGGATTTACCTGGTTTCGGCTTCACCGAAGTCCCAGCCGAGCGCCACTACGTCTACACCTTCGACGCGCTGGCTAAAACTTTGGGGGATTTCGTCGACGTACTCGGTTTAGAACGCTATGCCATGTACTTCTTCGACTATGGCGCACCAACGGGCTTGAGACTGGCTCTCGCGCATCCTGAACGCATCAGCGCTTTGGTTTCTCAGAATGGCAATGCTTACCTGGAAGGTCTGGGTGATGCTTGGGCACCGATTCGCAGTTATTGGGCAGAAAAGACCGCGGAGAATCGCCAGGTGATTAACGATGCGATCCTGCATTTGGAAGGAACTCGCTGGCAGTATGTGGAAGGCGTAAGCAATCCGGATGACATCGCTCCTGAAGCTTATTTCCTGGACGCACTGCTGTTGGAGCGTCCGGGCAACAAAGACATCCAGCTTGATCTGTTCTACGACTACCAGAACAACCTGACGTTGTACCCCGCGTTCCAGCAGTTCTTCCGCGACACCAAAGTGCCAACTCTGGCCATCTGGGGCAAAGGTGATCCGTTCTTCATTCCGCCAGGCGCTGAAGCTTTCAAACGTGATAACCCGAACGCGGTCGTCGAGCTCCTGGACACCGGCCACTTCGCACTGGAGACGCACGTTGAGCACATCGCTCAGCGGATCGTTGAAGTGCTGGGTCACGCGATCAAATAAAGCATGATCTTTTCGGTGCGGAGCTGTGCTCCGCACCGTTAAAGGTAAGGCCGCGTAATTCTCGATTTACCAAATACCCTGCGAGCGATGAGCTCAAAGGGTATTTTTCTGATTGGAGAGCGTGATATGGAGACGCAAACTGAAACCGCCCTCTTAGCTGGCGGGTGTTTCTGGGGCATGCAGGATTTGCTAAGACGCTACCCCGGCATACTTGCTACGCGAGTGGGCTACACAGGTGGTGATGTACCGAATGCGACTTATCGCAATCACGGCACACACGATGAGGCGATTGAGATCGTGTTTGACCCCGAGCAAATCACCTATCGCCAGATACTGGAGTTTTTCTTTCAAATACACGATCCAACGACGAGTAATCGCCAAGGGAACGACATCGGAACGAGCTATCGATCAGCGCTCTTCTATCTCGACAATGAGCAGAAGTACGTAGCTGAAGATACTGTGGCTGATGCAGACGCTTCCGGCCTGTGGCCTGACAAGGTCGTAACAGAGATCACACCTGCTGGCCCTTTCTGGGAAGCAGAACCAGAGCATCAGGACTATCTCGATCAATACCCCAATGGCTACACGTGCCATTTCATCCGTCCAAACTGGAAGTTACCAACACGAGGGTGATGGATAGCTGGCGGCCCGCCCGCGAGTAGGAGAATTATCCGTCACTCCGCATTCATCGAATGGGCGGCCTGCCCTGATTGACTTTATAGACGATCAGTCTAATATCGATCGCTATGACCGACCTGAAGCTACCCTCTCGCCGTGGCCGCCCGCCTAAAGTACCCAGAGACAATCTGGATACCCGGGATGCGCTCATCCGTTGCGGCACAGAAATTCTTACCGAGCAGGGCTTCATGGCCACTGGTATCGACGGTGTCTTAAAGAAAGTCGGTGTGCCAAAAGGCTCCTTCTATCACTACTTCGCGAGTAAAGAAGATTTTGGCCTGGCGGTGATGGATAACTACGCGACGTACTTCGCCAAGAAACTTGATCGCTGGTTACTGGATGACTCACTAACACCTTTACAGCGCGTGCTTGCCTTCGTTGAAGATGCGAAGACGGGTATGGAAAAATTCCACTTCAAGCGTGGCTGCCTTGTGGGCAATCTTGGTCAGGAAGTTACCATTCTCCCTGACGGTTTCCGCGAACACTTGGACTCCACCCTGCTCAGTTGGCAAAAACGATTGGCCGATTGCTTGCAGCTAGCACAGGTTGCCGGTGAGCTTGCCGAAGATGCCGACTGCACAGAGCTCGCGGCTTATTTCTGGATTGGATGGGAAGGCGCGGTGCTTCGAGCAAGGTTAGTAAAAAGTACCGCCCCCTTGAGCACCTTCATCAACGGATTTATGGCTGGGCTACCCCGCTGAATTTTTTTGGCCAATTTAAAGGCGATCGGTCTAATAGAGGAAGACTCATGTTCAAAGGCATTTTGATTGATAACACCGACGGCACTCACCTCGCCAAAATTTCCGAGCTCGACGAGTCCCAACTACCAGCCGGAGACGTCACCGTGCGTGTCGCATACAGCACGCTTAATTACAAAGATGCTCTGGCGATCACTGGTAAGGGCCCTGTCGTTCGCAAGTTTCCAATGGTGCCCGGAGTCGATCTGGTGGGTACGGTTGAGGAAAGCAGCAACCCCGACTTCAAGGTTGGTGACAATGTGCTGCTCAACGGTTGGGGCGTGGGTGAATCTCATTGGGGCGGTCTAGCTCAAAAAGCTCGGGTCAATGGCGACTGGCTTATTCCATTGCCTAGAGGATTTACCGCCCAGCAAGCCATGGCTATTGGTACAGCTGGCTATACAGCGATGCTCTCGGTACTCGCTTTGGAGCGTAACTGCGTCACACCGGATAAAGCTGAGGTCTTGGTGACAGGGGCGAACGGTGGCGTCGGTAGTTTCGCTATCGCCCTCCTCGCTGGCTTGGGCTACACCGTCGTTGCTTCTACCGGTCGCCTCGAGGAAATGGATTACCTGAAAAGGCTTGGTGCCTCTGAGATCATTGATCGTTCTGTGTTGAGCGCGCCAGGTCGTCCACTTGCCAAAGAACGCTGGGCAGGCGCCATCGATTCGGTGGGTAGCCATACCCTAGCCAACATCTGCGCCAGTACACGCTATGGAGGCACCGTTGCCGCGTGCGGACTTGCACAAGGGATGGACTTACCCGCTAGCGTCGCCCCCTTCATTCTGCGTGGTGTGACGTTGGTGGGAATCGATAGCGTGATGCGTTCCCGTAGAGATCGAATTGCTGCCTGGGATCGTCTGGCACGAGACCTCGATTTGTCTATTTTGAAAGAGATCACGCGCGAAATTGGCTTGGGTGAGGTCGTCCAGACAGCAAACCAACTTCTCGCCGGCGAGGTTCGCGGACGTGTTGTGGTTGATGTGAATCGTTGATTCCTTCGCCTGAAAAGCGTAGATCGATGTATATGCTTGCCTGTTTCCGCCAACAAAAAAGGGCCCTCGCAGGGCCCTTTTTGTACCCAAACCAAACTCACTTGGCCAGCCAGGGCTCGACGGTCGCGGAACCGTACTCAGCTTTCCATTCTTTCAGTTGATTGTGGTTGCCACCTTTGGTTTCGACGACTTCACCAGTGTGAGGGTTTTTATAGACCTTCAACGTAACTCTATCCCCCACCCTCGGCTAACTCGCTCGGGCAGAGTAACCACCTGCGAACAGATCCTGACTCAAATCACCGTGACAGCCGCATTCAACATCAACACCACAATCAAACCGACCACGGCTACGATGGATTGAACCACCGAAATGGTCTTGGTGGCTTCGCCCATAGTCATGCCGAAGGATTCCTTCACCATCCAGAAGCCCGCATGGTTCGCATACCTGCGACGCACGCCTCTGTCGTTCATCATCCTCGACGCCCAGGAAGAACCCGGTGGTGCCTGGCGCCATGGCTGGAACTCGCTACGACTCTTTTCCCCGGCGACCTGGAGTTCGATTCCCGGCTGGATGATGCCCCCCTCACAGGATGGCTATCCATCGCGAGACCATGTGGTCGACTACCTCAAACAGTATGAACAGCGCTATCAATTCCCCGTGGTGCGGCCGGTACAGATCACCCGTGTGGAACGCACCGAAACAGGTTTGCGCGTACACGCCCCGGACAGGCAATGGGACGCCCGGGTCGTGGTCAGCGCAACGGGCACCTGGAGCCACCCCTACATCCCTCGCTACCCCGATGCTGCCTTATTCGCCGGTCGGCAATTGCACTCTGCGGACTATGTCGAGGCGGCCCCTTTCGCCGGCAAGAAAGTCCTGGTGGTAGGTGGCGGTAATTCAGGGGCGCAGATTCTGGCCGAGGTGTCGAAAATCGCCGAGACCACTTGGGTCACGCCCGTTGAGCCGCTGTTTCTTCCCGACGAAGTGGATGGGCGCGTGTTGTTCGAGCGCGCCACTGAACGTTGGAAGGCCCAGCAGGAAGGTCGCGTCATCGACCAACCGGTGGGAGGGTTGGGTGACATCGTCATGGTGCCGCCCGTGGTCGAGGCCCGTGAACGCAATGTCCTTCAGGCCGTCAGGCCTTTCGAGCGCTTTACCCGCAACGGCGTGATCTGGGTCGACGGCCGCGAATCGGCGGTGGACGTGGTGATCTGGTGCACCGGATTCAGACCGGCCCTGCAGCACCTTGCTACGCTGGGGGTGCTCAACAATGAAGGCCGCGTGGAAGTCGAGGGCACTCACTCGATACAACAGCCCGGGCTGTGGCTGGTCGGCTACGGCGAGTGGACGGGGTCGGCGTCCGCCACCCTGATCGGCGTTACACGCACCGCACGCAGCACGGTCGGCGAGATAGTCGCCTTTCTTGCCGCTCCATCCACGGCAGAGGCGTTGAAAGCTGTTGACCAGCCCGATATTGCCGTTAAACGCAACCTACTGCAGGCCGACCCTGGCCAGCAGATAAGTGATCGCGATGATGCTTAGCCGGGCGCTACCGGTATCGCAGGCAGCCAGATATCCCACCGCTATTGCCCCAGACATTGGTTTGCAAGTGGCGGTTGTCCATGGCCGCCCCTCCACCGGGCTTTCAGCGCTGTCCCCCTGACCATCGAGCAAGGGTTGATCGGCTCCGCCATGGGGCAGCCTGGTGCTGGGGTTCAACGAACTGCGCATGGTTTTCCTACGTGCCATAGACCTGGATCAAAACCCGCCAACGCCCTTTCACTATCATGAACACTCGGCGTCTAACGCTAAGGGCTGAGGGCTCTCCATGGAACTCGTACTCCAACTGTTCAATGGCGGGGCCGGCAGTCTAGCCTCCTACTTGGCGGCCCACGTGCTGCTCTGCCTGTTACCGGCGTTCTTTATTGCCGGTGCCATGGCGGCCCTCATTCCCAAAGCCAGCATCACCCACTGGCTGGGCCGGCACGCGCCGGTTTACGTGTCCTATCCGGCAGCAGCGCTGGCGGGATCTCTGATTGCCGTTTGCTCATGCACTATTGTGCCGTTGTTCGCAGGCGTCTATCGCAAAGGCGCAGGTATTGGCCCGGCGATCACCTTTCTGTTTTTCGCGCCGGCAGGCAACATCATGGCCCTGGCCTATACCGGCAACATCCTGGGGGTGGACTTTGCCATCGCCCGCTTGATTCTTTGCCTGGTGTTCGGTATCGGCATCGGCTTGCTGATGGCCACCATTTTCTGGAAGGACGACCAGACCCACGACGCACAGTCCGATGCCCTGTTCGCCGAGAAAGCCAGTGTTTCGCGGCCTGCATTGGGCGTGCTGCTGTCCTTGGTGGCCCTGCTGGTTGCCGGCACCCTAAAGCTCTGGCCCCTGACCGCAGACCTGTTCAGCATCAATATGCCGTTGTCCTGGGCCCAGACATGGCAGGACACACTGTTTAGCTGGGTACCATTCGATTCCAGCAAGGGCGAGGAAGGTGTCGGCTTCCAAGGCTCCGTGCTCATTGCTCTGCTGCTGATGATCGCCGCCACCGCCAAACGCGGCCTGGATAACATCACCGAAGGGGCCAATCGCTGGACATGGGTTGCGCTGGGCCTGGCCGCCAGTACCTTGCTGATCGCCTCGATGCGCCTGACACCAGAACCCGGCACCTTGACCTTTACCTTCACGGGGCGTGTATTGGCCGTCGCCATGACCATGCTGTCCGTCTGGTACTTTGCCCGCCAGTTGCCCGCCGCAGATTGGCAAAGCTGGTTGTGGGAAGCCTGGCGCTTCGTGAAGCAGATTTTCGTGGTACTGGTGGTGGGCGTATTCATTGTTGGCATGGTGCGCCAGGTCATTCAGCCCGAGTGGATTGAAGCCCTCGCGGGCAGCAACTCCGTGCAGGCCAATGCCGTAGCCGTTGGCTTCGGCGTATTCATGTACTTCCCAACTCTGGTGGAAGTACCCGTTGCCAAGATGTTCCTGGATCTGGGCATGCACCCTGGCCCTCTCCTGGCCTACCTGATGGCCGATCCTGAACTGAGCTTGCAGAGCATGCTAATGGTGGCCGCCGTGATTGGCCGCAAGAAGACCGCCGCTTACGTTGGCCTGGTCGCCTCGTTCAGCATCGTCGCCGGCCTGCTGTTTGGCGCCTGGATTGACGGCACTGGCTGGCTGACCCTCGGCGCAGGGATGGCGGCCTGGCTGCTCGTAGTGGCCAGTGTCTATCTGTTGATCCGCCTTCAACGTACACAAACCGCAAGCTGACCAACACACGAAGGAGCTGCATATGCTGAACGTCAAGATCCTCGGTTCGGGCTGTGCCAACTGCAAGAAACTGGAAGCGGTAGCCCGCGAGGCCGCGCAGAACCTGAACATCCAGGCCGAGTTCGAAAAGATCACCGACATGAGCAAGATGATGACTTACGACATCCTCCCCACGCCTGCTCTGGTAATCAACGAGAAGGTGGTCAGCAGCGGAAAGATTCCGACTGTTGCAGAGATCCAGAGCTGGATTTCTGCGGCGCAGTGACGGCTGAAAATTAAAGATGTCCATGACACCACCAGCGCGACAGTCGTTTGATAACAGATCCGTTCGGGGTGCTTGGGGTTGATGGGGAAGTTCTTGGCCATGCCGATCTCCGGTCGTTGAAGTCCATCTGGGTGCCCCCCCTTCGAACCGTTGTTCTTACCGGATGCTCATTGGTCTTACTCATTTCAGCCCCTTTTGCCGGACTTGTTTTTCTAGCGCCAATCCAGATAACGAAACAGTTCCTCCTCCTGATCAAAATGCAGTCGCACGAGGGTATCCAGACGAATCAATTGATGCTGGATCTCATCAGCCGGTTGCGTTGCGGGGGCGGCGCTGAAGTCGCTACTCATGCGCGCCAGTAAATGAATAAGTCGAAAGATCTCCCGGTGAACGTGACTCATGGCAGACATCGGGTCCTCGCCTGGCAGGCTTCGCGTCAGCAGGGGGTACAGTGTGTCTTCATCTTCGTGTTCATGCTGCGCCAGTGATGTTTGCAGCTTGTTGACCAGCGCCACCAAGTCGGCTTGTGCTTGCGCAAGTGGGCGCTGGGCAAAGTCGTTGGCCAGTTGGTGCAAATCGCTCAGTACGGTAGAGAGTTGCTGGTGTTCAGCTTGCAGGCGATCAATATTCTCAGCGGTAAGCTTTCGTTTTCTCAGCCCCCGCAACGGCCCCAGTGCCCGCAAGGCGTTAATGATGATCACCACGTCGATGCCCTCCTGCACCACGGCGCCAATCAGCGGCGGCAGGTAACCGAGGGCCGCCACCACCATGGCCAGTAACGACATTCCCATGCCGACCAGCACGCCCTGGCGGGCGATGTAGCGGGTGCGTCGGGCAATGTCCAGCGCCTCGACCAGACGATCCAGACGATCCACCAGCAGCACAACACCAGCGGCTTGTGCAGAAGCAGTGGCACCGCTGGCCCCCATGGCTACACCGACATTGGCCGCCGCAAGCGCGGGGGCGTCGTTGATGCCATCGCCGACCATCAATGTGCTAGTGCGCAGGCTCGCTTGCTGTACCGCACGCACTTTATCCTCAGGGGTCAACCCGGCATGCAGCTCGTCAATCCCGGCGGACAGCGCAATCATCTCGGCGGTTTCCAGGCGGTCCCCGGTTAGCATGACGATCTTTTCGATACCTCTATTGCGCAGTCGACGCAGAGTCTGCGGCGTTTCGCGCCGAACGTTGTCCGAGAAAATCAGCAGGCCCGCGAGTTTCCCATCCACGTCGATGAAGCTACCACTGCACGCCAGGTAATCCATGTGCCGTAGCATGGCGTCGACCCAGTCAGTTCCAGGGGCGTCTTTGTGAGCAAAAGACAACGTGCCGAAACGCACCTGCACACCATCGACATGCCCACAAAGTCCAGAGCCCGGGCTTTCTTCTACGTCCTGCGGGACGCTGAGAGGCAATTGACGCTGATGCGCCGCTTCAACAATTGCCTGCGAGACAGGATGCGTCGAGGCCTGCGCCAGTGAAGCGGCCAGGCCAAGCAGGCGCTGCGGATCGGTCAGTCCGTTGACCTCTATCGACTGCAGGCGGGCATGGCCGCTGGTCAGCGTGCCGGTCTTGTCGAGGAACACCTGCTTGATTGCGGCCAACGCTTCCAGGGTCACGCCGTCCTTGATCAGGATTCCGCGCCGCGCGGCCCTCGAAATACCCGACATGATGGCAATCGGTACAGCCAGAATCAAAGGGCAAGGTGTGGCCACCACCAGCACTGCCAGCGCTCGCAAAGGATCTCCACTCAAATACCAAGCCAATCCGGCAAGCAGCAACGTCAGTGGGATGAAGAACAATGCATAGCGGTCGGCCAGGCGAACGAAGGGTGCGCGTGAACGGCGTGCCGCCTCGGCCAGCCGCACTATGCCTGCATAGGTACTCTGCGCGGCCGTTCGCGTGGTGATTAGCAGGATGGGCGCGCCGACATTGGACACGCCACTGGACAGTTGCTCGCCCTCTCGACGGGTTACGGGCAACGACTCACCACTGAGCGCCGATTCATCCAGAATCGCCGCAGGACTCAGCAGCCGACCGTCGACCGGTATCACTTCCCCCAGTCGCACCAACAATGTTTGATGCAGTTGGACCTGCTCAACGGGGATCTTGCGCAAGCCACCCTCCTCCTGTAACCAGGCAAAACGTGGCGCCCGATCGATAAGCGCACGAAGCTCGCGCTCGGCGCGTTGCTTGGTGAAAAACTCCAGGGTCCGCCCGGACGCCAGCATTAAGGCGATCACCGCGGCCACCAGTGTTTGCTCGAAGACCAGAGCGGCAGTGATCGACAGCAGCGCGATCAGGTCCACACCAGCCTCGCGCCGGGCCAGACGCCTGACGATTTCAACGAGCAGTACCGCAGACATCACCAGACTGCCTGCTGCCCAGCACATCGATGCCCAATCAGGTTTCTGCGCAATATGCGCAACGCCTCCGGCCAGCAGCGTCAGTGCGGTGAGCAGCAATAGTAGGGGGTCCAGCCACTTACTGAGCATCGAAGTGAGTTCCTCAAAAAAGCGATTCGCATGCCTCGCTGTAAAAACATCTGCCGCTCATCGAGATAGAGCTTAGGACTCGAATGTCTTTCGTGTCCGCCGGTGCGCAGCAATTGAGGCGTTGGACACAAAACATGTCATGGCTGCGCCCGGATGAATCGGCTGCTTTCCCTCTTACTGATCTAGATCAAACCGACGTTGCACGTTCACGCAGAAATTAGGGTCAGCATTCGCACCATCGCCTTCGATGAGTGCAGAAACTCTCGTTTCGTGGAGGCTCCCATGGCTACGCACCTGCAAGGCACCCAACCGGTCGTCCCGCCGACTGCCACCCACCCCCTTGCAGGCAGTTTGCAAAAGGTGGAACCCAAGCGTCTGTCCTTGAGCCTGCTGATTGCCCTGGTGGTCGGTTCGATGATCGGCAGCGGCATTTTCAGCCTGCCGCAAAACATGGCGACCAGTGCGGGGGCCGGGGCGATTCTGATTGGCTGGCTGATCACCGGCGTCGGCATGCTGTCGCTGGCGCTGGTCTATCAGACCTTGTCCAACCGCCAACCGGCGCTGGACAACGGCGTGTTCGCCTACGCCCGCGCCTTGGGTGGCGAATACCTCAGTTTCAACTCAGCCTGGGGCTACTGGATCAGTGCCTGGATCGGCAACGTCAGCTACCTGGTGATTTTGTTCGCTGCGCTGAGTTATTTCTTCCCCCTGTTCGGTGAAGGCAATAACAAAGCTGCGATTGCCGGGGCGTCCGTGGTGCTGTGGTCATTGCACTGGATGATTCTGCGGGGCATGCACACGGCAGCGCGGGCCAACGCGTTGACGACGGTGGCCAAGATCGTGCCGTTGCTGCTGTTTATCGGTGTGGTGATAGCGGCTTTCCAGCGTGAAACCTTCAGTGTCGACTTCTGGGGGGCGCCCGCGCTGGGCAGCACCCTCGATCAAGTCAAAAGCACCATGTTGGTGACTGTCTGGGTGTTCATCGGTATCGAGGGCGCCAATGTGTTCTCTGCCCGCGCAGCGGAGCGGGCCAATGTCGGCCGCGCCACGGTCATCGGCTTTGTCATTACCCTGTCGCTGTTGATTGCAGTGTCGTTACTCTCGCTGGGCATTCTCAGACAACCTGAACTGGCCGCACTGAAAAATCCTTCGATGGCCGGCGTGCTTCAGGCCGCAGCCGGGCCATGGGGCGCGGTGCTGATCAGCATTGGCTTGATCATTTCGGTGGGTGGCGCCCTGCTCGCCTGGACGCTGCTGGCGGCGGAATCGGTGTTCACACCGGCCAAGGAAAAGGTCATGCCGGGCGCGCTGGCCGTGGAAAACACCCAGGGTGTACCGGCCAATGCGCTGTGGATCACCAACGGCTGCATTCAACTGTTCCTGTTACTGACGCTGTACTCGAGCGCCAGTTACCTCGCGCTGATTTCCCTGGCCACCTCGATGATTCTGCTGCCGTACCTGTTCAGCGGGCTGTATGCGCTGAAGCTGACCTGGCAGGGCCAGAGCTATGCCGGCCACCGCGCCCTGCAACTACGCGACATGGCTATCGCCTCGGTCGCCTCGCTGTATTGCCTGTGGCTGCTGTATGCCGCCGGGCCTAAATACATGTTGCTCAGCGCTTTGCTCTACGCCCCCGGTTCGTTGATTTACCTGGCCACCATGAAGGCTCGTCAGGGGCAACCGCTCAGCGGCCCCGAGACGGGACTGTTGATCATTATCTGGACGGCGGCAGCCTTCGCCGGCTGGATGCTGTGGTCCGGGACGCTGTCGTTGTAGGGGCAGCACCACAGGAAGCCGCCAGCGCCGAGGCCAGGTCGAGATTCGCTCAGTTCCGCCAGCTCATCTTTGATTTTCTCGAACCTGGGTCGCTGTTCAAGGCGGCCATGGTTTGCCTAAGGATAACCGCACAACCCGCGCGCGCATGCCGTTTAAGTTTCCCGACCCTGTAAGCCCTCGTTGTGTAGAGGGAATGAGTTGTCATCTGGAGGATCACTGCAATGACCACGGAAAAAGTTAAGTACGGCGTACATTCCGAAGCCGGCAAACTGCGCAAAGTCATGGTTTGCTCTCCCGGCCTGGCCCATCAGCGGCTGACCCCGAACAACTGCGACGAGCTTCTTTTCGATGATGTGCTGTGGGTCGCCCAAGCCAAGCGCGACCATTTCGACTTCGTCACCAAAATGCGCGAGCGCAATGTCGACGTACTGGAAATGCACAACCTGCTGACCGACATCGTCGCCATCCCTGAAGCCCTGAACTGGATCCTGGAGCGCAAGATCACCGCCAATTCAGTGGGCTTGGGCCTGGTCAACGAAGTCAGCTCGTGGCTGCGCAGCCTGGAGTCGCGCAAGATTGCCGAGTTCCTGATTGGCGGCGTGTCGGCGGATGATCTGCCAGACAGCTTCGGCGGCAAGACCATTCAGATGTTCCGCGATTTCCTCGGCCACTCGAGCTTCATTCTGCCGCCGTTACCCAACACCCAGTTCACCCGCGACACCACCTGCTGGATTTTCGGTGGCGTGACGCTGAATCCGATGCACTGGCCGGCGCGCCGTCAGGAAACGTTGCTGGCCAGCGCCATCTACAAATTCCACCCGGAGTTCACCAACGCTGACTTCCAGATCTGGTATGGCGATCCGGATCAGGAACACGGCAACGCCACACTCGAAGGCGGCGACGTGATGCCCATCGGTAACGGTGTTGTGTTGATCGGCATGGGCGAACGGTCCTCGCGCCAGGCCATCGGCCAGCTGGCGGTGAACCTGTTCAAGCACAACGTCGTAGAGCGCGTAATCGTCGCAGGCCTGCCGAAATCCCGCGCAGCGATGCACCTGGACACCGTGTTCAGCTTCTGCGACCGCGACCTGGTGACGATTTTTCCGGAAGTGGTCAGCCAGATCGTCGCCTTCACCCTGCGCCCTGACGACAGCAAACCGGGCGGTATCGACATTCGTCGCGAAGAAACCAACTTCCTCGACACCGTGGCCAAGGCGCTCAACCTGAAAACGTTGCGCGTGGTGGAAACCGGCGGCAACAGCTTCGCCGCCGAGCGCGAGCAGTGGGACGACGGCAATAACGTGGTGGCCGTGGAACCGGGCGTGGTGATCGGCTACGACCGCAACACCTACACCAATACGCTGCTGCGCAAGGCCGGTGTGGAAGTCATCACCATCAGCGCCGGCGAACTCGGTCGCGGGCGTGGTGGTGGCCATTGCATGACCTGCCCGATCATCCGCGATCCTATCGACTATTGATTCCTGTGCCCTGCTTCGCGCTCATCAAGCGGGAGGCAGGTGGATAACCCAAACTCAAGGAGATCCCATCATGGCTTTCAACATGCGCAACCGCAGCCTGCTCTCGCTGATGCACCACACGACGCGCGAGCTGCACTACCTGCTGGATTTGTCCCGTGACCTCAAACGCGCCAAGTACACCGGCACCGAGCGTCCACACCTGCAAGGCAAGAACATCGCACTGATCTTCGAAAAAACCTCGACCCGCACCCGTTGCGCCTTCGAAGTCGCGGCCCACGACCAAGGCGCTCACGTCACCTACATCGACCCGGTGTCGTCGCAGATCGGCCACAAGGAAAGCATGAAGGACACCGCCCGCGTGCTGGGGCGGATGTTCGACGCCATTGAATACCGCGGCTTCGAACAGGAAATCGTCGAAGAGCTGGCCAAGTTCGCCGGCGTGCCGGTGTTCAACGGTCTGACCGCTGAATTCCATCCGACGCAAATGATCGCCGACACCCTGACCATGCGTGAACACAGCGACAAGCCGCTGCACGACATCAGGTACGCCTACCTCGGCGACGCCCGCTACAACATGGGTAATTCGCTGCTGATGATCGGCGCCAAACTGGGCATGGACGTGCGCATCGCCGCACCGAAAGCCTTGTGGCCGCGCGCTGATTTCATTGCTCAATGCGAAGCCTTCGCCGAAGACAGTGGCGCGCGCATCACCATCACCGAAGACCCGAAAGAAGCGGTCAAAGGCGTGGACTTCATCCACACCGACATCTGGGTGTCGATGGGTGAACCGGTGGAAGCGTGGGACGAGCGCATCGAGCAACTGATGCCGTATCAGGTCAACGCCTCCATGATGAAGGCTTCGGGCAACCCGCGCGTGAAATTCATGCACTGTTTGCCCGCGTTCCACAACAGCGAAACCAAGGTCGGCAAAGACATTGCCGCGCGCTATCCGCACTTGGCCAATGGCGTTGAGGTGACTGAAGAGGTCTTCGAATCGCCGGCCAACATCGCCTTCGAGCAAGCGGAAAACCGCATGCACACCATCAAGGCGATTCTGGTGTCGGCGTTGGCA
>NZ_JACMYF010000018.1:0-35345 GCF_015351605.1 Pseudomonas sp. p50(2008)
GGTCCTGCTCCGTGGGCCCGCCGCGATCGGCCATCCATGGCCGTGCGCGGCTAACCCGGCATCCATGCCGGGTTGCCCACTGCGCAGAACCTGCGCTCGGCCTTCCGATGGGGCAAGAAGATCAAAATCAAAAACAGATCAAAAGCCAAAGCGAGGCGGCCTGACAGCCGACCTGACTTTCGAAGCGCACGCGTTCACCTGTGGGAGCCGAGCTTGCTCGCGATGGCGGCCTAATAGTCGATTAGTATTCTCCTGATGTACCCGGATCAAACTGTGGGAACTGGCTTGCCTGCGATGACGGTCTGACAGTCGACCATTTTCTTCGGATGTACCCGGATCAAACTGTAGGAGCGAGCTTGCTCGCGATAGCGGTCTGATCGGCGGTGAGATTCTTGCCGGTGTACATATCCATTCCTGCGGTCACGGCGGCTATTGGTTTCGCCCTTACGGCGAGTCACTTGGAGGAGCGCCAAGTAACCAAACGCTCTTGCCCCTTTCGTCCGGTGCCTCGCCTGGGCTCGGCATACCCTCGCTCCGGTCCTGCTCCGTGGGCCCGCCGCGATCGGCCATCCATGGCCGTGCGCGGCTAACCCGGCATCCATGCCGGGTTGCCCACTGCGCAGAACCTGCGCTCGGCCTACCGAGGTGACAAGAAGATCAAGATCAAAATCAAAATCAAAATCAAAATCAAAATCAAAAGCCACAGCGAGGTGGCCTGACAACCGACCTGACTTTGCGGGCGTGCCCACGCCCGCGAAACACTTGCTTCGGCCAGTGTCATGGGCAGTGAGTTGGCCTTTATTCTCAGTGGCCCGAAATGCAATTTGGCATGGGGTATTCAAAAGATGATTTCGTTGGCAGAGTTGTCGGTCAATCGATTGTTGGATGAGCTTGAAACTTAGAAGCAGCCGAAGGTTTTAATTAAGCCTGGCGAGGACGAGCCCGTAGTCTCGAAGAGATCAGCGGGCTTTTTTGTGGGTGTTGGTTTTTTCAATGCTTTGAACGAGTAAGAAAATTCTGACGGAAAGTATAAAAATCAAAGTATGAAACTTCCTGTTTTGATAAACGGTGCCTGAAGTAATCCCGCGCTTTATTGTTTGAAAAAATCTGCCTGATTAGGGTGAAGCATTAGAAGTTTCAACGTAGTTTGATGCCCGGGTTTCTCCTCGGCCTCTCACTGCGTCAGCACTTCGTCCCTGTCAGGAAGACGCAGCATGGCGCTATGGAACATCGTGCCTACGTGGTTCGAAATAGAAGACCGCATGACCCATGACATGGGGTATCAGGGCGGGCACGGCCGCATTCATATCAATGACTATGCGGCCTCCATTAGTCTGAACATTCGGCGGATCCACAACATCAGGACGGCGTTCACGCGCGCGGAATGGGAGGTCGCCAGGTCCTTGAGGCAACGCTTCTCAGACCTCGACATCTCCAGCGTCCTCACCGAATTGATCAGCGTCGTTAGTCAAATGGCAATGATTGTTGCCGCCAGTGTGTTGGCTGGCGGAACCATTGGCGCGGGTGTAGGCGCTTTTGTCGGGGGTGTGGGCGCGATTCCGTCCGGTATGGCCGGCGTTGCAATGGGTTTGAAAGTCAGCACCTGGATACTGGGGGTGCTCGGCCTGGTTTCCGTTGCCGAGTTCTTCGTCGAAGGCTTGCCGCGCATTGGCGAGTACTACCTGGACGGCATCGACATCGCATGGAAAGGCACCCAAGGCGATGAGGGTCTACATCCCTTCAGTCGTGATGATCCTGCTGCCATCGACAGGGCCGCCCAGCACATCGCTCGAGGGCATGAAGAAGTCATCGTTCTGCTGTTGGGAGCCATCGTTGCCTACCTGACGCGAGCGCGGGGCAATGCCCAGGTACTTGCCAGCGAGATGCAAGCAAGCGCCAAAGGTGCACGGTTAGGGCAGTGGATGCTCAAGCATGAAGAGGCCCTGAAAAAACACCCGGACCTGCAACTGCCAAAACCACAACAAGGTGCGTTCGGCCCACGAGAAACGCCGCTAACAACACGTCGCCAGCCCGAGCATCCATCACCGAAAAAACCGTTGGGCATGCCCGAGCACAAGGTGCCATGCTTTAACGTGAGCAAGAAGCATGCGGAGAAGATTCCCGAGTTTGATCGGCAGCTGGCGGGCCAGGAAAAGGGGCTGAATGATCTGAGTGTGGATGAGTATTTGAGGGGGCGGGAGGCGTTTACGGCGAAGAATGTTGTGCGAGATCCGAAGGTTGCTGCGCAGGCACGGCAGAGGCTAGGTCGAAGCATTGAAAAGCAGATCCGTGAAAAACTAGACATGGACGGTGTGCTTCCTGAAAAAGCGATGCTCCTATCCAAACAAGTGGCAGCGAATAAAATGGCGACACTAGCCGCTTTGCATAATCCTGACCTGTTTGCGGGAGGAAAGGACGTTATTAGTGATTTCGGTGATCGGAAAATCAACGCAAGCATTGGTCCCCAGTGGCCAAGCCGAATTGGCGGACTGGATGCGGCCGCTGATAACGTGCCCAAGAGTCTTCGTAGTACCACAAATATGAATGCCAAATTAGAAAGATGTAAGTGAGGTGTACACAGTGGACGAAAACTACGCTTTTTTCATCAAACAGTTTGGTCCTCCGACAATTAGGCAGGACGTTCCGGAATCGAGTATTGCCTTTTTCCAGGATAAGCTTCCCGAACAGATGATTGAGTATTGGAGGCAGTATGGTTGGTGCGGTTATATGAACGGCCTTTTTTGGACGGTTAACCCACAGGACTATGAGGCGGTACTGTCTAATTGGCTCAATGACACTAAGTTTAGTTGCGAAGATACCTATCATGTCATTGCCCGTGGCGCGTTCGGTGAGTTGTATGTGTGGGGCGAACAGGGTGGTTACAGCATGACAATCACCGCTAGCATGGCGCGTTATTACACCGCTGAATCGATATTAAGCGGCAGCGAGCTTAATCGCGGAGTTCGCGTGTTTTTTTCATCTCTGGAACCCGAAGAAAACGATGTGGATGGTTTGTTTCAATCTGCTTTGGAGTCGCTAGGGGAATTGAGCTTTAATGAAATGTATGGTTTCGTGCCGGCCCTACCTCTAGGTGGGTCAATAACATTAAAAAATCTGCAAATAGTAAAAGCTGTTGAGCATTTAGAGTTTTTATCCCAAATTGTGCCGCTTGCAGATTGGGGCTTTCCAGATATATCGACACACTAAAGATTGTATGAGTATCTTATTAGTTTATGGGGAATAGCGTGTAAGAGGTCATTCATGCGTTGACTAAAATTAAGTATATTGCATAGGATGATGCAAGTCAGGAGATGAAATTTGGACGAGGATTTTGCTTTCTTCATAAAGAATTTTGGCCCCGGAGCTCATCGGCTGGAAGTGCCGGAGTTGAGTATTGCTCGATATAAAAACAAGCTTCCGGATCAACTTATTTCCTATTGGAAGGATCAAGGTTGGTGCGGATATGGGAACGGGATTTTTTGGACAGTCAACCCGGAGCGCTACGAGGGAGTATTGACTCAGTGGATATTGGACTCAGGGCTGAATTTTGAGGATGATCTTCATGTCATCGCCCGCAGTGCATTTGGTGGGCTTTATGTGTGGGGAGAGCGGGGCGGGTATTGCCTTACCATTTCCTCTTATCTAGGTCGCTATTCTCGTCGCACCTCCAGATTTACGGCTGAGAATGTTGATTTCGGGGTTCGAGTGTTTTTTTCTTCCATGGATCCAAAATACAACGACGTCGTCGATTTATTTGCACCTGCCATGGAGAAACTCGGCATTCTTAATTCGGACGAAATATATGGTTTTGTCCCCGCGCTGGCGCTTGGTGGATCGATGGATCTGAAGTACTTGCAAAAGGTAAAAATTATTGAGCACCTGGAATTTATTTCCCAGCTTTCACCACTAACCGATTGGGGGTTTCCGAAAATTTGATACATGTCGTCTGATTGTCAGAAAACCTCTCTAAAAGTTAAAGCAATGAAATTTTTGTGGATGAGTTTTTTGCTTGCTTTCTTGAGGAATTTGCTCCTGAAATAGGGCGCCAGAAAGCTCCTGATTCAAGCATGGTCCTGTACAGACGCAGGCTACCTGAGCAATTACTTCAGTATTGGAATGAGCATGGCTGGAGTGGCTATGCCAATGGGCTGTTTTGGACTGTAAATCCGCAAGAGTATGAGGCGGTGCTAGGTCATTGGTTGACCGATACTGAATTTAACGGTCTAGAAAATTACCACGTCATTGCCCGCAGCGCGTTTGGTGTACTTTACGTGTGGGGAGAGAAAAGCGGGTATTGCCTGACTATCTCATGCCCGATGGCACGCTACTCCTCACGCGTCTCGAGGTTTACAGGGTTAAAAATGGATTTTGGGGTCAAAGCGTTTTTCTCTGGTATGAATGCTGGCTCCAATGATTTTGCAGATATGTTCGAAGCGGCGGTTGAGAAACTCGGGAGACTTAAGTCAGATGAGATGTATGGATTCGTCCCAGCCCTGGCTCTCGGTGGTCCGATAGAGTTCAATAATCTACAGAAAGTAAAAACTATCGAGCACCTGGAGTTTCTGTCTCAACTGACACCGCTAACCGACTGGGGCTTTCCGGATTATTAAACAATTCACAGATAATCGAGAAACCCCGAAAAAGCCCCTTAAAACACCTCCAATCAATGCCCGGCAATCACCAAACCACTGTCCCTGTCACCCTTCGGAAAACCATGCCCCCGCGCATTGAACGCGATGCAAAAACTGATCACCACCAGCGCCAGCAACACCCAAGGAAAGGCACTCACACCCAGTTGGTCGAGCATCACCCCACCCAATAATCCACCCACCGCAATCGCGCTGTTCCAGACCACCACATTCATGGAAAGCGCCACGTCCGCTCCCTTTCCCGCAGAGTCAGCCAGCGCGGTCTGGAGCAATGTTCCGGCGCCACCGAAGGTCAGCCCCCAGACGAAGACGCCGAACAGCATCGCGATGGCAGAGTGGGAGAACACGCCGAACAGGACAGAAACGGCGGCAAAAGTCGCCAGGCTGGCCAGCACTGCAGTGCGCAGATGCCGATCCACCAGCCGGCTGGTGATCCAGATACTTGCGAGCGCAGCGATACCGAAAACCAGTAGCACCACGTCGACACTCCGGCCCAATCCTGCGGATGAGAGGAAGGGGGCGATGTAGGTGTAGAGAATGTTGTGCGCGAGCATCCAGGTCACGACAACGCCGAGTACCGAGCGCACGCCCGGGGTGTAGAGCACCTGGCGCAGCGGCATGCGTTGTGACGAGGTCTGGCCCTGGTAGTCGGGGACTTTGATCAGCACCCACACGATCAGCCCAAGGGTTAATCCTGACATGAGCGCGAACGCCATTCGCCATCCCATCAGTCCGCCCAGCCACGTGCCTAATGGCACGCCCAACGATAGCGCTATCGGGGTGCCCACCATGGCCACCGCCAAGGCGCGGCCCTGCAGGCGAGGGACAACCATGCGCCGTGCATAGCCCGCCAACAGGCTCCAGGCCAGGCCGGCAGAGGCGCCGGCGAAGAAGCGGGCAACGAGTGTCAGCAGGTAGTCCGAGGACAGCGCCGTCAGGGTGTTGAACACCAGAAAGCCAAGAATCGTCGACAGCAGCACTGTGCGGCGCCGCCAGCCTTGCGTGGCGATCGTCAACGGAATAGCGGCCAGCAACGATCCCAGTGCGTAGACCGTCACCATTTGCCCGGCCAGTGGCTGTGAAACATTCAACCCCGTGCCGATTTCCGGTAACAGGCCGGCTGGCAAGGTTTCAGTCACGATGCAGATAAATCCGGTCATGGCCAATGCCAGTAATGCGCCTAGCGGGAGTCGCTCGGCTTGCTGCTCATCAATCGCCATTTCATGCTCCAGGTGACTTATATATCGATCGATATAAATCTAGGGAGGTGGGCCCTCGTTGTCAACGACTTATGTATCGATTAGTATCGAACTCATGTGAACGGAGGATCGTATGGCACAGATGGGAAGACCGCGCACCTTCGACCGTGACGCGGCAATTGATCAGGCAATGAATCTGTTTTGGGAGCACGGCTACGATTCCACGTCGCTCAATCAGCTCAAAGCCACCATCGGCGGCGGCATTTCCGCACCGAGCTTTTATGCCGCATTTGGCTCAAAGGAAGCGCTGTTCAAAGAGGTCATGGCGCGGTATCTGAGCACGCATGGCCGCGTCACGGACAGTCTGTTCGATGACACGCTGGCGCCCAGGGATGCCATCGAACTGACCCTGCGCCGCTCCGCCAGAATGCAGACCGATGTCGATCACCCCACAGGCTGTCTGGTCTCATTAGGCTGGATGAGCGCGTGCTCGGAAGAGAGCAAAGCCATCTCGCAGCCACTCGCCCAGACAAGGGCTTTGAATCGGGCGGGAATCGTCAAATGCATCGAACGCGGCGTTGCCGAGGGGCAGTTGCGAGCGACTGTCGACGTTGAGGCCCTGGCTACGATGTTCGACAGTTTTCTGTCGGGGCTTTCCACACTCGCCAGAGATGGCGTTTCACATGCCGCACTGGACGCCGCAGTGACGCAGGTGATGACCGTTTGGGATGCATCAGCGAAGTAATCGTTTCACATGACAGATGTTCATCCTGAGCTCTGGCGCAGGTGCTCTGATCTGTATTTTTCATCGCTATCTGCCTCTGTAATGCACACAGATGCCCGCTCACAATAAGGGCACTTTCCGCGAGCAGGAGGCCCCGATGGGCAAGATGGCGATTTTCCTTGGTGGTTTTCTCGTATTGACCGTGTTGATCGGTGCGCTGGCGACGATTTCTCCCGTCTGATCATTGTCCGTAAAAAACAAAACGCCTCCATTCAAGGAGGCGTTTTGCGTTTTCAGGACTGCAGCCTCACTTCAGATCAAAGCGATCCAGATTCATCACCTTCGTCCACACCGCCACAAAGTCCTTCACGAACTGCTCCTTCGCATCGCTGCTGGCATACACCTCGGCAATCGCGCGCAACTGCGCATTCGATCCAAACACCAGATCGACACGGGTGCCGGTCCATTTCACCGCGCCCGTCTTGCGGTCACGTCCCTCGAACTCTTGCGCATCATCGGAGACGGGTTTCCATTCCACGCTCATGTCCAGCAGGTTGGTGAAGAAGTCGTTGGTCAGCGCTTCCGGCTGCTGGGTAAACACGCCATGTCTGGTTTGGCCGACGTTGGTGTTCAGCACGCGCAGACCGCCAATGAGCGCGGTCATTTCCGGTGCGGTGAGGGTCAGCAGTTGCGCCTTGTCGATCAGCAATGCTTCGGCTGGAACGCTGTAGCGGGTTTTGAGGAAATTGCGGAAGCCATCGGCGTTGGGTTCGAGGAACGCGAACGACTCGACGTCGGTCTGTTCCTGAGTCGCGTCCATCCTGCCTGGCGTGAACGGTACCGTGATGTTGACTCCCGCGTTTTTGGCGGCCTGTTCGATACCGGCGCTACCGGCCAGGACGATCAGGTCTGCGAGGGAGACTTTCTTGCCGCCGTTGCTGAAGTCACGCTGAATCCCTTCCAGTTTTGCCAGCACGCTCCCCAATTGTTCCGGCTGGTTGGCCTGCCAGGATTTCTGTGGTTCCAGGCGCAAGCGTCCACCGTTGGCGCCGCCGCGTTTGTCGGAGCCGCGGAAGGTCGAGGCGGCCGCCCATGCTGTCGACACAAGTTGCGAAACCGACAGACCGCTGGCTTGCAGTTTGCCCTTGAGCGCGGCGATGTCGCTGTCGTTGATCAGCTCATGGTCGACGTCAGGAATGGGGTCTTGCCACAGCAGTTCTTCGCCGGGCATTTCCGGGCCTAGGTAGCGCGAGAGCGGGCCCATGTCGCGGTGGATGAGTTTGTACCAGGCGCGGGCGAAGGCGTCGGCCAGTTGATCGGGATTGGCCAGGAAGCGCCGGGAGATCGGTTCGTAGATCGGGTCGAAGCGCAGCGCCAGGTCCGAGGTCAGCATGGTTGGGTTGCGGCGCTTGGAAGGGTCGTGGGCATCAGGAATGATGCCGGCGCCGGCGCCGTTTTTCGGGGTCCACTGGTGTGCGCCCGCCGGGCTTTTGGTCAGCTCCCATTCGAAGCCGAACAGGTTTTCCAGGTAGTTGTTGCTCCACTTGGTGGGCGTGGTGGTCCAGGTCACTTCCAGGCCGCTGGTGATGGTGTCCGGGCCTTTGCCGGTGCCGAAGCTGTTTTTCCAGCCGAAGCCTTGCTCTTCAAGACCGGCGGCTTCGGGTTCCGCCCCGACATTGTCCGCAGGGCCGGCGCCGTGCGTCTTGCCGAAGGCATGGCCGCCGGCGATCAGGGCCACGGTTTCCTCGTCATTCATGGCCATGCGGCCAAAGGTTTCGCGGATATCCAGGGCCGATTTGACCGGGTCCGGTTCGCCTTCCGGGCCTTCCGGGTTGACGTAGATCAGGCCCATTTGCACGGCGGCGAGGGGTTTTTCCAGATGGCGGCCAGGTTCGACCCGGCTGTCTTCGTTTTCTCCAGGTTCGGCCACGAGCGGGCCTTCACCGGGTTCCTGCATGGGTTCCTTATGGCCCTGATCGTAGCGGGTGTCGCCCGCCAGCCATTTGTTTTCCGAGCCCCAGTAGACGTCCTCATCCGGCTCCCAGACGTCTGGACGGCCACCGGAAAAACCGAAAGTCTTGAAGTCCATGGATTCCAGCGCGACGTTACCGGTGAGAACGATCAGGTCGGCCCAGGAAATTTTACGACCGTACTTCTGCTTGATCGGCCAGAGCAGCCGGCGCGCCTTGTCCAGGCTGACGTTGTCCGGCCAGCTGTTGAGCGGGGCGAAACGTTGCTGACCCGAGCCTGCGCCGCCACGTCCGTCGGCGGTGCGGTAGGTGCCGGCGCTGTGCCAGGCCATGCGAATGAACAGCGGCCCGTAGTGCCCGAAGTCTGCCGGCCACCAGTCTTGTGAGTCGGTCATCAGCGCGCGCAGGTCTTGCTTGAGCGCCTGAAAATCCAGAGTTTTGAATGCTTCGGCGTAATTGAAACCTTCGTCCAGAGGATCAGAGAGGGACGAATGCTGGTGCAGTATTTTCAGATTCAGTTGATTCGGCCACCAATCGCGGTTCGTCGTGCCACCGCCAGCGGCGTGGTTGAACGGGCATTTCGATTCATTTGCCATGTGTGAGCTACCTTTGGGTCGTGATCTTGCGGGCTATCCGCGCCTTGTGGACACGGGCAAGCGACGAGCGAAATCGATGACACAGGCTGCTGGGCCAGCAGTTCAATCAACTGGGTGATGTGACCGCGCGGGAATGAAAAACAGCGGCAATCGGGTCGCCAGCGCGGAGGCCCACGGCAGGCTTAGTCATGTTTCAGACTCATTCCTGTCTCCTTATCAGCACTACTGCGGCCGGCTTATGGCGCCAGCGCAGGACTAAGGTTAGACCCGACTCGGGAAGTCAGCTAATAGGTGCAGTGTTGGGGGGTGATAGGCAAAGTCTTTCAAGCGCCGGTGCTGATATTGCGCCTGCTGCGCAGCCGGACGCAGGCTGCGCCAGCTGCTACAGGTTTTCGTCAGGGCTGATGCTCGACGCAGGGCGCCGGGCATCCTTGGACGTCAGTTCACAACGAAGCCTGCACCGACCGGGTCGTTACGCTCGATGACCCAGCGTGACGTCCCCAGGATACTGGCGGTGCCTTTCACCGTAGGGCGTACCGCGCGCGTGCCGTTGAGGTCCACTTCACCGAGCAGGCAACCTTCGAAAGTGCCACTGCCCAGCAAACCTTCGGACAGGATAGGCTGGTTAAGGCCGAGTTTTCCCCGAGCCTCGAACATCGCCATCATCGCGCTGGTGCCGGTGCCCCCGGGAGATCGATCGAGCTGGCCGGCGCTGAACACGTGGACGTTCTTGTAGAACGCACCGTCGATGGTCGCCGGGTGCCAGAACGTAATGAAATTGAGGTCGTTGATGTGGGCCTCGGTCGGGTGCTGGATCTTCAGCTGTTTCTGGATCTGGTCCCGTGCCAGCAACCCAAGGCGTGAAAGTTCGCTGCCATTCTCGGGGCTGATACGCAGGTCGCAATTGGTCAGGTCGACAATACCGAAATAGTTGCCGCCCCAGACCAGGTCGGCCTTCAGGTCGCCGTAGCCCGGCAGGTGCACGGGAATGTCCTGGGCCGCGACATAAGCCGGCACGTTTTCGAAACGGGTCCAGAGCACGTTCTCGCCTTCGGAAGCCACTTCAGCGACAACCAGTCCCGCCGTGGTCTCGAAGCGGATTTTGGTGATGCCATCAGCGCCGCGCGGCACCAGGCCCAGGGCAACCATCGCCATGCTCACGGCAATCGTGCCGTGGCCACACATGTGCGAATACACACTGCCGTCCATGTAGATCAGGCCCGCGTCGTACTCACTGCTGGAAGGCGGGGTGAGGAAGACCCCGAACATGTCCTTGTGGCCGCGTGGTTCCTGCATCAGCGCTTTGCGCAACCAGTCGTAGTTCTGTTCCAGAAAGGTACGCTTGGCCAGAATGCTGGAACCGGCGGGGTAGGGAATACCGCTGTGCACGATGCACAGTGGTTCACCTTCGGTATGGGTATAGATCACATCGAACGTGTCTTGCATACGCATGACTGAACTCCTGGCTTTCGGGGTGTAGGTGTGGGGGGTTATTTGCGTTCTGACAAAAGGTCGAGACCAATGCACAGATCGAGAATGATCACGGCGATGACCACCACGACAATGGTCGCGCCGGAGGCGGCGGCGATCGTTGGGTCGACGGTGTACTGCACGTAGTTGAAAAGCTTCACCGGTATGGTGTTGAGGTCCGGGGTCGTGTTGAAGATCGACAGCTCGACGTTGATCCATGACGAGATGAAGGCAAAGATTGAACCGGTGACAATCCCCGGCCTGATCTGCGGCAGCACCACATGAAAGAAGGTGGCCCACGGTGTTCCGCCCAGATCGCTCGACGCTTCCTCCAGCGCACGCTGCTCCGGGGTCAGCATCGACAGCACCGAGCGCAATACAAACGGCGAGATGATGATCGTGTGGCCGATCAGCAGTGCGAGAAAACTGCGGGTCAATCCGAAGTAGCCACCGAACTGCAACAGCGCCGCGCCCAGCACGATGTGCGGAAACACCAGCGGTGAAGTCAGGGCGGCCAAAATCGCGTTCTTGCCCGCAAATTCATAACGCGCTATCGCCAGCGCGGCCGGCACGCTGAGCAATACGGCGACGAAGGTCGCGACCAGCGCCAGGACCGTGCTGGTGGCAAACGAGGCCACGTAGCTGGGGTCACTGAGCATTTTGCCGTACCAGTCCAGGGTCCAGCCTTGAGGCGGGAACGCCAGGAATGACGTGGCGGTGAACGAGACGCCCATGATCACCACCAGGGGCAGCAGCATGTAGCCGAGCACGGCCCAGGCGATCAGGCGAACCAGCATGCGAGTGATCATGAGTTGCTCCCTCTGATGCTGCCGACGCGTCCGGCCAGTCCGACCATGACCAGGGTAAAGATCAGCAGGACGACGCTCAGTGCGCCACCGTAGTTGAAGTCGAAGACCGAGCTGTACTGCTGGAAAATCAGCATCGAGAGCACGGAGATTCTTCCGCCCGACAGAAGCGCCGGCGTCACGTAGGCACTGGCCGCGAGGGTGAACACCATGATCGAACCGGAAATGATGCCGGGCATGGTCAGCGGCAGGATCACATGGAACAAGGTCGCGCGGGGGCTGGCACCGAGGTCGTCGGAGGCTTGCTCATAGGCCGGGTCGACCTGGGCCAGTGCGTTGCCGGCTGCCAGTACGATGAACGGCAGCAGGATGTACACCATGCCGATCAGGATGCCGAGCTCGGTGCCCAGAAAGCGCACCGGCGTATCGATCAGGCCGGTATCCAGCAAGCTCTGATTCACCAGGCCTTTGCGTCCCAGCAGGACCATCCAGCCGAATGAGCGCACGATGTTACTGGTGAACATTGGCACCACCAGCAGGATCACACACGCTCGACGCCAGGCACGCCATTTCACGATACGCACCAGGTACCAGGCCAGCGGATAGCCAAGCACCAACGACACCAAAGTGGTCAGCGCGGCGATGCGGAAGGTCACCAGAATCACATCCCAGTGGTACTGATCGCCCAGCACGCGAATGTAGTGATCCAGCGTGAAGGCCTGGTCAGCGCCCTTGGTCAGACTGGCGAAAATCACCACTGCAAACGGTGCGAGAAAGAACGCGGTAAAAAAGGCCAGTGCCGCAAAGAGCATCAGCAGCGGGGCGAGCGTCTTGCGTTTCATGACGACTCCCCGATCAAGTGCAGATGAGCAGGGTTGAAGCCCAGGCGCACGGCGCTGCCGGTGATCATGTCCGCCCGCGGAAAGCCCATGGTGCGTGCCACGATTGGTTGCCCGTCAATCAAGGTGTGGATCAGCGTGTGGCTGCCGACCGTGACGATGTCGCTCACGGTGCCCTGGATTTCGCAGCCGTTGGCGGTCTCTGGGGTTGCGGCATCCAGCACCTGCAGATGCTCGGGACGCAGGACGGCCACCCCTTGCCGGGCGATGTTCCTGGTATCGCGAGGCAGTGGTTTAGCGCGGATGTTCAGGCGTATCTCATCGGCGCCAGTGGTCTGGTAGTCGATCAGGTTGGCCTCGCCAATGAAGTCCGCCACAAAGCGCGAAGCGGGTGCGCTGTAGATGTCGCTGCTGGAACCGGTCTGTTCGATGCGGCCAGCGTTCATCACCACAATCCGGTCGGCGATGGTCATCGCTTCTTCCTGATCGTGGGTCACGAAAATGAACGCGATGCCGAGTTTCGCCTGCAGATGCTTGAGCTCCAGCTGCATGCGCTTGCGCAGCTTCATGTCCAGCGCCGAGAGCGGCTCGTCGAGCAACAGCAACTTGGGTTTGTTGACGATGGCCCGTGCCAGTGCCACGCGTTGTTGCTGGCCGCCCGACATGCCGCGAGGGTAGCGATCGCTGAGCGCTTCCAGACCCACCATTGCCAGTGCTTCGCGAGCACGGTCACGGGCTTCGGTGCGATTGACACCTTGGCGTCGCGGACCGTATGCGACGTTTTCCAGCACGGTCATGTGCGGAAACAGGGCGTAGTTCTGAAACACGGTATTCAGCGGACGACGGTAGGGCGGCAGACGACTGACGTCCTGGCCATCGATCGCGATGGTCCCGGAGTCGGGCTGCATGAAGCCGGCGATCGAGCGCAGCAAAGTGGTTTTGCCGCAGCCGCTGGGGCCGAGCAGCACGATAAATTCGCCCTGCTCGATGTCCAGGTTGATCGTGTCCAATGCCTGGTAGGAACCAAAGTTTTTGCAGACGCTGTCGATGCTCAATAAAACTGACATTGCAGACCTCTTGAGCTATTTGGCGGTGACTTTGCGGTTCCAGTCATTGGTGGCACTCGCGCGCTGCGCGTTGATCTGGGCCCAATCAAACAGGCGCAGATCGCTGATCGATCCACCGGCGCCCCATGGCAACTTGCGAGCAACGTCTTCAGAGACTTCCACGCCTTTCACCGCTGGCCCCAGATAGAGTTTGCCGGCCAGGCACGACGCTGCTTCCTGGGTCAGCGCGGTGTTGATGAATTGCTCGGCGGCCTTGCTGTTGCGTGCGCCTTTGATCAGGTGCAAGCGCGCATCGGTTGCCCATACGCCTTCCTTGGGAATCGAGAAACCGATGGGGGCGCCCTTGTCGATCAAGTCCCAGGCGCCGACGTTGAAATGCGCACCGATGATGGCTTCACCACTTTGGAAGGCGTTGGTGGCGGCACCCGAACTGTCGAAGAACAGTGCGGTGTCCAGTGCGCCAAGCTTGCTGTACAGCGGCGCCAGATCGGACCGGTCAATACCCCAGACGTCAGCCATGAAGAATACGAACGGCACCCCGGAGGAGTTGGCCGGCGAGGGCAGGGCGATTGCACCGGCGTATTCGGGCTTCCACAGGTCCTTCCAGCTGGTCGGCGCTTCTTTTATGTCCTTGGTGTTATAGGTCAGGCCAAGGGAGTAGAAACCGCTGCTGACGGCGAAGGTGTGGCCGGCTTCGGAGTAAACGCCTTTATCGACAACGTTTTTCAGGTTGGGAATGGCGGCAGGGTCGAGGTCGGCGAGTACACCGGCCGCATAGGCGAGTTCGCTGATTCCGCCATCCATCCAGGCCACGTCAATCGTAGGGCTGGACTTTTGCTGCTGGAGTTTCGCCAGGGTCGTGGTTGAGGTACCGACTTCCGCCGCAACGGCGATCCCGGTGGCTTTCGTGAAAGGTTCTGCAACACAATTGAGGAAAGCATCCCCCCAGTTGCCGCCGTACAACGCGACCGTCAGCTTCTGCTGATCGGCCATGGCGCTTTGCGAGGAGATGCAGCCCGCCAGTGATAGCGCGACTGTGATTTTGTTCAGCGTTTTTATTCTCATCTCATGTCCTCTGGGGCGTAGTTGTACTGTTTCCCCTTGTCTGCATCTTGCTCGTAACGTCGATACGAGCGCTTGCACTCGGGGGTCTTAAAGTTGAATAGTTGGGTCATGCCCAAAATGACTCAGAATCATCAGGAATTCCACGCCGCGCCCGGGACCCTTCCCGAGCCAAACGCGCGCCCGCAGTTGTCGGTGGGGCTGGTCCTGCTGGATCAGTTCACGCTGGCGGCATTTTCGGGGTTCGTGGATGTGCTGCGGTTGTCCGCCGATGTCGGCGGCGCCAGTCGGCAGATCCATACCGCGTGGCGGGTGATGAGTGTCGACGGCTTGCCGCGCACTTCCAGCGCCGGCATCACACTGGAAGTTGCCGGTGGCCTGGCTGAGGACCTGGAGCAGTTCGATTACGTGGCCATTTGTGGCGGCAACGATTACCCCAACACGCACTTGCCCGTTCAGTTGCGTGACTGGTTGCAGCGCGCAGCGAACAGCCGTACCCGCTTGTTGGGCATTTGCACGGGCACCTTCGCGCTGGCACAAGCGGGTGTGGTGGGCAATCGGTCCGTGTGCGTGCACTGGAATGTGCTGGATGCGTTTCGTGCGAGGTTTGCGAAGACGCCTGCAGCCGTCGATCATCTGTTCATCGACGAGGGGGATTTGATTACCTGCGCGGGATCAACGGCGGCGATTGACCTGGGGTTGTACCTGGTCGCCAGGCACTGCGGGCGCGAAAAGGCGCAGCAGGCCGTGCGGCATATGATGCTGCAGGGCATCCGCCAGGGACGGCAGCCACAGGCGCACTTCTATGCAAACCTTGCGGACATCAAGGACGAACGTGTCCGTCAGGCAGCGCACTACATTGAACAACGCATGGACAGCCTGCCGACGCTGGATGCCATTGCACGATATGTAGGCCTGGGCCGGCGCCAGCTAACCCGCGCGTTTCAACAATCCCTGGGCATTTCACCCATGGAGTTCCAGCGTTCGCTACGCGTGGAATACGGCAGCTGGTTGCTGGTAAACAGTCACAGCAGCATCACGCAAATTGCCATGGATTGCGGATTCGCCGATGGCGCGCACTTCTCGCGGGAGTTTCGAAACCGCTTCGGCGTGTCTCCGCGTCAGTTTCAGCGCCAGGAGCGATCAGCCCTGCATGAGCAGTAGCTGGAGCAGCTGATTGAAGACGTTGTTCGGACATGGGTTTCACTCGTCAATGCAGCAGCTAAGCTTGCGGTGAGATAGCGTTTGCAAATGGGTGTGATTCTTGTGTTTGCGTTAGTGGCGAGATGCCACAATGGCGGTTCTTCACAGCATCTTGATCAGGCGGATCATATGGATGGCCTTGGGCTTCGATACGACCAGGAAAGCTATATAGCGCGGCAGGTACGCGCTGACCGGTTGCACCAGTTGTTCCACCAATCCGTTTCGGCAGTGTTCGGCAGTTACCTGGCGGCGATCATGCTGTGCTGGTTGTGCTGGGACAGCTTTGATCACAGCGTGGTTTATGGGTGGATCGCGATTCTGTCGGTCTCGTCATTGCTACGGCTTGCCATGTTCATCGCCTATTTTCGCAGCCCCGACTTAGAGCGGACCCCGCAACGCTGGGAACGCACGTACTGGATCACGCTGGTGCTGTCTGCCGGTATCTGGGGTGTCGGAGCCCTGGCGGTGATACCGGCCGATAATCTGTTGTCCCAGGCGCTGGTGATGCTGTTCGCGGTCGGGATGTCGGTGAGCGCGGTGTCCTGCTACTCGTCCTATAGCCACATGACGCTGGCGTCGATTGCGCTGGTGTTGCTGCCGTGCACTTCCTGGCTGCTGTTTCAATCGTCAACGATTCAGGTCGGCATGGCGCTGGCGGTTCTGGTATTCGCCTCGTTCGTCGCGGGTGCGACGCGCAAGCTATCCGAAGCACTGGAAACGGCGTTTCGCCTGACCCGTGAGATGGAGCAGGCGCACAACATTTCCACCCGCGCGGCACAGACTGACGAGCTCACCGGGCTAAAAAATCGCCGGGCCTTTTTCGAGCATGCCCAGCGGCTGTACAACCATTGCAAAAGCCATCGGTTACCGCTGTGTGTGGTGATGCTGGATATGGACCATTTCAAGCATATCAACGACACCTACGGGCATCAGGTCGGGGATCAGGTGTTGCGGCAAATGGGGGTGGTGATCAGCAAGTCTTTTCGGGCGACTGATGTGTATGGGCGCCTGGGAGGCGAGGAGTTTGCCGTGCTGCTTCCGGATACGTCCATTGAGGTTGCCCTGGATATCGCCGAGCAGGTGACCCGTTCGATTGCGGGGTCGATGACCGGGCCTGTTCACTGCATCACGGCCAGCCTGGGTGTGGCGTCGATGGAGGCTGGCGATCATGATTTGCACAGTGTGATGAATAACGCGGATAAGGCGCTGTACCGGGCGAAGGCGCGTGGGCGGAATCAGGTGGCGGTGTCTGAGTGAGGGCTGCAGGCATTTGGTGTGCTCGCGATGGTGGCCTGGCAGTTGCCTCTTTCTGGCGGGTGTACCCAGATCAAATTGTAGGAGTGAGCCTGCTCGCGATAGCGTCCTTACAGCCAATCCATATCCTCCTGATGTACCCGGATTAACTGTGGGAGCTGGCTTGCCGGCGATGGCGGTTTCTTAGCCGACGAGTATTCCCCTGATGTACCCGGCTCAAACTGTAGGAGCGAGCCTGCTCGCGATGGCGGTCTGATCGGCGGAGAGATTGTTGCGGGTGTACATATCCGTTCCTGCGGTTACGGCTGCTATTGGTTTCGCCCTTACGGCGAGTCACTTTCGAAAAGCGCGAAAGTAACCAAAGCGCTCTTGCCCCTTTCGTCCGGTGCCTCGCCTGGGCTCGGCATACCCTCACTCCGGTCCTGCTCCGTGGGCCCGCCGCGATCGGCCATCCATGGCCGTGCGCGGCTAACCCGGCATCCATGCCGGGTTGCCCACTGCGCAGAACCTGCGCTCGGCGTACCGATGGGGCAAGAAGATCAAAATCAAAAGCAGATCAAAAGCCAAAGCGAGGCGGCCTTCGAGCCGACCTGACTTTCGAAGCGTACGCGTTCTCCTGTGGGAGCTGGCTTGCCAGCGAAGACGGTCTGACAGCCGACCATTTTCTTCGGATGTACCCGGATCAAACTGTAGGAGCGAGCCTGCTCGCGATGGCTGCCTGATCGGCGGTGAGATTCTTGCTGGGGTACATATCCATTCCTGCGGTCACGGCGGCTATTGGTTTCGCCCTTACGGCGAGTCACTTTCGAAAAGCGCGAAAGTAACCAAAGCGCTCTTGCCCCTTTCGTCCGGTGCCTCGCCTGGGCTCGGCATACCCTCACTCCGGTCCTGCTCCGTGGGCCCGCCGCGATCGGCCATCCATGGCCGTGCGCGGCTAACCCGGCATCCATGCCGGGTTGCCCACTGCGCAGAACCTGCGCTCGGCCTACCGATGGGGCAAGAAGATCAAAATCAAAAACAGATCAAAAGCCAAAGCGAGGCGGCCTTCGAGCCGACCTGACTTTCGAAGCGTACGCGTTCTCCTGTGGGAGCTGGCTTGCCAGCGATGGCGCCCTGACAGCCGCGCATTTCTGGCGGGTGTTCCCATATCAAACTGTGGGAGCTGGCTTGCCAGCGATGACGGTCTGACAGTCGACCATTTTCTTCGGATGTACCCAGATCAAATTGTAGGAGTGAGCCTGCTCGCGATGGCTGCCTGATCCGCGGTGAGATTCTTGCTGGGGTACATATCCATTCCTGCGGTTACGGCTGCTATTGGTTTCGCCCTTACGGCGAGTCACTTGGAAGAGCGCCAAGTAACCAAACGCTCTTGCCCCTTTCGTCCGGTGCCTCGCCTAGGCTCGGCATACCCTCACTCCGGTCCTGCTCCGTGGGCCCGCCGCGATCGGCCATCCATGGCCGTGCGCGGCTAACCCGGCATCCATGCCGGGTTACCCACTGCGCAGAACCTGCGCTCGGCCTACCGATGGGGCAAGAAGATCAAAATCAAAAACAGATCAAAAGCCAAAGCGAGGCGGCCTTCGAGCCGACCTGACTTTCGAAGCGTACGCGTTCTCCTGTGGGAGCTGGCTTGCCAGCGAAGACGGTCTGACAGTCGACCATTTTATTTTCGGATGTACCCGAATCAAACGGTGGGAGCTGGCCTGCCAGCGATGGCGGCCTGACAGTCGCTCATTTCTGGCAGATGCACCCCAATTAATCCAGGAGCCAAAATCACCCCTCTCAACGATTCAACTCGATTCAGCAGTATCGTCATCAAGCGTTTCGCCAACCGGTTCTTCTTGTCCCGGCAACTCAGTGATGACGCTGAAGTCGCTGACCTCGATTGCCCCCGTGCCATATCCCAGAAGGTGGAAGGAGAACGCCTTGCGCGACTCGGGGTTGTCGAAGCTGAAGTCCATTTCCAGGGGTTGATCCGCCGTGACCAGCATTTCTGCTGGCATTCCAACTTGCACGTCCTGTTCGAACTCTTTGGTCTTGAGCAGGATGTACGCGTTCTCTTGTAAATCGACCGAACGCACGGTCAGGCGCACTCGTGTGTGCGAGCCTTTGGGCATTTCCAGGTATTGGGCGCCGATCAGGTTGTCTGCCCAATCGTCCTTGATCTGCGCCTGCAGAGGAATGACATCCGGGCTTCCAAACTGGTAACGCTGGTTCAAGGGGGTCTGCATCAGTGTGCGATCCAGTGCCGTGGCTCTTGCGGTGATCTGCCTGGCACGCTGGCCGCCGTATTGGCCGAGGAATTTGGCGCGCTCGGCGATGAATCCTTCGCTGGCGTAGTACCGGCAGCGCTGTTGAAAGTCACACTCGGTGAACGTGCCCTGGCCGTCGTGATAACGCAGGTTGCCGTTGGTGTACGACATGATCTCGCGGCCCGTGTCGTAGTTGCGAAACAGCGAACGGCCGCTCAGGGCTGAAGGGACGGGGAGGGCGAAGTAGTCGAGTATCGACGTGCTCAAGTCCACATGCCCATATACGCCGGTTTTGACCTGCGGCAACTGTGCCTGCTCGGGTGCCAGGGTCAGGTTGAAACCCCAGGATGAGGCAAGACGGACGCCGTCGATGCCGTGGGACTCGTCAGAGGTGATCACCACCAGGGTGTCTTTGAGGACGCCCTGGCGTTCAAGGCCGTTGAGGAATTGATCGAGGGCATCATCCAGGTAGCCGACTGCCGCTTGCTTGGGCGTGTCGTAGCGTTCCAGATAGTCTTCAGGCGCGGAATAAGGCTGGTGGGTGCCGACGGTCAACAGCGTCAGCATCCACGGCTTTTTCTGCTTCTTGAGCTGGCCGACGTAATCCAGCGCACCTTCGAAGAAGGCCTTGTCATCCTTGCCCCACGGGAAATCGAGGTACGAGGCATTGGTGAACCATTCAAGACCCAGCGTCGTGTTGAAGCCGATGTGCGGCATGATCTTGTCTTTGGCCATGAAGCGCAGGCCGGCGCCTTGCAGATAATGGGTGGCGAAACCGTTTTTGCGCAGTTGCGCCGGCAGGCACGCCTGGTTGCGCTCGCTTTGGGTGAGCATCTCGACACCCTTGGGAGTGCCGTTGTCGAGTTTGTCGTAATCACCGCAAAGCATGGCGTACAGGCCGCGGATGGTCTGGTGGCTGTGCAGCACGTAATCCGGGGTGTTCATGCCACGCTCGGCCCGGCGGCTGAGGTGCGGCATCAGGTTTTCCTGATAGCTGCTATGCAAGGCCTGGCGATTGACCCCGACATAGGCGCCGGGAATGCCTTCGAGGGCAATAATCAACACGTTGCGCGCGCGTCCCGGCCCCGCCAATAGACTGTCCCCGGACAAGTCCAACTGGGTCAGCCCCGCCATTTGCGGCGGCACATCGACCACATCGCCCTCGAGCCATTCTTCGATGTTGATTTGAACGCTGCCCACACCCGCCGTCAGCAGCTGATGCGGCAGGTTGAACACGCGCCATTGGTCGGCGTCGGTGGGTTGCAAATGCTGTGCGCCCCAGTGAGCGATCAACAGCAGCAGCGGGGCGGTCCAGGCATGGCGGGGCAGGGACGGAGAGGGCGTGGAGGGGGCAAACCAATGTGTGAGCAGCCACAGGAACAGCCCGATCAATAACGTAGCGGCCAGCCACGGTTGGGCAAAACCACCGCCCGTGGAGTTTTCCAGAAACTGCGGGTCGATCAGGTAGTGCACGTCCGAAACGTTCGGCAGCCTGCCGACGGCGCTGACCAGCTCTGCGCTGGCTACTGTGAGGAAACCCCAGGGAAGCAATACCGCAAGCGCCAGCCACCAGGGGCGACGGTACAGCAGCACGACGAGAAGCGCGCCGATGCCTGCGTCGGAGAGGTAGCCGTGTGGGTTTGACCAGCCCAGCGCTGCACGCAGGCACAACGGCACGATGAGAACCAGGCCGATGAGGGCGATGAGGCGTGCGTAGGGTTTTTGCAACCCGAGACGGATGATGTTCACAAAATTTTTCTTCCAGCCACTAAATCGTCACACAAGTGTGCTGGATGGTATCAAGTGCCGGGCACGCTGGCCCGGATATATCAGGTCACACTTAAGTGTCCGGCACTTGATCAGGCGTTACTTTCGTACGTTCTGGTACAGCATCAACCGAGACGTTTCATGCATGCCACGGGTCAGTTGCACCAGGCGCTTGAACTCTTCAGGGTTCTGCCCGGCGACGTCGTCCAGCGGTGTCATCGAGGCCAGGTCATGCAGGGTCGGCGAGCTGCCGTCGTGTTCCATCTGCACCATGAAGTGTTGGGTAACGCCGGCAATCAGCGGGAACGTACCTTCGCGCAGCACCAGTGGCACCACGCGTTCGCCTTCGGGGGCGGGTTGCTGGATATCCCGACCCATGCCGCTGTTACGGAATTCCATCCCCGCCATACCCGCGACGGTGGGCAGCAGGTCCACCAGCCCCACGGCTTCCTTGACCGCACGAGTGCCGATCAGGCCCGGTGCGTGGATGATCATCGGTACCGCATTGCTTTCCAGGCCCAATTGCTCGTAAGCCGGTGCCAGGAAGGGGATCTGGGCGATGCGGGTGTTGTGGTCGCCAAACAGCACGAAAATGGTGTTTTCGTAATAGCCGCCGGCTTTGGCGATTTCCATCAGGCGCCCGATGTTGAAGTCCAGCAGGCGCACAGCGTTGTATTGCTCGACACTGCGCGAACCCGCGGCCTGCACTTCGGCAAGGGTCGGATGCTTCACCTCAAAACCATCGTTGGTCTTGGGAATGGTGAAGGGACGATGGTTGCCCGCGGTCTGCACATACGCAAAGAATGGTTTGTCCTTGGGCAGCGCCTGCAGGATCTGATCGGTTTCCTTGAACAGGTCCAGGTCTGAAATCCCCCAGACATCCACCACCGGCGATTTCCAGTCGCGCTCTTCGAACAGACGCACCCCATCGATGCTTTGCTTGATCAGCGCGTTCATATTGGCCCAGCCGGAGTTGCCGCCAATGGTGTAAATCTTCTCGTAATCGGTGAAGGCGTTGATCAGGGTGTTCTGCTGAGTAATCAGTGGATTGCGCGTCGCGGTTTCCTGACGGGTCACGTCAGGCACGCCGGAGATGCTCGCCCAGACGGTTTTTGCAGTGCCGGTCACGGGCACGTAGAAGTGCTCGAAGAACCAGCTCTGGGTGGCCAGGCGATCGATGTTCGGGGTCGGGTTGATCGGGTTGCCATAGGCTCCGACGGCGCTGGTGCCGAGGGACTCGAGCATGACAAACATGACGTTGGGTGGTCGCGAGCCGGGGACCTTGTAAGGTTGCGGCGCCTGGTGACGGACAAAATTCAGGGCTTGCGGGTCCGGCTGATCGACGCCCAGGTAGTTGGACATCACCGCGTAGTGTTCGCGCACCTGCGCTTCGTCGTAGCGCGACTGACCGACCTTGACCGTGTCATAGAGGAAGATCACCGGGTTCAGGCCCAGGGCAGCGACCTGGTTGTTGCCCGAGAAGAACGCATCGCTCCAGCGCAACGGCACCGGGTTTTCCAGGTTCATGTTTTCCACACGGCCCAGAATGCCCAGCAGCACCAGCACCACCATCACGGCGCCGCCCAATGTCGCGGAAAGCTTACGAATAGGCTTGCGCGGACGATCCAGGGTGACCCGTTCCAGGCGCACCAGGGCCAGGGTGGCGAGCACCACGGTGGTCAGCCAGCCCAGGGAAATCCAGATCACCGGGTAGGTCTGCCAGACCATGTCGCGGGATATCTGCGCATCGTCGATGAAGCGCAGCACCGTGGCATTGATCCTCACGCCCAGGTACGCGTAATGGCCAAAGTCGATGATGTAGATCAGCAGCAAGAGGCTCAGGGCGACCGCCAGATACACCCGCGCAATCACGCGCAGCAGGCGGCTGGTGGTCAGGTTCCAGCGTGGGATCCAGGCCAGCAACGCCAGTGGCAGCATCACCAGAATCGCCAGTCGCAGGTCGAAACGAAAGCCGATACCCAGGGTTTCCAGGACGGCTTTTTCGCCACTCAGGGCGCTGGCATCAAAACCGGAAAAACCGAAAAAGAACATCACCCGAAGCAGTGCAAACAACACAAACGCAATCGCGGTCGCGCCCAGCCAATAGTGCAAGCGTCTCGATTGCAACCATCCCATCCTTGTTTCCCCTGTCAAAAAAATTGTTGAATCTGAAACGGATTCGCTGATGTCAGCGAGCTGGACCGCGCTGCCGGATCAGCCAGCGACACGCCGCTCGCACGGCCAGGACCAGCAGGGCGCCGCAGCAATACAGGCCCAATAGCGGATCGACCAGATAGTCCCAGTAGTTGTGCGAAGGTTTGATCCCGAACATGAAAGCCAGGGTCGCACCGGCCAGCATCGCAACCGCCAGGCCGTGGCGCAGGTAAAACAGGCCCAGGGTCAGCAAGGCGATGAACGTCAGCAAAATGCGCGGGCTGTAGCCAAACCGGTAAGGGTCCAGATAGCTGAGCCCCAGGGTCGCCGGGTACAGCAACAACGCCATGGCGGCGAAAATGATCAATACGCTGATTTGACCGTGCTGCGCCGGGGGCAGGAGGTCGAGGCGACGCAAGCAGCCCCAGGCCATGAACACCAGCGTTGTGATTGCCAGGTCGTCAATGTGGCTGCGCAGGTAGGCGGCCAGTGTCAGCCCGTCCAGCGGTATGAAACTGATGGCCAGCAAGGCGGCCAACAGGACGGCTCGCCAGAGTCTGCTCAGCCCGAAACCCGGCAACAGCAGGAAGACGATCATTGCGAAGCTGAGATGGGCCTGCCAAAGGTTGATCATTTGAGACGCTCGGACAGCCATGCATCGTTGAAGGTGACATGCTTGATGAAGGTGTTGTTCCAGGAATAAACCAGGTGATACATGCCGTCGGGACTGCGGATGAAGTAGGGGTATTCATATTCGAATTCACACCCTCGACTGGTGCAGACACGGGTATCGAGGTTGCTCAGGAACTGCGCTTCAAGAGGCTGGCGAAGTGCGCCACTGGAGTCGCGAAACTCGTGACCGATAATTTCCTTATAGGCTTGAGGGGAAAACGGATTGCCCAGCGGGTCAGGTGATTTATCCAGGTCCCGCACCGAGCGCCAATCGTTCATTTTCGCATCGGTGCCGTAGAGGCTCAGCTTGAAACGCCCTTCCTGAAGGTCATTGAGCGCCACCAGCAAACCATGTTCGGGGGTTGCCACGGCGGCCAGCGAGGAGTTCGGATTCGACGGGTCGAGCGGGTAGGGCTCACTCCAGGTTTGCCCGGCATCTTCGGTGCGGGTCGCCAATACGCGATGGTGCGTTTCGCCGGCATAACGCAACAAGGCAATGCCGCGCTGCCCGTCCAGCGGCACCACCGTCGGCTGCAGCGAGTTGTTGCCGCGACTGATGCGGTATTTATCGATCACGTTGCCGTCGGGACTCAGGTACAGGTACTCGGCGAACTTGCCCAGGAACTCGTGATAAACCGGCAGGCCGATGGACCCGTCGGCATGGAAGACCGGTGCCGAGCGAACCAGGGTGCTGATGTTCAGGAAGGGCGAGGTGATCAACTGACGCGGTGCGGACCAGTTTTCACCAAAGTCGTCCGACACCATCACGTTCACTGCGCTGCCGGCCCATCCACCCATCGATACCGACACATAGAACAGCCACAGGCGGTTGTCCGGTGCGAGTGCGACGACCGGGTTACCGAGTTTGCGGATGTATTTCCGGGTGCCCTGCTGGGTCGAATCCCGGGTCGCCAATACCCGTTCCGCGCCCCATTCGCCGGTTGTTGCGTTGAAGACGGCGGAGCGTACCTGCACGTCAGCAGCGCCTTCGCGGGTGCCGGCGAACCAGACGGACATCAGGCTGCCATCCGGCAAGGCGGTAACGGCGGAGGAATGCACGAAGTCCAGCAGCCCGGAAGAGGCGAAACGGCTGGTGTAGATGGGCTTGGCGACTTTGTTGGCCACGGCCATCGTCGGGCTCATCAAGGCGAAAGAAGAATGCACGGGGGCAGGATGGGTCAACCATACGCTTGCGAACAGGCAAACCAGGGCAAGGTAAGTGACAAAAACGGCAAGGCGGGGGCGTCTGATGCGCATAGGTACGGCTCGGCATCTCAGGGTTCGATCGAGCGCGGTAACCTATCACTACTAGTCGCGATTCCGGTGTTTGGCTAGCAAGCCTTTTGTAAGTAATTGTTTGCAAAGTTCGGGAATGTTTAACGAAAACCGTCGAATTGGGGCTGAAATGGCTGATTTAGAGCGGTTGATTCGTTGTTTTTCGGAGTCGTCTGTCAGACTAATCTGAAAATCGTTTTAGACGGGTGGTGATATTTCCCTTTTTTTTTGAGCAACGTATCCATTGCTGCGGTAACGGCCTCTGGCGGTTTCGCTCCCTCAAGCCCTAATCTGTGGCACCTACCTTTGGATGGAGCCAAATCATGCTGTTAACCCACCGCCCCGTCAGCGCTGACGATGTCCCGACGATTTGCAGCTTTCCTCAAACGCCGCAAGAGTTGTTCTTCATGTTCCCCAAGGCGCAGTACCCGCTGACGGAGGAACAGTTGCACGCGTCCATCGCTCAACGCAGCGATTCGACCGTGGTTGAGGCGGATGGCTGTGTCGTGGGTTTTGCGAATTTCTATGCGTTTGAACATGACGGTCGTTGTGCCATTGGCAACGTGATCGTGTCACCGAAGGCCCGGGGCAAGGGGGTTGCCCGGTATCTGGTGGAGACAATGATCGCGATTGCGTTCGAACGGCATCGGGCTCGTGATGTGGAGCTTTCGTGCTTCAACGAAAATACGGCCGGTCTGTTGCTTTACCCAACGCTGGGGTTCGAACCGTTTGGGATAGAGGAGCGTTTGTCGCCGGACGGGCGAAGGGTGGCGTTGATCAATCTGCGGTTGGTCACTAAAGCCCAGGCACCGATCGCCGAATGAAGGGCTAAATCTGAAGACAAGTAATTCCCTGTGGCGAGCGAGTTTACTCGCCACAGGGTTCTCACTCATTCACTCAACAACCCAGGCTTGGCACTGGGAGCTCTCGGTCCTGACTAGACTAACCACCAGGAACGAACCGACGAGGTGACAACCATGGCGCGATACAGATGGATTCGTTGATCACGGCGGCGGCACGTGCGCTGGCCGCGGGCGATCCGCTCGGTGCGCTGGACCGGATTGCCCTGCGTGAGGATGCTCCGGCGCTCGCGCTGCGGGGCATCGCGATGGCGCAGCTGGGTGATCTGGTTCGGGCCAGGGAGTTAGTGCGCCGTGCCGCGCGGGCGTTCGGGCCGAAGGAATCGTTGGCCCGTGCGCGCTGTCTGGTTGCCGAAGCCGAAATCGCGCTGGCCTCCCGGGACCTGGGGTGGCCGACCAAGGCACTGGAAGCGGCGCGGGTCGTGCTGGAGGCTCAGGGTGACCGGACCAACGCAGCCCATGCACGGTATCTGCAGATTCGGCGTTTGTTGCTGGTCGGGCAGCTCGATGACACCCAGGGATTACTCGCAGACCTCGACCCGGCGCCATTGCCTCCCGCGTTGAGGGCTGCCCATGAACTGGTCGTCGCAGGCATTGCGATCCGGCGACTGCAAACCGACAAGGCGCGTGCGGCGCTCACACGGGCTGCCAATGCGGCTCATGAGGCTGGCATTACCGCACTGACAGCCGAAGTGGAAAACGCCGCGCTCGTGCTCGACACCCCTGTTGCGCTGCTGATCGCCCGGGGCGCGGAACGGCCGATCCTGCTGGATGAAGTGGAGGCCTTGCTCGGTTCGACCGTGCTGGTCGTGGATGCCTGCCGATCGATTGTGCGCGGTGTTGGCATGTCGGTGTCCCTGGCCACGCGCCCGGTGCTGTTTTCCCTGGTTCGGGTACTGGCCGAAGCCTGGCCAGGCGATGTGTCCAGAGAAGTGCTCATTGCCCGGGCCTTCCGATTGAAGCTTGCCGATGAATCCCTTCGCGCACGATTGCGCGTTGAAATCGGACGACTGCGCGTCGCACTCAAACCCCTGGCCGGGGTGAGCGCGACCAAACGCGGATTTGTGCTGGTGCCGCTGGTTTCATCTGAGGCAGTCCTGCTCGCGCCGCCCGTTGAGGAGAAGTACGCGTCAGTGTTCGCCTGCCTCGCGGACGGTGAGTCCTGGTCCAGTTCAGCCCTGGCACTGGCGCTTGGCGCCAATCAGCGCACGGTGCAGCGTACGCTCGACAAGCTCTCTGCGGCAGGCAAGGTGCAGTCGTTCGGTCATGGTCGGGCCCGTCGCTGGATGACGCCGCCGGTGCCGGGTTTCGCGACGACCTTGTTACTCCCGGCACCACTTCCCGGTGATTAGGATGAACGTCACCAACCCGCGAAGAGGATCCGAACATGAAACATTCAACCGCTGAAATTCTCCTTGAATATGGACCGTTTCCAGGTGTCGACAAGGTGCACGGCGTGACCTGGGACGGTCAGCATGTCTGGTTTGCCGTCGGTGAAAAACTCACCGCGCTCGACCCTGCGAACGGCCAGACCGTGCGCTCGATTGATGTCGCCGCCCACGCCGGTACGGCCTTCGACGGTGAGCATCTGTACCAGCTCGCCGAAGACCGCATCCAGAAGATTGACCCGCACACCGGTCGGGTGCTCAACACCATCCCGGCGCCGGGGGGTGGCAACGACTCTGGCCTGACCTGGGCCGAAGGTTCGCTGTGGGTCGGTGAGTACCGTGAGCGCAAGATTCACCGGATCGACCCCGAGAGCGGGGCCATCTTGCGCACGCTGGAATCGAACCGTTTCGTCACCGGTGTGACCTGGGTCGAAGGTCAGCTTTGGCATGGGACGTGGGAGGGCGATGAAAGCGAGTTGCGCCATATTGACGCCACGACGGGTGAAGTCCTGGAAAGCGCCAGGCTGCCGGACGGCGTTGGCGTGTCGGGGCTTGAGTCGGATGGAGGCGAGCGATTTTTCTGTGGCGGCGGAGGCAGTGCGAAGGTGAGGGTTGTTCGTCGGCCACGATAAATTTGTTTTGGATGTGAGGGCCCCATCGCGAGCAGGCTCGCTCCTACAATGATCCTCAGTGAATACACATGTTGTGTACAACAAAGTCCCCTGTAGGAGTGAGCCTGCTCGCGATGAGGCCCTCACAGACGCTGCAAAATCAAAACTTTGCCACCTGCCACCTGCCACCTGCCACACAGCACTCACCGCACTTCCTCATTCAAAAATCCAACCCGATCCTCCTGTCCGATAAACGGCATGACTGTCGTGAAAACGACCTGTTTGCGCTGAACGCGAACCACTGTGACTTTTCTGTTGAACGACTGTTCAGCTTCGACTATGTTGGTTCCCACTTCCCCGGCTGGTAGCGCGGGCTTGCGTTTCTTCATTTTGAACGAGGCACTTGCATGCGGTTTTCACCCTTTGTTGAACGGATTACGGGCGACGGCGTTGCCGCTTGGGATATCCATTACGCAGCGTACGAAGCCCAGCGCCGTGGCGAGGATGTGATCATTCTCAGCGTCGGCGACCCGGATTTCCCCACCCCTGATTTCATCACCGACGCCGCCATTCACGCCCTGCGCGAGGGCGACACTCACTACACCGAAATCGCCGGCCGCCTGGCCTTGCGCGAAGCCATCGCCGCCCGCTACACCACCTTGCTTCACCGCGAAGTACAAGCGCCTGACGTCATCCTGACGGCGGGGGCGCAGAACGCACTGTTCGCCGCCTCGCTGTGCTTGTTGACGAGTGGCGATGAAGTGATCGCCCTCGACCCGATGTACGTCACCTACGAGGCCACGCTCAAGGCTTCCGGCGCGACACTGGTGCGCGTCCCGTGTACGGCGGACTCCGGTTTCCGGCTCGACGCCGCAGTGTTGGCCAAAGCCATCACCCCGCGCACCAAGGCGATTTTCCTCTCCAACCCCAATAACCCCACCGGCGTGGTGCTCAACCGCGAAGAGCTGCAAGCCATTGCCGAACTGGCCATTGTCCATGACCTCTGGGTCGTGGTGGATGAGGTCTATGAAAGCCTGGCGTTCGAGCGCGAGCACTTGAGCCTGGCGGCGTTGCCGGGTATGGCCGAGCGTTGCGTGGTGATCGGCAGCCTGTCGAAATCCCACGCCATGACCGGCTGGCGCATCGGCTGGATCGTCGCCAACGAAACCTTGGTGGGCCACGTCGAAAACCTGGTGCTGAGCATGCTTTATGGCTTGCCGGGGTTTGTCATGGAGGCGGCACTCAAGGCGGTGCAGGCCCATGCCGACGTCACCCACGGCATGCGCGACATCTATCGCCGCCGTCGCGACCTGGTGGTGAACAGCCTGGCGGACTGCCCGGGCATTTCGGTGCTCAAACCCGACGCTGGCATGTTCGTGCTGATAGACGTGCGCACCACCGGCCTGACGTCGCTCGAATTCGCCTGGCGCCTGCTGCGCGAAGCGCATGTTTCGGTGCTGGATGCGGCAGCGTTCGGTGAACCGGCGCAGGGCTTTGTACGGCTCTCGTTCACCCTCGGCGAAGAGCGACTGGCCCAGGCCTGCCAGCGGATTCGCAAGTTTGTCCTAGTGCTGAACGGTGAAGCGCCTCGGCCCGTGATCTCCCGCGTGACCTGTGAAGCGACTATCGAACCGGCCTCGTGCAAGACCATGATCGAAGTCGATCGCCTGCACAAACGCTTCGGCAATATCGAAGTGCTCAAAGGCGTCTCGTTGACGGCGCGCGAGGGTGAAGTGATCTCCCTGATTGGTGCCAGCGGCTCGGGCAAAAGTACCTTGCTGCGTTGCATCAACATGCTCGAAATACCGGACCAGGGGCGCATTCTGGTGGACGGTGAAAGCATTCACCTGAACCAGAATCGCCCTGGCGCGCCTTTGGTTTCCGATGCCAAGCAGCTGGTGCGGATTCGCTCGAGCCTGGGCATGGTGTTCCAGAACTTCAACCTCTGGCCCCATCGCACGGTGCTGGAAAACCTCATCGAAGCGCCGACCCAGGTCTTGCGTGAAAGCCGGGCGGAGGCGACCGAGCGCGCCGAAGCCTTGCTCGAACGTGTAGGGCTTGCGGCCAAGCGCAACGAGTACCCGGCGTTTCTCTCCGGGGGGCAGCAACAACGCGTCGCCATTGCCCGGGCCCTGGCCATGCGCCCCAAAGTCATGCTGTTCGATGAGCCTACCTCGGCACTCGACCCGGAACTGGTCGGCGAAGTGCTCCGGGTGATTCGCTCCCTCGCCGAAGAAGGCCGGACCATGATCCTGGTCACTCATGAGATGGCCTTCGCACGTGATGTCTCCTCCAAAGTTGCCTTTTTGCATCAAGGGCTGATCGAGGAAACCGGTTCGCCGGACGAAGTGTTCGTACACCCACGCAGCGAGCGCTGCCGACAATTCGTCAACGCTCATCAAACTCGCTAATACATAACAAGACGGGAAAACATCATGGGAAATCGACGTTTGGCAAACTGGATGACCGGCGTGGCTTGCGTTCTGCTGGCCGGCATCAGCAACGCTCAGGCTCAGCCGATCAGGTTCGCGGTCGCGGCTGAACCCTATCCGCCGTACACCGAGAAGCAGGCCAACGGTGAATGGAAAGGGTTTGAAGTCGACCTGATCCACAAGCTCTGCACCGAAATGAAAGCCGAGTGCGAGATCAAGGAAGTGGCGTGGGACGGGATCATTCCATCGTTGCTGGCGAAGAAGATCGACGTGATTTTCTCCTCGATGTCCGTGACCGCGGAACGCGAAAAACAGATCGCTTTCAGCCGGGCTTACTACGATTCGCTCGTCGCGATTGTCGGCCCCAAGGGCACCAAGGTGAGCAAGTACCCGGATGACCTGAAGGGCAAGATCATCGGCGTGCAGAACTCCACGGTCAGCGCCAGCTACCTCAAGGCCTACTACGAAAAAATCGCCGACGTGAAGTACTATGACACCCAGGATTCGGCCAACGCGGATCTGATCGCCGGTCGCATCGACCTGATGATGGCGGACGGCACAGCCATGACCGAGTTCGTCAAAACGCCGGACGCCAGCAACCTCGAATTCCTCGGCACAGTGCCCTACGACCCGATCTTCGGCAAAGGTGTCGGCGCCGGTCTGCGCAAGGACGACACCGAGCTCAAGGCCCGACTGGACAAGGCGATCACCGCACTGCTGGCGAGCAAGGACTATGACGACCTCTCCCAGAACTACTTCGGCACCAGCGTGAAACCTGCTTTCTAAATCCCCTCACCACACACGCTCGCACCCACAGGGATTCAGGCAGGTTGTTGATTGCGAGACTGGGAGACCGAAATGCCGGAAATGTTCGCTTTGATCAATTTCACCGAACAAGGATGGGGTGGTGCGCTACTGAAGGGTTTGTTGATGACCCTGCAGATCTCCGCTGGGGCATTTGTTGTCGGGCTGTTCATCGGCCTGGTGGTGGCCTGCCTCAAATTGGGCGCGCCCAAACCGATCGCGGCGCTGATGCGCGGCTACACCACATTGTTCCGTGCGATTCCCGAGTTGCTGCTGATTCTGTTGCTGTACTACGTCGGCTCCATGCTCCTCAATTCGCTGATGGCCAAAATGGGTTACGACGCGGTCAACGTCAGTGGTCCACTGGCTGCGATCCTGGTGCTGGGACTGGTCCAGGGTGCCTACGCTTCGGAGATTTTTCGCGCGGCGATCCAGGCCATTCCCTACGGCCAGATCGAAGCGGCGAGGGCGTTTGGCCTCAGCGGTTTCGGGCTGTTCCGCCGTGTCACGTTGCCGATCATGGCGCCTTACGCGATGGCCGGGATGGCGAACCTGTGGATCAACCTGATCAAGGACAGCGCCCTGATCAGCGTGGTGGGCACCAACGAACTGCTGTACACCGCCAAGCAAGGCGCGGGTTCGACCCGTCACTACCTGTTGTTCTATCTCACGGCTGCGGCGATGTATTACGTGGTGACGCTGGCGTCCAATTACCTGTCCGGACGACTTGAACGACGCATCCGTCGCTGGATGCCTTTGGCTGAGTGAATGAAATGATTCCAGCGTGGATAGTTGAATACGCGGCCCTGTTGGGTCGAGGTTTGCAAACGACCATCACCATTTTGCTGATCTCCATGGTGTTCGGTTTCGTGCTGGCGGTGCTGGTGGCTCTGGCGCGGATCTCGAAGAACAAAGTGATCGCCAGGGCCAGCCTGTTCTACACCAGCGTGTTGCGTGGCACGCCGCTGCTGATCCAGATCTACATTTTCTACTACGGGCTCGGCAGCCTGTTTGCCCAGTTTCCGCTGATCCGTGGCAGCTTCTTCTGGCCATACCTGCGTGACGGCTACTGGTACATCGTCTTCGCGCTGGTGCTGTCGGTGGGGGCGTATGTCGGTGAAGTCATTCGCGGTGGGCTGCTGGCAGTGCCCAAGGGCGAAATGGAAGCCGCGTCGGCCTTCGGCATGACCCAACGCCAGGCTTTGTTGCGGGTACGCTTGCCCCGGGCGATGCGGTTGTTGTTGCCGACCCTCGCCGGGGAGACCGTGATGCTGCTCAAATCCACGGCGCTGGCGTCGACCATTGCGATCATCGACCTGCTGGGTGCGGCCAACGTGGTACGCGCGCAAACCCTGCAAGTGTACGAGCCGCTGTTGCTGGTCGCTGGTGTGTATGTCTGCCTGACGTTCCTGATCGAGGCGCTGTTCGCTTTCTTCGAACGTCGCGGAACGCCAGTGCGCAGGTCCGTGTGATGAGCACGCCAGGGACGGTCGACCGGTCGTTGCAAGGTATTGGTCTGTGCACCTTGGGCTATGCGTTTCTGGCGCTGCAGGACGCCGTGATCAAGTGGCTGGTGGCCGATTATTCGGTGGTCACCATCCTGTTCTGGCGCAGCTTGTTCGTGGTGTTTGTGTGCCTGGTGGCGGGACGTTTGCGGCTGGTGCAAAAAGCCTGGCGCTCGCCGAGCCGACGCCTGCTGGTGCAGCGTGGTTTGCTGTCGATTGTCGCCTGGGTGCTGTATTACACGGCGGCCCGGGACCTGTCGCTGGCGGAGATGACCACGCTGTATTTCTCGGCGCCGATCATGGTCACGGTGTTGGCGGCGGTGTTCCTCAAGGAGCGCGCGAACGGCTGGCAGTGGTTCACCCTGATCGTCGGATTTGTCGGGGTGATCATCGCCTGTCGCCCCAGCAACATCGCCGAGCCGTTGCCGGTGGTGCTGACGCTGCTGGCAGCCATGTGCTGGGCCTTCACCTACATCCAGTTGCGGCAGGTGGATGACCAGACGTCGGTGCTGGAACAAATGCTCATCACCAACGTGGTGTTTGTGATCTGCATGACCGTGGCGCTGCCCTGGACCCACACGCCGTCGCCGACCCCGGCCTGGTTGGGGATGCTCGCGGCGGGCCTGGTCGGCGGTATCGGTCAGTACCTGTTGTTTGCGAGTTTCCGGCGGGCCACGGCGACGTTGCTGGCGCCGTTCGAGTACACCGGGCTGATCTGGGCGTTCCTGTTGTCGAGCCTGATCTGGGGCACGGTGATGGATGTGTCACTGATGATCGGCGCCGGGCTGATCGCGGTCAGCGGCACCCTGGCGATGATCTTCGGGCGCCACGCCTCACAGGACGTCGTCGGTGCTGAATGCTCCGTGACGCAACCCCTTTATCCAGCAGCGACAGATGTGGAGCCCGTTGGCGGGACTGAAGGTTTCGGGGTTGAGGCACCACTCGATCCAGAGTCCGTCGAGCATCGCCGATAGGCCGATGGCGGCCAGGTGAGTGTCGTGAATCACAAAACCTTCGCTGGCAGCCAGGTCATCCAGGAGCTGGCGGAGCAAGTCGAGGTAGGCGCGGTAGCTTTTTTCGTGAGACTGGCTGACGTGTTCGGAATGGCGAATCAGGCTCCAGAACACCACCCAGGCGCCGAGCAAATCGGGGTCCATGACCCGTGGTGCGAATGAACCGGTCAGGAACGCGTCCATCCTCGCGGCCGGCGTGTCGGCCTGCTCTATTTCCTGGAGCAGGGCCGTGGTCAGTTCGCTCGCGAGCTTCTGATAGGTGTCGGCGATCAACGCATCGATGCTGCCGAAATGATGGTTGAGCAAGCCAACGGACACGCCGGCCTCGGTGGCGATGCGGCGCACGGAGATACCGGCATGCCCGTCACGGACCAGGCAACGCAGCGTGGCAGCCACCAGCATTTCGCGGCGCTCGTCAGGTTCGGCGCGGCGGTTTTTCGGAGCGGTAGTGGTCACAGGGACGTCCTTGGGTGCGGTTACTCGTTCGCGAGCTTAGTTGAACGTCTGTTCAATCACCAGCGGCGATGCACGGGTTTTTAACGATCATGACGGGAGGACACGCGGATGGCGCAGGATATTTCGTTCAACGTTCGCAGCAACAACGGCGACCCGCTGCGGGTGGGGGCCTGGCGTTTCGAGGGCGATGGCAGCGGCCCCAAGGTGCACCTGCAAGCCGGTGTGCATGCCGATGAAATCGCCGGGATGCTGGTGTTGCACCTGCTGATGCAACGCCTGCAAGTGGCCGAGGCCGAAGGTCGGCTCAAGAGTCAGGTGACAGTGGTGCCGCAGGCCAATCCGCTGGGTATCGGGCAGTTTCGTCAGGGACGTCTGCTGGGCCGATTCCACGACGCGACCGGCCATAACTTCAACCGCGGGTTCGACCAGTCCGCAGCGATGAATCCACCTTCGACGAACATTCAGGAATGGCAGAAAAGTCTGGCGCAACTGGCCTCCAGCGCAGATGTCATGCTCGACCTGCACACCGATGACGAGGCGCTGCCGTATCTCTATGTGCACCGCAGTTTCTGGCCCCGTGGCCGTGAACTGGCGGCTGCGATGAAAATGGACGTGGCGATCATCTGGGACGACGGCGGTGATGGTTCCTTCGAGGAAAGCATCATTGCGCCCTGGCTGCGAAAGGGCGTCAGCGAGCGGCAAATGGCGGCGACGCTGGAGTTGCGCGGGCAGGGCGATGTCAGCGACCGGTTTGCCGAGCAGGATGCCGACGGGCTCTATGCCTGGTTGTGCAGTTACGGGGTCATCGATGAGGCGCTGACACTGGGTGACTGGCCTGTCGAAGTGATGGAAATGGGGCAGATGGAAACCATTCTGGCGCCGCAGCCAGGGGTGCTGATCTTTGAAAAGGACTTGGGGGATTTTGTCGAGGAAGGGCAGCGCTTTGCCCGGATTCTGCGGTGCCCAGGGGATCCGTCGTCAGAGGTGGTGTTGGTGGCCGAGCAAGCGGGACGGATGGTGACGCGCTATCGCGATCGGTTGGTGTCCCAGGGCATGGTCGTGGCGAAGTTCACCGGCAGCCGGGTGTCGCGCCATTGGCGTGGCGGATTGCTGGATCCGAACTGACGCCTTTTCTTTTGCAGCAGCTGCCGAGGCACGAGGCTGCGTTGCGTGTCCGCAGGACCGCCCCCGGGGGCCGCTGCGCAGCCCGACGCAGCCTCGTGCCTCGGCAGCTGCTACAAAGAGCGCGATCACGTCGTTTGTAAAATGTGGGCTCATGACGGCGATTGAAGGTGTCACCCGATTCTGAATCCTGTT